>CAVSDS010000008.1:0-150934 GCA_963726885.1 uncultured Actinomycetota bacterium | reverse complement strand
CGATGCTCGGCGATCCTGACCGTCATCGCACGCCGATCGGCTCGAACGCGCTCTGGCAGCTCGGCCTGCTGGAGATGTGGTTGCAGGCGCACGGCATCGCGTGACGCCTAGCGGTCGCCGAACTCCGGTTCAGGCGTCATCCCGTCGGAGAGATCACGGGCCAGCCGTGCCTGGGCACGGTCCCAGGCCTCACCGAGCATGCGGTCGACGACCGGGCCGTGCCAGGCGGAACCGCCCGGTCGTGGCGTGATCTCACCGAAGACGACGCGGTCCGGCAGGCAGTAGAAGTCGAGGCGGGAGAACGGTGTGCGCAGGACCACGGACAGTTGCTTCGCGAGGTCGACGGCCTCCGCGAACCGCGCCGGGACGGGCAAGGTCGGGTCGATCGTGCTGGCGGTCTCGAGCCCGACCGTGTCCACGCCGTGCTCGTCGACGGCCCGGTACAAGGTCTTGGCCCATTCCTCACCGAGACGGCCCGGTCGGCGCAGCACGACCATCGGCACCTCGCCGTAGAACGCGTAGATCTTCACGTCGGTCGGCAGGCGCCCGGTGCCGTCCTCGTCGAGAAACTCCTCGGCCACGAACGGTGCCCGGATGGTGCCTTGCTCGACCAGCGCCGTCAGCCACGACGTGAGGTCGTCCGCCGTGATCGACTCCGTGCCACCGACAGCGCACCACCCGTCGTCCGAGCGACGCAACGGCCACGCGCCCTGGGCATTGGTCCCGTAGGCGCTCTTCACCACCACCAGGTCGGGGAGCTCGACCCATGGGATGTCTCGCGGGTCGTCCCACCGACCGAGCTCGGCCGGTGTCTGGATGCCGTGCGACCGCACCAGGTCGTACACGTGGAACTTGCCGTGGCGGATGACGCTCGTGGACGGTGCGCCGATCTCCTGGCCGAGCTTTCGCAGACGTCGCTCCAGGTGGACGCGCGCCTGGAACGACGGGATCCGCGCGAACGCGTCACGCGTTCGCTCTGCGTGGGCTGGGCGGTCCTTCTTCAGCGCGGCGTTCGTGGCCCGGAGCTCGTCCAGCTCGCGTCGCAGGTCGGCGAGTGCCTCGTCTCGGCGAGCGATCGGCGGGAGGCGTCGGACAGCGGACCGGATCCAGGAGGTGTTCATGGCGGGCGTCAGATCCGGCGCCCGGTCGCGGCCCAGTACGGCTCGCGCAACGAGCGCTTGAGGACCTTGCCCAGGGTGTTGTGCGGAAGGCCGGCGACGACATCGATCGACGTCGGCACCTTGTGCTCGGCCAGCCGGCCCTTGCAGAACTCCGCGAGCTCGTCCGTGCCGATGCCGTGGTCGGGACGGGTCACCACCAACGCCTTGACCTCCTCGCCCAGCCGCTCGTCCGGGATCCCGATCACGGCAGCCTCGAGGATCGCCGGATGGTCGGCCAGGACGCTCTCCACCTCGGCCGGGGACACGCTCCAGCCGTTGACGAGGATGAGGTCCTTCAGCCGGTCCTCGATGTACACGTATCCACCGTCGTCGATGTGGCCGATGTCGCCGGTGCGGATCCAGTCGTTCGCGTCGATCACCTCGGCCGTCGCCGCAGGGTTCCCGAGGTAGCCCGCCATGGTCTGCTCGGTACGGAACCACAGCTCGCCTGAGTCGCCGGCGGTGACGTCGGTGCCTGAGACCGGGTCGACCACGCGGACCTCGACACCTGCGACCGGGCGCCCGCACGAGTACCGCCGACCGGAGTGAGTGGGATCCCGGTGCTCCGCGTCGCCGAGGGCGGTCAGCACCGCGACGCACTCGGTCATGCCGTACAGGTGCACGAAGTGGGTTTGCGGCCATGCCGCCATCGCCGCTCGGACGCGTTTCGGTGGCATCGGGGCGGAGCCGTAGGCGGCGAGCTCCAGACGGCTGAATCGACCGAGGAGGCCAGCCGCTTCCAGCCGCCCGATCGCTCCCGGAGTCAGGAAGGCATGGGTGAGGCCCGCGTCCAACGCATTGAGCAGCGAGTCCGGCATGAGGTCCGGCAGGACGATCCCCGCCGCCCCGGAAGCGGTCGCGAAGAGTGCGCACGAGTGGAACATCACGTTGGACAACAGCAGCCGATCGCCCGGCCCGCAGTCGAGCTCGGTGAAGGCGTTCCGGGTGTGGACCAGCATGTTGTGCTGGGTGAGCACGATGCCCTTGGGGCGGCCCGTGGTGCCGGAGCTGTAGATCACGAGACAGGGATCGTCCGGCGTCACGTCCGGCTGCTGGTCGAGAGCCGTGCCGGAGGAGATCAGGCCGTCCAGCTCGTCCGCCGGTCCACCGACCACGATGCAGGCGGGAGCGTCGTCACCGAGGGCCTCGACCGACGGCATGAGGTCATGGCGGACGAACAGCATCCGCACGTCGGCGTCCGCGAGTATGCGGGTGAGCTCGGTCGACGTGAGGCGAGGGTCGAGGACGACGTCGGCGGCGCCGATCAGGCTCGCGGCATGCATCGCCGTGAGGACGGCGGGGTGGTTGTGGTGGAGGAATCCGATGCGGTCGCCACGTCGCACGCCTGACGTCACGAGGGCACCGGCCATGCGCCGGACGTCGTGCCAGGCCTCTTCCCACGTCCACGTCTGCTCGCCCATGACCCAGCACGGATCGTCGGGAGTGACGTGCGCTCGGATGCGGAGATCGTCACTCACGAAGGCAGCGGTCGTGGTGACGGTCGTGGTCACGCGCATCGGGCTCCTCGTCGGGGACGCGGACAGTGTAGTAGGGCTATTTGTCGATGTCGCCGACGACGAAGAACATCGAGCCCAGCACCGCCACGAGGTCCGCCACCACGCAGCCGCCGACGATCTCGGGCAGCACCGCCACATTGTTGAACGACGCCGTGCGGAGCTTGAGCCGCCACGGGGTCTTCTCGCCGCGCGAGACGAGGTAGTAGCCGTTGAGGCCGAGCGGGTTCTCCGTCCAGACGTACGTGGAGCCCTCCGGCGCCTTGACGATCTTGGGCAGCCGCACGTTCACCGGGCCCGGTGCGAGGTGGCCGATGCGGTCGAGGCAGGCGTCGGCGAGGTCGAGCGACACCTTGGCCTGGTCGAGCAGCACCGAGAAGCGGGCGTAGCAGTCGCCCTCGGTGCGGATCGGGACGCGCAGCGTGTCAGTGAGCTCGCCGTAGGCGAGGTACGGCTCGTCGCGTCGCAGGTCGACGTCGACGCCGGACGCCCGGGCGATCGGCCCCGAGACGCCGTACGCGTGCACGAGCTCGGGGGTGAGGACGCCGACGTCCTTCGTGCGCGCCGCGAAGATCTCGTTGCCGAGCACGAGGTCCTCGATCTCCGTCAACCGCCGGCGGACGGCGGCCACCGCGTCTGACGCCCTGCCGATCCAGCCGGCTGGGAGGTCCTCCTTGAGGCCGCCGACGCGGTTGAACATGTAGTGCATGCGTCCGCCGGAGACCTCCTCCATGATTTCCTGCAGCGTCTCCCGCTCGCGGAAGGCGTAGAAGATCGGCGTGATCGCACCGAGCTCGAGCGGGTAGGACCCGAGGAACATCAGGTGGTTGAGCACGCGGTTGAGCTCGGCGAGCAGGGTGCGGATCCAGGTCGCACGCTCGGGCACTTCCATGCCGAGCATGTCCTCGACGGCCATCGCGACACCCAGCTCGGAGCTGAACGCGCTGAGCCAGTCGTGCCTGTTCGCGAGCACGATGATCTGCCGGTAGTCGCGCACCTCGAAGAGCTTTTCGACGCCGCGGTGCATGTAGCCGATGATCGGCTCGCAGTGCACGACGCGTTCGCCGTCGAGGGTGAGTCGGAGGCGCAGGACGCCATGGGTGGCCGGGTGCTGGGGCCCGATGTTGAGCACCATGTCGGTCGTGGCGAACCCGGTCCCGAGGCTGGCGGTCACCTCGCGCGATTGGCCCATGCGCGTCAGTGTTCCATGCCGTCTGTCGTGCGTGTGTCGGTTGTCAGCCACCAGAAGTCGCCCCAGCCACCGCGGGCTCGCAGCTCGGCGGACTCGGATGCACGCGCCAGGGCTTGCACGTACCCCTGCGGGTCCGTCGTCGCCAGGTCGAGGGGCGGTCGCTTGCCCTCGACGCCGAGCCGTCCGAGCGCATCGCGCTGACGCTCGAGCGACGCGCCGACCCGCGCAGCGACCGCGTCGACAGCGACATGAGCCGTCACGTCGCGGCTGCCGTCGGGAACGACGTCGACCTCCTGTCCGTGCGCGAACGACGCGACGCTCCCGAACGGAGGCCGGGTTTCGGTGTCGTGACCGTAGTCGACGGCCAGTGCGATGCCGTGCACGCGACCGACGGCGTCGGCCCAGGCGTCGTCACGAGGCTCGCCGATCTCGGCCCGGGTGCCCGGCTCGGTGAGTGGCCACCATCGATCGAGCCATGCGGACTCGACCGGATCGCCGAGCTGCTCCGCCCCGGTCTCCGGCTCCACCTCGACGAGGCGCACCACGCCGTCGTCGTCGAGCTCGACCACGTCGCAGGGGATGTTGTCCATCCACTCGTGCGCGATGAGCAGGCCGTCGATCGTCGCCGGGAGCTCGTCGGTCCAGGCGATGTCGCTGGGGAGGTCGGGGCGTGCCGCGAGGTCGACACCGGTGAGTCGCAGCGCCGGGTCGATGGCGTGCAGCCGGGAAAGCAGCTCGCCACCACCGGCGCCGAGGTCGACCACGGCGTCGAGGCCCGCCTCGCGCACCAGTCGCCCGACCACCTCGGCGAACACGTCCGACGAGGTCACGGACGTACGGAAGTGGTCGGTGGGTCGCGAGGTGATGAAGAAGCCCTTGGGGCCATACAGCGCGTCGTTCCAGGCCTCGCGCCACCGTTTCGGCATGCCGGTCACCCTACGCAGGCGTGAGGTGTGACGTGTTCCACGTCTCCACGGCTGGTGGCGCATCCGCCGACGGACGTAGAATGGAGGCGTCCAATTGTCTGGTACCCCTCGCGGGACTGGAACGAAAGGCACCTACGCATGATGCGTCCATCTGTTGGCGTCATCGGAGCAGGCCGAGTCGGCTCCGTGCTCGCTGCCAAGTTCCTTGCTGCCGGTCACCCCGTCGTGGGCGTGAGCGGTCGCTCGCCGGCCTCCCAGCTGCGCATCCAGTCGCTGCTCCCTGACGTCGACGTGCTCGCTCCGGCCGACATCGCGGCACGCGCCGACGTGCTCGTGCTCGCCGTGCCCGACGACGCGCTCATCCGCGTCGCCGAGGAGCTTGCCTCAGTCGTGCGTCCCGGCCAGGTCGTGCTGCACACCAGCGGCCGCCACGGCACTGACGCCCTCGCCGCACTCGCCCGCGTGGGCGCCCGCACGATCGCCTTCCACCCGGCGATGACCTTCACCGGCACCGACGTCGACCTCGACCGCACCTGCGTCTTCGGTCTCACGGCCGCGCCCGCCGAGCACGCCCTCGCCGAGGAGCTGGTCGCCGATCTGGGCGGCACGCCGATGTGGATCGACGAGGCCGACCGCACGCTCTATCACGCGGCTCTGGCGCACGGCGCCAACCACCTCGTCACGATCGTGGCGCAGTCGATGGACCTGCTCCGCCAGGCCGGCGCCACCGACCCTGCCGCGGTGCTGCGTCCGCTCCTCGGCGCCGCCCTCTCCAACGCCCTCGACTACGGCGACGCGGCACTCACCGGCCCCGTGGTGCGTGGCGACGTCACCACCATCCGCGCACACGTCGACGCGCTCGCCGAAGCACGTACGCCCGCCGCCACGCGCGATGCCTACAACACCTTGGCGCGCGCCACCGCCGCTCGCGCGGAGACCGACGGTCGCCTCGAGCCCGTCGCTGCTCGCAACATCCGGCAGGCACTGACCGAGGCCGAGTGGGACGCCATGGCCGACATGGCGGTCGGCATCTCATGACCACTGACCTGGTCATCGCGCGCACACGCGAGGAGCTGGACGCTGCTCGCGGCGACGGGCCGGTGGTGCTCGTCCCCACGATGGGTGCGCTGCACGACGGCCACGTCCAGCTGCTCAAGCACGGGCGCCCGCTCGGCGAGACCCTCGTCGCGTCGATCTTCGTCAATCCCACCCAGTTCGCGCCGGGCGAGGACTTCGAGGAGTACCCGCGCACGTTCGACGCCGACCTCGAGCGTTGCGCCGAAGCAGGTGTCGACGTCGTGTTCGCGCCCACTGTGGACACGATGTACCCGACAGGTCTGGACGCCACCGTGATGGTCGATCCCGGGCCGCTCGGCTCGGTGCTCGAGGGCGCCATCCGACCCACCCACTTCCGCGGCGTGCTCACCGTCGTCGCCAAGCTCTTCGGCCTGGTCCGGCCCGACGTCGGCGTGTTCGGCGAGAAGGACTATCAGCAGCTCGTGCTCATCCGCCAGATGGCGCAGGCACTCGCCCTCGGCGTCGACGTGCAGGGCTGCCCCACGGTGCGTGAGGCCGACGGTCTCGCGTTGAGCTCGCGCAACGCCTACCTCTCGCCGGACGAGCGTGAGCAGGCACCGACTCTCCACCGCGCACTTCGAGCGGGAGCCGCTGCCGCGAACGACGGCCCGGACGCCGTCCTCGCCGCAGCCCGCAGCGTCGTCGACGACATCGGGCTCGACCTCGACTACCTGGCCCTGACCGACCCCGACCTGGGCGAGCCGGTCCCAGGTCAGGACGCCCGGTTGCTCATCGCGGCCCGGGTCGGCAAGCCGCGCCTGATCGACAACGTCGGTCTCACCCTGGGGAGTGAATCAGCATGATGCGCACGATGATGAAGTCGAAGATCCACCGAGCCACGGTGACGCAGGCCGACCTGCACTACGTCGGCTCGGTCACCGTCGACGAGGACCTTCTCGACGCGGCGAACCTGCTGCCCGGCGAGCTCGTCCACATCGTCGACATCGACAACGGCGCGCGTCTGGAGACGTACACGATCGCCGGCGAGCGCGGCTCCGGCGTCATCGGCATCAACGGCGCCGCCGCTCGCCTCGTGCATCCGGGTGACCTCGTGATCCTCATCGCCTACGGGCAGATGGAGGACGCCGAGGCACGAGAGCTCGAGCCGAATGTCGTGTTCGTCGACTCCGAGAACCACATCATCGGCACGGGCACCGACCCGGCCGAGGCGCTGCCGGGTTCGGGTCTGACGCGCGGCGACACCGTGCGCAGAGGCGCATCATCGAGCACGGCCCAGAACCCGATCGTACGGAACTGAGCGCATGTCCCTCCTGGCGCTCGACATCAGCAACAGTCACACGACGCTGGGCATCTTCAAGGACGAGGAGCTGACGGCGCACTGGACCGTCGCCTCCGACGTCCGGCGCACGTCCGACGAGTGGTACCTCGTGCTGCAGGGACTCGTCACGCGAACGACGCTCGCCGAGGTGACGGCGGTGAGCGTGTGCTGCACGGTGCCGTCGATCCAGGTCGAGATCCGCGAGATGATCGACCGCTACTACGCGAAGGCACCCGTCTCGATCGTCGGGCCGGGCGTCAAGACGGGTGTGCCGATCAACACCGACAACCCGAAGGAGGTCGGCGCCGACCGCATCGTCAACGCGCTGGCCGTGGCCGAGATGTACGGCGGACCGGCGATCGTCGTCGACATGAACGGCACCGCCACGATCTTCGACGTCGTCGACGCGGACGGCGCCTACCTCGGCGGAGCGATCGCACCCGGCGTCGAGGTGTCCCTGGAGGCGCTGGCCCGGCGCGGCGCCCAGCTGCGCGACGTCGAGCTCGCGCTGCCGCGTGGGGTGGTCGGCAAGAACACCGTCGAAGCGCTTCAATCCGGTGTCATCTACGGGTTCGCCGGACAGGTCGACGGCATCGTCCACCGCATGATCGACGCGATGGGCGCTGATCCCGACCATGTCTCCGTCGTCGTCACCGGCACCTACCCCGAGGCCGTCGTCGACCAGTGCGTGACGATCACGGCGCGCGACCCGTTCCTCACGCTGACGGGCCTACGGCTCGTCCACGAGAAGAACCACGACTGACGGCTGTGCTCAGCGGCCCGGCTTGAGTCGTTTGAGGGCACGGCGGAAGCGGTCGCCGACGAACCAGAGCGCGAACCGCAACAGCTCGCCGGTGGTGAACTGGTTCACCTCCCGCTTGATGCGGGACATCTGCTTCTGCTTGTTCGACTGGATCTCCCTGTTGTCCTTCTCCAGGAAGAGCGCGCCTCGGGCTGTGGCCGCGGACAGCATGCCGGCCATGGCCTCGGCGGCCAGGTCGACCGGGATCACCGTCGGTGGTGGATCCTCGTGCTCGCGGGCCGGCACCAGCTCCGCGAGCTTCTGCAGATCGCCGATGACCTGCACGCCGGTGGCGGCGATCGCCTCCGCGTACCCTGCGCCGAGCTCGGCTGCACGCTTGACGGCCCACGGTGGCAGCTGCGGCTTGGCCTCGCCCGACTCGCGGTTCTCCATGATCCTGCGCATCGCGCCGTTGCGAACGATCCGCTCGAAGTCGTCCCACTCGACGTCGTGGGGCCGGATGATGGCGTTGACCGCGCGGAAGAGCTCGACCTCGGGCACGGTGAGGCCTCGGTTGGACGCGAACCCGCCGAGCTCCTGCTGGGCGAGGATGCCGGACGGCAGGTCCAGCAGCTGTTCGAAGGCTCCGAACAGCAGCTCCGGGTGCTGCCTGTCCAGCACGACGACGGTCACGCGGTCGGGCCCTGCCGCGTCTGCCCACCGCTTCACGACGCCGGCCTGGTCGTTGCGGTCGTGGAACCCCTTGGTGACCTTGCGGTTGGGTGGGTCGGCGATGACCGCCTCGAGCCACTCGTCGAACGGGATCGGGACGCCGGCCTTCACGTACTGCTGCCACGCCGACGGCAAGATCTCGCCGGGGCTGCGCAGGGTGATGATGACATGGCAACGCTCGCCGATGCTCTCCACGAACCGGGCGGCCATCTCAGGCTTCGCCTCGGAGGCGAACTCATGGCCGAACAGCACTCGGCGCTGGTGGTCACCCTCGATCTCCGCCATGAGATCGGCCCAGTGGTCGGTGGATGGAACAGCCTCGTTCGTCCACCCCCAGCGTCGACCCATGAAACCGAGCACCGCAAGGCGATGGTTGAACTTCCGTCCCGGGTACAGGACGCCGTGATCGCGGAGCTCCTCGCGGCCCGCGGCGGCGGCCATCTGCAGCGACGTGGTGCCCGACTTCGGGATGCCCACATGGAACAGCCGGGCTCGTTCGGGGAGCGGGGCGACGTCTGCCACAGAGGGTCTCCTTCGCGTGAGTGGAGGGCCGTCCTGACTGTACGACCGACGCGGTGCCTCCCGCGAATCGCGTTTCGGCCTGCACCCTTCTCCGCTGCTGCCGGGACCTCGGCGATACGGCGGTCCCACTAGGCTTGCTCCTCGTGAGCGACGCCACCGACGACAGCGATGACCTGCCTGAGCAGATGCGGGTGCGTCGCGAGAAGCGTGAGGAACTCGTCGAGCGCGGTGAGGACCCCTACCCGGTCACGGTTCCGCGCACCCACACGCTCAAGCAGGTCGTCGGCACGCACGATGCCGAGGCGCTCGGGCCTGACGTGCAGACCGGCGAGACCGTCTCGGTCACCGGGCGGGTGATCCACCTGCGCAACACCGGCAAGCTCTGCTTCGTCCGCCTGCGCGAGGGCGACGGCACCGAGCTGCAGGCGATGCTCTCGCTCGACGCGATCGGCGAGGACCGGCTGGCCGCCTTCAAGCACGTCGTCGACATCGGCGACCACCTCGCCGTCACGGGCGAGGTCATCACCAGCCGGCGCGGTGAGCTGTCGGTGATGGCCACCGAGTGGAGCCTTGCGGCCAAGACCGTGCGGCCGCTGCCGGTGGAGCACAAGCCACTGTCGGACGAGGCCCGCAGTCGGATGCGCTACGTCGACCTCATCGTGCGACCCGAGGCGCGCGAGAACGTGCGGGTCAAGGCCAGGGTGCTGCAGTCGCTGCGCGCCACCCTCGACGCTCGCGAGTACATCGAGGTCGAGACGCCGGTGCTGCAGCACACCAACGGCGGCGCCGCGGCCAGGCCGTTCAGCACCCACGTCAACGCGTTCGACGAGGGCGCCCTGCTGCGCATCGCCATCGAGCTGCACCTCAAGCGTGCGCTCGTCGGCGGTGTCGATCGCGTCTACGAGATCGGCAAGACGTTCCGCAACGAGGGCGTCGACAACACCCACAACCCCGAGTTCATGATGCTGGAGGCGTACGAGGCCTACGGGTCGTACGACACGATGGCCGAGCTCACCCGCGACCTCGTCGTCGACGCCGCCCGTGCCGTCGGACGCACCGTCGTGCCGGCCCGCGACGGCACCGAGATCGACCTCGAGCAGCCGTGGCGCCGGGCGACGCTCCACGAGCTGGTCTCCGAGGCGGTCGGCCAGACGCTCGACCTCGACACCCCGGTGCAGGATCTCGGCGCGATCGCGGATGCGCACGAGGTCGCCCTGCGGCCGGAGTGGGGCACCGGCGACATCGTCCTCGAGCTGTTCGAGAAGCTCGTCGAGCACACCCTCATCCAGCCGACGTTCGTCTGCGACTACCCGGAGGCCGTCCGCCCGCTGGCCAAGCAGCACCGCACCACGGCCGGCCTGGTGGAGGCCTGGGACGTCGTCATCAACGGCGTCGAGCTGGCCGTCGCGTACTCCGAGCTGAACGACCCGGTCATCCAGCGCGAGCGCCTGGAAGAGCAGGCCCGCCTGGCCGCGGCCGGCGACCCGGAGGCCATGGACGTCGACGAGGACTTCCTCCGCGCACTGGAGTTCGGCATGCCTCCCGCCGGCGGGATGGGCCTCGGCGTCGACCGCCTGGTGATGCTCCTGCTCGGCATCGGCATCCGCGACTCCATCCTTTTCCCGCTGTCTCGGCGCGAATAGTCGTTCTGCCCACAGCGAACGGCAGGAACACGTCGTCGCCGCCCGTAGTTGTTCGGGTATACGGACAACCGCGGCGCGGTTTTCCAGACGCATCTAGACTGAAAGACCACAGAGAACAAGTCCGAGGGGGACGAATGTTCGAACGGTTCACCGATCGCGCTCGTCGCGTCGTCGTGCTCGCGCAAGAAGAAGCGCGCATGCTCAGCCACAACTACATCGGCACCGAGCACATCCTCCTGGGTCTGATCCACGAGGGTGAGGGCGTCGCGGCCAAGGCTCTCGAGAGCCTCGACATCTCCCTCGAAGCCGTCCGCGGCCAGGTCGAGGACATCATCGGCCAGGGCCAGCAGGCTCCCAGCGGTCACATTCCGTTCACCCCGCGCGCCAAGAAGGTGCTCGAGCTGAGCCTCCGTGAGGCACTGCAGCTCGGCCACAACTACATCGGCACCGAGCACATCCTCCTCGGCCTCATCCGCGAGGGCGAGGGCGTTGCCGCCCAGGTCCTCGTCAAGCTCGGCGCCGACCTCAACCGCGTCCGCCAGCAGGTCATCCAGCTCGTCAGCGGCTTCCAGGGCAAGGAGGCCGAGGCCGCCGGAGCGCCCAGCGAGAACGCCCCCAGCACCTCCGCCGTGCTCGACCAGTTCGGTCGCAACCTCACCCAGGCCGCCCGCGAGGGCAAGCTCGACCCCGTCATCGGACGCGAGAACGAGATCGAGCGCGTCATGCAGGTCCTGAGCCGCCGCACCAAGAACAACCCGGTCCTCATCGGTGAGCCCGGCGTCGGCAAGACCACCGTCGTCGAGGGTCTCGCCCAGGACATCGTCCGTGGCGACGTCCCCGAGACGCTCAAGGACAAGCAGATCTACACGCTCGACCTCGGCGCCCTGGTCGCCGGTTCCCGCTACCGCGGCGACTTCGAGGAGCGCCTCAAGAAGGTGCTCAAGGAGATCCGCACCCGCGGCGACATCGTCCTGTTCATCGACGAGATCCACACGCTCGTCGGAGCCGGCGCCGCCGAAGGCGCCATCGACGCCGCCAGCATCCTCAAGCCGATGCTGGCCCGCGGCGAGCTGCAGACCATCGGTGCCACCACGCTCGACGAGTACCGCAAGCACTTCGAGAAGGACGCCGCGCTCGAGCGCCGGTTCCAGCCCATCCAGGTCGCCGAGCCGTCCGTCGCCCACACGATCGAGATGCTCAAGGGCCTGCGCGACCGCTACGAGGCGCACCACCGCGTCACCATCACCGACGAGGCGCTCGTGGCCGCCGCCACCCTCGCCGCCCGCTACATCTCCGACCGGTTCCTCCCCGACAAGGCCATCGACCTCGTCGACGAGGCCGGCTCGCGTCTCCGCATCCGTCGCATGACCGCTCCGCCGGACCTGCGCGAGTTCGACGAGAAGATCGCCGACGTGCGCCGCCGCAAGGAGGGTGCCATCGACGCGCAGGACTTCGAGGCCGCCGCCTCGCTGCGCGACGAGGAGAAGAAGCTCATCACCGCCAAGGTCGAGCGTGAGAAGCAGTGGAAGGCCGGCGACATGGACGTCGTCGCGGTCGTCGACGAAGAGCTCATCGCCGAGGTGCTGGCTCTCGCGACCGGCATCCCGATCGTGAAGCTCTCCGAAGAGGAGTCCGGTCGCCTGCTCAACATGGAGGCCGAGCTGCACAAGCGCGTCATCGGCCAGGACGAGGCCATCAAGGCCCTGTCCCGGGCCATCCGGCGCACGCGTGCCGGCCTGAAGGATCCTCGCCGTCCCGGCGGGTCGTTCATCTTCGCCGGGCCCTCGGGCGTCGGCAAGACGTGGCTGTCCAAGGCGCTCGCCAACTTCCTGTTCGGCGACGACGACGCCCTCATCCAGCTCGACATGAGCGAGTACAGCGAGAAGCACACCGTCTCGCGGCTGTTCGGCTCTCCTCCCGGCTACGTCGGCTACGAGGAGGGCGGCCAGCTCACCGAGAAGGTGCGCCGCAAGCCGTTCAGCGTGGTGCTCTTCGACGAGATCGAGAAGGCCCACCCGGACATCTTCAACTCGCTGCTGCAGATCCTGGAGGAAGGTCGCCTGACCGACGCCCAGGGCCGCGTCATCGACTTCAAGAACACCGTCATCATCATGACCACCAACCTGGGCACCCGGGACATCTCCAAGGGCGTCAACCTGGGCTTCAGCCGGTCCGACGACGTCGCCGGGTCCTACGACAAGATGAAGGCCAAGGTCTCCGAAGAGCTCAAGCAGCACTTCCGGCCCGAGTTCCTCAACCGCGTCGACGAGATCGTGGTGTTCCCGCCGCTCACCCAGGACGAGATCATCCAGCTGGTCGACATGATGATCGAGGGTCTCGAGATCCGCCTCAAGGACAAGGACATGGGCCTGGAGCTCACGAGCGCTGCCAAGCATCTGCTGGCCACGCGAGGCTTCGACCCTGTGCTGGGCGCTCGTCCGCTGCGCCGTACCGTGCAGCGCGAGATCGAGGACGCCATGGCCGAGAAGATGCTCTTCGGTGAGCTTCGGGCCGGCCAGATCGTGCTCGTCGACGTCGAGGGCGAAGGTCCCGAGGCCGTGTTCACGTTCACCGGCACGGCCAAGGCCGACCTCGAGCTTCCCGAGGCCGAGATCCCGCCAGCAGTCGAGGCCGGCAAGGAGTAGGCCACACACGAAGAAGACCCCCGTCGCACCGCGACGGGGGTCTTTCATGGTGCAGGCTCAGGCGGCGACGTGGACGTTGAGCAGCACCACGCCGGCGACGACGAGTGAGATCCCGGCGACCTTGAAAAGGTCGAGGCCCTCATCGAGCAGGAGCACACCGACGACGGTGATGGCCGCAGTGCCGAGGCCGGACCACACGGCATAGGCGACGGAGACCGGGATGTCCCGGACGACCAGCGTCAACAGCCAGATGGCGAGGACGTAGCCCGCGACGACCACGGCGCTCCACGCCGGATGGGTGAAGCCCTCGGTCTTGGGCAGCAGGGCGGTGGCGACAACTTCGATGGTGATGGCCACGAGGAGGAGGCCGGCGGCGACGGACATGATGGTCACTTCCTTGACGTCTGTAGCAGGTGCTACATATACAACGTAGCACATGCTACATTTATTGCAATGAGCAAACGCGACGAGCTGGCCGAGCAGGCCACCGACTACGCCCTCGAGAACGGGCTGATCGGCTTGAGCCTGCGACCCCTGGCCGCCGAGCTGGGCACCAGCGACCGGATGCTGATCTACCACTTCGGCTCGAAAAGACGCCCTCATCGCGGCGATCCTGGCGAGCTCGTGCGACCGATCGGTGGAGCGGATCCGCGAGCTGGCCCCGTCGCCGACCGTGCGTCAGGCGGTGATCGACCTGTGGGAGGCCTGGGAGGTGCCGGAGCTGCTGCGCTGCCAGCGCCTGTACGTCGAGGCGGCCGCCCTCGGCCTCTTCGGTCATGAGCCCTACGCCACTTCGGTCCGTGAGACGAACGACGTGTGGCTGGCCGAGATCGTCACCCACCTCGAGCGCTCGGGCGCCGGCGATCAGGCCGAGCGGCTCGCGACCCTCGTGGACGTCGCGTTCAACGGCATCCTGCTCGACCGGCCGCTGGAGGGCGACCAGGTGTCACGGCGGATCGTCGAGGACCTCGCCGACGCCCTCGCCTGACGCTCAAGCGGCGGGTACGCCGAGCAGGACCTTTCGGCTGAGCTCGTGGGCCAGGCCGCGAACCCCGGCATCATGGCCGAGGCGGATCGTGTCGATGGTCAGTGAGTGGGTCGCCAGCGGCAGCGAGCGGGCATAGACACGTTCTCTGACACCGGCGATGAGGTGCTCGCCGGTGAGGCCGAGCGATCCGCCGAGGAGCACCTCCTGGGGGTTGAGCAGCGACACCGCCGTGGCGATGGCACTCCCGATCACGCGGCCGGCATCTGCGGTCAGTGCCCGTGCGACGGGGTCACCCGCCGAGAGGAGCTTGATGAACGACTGGACGTCCGTGACGTCGAGGCCCTTGGCGGCCGCCTCCCGGACGAGCGCCCAGCCCCCGGCATAGGCCTCGACACATCCGGTCTTACCGCACCGGCAGAGCGGCCGGTCGGCACGGCTTCCATCACTGTCCAGCTCGGTGTGGCCGATGTCGCCGGCAGCACCGACGGCACCACGGAGCACTCGGCCGCCGCTGATGATTCCGGCGCCGACGCCGGTGCCCACCTTGACGACGAGCAGGTCCGAGATGTGCACCCCCCTCTCGGCGGCGGCCGCCATCTCTCCGACGGCGAGGGCGTTCGCGTCGTTCTCGACGTGGGCGACGGTGTTGTACCAGCTGCCGATCGTCCTGGTGACCTCGAAGCCGTCCCAGCCGGTCATGATCGGCGGGTCGACGACCCGCCCTCGTGGGTGCTCGATCGGCCCGGGCAGGCCAACGGCGACGCCCCAGGGTCGAACGCCCTTCGCATCTCCCAGCAGCTCCTTCCACCCCTGCTGCACCTCGTCCAGGACGCGGTAGGGACCGTCCTCGATGCGCCCGGCACGCCGGGTGGTCGCCTCGATGTTTCCCGCCAGGTCGCAGCGCGCCACGCGCATGCCGGTGGCCCCGACATCAGCCACCAGCAGGACGCCGGCGCCGCTGGCCAATCGGTACAGGGTGGCGGGGCGGCCGCGTCCGTTGACGCGTTCCTCGAAGGCCTCGAGAAGCCCGTCGTCGAGCAACCGCTCCGTGCGCGCGGTGACGGTGGTCCTGGCCCAGCCCGTCTTCTCCGCAACGTCGGCACGCGTGAGCTCCGCCCCGTCCACGAACAGCTTCAGGGCATCTCTGAGGCCGGGCTCGTCCAGCGAGGCTGGAACGGTCTTGGAGCTCATACGAGGGGGTCTCCCTACTGCCTGCGCTGCCGACGCCGGCGGATGGCAAGAACAGTTAACCAGATATGTCTATTGACGAACAGTAATGGGTCGGTTAATGTCTGGTGGCAGACATAATGCATAGCACTCAAGGAGACCCCTCATGCGTCACCCCCTGCGCCTTCTCGGCATCGCCGTCGTCGGAGGCACCCTAGTTCTCAGCGGTTGCGGCTCTTCGGATGGGGGGAGCGACAGCGGCAGCGGTTCTGGCAACAGCGAGGTCGCGGCCGTCATCAAGGGCCTGGACAACCCCTTCTTCCAGGCCATGGAGGAGGGCATCAACGAGCAGGCCAAGACGGACTCGGTGAAAGTGACCGTCCAGGCCGCGCAGAACATCAACGACACCACGGGCCAGGCTGACAAGCTCACGGCTCTGGCACAGCAGGACTTCGGCTGCTTCATCGTCAACCCGATCTCCGGCACCAACCTGGTGCAGGGGCTCGCGCGTCTCGGCGCCAAGGACATCCCGATCGTCAACATCGACTCGCCGATCGACGAGGCCGCGGCCGAGAAGGCCGACCTCGACGTCGAGACCTACATCGGCACCGACAACGCCGAAGCCGGCGGCAAGGCCGGCGACACGATGGTCGACGCGGTGAAGTCCGGCAAGGTCGCCCTCATCGGCGGCATCTCCGGTGACGTCACGAGTGGCGCGCGACTGGACGGGTTCAAGGCGGCCGTCGAAGGCAAGCTGGACATCATCCAGACGACGTCGGCCGACTGGGAGCGCCAGAAGGCACTCACCGCGGCCACGACGATCATGCAGAAGAACGACGATCTCAAGGGCTTCTTCGCGGCCAACGACGACATGGGCCTCGGGATCGTCCAGGCGGTGAAGAACGCCGGCAAGACCGACAGCGTGAAGGTGATCAGCGTCGACGGCAACAAGGACGCGCTGCAGTCGGTCAAGGACGGCGGCCTCCACGCCACCGTGGCCCAGTACCCGTACGCCATCGGCCAGCTCGGTGTCCAGGCGTGCGCGAAGGCCGCAGCCGACGAGGAGCTGCCGGACAAGGTCGTGTCGCCGACGGCCGTGGTCATCGCGGACAACGCCGACCAGGCCCTGTCGAAGTTCCCGGCACCGTTCGAGACCTTCGAGAATCCGCTCGAATGAGCCACGACGGTCTCGCCCGAGCTACCCAGCACCCGGACAGGCCGGACCATGTCGCCTCGAGAGCACCAGGTGCGCCACGGCCCCTCACGCCCTCGGGGGTGGCGGGGCCGGGCCGGGCAGATCTCCTGGCCCGAGCTGGCGGCGCCACTGGCGCTCGTCGTCCTGCTCGTGAGCTTCGGCATCGCCGACCCGGGCTTCCTGGCCAGCGGCAACCTGGCCGCGATGCTCCAGGCAGCATCGATCCTGGTCGTGCTGGTGATCGGGCAGACCTTCGTGGTCGCCACCGCCGGCATCGACCTGGCGGTCGCCTCCACCATGACGCTGTCCGCCATCGCCCTGGGCGAGGCCTTCGGTGCGGGAGCGCCGATCGGCGTGGCCATCCTGATCGCACTGGGGACCGGCCTGGCCGTGGGAGCCATCAACGGTCTGCTCATCGCCAAGGGCGGCATCACCGACTTCATCGTGACGCTGGGCATGCTCTCCGCTGCCACGGGCGTGGCCTTGATCGTCTCTGACGGCAAACCCACCCAGGTGATCGACAGCTTCCTGCTGACCATCACGGTCGACGGCTTCGGGATCATCACCTGGGCGGTCGTGCTGGCCGCGGTGCTGGCGGTGCTGGCTCACGTGCTCCTCTTCCGCACGGCGCTGGGCGTGCACCTGCTCGCCATCGGCGGATCGGTGCGGGCGTCCAGAGCGACGGGTGTCCGGACGGATCGCGTGAAGATCACCGCCTACGCGCTCTCCGGCGGATGCGCAGGTATCGCCGCAGTGCTTCTCGTGGGACGGGTCGGCGCGGCCGAGCCAGCCAGCAACACGAGCTTCCTGCTCAACTCCGTGGCTGCCGTGGTCCTCGGAGGCGTCAGCCTCTTCGGCGGCCGGGCCACCATCGCGAGCCCGGTCGCAGGTGCACTGCTGCTCACCGCGCTCGTCAACGGCCTGACGCGGTTCGGGCTTGTCGGAGTTCTACCAACCACTCGCGGTCGGCGTGGTCGTCATCGCCGCCGCATTCCTAGCGAGGTTCGAGAGATGACTACATCAGTCCAGGAGCAGAAGGCTCCGGTCACCGAGAACGAGGTGCTCCTCGCAGCCCGAGGGCTCAGCAAGTCCTACGGCCAGGTCCACGCGCTCCGTGACGGTTCGGTGGAGATTCGCGCCGGCAGGGTCACCGCGATCATCGGTGACAACGGCGCAGGAAAGTCGACGCTGGTCGGCTGCCTGTCCGGGATGCACCAGCCGGACGACGGCCAGCTCGAGGTCGACGGCAAGCTGGTCGAGTTCGGCGGACCGCAGAACGCGCGGGACGCAGGGATCGAGACCGTGTACCAGGATCTCGCCCTCGTCGACACGCTCCGGGTCTGGCAGAACCTCTACCTCGGCCGGGAGGAAGGCGTGGGTCGCGGACCGCTGCGCCTGCTGAAGCGGCGCACCATGCGGCAGGAAGCGGCTCGCATGGTCGGCGCTCTCGCCGTCAACGTGCCCTCTGTCGACGCCCGGGTGTTCGGGTTGTCGGGCGGGCAGCGCCAGGCGGTTGCGCTCTCGCGTGCTGCCGGATGGGGCTCGCGCATCGTGATTCTCGATGAGCCCACTGCCGCGCTCGGCGTCCAGGAGACCGCCAAGGTCGAGGAGATGATCCTGGGCCTCAAGGACCAAGGCCTCGGCCTGATCCTGGTCAGCCACAACTTCGACCAGGTGCTGCGGGTGGCCGACGACGTCTTCATCATGCGTTCCGGGGCGCACCGTGGCCCACCGCCCCACCCAAGGAACGACGGGCCAGGAGCTGGTCTCGCTGGTCACGGGCGCGACGGTCGACCTCCTCGAGTCCGAGCACCCCACCAAGCGGGACGACACGGAGTGACGACCCTCGGGAACCCACTTGGGGTGCATGCCTTGGTCTGGGTCGGCGACTGGCTGCCGGCCTCGGCCAAGCATGCGATCTCCTCGACCGCGAACCTGGGGTTCGACCTGATCGAGGTTCCTCTGCTCGACCCCGCGAGCATCGACACGGCGATGACGCGCAGCCTCCTGGACGATCACGGACTGCAGGCGTCCTGCTCGCTGGGGCTGGACCCCGACGCCGACGTCTCCAGCGAGGACCCGGCCGTGGTGGCACGAGGACGGGACCTGCTGGCCCGGGCCGTCGACGTCACCGCCGGGATCGGTGCCACCAACCTCTGCGGGGTCCTCTACTCGGTCCTGGCGAAGTACCCCGGCCCGATCAGCGAGCGATCGCGCGCCAACGTCGTGGAGTCGCTGGCGTGGCTGGCCGAACGCGCGGGCGGCAGCGGGCTGAAGGTGAGCCTCGAGATCGTCAACCGCTACGAGACCAACGTGGTGAACACGACCGCCCAGATGCTCGCCCTCATCGCGGACTCCGACGCGGACATCGCCGTTCACCTCGACACGTACCACATGAACATCGAGGAGAACGACTTCGCGACGCCGGTGCACGAGGCCCACGACGCCGGTCGGCTCGGCTACGTGCACGTCGGCGAGTCCCATCGCGGCTACATGGGCACGGGAACGATCGACTTCGACACCTTCTTCTCGACGCTTCGAGAGGTGGAGTACAACGGTCCCGTGGTCTTCGAGAGCTTCAGCAGCGCCGTCGTGCACCCGACGCTGTCCAACAGCCTGGCCGTCTGGCGCAACCTGTGGGACGACGGGGAGGACCTCGCCCGGCACGCACACGCGTTCATGGCGCAGCGACTGCGCGCGTGAAGACACCGGCGTGGCTCGGCGTCGACCTCGGCACCAGCTCCCTCAAGGTCATCGCCGTCGGTGAGGACGGCTCCGCACTCGCCGAGCAGGAGGTCGCGCTGCCCTTGGAGCGACCGACGCCGCACGAGGCCGAGGCCGACCCGCGGGCGTGGACCCGAGCCGTCGACGCCCTCGTGCTGCCCATGTCCGACACCTACGACGTCCGGGCGGTCGGTGTCACCGGGCAGATGCACGGCACTGTGCTCGTCGACGAGTCCGGAGACCCGGTCCGCCTCGCCATCCTCTGGCCGGACTCGCGTGCCGAGGCCGTCCGCCACCGGTGGGACGCGCTCCCCGCGGAGGCGTTGGCGCGGCTCGGAAGCCCGTGGTCCCCGGGCATGACCGGGCCCGTCCTGGCCTGGCTCGCGGAGCACGAGCCAGGCACGCTGGCCAGAGCGGAGCGGGTGGCACTGCCCAAGGACTTCGTCCGCGAGCACCTGGTCCCTGGAAATGCCACCACCGACCCGTCTGACGCCTCGGGGACCCTGCTCTGGGACGTGACTCACGAGGCGTGGTCGCCTGAGGCTACGGCGCTCGTGCCGGACGAGCTGCTGCCCGAGGTGGGCGCATCGACCGACGTCGTCGGACAGTGGCGTGGCGCGGACGTCTCGGTGGGCGGCGGAGACACGCCGGTCTCGCTGCTGGCACTCATGCATGCCGTCGACGGCTGGCAGGCCGGTGACGTGGTCGTCAACCTCGGAACCGGCGCGCAGGTGATCGACCCCCTCGCGGACCGAAAGCCTGGATCCGGGTGGAGCGAGGTGCATCTCTACGAGGGTGTGTCGGGAGATCGCTACGCCATGGTGGCCGCCCAGAACGGGGGACTGGCGATCTCGTGGGCGCTGGATCAGCTGGGCCTGACCTGGGACGAGCTGTCCGTGCTGTACGAACAGACACCGGCCGGCGCGGACGGCGCCCTGTTCAGCCCATTCGTGTCCGGCGAGCGCGGCTCGCTCTCGCCCGTCCGCACCGGGCCCGGGTGGTCACGGACCACCGGCGGCGGGGAACCCTCAACGGCACTCCGGGCGCGCGCCACGGCCGAGGCCCAAGCCTTCCTGGTGCGCAGGTCGTGGGAGCTGCTCGGCGTCGACACGAGGCGCGTCCTCCTGGTCGGCGGTGGAGCCCGCGAGAGGTGGGTCCAGCAATTGCTGGCCGACGTCCTCGGCAGGCCGGTGCACCACCTGCCCATGCGCAGTGCATCGGCCGCCGGCGCGGTCGATCTCGCCGGTGGCCCGACGTTGCGACAGCGGCGTCTGGAGGACGCCATCGAGCCGCAGGAGTCGTCCGCTCTCGAGGACGCCTACCGGCGTTGGCACCGGGCGATGTACGGCACATCCTGACTCCGTCGGCGGACCAGCACGCGGGCGCACGTCAGCGCGAGCTTCGAGGCGCATCAATCACCCGCGGGCTCGCGACGCTCGTCGAGCCACCGCATGACCGGAGTCGCCGAGACCCCATGTACGAGCACTGACAGGGTGACCGTGAACGTCACGGTCGACCACAGTTCTTCTGATCCCACGAACTCCGCATGACCCATGGCGTAGGCGAGGTAGAACAGCGAGCCGACGCCGCGTACCCCGAAGAACGCGGTCGCCCAGCGCTCGCGGGGTCCCAGGACTCGTGGATGCAGGAACCGCATGCCCACCCAAGCGGACAGTGGACGTACGACGAGCAGAAGCGACATGCCGACAGCCGCTCCGCGCCAGGTCAGGCTCTCAAGAATCCCTCCGGTCAGCGAGATGCCGAGCAGCAGCAGCACGATGAGCGTCAGAAGTCGCTCGAGCCGCTCGATGACCTGGTGCATCAAGGCGTGGTAGCTGCTGTTGCGCTCAGCGGAACGGATGGTCAGGGCGCAGGCGAACACGCTGAGGAAGCCGTATCCGCCGACGACCTCGGCCGCCCCGTAGGAGACCAGGACCGCGGCGATCGCGAGCAGTGGTTCACCCGTTTCCGCCATGCGCACCGATGGCCGCCGCGATCGGAAAGCAGCTGTGGCCAAGAGCCATCCGGTCACGATGCCGACTGCGGCGCCGACGACCACCTTGCCGACCAGGTCCCACCCGAACCAGGTCAGACCCCACGAACCGATGCTCTCCGAACCAGCCAGGAGGATGGCGAGCGAGACGAACGGGAACGCCAATCCGTCATTCAGCCCCGCTTCGGACGTGAGCGCGAACCGCACCTCGTCGGCCTCGTCGATGATCTCGTCGTCCTCCTGCTCCGTCGTCGGCCCTTCCACTTGCACGTCCGAGGCGAGCACCGGGTCAGTGGGGGCCAGGACGGCCCCGAGCAACACGGCCGACGCTGGCGCCAGCCCCAGGCCCCACCCGAGCAGGGCGACCCCGGCGATGGACAGTGGCATCGCGATGGCGAGGAGTCGCCAGGTCGTCCCCCACCGTCGCCACGACTGGGGTGAGCGCAGCGACAGCGGTCGATCGAGCGCGAGGCCGACACCCATCAGGGCGATCACCACGGTGAACTCCGTGAGGTGTTCGATGAAGGCAAGGTCGGCCGTGGGCGACAGCCGCACTGCCGGCGGAATCGGCAGCAGGCCGATCAGGGCTCCGACGCCCAGCAGCACCACCGGAGCCGAGAGAGCCGCCGTCTTCAGCGCGTACGGCAGCGCGACAGCAAGCAGCAGCGACAGGCCGGTGAGCAGGTAGACCTCGTCTGCTCCCATACGTCGAGACTAAGTCGCGCGCGTCAGCGCGGCACGGCGAGACGGCGATGTCTGGGTGCCGCGAACAGCAGGTCAGGCAGGCAGTGCGAAGAGCTCGTCTGCAAGACCGGCTCCACCAGGCCGTCGAACACGAGGGTGTCGAGGCATCGGTCCCGCTGCACCGGGTCGTCCCAGATCGCGTCCAGCTGTGCGCGAGTCACGGGTCCGTCGGCTTCGCGCAGCACGGCCATCAGGCGGCCGCGCACCTGACGGTCGGTGCCGGCCCAGGCCTGACCTCGACGTGGCGGCCCCTCGTGCTCGGGATATCCGGCGGCTCGCCACTTGCAACGGTTCGCGATCGGGCAGGCCTCGCATCGTGGTGCGCGGGCTGAGCACACGAGGGCGCCGAGCTCCATCGTCGCGGCCGCCCAGCGGTGGGCATCGTGCTCCGGCATCAGCGAGGCGGCGAGCGACTTCTCGGCCGCGGTGACCGACGACGACGGGAAGGCGACCCCTTCCACGACGCGGGCGAACACCCGTCGCACGTTGGTGTCGAGCACCGGATGCCTGGCGCCGAACGCGAACGACGCGACCGCTGATGCGGTGTAGTCGCCGACGCCCGGCAACGCCAGCAGCTCGTCGTGCTCGGAAGGAACGTCGCCCCCGTGACGCTCGACGATCGCCGTCGCCGCCGCGTGCAGTCGCAGGGCGCGGCGCGGATAGCCGAGTCGCCCCCACGCCCGCACCGCCTCGCCCGGGGTGTCGGCGGCGAGCGCGGCGGGTGTCGGCCACCGAGCCATCCACGCCTTGAAGATCGGCAGCACCCGGCTCACCGGCGTCTGCTGGAGCATGAACTCCGAGACCATCACCGACCACGGCGACGTGTCACGGCGCCATGGCAGGTCGCGCGCCTCGACGTCGAACCACGCGAGCACGTCCTCGTGCAGCCCGGAAACCGCCCGGTCGGAGTCGATGCTGTCGGTCATGGCGCGTCGATCCTCGCACGGCGTTCCAGCCGGATAGCGTGGAAACGTGAGTCAGCGACGCCTGCCCGCCGAGATCTACTGGCGCCGTCGCCTGCTCCTGCTGGCCCTCCTTCTGCTCATCGCGTGGCTCGGCGTGCACTTCTGGCCCGACGGCAGCGACGAGCGCCCGGTGTCCGCATCGGCACCCACGACCACGCCATCGCCCACCCCGAAGCCCGCTCCCACCGACGGCACCACCACGGTGGCCCTGTCGTCGGGCACGCAGGCGTGCGACCCGGAGTCGATCCGCATCAACCCGTCCGTCCCGGCCGACCAGAAGACGCGCGACGTCGTCGACATCGAGCTGACGATCAGCTCGACGTCCAGGAAGGCGTGCACCTTCACCGCCAGGAGCTCCGACCTGCTGGTCGTCATCAGCGCCGGCAAGACGGCGATCTGGGACTCCACCGTCTGCAAGACCTCGCTGCTCACCGAGGCCGTCAAGCTCTCGCCCGGCTGGTCCACCATCACCCCGGTGGAGTGGAGCGGGCGCGGATCGGGCCCGGCCTGCTCCAAGAAGGAGGGGTGGGCCACGCCCGGGCCGGTACACGATCCAGATCGGCACGCTCGGTGGCGAGCCGGGCAAGACGACCTTCACGCTCGACCCGGCGCCGAAGCCGGAGAAGGACGAGGAGAGCGACGAGGAGTCGGACGAGAAGAAGGCGGACGACGAGAAGGCAGACGAGAAGTCCGACTAGACGTACCGCTCGAGAATGCTCGACTCGGCGAGGCGGGACAGGCCCTCACGTACGCCACGGGCCCGAAGGTCTCCGACACCATCCACGGCCTGCAGGTCGTCGATGCTCGCACCCAGCAGCTTCTGCAAGTTGCCGAAGTGGTCGATGAGCCGGTCGGCGACGGTGGCGGGCAGACGCGGCACCTTCGCGAGCAACCGGTAGCCCCGCGGTGACAGCGGGGTGTCGAGCGAGTCCTCGTGACCGATGCGCATCGCCTCGGCGACCGAGCCGAGCTCGACCAGCGCGGCGGAGTCGATCGCTGCGAGCGCCTCGAGCACGAGCTCGACGCTGCGCGGCCGACGTCCGGCGGGCAGGTAGTCGCGGACGATGAGCTCGCGCTCCGGGTCGACGCCCGCGATCAGCTCCTCGAGCTGGAGGTCGAGGAGGCGGCCCTCGACGCCGAGCTCCAGCACGTGGGTGTCGATCTCGCTGGCGATGCGGCGCACCATCTCGAGCCGTTGCGCCACGGCTGCGACGTCGCGCACGGTGACGAGGTCCTCGATCTCCAGCGCGGAGAGCGCGTCGGAGACCTCGTCGAGGCGGTTGCGATAGCGCTCGAGGGTGGCGACGGCCTGGTTGGCGCGGCCGATGACTGCGCCGGCGTCTTCGAGCACGTGACGGGTCTCGTCGAGGTAGAGCGCGATGATGTGCATCGAGGCCGACACCGAGATGATGGGCAGTCCGGTCTGCCGTGCCACGCGATCGGCCGTGCGGTGGCGAGTGCCCGACTCCTCGGTGGGGATCGACGGATCGGGCATGAGGTGCACGCCGGCGCGCATGATCCGGCTGATGTCCTTGTCGAGGATGATCGCGCCGTCCATCTTGGCCAGCTCGCGCAGGCCGGTGGCCGAGAACGGCACGTCGAGGGCGAATCCACCGGTCGAGATGGACTCGACCTCTCGATCCTGGCCCATGACGATCAGGGCTCCGGTGCGTCCACGCAGGATGCGCTCCAGGCCCTCGCGCAGGTCAGTGCCCGGCGCGATGGTCTCCAGCGTGGCCCGCAGGTCGTTCGGTGTCGCCACGATGCTCCTGGACGTCGGGATTGAGAGGTCGCTATCAGTCTAGGCCGCAGTCGGTGGCGCTGGTTGCGTGAGACAGGAGACGGCCGCAGCGACGTCGGGCACCACCGTGACCTGCAGGTCTGCATCGAGCTGCTCGAGCCCGGTGGATCCGGCCGGCACCAGCGCGTGGCGGAATCCGAGCCGCGCGGCCTCGCGGAGCCGTTCGACGAGGTGACGTACGGGCCGCACCTCGCCGGCGAGTCCGACCTCGCCCAGCGCCACGAGGTCGGACGGCGCCACCCGGCCACTCCTGGCTGAAGCGGTGGCCACGAGCACCGCGAGGTCGACCGACGGCTCGACGAGACGCGCTCCGCCGACGGAGGCCGTGTAGACGTCGTGCTTCGACAGGTCCGCTCCGCAGTGCTTGGTGAGGACCGCGAGCACCATGGCGACGCGGGCGGACTCCAGACCGCTCGACGTGCGCCGCGGTGACGGTGCGTTCGTGGCGACGGTCAGGGCCTGCACCTCGGCGAGCAGGGGACGTCGACCCTCCATCGTGACGGTGAGGCAGGTGCCGGCCACCGGAGCGGCGTGCCGCGACACGAACAGGCCGGTGGGATCGGGCACTTCGACCAGGCCGGCGTCGGCGAGATCGAAGCAACCGATCTCGTCGACCGGACCGAAACGGTTCTTGACCGCACGCAGCAGCCGCAGGCGTGAGGCGCGGTCGCCCTCGAACTGCAGGACGACGTCGACGACGTGCTCGAGCACTCGAGGGCCGGCCACCGTGCCGTCCTTGGTGACGTGGCCGACGAGCACCGTGGCGATTCCGGCCGACTTGGCGCGCTGGATGACGGCCGATGCCACCTCGCGCACCTGCGTGACGCCGCCGGGCACGCCGTCGACGTCGGCGGAGCCGATGGTCTGGACGGAGTCGACGACCAGCAGCGACGGCGCCACCTCGTCGACGTGGGTGAGCAGGCCGCCGAGGTCGGTCTCGGCGGCGAGGTACAGCTCGTCGTGCAGCGCACCGGTCCGCTCGGCCCGCAGCCGGACCTGCGCCGCGGACTCCTCGCCGGAGACGTAGAGCGTGCGGCGGCCGGCACGGGCCCAGCGGGCGGCCAGCTCGAGCAGCAACGTCGACTTGCCGACGCCCGGCTCACCGGCGAGCAGCAACACCCCGCCCGGCACGACGCCACCGCCGAGCACGCGGTCGAGCTCGCCGATACCGGAGGGCACGGAGCGAGCGCCGTCGATCGCGACCTCGGTGATGGGCCTGGCCGGCGACGCGACCGGGCCGGCCGTGGTGCGGCCGGAAGGGCGCGCACCGCCGGCGACGTCGACCGTGCCCCAGGCCTGGCACTCGCCGCAGCGACCGACCCACTTGGCGGTGGTCCAGCCGCACTCCGCGCACGAGTAGCCGGGACGGACGACCTTCGTGCGGGTGGGCATGAAGTCAGCGTAGGTGAGGCTCAGGACAGCAACGCGTCATGAAACGAGGAACTCGAGGATCGGTGGAGCGACGACGTCTGGAGGCGCGTCGTGGCTCTGCCCCTCGAGGTGGACGAAGGTCGCGTCCGGCAGCCCAGAGGCAAGCGTTCGGGCGACGTCGATCATGAACGCGTGGTCGGCACCCCCGGCCAGGGCCATGGTCGGCACCGTCATCGAAGGCAGCACGGCTGTGGGCACCAGTCCGCCGTCCGCATCTCCCATGGCCGCGGAGTCGTAGGCCAGCGAGGGCGCAACGCCCTGGAGCTGCTCAGCGGACGCTCGCGCGACGTCCTCAGGCATCCCGAAGCCACCCAGGAAGAGGGCGACGGCATCGACGTCGCGGCCGTCGCGGAGCAGCGTCACGAGCTCGGCGAGGAACGCCTGCGAGTCAGGTGCCGACTCGGCGTCGACGTTGTACGGCGCGTCGTGCAGCACGAGCCGATCGACCGGGAGACCTGCCGCCGCGCATTGCAAGGCCAGCCCTGCGCCGGAGGAGTGACCGTAGAGCGACGCCGAGCCCCCGGCGGCCTCGATCAGGGCAGCCACGTCCTCGATCTCCCGCTCGAGCGCCCACGGGTCGCCGCTGGCGTCCGTGCTGTCGCCGCGCCCGCGACGATCCGGATTGATGACACGGACCTGCGCGCCGAGCGCTTCGGCAAGCGGCTGGGTCGTGCCCCGGGTGCACAGTGCGCCGGCGAGCAGGATGATCGGCGAGCCATCCCCGATCAGGTCGTACGCGATGGACGAGCCATCGGCCGAGGTGACTGTCTCCATACCGGGACCCTAGACGCGACCACCGCCGGTTTCAGATGCGGACGTCGCCTGCGGGGGTGGAGAACGTGGCGGCCAGGATGCCCGGCGTGCCGTGCGGCGCTGCCCAGTCGACCTTGATCGACTCCAAGGCCGTGATGGCGCCCTCACCCAACCAGTCGGACACGCGACGCGGGTCGCCGGCGATCTCCAAGGCGGTCAGCTCGATCTCGGCCGGAGCCATCTGGGACGGGTGCTCGGAGGAGTCGACCTGCCAGCTCGTGACGAACGGCAGCTGCGGGTCGGCGACCATGCCGCGAATGCCGATCTGCTGCCACTCGAGATTGAAGCCGTCGGGACGCCGCCGGTTTCCGGGGACGGCGTGGCGGCCCATCCGGTGCTCGACCTCGGAGATGTCCTCGACGGCGACGACCCAGCCCAGCCAGCCGCCGCCTGCGTCGGAGCGCTCGCGCACGGCCTGGCCGAACACGGCCTTGTCGGCGGCGGGGTGGTCGAGGACCTCGACGACTTCGAGGTACTGGTGGTTCTTCAGCGGCAGGATCATGTTGCGGGTGCCGAACCGCGGGTGTGCGCCACCGTCGTGGAACCTGGCCCCCAGCGCCTTGCCCAGGTCATCGGTGGTGCCGGCGAGGCCCGTGGGTCCGGCTGCAAACGAGACGTGGTCGAGATGCATAGGTCATTCTTTCCAGACCGCGATTCGGGGCCTGACGGCGGGGTCTGTGTGTCAGCCCGCGGCGTGAGGTGTAGGGACGCCCGCGTCCTCGAACGCCTCACAGTGCCGCGCCAGCTCGGCATAGCCGTCGGCGCCCATGAGCTCCTGGAGCTCGGCGCGGTTGGAGACGTAGACCGGCTCCATGCCCACGTGCGCCTCGGTGTTCGACGAGCAGTACCAGTCGAGGTCGGCGCCGCCCGGCCCCCAGCCGGCACGCGTGTACTCGCCGATCTGCACCTCGGTGTACGTGCTGCCGTCGCCCGGGTCGACCTCGCGGAACTGCCGGCGGATCGGCAGCTGCCAGCAGACGTCGGGCTTGGTCGTCAGCGGCTCGACGCCCTCGGCGAGCGCCAGGCCGTGCAGGGCGCACCCGTAGCCGCCGGCGAAGTCGCGCGAGTTGTGGAAGATGCAGGCCCCACCGACGGCACGGGTCTTGAGCTCGCCCTCGTCGTCCTTCTCGGTCCAGTCGTCCTGACCCTCGGCGTGACGCTCCCATCGATCCGGCGTGAGCCTTTCGACGGCCTCGGCCACGCGCTGGTGGTCGGCCTCGTCCGCGAAGTGCGCCCCGAGCGTGCAGCAGCCGGCGTCCGGGCTGCCGGCGAAGATGCCCGGACAGCCGGAGCCGAAGATGCACGTCCAGCGGGACGTGAGCCAGGTGAGGTCGCAGCGAAACACCTCGGAGGCGTCGGCGGGGTTGGAGAACTCGACCCACTGGCGGGGGAACCCCAGATCGACTTCAGGCATCTGTTCAGCGTACGCGGGCACCGATGGGAGAATGGGAGGTATGCGTATGGGCGTCCTCGACATCGGCTCGAACACGGGACACCTGTTGATCGTCGATGCGTACCGCGGCGGTCCGCCCATCCCGGCCCACTCATTCAAGGAGTCGTTGCGACTTTCCGAGCACCTCGACGACCGGGGTGCAGTCGGCGCCGAGGGCATCTCCCGACTCGTCAAGTACGTCGTGGAGGCTCGCGCCGAGGCCGAGGAGAACGGGTGCTCCACCGTGCTCGCCTTCGCCACGTCGGCCGTCCGCGACGCGGTCAACGCCGATGAGGTGCTCGCCGCGGTGCGGGAGGCGAGCGGCGTCGACGTCGAGGTCATGCCGGGTGAGGACGAGGCGCGACTGACGTTCCTCGCGGTCCGGCGCTGGTTCGGCTGGTCGTCCGGGCGGCTCGGCGTCTTCGACATCGGAGGCGGCTCCCTCGAGATCGCCGTCGGGTCGGACGAGACGCCCGACGTCGTCCAGTCGCTGCCGCTCGGAGCCGGGCGGCTCACCCGCGACTGGCTGGATGCCGGGCGCTCGTACAAGGAGCTGCGACGGCACGTGCGGTCCTCGATCGCCGAGAACGCTCGCGACGTCCTGCGCGGTGGCACGTTCGACCACGCGGTCGCCACGAGCAAGACGTTCCGCTCCCTGGCACGCATGTGCGGTGCTGCCGCGTCGGACGAGGGGAAGTTCATCCGGCGTGAGCTCTCGCGCACCGACCTCCATGCACTGGGCAAGCAGCTCGCCCTGCTGGACACCGACGAGATCGCCGAGCTCCCGGGCGTCTCGGCCGACCGCGCCCACCAGATTCGCGCGGGCGCCATCGTCGCCGAAGCCACCATGGACCTGTTCGACCTCGACGCGCTCGAGATCTGCCCCTGGGCGCTTCGCGAGGGCGTTCTCCTGCAGCACCTCGACCATCTCTAGGCTGACGGTGTGACCACCCAGTCCGGCTCGACACCACAGCTCCGTGTGTCGCTCTCGACGTCGTCGGTCTACCCGGGCTCCACCGCGAGCGGCTTCGAGGCGGCCGCCCGGCTCGGCTACGACGGAGTCGAGGTGATGGTCAGCGTCGACGACGTCAGCGGCGACATCGAGGCGGTCAAGTCGCTGAGCGAGTTCCACGAGATCCCGATCGTCTCGGTGCACGCGCCGTGCCTCCTGCTGACGCAGCACGTGTGGGGCACCGAGCCGTGGGGGAAGCTGCACCGCAGCGCGGAGATGGCGCTCGAGGTCGGCGCCGAGGTCGTCGTGGTGCATCCGCCGTTCCGCTGGCAGCGCGATTACGCGCGCGGTTTCGTCGACGGAGTGGCTGACCTCGAGAAGGAGTACGGGCTCACCGTCGCCGTCGAGAACATGTACCCCTGGCGCACCGGCCGGCGTGAGTTCATGGCGTACGCCCCGGGCTGGGACCCGATCCGGGAGTCCTACGAGCACGTCACCGTCGACCTCTCGCACAGCGCCACCGCGGGTGAGGACGCCCTGCAGATGGCCAAGGCGCTCGGTCACCGGCTCGCCCACCTGCACCTCACGGACGGGAGCGGGTCGCCGCGGGACGAGCACCTCGTGCCCGGTCGCGGCGCGCAGCCGGCGCAGGCGCTGCTCGAGCACGTGGCCGCGTCCGACTACGCCGGCGAGATCATCATCGAGATCAATACCCGCAAGGCCGTCGACCAGCAGTCGCGCGAAGCCGACCTGCTCGAGTCGCTCGCCTTCGCCCGCCTCCACGCCACCCGATAGTCGGTAGCATCTCCGGATGCTCTCGTACGACCAGGTCCTCGGCTTCGGCGTGGCGGCGTTCATCCTCATCGCCATCCCCGGGCCCAGCGTCGTCTTCACCATCGGCCGGGCGCTCGCCTACGGGCGGGCGGTCGCGCTCGCCACTGTCGTGGGCAACTCGATCGGCCTGCTGGTGATCGTCATCCTGGTCGCGCTCGGACTCGGTGTCGTGGTGGAGGAGTCGATCGAGGTCTACACGGTGCTGAAGCTCCTGGGCGCGATCTACCTGGTCTGGCTCGGCGTGCAGGCCATCCGGCATCGCCACGACTTCCACGTCCAGAGCACGGCCACGGATGCTGAGGGTCCGCCGGTCCCGTTCACCCTCGCGATGCGTCAGGGCTTCGTCGTCGGCGTCACCAACCCGAAGGCGTTCATGATCCTCGGCGCGGTGCTGCCGCAGTTCGTCGATCGCGGCGAAGGCCACGTACAGATGCAGATGCTGCTGCTCGGCCTGCTGGCGTTCACGATCGGCCTGCTCTCCGACAGCCTGTGGGCGCTGATCGCCAGCCAGCTGCGCACCTGGTTCGCGCGCTCACGTCGTCGCGGCGAAGCCGTCGGCATCGCCGGCGGGCTGTCGATGATCGGTCTCGGTGTCGGTCTCGCCGTCGCCAGCGAGCCGCACTAGTCGGCTGAGCGCGATCGTCACAGCAGGGCGACGATGACGGGATCGATCAGGCGCGCACCCGTCGACACTAATGTGAACCGCATGTCGACCCGAATCGCGATCCTCGGTGGTGGTGTCATGGGCGAGACGCTGCTCTCCGCCCTGCTCTACGCCGGTCACGACACCGCTGACCTCGTCGTCAGCGAGAAGCTCGACGCGCGCGCCGACGAGCTCCGTGAGCGTCACGGCGTCGAGGTCACCGGCAACGCCGAGGCGGTCGCCGGTGCCGACGTCGTGCTGGTGGTGGTCAAGCCCCAAGACGTCCCGGCGCTGCTGGAGGAGATCGCTCCGGCCGTCGAGCCGGACGCCACCGTGGTGTCGCTGGCCGCCGGCATCCGGATCGCGACTTTGGAGGCCGCACTTCCCGACGGGATCGCGGTCGTCCGCGCGATGCCGAACACCCCGGCCCTGGTGGGCGAGGGCATGTTCGGCATCTCCCCGGGCACGTCCTGCACCGGCGAGCGCCTTCTCTACGTGCGCGAGCTGCTCGCGAACGGCGGCAAGGTCGTCGTCGTCGACGAGAGCGGACAGGACGCCGTCACGGCCGTGTCAGGTTCCGGACCGGCCTACGTCTTCTACCTCGTCGAGGCGATGGTCGACGGTGGAGTGGAGGCCGGCCTCGACGCCGAGACGGCTCGGATCCTTGCCACCCAGACACTGGTCGGCGCAGCCAAGCTGCTGAAGACGTCCGACGACGACGCAGCCGAGCTCAGGCGCCGCGTGACGTCACCGAACGGCACCACGGCAGCGGCCATCGAGGCGTTCGACGAGCGAGGCGTCCACGACGCCCTGGTCGCCGGGGTGCTGGCCGCCGCCCACCGCTCGGCAGAGCTTTCCGGCCCGGCAGACGGCAGAGGTTAGGCTCACTCACATGTCCGATCGCGCCACCCTGGTCTTCGACGACAGGTTCGTCGACTACGACTTCGGCCCCTCGCACCCGCTGAATCCTGTCCGGGTCGAGCTCACGATGCAGTTGGCTCGCGAGCTCGGGATCCTCGACCAGCTCGATGTCGTCACCGCCGAGGCGTGCACGAACGAGGAGCTGGCCGGGGTCCACACGCCGGAGTACATCGAACGGGTCGCCGAGCTGAGTGCCGACCCGACCGCGGATCCGTCGATCGGGCTCGGCACGCCCGACAACCCCGTGTTCGGCGGCATGCACGAGGTGAGCGCCTTGATCGCCGGAGCCAGCGTCGAAGCGGCCAGGCGGGTCTGGACCGGCCACACGCTGCGCGCCGCCAACATCGCCGGCGGCCTGCATCACGCGATGCCCGGGTGCGCCAGCGGGTTCTGCATCTACAACGACCCGGCGGTCGCCATTCGGTGGCTGCTCGACAACGGCGCCGAGCGAGTTGCCTACGTCGACGTCGACGCCCACCACGGCGACGGCGTCCAGACGATCTTCTACGACGAGCCCCGCGTGCTCACCGTCTCCATCCATGAGGGGCCGCAGTCGCTGTTCCCCGGCTCCGGTTACGCCAGCGAGACCGGTGGGCCGGGCGCCGAGGGCTCGGCGGTCAACATCGCGCTGCCTCCGGGCACGTCCGACGCCGGTTGGCTCCGCGCCTTCCACGCCGTCGTGCCGCAGGTGCTGCGGGCGTTCGGGCCCGAGATCATCCTCAGCCAGCACGGCTGCGACTCCCACATGGATGACCCGCTCACCAACCTCATGCTCAGCATCGACGGACAGCGCGCCTCGTACCTCGCGCTCGAGCAGCTCGCCGAGGAGCTCACCGGCGGACGCTGGATCATCACCGGAGGCGGCGGCTATGCCCTCACCGGCGTCGTGCCCCGCATCTGGACCCATCTGCTCGGGATCCTGGCGGGTGCACCCATCGATCCCCAGACCGAGACGACGCCCACGTGGCGGTCCACGGTGGAGCAGCTGACAGGAGTTCCCGCTGCGCAGCTCATGACGGAAGGACGCAGTGTGGGGTACCGCGAATGGGGTCAGGGCTACGACCCCGCCAGCTGGTTGGACCGCTGTGTACAGGACACCAGGGCGGAGTCGTTTCCCCTGCTCGGGATAGATCTGAGCGCCTGAATCACGATTTCGGCCGAGATACCGGTATTTGAGCAACTTTGGACTCTACTATCCCTCGCACCTCAGGAGGCACTACGCTCGTGCACAAGCACGCGCGCTTCCTCTCCGGTGGGGAAGCCGGAGAGCGCGCGTGCCCCCCGTCGCCTGGCGACGGCGAGATCGGAAGCAGGTGATGGCATGGCATCGGGGCCGACCTTCCTGACCGTCGCTGAAGTCGCGGCGCAGATGCGCGTGTCGAAAATGACGGTCTACCGACTCGTCCATGCCGGCGAGCTCGAGGCTGTCCGCGTTGGCCGCTCGTTCCGTGTGCCCGAGAGCGCTGTGGCGGACTATCTGTCCAAGTCGTTCTTCCAGGCCGGCTGAGGCTCTCCGGCGCTCACCCCGACGGGGGTGCCGGGCCGTCGGCGGCGAAATACAGCAGAGTACGCTTGGAACCTCCTCCACCGATTTTCTAAGGGTCACTTGTGGGTTCAGTAGTCAAGAAGCGTCGTAAGCGGATGTCCAAGAAGAAGCACCGCAAGATGCTCAAGCGCACGCGGGTGCAGCGCCGCAAACTCGGCAAGTAGGCCTCATGGGCCGGGTCGTCCTCGTCACCGGTGTCGCCGGTACCTTCGCGGCACGGGTGTCTCGCACCCTCGCCGAGCTGGGTGAGAGCTCCGGCATCGATCGGGTCGTCGGCCTCGACACTCGACCCCCCGACGGGGATCTCGGCGGGGTGAAGTTCGTGCGCGCCGACATCCGCACGCCGGTGGTCGGCAAGGTCATGGCGGTCGAGGACGTCGACGTCGTCGTCCACCTCGACGTGAACCCGTCCGACATGGCCCGCGGAGGCGGCGGAGTCAAGGAGCGCAACGTCATCGGCACGATGCAGCTGCTCGCCGCCTGCCAGCGGTCGTCCAATGTCTCCAAGCTCGTGCTCGGCTCCTCGACCTCGGTCTACGGCACGTCTCCGCGCGATCCGGCGCTGTTCACCGAGTCCACCTCACCCCAGGGGGGCGTGCGGGTCGGGTTTCCCAAGGACGCCGTCGAGGTCGAGAGCTACGTGCGTGGGTTCTCTCGCCGGCGTCCCGGCGTCATCATCACCACGCTGCGGCTCGCCCAGGTGCTCCACGCCGACGTCGAGGCGCCGCTGCGCAACTACTTCGCCAACCCGCTGCTGCCGTCCGTGCTCGGCTTCGACCCGCGGCTGCAGTTCACCCACCTCGACGACGCCCTCGCCGTGTTCACCGAATCGGTCGCCGCCGACCGGCCGGGCACGTTCAACGTCGCAGGTGAGGGCGTGATGCTGCTCTCGCAGGTCGCCCGGCGACTCGGCAAGCCGGTCCTCCCGCTTCCACCTCCCGGATTCGCCGCTCTGGCAGGACGGGCGATTCGTACCATGGGCGGTGACATGTCTCCTGATCTGCATCGCTTGCTCACCTACGGCCGCGCCGTCGACATCTCCGCCCTGCGCGACATCTTCGGATACGAGCCCACGTACAGCACGGAAGAGACGTTCGAGCAGTTCCGCGCGAGCCAGCGTCCTGGCGTGCTCTCCGGCATCGGAGGCAGATGATGAACGACGAACGCCGCACCATCGGGTCGGGCGGACAGGCCGGCCGGGGCAACCGGTCCACGTCGCCGTCGTCCGCCGCACGCTCCCTGGCCGGTGGATCGACACCGCCGAAGAAGCCGGTCACGAAGGCCAAGCCCACCGCCCCGAAGCCCGACGCCCAGAAGACCCCGAAGGCCAAGAAGCCAGCTGCCAAGAAGCCTGCCCCGAAGGCCGATCAAGGGAGTGGCCAGGAGAGCGAGCCCCGGCAAGCGCCGCCTCGCCTGCGAGCTGTCACCGAAGAGGACGCCGCCGCGGCAGCGGCAGCGGCTGCCGAGGAAGCGGCGCGCAAGACGCGCACCGCCGGCCCCGGCGCCATGCCCGCCGGCATCCCGCTCGATGAGATCCTCGTCGCCGTCGTCCAGGCCGCTCAGCGCGTGCTGGGCTCCGACTGGGAGGGCCGACTGGCTGAGGCCATCGCTGCCCTGCGCAAGCGGCTCAGCGGTGACTTCGAGGTCGACGAGTTCGGATTCGACCCGCAGATCACCGAGATCCTCACCGGCGCCATCGAGCCCCTCGCCGAGAAGTGGTTCCGGCTCGAGGTGCGTGGCATCGAGAACATCCCGGCCGAGGGCGGTGCGCTGCTCGTGGCCAACCACTCCGGCACGGTGCCGATCGACGGCCTCATCACGGGCTACGCGGTCAAGAAGTACAGCGGCCGCAACCTACGTCCACTCGGGGCCGACCTGGTCTTCTCCCTGCCGTTCGTGGGACAGATGGCCCGCAAGGTCGGCGCCACGCTGGCCTGCACGGCCGACGCCGAGCGCCTGCTCACCAACGGCGAGCTCGCCGGCGTCTGGCCCGAGGGTTTCAAGGGCATCGGCAAGCCGTTTGCCGAGCGGTACAAGCTGCAGCGGTTCGGCCGCGGCGGCTTCGTGTCGTCGGCGATGCGGGCCCAGGTGCCGATCGTGCCCATCTCGATCGTCGGCGCGGAGGAGATCTACCCGCTGGTCGGCAACGTGCCGTCACTCGCTCGCCTGCTGGGGATCCCGTACCTGCCGATCACGCCGTTCTTCCCACTGCTCGGACCGCTCGGCCTGATCCCGCTGCCCAGCAAGTGGATCATCGAGTTCGGCGAGCCCATCCGCACGGACGCCTACGAGCCCGAGGCCGCCGACGATCCCATGCTGCTGTTCAACGTCACCGACCAGGTGCGGGAGACGATCCAGCAGACGTTGTACGCCCTGCTGGTCGATCGAGGCAACGCCTTCTTCTGAGCCGGTCCCGACGAGCGCAGCGAGGAGCGGTCGGCCAGGTCGAGTGTGCACGGGCGGAGCCCGTCGGGAGGTGCCCCCAACCGCTCGTTCCTCGCGGCTACTCAACCACGGGGTGCGGGAGCTACTGCTGGCCTCCGCCGAGAAGGCCGTCGACGAGGCCGCCGACCAGGCCGGGCTGCTCGTCGTCACCGAGGAGACTGCCCACGATCGGGTCGGTGACGTCGGTGAGATTCGGGGCGTTGTTCGACGAGCCCTGCTGGGGCGAGCCGGACTGGCCCGATTCGCCCGGCGTCTGGCTCGGGATCGTGATCTTGGGGGTGTCGGGGAGCACCTCCTGATCGACGGGAATCTCGGGGGTGGGGTCCTGCTGCGTGCCGGTGGTCGGGCCGGTCGACTGCGAGGTGCTCTGCGACCCACCGCCGAGTGACGACACGGCGCCGGCAATGCCGCTGACGTCGGCTGTGCCGCAGCTCGCGCACAGGCTCGATGCCTTGGTGACGAGCTCGCTGACCGTGATGGCTGCGGTCTGGAACGACTGGTCGGCGTCGCTGGGCACCTTGCCGGAGAGCTGCGCGAGGTCGGTGGCGGCAGTCGCGGAGAAGTCGTTGACCGCGGTGATGTCCTTCGAGGACCCGTTCTGTCCGTAGGAGCGGAACAGGGCGCCGGAACCGTCCTTCGCCTGCTCTGCGAAGTCGTCGAGCGCGCCGGCGACGTGCTCGTTCGACTGGGGCGCGCCGCTCTCGGTGAGGCGGCGGGCCTCGGCGAGACGCTCGGAAGCCTGGTTGAGGCGGAACTCCCCGCGGGAGGGGTCGTCCTTGTGGAAGGCGAGCTCGACGTTCTCGACGCCGCGCTTGACCGGGTAGAGCATCTCGCCCGGGAGCGCCTGGGCACTTGCGCCGACCAGGCCGACGAAGCCGCCGGCGGTGACCAGGGCCGCGGTGGCGCCGGCGAGCCGACGACGGAAGCCGGCCGAAGGTGTGTAGACCTGCGGGCGGTGGGCCCGGGCGGGTCGCGTTCCCGCGGGCGCGAGAACGGTGGCCGCCTCGGTCATGAGCTGGGTGCGGAGGGAGGACCGGAACTCTGCTGACGGCTCGATGACGGCTGATTCGCAGAGCTGTTCGGCGCAGGAGACGAGGAGGGCGACCTCCTCGTCCCACTGCGCCCTGGGAGTGTGAGCGCGACTGTTCCAAGCCTCGTCGAAGGCTTGGGCGTCGTCGTGCTGCCGGCGGTTCATCGCCACGTCCTCGTGCTGGGGTAGTTCGCGGATGGTTCACATGACACAACGACGAAAACGCTGGTCAGGTTACGCATCTGGCGGGGGAAGTACGTCATCGCAGATCACCCGGCACACGTTTGGCCAAACTGCGCACGGCGCGGAGCTGGAGCTGCTTGACGGCACCCTCGCTGCGCTTGAGTGCAGCCGCGGTCTCGGCGATCGACATGCCCTGGATGAAACGCATCAGAATGCAGTCGCGCTGCTCTGATGGGAGCGAGTTGACGGCGTCGAACAGCATCTCGTTGGAGATGAGGGAGAGGACTTCTTCCTCGGTGCTGCGCGCCATGACGCGGCCCTCGGGGACGTCGTCCGAGATGATCTCGAGGCGCGAGCGGCTCGACTTGAAGTGGTCGGCGATCAGGTTGCGCGCGATGGTGGTGAGCCACGCGCCGAAGTCCTTGCCCTGCCAGGTGAACCGCTGGATGGCACGCAGGCCGCGGACGAAGGTCTCGCTGGTGAGGTCCTCAGCGAGCTGGCGGGATCCGACGCGGTAGTAGATGAAGCGGAACACGCCGGACATGTAGTGGTCGTAGAGCTGTCCGAAGGCCTCGGCGTCCCCATCACGAGCGAGCTCGACGAGAGCCCGCAGACGAGTGCCCTCGGGATCGAGCTCCGGATCGGGCGGGCTGTCCGCGCTGCGGCTCGGAGTGACCTGTGGCGGTGTGCGTGTGGTGGCCAGGGCGATGGCGAGGGACCGGTCGTCGGGGTGCGCGAGAGCAAGCGCCAGCGTCGCACGTAGCGCAGACGTCGACAGCATCACGGGACTCCCTCCCAGACCGTGGTGAGTCTAACCGGAAACGAGGGTGTTCGCGCCTCATCGCCTCAGTCGGCGAGACACCCTCCACGCGGCGGCGGCGGTGGCACTGGCCCCGGCGACCTTGGCGCTCACCACGGCGACTTTGCGCCCGGTGCGGTAGTCGCGGACCCGCCATCCGTTCTTCCTGGCGTGGGCCCGCAGCCTGGCGTCGGGATTGACGGCGCAGGGGTGGCCGACGAGCGAGAGCATCGGCAGGTCGTTGCTGGAGTCGGAGTAGGCGGAGCAGCGCTCGAGGTCGAGACCTTCGCGCTCGGCGATGGTGCGGATCGCGACCGCCTTGCCCTCGCCGTGCAGCATCTCGCCCACGAGCTCACCGGTGTAGACGCCGTCGACGTGCTCGGCGACGGTGCCGATGGCGCCGGTGAGACCGAGACGTCGGGCGATGACACTGGCGATCTCGATGGGTGCGGCCGTCACGAGCCACACCCGCTCACCTCGGTCGAGGTGCTGCTGGGCGATGGCGCGCGTGCCCGGCCAGATGCGTTCGGCCATGCGCTCATCGAAGATCTCCTCGCCGATCTCCTCCAGCTCGCTGACCTTGTGACCGGCGATGAACGCCAGCGCAGACGATCGCGCCTTGGCGATGTGCTCAGGGTCCTCGACCCCGACGATGCGGAAGTACATCTGCTGCCAGATCGCCCCGAGGATGTCGCGGGTGGTGAAGAACTTGCGGCGATGCAGGCCGCGCGCGAAGTGGAAGATCGACGCGCCCTGCATGATCGTGTTGTCGACGTCGAAGAACGCCGCCGCCGTGGCATCCGCCTCCGGGGCGAGCGCGTGCTCGACCTCCGTGGCCGCTGCAGCAGCCTGTCCGGCCAGCACGGATCGCGACTGCAGATTGCGCTTGCGGTCACCGGCGGGGGTGCTTGGCATGGGTCCGACAGTATCCCTCTCCCCGGTGCTCACGCGTGTGGTTGACTCGGGCACGTGACCGTCAACGTCAGCGACTTTCTGCGCGAGGCGGCCGCGAACGATCCGGACGGCACGGCTCTCGTGGAGCACCGGGGGGAGCGGCATCACCTGAGCTGGTCCGACCTCGACTCAGCGGCCGACGCCATCGCGCGGGCCCTCTCCGGACGCGGCCTGCTGGCCCACCAGCGCGTGGCCATCGTCATGGCGAACCGGATCGACCTGCCGATCGCCTACTTCGGCATCCTGCGTGGCGGCATGGTTGCCGTGCCGATGAACCCCCGGTCCACCACCCGCGAGATCGGGCGCATGCTCGACGACGCGAAGGTCAAGGTCGTGCTGTGCGACGAGGCGGGGGCCACCCAGGTCCGTGAGGCCCTCCAGCACGAACGGGCTCCGTCCGACTGCTCCGTCGTGGTCGACGGCATCGAGCCGCTCGCCGGCGAGACCAGGTTCTCCGACTTCCTCGCTGACGCCCCCCAGGCGGAGCCTGCCGCTCCCCGGGACTCCGAGGCGCTGGCCGTCATCCTCTACACGTCCGGCACCAGCGGAAAGCCACGCGGCGTCATGCTGACCCACCGGGCGCTCGTCGCCAACATCGAGCAGACGGCGGCCATCGACCCACCGCCGGTCACGAGCGAGGACGTGTGTCTCGGGCTGCTGCCGATGTTCCACATCTACGGACTCAACGCGGTGCTCGGACAGGCCGTGCGTCAGGGCGCGTGCACGCTGATGGTCGACGGGTTCGACCCGGCGGGCCTGCTCGACACGATCGCCACCGAGGGCGTCACCAACCTGCCGCTGGCGCCGCCGGTCATCGCCGCGTGGGCCGGGCGCGACGACCTGCGCGAGAAGCTGGACGGCGTCAACCTGGTGCTGTCAGGCGCCTCGACCCTCGACCCCGAGCTGGCCGGCACGTTCTACGAGTCGTCCGGCCACCACGTCGAGCAGGGGTACGGACTCACCGAGACCGCTCCGGTCATCGCGACGACGTTGGGCTCACCCCGGGGTCCGGACGACGCGCCCAAGCCCGGCTCGGTCGGACGCCCGCTCCCGGGCATCGAGGTCCGCGTCGTCGACTCGAGCGGCAACGACGCCTCACCCGGAGACCCAGCGGAGCTGTGGGTGCGTGGCGACAACGTCTTCTCCGGCTACTGGCCCGACGGCGTGGACGGTCCGCACGAGGACGGCTGGTACCCGACAGGCGACATCGGCCTGGTCGACTCAGACGGCGACCTCACGCTCGTCGACCGCCTCCGTGAGCTCGTCATCGTCTCGGGCTTCAACGTCTATCCGTTCGAGGTCGAGGAGGTCATCGCCGAGGTGGACGGCGTGGCCGAGGCCGCGGTTGTCGGCCACCCGGACGAGGAGACCGGTGAAGCCGTGCTCGCCTTCATCGTGCCGCGCGACGTTGTCGCGGGTGACGATCTGGGCCCGGCCGAAGACGAGTTGCGAATGAAGGTTGAGGAGCACTGTGCCGAGCGGCTGGCCCGGTTCAAGCAACCCACGCGCGTCGTGGTCGTCACCGGCCTTCCGCACTCGGCCACCGGCAAGGTCGCCAAGGGACGCTTGCGGGCGCTGGCGCGCAGCGACGACCTCGGCCTCCAGGCCCGATGAGCGCAGCCGTGAACCCTCCGGCGCATGCCGACGCGGCGCGGGTCGTCCTCTACACCCGTCCAGCCTGCCACCTGTGCGAGGTGGCCGAGCAGGTCGTCGTCCGAGGTGTGCACCGCCACAGGCGACACCTGGACGTCGGTCGACATCTCGGGCGACGACGACCTCGTGAGGCGCTTCACCGACCAGGTCCCGGTCGCGTTCGTCGACGGCGCCCAGCACGACTTCTGGCGGGTCGACCCGGATCGTCTCCAGAAGGCCCTCGCGAGCCGCTGACGACCAGACCCGCCGTGTGACGTGGGCCACTCGATGTCTGAGACGATTTTGTTCTCACGTTCACAAACTCGTAAACTGATCGTCGCGCCACAGCCAGTCCCGGTAGACCGCACAGGGACAAATCCCCGGCCGTGCCGCGATGGAGCACCGTGACTGTACTGCGCAGCGACCGGCTCACCGCCGGGGCGGCCGAGCGTGGCATCCCTGATGCCACCGTGGCCCGACTTCCTGTCTATCTGCGAGCGCTGACGACCCTCGCCGACCAGGGCAGCGACGTCTGCTCGTCGCACCAGCTGGCGTCGGCGGCCGGCGTCAACCCCGCCAAGCTGCGCAAGGACCTGTCCTACCTCGGCTCCTACGGCACCCGCGGTGTCGGCTACGACGTCGAGTACCTGCGCTACCAGATCGCCCGCGAGCTCGGGCAGACCCAGGACTGGGACGTCGTCATCGTCGGCGTCGGCCACCTCGGCTCGGCCCTCTCCACCTATCGCGGCTTCACCACCCGCGGCATCCGCATCGCCGCCCTCATCGACACCGCCCCGGCTCGCATCGGCACCGAGGTCGGCGGCATCACCGTGCAGCCACTCACCGACCTCGCGAAGATCGTGCGTCGCCACCACATCGCGATCGCCGTCATCGCCACCCCCGCCGAGGCCGCGCAGGACGTCGCCGACGCGCTCGTGGCCGCCGGCGTCACCAGCATCCTCAACTTCGCCCCGGCGATCGTCACCGTGCCCGACGGTGTCGACGTCCGCAAGGTCGACCTCTCGATCGAGCTGCAGATCCTCGCCTATCACGAGCAGCGCAAGGCCGCGAACACTCCCGACGAAGGAACTGCGGAGGTGCTGGCATGAGCGTCCTCATCGTGGGCATGTCCCACAAGTCCGCCCCCATCGAGCTGCTCGAGCGCGCCTCGCTCGACACCGACGCCGCCGTCAAGCTGTCGCACCGTGCCCTGGAAACGTCGTCCGTCACCGAGGCCGCGGTCATCTCCACCTGCAACCGCGTCGAGATCATCGTCGAGGCGGAGCGGTTCCACGGAGCCGTCGAGGAAGTGTCGCGCCTGCTCGCCGAGCACGCCGCCCTCGACCGCAACCAGCTCGTCCAGCACGTCTACGTGCACTACGACGACGCCGCGGTCGCCCACCTCTTCGCGGTCGCCTCTGGCCTGGACTCGATGATCCTCGGCGAGAGCCAGATCCTCGGGCAGGTCCGCGACGCCCTGCACGGCGCGCAGGCCGAGGCCACCGTCGGCCCGGTGCTCAACGCCCTGTTCCAGCAGGCACTCCGCATCGGCAAGCGCGGCCACGCCGAGACCGGCATCGACCGCCTGGCGCCGTCCACCGTCACGGCCGGACTCGACGCTGCCGGCCCGATCGCCGAGGCGCCCACCACACGTTTCCTCGTCGCCGGTGCCGGCACCATCGCGAGCCTCGCCGTGCGCACACTCGTCGACCGCGGCGTCGCCCCCGAGCGCATCGCGGTGGCCAACCGCACCGTCCAGCGCGCCCTCGAGCTCGTCGCCACGTTCGGTGTCCGCGCCGTCACGTGGGCCGACCTCGATGCCGAGCTCGCCAACACCGACGTCGTCATCTGCTGCACCGGCGCGGCCGGGGTCGTGTTCGACCGGCAGCACATCGCCGCCGCCGCCGCAGAGCACCCGATCACCTTCGTCGACCTCGCCCTGCCGCGCGACGTCGACCCGTCCGCCTCTCTCATCGAGGGAGTCACCGTCATCGACCTCGTCGTGCTGGGGGAGCGGTCGGAGAGCGCCGAGCTCGCCGCAGACGTCGAGCAGGTGCGCGAGATCGTGGAGGACGAGGTCCGGACGTTCCTGGCCGCGAAGTCGGCGTCCAGCGTCACCCCCACCGTCGTCGCCCTCCGCTCGATGGCGACCGAGGTCGTCGAGGCCGAGGTCGCCCGCATCACCACCCGCATGCCCGCCCTCCGCTCCGAGGAGGTCGAGCAGGTGCGCCGCTCCCTGCAGCGCGTCGCCGACAAGCTCATCCACGCACCCACCGTGCGCGTGCAGCAGCTCGTCGAAGGTCCGGCCGGCCTCACCTACGCCGACGCACTCGCCGACCTGTTCGCGCTCGACCAGGCTGCCGTCGAGGCCGTCACCCGCGTCGGGGGTGAAGAGCAGTGATCCGCATCGGAACCCGGGCCAGTGCCCTGGCCACCACCCAGTCACAGCTCATCGCCACGCGTCTGAGCGAGCTGCACGGCGTGGACGTCGAGCTGGTCACCATCTCCACGGAGGGCGACCGCAGCGACGCGCCGCTCGTCTCCATCGGCGGTACCGGCGTCTTCGCCGCCGCCCTGCGCGAGGCCGTCGCGTCCGGTGAGGTCGACCTCGCCGTCCACTCGCTCAAGGACCTGCCCACGGCGCCCGACGACAGGCTGAAGCTGGCCGCCATCCCGGTGCGCGAGGACCCACGCGACGTGCTCGTGGCACGCGACGGGCTCACGCTCGGCGAGCTGCCCCAGGGATCGCGCGTCGGCACCGGCTCGCCGCGCCGGGCCGCCCAGATCAACGCGCTCGGCCTCGGTGTCGAGATCGTCGAGATCCGCGGCAACGTCGACACCCGTCTCGGCCGCGTCGCCGCCGGTGAGATCGACGCCGTCGTGCTCGCACGAGCCGGTCTGCTGCGCCTCGGTCGTGCCGATGAGGCCACCGAGGTGCTTGATCCCATCCAAGTGCTTCCCGCACCAGGCCAGGGAGCCCTGGCCTGCGAGTGCCGCGCCGACGACGTCGCGACCGCTCGCCTGCTCGACGTGCTCGACGACCCGGACACCCGGGCCGCCGTCACCGCCGAGCGCAGCCTCCTCGCGACCCTCGAGGCAGGCTGCAGCGCACCCGTCGGTGCTCTCGCCGAGATCGCCTGGGGCGACGACGGGGACGAGCTCTGGCTCCGCGCCGTCGTCGCCGACACATCCGGTACGTCCTCCATCCGCCTGTCCGCGACGGGATCGCCCAGCGATGCCGCCGCGGTCGGTGAGCGCCTCGCTGCCGAGATGCTCACCGAAGGCGCCGCCGACCTGATGGGACCCCATCGAGTAGGTAGCGCCTCATGACCACACGGCAGACAACAAAGGAAACGAAGACTGTGAATACAGCCACCCACGCATCAGCCACCCCTGCAGCGACCGCGAAGCGACGCAGCCCACTCGGCCACGTCAGCTTCGTGGGCGCCGGCCCGGGCGACGCGAGTCTCCTGACGGTCCGTGCCACCGAGCTGCTCGCGCAGGCCGATGTCGTCATCACCGAGCTGCCCGAGCACGCCGCTCTCGTCTCAAACGGTGCCGAGATCGTCGACGGAAGTCTGGGCGACGGCTCCGCTCGATCGAATGGGGAGACGCTGACGCACGCCGCTCTCGCCCGCCTGGTCGTGCGGCACGCCAAGACGGGCGCGCACGTCGTGCGGCTCATCTCCGGCGACCCGTTCACGTACTCGACCGGACCCGAGGAAGCCCTCGCCTGCGCGAAGGCGAGCATCGGGTTCGAGATCGTGCCGGGCATCTCCTCGGTCTCCGCGGTTCCCGCGTATGCCGGTGTGCCGCTCACGAACCGCTCCAACCGCGAGTACTCCGTGGTGCGGGTCGGCGACGCCAAGATCGACTGGTCGGCCCACGTCGGCGCCGACACCCTCGTGCTGCTCTCGGCCGTCAGCCGCATCGGCGAGGTCGCCGACGGCATCATCGAGGCCGGCCGCTCTCCCGAGACGCCGGTCGCGATGACCCGGGTGGGAACCACCACGGAGCAGACCACGCTCGTCTCCACTCTGGCCGACATCGCCGCCGACGCGGCCGACGCCGGCATGACCTCGCCGGCCATCACGGTCGTCGGCGACGTCGTCACGATGCGCGAGGCGCTGTCGTGGTTCGAGACCAAGCCGCTGTACGGATGGCGCGTGCTCGTGCCCCGCACCAAGGAGCAGGCAGCCGGGCTCGCGGCCCGCCTGCGCTCGTTCGGCGCGGTCTCCGAGGAGGTCCCGACCATCTCGGTCGAGCCGCCGCGCAACCCGCAGCAGATCGACAAGGCCGTCCGCGGTCTGGTCGAGGGACGCTACGAGTGGGTCGCGTTCACGAGCGTCAACGCCGTCAAGGCCGTTCGCGAGAAGTTCGAGGAGTACGGGCTCGACGCCCGAGCGTTCTCGGGCCTCAAGATCGCGGCGGTCGGCGAGAAGACCGCCGAGGCCGTTGCCACCTGGGGCATCCGCGCCGACCTCGTGCCGAGCGGCGAGCAGTCCGCCCGCGGGCTGCTGGAGGACTGGCCGCCCTACGACGACCTGCTCGACCCGATCAACCGGGTCTTCCTGCCGCGCGCCGACATCGCCACCGAGACCCTGGTGGCCGGCCTCATCGAGCTCGGCTGGGAGGTCGACGACGTCACCGCCTACCGCACCGTGCGGGCCGCCCCGCCGCCCGCGCCGACGCGTGAGGCGATCAAGAGTGGCAAGTTCGACGCCGTGATGTTCACGTCGAGCTCCACCGTGCGCAACCTCGTCGGCATCGCCGGCAAGCCGCACACGTCCACGATCATCGCCTGCATCGGACCCGCCACGGCCAAGACGGCCGAGGAGCACGGGCTCCGGGTCGACGTGCTCGCCGAGAAGCCGTCGGTCGACGTGCTGGCCGACGCGCTCGCGGAGTTCGGCGCGGCCCGCCGCCTCGCGTTCCTCGAGTCCGGCGAGCCGGTCACCAAGCCGTCGCAGCGTCGTCCGTCGTCACGGCGGAAGGCCTGACCTTTGTTCCCCGCTGACCGACCACGCCGCCTGCGGACCTCGCCGGCCATGCGCCGGTTGGTCGCGGAGACGTCGGTCGAGCCGCGGCAGCTGGTGCTGCCGATGTTCGTCGCCGAGGGACTGCGCGAGCCGCGGCCGATCCAGAGCATGCCCGGCGTCGTGCAGCACACGCGCGAGTCGGCTCGCAAGGCGGTCGCCGAGGCGGCGTCGCTGGGACTCGGCGGCGTGATGCTGTTCGGCGTGCCCGAGCACAAGGACGCCACCGGGTCCGGTGGGCTCGACCCCGACGGCATCCTCAACGTGGCCATCGCTGACGCTCGCCAGGAGGTCGGAGACGACCTGCTCGTGATGTCGGACCTGTGCCTCGACGAGTTCACCGACCACGGCCACTGTGGCGTGCTCGACGACCAGGGTCGTGTCGACAACGACGCCACGCTGGAGGTCTACGCCCGCATGGGCGTGGCGCAGGCCGAGGCCGGCGCCCACCTCGTCGGGCCCAGCGGCATGATGGACGGTCAGGTTGGCGCGATCCGCCCTGCTCTCGACGCGGCCGGCTTCCAGGACGTGGCGATCCTCGCCTACGCCGCGAAGTACGCCTCAGCGTTCTACGGCCCGTTCCGCGAGGCCGTGGCCAGCTCGCTGGAGGGCGACCGCCGCACGTACCAGCAGGACCCGGCCAACGCCCGCGAAGCGGTGCGCGAGGCCCTGCTCGACGTCGCGGAAGGTGCCGACATCGTCATGGTCAAGCCGGCCCTCGGCTACCTCGACCTCGTGGCCCGGGTGCGCGACGCCGTCGACCTGCCGGTGGCCGCCTACAACGTCTCAGGCGAGTACGCCATGGTCGAGGCCGCCGCCGAGAAGGGCTGGATCGACCGCGAGCGCGCCATCGACGAGACGGTGCTCTCGATCCGACGCGCCGGCGCCGACATCGTGCTCACCTACTGGGCCGCGGAGATCGCCGCCCGGCACTGAGCGTCGCGGGTCGCTACCAGCCGAGGTTGGCCATGCAAGCGTTGAAGCTTGACGCCGGACCGAGCGGGTACTGCAACGTGCACTGAGCTGGTCGCTACGGTCTTGCTGACCAGGTCGCCGACAGGGTTGCCGCTCGGCGGTGGGGTGGTCGGGGTGCCACCGGTTCCACCAGTGCCGCCGGTTCCACCGGTGCCACCAGTGCCGCCGGTTCCACCAGTGCCGCCGGTTCCACCAGTGCCACCGCTGCCGCCCGAAGAGCCGCCGCTGCTGCCGCCCGAGCCGCCGGAGCTTTCTTCCTCGGCCTGCTGCTGGTTCTTCTTGGCCGCGGTGCGCTGCTTCGGGCTCAGGGTCTGGTCGTTCGACTGGCTCGTGATGATCGACGAGGACGGGTAGCCGTCGGGCGACTGGGAGAAGTCGCCGTTGGCGTAGGCGGCCGAGATCTTCATGACCAGGTCGACGTAGGAGTCGGAGTGGTTGTAGCGCTTCACCGAGGTGCGGGCACCCGGGTCGGTGGAGAGGTCGCCGGAACCGGCGCAGAGGTAGATGCCTGCGGCCGTGGCGGCGTCGTCGATGTCCTGCGGGTTCTTCTTGCCGTCGTTGTCGGAGTCGATGCCGACGTTGCTCCACGTGCCCGGGATGAACTGCATGGGTCCGACGGCGCGGTCCCAGACCGTGTCCTTGTCGTACGAACCGTTGTCGGTGTCGGAGATCTTGGCGACGCCGTTGCCGTTGAGCGGGACGCCGTAGATGCCGGGCTGGGCCAGGCCGTCGGCCGTCAGCGCGTTGCCGTTGCTGCGGCCGTGGTTGGACTCGACGCGGCCGATGGCGGCGACGAGGTTCCAGGGCAGCTTGCAGCTCGCGTCGGCCTTGGAGAGCAGGGTCTCGGCCCGACGGTAGGAGTACAGGGCGGCGGCGGGGATGCCGTTGCTGGAGAGGGTCGACATGGCGCCGTCGGCCCCGGCACGGGGATCGATGCCGCCCGGAGTGCCCTCGACGGTGGCCGGCTGGTCGAAGGCGCTGGAAGGCACGTCGGGGATGGTGTCGGCATCGGAGCCACCGGCGGCGCTGGCCAAGCCGGTGTTGGTGAGGGCGGCGCCCCAGGCGCCGACGAGAAGGGCCATGGGCACAAGCGCACTTGCCTTTTGCAGGCGCGAAAGCTGTCGGGCCATGTCTCCCTCAAAAAAACGTCTTGATGGCCCGTTCTGGGCCATCGAGTAAACCGATGTTACCTACAGCACTCCCCGTAGCGGGAAAGAATACTCAATACAGACGAAATCAACGATTCGGGGCACCCGGGGTTACGAATGCGGCGGGGCCGCAAGGGACAATGACCACGTGATTCCCACGCCCCCGGAGCATGCCCAGTCGCAGCAGTGGTTCGAGCGTGCGCTCAGGATTTCGCCCGGCGGGGTCAATTCGCCGGTGCGCGCGTTCCGGGCGGTCGGTGGCACGCCCCGGTTCATGGTGAGTGCCGAGGGCGCCTGGCTCACCGACGCCGACGGCGACCGATACCTCGACCTGATCGGTTCGTGGGGCCCGATGCTGCTCGGCCACGCGCACCCCGAGGTGGTGGCCGCTGTGCAGCAGGCCGCCGCGCGTGGCACGTCCTTCGGCACACCCGGTACTCCCGAGGTGGAGCTCGCCGAGGAGATCGTCGGCCGCACGCCGGTGGAGATGGTGCGCCTGGTGTCATCCGGCACCGAGGCCACCATGTCGGCGCTCCGTCTGGCACGCGGGTTCACCGGCCGCGACATGGTCGTCAAGTTCGCCGGCTGCTACCACGGGCACGTCGACGCGCTGCTCGCCCAAGCGGGATCCGGTGTCGTCACGCTGGGACTTCCCGAGACCCCGGGCGTCCCCGCCCATGTCACCGCGGACACGATCGTGCTGCCGTACAACGACCGTGCGGCCATCGAGGCCACGTTCTCCGAGCTCGGCCCGCGCATCGCGTGCGTCATCACCGAGGCCGCCGCGGGCAACATGGGCGTGGTCCCGCCCGAACCGGGCTTCAACGCGTTCCTCGCCGAGACCTGCCGCAGCCACGGGGCCCTGTTCATCAGCGACGAGGTGATGACCGGATTCCGGGTCACCCGCTCGGGTCACTGGGGCCTCGACGGAGCGCGCGAGGGCTGGCAGCCGGACCTGATGACCTTCGGCAAGGTGATGGGCGGCGGCTTCCCAGCCGCGGCGTTCGGCGGCCGCGCCGACGTCATGGGTCAGCTGGCACCGAGTGGGCCGATCTACCAGGCCGGCACGTTGTCGGGCAATCCCGTCGCCACGACGGCCGGCCTCACCACGCTGCGGCTGGCGGACGACGACGTGTACGCACGGGTCGACTCGTGGTCGGAGTCGCTGCAGTCGCTCGTCACCGAGGCCCTCACCGAGGCCGGTGTGCCGCACGTGCTCCAGACCGCCGGCAGCATGTTCAGCGTCTTCTGGGGTGTCACCGACCCCGTCACCGACTTCGCCGGAGCGCAGGCCCAGGAGACGTGGCGCTTCACCGCCTTCTTCCACGCGATGCTCGATGCCGGCATCCACCTGCCGCCCAGTGCGTTCGAGTGCTGGTTCGTCTCGGCAGCGCACGACGACGAGGCACTCTCTAGGATGGCCGCGGCACTGCCGGAGGCGGCCCGCGCCGCGGCCGCCGCACCCGAACCAGCGAGGACGGACCGATGAGCACTCGAACGATCGTGCACCTGATGCGCCACGGTGAGGTCCACAACCCCGACGGTGTCCTCTACGGCCGCCTCCCCGAGTACTTCCTCTCCGACCTGGGCCACAAGATGGCCGAGTCCGCCGCCGACTTCCTGTCGAAGAACGAGATCATCCACCTGGTGGCATCGCCGCTCGAGCGCGCGCAACAGACGGCCGAGCCGCTGTCGAAGCACCTCGAGGTGCCGATCACCACCGACGAGCGGGTCATCGAGGCCGAGAACCTCTTCGAGGGCCGCACGTTCGGGGTCGGTGACGGTGCACTCAAACGTCCCGCCAACTGGTGGAAGCTGCGCAACCCGTTCCGTCCCTCGTGGGGCGAGCCCTATGCCGACATCGCCAAGCGCATGCGTGCCGCGATCACCGACGCCCGCGAGGCGGCCCGCGGCCACGAGGCCGTCATCGTGTCGCACCAGCTGCCCGTGTGGACCGCCCGGCGGTCGTACGAGGAGAAGAGCTTCTTCCACGACCCGCGCAAGCGTCAGTGCTCACTCGCCAGCATCACCAGCCTGACCTTCGACGACGACCACTTCGACGGCTTCACGTACAGCGAGCCGGCCGGTCACCTCCTGCCGGACGAGCTGAAGAGCGGCAAGAAGTTCGTCGGAGGCGCATGATCCCGCTGCTCCGTCGCACCGGCATCGGGGTGCTGCTGCTGAGCGCCCTCGCGGGCTGCGGCGGAGTGGGGACGCAGGGCTCGACCGGTGGGTACGTGAGTGGCAACGGGTCCATCACCGTCGTCGAACCCGCGGATCGCGAGAAGGCGCCGGTGCTCTCCGGCGACGACCTCGAGGGTCGATCGTTGACGACTGCCGACCTCGAGGGCGACACCCTTGTCGTCAACGTCTGGGGATCGTGGTGCCCGCCGTGCCGCAAGGAGGCGCCGGCCCTCGCGGAAGTGTCGAAGCAGTACGCCGACCGCGACGTCAGCTTCGTGGGCGTGCTGGTGCGCGACAAGCCGGCCGCCGCCCTCGCGTTCACCCGCAAGCAGGAGACGCCCTACCGGAGCATTGCCGACTTCTCCGGCCGCAACCTGCTCGGCTTCTCGACCTCGCTCCCGTCGCAAGCCATCCCCACCACGTGGATCATCGACGACCGAGGACGCGTGGCGGTGCGCATCATGGACGAGGTCTCGGCGTCGACGCTCGCCGGCCTCATCGACGACGTGAAGGCCGGCTCGTGATCCAGGACCTCTCGGACACCGTGGCGTCGGGATCGCTGGTCCTGGCCATCCCGATCGCGGTGCTGGCCGGTCTCGTGTCGTTCTTCTCGCCGTGCGTCATCCCGTTGTTGCCGGGCTACCTCTCCTATGTCACCGGCATCGCGGCGCAGGACCTCGACCACGGCCACCGTGGCCGGATGGTGCTCGGCTCGACGCTGTTCGTGCTCGGCTTCACCGCCGTGTTCGTGGCCGGCGGCTCGCTGTTCGGCGCGCTGGGCGGTCAGCTCCTCGAGCACCGCCGCACCGTCACGATCGTCATGGGCATCGTCATCATCGTCCTGGGCTTCGCCTTCATGGGGTTCGTGCCGTTCCTCCAGCGTGAGGTGAAGGTGCACGCCGTACCGGCCGTCGGGCTCGGTGTGGCCCCGTTGCTCGGCGCGCTCTTCGGGCTGGGCTGGATCCCGTGCGTCAGCCCGACGCTCGGAGCGGTGCTGACCCTGGCCGGCACGGAGGGCACGGCAGCGCGCGGCGCCCTGCTGTCGGCCGTCTACTGCCTCGGGCTCGGCCTGCCGTTCATCGTGGCGGGGCTCGCGTTCGAGCGGTTCATGCACGCACTCGGCTGGGTACGCCGACACCAGCGTGCGGTGATGATCGCCGGCGGCAGCATGCTTGTCGTGGTCGGCGTGCTTCTGGTCACCGGCGCCTGGGACACGCTGGTCACCGAGGTGCTGACGCGCGTCGGCACAGGGTCGATTGCCATATGACAGCCAACCGCGAACCGGCACCGGCGCTCGGCCGGCGCGAGATGCTGCGCTGGTCCTGGCGCCAGCTCACGTCCATGCGCACGGCGCTGTTCCTCCTGTTGCTGCTCGCCATCGCCGCCGTGCCTGGCTCGCTGGTGCCGCAGACCGGCGTCGACGCCCGCGCCGTCGAGGCCTACCGGCTCGCCCATCCGACGCTCGCGCCGTGGCTCGACGCGTTGGGAGCGTTCTCCGTCTACACGTCACCGTGGTTCAGCGCGATCTACCTGTTGCTGATGGTGTCGCTGATCGGCTGCATCGTCCCGCGCACGATCGTCTACGCCAGGGCCGTGCGGGCGCGTCCGCCCAAGGCGCCCAGGAATTTCGACCGGCTGCCCGCCTCGGCGTCCTTCGAGACCAGCGCGTCCGTCGACGACGTCCTGGCCGCAGGACGCCGTGCGATCGGGCGAGCGCGGGTCGACGTGGTCGATTCGGAGGTGCGCGCGGAGAGTGGTCACCTGCGCGAGACCGGCAACCTGATCTTCCACATCAGCGTCGTCCTGGTGCTCATCGGCGTCGCGGTGGGTGCGCTGTACGGGTACCGCGGGTCGGCGATCGTCACGGAGGGGGACGGGTTCTCCAACGCCCTGACGCAGTACGACGACTTCGGCTCCGGTGCGCTGTTCGACCCGGACGACCTGCCGCCGTTCTCGATGCAGATCGAGGAGGTCGACGCGCGGTTCCAGATGTCCGGCCCTCAACGTGGCGCGCCCCGACTCTTCGCGGCGCGTGGCCAGTACGAGCCGACTCCGGGCGAGGCGCCTCAGCCGTTCGACATCCAGGTCAACCACCCGCTGCAGGTCGGCGGCACGTCGGTGTTCCTGGTCGGCCAGGGCTATGCGCCGGTCATCAAGGTCACCGACGCCGAGGGCGAGGTCGCGTTCGAGGACGCCGTGCCGTTCCTGCCGTCGGACGGGACGTACACGTCCACGGGCGTCGTCAAGGTGCCTGACGCCCAGCCGGAAGGCCTCGGCTTCCAGGGCTTCTTCCTGCCGACCGCCGTCTCGACCGGCGAGGAGGAGGCGCCGATCTCGGCCTTCCCGGCCGCGGCCAACCCGCTGGTGGGGCTGTTCATCTTCCGCGGCGACCTCGGCGTCGACGACGGGACGCCCCAGTCCGTGTACGTCCTCGACAAGGACGAGCTGACGCAGCTGAAGAACGACGACGGCACCCCCGCACGGGTCAGCCTCAGCCCGGGCCAGGTGGCCGACCTCCCGGGCGGCGGCACGATCGAGCTCGTGGGGGTGAAGCAGTTCGCGCGACTCCAGATCAGCTCCTCGCCGCTCGTCCAGCTGCCGCTCGTCGCGATCGCGGTGGGCGTGCTCGGCCTGGTTCTGTCGCTGTCGATCAAGCCGCGGCGAACCTGGATCCGGGCTCGCAGAAATGGCTCGGCTACCGTGGTGGAGGTCGCCGTGCTGGACCGCGTCCCGCGAGGTGACCTGCCCGCCGACCTGGACGACTTCCTGGCCCGACTGCAATCCCAGCTCCGCGACGAGCTGCCGGAGGAGGAGAGAGCATGACCCTCGAGCAGTACGCCCAGGCCTCCAACTACCTGATCGCCGCGGCCACCGGCATCCTCGCGCTGGCCTTCGTCGCCTACGTGGCGCAGTGGGGCTTCGCGCGCACGGTCGCACCGGAGCGCGAGCTCGTGGGGGCCGGCGCTCCGGCGTCCTCCCCGGAGGAGATCGCGGAGGGACGCTCCGACGTCGCCGGCGGCATCGGCTTCTCGCTCACCGTCCTGACGTGGCTCGTGCTCCTGGCCGGCGTGGTCAGCCGAGGTCTCGCCGCCGAGCGAGTGCCGTGGGGCAACATGTACGAGTTCGGCTGCGTGGCCATCCTCGTCGCGCTCACCGCGTACATCGTGCTCGTTCGAGTGTGGTCCATCGAGTGGGTCGGCCCGATCATCACCGGCTTCGGCACCGTGGTGCTCGGCGCGTCGATGCTCGTCTACGTCCCGGCCGGCCCGCTCGTGCCCGCCCTGCACTCCTACTGGCTCGTCATCCACGTGCTCGGGGCGATCATCGCCGGGTCGGCGTTCCTCGTGGGCGCAGCGGCATCGGCGCTCTTCCTGGTCAAGGCGCGGGCGGAGGCCAACACCCCCGAGGAGGACCGCTCGGGATTCCTGTGGCGCATCCCGTCGTCCGCCGCCATCGACCAGGTGGCTTACCGCGTGCACGCCTTCGCATTCCCGATCTGGACGTTCGCCGCCCTCATCGCCGGCCCGATCTGGGCCCAGTACGCCTGGGGCCGCTACTGGGGCTGGGACCCCAAGGAGGTCTGGGCGTTCATCACCTGGACCGTCTACGCCGGCTACCTGCACGCCCGCGCCACCTCGGGCTGGAAGGGCAAGGCCGCGGCGATCCTGGCCCTCGTGGGATTCGCGACCTTCGTCTTCAACTTCGTCGGCGTCAACCTCTTCGTCCCCGGCCTGCACTCGTACGCCAAGTAACTGTTTGACAATGGCAACTATCGTCGGTCACGTGGGTGTACGTATCGAGGCCGACGGCCTGCTCATGAGGTACGGCGCGGTCACCGCGGTCGACGGGGTGAGCTTCACGGTCGAGCCGGGTGAGTTCTTCGGCCTGCTCGGGCCGAACGGCGCCGGCAAGACCACGACGCTCGAAATGATCGAGGGCCTCCGGAAGCCGCAGGCGGGCTCGGTCACCATCGATGGCCAGGAGCCGTGGCGACGCGACCCGTCCCTGCAGCGCCGGATGGGCGTCCAGCTGCAGTCGTCCGCCTTCTTCGAACGCCTGACGGCGCGCGAGCAGCTGGCCACGTTCGGCGCGCTCTACGGCATGCCCAAGCAGCGTGCCGGCGAGCTGCTCGAGCAGTTCGGGCTGGCCGACCATGCCGACATCCGCACGGAGGATCTCTCCGGCGGCCAGAAGCAGCGACTGTCGATCGCCTGCGCACTGGTGCACGAGCCCGATGTCGTCTTCCTCGACGAGCCCACGGCCGCACTCGACCCGCAGGCACGGCGCAACCTCTGGGACCTGCTGCGATCGCTCAACGACTCCGGCCGCACCGTCGTGCTCACCACCCACTACATGGACGAGGCCGAGGTGCTGTGCGACCGCGTCGGCATCATGGACCACGGCCGCATCCTCGAGCTCGACACCCCGTCCGCGCTCGTCCGCGGCCTGAACGCACCCGTGCGCATCACCGTCATGACCGACGGCGCGGAGAACACGATCGAGACGCGGGAACCGGCGCGCGTCCTCGCTGATCTCGCGGCCCGGGACGCGCTCGACGGACTCAGCGTCAAGGGCGCGTCGCTGGAGGACGTCTTCCTCGAGCTGACCGGACGGGAGTACCGAGCCTGATGGCCGCACTCCGCGACGGTCCGATGACCGCGTTCAAGAGCCTTGCGTCCGCGATGCTCAAAGGCTTCTTTCGCGACCGGATGGCGTTCTTCTTCGCGGTGATCTTCCCGCTGATGTTCCTCGTGCTGTTCGGAGGCATCTTGAGCGACCAGGGCGCGCCGAAGGCCGAGATCGTCCAGGTGGGCAAGGTCGCGGTGCTCGACCAGGCGCCGCCCGAGGCCAAGGACGCCATGTCCGGGTCGATGACGATCACCAAGACGTCCGACGAGGCCGAGGCCCTGCGCGAAGTGCGCAAGGGCGACGCGGACGCAGCCGTGATGCAGAGCGGCGAGGACGTCGAGCTGCGCTACTCGCAGGCCGATCCGGTCAAGGCCGCGACGGTGCAGGGCATCTTCTCCTCGATCATCGAGTCGGCGAACCTGGCCGCCACCGGGCAGCCGCCGACCTTCTCGCTGACGACCGAACGGGTCGAGGACGAGTCGTTGTCGACCATCCAGTTCGTCACACCCGGCCTGCTGGGCTGGGCGATCGCCATGGGTGCCACGTTCGGCGCGGCCACCAACCTCGTGGCGTGGCGCAAGAGCGGTCTGCTGCGGAGGCTGAGGCTCGCGCCGGTGCCGACGTCGTCGGTGGTGGTCGCCCGGGTGGCGGTGAGCATTGCGATCGCCCTCATCCAGGCCGCCATCTTCATCGGCGTCGGCTCGCTGGCGTTCGGGCTCGAGCTCACCGGGGCGTGGCCCATGACCATCCCACTGCTCACGGCCGGGACTCTCGCCTTCATGTCCATCGGCCTGCTCGCCGGCGCCGTGGCCAAGACCGAAGAGGCAGCGGTGGGCATCGCCAACTTCGTGGTGCTGCCGATGGCGTTCCTGTCTGGCTCCTTCTTCCCGCTCGACGCCGCCCCGGACTACATCAGGGCCATCGGCACGGTGCTGCCGCTCAAGTACCTCAACGACGGCATGCTCGACACGATGGTGCGCGGCCAAGGAGCGAGCAGCGCCATCGTCCCCCTCGTCGTCCTGCTGGGCTTCGCCGTGGTGGTCACGGCGCTCGCGAGCAGGCTGTTCCGCTGGGACGACTGAGTCAGAGCGATCGAGTCAGAGGCCGCGCAGGAAGTCCGGGTCGTCGTCGGGGCCCTTGGCGGGCGGACGTCCGCCTGGCCAGCCGTACTGGCCGCCGGGCGGCGGAGGGGGCTTCGGCTTGTCGCGCCGCTGGCCGAACAGCATCCACAGCACCGGGCCCACGACGGGGATGAGCACCAGCGGGAACCAGAGCCACTTCGGCAGGTAGCGGGTGCGGTCGGACGGGGTGGCGAGCAGGTCGAAGAAGGCATAGACGAGCAGCACGACGATGATGATGACGATCAGTGCCTTGCCCATGCGTCAACGGTACCGGCGGGGGTCCAACGCGACAGGTCATCCTCGAATCAGCAGCACGTAGGCTGCACCCATGAAGGCGTTCTGGATCTACACCCTGGCGCGGTTCGGCGTGCTCGCGGCGACCTACCTGGTGATCTGGGGCGTCGCCTCCATCTGGGCCGATCCGGCCTTCGCGAACCTGTTCGTTCTGCTCGTCGCGTTCGTCGTCTCGTCGCTCATCTCGTTCTTCGCCCTCCGCGGCCTGCGCGACGATCTCGCGACCCATCTGGGCGAGAGGGCGGGGCGCATCACGCAGCGCATCGAGGAGTCCCGTCGTGCCGAAGACGTCGACTGAGGACCGGGCCTGGATCTCCGAGGCGATCCGTCGCGTCGACGCTGACGCCAACCGCAGCGCCGACACCCACCTCCATCCCTTCCCCCTGCCGGTCGACCGCATCGACCTCTACCTCAAGGACGAGTCGGTGCATCCCACCGGCAGCCTCAAGCACCGGCTCGCGCGCTCGCTGTTCCTGTACGCGCTGTGCAACGGCTGGGTCTGCCGCGACACGACGATCATCGAGGCGTCGAGCGGGTCGACGGCCGTCAGCGAGGCCTACTTCGCCCGTCTGGTCGACCTGCCGTTCGTCGCGGTGATGCCGGCCTCGACCAGCCCGGAGAAGATCGCGCTCATCGAGTTCCACGGTGGCCGCTGTCACCTGGTCGACGACCCGGGCATGGTCTACGACGAGGCCCGGCGGCTCGCGTCGGAGTGCAACGGCCACTACATGGACCAGTTCACCTACGCCGAGCGCGCCACCGACTGGCGCGGCAACAACAACATCGCCGAGTCCATCTACGAGCAGATGCGTGAAGAACGCCATCCGATCCCCGCCTGGATCGTCGTCGGGGCCGGCACCGGGGGCACGTCGGCCACGATCGGCCGGTTCGTGCGGTACCGCCGCTACGACACCCGCGTCGGCGTGGCCGACCCGGAGGGCTCGGCGTTCCTCGACGGATGGGTGTCGGACAGCGCCGACGTCACCACCTCCACACCGTCGCGCATCGAGGGCATCGGGCGGATGCGGGTCGAGCCGTCGTTCGTCAGCGGCGTCATCGACGACATGGTGCGGGTACCCGATGCCGCGTCGATCGCCACGATGCGCTGGGCGTCGCGGGTGCTGAACCGCCCCGTGGGCGGCTCGACCGGCACGAACATGTGGGCGGCACTCGGCGTCGTCGAGAAGATGCGCCAGGCGGGCGAGAGCGGGAGCGTCGTCACACTGCTGTGCGACGGCGGCGAGCGCTACGTGCACACCTATTTCGACGACTCGTGGCTGGCTGAGCGCGACATCGACATCGCTCCGTACTCGGCCGCGCTGGACGAGCTCGAGAAGACCGGCGTCCTCCCTGACGTGGATTAGCCGAGCGCCAGACCCAGCGCGAGCCCTGCGGCGAGCACGAGCTCCGCAAGACCGGTGTCGCGCAGCACCGGGATGAGTGCTGCCCCGGCCGCTCCGGACGTGACGGTGCGCGTCGCGCGCCACACGAGGGGAAGCCCGAGGAGCCCGAGCAGGGCCCATGGGGTCGCGAACGCGCACGCGACGACGGCTGCGACGGCGATGACCCCGAGACCGACGTAGAACCGGCGCGAGCCAGCGTCGCCGAGCACCACCGCGAGGGTGCGCTTGCCGGTGACCGTGTCGGTGGGGATGTCGCGGAGGTTGTTCGCGACGAGGATCGCGCAGGCCAGGGCTCCCACACCGACCGCCGCGACCACGCTCGGCCACGTGATGCGCTCGAGCTGCACGTACGTCGTGCCGACGACGGCGACGAGGCCGAAGAACACGAAGACGCTCACCTCGCCGAGCGCACGGTAGCCGTACGGGCTCGACCCGCCGGTGTACGTCCAGGCAGCACCGATCGCCAGCGCGCCGATGAGCAGGAGCCACCAGGTGGTGGTCGCCGCCAGCACCAGGCCGAGCACGGCGCCGATCCCCAGGAACGCGAACGCCGCCAGCTTGACCGCGCGCGGAGACGCGAGCCCCGAACCGACGAGCCGCAGTGGGCCGACCCGGTCGTCGTCGGTGCCCCGGATGCCGTCGGAGTAGTCGTTGGCGTAGTTGACGCCGATCTGCAGCGAGAGCGAGACGCCGAGCGCCAGCAGCGCCTTCCACCAGATGAACCCGTCTTCCAGCGCGGCCGCGCCGGTGCCCGCGAGCACCGGGGCGACGGCGGCGGGCAGCGTGCGGGGACGAGCTCCTTCGATCCACTCGGACAGGCCGGCGCGGGCGGGAGCGGTCACGGCCGTCAGTCTGCCAGCGCGAGAAAGCCGCCGATGTGCGCGGGGGTCGGTGCGTGGACGTATGTTTGCGCCATGGAGCAGCCGCCCTTCCCGGTCGTTCTCGTCGTGCTGGTGGCGTTCTTCGCATTCCTGGCAGTCACGAGTGACACGCCGTGGATCAGGATCATCGCCATCGTCGGCGCGGTGTTCATCGCGGCCGCTGCCGTCTACCAGTCGCTGCCGAAGCGGGTCGAGGGCGAGCAGATGGACGACCCCCTGGACGAGGGCGATACCCCCGCATGACCGCCTCCCTGCGTCCGGTGTCCGGGTCGACCCGCGAGGTGCAGGCCCTGCTCGAGCCGTGGGTGCGGTACGGGGGCGACCCGATCGTCGTGCGGACGTCGGGCAGCACGGGTGAGCCCAAGCAGGTCGTGCTCTCCCACGACGCCGTGCTCGCGTCCGCCCGCGCCACCCAGACCCGACTGGGCGGTCCGGGCCGTTGGTTGCTCGACCTGCCGGTCACCGGCGTCGCCGGGCTCCAGGTTCTGGTGCGGTCAGCTCTCGCCGGCACCGATCCGGTCGTCGTCTCCGAGCAAGACGACCTCGATACGGCTGTCGCAGCACTCGGCGGCGGGCGCACCTACGCCTCCCTCGTCCCCACGCAGCTGCACCGGCTCGACGCCGCCGAACGGCTCGGCGTGCTCGCCGGCCTCGACGCCCTCCTCATCGGTGGTGCGTCGACCGACCCCGGGTTGCTCGATCGAGCCCGCGCGGCCGGCGTCAACGTGGTGCGCACGTACGGCATGACAGAGACGTGCGGTGGGTGCGTCTACGACGGGGTGCCGCTCGATGGCGTGCAGGTGCGCATCGACGACGAAGGGCAGGTGCTCCTGGCCGGACCCGTGCTGTTCGACGGGTACGTCGACGACGACCCGCGCACGGGTGAGTGGTTCGCCACCGCTGATCGTGGCGAGATCGACGACGATGGTCAGCTCTGGATCGTCGGTCGCGTCGACGACGTCGTCACCAGCGGCGGCGTGAACGTCCCGCTGCCGGCAGTGGAGCGGGCGCTGCGTCAGGTGGAGGGTGTCGGCGAGGTCGCCGTGGTGGGCGTCGGCGACGCCGAGTGGGGCTCCCGCGTGGTGGCAGCGGTGGTGCCGGCCGATGCGGTGTGCCTCGACGGCCTGCGTCTCGACCTCATCCGCGACGCCGTCACCGAGGGAGGCCTCCCGCGCGAGTGGGCGCCGCGCCAGCTGCTGCTGCTCGACGAATTGCCCCTGGTGCCGGGCGGCAAGATCGACCGGGGCCGGTTGCGCGGGCTCGCCGGGTCGTCACCCGCCACCAGCCCGGGAGTCCCGCCGGATCAGGCCGACGCGACCGCTTCTTCCACCGGGGTCTGACCGCCGACCAGGTCCCACTGGCGTCCGATCGAGCTCGGCTGATCGAGCGTGGCGACCACGACGGCAGCGACGTCAGCACGCGGGATCTCCCTCTGCTGATTCGATCTGGGTTCGACCGTGTCGCCCAGTGTCACCTGCCCGTTGCCCTCGTCGTTCGTGAGGCGGCCGGGCCGGAGGATGGTCCAGTCGAGTCCGCTCTCGCGCAGGGCGATGTCGGCGTCGCGCTTGGCCTCGACGTAGGCCTTCCAGACCGGCTCGGCGTCGTCGGCTATCGGCTGGTCGACGTTGATCGCCGAGATCTGCACGAACCGGTTGATGCCGGCCTGCTGGGCGGCCTCGATCGACTTCAGCGAGCCCCCGAGATCGACAGTGCGCTTGCGCTCGATGTTCCCGTCGGGACCGCCTCCCGCGGCGAACACCACGGCGTCGCACTCGGCGAACGACGCTGCGAACTGCTCGACATCGTCCTGCTCGATGTCGAGGATCCGCACGTGAGCGCCGAGCTGCTCGAGATCGTGCTGGTACGTCGGGTTGCGCACGAGCGCCACGGGCTGGTGGCCGTTCGCGGCGAGCTGGGCGATGACGTGTCGGGCGATCTTTCCGTTGCCGCCCACGATGGCGATCTGGCTCATGCGGCCAACCTACGAGGCCGTCCAAGGCCGCACCGTGGCCCGGCATCCCCGCCGGGGCCCGACTAGGGTGCAAGCGTGCAGTTCCGGACGTTCGCCATCTCGATGCCGACCCGGTTCCGGGGGATCACCCGGCGCGAGGGCATGGTGCTGCACGGCGAGGCCGGCTGGTCCGAGTTCAGCCCCTTCAACGGCTATGACGACCAGGCCTGCGTCCCGTGGCTGGCCGCCGCGATCGACTCCGCCGACCGGGCGTGGCCCGAGCCGCTTCGCGACCGCATCCCCGTCAACTGCACGGTGCCGGCGGTCGGGCCGGAGCATGCTGCTGACATCGTGCGCCGATCCGGCTGCGGGACGGCCAAGGTCAAGGTCGCCGAGCGCAACCAGGTTCTCGCCGACGACCTGCTCCGCGTCGAGGCCGTGCGCGACGCGCTCGGGCCGTCCGGCAAGGTGCGGATCGACGCCAACGGCGCCTGGTCCGTCGACGACGCGCGCATCGCGATCAACACGCTCGACGCGGTCGGCAACCTCGAGTACGTCGAGCAGCCGTGCGCCACCGTCGAGGAGCTGGCCGAGCTGCGGCGGGGCATCGACGTGCCGATCGCCGCCGACGAGTCCATCCGGCACGCCGACGACCCGCTGCGCGTCGCACGGCTCGAGGCCGCCGACATCGCCGTGCTCAAGGTGCAGCCGCTCGGTGGTGTCCACGCGTGCCTGGAGATCGCCGAGAAGATCGGGCTGCCCGTGGTGGTGTCGAGCGCCATGGAGACGTCCGTGGGGCTGGCAGCGGGACTCGCGCTGGCGAGCGCCCTGCCCGAGCTGCCCTACGCGTGTGGGCTCGGCACCACGTCGTTGCTCGAAGCAGACGTCGTGACGTCCCCGCTCGTTCCGGTCGACGGCTATCTCCCGGTCGGCCGGCGCGATGTCGACGAGAAGGCCTTCGACGCCGTCGCTGCCGATGACGAGACCGACTCACGCTGGCAGAAACGCCTGGCTTCCGTCCGAGCGGAGAGAGAACGAGACGCCCGATGATCTCCCCGGGAAACCGCTCGCGAAGCCTGCGTTGCGCCAAGAGCTGTGCACGGTGCCCGCGCTTTCCCGGGGACCCCGAATGACTGCGACCGCCATCTGCCGTGCGCTGGTCGAGGACCTGCTCGACGCCGGCGTTCGCGAGGCCGTGGTCGCCCCCGGCTCCCGCTCGGGCCCGCTCGCGATCGCACTGGCGGCCGCCGATCGTGCCGGTGCGCTCCGACTCCACGTTCGGGTCGACGAGCGCACCGCGGGCTTCCTCGCCCTCGGGCTCGCCAAGTCGTCGCGATCGTGGGTGCCGGTCATCACGACGTCCGGCACCGCGTCCGCCAACCTGCACCCGGCTTTGCTGGAGGCGCGACATGCCGGCGTGCGGTTGCTGGCCGTGACCGCCGACCGTCCGGCCCGGCTGCGCGGCACCGGCGCCAACCAGACCACCGATCAGCTCGGGCTCTTTCCGGGCATCGCGTTCTCCAACGACCCCGCCGCGGTCTCCACACTGCTCGCGGACGCTCCGGCCCACCTCAATCTCGAGCTCGATGAGCCGCTCGTCGAGGCCGGAGAGTGGGCTCCCGCGGTGCGTGCCACCGAGAAGCGTGGCGGGCCGAGCGTGCCGATGAACGGTCCAGACCTGCCGATGCTCCCGCACGCGGTGGTGGTGGCGGGCGACGACGCCGGCCCTCCCGCCCGCGCATTCGCCGAGCAGGCCGGGCTGCCGCTCCTCGCCGAGCCGACCTCGGGCGCGCGGAACGGCGACCACGCCCTCATCACGTACCGGTTGCTGCTGGAGCACACGCCGATGACCGCGCAGATCGACCAGGTCGTCGTCTTCGGGCACCCGACGTTGTCCCGTCCGGTCACGAACCTGCTCGGCCGGGAGGGCATCGACGTCGTCGTGCCGGCCCGTGACCTGCGCGGGTTCCCGCACCCGGCCAGGCAGGCGCGACTGGTCGACCCTCACGTGGTGCCCGACACCGTGGCCCCGCCGACGTGGCTCGACTCCTGGCGCACCGCCGATGCGATGGCATCCGCCGTGGTCGACCTCGTGGCCGAACGGGATCCGTCCGGCACCCCGCTGGAGGTCGCCCGAGCCGTGAACGCAGCCGTGCCGCCGGACGGACTCCTTGTCGTGGGCTCATCGAATCCGATCCGCGACCTCGACCTCGTCGCCCGTCCGTACACGGTGGGGGAGCGACGTCTGGTGATCGGGAATCGTGGCCTCTCCGGCATCGACGGCACGCTGTCGACGGCCATCGGCGCGGCCCTCGCCCGCCGGTCCAGCCGCGCCCTTGCCTTCGTCGGCGACCTGACCTTCCTGCACGACGCCAACGCCCTGCTGATCGGGCCCGGCGAGCCGCGCCCCGACCTCACGATCGTCGTCGCGTCGGACGACGGCGGCAGCATCTTCGCGACCCTCGAGCAGGGCGGTCCGGAGTTCGCTGACGTCTTCGAGCGCGTCTACGCGACTCCCACCGGCGCCGACATCGGACACCTCTGCGAGGCCTTCGGTGTGCCCCACCGCCTGCTCGCCGCGAAGGACCTCCCGGCCGCACTGGACGAGGACGTCACCGGCATCCGCGTGCTCGAGGTCCCGGTGCCGCGCGACGCTCGCCGCGCCCTCGCGGCCGCAGTCTCTGACGCGGTTCGCGACGTGGTGAGCATCTAGACGGACCTCGAGGCATCGTCAGCTCCCGATGTCGCGACCGTCCCGGCGCCAGACCGCGACCACCGACGGTCGCGGGATCGTGCCCGGCCCGTCAGGCCACGTGGAGGCCGGGTTCGTAGCGGTCGCCCCGTCCTTCTCGCCGGGGTGCTGCACGCAGACCAGTACCCGTTCGTGCTCGATGACCGGTCCGCAGGTCTCGGCGCCGATCGGCACGGTGAGGAACTGGCTGGTGCGACCGCGCTCGGAACCCTTGACAGCGACGCCGAACAGGCCGTCGTGCGACCCGAGGGCGTTGCCGTCCGTCGAGATCCAGAGGTTGCCGTAGGGGTCGAAGGCGAGGTTGTCCGGGCACGAGATGGGTGAGACGTCCGACTTGGGGTAGCCGCCGAAGTAGGTGCTCGGATCGGCCGGGTCGCCGCACAACAGCAGGATGTTCCAGCTGAAGCGTGTCGCGCCGGCGTCGTTCCTGCGCTCGACCAGCTCGATGACGTGCCCGTTCTTGTTGGCGTTGCGCGGGTTGGCCTCGTCGGCCGCAGTTGCGCCGAGGGCACCGCGGTTGGTGTTGTTCGTCAAGGCGATGTAGACCTTGCCCGTCTGGGGGCTGGGCTCCACGTCCTCGGGGCGATCCATCTTGGTCGCGTTCACCGTGTCCGCCGCGAGTCGCGTGAAGAGGAGCACCTCCTCGGCGCTGAAGCCCGGCACGAACGACTTCGTGCCGCTCACCAGGGGGATCCACTCGCCGCTGCCGTCGAAGGCCCCATCTGACGGCAGCTTGCCGGTGCCGTCGATCTCGGCGGGCGGCGAGTCACCGGTGAACCGGGCGACGTAGAGCGTGCCGTCGTCCAGCAGGTCGACGTTGTGCCGGCGATCCGACTCGGACCGTCCGCGGCGGAACTTCCCGGACGACACGAACTTGTAGAAGTAGTCGAATCGCTCGTCGTCGCCCATGTAGACGGCGACGTGGCCGTCCTCGGTGATGCGGGGCTGCGCCGCCTCGTGCTTGAACCGCCCGAGCGCGGTCCGCTTGCGTGGAGTGGAGTCGGGGTCGTACGGGTCGATCTCGACGATCCACCCGAACCGGTTGACCTCGTTCGGCTCCTTGGCGATGTCGAACCGGTCGTCGAACAGCTCCCAGGCACGTTCCGTGCGCGTCCCGACGACGCCGTACCTGGCCAGCCTGCGGGCCTGGACCGGATCGGTGACGGTGGCGGCGTTGGCGAAGTACTGGTTGAAGTTCTCCTCGGCGGTCAGCCACGAGCCCCACGGGGTGAGGCCACCGGCGCAGTTGTTGAGCGTGCCGAGGACGGTGCGACCGCGCGGGTCGGCGTTCGTCCTGACCAGCGGGTGGCCGGCGACTGGGCCGGTGAGCGTGAACTTGCTCGTGGTGTGCAGCCGACGATTCAGCTTGTGACCCACGATCGGCTTCAGCGCACCGGTGCGCTTGTTCTCGCTGACGGCCACCACGCTGAGGCCGTGAGCGGCCCAGGCGGTCTCGACCTGGTCGCGGGTGGGGCTGGCCGCGTTGTAGCCGGGGAACATCAGGGTCTCGCTGGTGTACTCGTGGTTCACCACCATGAGCCGGGTGCTCTTCGACAGGGCGAGCAGGCCGAGGAAGTCGTTGTTGAAGCCGAACTGCCTGCGCTGGCGCTCTGGCGTCTGGTTGTTCACGTCGAACTGCGGGACGCCCTCGAAGAGCGGATCGCCCCAGCGGATCACGACGCCCTGGTCATGCCCGCTGGGCACCGTCACCGCGTCGATGTTGTTCGGCGGCACGGGTGTGAACCGGAGCCCGCGGGCCGCAGCCATCGGCACACGGGTGGCGAAGCCTGCTCGTGTCGCGGCTGCCGGTGACCCGGACAGGCCGACGCCGGTCACGGCGACGGCTCCCAGCACTGCACTGGTCCGGAGGAACCCGCGGCGGGAGACCGCCGCTGCCATGACGTCGGCGAAGGTCTCGCTGTCCGACGTGTTGGGCGCCTCGTGCGAGCACGCATCACCGCACCGGTATCGGCACGTCAGCGCGGCCCGTCCGGTGGAGCACGATGCCGGCGGTGCAGAGTCGATGAGTGGCAGCTGGGGGCGGTCCGAAGCGATGGTCATCGGGTCTCCTCGCGGTCGTCAAGGCGAGGTGCGACCCCCCGCTTCGGCCCAACGTAGGCACTGCAGGCGACCGGCGGAAGACCGTTCGGTGAACGACGGTTGACCGGCGGAGGTCAGGACTCCTCGAGCTCGTCGACGGCGAGCTGGGCGCGTTTGACGTCGAGGCGGGCCTGGTGCCGGTCCGACCGGGCCGTGTCGTAGGCCTGCTCGGCGTCCTCCAGGCGATCCTCGGCCTGCTCGAGCTCGTCACGCGCTCGCGCAAGGGCTTGGCGATCGGACTTGGTGGACTTCGGGTCCAGCTTCTGGGCCGGCTTCTCCTCCTGCTGCCGGACGACGTGCAGCGGGGTCGCCACCGCGTCGCTGATGTCCACTTCGCCGAAGCCGGCGTATGACAGCGGACTCACCAGCCGTCCACTGGTGACGGCGGCCTCGGCGGTCGGGTCCGCGACGGCAGCCGTGAGGGTGGACGTGACCTGGTCGCGGATGGTCGCGGTGTCGCGGTACTTCGGGTCGGCGTCGTTCGCCATGGCCACCGCGCGCTCGACCATCTCGGCGACGACGCGCGTCCGCTCCTGGCCGAGCTCCTTCATCGTCGGTGCGTCCAGGTTCGTCTGCGCGTCCCGCAGACGGTGCGAGAGGTCGCTGAACTGCTCGAAGCCCTCGTCGGACCGAGCGAGGAGGTTGACCAGCCAGGCCGCCGCGCTCGGACGTCGCAGCGACTTGATCTGCGCGTACAGCTCTTCGTCGCCGTCCGAGCGGACCGCCTTGGCCCGTGCGTCACGGGCGGCGATGAACTCGGCGGGGAGCACGGCGTACAGCTCCTCGGCCGCGGCGTCGATTCCCGCGTTGTCGTCAGGCACGTTCCTCCCCGTGTTCCCGGGCGCTCGAGAACCGTGACAGCGGTTGTGTCAAGGTTGAGCCCCGCAGTACGTTGAATGTCTCACGTCGGCCGAGAGGGATCATGCCCAGCGAACATTTCGACTATGTCGTCATCGGTTCCGGAAGCGCCGGCGGGGTGGTCGCCGCGCGGCTGACGGAAGACCCGAGCGTCTCGGTCCTGCTGCTCGAGGCCGGGCCCGAGGACGACGACGACATGATCCACCTGCCGGCCGGTTTCTCCGCCCTGTTCAAGACCAAGTGGGACTGGGGCTACCGGACGACGCCGCAGAAGCAGCTCGCCGGACGCCGCGCCGACTGGCCGCGCATGAAGGCTCTCGGTGGCTGCTCCTCGATGAACGCGATGATCTACATCCGCGGCAACCGCGCCGACTACGACGAGTGGCGCGATGCGTTCGGCGCTGTGGGCTGGGGCTACGACGACGTCCTGCCGTACTTCGTGAAGGCCGAGGGCAACACCCGGCTCGGCGGTCCGTTCCACGGCACCGACGGGCCGCTGCGGGTCGAGGACCGCCGCTACAACCACGAGCTCAGCCACGCCTTCATCGAGTCGGCCGTCGCCGCCGGGTTCAAGCCCACCGACGACTTCAACGGTCCCGAGCAGGAGGGCATCGGCTTCTACCAGGTCACCTGCAAGAAGGGCCGCCGCTGGTCGGTGGCCGACGCCTACATCCATCCCCACCGCGGCCGCTCCAACTTCACCGTGCGCACCGACGCGTTCGTGCAGCGCATCGAGATGAACGGCAACCGCGCCACCGGCGTCACCTACCAGCGCGGCGGCATCACCGAGACGGTCACCGCCGACGCCGAGGTCATCCTGTCGGCCGGTGCGGTCGCCAGTCCTCAGATCCTCATGCTGTCGGGCATCGGCCCGGGCGCCCACCTGCGCGAGATGGGCATCGATGTCAACGTCGACTCCTCCGGTGTCGGCCAGAACCTCCAGGACCATCCGGTGTCCGGTGGGCTGTTCTACACCAAGGGCACCTCCGACCTCGCCGAGTTCCTGACGATGGGCAACCTGGTCAAGGCGCAGAAGGCCGGACGCGGGCCGTTGAGCTCCAACCTCGCCGAGGCCGGTGGCTTCTTCAAGTCCCGTGACGACCTCGACGCACCCGACCTGCAGTTCCACATGGTGCCGGGCGGCTTCTACGACAACGGCCTGCACGAGCCGGTCCGGCGCGGGTTGACGATCGCGCCGACGCTGGTCCGGGTCAAGAGCCGCGGCCACATCAAGCTGCGCTCCGCCGACCCCACCTGGCATCCGGAGATCGAGCCGGGCTACTTCGACGACGGGGCCGACCTCGATGCGATGCTCGCCGGCTATGAGCGCCTGTTCGAGGTCGTCGGCCAGGGGCCGCTCACGACGTTCATCGACGAGCCGTGGGAGCCCGCGACCCGCAACCCCACGCACGACGACGTCCTGGCCACGATCGGGCGGCTCGGCCAGACGCTCTACCACCCGGTCTCGACCTGTGCGATGGGCACGGTCGAGGGCAGCGTCGTCGGCCCCGACCTGCGCGTCCACGGCGTCGAGAACCTGCGTGTCGCCGACGCATCGGTCATGCCCGCGGTGCCCCGCGGCAACACGAACGCCCCGACCATCATGGTCGGCGAGAAGGCCGCCGACCTCATCAAGGAGTCCCGATGATTTCCCCACAGAATTGCCACCCGCACGCTGGAGGCACCCCCACGTTCCGCTCGCAATTCTGCGGGGACCCCAAATGACCACGCTGATCGACAAGATCACCGGATCAGAGTCCACGGCGACGTTCGACTCGCTCAACCCCGCGAACGGCGACGTCGTCGGCACCCACCCGATCCACACCGCCGAAGAGGTCGACGCTGCCGTCGCCCGCGCCCGGGGCGAGGTCGCCTGGTGGCAGGGTCTCGGGTTCGAAGGACGCGCCTTGCTGCTCCAGCAGTGGAAGGGCGTCATCACGCGTCGCATCGCCCAGCTCGCCGACATCTCCCACCGCGAGACCGGCAAGCCGCACAGCGATGCCCAGCTCGAGATCGTGCTCGCCATCGACCACCTCGACTGGGCCGCCAAGCACGCCAAGAAGGTGCTTGGCCGGCACAAGGTCCCGTCCGGCCTGCTGATGGCCAACCAGGCATCCTCCGTGGCGTACCACCCGCTCGGCGTCGTCGGCGTCATCGGCCCGTGGAACTACCCGGTGTTCACGCCGATGGGCTCGATCATCTACGCCCTCGCCGCGGGCAACCCGGTGGTCTTCAAGCCGAGCGAGTACACGCCTGGCGTCGGGCAGTGGTTGGCCGACACCTTCAGCGAGGTCGTGCACGGACGCCCGGTGTTCCAGGTCGTCACCGGCCTCGGTGACACCGGCCAGGCACTGTGCCTGTCCGACATCGACAAGCTCGCGTTCACCGGCTCCGGCGCCACCGGCAAGAAGGTGATGGCGGCCTGCGCCACCAACCTCACACCAGTGATCATCGAGGCGGGCGGCAAGGACTCGCTCATCGTCGACGAGGACGCCGACCTGGCCGTCGCGGCCGAGGCGACGCTGTGGAGCGGCTTCGCCAACGCGGGCCAGACGTGCATCGGCACCGAGCGCGTCTACGTGCACGAGAAGGTGTTCGACGCCTTCATGGCGGAGCTCACGACCCAGGCTGCGGACCTGCACGCCGCCGCCGACGGCGTCGCCAAGATCGGGCCGATCACGATGCCGTCGCAGCTCGCCATCATCAAGAGCCACCTCGACGACGCGGTCGCCAAGGGCGCGAACGTGGTGCTCGGCGGACCCGACGCCGTGGGCGACCGCTTCGTCCAGCCGACGATCCTCACCCACGTGCCCGAGGACTCCACCGAGATCACCGAGGAGACGTTCGGCCCGACGCTCGCCGTCAACCCGGTGAAGAGCATGGACGAGGCCATCGAGCTCACCAACGCCACGAAGTACGGCCTCGCCGGCGCGGTGTTCTCCAAGAAGAACGGCATGGCGATCGCCGACCGCGTCCGGTCCGGCATGACGTCGATCAACTCGGTCACCGCGTACGCCGGTGTGCCGTCGCTGCCGTTCGGTGGCGTGGGCGACTCCGGGTTCGGGCGCATCCACGGCCCCGACGGGCTCAAGGAGTTCACCTACGCCAAGGCCATCACCAGGCAGCGGTTCAAGCCGCTCCTGGCGCTCACCACGTTCGCGCGCGACGAGAAGACGGACAAGCGAGCCGCCACGCTCATCGGCCTGCTCCATGGCGGAAAGAGCACGCTGCCCAAGCGGTGACCTCCCGTGGAGTGGCTCACCGCCGAGGACTACACGCTCGCGAGGCTCGTGTTCCAGCGCGCGCTCGGTGCGGTCTACCTCGTCGCGTTCCTCGTCGCGCTGAACCAGTTCCGCGCCCTGCTCGGTGACCGCGGCCTCCTGCCGATCCGGACGTTCCTGAAGGAGAGGTCGTTCCGGCAGGCGCCCAGCATCTTCCACTGGCACTACTCGGACCGTTTCTTCGGAGTCGTGGCCGTGGTGGGTGCGGTGCTGGCTGCCACGACCGTCCTGGGCGTCACCGACTGGCTACCGCTGCCCGTCGCGATGCTCGTCTGGGCGGTGCTCTGGGCGCTCTACCTGTCCATCGTCAACGTCGGCCAGCGCTGGTACGGGTTCGGCTGGGAGTCGCTGCTGCTCGAGGCCGGGTTCGTCGCGATCTTCCTGGGCAACAGCAGCGTCGCGCCACCGCTGCTGGTGCTGGTCGCGCTGCGCTGGCTGCTGTTCCGCGTGGAGTTCGGCGCCGGGCTCATCAAGATGCGCGGCGATGCATGCTGGCGTGACCTGACCTGCCTCGACTACCACCACGAGACGCAGCCGATGCCCGGCCCGTTCAGCTGGTACTTCCACCGGCTTCCCAAGCCGCTGCACCGGGTGGAGGTCGCCGCGAACCACGTCACACAGCTCGTCATTCCGTTCGGCCTCTTCCTCCCGCAACCGGTCGCGGGCACGTGCGCGGCGATCATGATCGTCACCCAGCTCTGGCTGGTCGTGAGCGGCAACTTCGCGTGGCTCAACTGGCTGGCGATCGTGCTGGCGCTGCCGGTCCTCCCGGACGGCGTGTGGCGTGCGGTCCTTCCCGGCGTCTCGCTCGACGTCCACACCGCCGCGCCGCTGTGGTGGGTGGTCATCGGGAGTGCGCTCGGCGTGTTGGTGGCGGTCCTCAGCTGGCAGCCCGTGCGGAACATGCTGTCCCGCGCGCAGGCCATGAACGCCTCGTTCAACGCGTGGCACCTGGTCAACACCTACGGCGCGTTCGGCAGCATCACCCGTGAACGGTTCGAGATCGTCATCGAGGGCACCTCGGACCCGAGCGGCGAGACCGGCTGGCGGGAGTACGAGTTCCGCGGCAAGCCGGGCGACACTCGCCGCCGTCCGCGCCAGTTCGCGCCGTACCACCTGCGGCTCGACTGGCTCATGTGGTTCGCCGCCCTGTCGCCCAGCTACGCCCAACCGTGGTTCCCGCGCCTGCTGAGCCGCCTGCTGGAAGGCGACCGGGACACCCTGCGGCTGCTGCGGGGAAACCCCTTCCCGGACGCTCCGCCAGCCTTGGTGCGCGCCAGGCGCTATCGCTATCGCTTCACCACGTGGGAGCAGCGGCGTCGAGAGGGCGCGTGGTGGCAGCGGGAGCCGGCCGGCGAGTTCATGCGGCCGGTGACGCGTGACGACCTACCTACCGAGTGGCGTCTGAGGTAGCCCGCAAGAACTTAGGGAAGTCTCCCGATGTTCGGCCCTACCTCAGAGATGCACCGTTGGTACATCAACTCAAACGAAAAGGTGTCGATCATGTTGCTCAGCGCAGAGGAATACATCCCCGCCGAGGTGGCGCGGCGTACGACGCTGGCCGCCCAGGCATTCCGCGCACAGCCCCGCCGCACGGTTCGCCGTCGCCGGTTCGGGCTCCTGCGCCGCAACCGGAACCGCAGGTACACGCTGGCCGCCTGATGGCGGTCACCATCCAGACGTCAGAGCCTTCCGCCACACTGGAGGGCATGGCCGTCGATCAAGCCGCGCCGATCTTCGGGCGCGACCGCGAGCTCGCCGAGCTGGTCGATGCGCTGGGACTCGAATCCAGCGCTCAGGCCACCGGCGAGCCCGGCGGGGGTGCCGGGCCGCGGGCGGCAAGGAACAATTCCGTGCTGCTCGGCGGCGACGCGGGCATCGGCAAGACCCGTGTCGTCACCGAGCTCGTCGCGCTCGCGCGCGAGTCCGAGAGCCGGGTCCTCGTCGGCCACTGCCTCGACCTCGGCGACAGCGCCATGCCGTTCCAGCCGTTCGTCGAGGCGTTGTCCACGCTCGACGCCGCTGAGCACGAAGCGATTCTCGAGCAGTCGCCGGCCCTCGCCGGTCTGCTCTCGTCACCCGACAGCAAGGACGGCGGCGAGCGCGCCGACGTCCTCTCGGCCGTGGCGCTCGCGCTCGACACCCTGGCCGCAGACCAGCCTCTCGTGCTGATCGTCGAGGACGCCCACTGGGCCGACGCCTCCACCCGCCACCTTCTCCAGTTCGTGCTCGCCCGGCGGTTCAGCAACCCGGTGTCGCTCGTCGTCAGCTACCGCAGCGACGACCTCCACCGCCGGCACCCGCTCCGGGCTTCGGTCGCGGAGTGGTCGCGGCTCCCCGGCGTCCGGCGGCTCGAGCTCGAGCCCCTCGACGACGGCGCCGTCGGGGCGATCCTGCACTCACGGGAGGCCACCCGGCTCAGTGAGCGTGGTGCCTCGACCATCATCCGCCGTGCGGGCGGCAACGCCTTCTACGCCGAGGAGCTGCTCGACGCCGGACTCGCCGAGGGTGCGCTCCCCGAGAGCCTGGCCGACCTCGTGCTCGTCCGGCTCGACCGCCTCAGCGAGGACGCCCGCCTCGCCGTCGGCGCCGTCGCGTGTGCCGGCGGCGCCACCACCGACGCCATGCTGGCCGAGGTCGTCGGCCTCGACGGTCCAGAGCTCGACGCCGCCCTGCGCGAGGCGATCGACCACAAGGTGCTGGTCTCGCACGGCGACTCCTACGTCTTCCGGCACGCGTTGCTCGCCGAGGCCGTCCACGACGACCTCCTGCCGGGGCAGCGGCGCCGTCTGCACGCCTCGTTCCTCGCCGCCCTCACCAAGCCGGAGTCATCCGGCTCGGCCCGTGAGGTGGCGCTGCACGCTGAAGCCGCCGGCGACCGCGCCACGGCCTTCACGGCCAGCTTCCAGGCCGGTCACGACGCCGTGCGCGTCGGAGGCCACGACGAGGCGGCGGGACATTTCCGCCGTGCCCTCACGCTCATCGACGCAGCTCCCAACGATGTCGAGCTCGTCGACGTGGTCGTCCACGCCACCGACGCACTCGTCGCCTCCGGCGAGCTGCGCACGACGGCCAAGCTCCTCCGTGAGCACCTCGACCAGCTGCCCGACTCCGACGTCACCGGGCGGGGCCGGCTGCTCGTCGCCCTCGCCAACGTCTCCTACTACTCCGACTCCGACGACGACGCACTCGAGGCCAGCGCCGAGGCCCTCGAGGTCGTGCCCGACGAGGCCACCGCGCTGCGCGCCCAGGCCATGGCGGTGCGGGCCCGTGCTGCCGCTGGGGTGCACCACGACGACGAGGCCCTCGACCATGCCGAACGTGCCGTCGCCATCGCCGAGGCGGTCGACGACCGCGAGATCGTCGTCGACGCCCAGGCCACGCTGACGCTGCTGCTGTCCCGCAGCGGTGTCGACATCGACAAGGCCAAGCTCCGTTACGGCGAGCTCATCGAGTCCTCCCGGGCGGCGGGCGACGTCCACGGCGAGCTGCGTGGGCGGCAGAACCTCGCCTTCCTCTTCTACAACGACGGCGACCTGGTCGAGGCCGAGCGACTGTTCCGCGAAGGCATGGCACGGGCCGAGGCGACCGGCCGGGCCTGGGCTCCGTACGGGTTCGACGGGCGCTTCTTCGCCGCCGTCACCTCCTACATCCGCGGGCGGTGGGACGACGCCCTCTCGTTGGTGAGCGACGTCGACCCCACGGTGCCCGAAAGAGGTGAGCGCCACCCTCGAGGCCGTCGGGCTGCTCGTCACGGCCGGGCGCGGTGGCACGCCGACGCCCGGTGAGATCGAGCGACTTCGCACGGAGTGGTACCGCGACGTCGCCCTCGCGATCCACAGCGGCACGGCCATGATCGAGCTGCAGGGCAACGACGGCGATGTCGATGCCGCCAACGAGACGCACGACGCCCTCGTCGACATCCTCGGGCGCAGGTGGCACGCCACCCTCACGCCCGGCCGGCTCCGCATGGCTGCCCTGCTCATCGCTCAGTACGTCGCAGCAGCGCCCCGTCGCAGCGCGGCCGAGAACGCCGAGGCGGTGGAGCGCGCGGTCGCCCTCGTCGCGGAGGTCGACCAGGTCCCGGCCGAGTGGCCCACGCTCGGCCTCGAAGGTCGCGCATGGCACGAACGGGTTCACGCCGAGCTCGCGCGCCTGCGTTGGGTCACCGGAGTCGATCCCATCTCCGCCGACCAGATGGAGCAGCTCTGGCGCGGTGTGTACGAGTCCTTCGGCGAGCTCGGTGAGCCGTACGAGAAGGCACGGTCGGCGGCACGGCTGGCCGCGGTGCTCAAGGCATCCGGACGAGAGGCCGACGCGATCGAGCTCACCGACGAGGCGCGCATCATCGCCAAGGAGCTCGGCGCCGGCCCGCTGCTCGCCGAGCTCGGTTCAGGGGCCGCGCCGGAGCCGTCGGCCGTCCTCACGCCCCGCGAGCGCGAGGTGCTCACGTTGGTCAGCGCCGGTCGCTCCAACGGCGAGATCGCCACGCAGCTGTTCATCAGCACCAAGACGGCGTCGGTGCACGTGTCGAACATCCTCGCCAAGCTCGGTGCCGCCGGACGCACCGAGGCCGCGGCCATCGCCCGCCGCCGCGGCCTCATCGACAGCTAAGCGGTACGCCGTAGAGCAGCCATCTGGAGCGCGGCGAAGCCCGCCACGAGCGCGCCCTGCATCAGCGTCCACACCGTGCCGGCGGTCGTCAGCTCGAGCCAGCCGAGCACCAGCACGAGCACGGAGGCGAGTGCCCAGACGATGTTGCCGTCCGCGATCAGGCCGACCGCGATCCGGCTGACCGGGCGTCTGGTGCCGAGCACCGCCGCTGCTACGGCATAGGCCAGCATGAAGATGCCGAGCCCGACGATGACGGCCGGTGACGGGCCGAGCAGCGAGTCGAGAGCAGTGGCGCCGGCGACATAAGCCAGGCCGTTGGCGCCCGTGAGCACGGCGTCCAGCAGCAGGACGTTCCTCAGGGTCAGGACGTTCGAGGGGGTTGTGGTGGTGCTTGTCGTGGGATTCATGCCGCCAGCGTCGTTCGACGACGTGGGCGTCGCAATGACCTCTGAGGTCATGGTCCTGCGGCGCGAGGTCGAGCAGAGTGGGCCCATGGCCACGCTCTCCCAGACCGATCATGCGTCGAAGACTCCGGTCGGCACCCTGCTGCGCGACTGGCGAAGTCGGCGTCGCATCAGCCAGCTCGACCTGTCGATCGAGGCGGACATCTCCTCGCGGCACCTCAGCTACGTCGAGACCGGACGCTCGCAGCCGAGCCGCGCGATGGTGCTGCGGCTGGCGGAGGCGCTCGAGGTGCCGCCCCGCGAGCAGAACCAGCTGCTCGTCGCGGCCGGCTTCGCGCCGGCGTTCGGCGAGCGGCCTCTCGACGACCCGGACATGGGGTCGATTCGCGAGGGCATCGAGCGGGTGCTCACCGCCTTCGAGCCCTATCCCGCGCTCGTCGTGGACCGCAGCTGGAACCTGCTGCAGGCGAACAGCGGGGTGTCCGCGCTCCTGGCTGGCCTGGCGCCGCAGCTGCTGGAGCCGCCGGTCAACGTCCTGCGGCTCAGCCTGCACCCGGACGGGCTGGCCCCCCGCATCCGGAATCTCGCCGCCTGGCGCGGCCACGTCCTCTCCCGCCTCGGCCGCGAGGCCGCCGTGACCGGGTCGCCCGACCGTCGCGGCGCTGCTCGAGGAGCTCCTCGACCTGCCCGGCGGGCTCGAAGCCACCCACGACGACGTCGTGGCCATGCCATTGGTCCTCGCGTCGCCCGGTGGCGACCTCAGGTTCGTCAGCACCATCACGACGTTCGGCACCGCCCTCGACCTCACCGCAGCCGAGCTGAGCATCGAGGCGTTCCTGCCCGCGGATGCCGCCACCGCGAAGGCGCTCACTACCCTGTCCGGGTGACGTTCCACCGTTTCGTCGCTCTGGGCGACTCCTTCACCGAGGGCGTCGGCGACGTCGATGCCGGCCGCCCCAACGGCGTGCGCGGCTGGGCCGATCGCGCGGCCGCCGTGCTGGCCGATCAAACGGAGGACTTCGGCTACGCCAATCTCGCCATTCGCGGTCGCAAGCTCGGCGCGGTGGTCGACGAGCAGCTCGAGCCGGCCTTGGCGCTCGAGCCCGATCTCGTGACGATCTACGCCGGCGCGAACGACATCATGCGGCCTGCGGTCGACATCGACGCGCTCGTGGCCAGCTACGACACCGCGCTGGGCCGCCTGGCGTCGTCCGGTGCCCACCTCGTCGTGTTCACCGCCTTCGATCCCGGCGGGTTCCCGGTGTTCGGCACGATGCGTGGACGCTTCGCGGTCTACAACGAGCTCGTCCGGGAGGCCGCCGAGCACCACGGCGCGAACCTCGTCGACTTCTGGCGGATGCGCGACTACCGGGTCCCCGGCATGTGGGCCGACGACAGGATGCACATGTCGAGCGCCGGTCATCAGCGGATGGCGATGGCCGTCCTCGACGCGCTGGGCGTGGACCACGACCTCGTCCCGCTCGACCTGCCGGCGGCCCCTCGGCTGACGAAGAAGGAGCGGCGAGCGGCGAACGTCGAATGGGCGCGGACGCACGCGGGCCCCTGGGTCAAGCGGCGGCTGACCGGGAAGTCGTCGGGCGACCTGCTCGACCCGCGCTATCCGACGCTCGAGCGCCCGTGAGGCTCAGCGCGGGCTGAGAGCGTCGCGCACCGGGATGAGCTTGGCGTCCGCCTCGGCGAGCTCGTCCGCCGGCACGGAGTCGGCGACGATGCCGCAGCCGGCGAACAGTCGGACGCGAGTCCCTTGCTCCTCGACCTGGGCCGAACGAAGGGCGATGGCCCACTCGCCGTCGCCCGAGGCGCCGATCCAGCCGACCGGGCCGGCATAGCGGCCGCGGTCGAGGCGCTCGATGTCGTCGATGAGGGCCACGGCGTCGGCCGTGGGTGTGCCGCCGACGGCGGCCGACGGGTGCAACGACGCGGCCAGGGCCAGGGCGCTGGCGTCGTCGCGGATGACGCCGGTGACATCGGTGGCCAGGTGCATGACGTTGGGCAGGTGCAGCACGAACGGTGACTCCGGGACGTTCATGCTCGAGCAGTGCGGCGCGAGGGCGTCGGCCACCGAGCGCACGGCGTACTCGTGCTCCTCGAGGTCCTTGCTGGACCGGGCCAGGGACGCGGCGAGCGTGAGGTCGTGGGTGTCGTCGCCGGTGCGCCGGATGGTGCCGGCCAGCACGCGCGACGTGATGAGTCCGCGCTCGAGCCGCACCAGCATCTCCGGCGTGGAGCCGAAGAAGCCGTCGACGTGGAACGTCCAGCAGCCCGGGTAGTCGGCAGCCAGACGGCCGAGGGGTGCGCGGACGTCCAGCGGCGCGTCGAGGTTGGCCACGAGGTCGCGGGCGAGGACGACCTTGTCGATGCCGCCGTCGGCGATGCGCCCGACCGCCTCGGCGACGATGTCCATCCACGTGGTGGGGTCGACCGGCCCGTCGGAGAACGCGACCTGGCGCGGGAACTCGGCGACGTCGGTGGCGGCAACCACGGGTGGCGTCTTGATGCCAGAGCCGACGACCGTGATCCAGGAGCGTCCGTCGCGGCGTCCGACCACGACCTCCGGCACGGTGAGGCCGCTGCCGGCGCCGTGAGCGGCGAACGTGAAGGTTCCGAAGGCCACCAGGCCGGTGCCCGGGACGTCGACCTCGTCGCGCACCACGCTGTGCCGGGTGATCTCGCGCCACCATGCGGCAGCCTGCGCGAACCGGCGCGGTCCCGACGTCGTGAACGTGGTGGCGCGACCCCACCCGACGAGTCCGTCACCGTGGTGAATCCAGGCGACGTTGTCGTCGCGGGGGAGGAGGTCGAGCAGCGGCCCGGGGTCGTCGATCTCGATCGTCCGGACCACGAGCGGCAGTGCTGCCGGGATGGCCGCAGCGTCGAGACCGGGGTTGCTCACGGCAGCAACGGTACCCGTGGGACAGTGATGCGGTGACGCGAGCCAGCCTGGACAAGGAGCCTCGTGACGTCGCGCGGATGTTCGACGACGTCGCGGCGCGGTACGACCTGACGAACGACGTGTTGTCGCTCGGTCAGGACCGTCGCTGGCGCCGCCAGGTCGTCCGGATGGTCGATCCGCAGCCCGGCGAGATGGTGCTCGACCTCGCCGCCGGAACCGGTACGTCGAGCTCTCCGTTCGCCGCCGCGGGTGCCACCGTCGTGCCGTGCGACTTCTCCCTCGGCATGCTGACGGAGGGCAAGAAGGCACGTGCGGACCTGCCCTTCGTCGCGGGTGACGGCATGCTGCTGCCGTTCGGTGACGACACGTTCGACGCGGTCACGATCTCCTTCGGCCTGCGCAACATCCACGACCCGATGCAGGGTCTCCGAGAGCTGCTCCGCGTCACCCGTCGTGGCGGGCGCATCGTGGTGTGCGAGTTCAGCACGCCCACCTGGGGCCCGTTCGAGGCCGTCTACTCCAACTACCTGATGAAGGCCCTGCCGCGCATCGCCGAGCGCGTCTCGTCGAACCCCGAGTCGTACGTCTACCTCGCCGAGTCGATCCGTGCGTGGCCCGACCAGCGTGGCCTGGCGCTGCGCATGGTGGAGGCGGGCTGGGGCAAGGTCGACTGGCTCAACCTGTCCGGCGGCGTCGTCGCGCTGCACAGCTCCGTCAAGCCCTGAGCGCGAGTTAGCGTGACCTAAGTTACAAGCCGCCGCGCTCGGGCGTAGGGTGTTTTCGTGGTCACGTTGTGAACCTTTTCACAAGGGCACATTCTCGTGGCCACGTCGCCCGCACCGGCACGAGGGAGGCGCCGTGAACGAGTACACGCCGATCCTGATTCTGGGCGTCCTTGCAGCAGGTTTCGCCGTCTTCAGTGTGGGCATCGCGCCGTTCACCGGGCCGAAGCGCTACAACCGCGCCAAGCTCGACCGGTACGAGTCAGGCATCGAGCCCAGCCCGCTGCCCGAGGGTGGCGGCCGCATCTCGGTTCGCTACTTCATCATCGCGATGCTGTTCATCGTCTTCGACATCGAGATCATCTTCCTGTACCCGTTCGCGGTGGCGTTCGACTCGCTCGGCTGGTTCGGTCTGATCGAGATGTTCATCTTCATGGCGACGGTGTTCATCGCCTACGCCTACGTCTGGCGCCGCGGAGGTCTGGAATGGGACTAGAAGAGAAATTGCCGAGCGGAGTTCTGCTCTCCACGGTCGAGGGCCTCGCCGGCTACATGCGCAAGGCCTCGTTCTGGCCGGCCACGTTCGGCCTCGCCTGCTGCGCGATCGAGATGATGACGTTCGGTGCGCCGCGCTTCGACTCCGCGCGGTTCGGCATGGAGGTCTTCCGCCCGTCGCCGCGCCAGGCCGACCTGATGATCGTCGCCGGCCGCGTCAGCAACAAGATGGCGCCCGTCCTGCGTCAGATCTACGACCAGATGGCCGCCCCCAAGTACGTGCTCGCGATGGGCGTCTGCGCCAGCTCCGGCGGCATGTTCAACAACTACGCGATCGTGCAGGGCGTCGACCACGTCGTGCCGGTCGACATGTACCTCCCGGGCTGCCCGCCCCGCCCGGAGATGCTGATCGACGCCATCCTCAAGCTGCACGACGGCATCCAGCACGGCAAGCTCGGCGCCAACCGCGTCAAGCAGATCGAGGAGCTCGAGCTGACGGCCCTGGAGGCCACCCCGACCTCGGCCATGAAGGGGCTCATGCGCTGATGGCTGAGAAGAAGGACGACATTCCTGCCGACAAGGAGTCGACGATCGACTCCACGTCCGGCACGACGCAGGACGCGTCGCACGACGTGCAAGCGGCGCTGGTGCCCAGCGACGCGCGCGAGCTCGAGGTCGTCGACGTCCGCGAAGGAATGTTCGGAGTCCGGGGCACCGGCGACACGAGTGGCTACGGCGGCCTGACCCGACCGGTCATGATGCCCGGCGCCTCGAAGCAGCCCTTCGGTGGCTGGTTCGACGAGGTGCACGACCGCCTCTCCACGCTCACCGACGCGCAGGACGCTCTGTCAGGAGACGCCTCCGCGCCCGGCGTCATCGAGAAGGTCGTCGTCGACCGCGGCGAGATCACGTTCTTCATCCGCCGGCACGCGCTGCTCGACGTCGTCACGCACCTGCGCAACGACGAGTCCCTGCGGTTCGAGTTCTGCTCCAGCATCAGCGGCGTCCACTACCCGCACGAAGAGGGACGCGAGCTGCACGTCGTCTACCACCTGCTGTCGATGACGCACCGCCGCCGCATCCGCCTCGAGGTCACCTGCCCCGACGACGACCCGCACGTGCCCAGCGTCGTCACCATCTATCCCACCGCCGACTGGCACGAGCGCGAGACGTGGGACTTCTTCGGCGTCATCTTCGACGGCCACCCGGCCCTCACCCGCATCCTGATGCCCGACGACTGGCCCGGCCACCCGCAGCGCAAGGACTACCCGCTCGGTGGCATCCCGGTCGAGTACAAGGGCGGCACCATCCCACCCCCGGACGAGCGGAGGGCTTACTCATGACTCAACAACATGACACCGCATCCGCGGCGGGGACTGAAGATCCGTACGCCGGCACCACCGAGTCCACCGCCGGGCCGGTGTTCACCGTCACCGGCCAGGACTGGGACTCCATCGACTCCTCGGCCGTCGAGGGCGACCGGCTCGTCATCAACATGGGCCCGCAGCACCCGTCCACGCACGGCGTGCTGCGGCTGATCCTCGAGATCGACGGCGAGACCGTCAAGGACGCGCGCGCCGGCATCGGCTACCTGCACACCGGCATCGAGAAGAACATGGAGTTCCGCACCTGGACGCAGGGCGTGACCTTCTGCACGCGCATGGACTACGTCGCGCCGTTCTCCAACGAGGCCGCCTACGTCGCCGCCGTCGAGAAGCTGCTCGGCATCGAGGACGACGTCCCCGAGAAGGCGCAGGTCATGCGCGTGCTCCTGCTCGAGCTGAACCGCATCAGCTCGCACCTCGTGGCCATCGCCACCGGCGGCATGGAGATCGGCGCGCTCACCGTCATGACCTGCGGCTTCCGCGACCGCGAGCTCATCCTCGACCTCTTCGAGATGATCACCGGCCTGCGCATGAACCACGCGTTCATCCGTCCCGGCGGCGTCGCGCAGGACCTCCCGGTCGGCGCGATCGAGAAGCTGCACAGCACGGTGCGCGTCCTCAAGAGCCGCCTCCCCGAGTACGCGGCGCTCTGCAACGCCAACCCGATCTTCAAGGGACGCCTCAAGGGCGTCGGCCATCTCGAGCTGGCCGGCTGCCTCGCGCTCGGCCTCACCGGTCCGGTCCTGCGGGCCACCGGCTACGACTGGGACCTGCGCCGCACGCAGCCGTACTGGGGCTACGACGAGTACGAGTTCGACGTCGTCACCTGGGACGAGCCCGACGCCTACGGACGGTTCCGGATCCGGCTGGAGGAGATGTGGCAGTCGCTGCGCATCGTCGAGCAGGCCATCGGACGCCTCGCGGTCATGGAGGGCGAGCCGATCATGGTCGCCGACAAGAAGATCGCCTGGCCCTCCCAGCTCAGCGTCGGTGCCGACGGCCAGGGCAACTCCGCCGAGCACATCCGTCACATCATGGGCGAGTCCATGGAGGCGTTGATCCACCACTTCAAGATCGTCACGGAGGGCTTCCGCGTGCCGGCCGGCCAGGCGTACGCCGCCATCGAGGCGCCGCGCGGCGAGATCGGCTGCCACGCCGTGTCGGACGGCGGCACCCGTCCCTACCGCGTCCACTTCCGTGACCCGAGCTTCGTCAACCTCCAGGGCACCTCGGTGATGAGCGAAGGTGGCATGCTCTCGGACGTGATCGTCGCCATCGCCAGCATCGACCCCGTCATGGGAGGGGTGGACCGGTGAGCCAATCGACGGCATGGACGACAAGACCCGTACCGAGCTTCTGGAGATCGCGGGCCGCTATCCGCAAGCACGATCCGCACTGCTGCCGATGCTGCACCTCGTGCAGTCCGTCGAGGGCAGCGTCACGATCGAGGGCGTCGCGGTGTGCGCCGACATCCTCGGACTCAGCCAGGCCGACGTCTCGGGCGTCGCCACGTTCTACACGATGTACAAGCGCCGCTCGATGGGCGAGCACCACGTCGGCGTCTGCACCAACACGCTGTGCGCCGTGATGGGCGGCGACGCGATCTTCGAGCGACTCAAGGACCACCTCGACGTCGGCAACGACGAGACCACTGACGACGGCAAGGTCACGCTGGAGCACATCGAGTGCAACGCCGCCTGCGACTTCGCCCCGGTGATGATGGTCAACTGGGAGTTCTTCGACAACCAGACGCCGGAGTCCGCCGTCGAGCTCGTCGACGCGCTGCGGGCCGGTGACACGGTCCGTGCGACGCGCGGCGCCACGATCACGAGCTGGCGCCAGGCCGAGCGGGTGCTGGCCGGGTTCGAGGACGGACTCGTCGACGAGGGCCCGGCCGCCGCAGGTCCGTCCCTCGTCGGCCTGGAGATCGCCCGCGACCGTGGCTGGGAGGCCCCGGCGATCGACGACGCCGATGGCGAGCCCACGAAGGCCGCCACGGAATCCCCCGAGGCAGCCGCGGAGGAGTCCGACACCTCGCGCGCCGAGGCCGAGACCGAAGCCGACGAGTCGCCGGCCGACACCAAGGGCGGAGGCTCCGAGTCATGACTGAGTCAAAGGTCGACGTGCTCACCCCCGTCCTCACCCGGAACTGGGCCGACGACCGTGCCTGGACGCTCGCCGCGTACGAGGACCAGGGCGGCTACGAGGGCCTCACGAAGGCGCTCGAGATGGTCCCGGCCGACCTCGTCGAGCTGGTCAAGGACTCCGGTCTGCGCGGCCGCGGAGGCGCCGGCTTCCCCACCGGCATGAAGTGGGGCTTCATCCCCCAGGACGACTCCCCGGCCGGCAACAAGCCCAAGTACCTCGTCGTCAACGCCGACGAGTCCGAGCCGGGCACCTGCAAGGACATCCCACTCATGATGGCGAGCCCGCACACGCTCATCGAGGGCGTCATCATCGCGGCCCATGCCATCAACGCGAAGGTCGCCTTCATCTACGTGCGCGGCGAGGTGCTGCACGTCGTGCGCCGGCTCCAGGCCGCATGCCGTGAGGCGTACGCCGCCGGCCACCTCGGTCAGGACATCCACGGGTCCGGCATCGGGATCGACCTCGTCATCCATGCCGGCGCCGGCGCCTACATCTGCGGCGAGGAGACGGCACTGCTCGACTCGCTCGAGGGCCGGCGTGGCCAGCCCCGCCTGCGCCCGCCGTTCCCGGCGGTCGAGGGCCTGTACGCGTGCCCCACAGTCATCAACAACGTCGAGTCGATCGCCTCGGTGCCGTCGATCATCACCGGTGGCATCGACTGGTTCGGGTCGATGGGCACCGAGAAGTCCAAGGGCTACACGCTCTACTCGCTGTCCGGCCACGTGAAGGCGCCCGGCCAGTACGAGGCTCCGCTCGGCATCACCCTGCGCGAGCTGCTCGATCTCGGCGGCGGCATGCGGGAAGGCGCCGAGCTCAAGTTCTGGACACCGGGCGGCTCGTCGACGCCGATCCTCACGGCCGAGCACCTCGACGTCCCGCTCGACTACGAAGCCGTCGGTGCGGCCGGGTCGATGCTCGGCACCAAGGCGCTGCAGGTCTTCGACCAGACGACGTCGGTGGTGCGTTGCGTGCTGCGCTGGACCGAGTTCTACAAGCACGAGTCCTGCGGCAAGTGCACGCCGTGCCGCGAGGGCACGTGGTGGCTGGTGCAGACGCTGCAGCGGCTCGACTCCGGCCACGGCGAGCCCGGCGACGTCGAGCTGCTCCTCGACCTGTGCGACAACATCCTCGGTCGCTCCTTCTGCGCGCTCGGGGACGGCGCCACCAGCCCCATCACGTCGGCGATCGAGTACTTCCGCGATGAGTTCGAGGCCGGCATGCACACGCCGTCGAGCGAGCTGTTCCCGCCGGCCGCGTCCACCCTGTTCAGCCCAGTGACCGCGGGAGGTGTCGCATGACCATCGAGGCCGAACGCTCGACCGAGGTCGCACCTGTCGAGCTCGTCACGCTGACGATCGACGACATCGAGGTGAGCGTGCCGAAGGGCACGCTGCTGATCCGCGCCGCCGAGCTGATCGGCGTCGACATCCCGCGCTTCTGCGACCACCCGCTGCTCGAGCCGATCGGTGCGTGCCGCCAGTGCCTGGTCGACGTCACCGATGCCGGCAACGGCCGCGGGTTCCCGAAACCGCAGGCCTCCTGCACCCTCGAGGTCGCACCCGGCATGGTCGCCAAGACGCAGGTCACGTCACCGGTGGCCGACAAGGCGCAGCAGGGCAACCTGGAGTTCCTGCTCATCAACCACCCGCTCGACTGCCCGGTCTGCGACAAGGGCGGCGAGTGCCCGCTGCAGAACCAGGCCATGAGCCACGGACGCGGCGAGACCCGCTTCACCGAGGTCAAGCGGACGTTCCCCAAGCCGGTCCGAGTCTCGGCTCAGGTGCTGCTCGACCGCGAGCGCTGCGTGCTGTGCGCCCGCTGCACCCGCTTCTCCGAGCAGATCGCGGGCGACCCGTTCATCACGATGCTCGAGCGCGGCCCCGAGCAGCAGGTGGGCGTTGCCGATGACGTGCCGTTCCACTCCTACTTCTCGGGCAACACCATCCAGATCTGCCCGGTGGGTGCTCTCACCAGCGCCGACTACCGGTTCCGCGTCCCGCCCGTTCGACCTCGTCTCGACGCCCTCCGTGGCCGAGCACGACGCGTGCGGCTCGGCCATCCGCGTCGACCACCGGCGCGGCAAGGTCATGCGCCGGCTCGCCGGTGACGACCCCGAGGTCAACGAGGAGTGGATCACCGACAAGGACCGCTTCTGCTTCACCTGGATGAGTCAGGACGACCGACTGCGCCACCCCCTCGTGCGCAACGAGGACGGCGAGCTGGAGCCCGCGTCCTGGCCGGCCGCCCTGGCTGTCGCCGCCCGTGGGCTGGCCGCAGCCGAGGGCGGGGTCGGCGTGCTTCCCGGCGGACGCCTCACCGCCGAGGACGCGTTCGCCTACAGCGTGTTCGCGCGCACGGTGCTGCGCACCAACGACATCGACTTCCGGGCCCGCCTGCACTCGGCCGAGGAGGCCGACTTCCTCGCCGCCCACGTGGCCGCGACCCACCTCTCGGTCACGTACCGCGACCTCGAGGAGGCCTCGACCGTCGTCCTCGTCGGCCTGGAGCCCGAGGACGAGGCCGGCACGATCTTCCTGCGGCTCCGCAAGGCCTCGCTGTCCGGCCTCAAGGTCATCGCGCTGGCAGCGCACGCCACGCAGGGGCTGACCAAGATGGGTGGCGAGCTCATCCCCACCATCCCCGGCCAGGAAGCCGTCGCCCTCGACGGCCTGGAGCTCGGTGCCGATTCGGTGATCCTCGCCGGTGAACGACTCGCCGGGGTGCAGGGCGGCTTCAGCGCCGCGCTCCGCCTGGCCGAGCGCACCGGCGCCAAGCTCGCATGGGTGCCCCGCCGGGCCGGCGACCGCGGTGCCGTCGAGACCGGATGCCTCCCCACCCTGCTGCCGGGCGGCCGTCCGGTCGCCGATGCCGAGGCGCGCGCCGACCTCGCCGCCGCCTGGGGCGTCGACTCGCTGCCGGCCCGCTCCGGCCGTGACACCCGCCGCATCCTGAAGGCGGCCGCCAAGCACAAGCTCGGCGGACTCGTCGTCGGCGGAGTCGAGATCGACGACCTGCCGAACCCGGCCCGCGCCCGCGAGGCACTGGAAGCGGCGTTCGTCGTCAGCCTGGAGGTCCGCGAGAGCGAGGTCACCCGCGCTGCCGACGTCGTCCTGCCCGTGGCGCCGGTCGTCGAGAAGGCCGGCACGTTCGTCAGCTGGGAAGGCCGGCTGCGCCCGTTCGACGCCGTGCTCATCGAGCCGGGCCGGCTCACCGACATCCGCGTCCTCGCCGGCATCGCCGAGGAGATGGGTTCCGACCTGGGCTTCAAGACCACGGAAGCCGCGCGTGCGCTGATGACGGAGACCGGCCCCTGGGACGGCGCTCGCACCGCCGCGCCCCACCTCGACGCTCCCGAGACGGAGAAGCCGGCCCCCGGCACCGTGGTGCTGGAGACCTGGCGCCAGATGATCGACGACGGCCGCGGCCAGGACGGCCAGCCCCAGTACCACGCCACCGCCCGCCCCTCGGTGCTGCGCGCCAGCGCCTCAACGCTCGAGTCGGCCGGCATCCTGCCCGGAGCCAGGGCCAGCATCGGCACCAAGCACGGCAGCGCCGTGTTCACCACCGAGGTCGCCGACCTCCCGGACGGCGTCGTCTGGGCGCCGGCGAACAGCGGCACGAACCTGCGGACCATCCGAGCCGGCCACGGCAGCGTCGTGCGCCTGACGGCTGAGGGTGGGGACGCATGAGCGAGCGCAGCGAGCGAACGATCAAACATCTCATGCCGGGACATCCGTACCCTGCCCTTCCCACGGAGGTTCCGGCATGAGCGAGCTGTTCGGGAACGAGCCGTTCTGGGTCGTCGCGCTCAAGGCCGTGCTGATCTTCGTGATCCTGGTCCTCTACACGCTGTTCAACATCTGGTTCGAGCGGCGCGTGGTCGCGCGCATGCAGCACCGCATCGGCCCCAACGTCCACGGCCCGTTCGGCCTGCTGCAGAGCCTCGCCGACGGCGTCAAGCTCGCGCTCAAGGAGGACATCGTCGTCAAGGCGGCCGACAAGGTCGTCTACGTCGCGGCGCCGATCCTGGCCACCATCCCGGCCTTCCTCGCCTGGGCCGTCATCCCGATCGGCCCCGAGGTCACGATCCCGTTCACCGACACGGTCACGCCGCTGCAGCTCACCGACCTGCCGGTGGCCGTGCTCTACATCCTCGCCGTCACCTCGATCGGCATCTACGGCATCGTGCTCGCGGGCTGGTCGTCCGGCTCGATCTACGCCCTCCTGGGCGGCATGCGCTCCAGCGCGCAGATGATCTCGTACGAGGTCGCGATGGGCCTGTCGTTCGTCTCGGTGTTCATGTACGCCGGGTCGATGTCGACGTCGGAGATCGTCGCTGCGCAGTCGAGCACGTGGTACTTCCTGCCGCTGTTCCCGTCGTTCGTCATCTACGTCATCGCGATGGTGGGCGAGACGAACCGCGCGCCGTTCGACCTCCCGGAGGCCGAGGGCGAGCTCGTCGGCGGATTCCACACCGAGTACTCCTCGCTCAAGTTCGCGCTGTTCTTCCTCGCCGAGTACGTCAACATGGTCACGGTCTCCGCTCTCGCCACGACGCTGTTCCTCGGCGGCTGGCGCGCGCCGTTCGGCCTGTCGCAGCTGTGGGGTGGCGCGCTCAACGAGGGCTACTGGCCGGTGCTGTGGTTCTTCGGCAAGACGCTGGCCTTCATCTTCCTGTTCATCTGGCTGCGCGGCACGCTGCCCCGGATGCGCTACGACCAGTTCATGACGTTCGGCTGGAAGATCCTCATCCCGTTCTCGCTGGCCTGGATCGTCGCCGTCGCCATCATCCGCAAGCTCAAGCAGGAGGACCTGCTCGACCAGCGGACGCTGGTCTGGGCGGCGATCATCGCCGGGGTGCTCTTCCTGGTGACGTTCCTGATCCCGGAGAAGAACCCCGAACCCGCATCCACCGGGTCGGATGAGTCCGACACGGTCGACGCCTTCGCCGACGGCTACCCGGTGCCCCCGATGCCTGCCAGTGTCGACACCCCGAAGGAAGGTCGACGATGACCAACACCGTCCGAGAGACGCTGTGGGACCCGATCGCCGGATTCGGTGTCACGTTCCGCACGATGTTCAAGAAGGTCGTCACCGAGCAGTACCCGTTCGAGAAGGTGCCCACCGCGCCGCGCTTCCACGGCCGCCACCAGCTCAACCGGTGGCCCGACGGCCTGGAGAAGTGCATCGGGTGCGAGCTCTGCGCCTGGGCCTGCCCCGCCGACGCCATCTACGTCGAGGGCGCGTCCAACGCCGAGGACGGCCGCTTCAGCCCGGGTGAGCGCTACGGCCGCGTCTACCAGATCAACTACCTGCGCTGCATCCTGTGCGGCCTGTGCATCGAGGCGTGCCCCACACGTGCCCTCACGATGACGAACGAGTACGAGCTGGCCGACGACAACCGTGCCGACCTCATCTACGAGAAGTCCGACCTGCTGGCCCCACTGCTCCCGGGCATGGTCGAGCCTCCGCACGCGATGCTCATCAGCGACGACCACCACGACTACTACCGGGGCAAGACGCTCGACATCCTCCCCACCGATCCCGCCACCATGGCCGAGGTCAACCCACCTGGCGCACCGGGGGAGGACGACGAGTGACGACATTCTGGATCCTCGCGCCGTTCATGGTCATCGCAGCGCTCGGGCTGGTGTTCGCGCGCAAGGCGGTTCACGCGGCGCTCTGCCTGGCGATCGTCATGATCGGCCTCGCGATCCTGTACGCCGCCCAGGACGCCCCGTTCCTGTTCGCGGTGCAGATCATCGTCTACACCGGCGCGATCATGATGCTGTTCCTGTTCGTGCTGATGCTGGTCGGCGTCGACACCAGCGACTCCCTGGCCGAGACCATCAAGGGCCAGCGGCTCATGGCCACCGTGGTCGGCCTGCTGTTCGGCATCACTGCGGTCACCGCGATCGGTCAGGGCATCACGGGAGCCGTCACCGGTCTGAAGACCGCCAACGGCAACGGCAACCCGTACGGCCTGGCCGAGCTGCTGTTCGGCCCGTACGTGCTCGCGTTCGAGCTCACCAGCGCCCTGCTCATCACCGCGGCGCTCGGGGCGATGGTGCTGGCGCACCGCGAGAAGCTCGCCAAGACCCTGAGCCAGGCCGACCTCGCCCGCCAGCGTCTGCGCGACTACGCCGAGACCGGCAAGCACCCCGGCAACCCGCCCACCCCGGGCGTCTTCGCCCGGCACAACGCCGTCGACACACCGGCGCTGCTGCCCGACGGCCGCCCGCTGGAGGAGTCGATCTCGTCGAGCCTCGTCGCCCGTGGCCAGCTGCGCGACGGGTTCGAGGACGACGTCGAGGCCGTCGAGCGCGAGCTCGACCCGGCAGCTGAGCGCGAGATCGATCCACCACCCGACGAAACCGTGGGAAAGGGTGAGGAGAAGTGACCGAGTACATCACCCTCTCGCTGATCCTGTTCTCGATCGGCGCCACCGGAGTGCTGGTGCGCCGGAACGCCATCGTCGTGTTCATGTGCGTCGAGCTGATGCTCAACGCCACCAACCTCGCCTTCGTCTCCTTCTCGCGTCAGCACGGCAACCTCGACGGCCAGGTGGCGGCGTTCTTCGTCATGGTCGTCGCGGCCGCCGAAGTCGTCGTCGGCCTCGCCATCATCGTGTCCATCTACCGCACGCGTCGCTCGGCCTCGGTCGACGAGGCGAGCCTGCTGAAGCTCTAAGGGGACACGGTGCTTGATCTGGCATGGCTGCTCGTCGCGGTCCCGCTCGTCTCCGGCCTCGGACTCCTGGTCTGGGGCAAGGAGGGCGACCGCGTCGGTCACCTCATCGGCACGGCGGCGTCGTCGATCTCGTTCGTCATCGGTGCCATCGCGTTCATCGAGCTGCTCGGGCGCGAGGAGGCTGAGCGGTCGTTCTCGAAGACGATGTTCACCTGGATCGAGGCCGGCCCGTTCCACGTCGACATGTCGTACACGTTCGACCCGCTCTCCGGCCTGTTCGTGCTGCTCATCACCGGCGTCGGCACGCTGATCCACATCTACTCGATCGGCTACATGGAGCACGACGCCCGTCGGCGCCGGTTCTTCGCGTACCTCAACATCTTCATCGCCTCGATGCTCACGCTCGTGCTCGCGTCCGACTACCTGGTGATGTTCCTCGGCTGGGAGGGCGTCGGCCTGGCGTCCTACCTGCTCATCGGGTTCTGGCAGCACAAGGACTCCGCGGCCACCGCCGCCACCAAGGCGTTCGTCGTCAACCGCGTCGGCGACCTCGGCATGGCGCTCGCGATCATGCTGATGTTCGCCCAGTTCGGCACGACGGCGATCGCTCCGGTGAACGCCTCGATCGGTGGTGCGTCGACCGTCGTGGCCACGTCGCTGGGCCTGCTCCTGCTGCTCGGCGCCTGCGGCAAGTCGGCCCAGGTGCCGCTGCAGAGCTGGCTGCTCGACGCCATGGAAGGCCCCACACCGGTCTCGGCACTCATCCACGCGGCAACCATGGTCACCGCCGGCGTCTACCTCGTCGTCCGCTCCAACGGCGTCTTCGACGCCTCCGAGACGGCCCGCACCGCGGTCATCATCGTCGGCCTCGTCACGCTGATCGTCGGTGCCTGGATCGGCTGCGCCAAGGACGACATCAAGAAGGCCCTCGCCGGCTCCACGATGAGCCAGATCGGCTACATGATGCTGGCCGCCGGCCTCGGCCCGGCCGGTTACGCGTTCGCGATCTTCCACCTGCTCACGCACGGCTTCTTCAAGGCCAACCTCTTCCTCGGCGCCGGCTCGATCATGCACGGCATGAACGACGACGTCGAGATGCGTCACTACGGCGCCCTCCGCAAGGCGATGCCGATCACGTTCATCACGTTCCTGTTCGGCTACCTGGCGATCATCGGCTTCCCGGGCTTCTCCGGCTTCTTCTCCAAGGACAAGATCATCGAGACGGCGTTCGGGCACTCGTTCTGGGTCGGCCTCGGCGCGCTGCTCGGCGCCGGCGTCACCGCGTTCTACATGACCCGGCTCATGATGATGACGTTCTTCTCCGAGAAGCGGTGGAAGGAGGACGTCCACCCGCACGAGTCGCCGAAGGTCATGACGTACCCGCTCATCGCGCTCGGCGCGCTCTCGCTGCTGGGTGGTGCGATGCTCCTGGGCGGCTGGATCACCGACTTCCTCGAGCCGGTCGTCGGTCATGCCGAGCACCACGAGCTCGCCGTGCCCGCGTACGTGCTGACGATCATCATCACGCTGGTCGTCGCCGTGGGGGTCGCGTTCGGCTTCCTGTTCTACAGCCGTGAACCGATCGCCGGGGAGACGCCGGCCGACAGCTCGGTCTCGTTCTTCGCGCGCGCCGGCCGGCACGAGCTCTACGGCAACGAGATCAACAACGCGGTCGTCGTGCGGCCCACCCGCCACCTCACCCGCTTCCTCGTCTTCATCGACGGCAAGGGCGTCGACGGCTTCGTCACCGGTCTCGCGGACCGGCTCGGCGACACGTCGCAGGCGCTGCGCAAGCCGCAGACCGGGTTCGTCCGCAGCTACGCGCTCACCTTCTTCGTGGGCGCGGCCATCCTGCTGCTCGCCCTCCTGGCGGTGACGCTCGCATGAACGAGCGCCAGCGAGTGAACATTCAACGCCAAATCATGCCGGCGTCGACCTATCGTTTTGCTCTTCAGGAGGCGCCGGCATGATCCTGACCGCCATGGCCCTGACGCCGATCATCGGCGCGCTGGCCGTCATCCTCCTGCCCCGCACGGCCGACCGTGCGTCGACGGTCAAGGCCGTCGCCGTCGGCTTCTCCGTGGTCACGCTGGTGCTGTCGCTCGCGATGATGGCGACCTACGAGGTCGGCGCCGGCGGCTACCAGCTCACCGAGCACCACACCTGGATCAAGCAGTTCGGGGCGTCCTACTCGCTCGGCGTCAACGGCATCGGCGTCACGCTGATCCTGCTCACCACGGTGCTGACGCCGATCGTGGTGCTCTCCGCGTGGGACGACCGCCTGCCCGGCAACCGGAGCGTCAACGCGTACCTGGCCTGGATGCTGGTGCTGGAGGGCCTCGCCATCGGGGTGTTCTCGGCCACCGACGCGTTCTTGTTCTACGTGCTGTTCGAAGCGACCCTGGTGCCGCTGTACTTCCTCATCGGCTCCTACGGCGGACCGTCCAGGGGCTACGCCGCGGTGAAGTTCCTCATCTACAACCTCGTCGGCGGCCTGCTGATGCTTGCGTCGATCGTCGGCCTGTACGTCGTCACCGCCCGGCAGGGCGAGGCGACGTTCCTGCTGAGCGACCTGACGAACCTCGAGGTGAGCACCACCACCGAGCGGCTGCTGTTCATCGGCTTCATGGCGGCGTTCGTCATCAAGGCGCCGTTGTGGCCGTTCCACACGTGGCTGCCCGACGCCGCCGCGTCCGCCACCCCGTCGACGTCGGTGCTGATGGTCAGCGTCGTCGACAAGATCGGCACCTTCGGCATGCTGCGCTGGTGCCTCGAGGTCTTCCCCGGCGCGTCCGAGTGGGCCAGCCCGGTGGTCATCGGACTCGCGGTGGTGAGCATCCTTTACGGAGCGCTGCTGGCGATCGGCCAGGACGACATGCGCCGCCTGATCGCGTTCACGTCGGTGTCGCACTTCGGCTTCATCATCATGGGCATCTTCGTGTTCACCTCGACCTCGACGGCGGGCGCGACGCTCTACATGTTCAACCACGGCATGTCGACGGCCGCGCTCTTCCTCGTGACGGGCATCATGATCGCCCGCCGCGGGTCCGCCAGCATCGGCGACTTCGGCGGCGTGCAGAAGATCGCCCCGATCATGTCCGGCATCCTGCTGGTGGCCGGACTCTCGAGCCTCTCTCTGCCCGGTCTCGCGCCCTTCATCTCCGAGTTCATGGTGCTCGCCGGCACGTTCACGCGTTCTCCGCTCGCCGCGGCGTTCGCCACGCTCGGCATCGTGCTCGCCGCGCTCTACATCCTGATCATGTACCAGCGCACGATGACCGGACCGCTGCGCGAGGGCAACGAGGGCGTGCACGACCTGATGCCCCGTGAGGTCGCGGCCCTGGCGCCGGCCATCGTCCTGATCGTCGGGCTCGGGTTCTACCCGCAGCCGGTGCTCAACGTCATCAACCCGGCCGTCGACGAGGTCGTCAGCCAGGTCGGCAACGGAGACCCAGCGCCCAAGTCTCCGACAGACATGTCTCCCGCCGACCTCGCCCAGGAGGGTGGCCACTGATGTACGTCGCCGACCTGCCACCCATCGACGCGCCGAACGTCGAGTATGCGCTCATCGCGCCGATCCTCATCATCTCGGCGGTCGCCGTGATCGGCACCGTGATCGAGGCCGCCGTGCCGCGTCGCCGGCGGTTCGAGATCCAGGCGTTCGTCGCCCTCGTCGGCGTCCTCGCGGCCCTGGTCGACACGGTCATCGTCTACCAGTCCCTCGACAAGATCGACAGCCCACAAACGGCGCGCGGCCAGCTCTCCACCGAGGGGGCGCTCTCGATCGACGGCCCGGGCGTCTTCACGTGGGGCCTCCTGCTCGTGTTCGCGCTGATGAGCTTCCTGCTGTTCGCCGAGCGGCGCCTCGAGGGCGGGCTCAGTGCGTTCACCGGGCGTGCCGCCGACGCGCCGGGCTCGGCGGGGGAGGCGGAGGCCCAGGCCAACAACGTCGAGCACACCGAGGTGTTCCCGCTCGCGGTGTTCGCGCTGCTCGGGATGATGGTGTTCGCCACGTCCAACGACCTGCTGACGATGTTCGTCGCGCTCGAGGTGCTGTCATTGCCGCTGTACCTGATGTGCGGCCTGGCGCGTCGACGCCGACTGCTCAGCCAGGAAGCAGCGCTCAAGTACTTCCTGCTCGGTGCGTTCTCGTCGGCGTTCTTCGTCTACGGCATCGCGCTGGCCTACGGCTACTCCGGCAGCTTCGAGCTCGCAGAGATCGACGCCGCAGTCACGGCACGCACCGGCAGCGAGCCCCTGCTGCTCGCGGCGATCGCCCTCCTGGCGGTGGGCCTGCTGTTCAAGATCAGCGCCGTGCCGTTCCACGCCTGGACCCCCGACGTCTACCAGGGCGCGCCGTCCGCGGTCACCGCCTTCATGGCCGCCGGCACCAAGGCGGCTGCGTTCGTCGCACTGATGCGTGTGTTCTTCGTCGCCTTCGGCGGGGCCTCCTGGGACTGGCGGCCCACCATCTGGGTCATCGCGTTGATCACCATGCTGCTCGGGTCGCTGGTCGCGATCGCGCAGACGGACGTCAAGCGCATGCTCGCGTACTCGTCGGTCGCGCACGCCGGCTTCCTGCTCGTCGGCTTCGCCGGCGCATACGTCAGCACGACCGGCCGCATCACGTCGGTCTCGAGCGTGCTGTTCTACCTCGTCGTCTACGGTGTCGCGTCGATCGGTGCGTTCGCGATCGTCACGCTCATCCGCGACGCCGGCGGTGAGGCCACGCACCTCTCGCGGTGGGCCGGTCTGGGCAAGACGTCACCGCTCCTGGCCGGCACGTTCGCGCTCTTCATGCTGTCGTTCGCCGGCATCCCGCTCACGGCCGGATTCATCGGCAAGTGGAGCGTCTTCAGTGCCGCGTGGTCCGGCGGCTACGCCCCGCTCGTCGTGGCGGGCGTGGTCGTGAGCGCCATGGCCGCGTACTTCTACGTGCGCGTCATCGTGCTGATGTTCTTCACCGACCCGATCGGCGACGGGCCGACGGTGGCTGTTCCGAGTGCCTTGACTACCGTGGTCATCGCTGCGGCCGCACTGGCCACGGTGGTTCTCGGCGTCTTGCCGGGACCGGTGCTCGACCTGGCCCAGCACGCTGGCGCGTTCGTGCGCTGACCGGGTCCGAAGGAGTTTCGCGTGACGAGTCTGGGAGTGGCGTTCGCAGACGACGCCCTGGAGTCACGCGTCAGCCGCGGGGTCGATCTCGTCGAGGTGCACCTCGCCGAGGTGATCGACAGCGACGAGCAGTTCATCACCGAGGCCGCCGCCCACCTGCTGAACGCCGGCGGCAAGCGCTTCCGGCCGATGCTGGTGATGGTGTGCGCCGAGTTCGGCGACCCGACCCACCCGGACGTCGTGCCGGCCGGCACCGCCGTCGAGCTCACGCACCTCGCCACGCTCTACCACGACGACGTCATGGACGAGGCCTCCATGCGTCGCGGTGCCGAGAGCGCCAACTCCCGCTGGGACAACTCGCTCGCGATCCTCGTCGGCGACTACCTGTTCGCCCACGCGTCGGAAGTCGTCTCCACCCTCGGCCCGGACGCCGTCGGTGTGCAGGCCCGCACGTTCGCCCGCCTCGTGAAGGGCCAGATCCGCGAGACCATCGGCCCTCGCGACGGTGACGACCCGCTGGAGCACTACCTCAGCGTCGTGGCCGACAAGACCGGCTCGTTGATTGCCACGTCGGCCCACTTCGGCGCCACCATGTCGCGCGCGTCCGAAGAGATCGTCGCCGCGCTCACGGAGTTCGGCGAGCGCATCGGTGTCGCCTTCCAGCTGAGCGACGACATCCTCGACATCGCGAGCGACTCCGGTGACTCCGGCAAGAACCCGGGCACCGACCTCCGCGAAGGCGTGCCGACCCTGCCGACGCTCCTGGCCCGCCGATCCACCGATCCGGCCGATGCAGACCTCGTGAGGCTTCTCTCCGCACCGATCACCGACGACGCCGACGTGGGCCGGGCGCTCGAGGCGCTCCGCACCCATCCGGCGATGGACGAGGCACGCGCCTTCGTCCAAGCGGAGGCCGACGCCGCCCGCGCCCTGCTCGAGAAGCTGCCGGACACGCCCGCACGTGCGGCCCTCAACGCCATCTGCGACACCCTGGCCACACGTATCAGCTGACTGCAGGGACACGGTGCTGATCGTCGTCGGCTGGCAACGCCTGACGCGCTGACTAGGCTGATGCTCGTGCCGAAGTCGAGCAGCACGTACGAGGTGAACCCAGCCGGGGTCGAGCACTGCCGGAAGCTGATCAAGGCGCGTCACTACGTGCTGGACAGTGACTGGGGAGATCGACAGCCGGACGCGTCGACTGAGAACGACTACCTCGAGTCGCACTCGTGGGAGGAGTACTCCGGGTGGCACCTGGGCCTGACCGACGGCCCTGGTGACGAGACGAAGGCTCGCTACGCCTTCGTGTACGGCGACTTCAAGCGCGTGCACCGCAGCGGACTGATCGCGTGCGTGTACCGCGCCTCGGAGTGGCGGCACAAGGACGTCGAGCTCGCCGCGCACGACCTGCTTCAGCTCCTCGACAAGACGTCCGGCTGACCGTTCGCCTCAGACGTCAGGCGGCGACGTTCTCGGCCGCGCGATGGAGCACCCGGCGCCGGCCACCCAGGACGTCGATGGTGAAGATCACCAGGGCGATCCAGACGAGCACGAAGCCGATCCAGCGGGCCGTGGTCATGGCCTCGTGGAAGAGCAGCAGGCCGAAGATGAACTGCAGGATCGGCGCGAGGTACTGCAGCAGTCCGATCGACGTGAGACGCAGGCGGGTGGCGGCACCGCCGAACAGGAGCAGCGGGATCGCGGTGATGATGCCGGTGCCGGCCAGCAGCAGGGCGTTCGGCCACCCCTCGTGCCCGAACGACAGCGTGCCGTTCGCCTCCAGGTAGCCGAGGTAGGCGAGGGCGATCGGCGTCAGCAGCAAGGTCTCGGCCCCGAGCGCCTCGACGGCCCCGAGCTGCGCCTTCTTCTTGAGGAAGCCGTAGGTGGCGAACGAGAACGCCACCGTCAGGGCGACGTACGGGAGGCGTCCGTAGTCGACGGTGAGGATGACCACGGCGACGGCGCCGATCACGACGGCCACCCACTGGGCCCGCCGGAGCGTCTCCTGGAGCACGAACACGCCGAGCAGCACCGTCACGAGGGGGTTGATGAAGTAGCCGAGCGAGGTCTCGATGACCTTGTCGTTGGTGACGCCGTAGATGAACGCACCCCAGTTGAGCGCGATGACCACCGAGGCGAGTCCCAGGAACGCGACGCGACGGCGGTCCTTCCAGATGGCCCGGAAGGCGTGCCACCGGTGGGTGACGGTGAGCAGCAGCGCGACGAACACCAGTGACCACACGATCCGGTGGGAGAGCGCCTCGAGCGAGCCGGCCGGGTCGAGCAGCGGCCAGTAGAGCGGGAACAGCCCCCAGCACAGGTAGGCACCGGCACCCATGGCCAGACCGCTGCGGGAATCGTTCACATCAGCAACCTACGCTCAGCTCAAGCGCTGTATTCCCCGGAAGCGGTCGATCACGTGTCGATGGCAGGATCCCGGCGTCCGGTGGCAGGGTTGGTCGCATGAGCAGTCGCGTCCCCCGGTGGTTCACCGGCACCAAGGAGGGTCACTCCGAGTGGTACATCGAGCGGTTCCGTCAGGCGGCCGCGGCGGGTGACGACCTGACTGGTGAGGCCCGTCTGATGGACGCGATCGTCCCGCCCCGATCCAGGATCCTCGACGCCGGTTGCGGTCCGGGTCGCCTGGGCGCGGAGCTGCATGCCCGCGGGCACACGGTCGTGGGCGTCGACGTCGACCCGCTGCTGATCGCCGCTGCTGAAGAGGATCACCCCGGCCCCACGTGGCTGGTGGGCGACCTCGCCGACCTTCATCTGGACGAGGAGCCGTTCGACGCCGCGTTGATCGCCGGCAACGTCATGGTGTTCGTGGCGCCGGGCACGGAGGCGGACGTCCTCGCCCGCGTTCGTGCGCATCTCAAGCCTGACGGTGTGATCGTCGCCGGCTTCGACCTCGACCTCCACTACACGCTGAACGCGTTCGACGCGGACCTCTACCTGGCCGGGCTACGCGTCGAGCAGCGCTTTGCGACCTGGGACCTCCGGCCTCTGGGCAAGGACCCCGACTACGCCGTGACGATCGCGAGGATGGTCTCCGGAACGCTTCCGTGAAGCACGCGGATGAGCGCGACCGGTCTCGTCGTCACGATCGAACGAACGTGACCTCCACGTCGGGTCGCTCGAATGGCGGTGCGCCGAGTCCGGTGATGCGCATGTTGCCCCAGGCGTCGTGCTCGGCGAGGCGGCCTTCGGCGCCCATGCCCTCGCCGATGCGAAGGACGCCGGCGGTCGCGCCGCCCTTCTTGGCCGCGTCGACCGCGTCGTTCTGAGCGACCCGTCCGTACCAGTGATACTTCCCGTCCAGCGGTTCCAGGTGTCCACCGAGGACGACCTCGACGTCGATGGTGTCGTCCTTGACCGTGAGGCGGGCGGGTCCGCGGTAGCCGTCCTCGTCGTCGTGCTCGGGCACCCAGGGATCCGGACGCGTGCGGCGGCTGTGCCTGCTTCTGGGCAGCCTCATGCGAGGAACCCGGCCCGGCGCCACATCCGGCGTCCGACCGGCCCAAGCAGGCCGTTGTCGGTGAGGAACTGCGCCAGCGACGCGAAGCCCATGATCTGTCCTTCGCGCAGGTGCGGGTTGTCCGCTGCCTCGCGGCTGGCCCGTTCCGGGTCGAGACCGGCCCGGCGGTAGACCGCGGGGTTGGAGAACGCGTAGCTGAACACCGGCCCGCCGAGACCCACCAGGTTGCCGGTGAGCAGGCGTTCCACGCGGCCGGCCGTCTCCATGCGGCGGACGACGCCTTCGCGCGCGAACTTGATGTGCCGTGCTTCCTCGGTGACGTGGATGCGCATCAGCTGGGCCACGAGCGGCTGCAGCTGGTCGTCGTCCATCATGCGGCGCTGGATCGAGTCGAAGATCTCCTCGCCGACGAGCGCCGCGACCCACAGCAGCGAGCCACGCAGCGCGAACGGCAGGAGGTCCATGGCGAGCCGCTCTCGTGCGCGCATCTGGTAGGGCCGTGCGCCGACCCGGTCGATGACCTTGCCGAACATCGTCATGTGCCGGCACTCGTCGCCCATCTCGGCGAGGGCGTAGTGGACGTGGGCGGACCGGTGGTCCTCGTGCATGAGCTCGCGGAGCAGCGCGCGGTTGAGCAGGTTCTCGAACCAGATGCCGACCGACAGGACGTTCGCCATCTCCTGGCGCGACAGCTCGATGCGCTGCGTCTCCGTCATCTCGTCCCAGTAGGGCGTGCCGAACAGGGACACGATCTCCGGCGGCAGGAAGAACTTGTGCGGGTCGATGGGGGCGTCCCAGTCGATGTCCACCTCGGGCTGGTACGACCGCTTGATCGAGCCACCCAACAGGCGTTGGGCGACGACCTCGCGGTCGACGGTGGCGGTCATGGTTCCTCCAAGGAGATGGACGCTCGGGTTTACATTCTACTATGAAACGTAAACGAAAGAGTTTGCGCCGTCAACGTCCTACGATTCAGACATGGCCCCGGTTCCCGCTCCCGCGGACGACGTGCGAGAGCGCATTCTCGACGCGGCGACGGCGTGCCTGCTGGAATCCGGTCTCGACGCGCGCCTCCACGCCGCCATCGCGGAGCGGGCGGGATTGTCCCGTCCCACGCTCTACAAGTACGTCGGCGACCAGACCGCGATCCTCGACGCCGTGCGCAATCGGGAGATCGAGGAGTTCTTCACCGCTGCCGTGCCGTTCCTCAGCAGCACGGACGACCTGCGGGCCGGGCTCGTCGACGCCGTGGTGTTCGTGGTCGGGTACGGGCGGGAGCACCGGCTGCTGCAGAAGGCGCTGCGTGAGCACCCCGAGCTGATCATCCCCGCGCTGACCACCGAGTCCGGTCCTCTCGTCGAGCGCATCCACGGCATGTTCGCCGACCAGCTCGTGCGGGCCATCGCTGCGGCCGACGCCGACCTCGACTCTCGCGTCGCCGTCGAGTGGATCTTCCGGATCATCGTCTCGCTCATCACCACTCCTTCGGGCCCGCCGACCGAGACGCCCGAGCAGCTCCGCGAGTACATCGACGGACTGTTCCAGCTCTCGGGCCTCGTGACAGCGGCACCCGTGCAGCGATGACGCCTCTCGCGGCGGACCGGTTCGAGACGTTCGGCACGTCGCACCTGGCAGCGCTCGCGATCTGCGTCGCGGGTGTCGTGGTCATCGTGCTTCTCGGGCGGCGGGCCGTCGGAACGGGTGCGAACCGCGCGTTCGCGATCGCCATCCTGCTGGTCACGATCCCGTTGCAGGTCCTCCAGCTGCTGCCTGACGAGTGGAACCCGCGTACGTCGCTGCCGTTCCAGCTGTGCGACCTCGCGTGGATGTTCGCGGTGCACGCACTTTGGACGCGCTCACGCCTCAGCGCCACCATCACCTACCTGTGGGGCCTCACGCTGACGACACAGGGCATGCTCACGCCGGACCTCGCCTCGGACTTCCCCGAGGCGAGGTACCTGATGTTCTGGGCCATGCACATCCTGATCGTGTGGGCCGCGTTCCACCTCGTGATCGGGCTGCGCATCCTGCCGACGTGGTCGACGTACTGGCGCACGGTCGGCATCACCGCGGTGTGGGCGGCCGCCGTGATGATCTACAACACCGTCGCCGACACGAACTACGGCTACCTCAACGGCAAGCCCGACAACGCCTCGGCGCTCGACCTGCTCGGTCCCTGGCCGTTCTACGTCGCGGCCGAGATCGCCGTCATCATGGCGGTCTGGGCCCTGCTCACGTGGCCATGGGCCCGGGGTGAAAAAGAGTCGCAGGCTCGTGCGACGTTGGTGAGATGACGAAGGAGCAACGCACCTACCCCGCCGGTGTCACCTGCTGGATCGACACCGACCAGCCCGATGTGGACGCCGCACTCGAGTTCTACGGAGGCCTCTTCGGCTGGACGTTCGACGAGGCGACGCCACCCGACGCCCCGCAGCGCTACGTCATCGCCCAGCTGGGTGGGCGAGACGCGGCCGCGATCGCGGGACCCAGGGAGAGCGACACGTCGGGCGACGCGGTCTGGAGCACCTACGTGGCCGTCGACGACGTCGATGCCGCGACCGATCGACTCGTCTCGCTGGGCGCGGCCGAGGTCATGGCGCCGGTGGACGCCGGCCCAGGTGGGCGGACCTCGACCCTCACCGACCCCGAGGGCGCGGAGCTCCGGCTCTGGCAGGCGCGGCGACGGCTGGGTGCCCAGGTGGCGAATGAACCGGGAGCCTGGAACTTCAGCGACCTGCACACGGCCGACTCCGCCGCGGCGACCGACTTCTACGTCAAGGCCTTCGGCTGGTCGCTCGACGACCTCGGATACGCCACGGCCATCCGCGTCCCCGGCTACGGAGACCATCTGGAGGCGACCGTCGACCCCGACATCCGCACCAGGCAGGCCTCCGCCCCGGAAGGGTTCGAGGACGTGATCGGCGGGTTGGCACCGACCGCGGGCGGCGAGGCCGCGCACTGGCACGTCACCTTCAGCGTCGCCGATCGGGACGAGTCGGCGGCGTCGGTCGAGCGCCTCGGCGGCACCGTGGAGTCCTCCGGGCAGGACGACTGGACCCGGCACGCGCTGGTTCGCGACCCCGCCGGGGCTCGTTTCACCATCAGCCAGTTCGCCCCCGCTGAGTGGGACTGACGGACACTTCGCCACCGCGCAGCCGTTCTTCCCTAGAGTGTCCGCATGGGCGCCTTCCTCGACGACTATGCAGTCGTCGGCGCCATCTTCGTCGCCGCGATGGTGCTGGCCTCCGCGATGCTCGGCGTCAACGCGTTCATGCGCCCCACGGTGCCCGCTCGTGAGAAGGGCATCACGTACGAGTCCGGCGTCGACCCGGTCGGCGAGGGCTGGGCCCAGTCGACGATCCGCTACTACGTCTACGCCTTCCTCTACGTGATCTTCGCCGTCGACGCGGTGTTCCTCTTTCCTTGGGCGGTGGTGCTGGACAAGCTCGGCCCCGCGGCTGCCGTCGAGATGGGCATCTTCATCGCGATCGTCGTCGTCGGGCTCGTCTACGCGTGGCGCAAGGGGGTGCTCTCGTGGACTCGCTGATGCAGCCCGTCGGCTTGGGCCTCCCTGCCGTCGGACCGCCGTCGGTCGGTATGGGCACGCAGTTCGCGCCCAAGCCGGCCCGGTTCCTGCTCAACTGGGGTCGCCGCTACTCGCTCTGGGTGTTCAACTTCGGTCTTGCCTGCTGCGCGATCGAGTTCATCGCCAGCTCGATGTCGCGTCACGACTTCATCCGGCTCGGCGTCATCCCCTTCGCCCCCGGCCCGCGCCAGGCCGACCTCATGGTCGTGTCCGGCACCGTCACCGACAAGATGGCGCCGGCCATCAAGCGCCTCTACGACCAGATGCCCGAGCCCAAGTACGTCATCAGCTTCGGCTCCTGCTCCAACTCGGGCGGGCCGTACTGGGACTCCTACTGCGTCACCAAGGGCGTCGACCAGATCATCCCGGTCGACGTCTACGTACCCGGTTGCCCTCCCCGTCCGGAGGCGCTCCTGAACGGCATCGTCACGCTCCAGGACCAGATCGCGCAGGAGAACCTGTCCGAGCGATATGGGGCGGAGCGGTTCGAGCGCTCGACGTCATCGTTGCTGACGCCCAAGCTCGACAAGAACAGCCTGGAGGCGCCATGAGCCTCGACGCCGTGCACTCAGGATTTGGCGAGTTCGGGCCGCCGCACCGCGTCGTCGAGCTCGGAGCCTGGCACGACACCCTCGCCGGGCTGCGCGCCGACGGCTACACGTACTTCGACTGGCTGTCGGCCGTCGACGAGGAGGCAGACGGGTTCCGCCTGGTCGCGCACGTGCTGCGTCCCGACCCGTGGGACCACCTGCTGGTGGTGACGTTCCTCGACGCCGCGTCGCCGACGGTGACCTCCGTCGCCGACGTCTACGCCGGCGCCTCGTGGCACGAGCGCGAGACCCACGAGATGTTCGGCATCGACTTCGGCATCCCGCTCGAGCCGCTGCTGCTCCCGGACGGTTTCGAGGGCCATCCGTTGCGCAAGGAGTTCGTGCTCGCCTCCCGCGTCGTCAAGGCGTGGCCGGGCGCGAAGGAGCCGGGGGAGTCCGACCATGACGTCGGCAGCCGCACCGGCGGTCGACGGATGAAGCCTCCGGGCGTCCCCGACGACTGGGTGCAGGACGAGGCATCCGATGAGTGAGCTCCTCGAGGTCGTGCTGCGGTGCGTCCTCGTGATCGGGGCCTTCATGACTCTGCCGCTGCTCGTGGGCCAGATGGAGCACAAGCAGATGGCGCACATGCAGAGCCGCGTCGGCCCGATGTACGCCGGCCGGTTCCACGGCTGGGCCCAGCTCGTGGCCGACGGCGTGAAGTTCATGCAGAAGGAGAGCGTCATCCCGGCCGCCGCCGACCGGCCGGTGTTCGCGCTCGCCCCGGCGGTCGCGCTGGTGCCGTACGTCGTCGCGATGGTCGCCATCCCGCTCGGCCCGATGTTCGGCAGCGAGGTGCTGATCGGCACCGACCTCGACGCCGGGCTGTTCTTCGTCCTCGCCGCGATGAGCGTCGGCGTCATCGGCACCCTGATGGCCGGTGTGGCCAGCGCCAACAAGTACAGCTACATCGGTGGCCTGCGCGTGGCCGCGCAGCTGATGAGCTACGAGCTGCCGATGGTGCTCGCGGCATCCAGTGTTGCGATGGCGGCCGGCACGCTGTCGCTCATCGGCATCGCGGAGGCGTGGGAGCCGTGGTGGCTGCTCGCGCAGCTCCCCGGACTTGTCGTGTTCTTCGTCGCCGGGCTCGCCGAGCTGATGCGGCCGCCGTTCGACGCTCCGCTGGCCGACGCCGAGCTCGTCATGGGGCCGCTCACCGAGTACGGCGGCATGCGGTTCGCGATGTTCCTGCTCACCGAGTACGCGGGCATCGTCCTGCTCGCCGCCCTGACGGCCGTGCTGTTCCTCGGCGGCTGGGCCGGGCCGTGGTCGGACCAGGTCGGGGTGGTCTGGATGCTCCTCAAGATCATCGCGATCTCGTTCCTGGTGATCTGGGCCCGGGTCGCCTACCCACGGCTGCGCGAGGACCAGCTCAACGCCTTGGCCTGGAAAGTCCTGGTGCCGCTCGCGCTGGCCCAGATCACACTCACGACGATCCTGGTGGTGGCGACATGACATTCGGAAAGGGCCTCGCCCAGGGACTCGCCGTCACGCTGCGCACGATGCTGCGTCGCAGCGCCACGGCGCAGTACCCCGACAAGGAGCCGGAGCTGCCGCCGCGCAGCCGCGGCGTCATCGCCCTGCAGGAGGAGAACTGCACGTCCTGCATGCTCTGTGCTCGCGAGTGCCCGTCGTGGTGCATCTACATCGACTCGCACAAGGAGACGATCCCGGCCACCACCGAGGGTGGCCGCGACCGCAGCCAGAACGTGCTCGACCGCTTCGACATCGACTACTCCATCTGCATGTACTGCAGCATCTGCATCGAGGTGTGCCCGTTCGACGCCCTGCACTGGTCGCCGGAGTTCGCGTACGCCGAGGGCGACATCGTCGACCTCACCCACGACATGAACCGCCTGCGCGAGTGGATGTGGACGGTTCCGCCGCCGCCGGCGCTCGACTCCGGCGCCGAGCCGTCGAAGGAGCTGGCGTCCTTCCAGCAGAAGCAGGAGGAGGACGCTGGTGACTCTTCCTGAAGTCGTCTTCCTGCTGCTGTCTGCCGTCGTCATCGCGTCTGCGGTGCTCGCCGTGGCGAGCCGTCACCTCGTGCACGCCGCGCTGTGGCTCGTCGTCACGCTCGGCGCGGTAGCCGGCTGCTTCATCCTGATGACGGCCGAGCTCCTGGCCTGGGTCCAGGTGCTCGTGTACGTCGGCGCGGTCGTCGTGCTCGTCGTGTTCGCCCTGATGCTCACCCGTTCACCCACCGGCTCGCGCTCGGCCGAGGTCACGCGAAACAGTCCCGTCGCGGCCGTGCTCGGACTGGCGGCCGCCGGCGGGCTCGGCGTCACCCTGGTCGCCGGGTTCCGCGGCGAGCGCATCACCGGCCAGCTTCCCGGCACAGCCGAGTCCATCGGTGACGCGCTCTTCCGCCACTGGGTGCTCGGTTTCGAGGTGCTGAGCGTCGTGCTGCTCGCCGCCCTCATCGCAGCCATCGTCCTCTCGCGATCGGGATCGGAACGCTGATGCCGCTGCTCTACCCACTCCTGCTGTCCGCTGCGCTGTTCGGCATCGGGCTGTACGGCGTGCTTGCACGGCGCAACGCCGTGCTGGTGCTCGTGGGCGTCGAGCTGATGCTGAATGCCGTCACCCTGCAGCTGGTCGCGTACGACGCCTGGTTCGCCGAGACCCTGCACACCGGCCAGGTGCTGACGCTGTTCGTCATCGCTCTGGCCGCCGCCGAGATCGGGCTCGGACTCGCGATCGTCCTCGCCCTGTTCCGCGCCACCGGCACGATCGATGTCGACGCCAAGGCCGATCACGAGGCCCCGCGATGAGAAGTGTCATGAAGAGGGGGCCCTACGTCGTCGTCACCGCGCTGGTCTCCGCCGCGGTGGCCGTGTGGGCCGTCCCGCACCTCAACGACGATCCGGCGACCAAGGTCACCTACCGCGGCAACGACGTCGGCCCGGCGCTGCCGCGACTCTCGCTCGACACCGTCGTGGACCCGACGGCCGCCCAGGTCATGCTGCTGGCCGCGGGTGTGGCCCTGCTCGTGCAGATCTACTCGACGGCCTACATGGGCGACGACAAGCGCTACCGCTCCTACGCGTCGCTGATCGTGCTGTTCCTCATCGCGATGGTCGCGGTCGTGGCCACCGACAACCTCTTCGTGCTGCTGATCGGCTGGGAGGTCATGGGCGTCTGCTCGTACCTGCTCATCGGCCACACGTGGGAGCTGCCGCAGGCACGCGCCGGCGCGGCCAAGGCGTTCATCGTGACGCGCACCGCCGACATCGGTCTGCTCGTGGCGATCATCGTGCTCGGCCAGACGTACGGGACGTACAGCATCAGCCAGGTGATCGTCGCCGCCGGCCTCGAGGAGCCGCGGAACGCCACGGCGATCGGGTTGTTGCTGATCGTCGCGGTGGTCGGCAAGTCGGCCCAGGTGCCGCTGCACACGTGGCTGCCCGACGCGATGCCCGGCCCCACGCCGATCACCGCCCTCATCCACGCCGCCACGATGGTCGCGGCCGGGGTCTACCTCCTGGCGCGCCTGCTGCCGGTGTTCGAGACGTCGCAGGTCGCGATGACGACCCTGGCCGTGGTGGCGGCCGTGACGATGCTGCTCGGCGCCTTGTTCGCCGTCGCGCAGACCGATCTCAAGCGGGCGCTCGCGTGGTCGACGGTCAGCCAGCTCGCGCTGATGTTCGCCGCGCTGTCCGCCGGTGACGCCGACGCCGGCATCACCCACCTCGTGTCGCACGGTGCGTTCAAGGCCCTGCTGTTCCTCGGCTGCGGCGTGGCGATGATGGCCGTCGGCAGCAGCGCGTTGTCGGCGATGGGCGGGCTGCGCACGTCGTTGCCGGTCACGTTCTGGACGATGACGATCGGGTTCGCCGCACTCGCCGGCATCGTGCCCACGGTCGGATTCTTCTCCAAGGACGGCGTGCTCGACGCCCTGCACGTCGCCACCGACGGGGAGGGGGCGCTGGGCAGCGGCCTTGCCTGGATCGTGCTGGTCGTGGCCGTGCTGACGTCGGGCGTCACTGCTCTCTATGCAACCCGCCTCTGGGCTGCGACGTTCCTCGGCAAGCCGTCGCCCGCCCACCACGAGCGTCGGGCGATGGTCGGCCCGCTGCTGCTCCTGGCTGTCGCCTGCTTGGCACTGTCCATCGGTCAAGACCTCCACGTGGGCATCGGCCTGCTGTCGACGCTGGTGGCCGCTGCTGGCATCGCGGCCGCACTGAAGTTCCGTGGACGCGGCTGGAGCGTCCGCTTCGGCAAGCCGCTCGCCGCCGAGCTCGGCATCGACACGGTGTTCATCCGTGTCGTGCCCGGTGTGACCTTGGGCGCAGCCCGCGTCGTCGACACCATCGACGCCGACGGCATCGACGTCTACCCGCGCGGTGGCGCGTGGTTCGCGCAGCGTGCCTCCTGGGTCATCGGTGCGGTGCAGTCGGCGCGCGTCCAGGTGTACGCCACGATCGTCGCCGGGGGAGCGCTGCTGGTCGTCATCGGCAGCGTGGCCGCGGGGGTGGGCTCGTGATCGCCGCTGCCCTCGGGGTGCTGCTCGTGGCCGCCCTGCTCCTGGCCGTCCTGCCGTCTCGGCTCGCCGGACGATCGGCCGCCGTGGTCGGAGCAGTCGCGTCAGTGGCTGCGTTCGTGCTCCTCGCGCTGGTGCCGCGTGGCGGTGCTGACGACACGTGGGGCGAGATCGACCACGCCTGGATCGAGCCGCTCGGCGCCCGGCTGCACCTCGGCCTCGACGGCGTCTCGCTGCCCTTGGCCCTGCTCACCGCGTTCCTGACGCTGCTGTGCTGCCTGTGGCTGCTGAAGCCGGACACCTCAGCGCGCCTGGTGGCGCTGCTGCTGGTCGTCGCCGCGGCGTCGATCGGCGTGTTCGTGTCGCTGGACCTGCTGCTGTTCTTCGTCTTCTTCGAGCTGGCCCTCATCCCGATGTGGTTCGTCATCGCGCGCTGGGGCGCCGGCGGCGTCGACGCACGACGGGCGGCCACGAGGTTCCTGCTGTTCACCGTCACCGGCTCCGCATTGCTGCTGGTCGGCATCGTCGTGATCGGGCTGAAGGCCGGAACCCTGCAGATCGATGAGGTCCGCGGCACCGAGTCGGTACTGGCGGCGAGCCTCATCGCCCTCGGCCTGGCGGTCAAGGTGCCGCTGGTGCCGCTGCACACCTGGCTCCCGGACGCCCACGGCCGCGCACCCACCGTCGGCTCCGTGCTGCTGGCCGGCGTCTTCCTCAAGCTCGGCACGTACGGCCTGCTGCGGCTCGACGTCCAGATGCTGCCGGAGTCGACGGCGCGCATCGCCCCGTACATCGGCGCCGTCGCCGTCGTCGGCATCGTCTGGGCAGGACTGGCCTGCCTCGTCCAGGACGACCTCAAGCGGCTGGTGGCCTACTCGAGCATCGGGCACATGGGGTTCGTCGTCCTGGGCCTCGCGACGCTGAGCCAGACCGGTATCGCGGCCGCCGTGTTCGGCTCGGTCGCTCACGGGCTCATCACCGGCCTGTTGTTCTTCCTCGCCGGCTCGCTCAAGGAGCAGTACGGCACGGCGTCGCTCCGCGAGCTGGGCCGTGGCCTGTACGAGCGGACTCCGTGGCGTGCGGTCGCGATTCTGGTCGGCGGCCTCGCCACGATGGGCCTGCCCGGTCTCGCCGGGTTCTGGGGTGAGTTCCTCACGCTGCGAGCCGTCTTCGAGCCGAACCTCGGACTCGAGGCTCGCGCTCTGGCGTGGACGCTCCTCGTCGTCGCGGCTGCCGGCATCGCGCTTGCCACTGCGTACGTCGTCCGGTTCGCTCGGTTGCTGCTCCAGGGCGAACCGATGCCCCACGAAGGCGACACCGACCTCACCCTGCGGGAAGCGATCGTCGTCGCGGCCCTCGTGGTGCCGATCGTGTCCCTCGGCCTCGTGCCGACCGTCATCACCGACCTGCTGGGCGCCGGGGTGATGGTGAGATGAACATCCCCTTCGACTGGGTCGCCGCCGGTCCCGCTGTCCTCGTCTTCACTGGCGCCGTGCTCGGTCTGATGGTCGACGCCTTTGCGCCGCGACGGACATGGCTCGGGTCGTTGGCTCCGACGCTCGTCGGAGTGCTCGCGGGCGGTGCCGAGCTGCTGCGCACCGGCAGCGTCGACGAGATCGCGTTCGGCTTCTCGCTGATCGTCATCGTGGGCACCGCCATGGTGGTGGTCGCGTCGATCGTCATGAACTCCGAGAACGCCATGCCGGCGGGGGAGTTCCACCTCCTCCTGGGGTCGGCCGCGGCCGGTGGTCTGGTGATGGCGAGTGCGCGCGACCTCGTCACGCTCGTGGTTGCCATCGAGCTGCTCGCGCTCCCGTCGATCGCGCTCGTCGGCCTGCGCCAGGGCGACCGCCGCGCCATCGCGTCGTCCTGGACGTTCTTCCTGACGTCCGTCGTCTCGACGGCGGTGACCCTGATGGGCATCGCCCTGCTGTACGGCTCCACGGGAACGCTGTCCTACGCGGGGCTGAGCCGCGAGCTCGAGTCGCCTTCCGTGCCCGGCGCCGTCATCTCGGTCGGTGTCGTGCTGACGATCGTCGGCCTGCTGTTCAAGCTCGGTGCCGTGCCGTTCCACGTCTGGGTGCCCGACACGTACCGCGGCGCGAGCGTCATGGTGGCCGGCTTCCTGGCCTCGGTCTCGAAGTCTGCGGCTCTCGGCGCGTTGCTGGTGCTGCTCGCGCTCGGCCTGGGCCCGGCAGACGACTCCTGGCAGCCCGTCATCGCTGTCGTCGCCGCGGTATCGATGACGATCGGCAACCTCGGAGCCTTGCGGCAGCGCGACGGCGTCGCGATGCTGGCGTGGTCGTCCGTCGCGCAGGCCGGCTTCCTGATCGCCCCGGCCGCCGCACTCTTCACGGCGTCGGGCCTGAGCGCACCGCTGCAATACCTCGCGGTCTACGCACTTGCGAACATCGTCGCCTTCGCTGTCCTCGCGGTCGTGCTCCGGACCCGCGGCAGCACCGACTACGACGAGCTGGGCGGCCTCGCCCGCACCGACCCGTGGCTCGGTGTCCCGCTCGCCTTCGCGGTCCTCACGCTCGCCGGATTCCCGCCCGCGGTCGCCGGGCTGGTCACCAAGTACGTCGTGCTGCGTCCCGTCGTCGACGGTGACGTCACCTGGCTGGCCGTCGTCATGGCGATCAACGTCATGCTCGGGCTCGCGTACTACCTCCGGCTGGTCGCCGTCGTCCTCGGTCCTGCGACAGGGGAGCCGTACGACCGCACGTCCGCGCCGTACGCGGTTCGGCTCGCCACGGGCATCGCCGTGTCCGGCGCGCTCGGCCTCGTGGCCCTGAGCGTCTGGCCCAACCTGCTGATCGCCAACCTTCCGTAGGTCCCAAAGGTCTAGATGTGACCCTGGCATGGGCCTATGTTGGTTTTGCCACGGTGGCGATCAGGTGTCGGAGGTCGTTTGTGATGAAGATCAGCAAATCAGTTGCACTGCCCCTGTTGGTGGGTGCTCTCGCTCTGGCAGGGGCTTCCTGCTCGCCGCCCGAAGAGGAGTCCGACAGCACGTCGTCGGCCGCCAAGGCCACATCGGCCGAGGATCTCGGCGGCATGGAAGCCCTCGTGAAGGCCGCCGAGAAGGAGGGCGAGCTCAATGTCATCGCGTTGCCGCCCACCTGGGCCAACTACGGGAACGTCATCAAGGGATTCGCCGCCAAGTACGACATCAAGGTCAACTCGGCCCAGCCCGATGCCGCCAGCCAGGACGAGATCAACGCGGCCAAGAGCCTCAAGGGCACCAAGCGCGCGCCGGACGTCTTCGACCTCGGCCAGTCGGTCGCACTCGCCAACACCGAGCTGTTCTCGCCGTACACCGTCGAGACGTTCGACACCATCGCCGACGAGTTCAAGGACCCGAAGGGCCAGTGGGTCAACGACTACGGCGGATTCATGTCGATCGGCTACGACTCCTCGAAGGTGCCCGACGTGAAGAGCATCAACGACCTCCTGGGCAAGGAGTTCAAGGGCAAGGTCGCGCTCAACGGTGATCCCACCCAGGCCGGCGCCGCATTCAGCGCCGTGGTCATGGCCTCGGTCGCCAACGGCGGCTCGGCCGACGACATCGCTCCCGGCGTCGAGTTCTTCCAGAAGCTGGAGGAAGCCGGCAACTTCCTCCCGGTCGATCCCACCCCCGCGACCATCGAGTCCGGCCAGACGCCGGTCGTCATCGACTGGGACTACACCAACGCCGCCGAGACGGCGAAGGTGAAGACCTGGAAGGTCGTCGTGCCCGAGGGCGCGGCGGTGGGCGGGTACTACTACCAGGCGATCAACAAGGACGCGCCGCACCCGGCGGCCGCCCGGCTCTGGCAGGAGTACCTCTTCTCCGACGAGGGCCAGAACCTCTACCTCGCCGGTGGAGCCCGGCCGGTCCGAGCCGACGACATGGAGGAGGCTGGCACGATCAATGCCGATGACTTCGCGAAGCTGCCGAAAGTGTCAGGCACGCCGGTCCTCCTGACGACGGAGCAGACCACCAAGGCGGCGGACTACCTGTCGAAGAACTGGTCCAAGGTCACCGGCTGACGTGGGACCCACCGCGTGAGCCAGAGGACTCGGTCGCTGGGCCCAGCACTGGGTCTGGCGCCGTTCCTCGGTTACATCGCCATCTTCCTGGTGGTGCCGACGATCGTGGTGCTCGTCGGCGCCTTCAGCGACAACGGACGGCCCAGCCTCAACAACATCGAGACCCTGTTCAGCGGTGATGTCCTGCGCACGCTCTGGCGGAGCGTCCTGCTGTCCGGGTCGACGGCGGTCATCGGGGCGGTGCTCGGGGTTCTGCTCGCGTACGCGGTGGTCACCGGCAAGCCTGACGGGATGCTGCGGCGCTCGGTCACCAGCGCCTGTGGCGTCCTCGCCCAGTTCGGCGGCGTCACCCTCGCCTTCGCCTTCATCGCCACCATCGGCTTCTCGGGAGTGGTCACCCAGCGCGTGCGCGACTCGTTCGGTGTCGACCTGTTCGGTGACGGCTGGCTGTTCGCGCTCCCCGGGCTCATCCTCGTCTACACCTATTTCCAGATCCCGCTGATGGTCATCGTGATCCTCCCGACCCTCGACGGCATGCGGCCGCAGTGGCGTGAAGCCGCCGAGAGCCTCGGTGCGACCACGTGGCAGTTCTGGCGACACGTGGCCGGGCCGCTGCTCTTCCCGGCCTTCCTCGGTTCCATGCTGTTGCTGTTCGCCAACGCCTTCGCGGCGTACGCCACCGCGGCAGCACTCGTGAGCCAGGGCAACCCGATCCTTCCGCTGTTCATCCGCAGCGCCCTCACCAGCGAGATCCTGCTGGGCCGGGAGAACCTGGCCTACGCCCTCGCGCTCGACATGATCGTCGTCGTCGCCATCGTGATGACGGCCTACGCGCTGCTGCTGCGACGCTCGGCGAAGTGGCTGACCCCGTGAGCCTGACTCCGCGCCAGCGCTCGCGCCGCCGCCTGACGATCTTCCGCGCCGTCGTCTTCGGCATCCTCGGCCTGTTCTTCGTCGTTCCGCTGCTCTCGATGGTCGACTTCAGCACGCGGTCCCTCGATGGTGGCCGCGACCTGGACGCCTGGAAGGCGCTGGGGCAGGACGAGCAGCTCCGGTCGGCCATCTTCACGTCCCTGGCGCTCGCCGCCCTCACGGTCCTGGCCATGCTCGTCCTCCTGGTTCCCACCATGGTGTGGGTCCGGTTGCGCGTCCCCTGGGCCACCCGGATCGTCGAGTTCCTGTGCCTGCTGCCCCTGACGATTCCGGCGCTGGTCCTCGTCGTCGGGCTCAAGCCGGTGTTCGCCTGGGTGAACTACTTCTTCGGCGACTCGGCCCTCACGCTGACGTTCGCCTACACGGTGCTCGTGCTGCCCTACGCCTACCGCTCGATCGACGCCGGGCTGGCGTCGATCGACGTCAAGACGCTGTCCGAGGCGGCACGAAGCCTCGGCGCGAGCTGGTTCACCGTCATCGCGAGGGTCGTCGTGCCCAACATCGGCTCGGCGCTGCTCTCAGCAGCATTCATCTCGGTCGCGCTCGTCCTCGGGGAGTTCACCGTGGCGTCCCTGCTGAACTACGACAACCTCCAGGTCGTCATCAACCTGTTCGGCAAGTCGAGCGGCCAGGTGTCGGTCGCGGCGTCGCTGGCCTCGCTGATGTTCGCCTTCGTCCTGCTGGTGCTCCTGTCATTCGTCGGCCGTCGGTCGAAGCGCGACAAGGGCGACCCCACCCCCGACCTCATGCCCATGAACCGCCCCATGACGCAAGGATGACCACGCCATGACCGTCGCATCGAAGGAACGCACCGGGCTGGAAGTCCGCCTCGAGGACCTGCGCCGATCGTTCGGCGGCAACCCTGCTCTCGACGGCCTGGACCTGACTCTCGCCCCCGGTGAGCTGGTGGCCCTGCTCGGACCGTCCGGGTGCGGCAAGACCACGGCCCTGCGCATCGTCGCCGGCCTCGACGAGCCCGACTCGGGACGCGTGTTCGTGGGGGACCAGGACGTCACCTTCGTCACCGCCAACAAGCGCGACATGGGGATGGTGTTCCAGGCCTACAGCCTCTTTCCGCACATGACGTCACAAGAGAACGTGGAGTTCGGCCTCAAGCTGCGCGGTGTCGACGCCACGAAACGTGCGACCAAGGCTCGCGAGATGCTCGACCTCGTCGGCCTGGCGGAGTTCGCCAACCGGTATGCGAGCCAGCTCTCCGGTGGGCAACAGCAGCGGGTGGCCCTGGCCCGGGCGCTGGCCATCGAGCCGTCGGTTCTCCTCCTCGATGAACCGCTCTCGGCCCTCGACGCCAAGGTGCGGGTGCAGCTGCGGGACGAGATCCGCCGGATCCAGCTCGAGGTGGGCACGACGACGCTTTTCGTGACGCACGACCAGGAGGAGGCGCTCGCGATCTCCGACCGCGTGGGCGTCATGAGCAAGGGCCGGCTCGAACAGCTCGATGCGCCCGAGGAGCTCTACGCGCGGCCGGTCAACGCGTTCGTCGCTGCCTTCGTCGGGCTGATGAACCGGCTCGAGTGCACGGTGGAGGGCGGACACACCCAGCTGCTCGGCGGCTCAGTCGACACGTTGTCGAACTCGGTCGACAGCGGTCCAGGTCTGGCGCTGGTCCGGCCGGAGCAGGTGTCGGTCGAGCCGTCCGAGTCGGGCACTGCCCGGATCAAGCACCTGAGCTTCCTCGGCTCGTTCTCGCGGGCGACCGTCGCCCTGCCTGACGGCACCGAGCTCCTCGCCCAGGTGCCCGCCAGCACCGCGTCACGGTTGGGACTCGAGAGCCGGGTCGATGTCGCCGTCACGGCCTCGGCCGTCTTCGTCGCCCGCCCCGACCCGTCGTAGTGCTCAGCGGCGGTTGGTGAACTGCACCGGGAAGTCGAGGCTGGCGCCCTTCACCAGCGCGATGACGGCCTGCAGGTCGTCGCGCTTCTTGCTCGAGACGCGCAGCTCGTCGCCCTGGATCTGCACCTTGACGCCCTTGGGGCCTTCGTCGCGGATGAGCTTGGAGACCTTCTTGGCCTGCTCGGAGCTGATGCCCTCGCTGAACGTGCCGTTGATCTTCACCTCTTTGCCCGACTGACGGGGGTCTCCGGTCTCGAGCGACTTGAGCGAGATGCCGCGCTTGATGAGCTTCTCCTTGAAGACGTCGAGGATGGCGAGCGCGCGCTCATCGGCGTTGGCCGTGATCTCGATGCCGTCCTCGCCGTGCCATTCGAGCTTGGCGCCGGTGTTCTTGAAGTCGTACCGGTTCGCGATCTCCTTGGCGGCCTGGTTGAGGGCGTTGTCAGCTTCCTGGCGGTCGAGCTTGCTGACGATGTCGAACGACGAGTCGGCCATGACTACTCCTGTGACGCAGCTTCAATGGATCTGGTTTCTCCCACCCTAGGGGGCTGAGATATCGTGGCTCCTCGTTGCCCCAGGAATGACACAGGGCGACACACGGCAGGTTGCCCGAGTGGCCAAAGGGATCTGACTGTAAATCAGACGGCTCAGCCTACGCAGGTTCGAACCCTGCACCTGCCACGGACGTGTGAGAGGCCTCGGTCAGCGCAGACGCTGGTCGGGGCCCTCGTCCTCAGGTCTTCCCAGGACGGTCTTCACGAGCCGCTCCATACCGAGCTTGATCGCCCGCCGCGCTCTTTCCCGGACCTCCTGGTCCGTCGAGGACTGCTGCAGGTAGACCAGGACGGAGAACGGGTCGCTGGGGCCCACCTGCGACAGCAGCGCCATCTCGACGCGCTCGGCGGGCTGCACCTCCAGGTGGCGGATCACTTCCAGCACCTCTGGCTCAGCGGCATCACCGGTGTGTCCGAGTACGGCTTCGATGACCTCGGTCGGCAGGCGGTCGAGGTATCGGATGAGTTCGTCGAGGCGTTGCATCTCATCGTCGGCATCGATGACATCTTCGCGCACCCGCGTCGGGTGTCGCTCGACGGAAGGAGAGGGGGCAACCGACGACAGGGGATGCAGTGCGAATGCGTCGGCTCGGTGAGCACGAAGCGGTGCGAATCTACCCTGTGTTGCGGAGTTGCCTTGTGTCGCGAAATTGCCTTGTGTCAGACCCATTCTGCGGATGTTCGACATCAACTGACCTCCATGGGAGTCGCCGAACTGTTGTTTAGTCCGGCGTTCATACATGGGTTAGTCGCAACAAGGCACCCGAAATTACAGGCCGCAGGCATATAAATTCGGTTGCGGGGGTGGATCAGGTGGGAACCAGCTGTCGTCGTCTACTGGTTTTCGGACTTGACGATGGTGAAGAAGTCCTGAATGGCGGGGGGTTCGACCGGAGAACTCGGGGAAGGCTTGATGAGGATGCGTTCGGAGCCGACGACCTGGCCGGTCTGAGGGTCACCGAGAAGAATCATGCGGTACTCGGGGGCGCCGTCCCAGATGAAGGAGAGCGCGACGGATTCGCGTCCGGTGCGGTCCTTGACGGTGCCGAGTGATCGAATGCCTTCTTCTTGAGCGAGCATGCGCCAGATGCTCGCCATGACGTCGGGGGGTATGACGTGCGTCTGCGAACGGTTGCGCAGCTGATCGGTGAGGCACCAGGTCCGCTCCTGGCCTGGTTCTCTGTCGGCGCACTGGATGTCGTCGAGAAGTCCGCTGCGAATGTCCTCGACCGTGTTGGGCATGTCGGTGAATAAGTCGGCGTCCCGGCTGCCGGTCGGTAGGTCCCGCTCGTCGAAGAACGCGGTGCCCCGATCCAGTCGACCGCCCAGCGGGACGCCGCGCCCATCGGCGTTCAGGGGCTGACCCAGGTGGGCGCGTGTGCGGAAGCTTCCGTCAGGCCGTAGCCAGTTCTCAGTCCTGGTGGCGGTGATGGTCGAGTCGGGGTCTGGATCGAAGTCGGTGTCGATCGACCATTCCTCGGTGATGACGTGTTGTACGGCGGACGGACGCGTGCCAGATCGGGCTTGTTCGGCGACGAGTGCGAGCTGTTCGAGCGCTTCTGCAGGGTCGATGCCTGGGGCGTCGGCAATCCTGCGTGCCTCGGCGAACTCGTAGTCGAGAAGCGGGGGGGTGGACGCTTGCGCGACCGGCGTGCCCCAGGGTTGTACAGCAACCAGGACGCCTGCCACCACCGCGGCGGCCGTCCCGGCCAAGAGGGTGGGGACGAGTCGTCGCCTTCGTGGTTCGTGAATGGGTCTCGGGATGTCGTAGGCGGGTTCCTCGATCGCCTTGAGGCGCGCCAGCAGTGACTCTGACGACTCGAGCTCGACATCTGCCAGGTCGTCCTCGAGGTAGCCGGAGACACCGGTCGAACGCAGGTGGCGACGGAGTTCGGCCGTCTCGAAGTCAAGGTCGAGCCCAGGTTCCGCGGTCAACAGGGTGGCGTCGAGTCGTCGTCCTGACTCACTGGTTGGCACGGGGGTTGCATGGGCGGATTCATCGATCGACTTGAGCCGCGCCAGCAGCGACTCAGACGACTCCAGCTCGATGTCTGCCAGATCATGCTCGAGGTAGCCGGAGATTCCGGTCGACGTCATCTGGCGGCGGAGCTCGGCCGTCTCGAGCTCGGGGTTGAGCTCAGGCTGGTCGTTGCTCCTCATGGTCGACCTCCGCCCCAGGCGCGTCGTAGCTGCGGCTCAGCTCGTCGATCCGCCGGCGGACTCGATGGACCCGCACCGCGTAGGCGTTGCGAGTCAGACCCAAGGTCTCCGCGATGTCGTCCGGTGTGAGGTGGGGTGACGTCATCATGGTCACGAGGAGCTGGTCGGACGGTGACAGCTCCTGGAAGATGGCTTGTCCACGACGAGCCTCCACGACCGTGTCGGCGACGTCCCCGCCAGGGGTGACGAAGCTGTGGAGGCGGGCGTCCTCGTAAACCTGTTCTGGATGTCGTTGACGATCTTGGAGCTGCCGCAGGATGACCTTTTTCCCGATGCCCATCACGTAGGCGCTCGGCGAGCGCGCCTCAATCTTGACGGCGTGACGCTTCTCCCACGCGATGCGGAACGTCTCGGCCACAGCGTCTCGGGCGGGCTCTACGGCGTGAAGCTGAGCCATCGCATACCGGAAAAGGTGGCGATGCAGCTTGTCATAGAGTTCGGTGAACTCGTCGTCGTTCACCCATTGACAATAGCGGTAATACTGTCATTGCGCCTGCGACTGTGCGCTTTTAACAGTTCGTCGTGGTCGAGAGGTACGCCGAGTTGGCGTGAACCTGCCATCCGGTCAAGGAATAGTCGTAGTCTCCCGGCCCGAAGCACGAGTATGTCGAGCTGCTGCCCGTTCCCTGGTTGAGGTAGGTCCGCTTGCTGCGGTTGTTGTAGGCGGACCGGATCGGATCGGCATAGATCCGGTTGTAGTCGCTGACGTCGTTCAAGTTGTATCGGGAACCGCTGTAGTCGGTGCCTGTCCAGACACAGAAGGCGCCGCTCGGGCAGGTTGCTCGGCTTCCCGCGTTCGCAGGAGCTTGCACAGCCGCCAGTGAGGCGCCGACGATCAGCAGGGCGAGAGCGAGCCTGGAAACTCGCCGAGTTCGAGTTTGATTCATGCTTGGTCGTCGCACATGGCGCGCCGTGCTTACGCATGGAGAAAAATTGGTGGCCGTCTGTAATCGAGGGCACCAAATGCAGACTGGGACCTGGACGGCCCGCCGCCGGTCTGAATGTTCCGGAGAGCACAAGAACACTTCACGTCACCCCTAGAGCGTGCCGCGCTGTTTTCGCATCGGCGCTCGGGGGTTCGGCGCAGGTCCATCGTATGACGACGCAGGGGAATCCGACAGCGCTCGCGACTTTCGCCGCTTAAGGTGAACGCCAAATCCACCATGGTCCAGCGAGCGGGGGTGAAGGGTGACGGTCCGCACCGTGACGGGAAGCAGGGGATCCGAGCGGCGATGGGTGGCCTGGATTCCCTGGTCGATCACCGTCGCCCTGATCGCCATCTCGCTGCTCCGCCGCGATCGTGGAACCGGCTGACAGCGGGAGTGATTCGTTTCGCCGCGGCGTACGACTCGGACTCCCTTATGCTGCGGCCGGCTTCCTGTTGTCGTTGTCGTTCGGCGTCCTCGCCCGCGAAGCCGGATTCTCCCCGGCTCAGGCGATCGCCACGTCGGCGATCGTGTTCGCCGGGTCGGCGCAGTTCGCCGTGGTCTCGATTCTCCTCGGAGGCGGCGGCCTGCTACCTGCGGTCGCGGCCGCCGGGCTGATGAACGCTCGCTTCCTGGCGATGGGCATCGCACTGGCACCGTCGCTGCCGGGGGGTGCGCTGAAGCGAGCGGCGCAGGGGCAGACCGTCGTCGACGCGTCCTGGGTGCATGCCAACCGCGGGGACGGCACCTTCGATCGCTGGCTGCTCTTCGGCTCGACGGCGCCCCAGTACGTCACATGGTTCTTGGGCACGACTGTCGGCGCATTGGCCGGTGACAGTCTCTTCGATCCGGAGCGCTTCGGCCTGGACGCCATCTTCCCGGCGTTCTTCTTCGTGCTGCTGATCGGGGAGGCCAAGGATCGCCGCACCCGGCTGGTCGCCTTGATCGGCGGGGCCATTGCCTTGGCATTGGTGCCCTTCACGCCCCCGGGTGTCCCGATCCTCGCCGCAAGTGCGGCCGCGCTGATCGGGCTCGCGCGATGAACATCTGGGTCCTGATCGTTCTCGTCGCGGTTGTCACCGCCGCGATCAAGGCGGCCGGACCGATCGCCCTGGGCGGCCGGGAGCTGCCGCCGTGGTTCTCGTCGATCGTGGCGGTGATGCCGGGCGCGGTGCTGGCTGCGCTGGTCGTCACCACCGCACTGGCGAACGGGGACGAGCTGTCCGTCGGGCCCGACACGGCCGGCGTTGCCGCAGCCGGCATCGTCGCGTGGCGCGGCGGATCGGTGATCACCTGCGTCCTCGTGGCCGCCGCCGTCACCGCGGGCCTGCGCGCGATCTGACCGAAGATGGACGAGCACACCCTCCGACTCAGGACTAGAACGTGTTCCAGTTTTGCGTTACTGTCCCGGGCATGGTGCTCGAGAGGTTTCGCCTCGATGACCGGGTCGCAATCGTCACCGGAGCAGGCCGAGGGATCGGGGCTGCCAGCGCACTCGCGCTCGCGGAGGCCGGCGCCGATGTCGTCCTCGCCGCCCGCACGGAAGACCAGCTGAACGAGGTCGCCGCGCAGGTGGAGGCCCTGGGCCGCAAGGCGGTCGTCGTGACCGCCGACCTGTCCGACCTCGACCAGGTGGCCGCGCTCTCGCAAACCGCCGTCGACTCCCTCGGTCGGCTCGATGTGGTGGTGAACAACGTCGGCGGCTGGATGCCGCGGGAGTTCGTGAAGACCAACGTCGCCAGCCTCGAGGACGCCTTCCACTTCAACGTCTCGACCGCTCACGCCCTGACGCGAGCAGCTTTGCCTCATTTGATGGCGAACGATGGCGGATCCGTTGTCAGCATCTCCTCGGTCATGGGGCGGATCAGCGGACGCGGCTACCTGGCGTACGGCACGGCCAAGGCGGCCCTCGCCCACTGGACGCGCCTCGCGGCCCGCGACCTCGCGCCCCGGGTCAGGGTGAACGCGATCGCCGTCGGATCGGTCGCGACATCGGCCCTCGAGATCGTCACCGGCGACGAAGGTCTCACGGCGCAGATGGAGGCCGGCACCCCGCTGCGCCGCATCGGCGATCCCGACGAGATCGCCGCCACCGTCCTGTTCCTCGCCAGCCCTGCCGGCGCCTACATCACCGGCAAGGTGATGGAGGTCGACGGCGGCATCGACCAGCCCAACCTCGACATGGGGTTGCCTGACCTAGGAGAAGAAGACCTATGACGATTCGTGTCGCCGCATGGAGCACGGGCAACGTCGGCAAGAACGCCATCATCGGCATCGACGCTCGGCCCGACCTCGAGCTCGTCGGCCTGTGGGTCTCCAACCCGGACAAGGTCGGAAAGGACGCAGGTCCGCTTGCCGGCCTCGACCGCGATCTCGGCGTGCTCGCCACGAACGACGTCGAGGAGATCATCGCGCTGAAGCCGGACTGCGTCGTCCACGCCGCGATGTCCGACGACCGGCTCTTCGAGGCAATGGCCGACCTCGAGCGCCTGCTTCGCGCCGGCATCAACGTCGTCTCGGCCGGCCCGGTGTTCCTCCAGTACCCGTCCGGTGACGCGGTCGGCATGGCCGAAGGCGTGACACAGGCGGCTCTCGACGGCGGCGTCTCGCTCTACATCAACGGCATCGACCCGGGCTTCGCCAACGACCTGCTGCCACTGGGCGTGACGAGCATCAGCGAGAGCATCGAAGAAGTGCGCTGCATGGAGCTCCTGAACTACAACACCTACAACCAGCGCATGATCGTGTTCGACGTCATGGGCTTCGGCAAGCCGATGGACAACATCCCGATGCTGCTGCAGCCGGGCGTGCTCACCATGGCCTGGGGCAGCGTCGTGCACCAGATCGCCGCCGGGCTCGGCACCGAGATCGAGGAGATCGAGGAGTTCTACGAGCGGCTGCCCGCCACCGAGACGTTCGACATCGACAGCGGCACCATCGAAGAGGGCACCGTGGCAGGGCTGCGGTTCGAGCTGCGCGGCAAGATCAACGGCAAGACCCGCATCGTGCTCGAGCACGTCACGCGCGTGCACGACGACATCGCTCCCGACTGGCCACAGCCCGCAGGTCTCGGCTGCTACCGGGTCGTCGTCACAGGCGAGCCGAACTACACGGTCGACCTTCAGCTGCTCGGCAAGGACGGCGACCACAACACCGCCGGCCTCAAGGCCACCGCGATGCGCATCGTCAACTCGATCCCGGCCGTCGTGGAGGCCAAGCCCGGCCTGGTCAGCTCGATCGACCTGCCCCTCGTCACCGGCCGCGGGCTGGTCGTCACATGAGGCCGCGCATCCTGGTTGCCCTCGCTGCGTTCGCCAGCAGCCTCGTCCTCATCGTGCCGGTTGCGGCGGAGGCCGCGCCGGGATGCTCGCAGGCCGACTCGCAGGCGGCATCGCAGAAGTATCTCGACGCCCTGGTCGACCGCAACGCCGCCTGGTCGGTCCCGCTCGCCCCGATCGTGCTGCGCACCGAGAACGGTCTGCCCACCTCGTTCACCGCGTTCGACCTGAAGCTCCAGCTCTACCTGCACATCCAGTACTCGGTCTTCACGTCGATCGAGAACGTCGTGTGGACCTGGCAGCCCGGTGGTCGGGCCAACGTCATCAAGGCCGTCTACGACATCCCGGTCGGCCTCGGGGACCTGCCGCTGGCCGGATCTACGGTCGACGAGGACTTCACGCTGACGGCCGACTGCAAGATCAAGAAGATCGACGCGACGTTCACGATCGAGCCGCCTGCTTGACGCTGTGCAGCTAGCGCAGGAGCAACCGGACGGCGACGTCCATCGACCGCGGAACCTCTTCGGCCGTGGTGCGGCCGGTGACCCAGCCCATGAGGGCCGACAGCCACACGTCGCCGATGACCCGGACGATGGCCATGTCCTCGTCGGTGGGTTCGCGGAAATCATCCGTGCCCTCGATGGCATGCGTGATCATCGCCGTCAGCTTCATCCCGACGTCATGGATCTCGTCTGCGACCGATGCGTCGGCGAACATGAAGGCCCGGGTGAGCGCCTCGGTGAGCTGGGGTTGCTTCTGGAGGGCGGTCGTCGTGACGCCCAGGACATGCATGACGCGCTCGTGCGGGGTGTCGCCCGGCACCTGGCGGGTGCGCGACTGCGCCTCGGCACGCTCGAACTCACGCCCGAGGGCGGTGACCAGGAGATGGATCTTCGAGGGGAAGTAGCGATAGAGCGTTCCGAGTGCGACGTCCGCATCGTCGGCGACCGCTCGCATCTGCACCGCGTCGAAGCCGCCTTCGTTCGCCAAGGCGATGGTCGCATCGAGGATGCGGCGCCTCCGCTCGCGCTGAGCGTTGGAGCCGGGAGTCTCCGTCGTGCTGGTCATCCGCCATCGTCTCCTGTCCAGATTGCTGCTGAGGTCAGCCACGCCGACCATCGCTACAATTGAAACACGTTCTACATTTGGAGGCACGTCATGGCGGTCGGGGTGTCTGGTGATCATCTCGAGCTGAGTTCCACCCTGCGCGCCTGGGCCGTTGGCCTCGCTGGAGCCGCTGCGGTGCGTGAAGTCGAGACGGATTCAGACGCTGCGTTCGCGAAGACCTGGCAGGCCGTCGTCGAGATGGGCCTGACCGGAATCGGGATCGACGAGAAGCACTCCGGTGGTGGCGGTGACCTGCTCGACCAGATGGTCGCGGTGGAGGCCGCTGCGCACGCCTTGGTACCCGGACCCGTGCTTGGAACGACCCTCGTCGGGCAGGTGGTCGCGAACGCTGCCGGGAACGCGGAGGAGGCGCTCGCTGGAATCACCCGCGGTGACAGCGCGGCCGTTGCTCTGTCGGGAACGGTCAGCCTCGACGACTCAGGCGTTCGGGGTGACCTCGACGTCGTGCTCGACGTCGTCGACGCCCGGTGGCTGCTCGCGCCGGGGAACGACGGATCCTGGGTGTTGATCGATGCTGACGGCTGGACGGCCGAGCCGGCGCTCGGCCTCGACCTGTCCCGACGCGGTGGGCGGGTCCGCGTGGACGCGACAGGCGACCAGGTGACGGTCGTGCCGGACGTCGACCACGGGGGAGTGCGCCGTGTCCTCGTCGCGCTGGCCGCGGCGGAGGCGGCCGGCGTGGCGCAATGGTGCCTGGACACCGCAGTCGACTACGCCAAGGTGCGCGAGCAGTTCGGCGCACCCATCGGCTCGTTCCAGGCCATCAAGCACCTGTGTGCCGAGATGCTCGAGACCACGGAGTCGATCTCCGCGGTTGCATGGGACGTCGGGGCCGCGTCGCGGCAGAACCTGTCGGTGGAAGAGGCGGAGTACTCCGCGGACGTCGCCGCGACCGTGGCTCTCGACGGGGCCGTGTCCGTCGCCCAGGACTGCATCCAGGTGCTCGGCGGCATCGGCTTCACGTTCGAGCACGACGCACACCTCTACCTCCGACGGGCGGTCGCGCTGCGCGGCACCGTCGCCGCGATGACGGGCGGTGCCGAGCGGTCGGCCATCCGATTGGCGGGGCGTGCCGGAAGCGGGCAGCGCCGGCATCCCGAGATCGACGTCGACGGTGCGGGAGCAGGGTTCCGCGAGACGACGGGTCGGGAGCTGGACGCCATCGCCGAGCTGCCCGCGGATGAGCAACGGGCCGCGCTCGCCGAGGGCGGCTACCTGATGCCGTACCTGCCGCGGCCCTTCGGCCTCGACGCCGGTCCGGTGGAGCAGCTGGTGATCGACGAGGAGCTGGCCCGCGCCGGACTCGTCCGACCCGACATCGCCATCGGCGGCTGGGCGGTGCCGACGATCATCCAGCACGGCACCGACGAGCAGCGGGAACGGTTCGTGCTGCCGACGCTGCTCGGCGACATCTTCTGGTGCCAGCTGTTCAGCGAACCCGGCGCCGGCTCCGACCTCGCGTCGCTGAGCACCCGCGCCGTCCGCACCGAGGGCGGCTGGCAGCTGACCGGGCAGAAGGTGTGGACCTCGCGCGCGCACGATGCGCAGTGGGCCATCTGCCTGGCTCGCACCGACAAGGGCGCCAAGCCCCACCACGGCATCACCTACTTTCTGGTCGACATGACGTCGGCCGGCATCGACGTGCGCCCGCTCCGGGAGATCACGGGTGACGCGATGTTCAACGAGGTCTTCCTCGACGACGTGTTCGTCCCCGACGACTGCGTCGTGGGTGAGGTCAACGAGGGGTGGAAGCTCGCCCGCACCACGCTCGCGAACGAACGGGTGGCGATGGGCTCCAAGCTCGGGGCGAGCACAGAACGCGCCGTCGAGCTGGTGGCCGGGCGCGAGTCGGATGCCGACGCAGCGCGGGTCGGCCATCAAGTGGCGCTGGCGACCGTGTGCCAGCTGCTCGGCGTCCGGTCGACACTCCGGTCGATCGCCGGCCAGGGTCCCGGTGCCGAGTCGAGCGTCGCGAAGCTGCTGGGCGTCCGCAACCGCCAGGAGGCGTCCGAGCTGGTGGTCGACCTGCACGGCCCAGCGGCGCTGTACGCGACGGACGACCCCGGGATCGCCGCCGACATCCACGAGATGCTGCTCGCCCGCTGCCTCTCGATCGCCGGCGGCACCACCCAGATCCTGCGCAACGTCGCCGCCGAACGGGTGCTCGGGCTACCCCGAGGCTGATCTCTGCCAGATCGTCAGCGCCAGCCCAGCTCTGGCGCGACGTACCTGATGATGCTGTCCAGCAGGTGCGCGTTGTACTCGACGCCGAGCTGGTTCGGGATCGTCAGCAGCAGCGTGTCCGCTGCGGCGATCGCCTCGTCCTCGGCGAGATCCTTGACGAGCTGGTCCGGCTCCCCGGCGTACGTCTTGCCGAACCGGGCCGTGCCACCGTCGATGAACCCGACCTGGTCCTTGCTCCGCGACTCCGAGCCAAAGTACGCGCGGTCGGTGTCGTTGACGATCGGAAAGATGCTGCGGCTGACCGAGACCCGCGGCTCGCGCTCGTGGCCGGAGTTCTCCCACGCGTCCCGGAACATCTTGATCTGCTCGGCCTGGAGCTGGTGGAACGGCACACCAGTGTCCTCGGTGAGCAGCGTCGAGCTCATCAGGTTCATGCCCTGCTCACCCGTCCAGACGGCCGTCTTGCGGGTGCCGGCGCCCCACCAGATCCGGTCGCGCAGGCCGGGCGACTGCGGCTCGATGCCCAGCAGACCCGGCGGGTTGGGGAACATCGGCCGCGGGCTCGGCTCGGCGAACCGCTTCCCGTCGATCACCTCGAGGAACACCCGGGCGTGCTCACGCGCCATGGCGGCGTGGTCGTCGCCCTCGCCCGGGTCGTGGCCGAAGTACTTGTAACCCTCGATCACCTGCTCCGGTGACCCCCGGCTGATGCCGAGCTGCAACCTGCCGCCGGCGATCAGGTCCGCGGCGCCGGCGTCCTCGGCCATGTAGAGCGGGTTCTCGTATCGCATGTCGATCACGCCGGTGCCGAGCTCGATACGGCTCGTCCTCGCGCCCGCCGCCGCAAGAAGCGGGAACGGCGAGGCGAGCTGTCGAGCGAAGTGGTGCACGCGGAAGTAGGCACCGTCCGCGCCGACCTCCTCGGCCGCCACCGCGAGGTCGATGGACTGCAGCAGGACGTCGGACGCCGTCCGCGCCTGTGACTGTGGCGAGGGATTCCAGTGGCCGAAGGACAGGAAGCCGATCTTCTTCATGTCTCAACAACCGGCATCGTCGTCACCATGTTCCCGCAGCACACGAGACGTGAGTCTCGCACGACAGAGACCGACGCGCGATGAGCGCGTGGAGCGCCTGGACCATAGGCTGAAGACGCTCGTGGTGTTGCCCGGTCGGACGCCTCCAGGCCAAATCGAAGATCCATCAAAGAGGGAGACGTATGTGTCGAGTGCTCGCCTACATCGGGCCGGAAATTCCTGTGGAGAACCTGCTGCTCAAGCCGGGTAACAGCCTCATCAACCAAAGCCTCGACCCTGAGCGTCATCCGGAGCTTCAGCTGGCAGGGTGGGGATTCGGGATCTGGGGCGAACATCTGCTGACACCAGAGGAACCGTTCGTCTACCGCCGACCCATGCCGGCCTTCTACGACGACAATGCCGGCGGAATCATTCCGAGTCTGCAGGCCAGCACGCTGCTGGCTCATGTGAGAGCAGCCGCTTACGACTCAAGCGTGGTCATGGTCGACGAGAACTGCCATCCCTACTCCTTCACGGAGACGCCCTGGATCGTTGCCCAGAACGGTGACCTGCCGAACTGGAAGCTGTTGCAGAAGGAGCTGCTGCAGCACTGCCAGGACAAGTACCTGGAGCAGATGCGGGGCAACACCGACACTGAGTTTCTCTACGTGCTCCTCCTCTCCCTGCTCGAGAGCGACAGTGACGAGGACGTTCAACGCGGTTTCGAGGAGATGTTGAGGCTCATCATCCAGGCGATGAAGAAGCTCGACCTCGTCGCACTGACCAAGTTGAAGATGGCCCTGGTCTCTCCGAACCGCATCATCGGGGTGAACTTCGGCACCGGACGCCAAGGCGAGACCGATCCGTCTGGGGACTGGAAAGAGCTGCGAAAGTCCGGCCCGGGCACGGACGACTTCGTGCTCTCCATGCTCCTGGAGCCGATGTATCTGCTGATGGGCCGCAATTTTCAGCAGGATGATTCGTCCTACGACTTCGAAGAGTGCACCGTCGAGAAGGCGACGGCCGCCATCTTCGCCTCCGAGCCCCTGACGGAAGGCACCGACGACTGGTCGTCCCTGGAATTCGGCGAGATCGTGTTCCTCGAGAAGAAGGGCGAGGACATCACGAGAAGCGTCAACACGTTGAAGGTCTAGGCGCGCACGAAGTAGCTCTTGCCGTGGCTAGGGAGCCGGGGCGAGGATCCACAGCACCTTGCACGGTCGGGAGCGGGGGTTTCGCCAGGTGTGCGGAGTGTTGCCGGGGAAGGTCATCGCATCGCCTGCGGTCAAAGTCTCGGAGTGATCCCCGAGCACCACCTCGACCGTGCCGGACAGCACGTACGCGCATTCCGCGTCGCAGGCCAGCGCGTAGAGCTCCTCACCGCCGTTGCCGCCGGGTTCGATGACGGAGTGGATCACCTCGAGTGCGGACTGGGTGCCGGGCGTGATGAGACGCTCGGTGGCACCCTCACCGCCGAAGTTGATGAGACGGCCTTCGCCGGAGCGAATGACCGATGATTTCGGGGGGTCGAACAGCTCACCCACCCGCAGGCCCAGCACGTCGCACACGGTGACAAGCGACGCCACGGAGGGGGAGACGTCGTCGCGTTCGAGCCGGCTGACGAAGCCCTTCGTGAGGCCTGCGGCCTGGGCGACCTGGTCGAGGGTGAGGCCGCGCGCCTTCCGTGCGCTGCGCAGCTTGGTTCCGATGAGCACGGTGGGACGCGCTCGATCGGGAGCGGCCGGCCGGGTCTTCGTGCTCATGCGCCCAGCTGGATCGCGACGGCACGCACCGGTCCGCCGTCGGCGCCGGTGAGCCGGACCGGTGTGCAGGCGACGAGGAAGTCGCCCTCAGGCAGCTCGGCCAGCTGGAAGTTCTCCCCGATCACGCCGTCCAGGCGCGAGATGAGGTGGTGGCAGGGGAACCCGACGCCGGGGTGCTCGTCGTCCGGGGTCTCGTCGATGTTGATGGCGTCGATGCAGAAGGAGCGGGCTCCGAGGTCGAGCATCCGCTGACACGCGTCGGCCGACAGGAACGGGTGCTCGAAGTAGCGCTGGTCTCCGTAGTGCTCGCTCCACCCCGTGCGCAGCAGGACGATGACGCCCGGCTCGATGCGATCGGCGACCGGGGCGACGTGCTCCCAGGTGATCTCCCCGCGCGGGTCCAGCCCGGTGGCGTCGACGACCACACCGGGCCCGACGAACCGGTCGACCGGCACCTCGTCGATTCGGAGGCCGTCCTCCTCGAAGTGGTACGGCGCATCGACATGCGTGCCCGTCTGCGAGCCCAGGTGGATCGCGAGCAGGTTGAAGCCGTCCGCCTCGATCGTGCTGTGCACCTCGAACCGCGGGGTCGGGTCCCCGGGATACACGACCGTCCCGGCATCCACCGGCACGCAGAGGTCGACGACCCGTTGAACTCTCATGGGCAACAACTATTGCACAGCAGTAAACCCCACGCTAAGGTCCAGAGACACTTTCGCCGTGTCGTTCTCATGGTGAACAGGCCCGCTGTCAGGAGTGGTCATGAGCAGTGCCGATGTCCCGGACGGTGTGATCCAGAGGCCCCGCGCCACCGAGGTCGAGCAGCACGGGATCGACACGATCCCCTCCGAGCACCGGCACTCCGGGCCACGCGACCTGTTCCGGATCCAGTTCGGCGGCGCGAACACGTTCGCGACCGTCATCCTCGGCACGTTCCCCATCCTGCTGGGGCTGTCGCTGTGGGAGGCCGTCGCCGCGACCGTGCTGGGCGTCCTGGTCGGGGCGCTGATCCTGATGCCGATGGGCCTGTTCGGCCCGTTGACGGGCACCAACAACGCGGTGTCGTCGGGTGCGCACTTCGGGGTGCGCGGCCGGGTCCTGGGTTCGTTCCTGTCGCTGCTGACCGCGATCGCCTTCTACTCGATCTCCGTCTGGGTCAGCGGCGACGCCCTCGTGGGCGGGCTGATCCGGCTCTTCGGGGTCTCCGACTCCGACCTGCTCCGCGGCGTCATCTACGCCGTGCTCGGCGCGCTGGTCATCGTCGTGGTGGTCTACGGCTTCGCCTTCATGCTGCTGGTCAACAAGGTCGTGGTTGTCGGCAACACCGTCCTGATCCTGCTGGGCGTCCTGGCCTATGCCGGAGACATCGACCTCAGCTTCGACCCGGGTCCGGACGCCTACGCGCTGGGCAGCTTCTGGCCCACGTTCGTGCTGTCCGCGCTGATCGTGATGGGCAACCCCATCTCGTTCGGTGCCTTCCTGGGCGACTGGTCGCGCTACATCCCCGAACGCACCTCGCCCCGTTCACTCCTCCTCGCGACGCTCGGCGCGCAGGCAGCCACCCTGGTGCCGTTCCTGTTCGGGGTGGTGACGGCGACGCTGGTCACCGGTGACGACTACATCGTGGGCCTCATCACCTTCTCGCCGCTGTGGTACGCCGTGCTGCTGATGGTGGTGGCCTTCCTCGGCGGCCTGTCCACCGGCATCACCTCGCTGTACGGAACCGGGCTCGACTTCTCCTCGGTGTTCCCGCGGTTCAGCCGGGTCCAGGCCTCGCTGTTCATCGGCGCGATCGCGTTCGTCTTCATCCTGGTCGGGAGGCTCGCCTTCGACCTGATCGACAGCGTCAACGCCTTCATCGGTGCGATCGTCATCTGCACGACGCCGTGGATGATCATCATGACGATCGGATACATCGTGCGGCGCGGCCACTACGGCGCTGCTGAGCTCCAGGTGTTCAACCTCGGCATGCGAGGCGGCGCCTACTGGTTCAACGACGGCCTCAACTGGCGCGGACTGCTGGCCTGGATCCCTGCCGCGGTCGCCGGCCTCCTGTTCGCGAACTACCCACCGCTCATCGAGGGCCCGTTCCGCAACGCGGCGGGCGGCGTCGACATCAGCCTTCCGGTCGCCCTCGGGCTCGCTGCGGCGCTCTATCTCGCGATGCTCTTCATCGCGCCGGAGCCGCGCTACGTGTTCGGCCCGGATGGCCCACGTTGGGTGCCCGCGCGCGAGATGGAGATCCCAGCCGTCGTCGAGAACCCGAACGCCTCGGCGCACCGGCAGATCCTCCGCAACCGCAAAGCCGATCAGGAGGCCGTCGACGAGCTCAAGGAGGGCTCGCCGCGTGACTGAGTCGCTGCCGCGGGTGGTGGCCGACGGCCACGTCGGACAGCTGGACAACAGCAAGGTGCCGCGGTTCGCGGGACCACCGACCTTCGCCCAGCTGCCCCGCATCGACGAGGTCGACAGCACCGACATCGCGGTGGTCGGCATCCCGTTCGACGCGGGTGTCTCCTACCGTCCCGGTGCGCGGTTCGGCCCGGCCGCGATCCGGGCCGCGTCCAAGCTGCTGCGGCCCTACAACCCCGCGGCGGACCTCTCGCCGTTCGCCGTTCAGCAGGTCGCCGACGCCGGGGACATGACGGTCAACCCGTTCTCGCTCGACGAGGCGGTCACCGGCATCGAGCACGCGGCGCGCGAGCTGCGCGAGCGCGCGTCCCGACTGCTCGTCCTCGGCGGCGACCACACCGTCGCGCTTCCGCTGTTGCGTGCCGTCGCCTCGTCGGAGCCGGTGGCGGTCGTGCACTTCGACGCGCACCTCGACACCTGGGACAGCTACTTCGGCGCGGCCTACACCCACGGCACGCCGTTCCGGCGTGCGTCCGAGGAGGGCCTGCTGGACACCTCGGCCTGCGTGCACGTCGGCACCCGGGGTCCGTTGTACGGCGCGGGAGACCTCGTCGACGACAGAGAGCTCGGCTTCGCCGTGGTCCCCGCGACCGAGATCGACGCGCTGGGCGCAGCGGGCATCGCGGAACGCATCCGGGCGCGGGTGGGGGACCGCCCGATCTACGTCTCCATCGACATCGACGTGCTCGACCCCGCGTTCGCGCCGGGCACCGGCACCCCGGAAGCCGGCGGCATGACGAGCCGCGAGCTGCTGGCCGTGCTGCGCGGACTGGCAGGGCTGCAGATCGTCGGAGCCGACATCGTCGAGGTGGCACCGGTCTACGACCATGCCGAGATCACCAGCATCGCCGCCTCTCACGTCGCCTACGAGCTGGTCAGCGCCATGGCCGGAAAGGACGGCTCATGACCCCGTCATCCTTCGCCGAGTCACTCGTCGCCGCATTCGCCGCCAGCGACGCGACGGCGTACTTCGCGCACTTCCACCCCGACGCCACCTTCCTGTTCCACGACACCCCGGGTCTGGTCGGATCGCGGGCCGACTACGAGACGCTCTGGGCGCAGTGGGAGCAGGAGGACGGGTTCCGCGTCCTCTCCTGCGAATCCACCGACCAGCATGTCCAAGAGCTCGAAGACCTTGCGGTGTTCACCCATGCGGTCCGGACGAGAAGGCTCGTGGCAGACCAGGAGGAAGAGCTCCACGAGCGAGAGACGATCGTGCTCCACCGCGATGGCGACAGCTGGACCTGCGTCCACGAGCACCTGTCTCCGGACCCTGGCTAGCGATCACCCTCGATCGAGAAGAGGTTTCCGTCGGGATCCTTGAACCAGGCGACCTTGCCGCCGCCGGCGCGGGGTGAGATCCCCTTCTCGTCGGTCGAGTAGTCGAAACCGCTCTCGAGCACGCCTTCGTACTGCTCGAAGGTCACGCCGTTCGAGGTCAGCTCGTCGACAACCTGCCTCGACGTCGTCGACGTACCAGGTCAGCAGAGTGGCGGTCGACTGACCGGCGTGGTCCGGAGAGGGGTAGACCACCAGGGACTCGTCACCGCCAGACGCGTAGACCTTGCTGCCGTCAGGGTCGGTGCGCAGCACCGGGAGGTCGAGCTGCCCTTCGTAGAAGTCCGTGGCCCGTTCCATGTCGGCAACCGCGATGAACGCGTTCAGCTTGTAGTCGCTCAAGCCCATGAGTCCTCCTAACGCTCAGCGATGGTCGGAGCCGCTTGGGCCTGCCGGTTGATCCGCACGTCGAACGCCTCGGAGACGTGCCACTCGCGGGACAGCATGACCGGAGTTCCGTCGCGGTCGTAGTCGATCTCCTCGATGTAGAGCAGAGGCTTCCCGCGCCGGATCCCGAGCACCTTCGCCGTCCGGCTCGTGCTGGCGACGGCACGCAGGGTTGCCGTCGCGTGGTCGGCGGCGTGCCCCGATGACCGCAGCAACCCGAACAGCGAGGGGTGGAGGTTCTGAAGATCGAGCTCGCCCTTCAGCAGCCGCGCGGGGATGCGGTCGCGTGAGTAGATCACCGGCTGGTCGTCGGCCGTCCGCACCCGCTCCACCGCCAGGACGGTGTCGCCTTGGCTGAGCTGCAAGGGGCTGTCGAGCTTCGAGTACTGATCGAGAACCGCGTCGAGCACCCGCATCCCCGCATGCGCACCGGCCCGCTCGATCATCGCGAGGTAGCTCAGCGTCGAGTCGAGACCGTGAGGCATCCGCCGACGCTCGGCGACATAGCTGCCCGATCCGCGCCGACGGGTGACGTAGCCGGCTTCGACCAGGCTGGTCACCGCTTCCCGCACCGTCGCTCGGGACACCTTGAATCGCGTCACCAGCTCGCCCTCGGTCGGCAGCTTGGTTCCCGGCGGCAGTTGCGCGTCGGTCATCTCCTCCAGCAGCTCATCGCGCAGCCGGTCGGCGAGCAGGCTCTTTCCGGGCATTCTCCGAGCCTACGTGGGTGCTTCGGGTGATGCGTCGGCGTCAGATGCCGTCTTCTCGATGACTCGGCGAACCTGATCCGCGATGGACGGAGCACCCGGCAGCAAGCCGTCGAAGATGGCGCTGCCGATCGTGTAGCCCCACGCGCCGGCTTCGCTCACCGCGACGGCCCGCTCGATGCTCGCGATCGATCCCGCGACGATCACCGGGCCGTCCGAGCGCTCCACCACAGCACGGATCAGCTCGAGCGTGTCGGCGGTCGGGTGGCGGTACGCCAGCAGGTCGAGGCCCGCGACGTGATCGAGCCCGGTGAGACGCTCCGCGTCGGCGGCGATCTCGTCGACCGTGCCGCGCAGGACGCTGGGGTGGTCGACGACCTGGCCCGGGAATGGGCAGTACTTCACGCCGTCGGGAAGCATGCCCGCCGTGTCGGCACCGTGGGTGCCACCGAGCACCCAGTCGAACCCCGCCTCAGCGGCCGACCGCAGCGACGACAGCTCAGCCTCCTTGGACGTCGACACGACCTCGAGCATGACCTCGAAGCCGGAGTCGTGGGCGAGCGAGGTCAGCTCACGTTGTCGCGCGAGGTCTGCCCCGACGTCCTTGAAGCCGATGTACCTCAACCCGGTGTCGGCCAGCGTCGGCACGATCTCGGCCGCGTTGTCGACCGTTCGGTCGTCGTGGGTCAGCATGAACACGAAATGAGCCACAAGTCCTCCTTCATCCCTTCTCGGCGTCCGTGATGATCGACTGCGCCGTCTCGTCCGACCAGACCCCGAGCAGATCGGCAAGATCCACGATCGAGAATCGTTCGCGCAGCAGATGCGAATTTCTCAGCGCCCAGAACAGCAGACCGGCGTCGTAGCCGGGCCCGAGATCTTCGGCGCGGGTGGGAAGGCCGCTCGCGTGGCTCACCTCGTCGAACTGCTCCGGGGTCGGCAGCGCCAGTGACTTCGTGAACGCGTCCCAGTCGGCGACGATCGCCTCGACGTCCGACTGGTGCTCCAGCAGCCAGTCGCGTTTCGCGGAGTAGCCCGCCCAGCACTCCTCGACCGTCTTCGCGCCGAGCGCGGCGAACGCGAGTGCCCCCGCCTCCCGGCTCGTCGACTCATCAGGCACCGTGACCTGCGACCGGCCCGATCTGATCGTGCGATCGACGAGCTGCCAGACCCGCAGCGCGAGCCGGGTCGCCACGGTCACCTGCATGCCGTGCGGCGCGCCCGGTCCCTCCCGTTGGGCGAACGCCATCTCCAGCAGGTGCGACACCGCGTGCTCGCTGCCCGATGCCGGCGCCGTCGAGCCGACGATTCCCATCGACAGACCGCTTCCCGCCAGCAGCCGGGCCAGGTCGGCGAGTCCGGCCGGCTCGGCCTCCTGCGCGGCGCGGCCGAGCGACGGAAGCGCGGGCATCGCGGCGAGCACCTGCTCGACGACCGCGGCATCGTAGGCGGGTCCATGGCCCAGGCCCGCCGCGAGCTGCCACTCGGCGACCGCGTTGGGGACGGTGGAGAGGTCGCCCACGCCTGCGCGGTTCAGGGTGACGGGCGCTGCGGTGAGGATGTCGGAGTCGGCGATGAGCATGTCCGGCCATCGCGACACGACGGTGCGCTTCGCGCCGGCGATGACGAGGACGCTGCGGTCGGCGATGAAGCCGTTGATGCTGCAGGCGGTCTGGACCGCGACGTGGCGGCTTCCGGTGCGTTCCGCGGTGACCTTCGCGATGTCGGTGAGTGTGCCCGCACCCACCGAGACCACCAGCCGGTCGGAGCCGACCTCGGCCACGGCGCGCTCGACCGTCTCCTCGTCGGCGCGCACCGTGCCCGTGCCGAGCTGGATGACCGGGCAGTCGCCGAGCTGTTCGGCGAGACGATCGACGACCGGACCCGCCGATGTGCGGTACGGCCCGCCATCGCTGATGATCACCGGTGTACCGGCGAGGCTGGAGCTGTCCTTGATCGCGTCGTCCAGCACCGAGGCACCGATGCGGATGTCCACGGCGGGCAGGTCGGCATGGCCCCGCTCGCGGAGCGTCGCGAGGATCGCGTTCGGTTCTGGGATGTTGATCATGTGCGCCAGCGCTGACTCGACGGCGTCGAAGGCGGCACGGTAGCGGTCGTACGCCTCGGCGTAGCGCTGCTGCGCGTCGGGGTCGGGGTCGATGGTGCTCGAGTCCAGCTGGACGGCAACCGATGCGGCATCGAAGCTCGCGAACACCCCTGACCCGACTCCGGCGACCATCGCGGCACCGACGGCGGTGGCCTCCTCGGACAGCACGCGGCGCACCGGACGGCCGAGCACGTCGGCCTTGATCGACGCCCACAGGTCGTCCCGCGCGCCACCCCCGACGATGCGGACCTCGCCGTGACCGAGGTTCAACGCGTCGAGCCGGTCGACGATGTCGCGCAGCGCGTAGGCGCATCCTTCGAGCACCGCGCGCGCGACGTGGGCCGACGTGTGGTTCATGCCGAGTCCGAGGAAGGCGCCACGCATCGCGTCGTTCCACCGCGGCGCCGTCGAGCCGGACAGGGCGGGCAGGAACAGGACGCCGTCGCTGGCCGGCGGCGCCTCCAGCGCTCGTGCGAAGACGTCTGCCTGCGGGACACCGAGCAGTCCTTGCGAGAGCCACAGCGTGCTGCCGCCGCTGACGAAGCCGGGATTCTCGATCAGCCACGTGCCGGGGACCGCGTGACCGTGGGTCTCCACCACGGCGAGCGGATCGCGGACGGGCTCGTCGGCGACCGTCGTCACCGGCTCTGCCGTTCCCGTGACGTCGACGATGACGCCGGGCTCGATGGCGCCGGCCCCGACGGATGCGGCGTGCTCGTCTCCCGTACCCACCACCACCGCGCACGTGGCCGGCAGCCCGAGGTCGGCGGCGACGTCGGGCCGGAGTGTGCCGACCACGTCCGTCGAAGGCCGGACCGGCGGCAGCATGGCTGGGTCGAGGCCGGCGGCCTCACACAGCTCGGTGTCGAAGTCGCCCTTGGCGACGTCGTACACCATCGTCGACGACGCGTTCGCGGCGTCCTGGGCCCATGAGCCGGTCAGATGATGCAGCACGTATGCCCCGACGGGCGCGAGCATGGCAGCGCGCTCCCAGACCTGCGGTTCGTTCTCGCGGATCCACATCATCTTCGGCGCGCTGTGCGACGCGTCGGCGACCAGCCCGGTGAGCTCGGCGAGCCGTTCGGCCCCCACGGTGGAGACCAGCCGGTCGCACTGCTCGGTGGCACGCTTGTCCAGCCAGATGATGGCTGAGCGCAGTGGATTGCCGTCGGCATCGAGGCGACGACGCCGTCGACCTGGCTGCCCAGGCCCATGGCCACGACGTGATCAGCCTGGATGCTCTCGGTCGCCGTCCGCACGGCGTCGCGGAGCGCGGTGCGGTAGGTCTCCGGATCCTGGTCGGCCCAGCCGTCGTGCTCGTGCACCATGGTCATCGGCGCCGAGCCGGAGGAGACGACGCGCCGGCTTCGTCGACGATCACCGCCTTGATGCTCTGCGAGCCGACGTCGACTCCTAGGACCAGAGACACGACTCCCCCTCACGTGACGGCGATGCGTTGGGTGGTGTCTGCGGGGAGGATCGGGCGGCGATCCTCCCCGCAGGTCCGGTCAGGGTGCCCGAGGCGGCGTATCGTCCGCCGCGATCTCGGTGACGGACGTGGTTCCGTAACCCTCTGTCTGGAGATTCGCACCGTGCTTGCCCTGGGTCATGGCGAACTGCTCCTCCGGCGACAGCACCAGCTTGTGCCGTCCCCTGATCGCGAAGTAGGCGATGCCGATCAGGAAGTAGATGAGCGTGCCGTACACGCCCGGCCGGTAGTCCGCGTTCAGGAACAGCGAGACGAGCGCAACCAGGGCGATCACACCGGCGATCGCGGCGCCCGGGACACCCCACGGGCTCCGGTACGGGCGGGCGATGTCCGGCAGGTTGCGGCGCAGCAGGATGAACGCCAGGCACTGCATGAAGTAGGAGATCACCGCACCGAACACGGCCATGTAGAGCAGCGCACCGACGATCTGACCTGCCAACGCGCCCTCGGCCTTCCCGAGGAAGTAGATGAGCAGGGCCAGGGCATACCCGATCACCGCGCCCGTGATGAGCGCGACGTAGGGCGTGTTCCTGGTCGGGTGGGTGATCGACAGCACCTGCGGGAAGTAGCCCGCACGGGACAGCGAGTACGTGTTGCGACCGTAGGCGTAGATGATCGTGAAGAAGCTGGCGATCAGCCCGGTCAACGCGATCAACCCGAGGACGGTCGCGCCGGTGCCCTCGCCGAAGACCGCCTTGAAGCCGTCGAACAACGGGGTCGCCGAGGTGCCGACTGCGGCCGCGCCACCGCCGACGCCGGTGTTCAGGAACAGGATGCCAACCGCGAACAGCATCAGCGTCGTGAGACCCCAGATGGTCGCGCGCGGGATGTCTCGCGCCGGATCGTGGGACTCCTCGGCAGCCAGCGGCAGCTCCTCGATCGCGAGGTAGAACCAGATCGCGAACGGCAGGGCCGGGAAGATTCCCGCGACGCCGTGCGGCAGGAAGGTGCTGCCGCCCTCTTCGTCGGGCGGGATGTTGGTGAGCAGGCTGGCGTCGAAGGAACCGCTGACGAGCACGGCCACGAAGTAGAACGCGAGGACCGCGAGCGCCAGCACCGTGATCACCACGGTGAAGCGCATCGTGATCTCGATGCCCAGGATGTTGACCCCGACGAAGAGCACGTAGTACAGCAGCCACCAGAGGATGACGCTGTTCCAGGCACCGTCGGCACCGGTCAGGTCGACGACGATGTCGTGCGACAGGAAGCCCATCGCGCCCACGACGACCGCCGGCGTGATGACGTACTCCATGTTCTCGGCCAGGCCGGTGATGAAGCCGCCCCACGGTCCCATCGCGGACCGGGAGAAGGAATAGGCGCCACCGGTGTGCGGCATGGCCGGCGACATCTCGGCGATGCTGAAGCACAACCCGTAGTACATGATCGTGATGACGACCCCGGCGATCAGCAGCCCGCCGAAGCCCCCGGCGTCGATGCCCAGGTTCCAGCCGTAGAAGTCGCCGGAGATGACGGCTCCGACGCCCAGTGCCCACAGCGACCAGAAGGCGGCGTGGCGGCGTAGTTGCCGTTGCTCGAAATATCCTTCGCCGGCCTCTTGGTAGGTGACCGATCCATAAGCTCGTGACTTGTCCGCCATCGCTCCTCCTGCTTCCAGCTGGGTCCATGCGCGAAAGTTGTCAGACAACTTGAAGATAGCGCTGGGTGGGGTGCAGGTCAACGATCAGCGGCGGTGAGGGCGGTCAGGACGCCGTGCACGGAGCATGACCCGCGGGAGATGCTTGCCGAGTTCACAGTGCCGAACGAGCGCTCGCGTGGCAGGCTGTGAACTGTGAAGTGAGGGCATGGTGGACATCCTGGTGACCGGCGCGACCGGTTATGTCGGCAGCCGTTTGGTGCCGTTGCTCCTCGAGCGCGGACACGTCGTGCGGACGACCACGATCGACGCCGAACACGAGCAGCCGTGGTGGGGCGACCGCGTCGAGACGGTTGACATGGATGCGCTCCACCCCGGCCAGGTCGCTGCCGCCTGCGAGGGCGTGGACGCGGTCTACTACCTGATTCACGGAATGGGTGGCGACGACTTCGCCGACACCGATCGCAGGGCCGCCGGCAATCTCGTGGACGGCGTGCGCGCTCACGACATCGAGCGGATCGTTTACCTCTCCGGTCTGGTGCCAGAGGTCGCGGAGGATGAGCTCTCCGAGCACATCCGGTCCCGACTCGAGGTGGAGCAGATCTTCCGATCCGGGCCTGCGACCGTCGTCGTCCTGCGCGCCGCGGTGCTCCTCGGCAGCGGCTCCACGTCGTTCGAGATCATCAGGCAGGTCAGCGAACGGATGCCCGTGCACACCGTGCCGACGTGGATGGACTCCATGGTGCAGCCGATCGCGGTCGTCGATGTGCTGGAGGCTCTGCTCGGTGCGCTCGACTACCGCGGCCCCTCGCGCCACTTCGATGTCGGCGGTCCCGACCAGCTGCGGTACGCGGCCTTGCTCGACGCTTACACCACGCACGCAGGACTCGAGCGTCCGCAGATTGACGTGCCCTTCTTGCCGACTGCGCTCGTCGGCACGCTGGTCGGCAGCCTCACCGACGTACCACGACCAACGGTGGAGGCTCTGGTCGAGAGCCTCCGCCACGGCATGATCGCCGCGAACGACGACTTCCGGGAGCTGCTGCTGCCCGAGGGGCACCAGCTCCTGTCACTCGATGAGTCGCTCCGCCGATCGCTCGCCCCGCGGGTTTCGGTGCCCGAGGACGCCGACCCGATGGGCCCCTTGCCGCAGGACCCGGTCTGGGCCAGTGGGGGTGACGACCGGCCCGCGGCGGCCAAGGTGGTCGACGCGGTCAGGGACCTCTTGCCGGGCTCCTGAGCGGTCAGACCTTGCCCCGCAGGATTCGCCGGAAATAGGTGATCGGCAGCGCGTAGCGGTCGACCGCCCAGGTGGCTCGCCGCGGTCGAACCAGATCGGGGAACGGCACGGAGGGCACCTGGTGACCGTCGCGGTCGACCTCGACGAGCATGAGACGGTGACGAGCGACCGTGATCGGCATGACGGTGTAGCCGTCGTAGTGCTGGAAGAACTTCTCGTCGTCCGTGGTGAGATTGTGAGCCAGAACGACGACCTGCTTGCGGAGCGCCCCTCCTGACGGCCGGGTCGCGAGGTCGGCGACGTCGCCCAGAGCCCAGATTGCCGGGTGGCGCCGGTGGCGCAGCGTCAGCGGGTCGACATCCACCAGCCCGGCCGCCGTCGTACCGGCGAGACCGCTCTCGGCAATCCACCGAGGGGCTCGGTAGTGCGGGACGACGTGAGCGAACGCGACATCGTCGATCGCTTGCTCGCCAGAGGACGTGGCCACGGTGACTCGACGGTCGGCGAGTGCTGTCACCTCGGCCTCCCGCATGACCTGCACGCCGTAAGACGCCAGCGTCCGTTCCAGCTCGTCATCGGCCTGGGGCACGCCGAGCGGGGTCTGCCTGGGCAGGACCAGCCGGACATCGAGGTCCTGGAGCACACCGGTGCGCCGCCAGTGGTCGCAGGCCATGAACAGCGGTTTGAGGGCGGTCGCCCCGCACGGGGCGGGCTCGGGCGGGACCGTGAAGAGCACCCGCCCCGTGGACAGAGCGCAGAGCGCGGGCCACACGAGCGGGGCGGTCTCGACCACGAACGTCGACCCCGCCCATCCGGCGGCGTAGGCATCCGCCAAGCCGGGAGTCGCGTCCCAGTGCTCCTCGAGCCCGGGGCACAGGACGAGCGTGGAGCAGCCGAATCGCCGCCCTTCCGCGGTCAGCACGCTCGGTCCGTCGGGGTCGACAGCCACGACGCGTTCCTGGATCCAGGTGCACCCGTCCGGGACCACCTTGTCCGCGGGCCGTTCCAGCGATGCCATGCTCGCCTGTCCGGCGCCGACATAGTTGAGCAGCGGGCGATAGCGGTGGACGGACTCCGACTCCACCAATGCAACGTCCTGCTGGCCGTCGCGGAGCAGCTTTGCCGCCAGTGAGATCCCGGCGTTGCCGCCCCCCACGATCAGCATTTCGTGGTCGGTCATGTCGTCTCCACGCCGTTGCCGGTCTGATCCATCGACCGTAACGGGCTGGCACTCTTCGTGCCCGTTGGAGCGGCCGCCACGTCAGGAAGCGGTCGCCCGCCTTGCCCGGTGCCACTGCAGCCAGCGCTGAACCGCGCCGATCGTGTGCTGGCTGCGGATCGAGGAGAAGACGTCGAAGGCATGCTGGGCGCCGGGGATCTCGGCGTAGGTCACCGTCGCTCCTGACAGCTCGCGGAGAGCGGCGACGAAGGTTCGTGTCTCCTGCACGGGAGCCAGGGTGTCGTTGGCGCCGTGGATGACCAAGAAGTCGGGTGAGTGCTCGTCGACGTGGGCCAGCGGCGAAGCCTGGACGAACGCGTCGCGGTCGGACTCGGGGTCCTGCTTGAACACCCATGGGCCGACGAACCGGTCCCGCAGGTCGATGCTGTTCTTCGTCTCGCTGAGGCCGGCGAGGTCGTAGAGGCCGTAGAAGGAGACGCACGCGGCGATCGAGGTGTCCGAGTCCTCGAAGTCGGGCTGGTACTCCGGGAGGTTGGGAGTGAGCGCTGCCAGAGCGGCGAGGTGACCGCCGGCTGATCCGCCGGTGATGGCGATGTACGACGGGTCGCCGCCGTACTCCTCGATGTTCTCGTGCACCCAGGCGATCGCCCGCTTCACGTCGACGATCTGGGTGGGGAACGTGTGCTTCGGGGCGAGCCGGTAGTTGGACGCGACGCAGATCCAGCCCTGCTGCGCCATCCGGTTCATCAGGAGCAGGCCCTGCTGTCCCTTGGTGCCGATGGTCCAGCCGCCGCCGTGGATCTGGATCAGCACCGGCGCACCCTTGAGGTCACGGTCCTTCGGCCGGTAGATGTCCAGCCGGGCCCGGCGGCCGCCCTCGGTGTACTGGACGTGGCGGATCTTCTCGACGTCGCGCTGACGAAAGCGGAAAGGCCGGGCGACCGATCCCCGCGGGAGGCGAAGATCAACCGGACCGGGAAGGTCGATGGTGGTCAGGTAGTCCTCGCCGATGCTCCCGCGGAGTGCCTCGTCGAGCTCGGTCGCCCACGCGCCGTGCGCCGGTGACGATGTATCCCAGGAGACCGGCAGCCGCGGCGGCGGCGACCAGTCCGGTGGTCGAAGGGGTGGAGGTGCGACGCCGCACGGTCAGCTCGGCGGCGGTGTCGGCGAGGGTGGCTCCCAGCAGGTGTGGAGCGAGCTCGCTGACCGGCCAGCCGAGGGCGAACGCCGGAATCCCGGCCCAGCGACCCGGCATCGGCCGCACCGCGTTCAGTGCCAGCGCGGCAAGGGCGACCTGGCGACGCGCGAACCCCGCAGACATCTGACTCCTCACTCTGTTGAATTCAGGGGAGTAGAACATGTTCTAGGAAACGCTAGGATAACGGGCATGGATCGTCTCAGCGGACTCGACGCCAGCTTCCTGTATCTCGAGAGCGGCGCGCAGCTCATGCACGTCTGCGGGCTGATCGTCGTCGACCCGGAGACCTTCCCCGGCGGCTACGACTTCGCCTCCTTCAAGGAGGAGCTGTCCAACCGCGTCTCGGACATCGCGATGTTCAACCGCAAGCTCAAGCTCGTGCCCGGCCGGATCGACTTCCCCCTGTGGGTCGTCGACGAGGAGTTCGACATCGACCGGCACGTCCACCGGCTCGCCGTGCCGACACCCGGCGGCGAACGAGAGCTGTCCGAGGTCGTCGGGCACCTCGCCGGAATCCCTCTGGACCGGACGCGGCCGCTCTGGGAGATGCACGTGATCGAGGGCCTCGCCAACGGCAAGCTCGCCGTCTTCTCGAAGATGCACCACTCGTCCGTCGACGGGGTCTCGGGGTCGAACATGATCTCGTACCTGTGCAGCCTCGAACCCGATGCACCGCCGCTGGAGACCGGGGACGCTCCGGGTGAGACCGGACATCCACGCGTGCCGTCCGACCTCGAGCTGGTCGGCCGCGGCGTGATGTCGCTCGCGGTCAAGCCGTGGCAGCTGGCCAAGCTCGTGACGCCGACGGTGCGAACCGTCGTGGAGACGGTGGGCCGGGCGCGAGAGGGAACGGCGATGGCGGCGCCTCTGACTGCCCCGCGCACGTCCTTCAACGGCACCATCACCGGTCATCGGTCCATCGCGTTCACCGACATCTCGCTGGACGACATCAAGGAGCTCAAGAACGCGATCCCCGGAGCGACCGTCAACGACGTCGTGCTGGCGCTCAGCGGCGGCGCTCTTCGTCGCTACCTCCAGGATCGGGGCGAGCTGCCGGAGACGTCGTTGCTGGCCAGCGTTCCCGTGTCGGTGCACGAAGAGACCCAGCGCACCGGCGGACGCAACAAGGTGTCGACGATCTTCTGCAAGCTGGGCACCGACGTCGAGGACCCTCGCGAGCGGATCACCGCGATGTCTGCGGCGAACGCGAACGCCAAGGATCACCACAAGGCCGTCCCGGCCGACACCCTCCAGGAGTGGGCGGAGTTCGCGGCTCCGCGGACGTTCGGCCTGGCCGTCCGCATGGTGTCCGACCTCCGGCTCGCCGAGCGGGGGCCGGTCATCCACAACCTCGTCATCTCCAACGTCCCCGGGCCGCCGGTGCCGTTGTACTTCATCGGCTCCCGGATCGAGGCGCTCTACCCACTCGGCCCGGTCTTCCACGGTGCGGGGCTGAACATCACCGTCATCAGCAACAACGGACAGATGCACATCGGCGCCATCGCCTGCACCGACGTGATGCCGCGGATCTGGGACCTGGTCGACCAGTTCCCGGCCGAGCTCAAGGCGATGCAGAACGCGGTCCTTGACGGCAGCTGAAGCCCCTAGGCGCCGGCCGGCTCGCGCTCGTTCATCCGCGCCGTCGTGGCACGGGCGGCCTCGAGGAAGGCCGGCACGAAGGCGCGGTGCTCCATGACGCATCCCGCGTGCCCGCAGTCGGCCTCGTGCACCGTGGCATCAGGGATCTTCGCGGCCAGCTCGAGCTGGCGCGCGGTGGGGAGCACGTGGTCGCGAGTGGTGACGACGACCGCAGTCGGCACGTCGATGCTCGACAGCCACGGGGTGGAGTGGTGACGGCCGAGGGAAGCCACGGCCTGGCCGACCGCCCACGGGCTGCTCGAGCGGAACTGGTTCAGCGCCCAGCGAGCGGTGTCGGACGTGTCGGGGTCGATCGCCTCGGCGGCGGCCGCGCCGGCACGGGTGACGACGCGTGAGCGGGACAGCGTCGCGGTGAGGCCCATTCCCAGCTCCATACCCGCGTGGAAGACGCGTTCACGGCCGTTCGTGCGGAAGTGGTCGGTGCTGGCGGCGAGGATGAGCCCGCCGACGACGTCGGGATGCTGTCGCCACACCCGCTGCGCGACCACGGATCCCATCGAGTAGCCGGCGACGATCGGACGGACGAGGCCGAGCTGGTCGATCACGGCGGCCACGTCGTCCGCGCAGTCGGCGACCAGGAACCGTTCGGACGTGATGCCGCGGCCGTGCCATCGCTGGTCGAAGGTGATGACCCGGTAGTGCTTCGCCAGGTGCGGTATCACGGGGAACCAGGTCAGCTGGCCGGTGCAGCCGACGGCGTGCAGGAGCACGATCGCGGGCGCGTCAGGGGTGGGACCGGGCACGTCCGTGAGCCAGGTCCGGCCGCGCCGGGGGAGCTTCAGCCAGCGTCCCTCCGGCAGGTCCACGGGTGGGAGGTCGAACAGGTCCATGGCCGAGAGGTCTGGCAGGAGGTGTCGAACGGCATCGAGGGACGCCCGGATCGGTATCCGCACGAGCTCTCCTCTGAGTCGACTTCCACAAGATTAGAACACGTTATAGTTTCGGTGAGGAAGCAGCCACTCCAAAGGAGAAGATGCGTGGACTCGGTGCTCGACGAGGTGCGCTCCGTCATCGGCGACGTGCTCGACCGCGGCGACGGGTCCTGGCGGGCCGTGCAGGCGGCCGGGCTACTGTCCCTTGCCGCGCCTGAGCAGCACGGAGGCGAGGGCTTGGGCATGGGCGAGGTCGCCGTGCTCCTGCATGAGATCGGACGTCGCGCGGCCGGGCCTCCGGTGTGGGAGACCCTGGCCTGCGGTCTGCTGCCGCTCGTCAGGTCCGGCTCCGAGCAGCTGCAGGCCGACTTCATCCCGCAGGTGGTGGCCGGCGAGCTGATGTTCGCTCCGGCCCTCGGTGAGCCCGGCTCAGCACTGCCGAGCAACCCAGCGACGACGTACGACGAGCAGGGCGTGACTGGCACCAAGATCGGCGTGCCGGTGCTCGAGGGGAAGACCTTGCTGCTCGTGTCCGCGACGGCTGGCGACGGCATGACGGCGGTCGCTCTCGTCGATCCCGCCGGCCAGGGCGTGACTCATGTCGAGACTGGGACGTCGCGCGGAGCGACCGAGGCCACGTACACCTTCACGTCCGCCCCGGTGGTGGGACTGCTCGACGCCGACGTGGTGCGCAGCCACGCCATCGCGGGGCTGGCCGCCCTCGGCGCGGGCGTGGTCGAAGGAGCCCGCGATCTCACCGCGGGCTACATCAAGGACCGGCGCCAGTTCGGACGCGCGCTCGCGGAGTTCCAGGCGGTCGCCCAGCAGATCGCGGACGTGTACATCGCCTCCCGGACGTTCACGCTCACCGCGGACGAGGTCGCCCGACGCCTCGACGCCGGCGATCCGGCCGCTGACGATTTGGCGATCGCTGCACACTGGTTCGCCGCACGAGCGTCGAGCGTGATGCAGACCTGTCACCACCTCCACGGCGGCATGGGCGTCGACGTGACCTACCCGATGGCGCGCTACTTCTCCCGCGTGCGTGACCTCACCCGGCACCTGGGTGGACCGGCCGCCATCGCCGACGTACCGATCACGGAGACCGCGGGCAAGAACGCCGAGCTGACCGAGGAGGTGCGCGCCTTCAAGCAGGAGGCCCGCCACTACCTCACCGGGCTGGTCGGCGAGTCCGACCACGACGAGATGCGCACCGACCGGCACGGGCCGGCGTACCACCGGATCATCAAGCAGATGGGCGCTGACGGGTGGTTGGGCGTCGGCTGGCCGAAGGAGTACGGCGGCCAGGCGCGAGGAAGCGTCGAGCAGCAGGCGTTCGTCAACGAGGCGTCGCGAGCCGACGTGCATCTGCCAGCGGTGACCCTGCAGACCGTCGGGCCGACCCTGCAGGCCTACGGCACCGAGAAGCAGAAGGACATGTTCCTCGCGGACATCGTGACGGGCAACGTGCACTTCGCGATCGGCTACAGCGAACCCGACGCCGGCACCGACCTGGCGTCGATGCGCACCTCCGCCCGACGGGACGGCGACCACTACGTCGTGAACGGCCAGAAGATGTGGACCACCGGCGGCCACGCTGCCGACTACGTCTGGCTGGCCGTGCGCACCGACCCCGACGCGTCCCCGCATCGTGGCATCTCCGTGCTCATCGTCGACACCCGCGACCCCGGCTACTCCTCGACGCCCATCGTCACCAGCGACGGCTCCCACCACACGAACGCCACGTACTACAACGACGTGCGGGTGCCGGTCGACATGCTCGTCGGCGAGGAGAACCGTGGCTGGCAGCTGATCACGACCCAGCTCAACCACGAGCGCATCATGCTCGGCCCCGCCGGCCGGCTCGAAGGGCTTCGCGACATGGTGCGTGAGTGGGCACAGGACCGCGCCGCTCCGGACGGCACCCCGGTGCTGGATGTCCCGTGGGTCCGCGACACCCTCGCCCGCGCCACGGCGTCGTTCCGCGTGAACGAGCTGCTCAACTGGGCGGTGGCCCTGGCCCCAGCGTCCGACCGCGCGGCGGTGGCCGACGCGTCGACGTCCAAGGTGTTCGCCAGCGACGAGGTGCAGCGGCTCGGGCTCGCGCTCATGGACGTGGTGACGTCGTACGGCGACCCCGCCGATCCTGCGACCGGTCGGCTGGCCGAGTACCTCGACGACACCAGCAAGCGCAACCTCGTGCTCAGCTTCGGCGGTGGTGTCAACGAGGTGCAGCGTGAGCTGATCGCCATGTTCGGCCTCGACCTTCCCAGGGTTCCCCGATGAGTGAGGACGAGATCCAAGCGCAGGTCGAGGAGATCAAGGCGCGTGGCTACGCCACGGCGCGCGAGGGGAACGACCCGGTGAACGAGCCGATGATCCGGCACTGGGCCGAGGCGATCGGCGACGTCAACCCGCGGTGGCGGCCGGGGCCAGACTGCGAGGCGCCGCCGGCGATGGCGCAGGTGTGGACGATGCCCGGCCTGAATCCTGAGCGCCCGCCGGGCGAACCGCTCTGGGACACGATGGTGGTTCTCGACGGCGCCGGATTCACGTCCGTGCTCGGCACGAACTGCGACCAGACCTATGCGCGGACCCTGCGGCCCGGCGAACGGGTCCGGATCAGCTCAAGGCTCGCGGAGGTCGTCGGCCCGAAGAAGACCGCAGTCGGGGAGGGCTACTTCGTCACGACCCGCAACACCTGGACCGTGGGCCCGGAGGACGCGCCGGAGGAGGTTGCGACCATGCAGTTCCGGGTCCTCAAGTTCAAGCCCGGCACCGGTCGTCCGACGGTGGACCGGTCCAAGACCTCGAGGCCGATGGTCAACCGCGACTCGTCCTTCTTCTGGGAGGGCACGGCCAAGGGTGAGCTGCGGATCCAGAAGTGCAACGCGTGCGGCGTGCTCCGGCACCCGCCCGGCCCGGTCTGCCCGTCCTGCCACGCGATGGATCGCGGTTACGTCGTCGCATCCGGCCAGGGCCGCGTGCACTCGTTCCTGGTGCATCACGCGCCTGTGGTCCCGGGCAAGCTGCTCCCACTCACCGTCGCGCTGATCGAGCTCGAGGAAGGTGTCCGGATGATCGGCGAGATCACCGGCCCAGACGACGGCACTGTCGAGATCGGCGATCCTGTCGAGGTCTGGTTCGACCGGATCGACGACGACGTCACGCTTGCGCAGTGGCGACGCCCAGGCGCCGACCAGACGCAGGAACCCGAGCCCGAGGAGCCGTCCGACATCCCGGTCTGGGAGCTCCCGCTCACGCCGACTCTCGTGGTGTCGACCGCGCTGGCGACCCGCGACTTCCAGGACGTCCACCACGACCGCGACCTGGCGCAGGGGCACGGCAGCAAGGACATCTTCCTGAACATCCTCACCACCACCGGGTTCGTGCATCGCTACGTCACCGACTGGGCCGGGCCGCAGACGCAGATCCTGTCGTGCGCCCTGTCACTCGGAGCACCGGCTCACCCGTACGACACGCTCCGCTTCACCGGCGACATCGTGTCGGAGAACGACGGAGTGACCACGATCGACGTCGTCGGCCGGGTCTCGCTGGGCAACCACGTGACCGCCCGCCTCGAGGTGACGCTGCCATGAGCGAGTTCAAGGGCGCGGCGTCGATCGCCGGGATCGGGGCGACCGAGTTCTCCAAGGAGTCGGGGCGTTCGGAGCTGCAGCTGTCGGCCGAGGCGACGCTCGCGGCACTGGCGGACGCCGGGCTCGAGGCGTCCGACGTCGACGGCCTGACCACGTTCACGATGGACTCGACCGCCGAGATCGCGCTCGCACGGGAGCTCGGGATGGGCGAGCTGCGCTTCTTCAGCCGGATCAACTACGGCGGCGGAGCTGCCTGCGCCACCGTGCAACAGGCGGCGATGGCGGTCGCGACCGGGATGGCCGACGTCGTCGTGGCCTACCGGGGCTTCAACGAGCGGTCCGGCCAGCGCTTCGGCCAGGTGTCGAGCGCGGCAGCGACGCAGGCGAACACGAACGGGTTGGACAACGCATGGAGCTATCCGCACGGCCTGTCGACACCGGCGGCAACGGTGGCCATGCAGGCGCGCCGCTACATGCACGAGTACGGCGCCACTTCTGAGGACTTCGGCGCTGTCGCGGTGGCCGACCGCCGGCACGCGGCCACGAACCCGGCGGCCTTCTTCTACGACCGCCCGATCACCCTCGAGGACCACCAGAGCTCACGGATGATCGCCGATCCACTGCGCCTCCTGGACTGCTGCCAGGAGAGCGACGGCGCGGTCGCGATCGTCGTCACGTCCACCGAGCGGGCGCGCGACCTCAAGGCCGGCGCGGTGCCGATCGTGGCCGCGGCGCAGGGCAGCGCCGCCGACCAGTTCGTCATGACGTCGTACTTCCGCGACGACCTCGGCATCCCCGAGATCGGCGTGGTCGGGCGCGACCTGTGGCGGCAGTCCGGCCTGGCGCCGGCCGACATCCAGACCGCGGTGCTCTACGACCACTTCACGCCGTACGTCCTGATGCAGCTGGAGGAGCTCGGCTTCTGCGGACGAGGCGAGGCCAGGGACTTCATCGCCGACGGCGCGATCGAGATCGGCGGTCGCCTGCCGATCAACACCCACGGCGGACAGCTGGGGGAGGCCTACATCCACGGCATGAACGGCATCGCCGAGGGAGTGCGCCAGCTGCGAGGAACGTCCGTCAACCAGGTCGCGGACGTCGAGAACGTCCTGGTCACCGCAGGCACGGGCGTCCCCACCTCCGGGCTCATTCTCGGCGGCTGACCACCCGCGGGCACTCATCGACGTGATCGATGGGTCACCTCATGAATTGGCATTGGACGCATGGATCCAACTCGGTGAGACTCGAGGCACTGTCCGCACATCAAGGGGTTCATCACACATGCGAAAACTCATCGTCCAGCAGTGGGTCACCGTCGACAACATCGCCGCGGAGGAAGACGGCGGCCTCAGCTTCGTGAAGGCGGAGCCGTTCACCGACGAGGACTCGAGCGCGTACCAGACGAGCCTGATGGGATTCATGGACTCGCTCGACACGATGATCCTCGGTGCCAACACCTACACCATGAGCAAGGACTACTGGCCGACGGCCACCGATCAGGGCGAGTGGGGCGAGAAGCTCAACAACCTCACCAAGTTCGTCGCCTCGTCGACGCTGGACGCAGCACCGTGGGGCGACTTTCCCGCCGCCACCGTGACGAGTGACGCGGCGGCCACCATCCGTGAGCTGAAGGAGCAGGACGGCAAGGACATCTGGCTGTGGGGGAGCCTGGACCTCATGCAGTCGCTGATGGACGCGGGTGTCATTGACGAGGTCCGGTTGCTGGTCTGCCCGGCATCGCGCGGCAAGGGCAGGCGGGTCTTCGAGGACTCGCGAGACCTGACTCTCGCCGAGGCCACCGGCTTCGACAGCGGCATCGTCCTGATGCGTTACGAGGTCGACGCATGAGCGTCAAGCGGATGGACCATGCCGGCATCGTGGTCGAGGATCTCCAGGCTGCCGTCGCCTTCTTCGTCGAGCTGGGCCTCGAGCTGGAGGGCCAGGCCACCGTCGAGGGTGAGGCCGCCGACAAGCTCATCGGAGAGGACGGCGTCCGAGCGGACATCGCCATGCTGAAGACTCCGGACGGCCACAACCGGGTCGAGCTGTCGACGTTCCACGCGCCGGTGGCCACCATCGGGACGACGAAGGAGCCGGTCAACACCCCCGGGATCCCTCGCCTCGCCTTCGTCGTCGACTCGGTCGACGAGGACGTCGAGCGCCTGCGTCCCCACGGCGCCGAGCTCGTGGGCGAGATCGTCGAGTTCGGGGACGCCTACCGCTACGGCTACGTCCGTGGCCCCGGTGGCGTCATCGTCGGGCTGGTCGAGGAGCTCGAATCGGGCAGCTGAGCCAGCACGCAGAGCCAGCCGCTCTCCTCGTCGTGAACGGACCGTTCCGTCCACTCCGCCTGGAGTCCGGCTTGGGCCAAGGCGGCGACGAACTCCGCCTCCGTCCACAGCGCCCGGTAGTACGGACTGCCGGACTCGCCGACCTCCCAGCCGGCGCCTTCGCCGAGCGGGATGGAGACGAGGAATCGGCCGCCCGAATCGCAACGCGCCGGCAACCTTCGCCAGCACAGCCGGTAGATCGTCCGGCTCCACGTGCTGGAGGACGTGGAGCGTGACGACGGCGTCGTACGGGCCGCCGAGGTCGTCGTTGATCGCGTCCAGGCGGTCGACGTCCTTGCCGCGGGCGCGCTGGAAGTCGATGAAGGCCTGGGTGATGTCGGTCCGGCGAACGGTGAGTCCGGATTCCTCGAGAAGATCGGCATCCCAGCCCGGGCCAGAGCCGATCTCCAGGACCTGAGCGCCCGGGATCGTCTCGGCCAGCCGCGTCAGCGCGAACGACAGGACACCACCGCCGGCCGTCTCGCTGGCGTAGTCGTCGGCGATCTGCTCGTAGGACTCGACCGTGCGGGCGTTGGGCGACCCGTCGGGTTCGGGGATCGGTCGGCTCTCCATGAGGCCGAGCCTAGGAGGTGCTCAAGCCCTCGTCACGACACAGTCGGCCAGCGCAGGTCTGTCGTCGTCGCCGACCGTCACCGTCACGGCGATACCGTCGGGCTCGTCCCAGGCGCTGACTGCGAGGGACTCGCCGGGGAAGACGACGCCGGCAAATCGTGCGCCGAAACCGCCGACGGCCTTGGCGTCACCGTCGAGCAGGAGGTCGATGACCTCGCGCAGCACGATGCCGTACGTGCACAGCCCGTGCAGGATCGGCGCCGGGAAGCCTGCTGACTCGGCGAACGCCGGGTCCACGTGCAGCGGGTTGCGGTCGCCGCAGAGCCGATAGAGCAACGCCTGCTGCGGTGTCACCGTGTAGGTGGTGGAGGCATCCGGTGCCCGATCGGGCACGACGACCGCGGTGCTCTCGCCTCGGTCGCCACCCCAGCCGCCCTCGCCCTTGACGAAGATCGACGAACGTACGCGCCACAGCTCGGTGCCGCCCGGGTCCGTGGCGACGCCCTCCTGCCAGATGACGGCGGCCTTGCCCTTGTCCCAGACGTCGGTGATGTGGGTCGTCAGCGTGGCCGAGCCGGACGTCGGCAGCGGTCCGTTGGTGTGGACCTCCTGGGCGCCGTGGACGACCTGGGCCAGGTTGATGTCGCATCCCGGCAGGTCGAGCGACGGCGGATCGGTCGCATGGAACGTCGGCGCGACGACAGCGAAGGTCGGCAGGACCTGGAGGGCGTCACTGTCGAGCGTCCACCGCAGGGCCTCGGAGGAGACGTTGTCGCCCGGACGTGAGCCGGCGCCGACGGCGAGGTGGTAGAGCAACACATCGCTGCTCGTCCAGGAGAACTCCTGGGTGCCGACCTCGGCACCGATGGCAACCTCGGGATCGATCGGCATCAGGCCTTGCCGTTCTCGTGGCTCCGCGTCCGGGCGATGTCCTCCGCGGCCAGGTAGCCGAACGTGATGGCCGGCCCGATGGTGGCGCCCGGGCCGGCGTAGGTGTGTCCCATGACGGCGGATGAACAGTTGCCCGCGGCGTACAGGCCCTCGATCACGGAGCCGTCCGGGCGCAGCGCGCGTGCACGCTCGTCGGTGACGATGCCGCCCTTGGTGCCGAGATCACCCGGCACGATCTTCACCGCGTAGAACGGGCCGTGGTCGATGCTGTGCAGCGACGGGTTCGGCGAGACCTTCGGGTCCGCGTAGTAGCGGTCGTAGGCGCTCTCGCCCCGGTGGTAGTCCTCGTCGACGCCGGACTCGGCGAAGCCGTTGAACCGGGTGATGGTCTCCGCCAGGGCGTCGGCGGGCACCTCGATCCTCTCGGCGAGCTCGGCGAGGGTGTCGCCCCGACGCACCGTGCCGTGCTTGTACCAGCGGCCGGGGAACGGCTGCCGTGGGGAGAGGCCGGCGAAGAGATACCGGTTGCGGTAGCGCTGGTCGATGATCATCCATGCGGGGACGTGTGAGACGCCGGTGGCCTCGCCCGCGTAGATCGCGTGCGTCGCCTCCACGTAGGGCAGCGCCTCGTTCATGAACCGCTGGCCTGCGGAGTTCACGATGATCGAGCCGGGGAGGTTGCGCTCCGCGAGGCAGAACCACGGGCCGCGCGGGAGCGGGATCGTCGGGCCCCACCAGGCGTCGTCCATCAGGTCGACCGCTGCGCCGACGGCGATGCCGGCCTCGATGCCCGCGCCGGTGTTGCTGGCGGCCGCGGTGCTCCAGTCGGCCTCGGTGGGGGAGGGCAGGTACTTCTCCCTCAGGGTGTCGTTCTTCTCGAAGCCGCCGGACCCGAGGATGACGCCACGACGAGCGCGGATGACGACCTCGGCGCCGTCACGCTCGGCGCGGACGCCCACGACCCGGCCGTTCTCGACGACGAGTCCGGTCAGCGGGGTCTCGTAGTGGACGGGGACACCGGCATCGATCAGGGCCTTGCGCAGGCTGATGGTCAGCGCGTTGCCCATCGCGTACATCCGCCGGCCGCGGAACGTGCTGATCACCTTGTTCAGCAGGATGCGCATCATGGTGCGCGCGCCCCGGAGCGTGCGGAGGGGGCCGAGGCTGATCTTGCGGAAGTCGGCCTGGGTGACGATCAGGTTGGCGGGCGCCTTGGAGTACGGCGGGTGCAGTCGCTCCAGCTCGGCGCCGAGAATCCGGCCGTCCATGGGCACCGGTTCGATGGTTCGCCCACGCGCACGGCCACCCGGCCGCTCGGGCAGGTAGTCGGAGTACTCGGGGACCCACGTGAAGCGCACGGGGGTCTTGTCGAGGATGAAGTCCATGACCTCCGGGCCGCGGGCGAGGAAGGTGTTCCGCCGCTCCTTCGGCACCACGTCGCCGACGATGTCCTCGAGGTAGCGCCGCGCCTCGTCGGCGTCGTCATCGTCGACCTGCCCGGCGTCGCGCAGGGCACGGTTGCCGGGGATCCACACGCCGCCGCCGGACCGAGCCGTCGACCCGCCGAAGTACTCGCTCTTCTCGATCAGGACGGTGTCGAGGCCGTACTGCG
>CAVSDS010000007.1:0-43888 GCA_963726885.1 uncultured Actinomycetota bacterium | reverse complement strand
GCAGCCAGGCGAAGTCGGCGATGTGATCGTCGGCGGCGCCGGGGGTCTCGCAGACCACCGGGGCGCCGGCGTCGCGCACGACCCCGGCCAGGAGGTCGGGGTCGATCTTTCCTTGACCCAGGCTGGTGTGCCGGTCGGCGCCGGAGTTGAAGGCGTCGCGGCTGTCGTTGCAGTGCACGAGGTCGATGCGCCCGGTGATGGCGAGCACGTCGTCGACGACGGTCTCCAGGGCGTTGCCGCCGGCGTGCGCGTGGCAGGTGTCGAGGCAGAACCCGACGTTCTCCGACCCCGACGCCGCCGAGATGGCGTCGAAGACGCCCGCGATGCGTTCGAGGTAGCGCGTCATCGCGTTGTCGCCGCCGGCGGTGTTCTCGATGAGGATGGGCACCTTGATGTCGGTGGCCTCGATCGCCTTGCGCCAGTTGTCGAACCCGATCGCCGGATCGGTCTCGTCGTCGAGGTGGCCACCGTGCACGATGAGGCCCTTGGCGCCGATCGCCGCCGCGCCGTCGACGTGCTTCTGGAGGAGCTGCCGCGACGGGATGCGGATGCGGTTGTTCGTCGTCGCGACGTTGACGAGGTAGGGCGCGTGCACGTAGAGATCGACGCCCGCCTTCTCCGCGTCCGCCTTCAGCCCCTCGGCGCCGCCTGAGTAGCGGAACTCCGGACCTTTGTAGCCCTGCGGATCGCCCAGGAAGAACTGGACGAGCGTGGTGTCGCGGGCCGTGGCCTCGGCGATCGGGTCGGTCTGGTCGACGTGGGCCCCGATGGTGATCGTCATGCACTCAGTCTAGGAAGCCCCGCCGACGAGATTGCCGCTAGTGTCCGGGCCATGGGTTTCGTCTCACCGAACCTGCCGGACCTCGATGTCGACCAGTGGCGGGCGTTGCCCCGCGCCGAGCGCACGAAAGCGTTGCAGCAGCACTGGGCCCTGAACGGGTTCGGCACGCCGTACGCGGTCTACCTCCTCTACGTGCTCAAGATCGGGCTCTACATCCTGGGCGGACTCCTGTTCGCCGCCTCCACGCCGGGCATCGGCGGGCTCGGCGACGTCGCCGACTGGTGGACCGCACCCGTCGTGTTCCAGAAGGTCATCCTCTGGACCCTGCTGTTCGAGGTTCTCGGGTTCGGCTGTGGCTTCGGCCCGCTCACGCTGCGGTTCCTCCCGCCGCTCGGCACCTTCCTGTACTGGCTGCGTCCCGGCACGATTCGCCTGCCCCCATGGCCGGAGCGGGTGCCCGGCACGCGCGGATCGACTCGCACGGTCGTCGACGTCGCGCTGTACGTCGGCGTCATCGCGGCGGCGTTGTGGGCACTGCTCGCGCCGGCCGAGCGGGCGGTGACCGGACTGGGCGGTGAGGGTCTTGCGGTGATCGAGCCGGTGCGCCTGATCCCGTTGCTCGTGCTGCTGCCGCTCATCGGGCTTCGCGACAAGACGATCTTCCTGGCCGCGCGCTCGGAGCACTACTGGGTGACCGCGCTGGTGTTCCTCTTCCCGTTCGTCGACATGATCGTCGCCGCGAAGCTCATCATGGTGGCCATCTGGTGGGGTGCGGCGACGTCGAAGCTCAACCGGCACTTCCCCTACGTGGTGTCCGCGATGATCGCGAACGCGCCGTTGGTCCCGCGGTTCCTGAAGCAGCACCTGTGGCGCGATCCGGTGAACGACATCACCCCTGGGTGGCTCGCCCGGACGCTGGCGCACGGTGGAACCGTCGTGGAGTTCGGCATTCCGGTGGTGCTGCTGTTCTCGCGCGGCGGCATCGTCACGACGCTGGCGCTGGTCATCATCGTCCTGTTCCACTTGCAGATCCTGAGCGCGATCCCGATGGGCGTGCCGCTGGAGTGGAACGTCCTGATGATGTTCGCTGCGGTGTTCCTCTTCGGCCACCATGCCGACTACGGGTTGACCGATGTCACCCAGCCCGGGCTCGTCTACGGGCTCGTGGCCCTCATCGTCGCCTCGGTCGTCTGGGGCAATCTCCGGCCCGACCAGTGGTCGTTCCTGCCCTCGATGCGGTACTACGCCGGCACCTGGGCGACGTCGGTGTGGCTGTTCGGGGAAGGCGCCGAGGAGAAGTACGCCGAGCGTGTGACCAAGGCGGCCCAGCTCCCACAACGCCAGCTCGCCAGGCTCTACCCACCCGACACGGTCGACCTGATGATGGGCAAGCTCGGCGCGTGGCGCGGCCTGCACACCCATGGCCGGGCGATGCTCGGCCTGTACCCGCATGCGACGGACGACCATGAGTCGCGTTTCGCCGTCGACGGCGAGATGGTGGCGGGCTCGGCGATCGGCTGGAACTTCGGGGACGGCCACCTCCACCACGAACGTCTGCTGGAGGCGATCCAGGAGAGATGCGCGTTCGCGCCCGGCGAGCTCCGGGTCATCATGATGGAGTCGCCCCCCATGGGTCATCCGGTGCAGCAGTACCGCATCGTCGACGCGGCCACCGGCCTCGTCGAGGAGGGCGAGGTGGACGTGGCCGACATGGTCGCCCACCAGCCGTGGGACGGTGCCCTGCCCTTCCGTGTCCGCGGCCTCGCCGGCACGCCCTAGGTTGGTGCCATGACTCCAGTGCCCGGAGGGGCATCATGACTTCAGCGGTCGTCATCGGCTCCGGGCCGAACGGTCTGTCGGCGGCGATCGTGCTCGCCCAGGCCGGGCTCGACGTCACGGTGCTCGAGGCCAACGACGACATCGGCGGCGGCATGCGCTCGGCCGAGCTCACAGTGCCGGGACTCATCCACGACGTCTGCTCGGCGGCGCATCCCACCGCGATCGCGTCACCGTTCTTCCGCAGCCTGGACCTCGAGGCGCATGGCCTGAAGTGGAGCTGGACCGACGTCGAGGCCGTCCATCCGCTCGACGACGGACGCGCCGGCGTCATGTACCGCGACATCGACCGCACGGCCGAGGCGCTGGGCGCCGACGGCGACGCGTGGCGGGGTCTCTACGAGCCGCTCGTCAAGCACGCCGACGACCTGGTCGGCGATCTCTTCGGCCCGATCATCCACGTCCCGAGCCACCCGATCGGCATGGCCAGGTTCGGGCTGCGCGCCCTGCAACCCGCCACCTGGATCGCCCGCCGGTGGGAGACCGACGAGGCCAGGGCGCTCTTCGCGGGCATGGCCGCGCACGCCATCTCGCCGCTGAACCTTCCCACCACGGGCGCGCTCGGCATGATGTTCGGCGTGTTCGGGCACGCGTACGGCTGGCCCGTGGCCATCGGTGGGTCCGGGTCGATCGCCAGCGCACTCGAGTCGGTGCTGCTCGCGGCCGGCGGCACCATCGAGACCAACCACCGGGTCACGGAGCTGCCTGACGCCGACGTCGTCGTGTTCGACACCTCGCCCGACCAGGTGCTCTCGCTCGCCGGTCATCGGCTCCCCAGCCGGGTGGCGCGTCCGCTCCGACGCTGGAAGTTCGGACCGGCGGCCTTCAAGGTCGACCTCGCGGTCGAGGGCGGCATCCCGTGGACGAACGAGGCGGCCTCTCGGGCGGGCACCGTTCATCTCGGCGGCACCATGGAGGACATCGTCGCGTGCGACACCGAGGCCGTGAACGGCCGGATGCCGGAGCGCCCGTTCGTGCTCCTGTGCCAGCAGTACCTCGCCGACCCGTCCCGCTCGGTGGGCGACGTCCACCCGATCTGGGCCTACGGGCACGTTCCGAACGGCTACACCGGCGACGCGACCGAGGTGATCATCGACCAGATCGAGCGGTACGCACCGGGTGTTCGTGATCGCATCGTCGCGAGATCGGTGCGCTCGCCGGCCGAGGGGTACGCCGAGAACGCGAACTACGTCGGCGGCGACATGACCGGCGGCGCCGGCACCCCGTGGCAGACGGTGTTCCGCCCGCGAGTCAGCCACAATCCGTACTGGCTGGGCCAGGGCCTGTTCATCTGCTCGGCGTCCACGCCTCCCGGTGGTGGAGTGCACGGAATGGCTGGATATCACGCGGGAAATTCGGTCCTCAAGTCCCTGAGTTGAGTGGAATGGACTCAACTTTGCCGACGTTGAATCAGTAGAGCGTTGAATCGCTAGAGCGTTGACCAGTAGACCGATCCTTCCGGCCAGGAGACTCCATGGACCTCTCGACCTACACCACGCGCAGCCAGCAGGCGCTGGCCGCGGCCGTCCAGGCTGCCGCCGCCTCGGGCAACCCCGCTGTGGAGCCCGCCCACCTGCTCGACGCCCTGCTCTCGCAGCCGGGCGGCACCTCCGTTCCCCTGCTCGCGGCCACCGGCGTCGACCCGCAGGTCGTCGCCCAGCAGCTCAAGGACGAGCTCGGACGGCTGCCGTCCGCCACCGGCGCGAGCGTCGGCAACCCGACCCTGTCCCGCAGCTCCCACGAGGTGCTGCAGCGCGCCCAGGACCTGGCTGCCCAGCTCGGCGACGACTTCGTGTCCAGCGAGCACCTCGTCGTCGGCATCGCCACGGTCGAGTCGCCCGCGCGAACGATCCTCACCGATGCCGGCGCGACCCCCGACTCCCTGCAGGCCGCGTTCGCCTCGATCCGCGGCACCTCGCGCGTGACGAGCGCCGATGCCGAGGACACGTACCAGGCGCTGGAGAAGTACGGCGTCGACCTGACCGCGGTGGCTCGCGACGGCAAGCTCGACCCGGTCATCGGTCGCGACGCCGAGATCCGCCGCGTCGTGCAGGTGCTGAGCCGCCGCACCAAGAACAACCCTGTGCTCATCGGGGAGCCGGGCGTCGGCAAGACCGCCGTGGTCGAGGGCCTCGCCCAGCGGATCATCGCCGGCGACGTGCCCGAGTCGCTGCGCGGCCGCCGTCTCGTGGCGCTCGACCTCGGATCGATGGTCGCCGGTGCCAAGTACCGCGGTGAGTTCGAGGAGCGACTCAAGGCCGTGCTCGCCGAGATCAAGGACAGCGACGGCCAGATCATCACGTTCATCGACGAGCTGCACACCGTTGTCGGCGCAGGTGCCGGCGGCGACAGTGCGATGGACGCCGGCAACATGCTCAAGCCCATGCTCGCCCGCGGCGAGCTGCGGATGATCGGCGCCACCACCCTCGACGAGTACCGCCAGCGGATCGAGAAGGACCCGGCCCTGGAGCGTCGATTCCAGCAGGTCTTCGTGGGTGAGCCCAGCGCCGAGGACACCATCGCGATCCTCCGTGGGCTCAAGGAGCGCTACGAGGCACACCACAAGGTGTCCATCTCCGATGCCGCACTCGTCGCGGCCGCCACGCTCTCCGACCGCTACATCCCGGGCCGTCAGCTCCCCGACAAGGCCATCGACCTCGTCGACGAGGCAAGCAGCCGCCTGCGCATGGAGATCGACTCCAGCCCGGTGGAGATCGACGAGCTGCGACGCAGCGTCGACCGGCTGCGCATGGAGGAGCTGCACCTCCAGAACGAGTCCGACGACGCCAGCCGCGACCGTCTGGAGAAGCTCCGGGTCGAGCTGGCCGACAAGCAGGAGACCCTGCGCGCGCTCGAGCAGCGGTGGGAGTCCGAGAAGGAGAGCCTCAACGCCGTCGGTGAGATCAAGGAGCGCATCGACGAGGTGCGGATGGCCGCGGAGCGCGCCCAGCGCGAGGGCGACCTCGAGACGTCCAGCCGGCTGTTCTACGCCGAGATCCCGGCCATGGAGCGCCAGCTCGCCGAGGCCCAGACGGCTGAAGCCGCCAAGGACGGCGAGTCGATGGTCCACGAGGAGGTCGGCGCCGACGACATCGCCGAGGTCGTGGCCGCCTGGACCGGCATCCCGACCGGGCGACTGCTCGAGGGCGAGACCGGCAAGCTCCTGCGGATGGAGGAGGAGCTCGGCCGGCGACTGATCGGCCAGAAGGCCGCAGTCACCGCCGTGTCCGACGCCGTCCGTCGCTCGCGGGCCGGCATCAGCGACCCGGATCGTCCGACCGGATCGTTCCTGTTCCTCGGGCCCACCGGTGTCGGCAAGACCGAGCTCGCCAAGACGCTCGCCGAGTTCCTGTTCGACGACGAGCGCGCCATCGTGCGCATCGACATGAGCGAGTACGGCGAGAAGCACAGCGTCTCGCGGCTCGTCGGCGCCCCTCCCGGCTACGTGGGCTACGAAGAAGGCGGCCAGCTCACCGAGGCCGTGCGGAGGCGTCCGTACTCGGTGGTGCTGCTCGACGAGGTCGAGAAGGCGCACCCGGAGGTCTTCGACATCCTCCTGCAGGTGCTCGACGACGGCCGCCTCACCGACGGCCAGGGTCGCACCGTCGACTTCCGGAACGTCATCCTCGTGCTGACGTCGAACCTTGGTTCTGGCCTCTTGAGCGGCACAGGCCTGTCCGACCCGGCTCTCGACGACAAGGCCACCCAGGACGCCGTCATGGAGCTCGTGAAGGCGTCGTTCAAGCCGGAGTTCCTCAACCGGCTCGACGAGATCGTGATGTTCGACGCCCTGAGCACCGACGAGCTCACGCACATCGTCGACCTGCAGCTGGAGGCGCTGGGCCGCCGCCTCGGGTCCCGACGCATCACGCTCGACGTCACCGACGCCGCCAAGGAGTGGCTGGCGCTCACCGGGTGGGACCCCGCCTACGGCGCCCGGCCGCTCCGGCGACTCGTGCAGCAGGCCATCGGCGACCGGCTCGCCAAGGCGCTGCTGGCCGGCGAGGTGCGTGACGGCGACACCGTCAAGGTCGACCGGGACGAGGCGGCCGACTCCCTGACCGTCAGCTCGGCCTGAACGCTCAGCCGATGGTTCCGTCGGTCGCCGTCCAGCGTTCTTCGATGCGGCCGAAGCGCCACACCGCGACCGCGAGCGCCCACGTCACGGCGAACACGATCACGATCAGGTAACCCACGTCGTCCAGGCTGAGTGCCGCGATCCAGCCGACCAGGCCGTCGGTGACGTCGAGGCGTTCGCTCACCAGGCCGACGACCTGGACGCCGCCGATGAGCAGCGCCACGACGACCGAGAGCCCCGTCACGATGATGCTGTAGTAGATCTTGCGCACCGGCTGGACGAACGCCCAGCCGTACGCCATCGACATGAATGCTCCGTCCATGCTGTCGAGCAGGCTCATGCCGGCCGCGAAGAGGATCGGCAGCGCGAGGAACGCGTACCAGGGGAGCTGGGACGCCGCCGCGCCGGCGGCCAGCACCAGCAGGGAGACCTCCGTGGCGGTGTCGAACCCGAGGCCGAACAGGAGACCGACGGGATACATGTGCCGCGGCTTCGTCACGGCGCGGGTGGTGCGGCCGAGGATCCGGTTCATCAGCCCGCGGTTCTGCAGATGGTCCTCCAGCTGGGCCTCGTCGTAGTGCCCGGTGCGCATCTCGCGGAAGACCTTCAGGATGCCGACGAGCACCGTCGCGTTGAGCACGCCGATGAGGATCAGGAAGATCGACGACACACTGATCCCGATCAGGCCGGTCGTCTGCTGCAGGGCGGACGAATCGTCCTCGACCTGGCCGCCCAACGACCGCACGCCGAGGGCCAGCAGCAGGCACAGGCCGAACACGACGCTCGAGTGCCCGAGTGAGAACCAGAACCCGACCGACAGAGGCCGGCCTCGGTCCTGACGGTCGGCCAGCAGCTTGCGAGTGACGTTGTCGATGGCGGCGATGTGGTCGGCGTCGAAGGCATGGCGCATGCCGAGGGTGTAGGCCGTGACGCCCAGGCCGATGCCGAAGACTCCGGCGCTGCCGAGCCGGAGGTCCTGGCTGGCGGCGATGAGGAGAGCGCCCCAGCCGACGACATGCAACGCCACGATGACGGCGGTCATGCCGACCATCGACCGGGCTTCCGGCCGGCTGATCCGACCGGTGAGTCGCACCGACATGGCGAGCCCTCCTTGCCCGTCCCGGCATCACGCCGGAGATCTCACCATGCCCCCAGATGCAACAGTGTTGCAAGAGCAGTGGATGACCGAGGGTCGATTTTCAGTCGGACGCCGCGGATTTTCTGCACTGTGCACAGATGCCCAGCAGTGCGGCGTGGTGGACGTCGAGCCGGAATCCGATCTCCCGCTCGAGGTCGTCGGCGAGCGATGTGAGCAGCCGGTCCTCGACGTTGAAGAGCGACCCGCACTCGGTGCACTGCACGTGCGCGTGGTCGAGCGCGTGGTGGTCGTCGGCATCGCTGTCGGCGGTCAGGTGGTAGATCGTGGCGGAGCCCGCCACATGGGTGTGGGCGATCAGTCCGACCTCGCCCAGGGTGGCCAGCGCCCGGTACACCGTGGTGCGGTGGACGCCCGGTGCGGCCGCCTCGGCGCGGGCCGCGATCTCGTCTGCGGTGAGGTGGTCGTGCGGCTGCAGGGCCTCGATCACGGCACGTCGAGCGGCCGTCACTCGCTCTCCGTGGGAGCGCAGAATCGCGAGGGCGGCGTCGGTGCTCGCGGTCGTCATCGCACCATTGTCGTCCTTGCCACTCCGACGAGGGCCGACCTATGGTGAAAAGACAGCGAGGTGGTGCCATGCATGAGCTGGCCATCGCCGAGTCCGTCGTCGAGGCGATTCTCGAACGAACGGAAGAGCGGCGGGTGACGACCGTACGGCTTGCGGTCGGGCGGTTGTCGGGCGTCGTTCCCGCTGCCCTGGAGTTCTGCTTCGAGCTGGCCACCGCCGGCACCCCGCTGGAGGGTGCGACGCTGGAGATCGTCGAGCCGTCGGGCCGGGCGCACTGCCGCAGCTGCGACCGTGAGTTCGAGAAGGACGACCTGATCCTTCTCTGTGAATGTGGAAGTGCCGATGTCGAGGTGGTGGCCGGGCGAGAGCTCGCAGTCACCTCCGTGGAGGTGGTCTGAGATGTGTGCAACCTGCGGATGCGGTGAGGCCGACGTGCGAGTGGACGGCGAGACCGGGGCGTTCCTGCACGTCCACGAGGACGGCACCGTCCATGCCCATGGTGCAGAGCACGACCACGACCACGAGCACAGTCACGACCAGGTGCACGACCATGACCACGGCCACGACCATGGCGCGCCGCACACCCACACGATCGATCTGGAGACCGCGGTCCTGGCGAAGAACGACGAGCTGGCCGAGGCCAACCGTGCGTGGTTGGCCGGGCGGGGGATCGCGGCGGTCAACCTCATGAGCTCGCCCGGCGCGGGCAAGACGACGCTGCTCGAGCGGACGATCAAGGAGCAGGGCGCCGGCCGCCCCATCGCCGTCGTCGAGGGTGACCAGGAGACCGTGTACGACGCCGAGCGCATCCGTGCCGTCGGCGCGAGAGCCGTGCAGATCAACACCGGCTCCGGCTGCCACCTCGACGCCATGATGGTGCGTCGCGGGCTCGACACCCTCGAGCCCGACGACGGCGACCTCGTGGTGCTGGAGAACGTCGGCAACCTCGTGTGCCCGGCACTGTTCGACCTCGGCGAGACGAAGAAGGTCGTCATCATCTCGGTCACCGAGGGCGACGACAAGCCGCTCAAGTACCCGCACATGTTCGCGGCAGCCGACCTCGTGGTCGTCAACAAGACCGATCTTCTCCCGTACGTCGACTTCGACGTCGACCGGTGCGAGAAGGACGCACGCAGTCTCAACTCTTCGTTGGAATGGGTGCCGATTTCGGCGCGTACCGGGGACGGCCTCGATGCCTGGTACCGCTGGCTCGGCGAGCTCTAGTGTGACGTGGCTCTCATTTGTCTGTTGACAGCCGCACCCGCCCGTCTTCTAATGGGACTGACGCTGCGTGTGCGGACCGGAAGTCGGCCCCAGCAGTGGAGTGAGGGCCCAGACCCCGCCCGGAAAGCGGGTCTGGCATGCCGACAGCTGAGGCGATCAAGGCCGAGGAAACTCTCATCCATGTTCTCTGGATCAATGCCGGGCTGAGTTGCGACGGCGACTCCGTGGCGTTGACCGCCGCCACCCAGCCGAGCGTCGAGGAGATCGCCCTGGGCGCTCTGCCCGGGCTCCCGCAGGTGGCCGTCCACTGGCCGTTGATCGACTTCGAGTGCGGTCCCAACGGCGGAGCCGACGACTTCCTCGAGTGGTTCTTCAAGGCCGACCGCGGCGAGCTCGAGCCGTTCGTGCTGGTGGTCGAGGGCTCCATCCCGAACGAGCAGCTGCACGACGAGGGCTACTGGTGCGGCTTCGGCAACGACCCCGCCACAGGTCAGCCGATGACGACCAGCGAGTGGCTCGACCGTCTCGCGCCCAAGGCCACGGCGGTCGTCGCCGTCGGCACGTGCGCGACCTACGGCGGCATCCATGCCATGGCCGGCAACCCGACCGGCGCGATGGGAGTGCCCGACTATCTCGGCTGGGACTGGAAGTCGAAGGCCGACATTCCGATCGTGTGCGTGCCGGGGTGCCCGATCCAGCCCGACAACCTGTCGGAGACCCTCACCTATCTGCTCTACATGGCCACGGGCCAGGCGCCGATGATCCCGCTGGACGAGGCGCTGCGTCCCACCTGGCTGTTCGGCCGCACCGTGCACGAGGGCTGCGACCGCGCGGGCTACTACGAGCAGGGTGACTTCGCGACCGAGTACGGGTCGCCGAAGTGCATCGTCAAGCTCGGCTGCTGGGGACCGGTCGTGAAGTGCAACGTCCCGAAGCGCGGATGGATGAACGGCATCGGCGGTTGTCCCAACGTCGGCGGCATCTGTATCGGCTGCACCATGCCCGGCTTCCCGGACAAGTTCATGCCGTTCATGGACGAGCCGCCCGGCGGCAAGCTCTCCACCGCGGCTGTTGTCCCGTACGGCGCGACCATGCGCACGCTGCGCAGCATCACCACGCGCACCGTCGACAAGGAACCGAAGTGGCGGAAACCCGGAAAGTCCCTGACCACTGGCGCGACCCGGACCTGGTAGTTCTCCAACTCCACAGAAAGGCGGCGTCATGACGTCGACGATTCCGAGCCCGACGAGCTACGGCGAAGACAAGAACACCGGCCTGGTGGACATGGCGTGGGACCCGATCACGCGCATCGTCGGCAGTCTGGGCATCTACACGAAGATCGACTTCGAGAACAACACGGTCGCCGAGTGCCACAGCACCAGCTCGATCTTCCGCGGCTACTCGATCTTCATGAAGGGCAAGGACCCGCGCGACGCCCACTTCATCACCAGCCGCATCTGCGGCATCTGCGGCGACAACCACGCGACCTGTTCGTGCTACACGCAGAACATGGCCTACGGGGTGAAGCCGCCACACCTGGGTGAGTGGATCGTCAACCTCGGCGAGGCCGCGGAGTACATGTTCGACCACAACATCTTCCAGGAGAACCTGGTGGGGGTCGACTACTGCGAGAAGATGGTGCAGGAGACGAACCCCGAGGTGCTGGAGCTGGCGAACCGCACCGAGGCTCCCCAGGCCGGGGACCACGGGTACAAGACCATCGGCGACATCATGCGGTCGCTGAACCCGTTCACGGGGGAGTTCTACCGCGAGGCGCTCCAGGTGAGCCGCTGGACCCGCGAGATGTTCTGCCTGATGGAGGGACGTCACGTCCACCCGTCGACGCTCTACCCGGGCGGTGTCGGCACGGTCGCGACGATCCAGCTGATGACCGATTACATGACGCGGCTGATGCGGTACGTGGAGTTCATGAAGAAGGTCGTGCCCATGCACGACGACCTGTTCGACTTCTTCTACGAGGCGCTTCCCGGTTATGAGGAGGTCGGCAACCGCCGCATCCTGCTGGCGTGCTGGGGCTCCTTCCAGGATCCGGAGCACTGCAACTTCGACTACAAGGACATGACCAACTGGGGCCGCAAGATGTACGTGACACCCGGCATCGTGGTCGACGGCAAGCTGGTCACCACCGATCTCGTCGAGATCAACCTCGGCATCCGGATCCTGCTCGGCTCGTCGTACTACGACGACTGGGAGGACCAGGAGACGTTCGTCAAGAACGATCCGCTCGGCAACCCGGTCGATCGGCGCCACCCATGGAACCAGCACACGAACCCGAAGCCGCAGAAGCGCGACCTCGACGGTGGCAAGTACTCCTGGGTCATGTCGCCACGCTGGTTCGACGGCAAGGACTACCTGGCCCTCGACACCGGTGGCGGGCCGCTCGCCCGACTCTGGTCGACCGCGCTGGCCGGACTCGTCGACATCGGCTACGTGCAGTCCACCGGCTCGAGCGTCAAGATCAACCTGCCGAAGACGGCGCTCAAGGGCCCGGTCGAGCTCGAGTGGAAGATCCCGCGCTGGAGCAACACGATCGAGCGCAACCGCGCCCGGACCTACTTCCAGGCGTACGCGGCAGCCTGCGCGCTCCACTTTGCCGAGCAGGCGCTGGTCGAGATCCGCGCCGGTCGCACCAAGACCTGGGAGAAGTTCGTGGTGCCGGACGAAGGCATCGGCTGTGGCTTCACCGAGGCGGTGCGTGGGGTGCTCAGCCACCACATGGTCATCCGGGACGGCAAGATCGCGAACTACCACCCGTACCCGCCGACCCCGTGGAACGCGAATCCGCGCGACTCCTACGGCACGCCGGGTCCGTACGAGGACGCGGTGCAGGGGCAGCCGATCTTCGAGAAGAACGATCGAGAGCACTTCAAGGGCATCGACATCATGCGCACCGTTCGCAGCTTCGATCCCTGCCTGCCCTGCGGCGTCCACATGTACCTCGGTGACGGCGTGACGTTGGAGAAGCTGCACTCGCCCACGCAGTCCGCCGGCATCGAGTAGGCGCCGACATGGCGCACGAGGAGTCACCTGATCAGACGTCAGACCTGGGTGCGACTGGCGAACGCATCGATGCGCTCCTGACGGCGAGTGCCACTGGCGGTGTGGTCGCCCGTGAACGTGCTGAGGAGCTGGTCAGGCTGGTGACCGACCTGTATGGGTCGGGACTTGAACGGGCGATGGAGATCTTGCACGAGTCCGGCCACCTCGACGACGACCTCCTGCGCGAGCTTGCTTCTGATGAGCTCGTCTCCGGCTTGTTGCTGGTGCACGGGCTCCACCCGTACAGCGTCGAGCAGCGGGTCGAGGATGGATTGGAGAGCGTGCGGCCCTACCTGGGCTCGCACGGCGGCGACGTCGAGCTGCTCGCGGTGACCGACGACGGCACCGTGCGCCTCCGGCTGCTCGGCAGCTGCGACGGCTGCCCGTCGTCCTCGGTGACGTTGAAGCTCGCCGTCGAGGGTGCGATCGAGGCGGCCGCACCGGAGGTGGTGTCCATCGAGGTCGAGACACCGTCGGAGTCGGCACCGGCCGGTCCGGCTCTCATCCCGGTGGGCTCACTGATGTCGCGCCTGCACGAGGACGCGCCCAGCGGGGCCTGGCACCCGGTCGCCGAGCTTGCCGGCCTCGGGGCAGGGGAGGTCCTCACCACTCGCGTCGGCGACACCAGCGTGCTGGCCTGCCGGATCGGCTCGGACATCTTCGCCTACGTCGACCGCTGCGCGAGGTGCGAGTCCAGCCTGGCCGGATCCGTGCTCGCCCGACGCCTCGGCGGCGCCACCGGTGACGCCCTGCTCAGGTGCCCCAGCTGCCAGGTGCACTACGACGTCCGCAAGGCCGGCAGCTGCATCGACGTGCCCGAGCTTCACCTCGACCCGCTCCCGCTGCTCACCGAGGGCGACACGATCTCCGTCGCCGTCCTGACTCCCGAGGTGGCATGACCGGCCCGGGTCGCGGCGGCGGTGTGCCGCTCGCGACCCTGAGACGCATCAGCACCACACGCCCTCAGGTCGTGCCCGGAGAGCGGTGCGAGATGTGCGCGGAGCCGATCACCGAGGAGCACCAGCACGTCGTCGGCCTCGAGACGCGCAGCCTGATGTGCACGTGCCGCGCGTGCTACCTGCTCTTCACCGACCAGACCGCGCAGCTGAGATACCGGGCGGTGCCCGACCGATATCTCTCCTTCGACGACTTCGTGCTCGACCAGGCAGCCTGGGACGATCTTCAGATCCCGGTGGGCCTGGTCTTCTGCTTCCGCAACTCGGTGCAGGACCGGTTGGTGGCGTTCTATCCCAGCCCGGCCGGCGCGACGGAGTCCGAGCTGCCCCTGGAGGCGTGGGACCGCCTCCTCGAGACGAATCCGCAGCTGGGAGCCCTGCTGCCCGACGTCGAGGCCCTGCTCATCCATCGTTCCGACCACGACCGCGGCGACTTCGTCTGCACGCTGGTGCCGATCGACGTCTGCTACGAGCTCGTCGGCACGATGCGCCAGACGTGGCGCGGGTTCGACGGAGGTCAGGAGGCCCGGGCCGCCATGGAGAAGTTCTTCGCGATGGTCCAGTCGCGCAGCCGCCCCGCCCCGCGCGGTCGAGGAGGGGCAGTCGTGAGCAGCTTCGACTTCCGTGTCCTCGATGTCTTCGCCGAGCCCTACGCGGCCGCGCCCCAGCTCACCGCCCGCCTGCACATCGAGGAGAGCACCGGCGTCGTCGTCCACGCGATCGCCCTGCGCTGCCAGGTCCGCATCGACCCACAGCGACGTGGGTACTCCGACGACGACGCCGCGGGCCTGCGCGACCTGTTCGGTGATCGCGAGCGCTGGTCCGAGACGTTGCGCCCGTTCCTGTGGATGCAGTGCAGCACCACCGTGCAGGGTTTCACGGGAGTGACGGAGGTCGACCTCCCGATGCCGGCCACGTACGACTTCGAAGTGGTCGGCTCGCGCTACCTTCACGCCGTCGGCGACGGCGACGTGCCGCTGTCCTTCATGTTCTCGGGGGTCATCTTCACGCGCGGCGAGAACGGATTCGCCGTGGAGCAGGTGCCCTGGGACTGCGACACCAGTCACCAGATGCCGGTTGCCGTCTGGCGCCAGATGATCGAGATGTACTACCCGCACACCGGCTGGTTGCGTGTCGACGCCGACGTGCTCGATGAGGTCGCCGCCTACCGCACGGAGCACGGACTCACGTCCTGGGAAGAGACGCTCTCGCACCTGTTGCACTCGCGGGCGGAGGTGGCGCCATGAGGCTCGACCTGGCCCGGGCCGTCGCCGACGCCGTCCTCTACGAGGGGTACCTGCTGTATCCCTACCGCGCGAGCTCGAGCAAGAACCAGACGCGCTGGCAGTTCGGCGTGCTCGGTCCGGTGGGCGCCGAGGCGGCCGGAGTCGGTGAGTCCTCGACGATGTCGATGCAGTGCCTGCTCACGTCGTCCGCGCGGCTCGTGGTGCACCTGCGGTTCCTCCAGCTACAGCACCGCGGCCTGCATGACGCAGACGGCATGCCGGTTGCCAAGCTCACTGACGCCGCCGGCACGTCGTGGTTGAGCTGGGACGAGGCCGTGGAGCAGGAGCTCACCTTCGAGCTGTCCCGGTTCGATCTCGAGGCGGGCGGCATCGTCCTTCCCGTCCAGGTCGAGGGTGGGCAGGATGTGCAGCAGCTCGCCGAGGGCGTGGGCAGCGTGATTCGCCGCCAGTGGCCGCTGAACGCCGAGATCCACCTCGCGACCGCACCGGTGGATGGATGCGAACGCCTCGATATCACCGTGTCCAACCTCCATGACGGCTGCGGTGCAGATGCGATCGAGGCGACCCGGTACTCGCTCATCGGCACCCACGTCATCATCGAGGCGCACGACGCCGAGTTCGTGTCTCTGTTCGAGCCGCCTGATGAGCTGGTGGACGCGGCGGTCGCGTGCTCCCAGCACCGGTGCTGGCCTGTGCTCGGCGGTGAGCCGGGCGACACGGACCTCGTCCTCGGTCTGCCGATCATCCTGTACGACCATCCCGAGATCGCGGCGGAGAGCCCCGGCGCCCTGTACGACGCGACCGAGATCGACGAGATCCTCACCCTGCGCGTCATGACGATGACCGATGAGGAGAAGGCCGAGGCACGAGCGACCGACCCGAAGGCCCGAGAGATCATCGACCGTTGCGACGAGATGACGCCGGAGACGCTGGCTCAGATGCACGGCATCCTGCGCAACCCGCACGCCGGCGCTCCAGTCGCGGCACCGGAGGAACCGTCGTGGCCGGTGTTGTCCGACATCCGTGACGTCGAACCGCCGACGTTCGGTGCTGACGACGACGTCCCGTGGTGGGACCCGGAGACCGACGAGGCGGTCTCACCAGAGACCGACGCGGTGGTGATCGACGGGGTGAGCGTGTCGAAGGGCAGCCTCGTCACGGTCCATCCGAGTCGTCGCGCCGACGCCCACGACATCTTCTTCGCCGGCAAGGTCGCCCGCGTCACCGCGGTGCTCTCCGACGTCGACGGCGGCTCGCACGTCGCGGTGGTGCTGGTCGACGATCCTGCCGCGGACATGCACGAGTGGTACGGCCGCTACTTCTACTTCTCACCTGACGAGCTGAAACCCATGCCCGTCGAGACCAGCGCAGACAGAGAGGAGATTCACCCATGAGAGTCATCGGCATCATCACCACCAGCGTCATCGCCGTTGTCGTGCTCGCGGGGATCATCGTGTTGTTGATGTCCATCCCCGACATCAACCGGTACCTGAAGATGCGGCGCATGTGAGTGCGCCGACCACCAAGCCGAGGAGGAGGACATGAGCGAGACACCAGGAGAAGGCCTGACCGAGGAGCCGCAGGAGGAGCGTGGACCAGAGGGGTCGCGCGACGAGGGTTCCGAAGGGCCCGACGCCGGCCCGGCTGACCGCCCGGTCGGACATGCGGATGAGGACGACGACTCCGGAGTCGATCCACAGGAGCCCATCGACCCTGAGTCCCCGGACCTGCAGAGCGGAGGCTGACATGACGACGATTCCCGATCCGGACAACCCGGACACCGAGGGCAAGACCGTCCCGCCGTACGACGACCGCAAGGAGTCGGCTGACCCCGGCGGAGGAACCGCAAGTGACGATCCGAGCACGGCCGGAGCTGCCGCTCCTTCGTCGTCCGACGGGCCGAGTGAACCCGACCCGGACGAGACGGAAGGCGGCGCGACGGCATCGCCCGCCGACGAGCAGCCGGCACAGGAGGAGTCCGACGACCCCGGCGAGGGCACGGGTGAGACCGGCCCGGACCATACCGGTGGCACCGGCAGGGCGGAGGACATGCCCTGAGCTCCTCGATCCTGGTCGCCGGCATCGGCAACCTGTTCCTCGGCGACGACGGCTTCGGGCCGGAGGTCGCGCGACACCTCACGGCCGAGGACACGCTGCCCGGCGACGTACGCGTCGTCGACTACGGCATCCGCGGCATGCACCTCGCGTACGACCTGCTCGACGGCTGCACGGCGCTGGTCATCGTCGATGCGATGCCCGGCGAGGGCGCGCCCGGCGACGTGGTCGTCATGCAGGTCGGACCGGACGACATCGGTACCGCCGAGCTGGATGCACACGGCATGGACCCGCTCGCCGTCCTCGGCAGCCTCCGTGCCCTCGGGGGCGAGCTGCCACCGACGTTCGTGGTCGGGTGCCGCCCGGCGAGCGTCGAGGAAGGCATCGGCCTGAGCCCGCAGGTGCAGGCCGCCGTGCCGGTGGCGGCCGAGGCCGTCCGGCGGGTCATCGACGAGCACGTCCCGGCCGATGCTGCGGCCCGAGGGAGGACCTGACCATGTGCCTGGGCATCCCCGGACGGGTCGTCGAGATGGTCGACGGACACGGCGACCAGCTGGCCATGGTCGACGTCGAAGGCGTGCAGCGCACCATCAACATCGGGATGCTCGACGATCCCCCACGACCTGGGACCTGGGTGCTCATCCACATGGGTTTCGCCCTCGAGATCGTCGACGCCGAAGCGGCAGCCGAGGCGATGTCTGGGCTGGAGATGATGGGACAGGCGCGCGAGCCGGACGAGGCCAGCGATGTCTGAGCAGACGGCCGTGCGGCGTCGCACACCGGTCAGCGGACCGGTGTTGTTCGCTCGGTACGCGTTCCCGCCCAACTCCCACGGCTACTGCGGCCCGGCCGACCACGGCGCGTTCTTCGAGCACGGTGCCGAAGGCGCCCAAGGGCACGGTGCCGAAGGACGTCCGACGACGTCGACCTCGGCCTTCGCTCCCTCTCCCGCCAGTTCGCGGGAGCCTGGCCGTACCTCGAGCTCATCGCGGCCTCGCTCGGCCTCGACGACCCACTCGACCGCCGGGTGGTCGACGCCTACTGGGTCGGGCAACTCGCGCCTCAACCGGGTCACGCCGACAGCGGTCGGCAACTCGATGGAGGACCGCTTCCGGGCGATGACCGGGTCGGCTTTCTCGACTCTGACTGAGAGCGTCAACGCCGGGGGCGTCCCGCACCACAGCTTCGCCGTGTTCTGCATCTACCCCTGGACCGGACTGCTGAGCGACGGCCGCAAGGCCGAGCACGCCCTCACGGTGCTGGACCAGTGCCGTATCCGCTGGGGCAAGGTGAAGGCGGTCCACGGTGACCAGGTGGTCGTCGAGTCGACCCCGCTGACATGGGATGGGCGAACCCTGGCTTTCGGCGAACGCATCACCGAGACCGTCGAGCGGTCGGTCGACGGGGTCAGCATGATGGACGACCTCGAGGTGGGCGACTGGATCTCGATGCACTGGGAATGGGCCTGCGACAAGCTGAGCGGCCGTCAGGTGCGGTATCTCCGCGACTTCACCGTGCGACACATGCGCATCGTCAACGAAGGAAACCTACACAAAGGACCAGCCGCCCTCTCTGGGCACCTGAGAAAGGAACAGCGCGATGGACTTCCAGCCGGAGGCACTGCCCCGCAGAACCCTACTGAAGGGAGCTGTCGCCCTGGGCGGCCTCGCGATGCTCCCCGCGTGCGGCTCGTCCGAGCCCGCCGCCAGCAAGAAGCTCGTCATCGAGGACCAGCGGGGCAAGAAGATCTCGCTCGATGGCCCGGCCAGGCGCATCGTCACCCTGCCGATGCCAGCCGCCTCGATCATGATCGCTGTCGACCGATCCGCAGAGCACCTCGTCGGCATCCACGACGCCTCGTTCGCCGCGGCGCGCCAGAGCATCCTGGGCACGATGTTCCCCGAGGTGCTCAAGGTTCCCCACGACGTGGGAACGCAGGACTTCGCCCCGAACGTCGAGGGGATCCTCGCCCTCGAGCCGGACGTGGTGGTGCAGTGGGCCAACCAAGGCGATGAGATCGTCCAGCCGCTGGAGAACGCCGGCCTGAAGGTCCTTGGCGTCAACTACGGGAAGCTGGAGGACGTCGGGACCTGGCTCGAGATGTTCTCCACGGCGCTGGGGCGGCCCGAGCGCGGTCGTGCCATGGCCGCCCGCCTCGATGCCGACCGCGCCAACGTCGAGGCGGTCGCGGCGGAGCGGACGGCGCGCGCACCGCGAGTCCTCTACTTCAACCGCTTCACCGACAGCCTGACCGTGCAGGGCGCCGGATCGTTCAACGAGGACTACATCCGGCTCGTCGGCGCGGAGAACGTCTCGTCCGACGTGAAGGGCCTGGTGGAGGTCGATCTCGAGCAGGTGCTGGACTGGGATCCCGAGATCGTCGTGCTCGGGAACTTCGACGAGGCCATGCCCGACGACGTCTACGGCGACCGCCGCTGGCGCGACGTCGCGGCGGTGAAGGAGCGTCGGGTCTACCGGGCACCGCTGGGCGGATACCGCTGGGACCCACCGAGCCACGAGTCGCCGCTGATGTGGAGGTGGCTGTCGCAGATCGCGTTCCCCGACGGGTCGGACGGCGGACTGCGCGACAAGATCGTCGAGGACTACATCTACTTCTACGACCACACGCCCACACCGGCCGAGATCGACACCATGCTGTGGACGAAGGAGAACGGTGACTCCGCCGACTACGACCAGTTCTCGGCCTGAGGTCGTCGCGGACGAGCCGGCCGCCCGGAAGGGAGTCGGCGGACCTCTCGCCGTCGTCGTCGCAGCCGTGGCGCTCGTCGCGACGATCGTCGTGGCCGTCTCCCTCGGCCGCTACACCGTGCCGGTGTCGCACGTGGTCCAGATCCTGGGGTCCGGGCTGTTCCCCGACGACGGAGTGGGCGAGACCGAGCGAACCGTCGTCGAGCTCATCCGCCTCCCTCGGGTGCTGCTGGCCGTGCTGGTCGGTGGCGGTCTGGGCGTCGCCGGCGCCGCTCTCCAGGCGACGTTCCGCAATCCCGCTGGTGAGCCCGGACATCATCGGCGTCTCGGCTGGAGCATCGCTCGGCGGAGCCATCGCGTTGCTCCTCGGCCTCGGGACGGTCTTCCTCGTGGGCGGCGCCTTCGTGTTCGGCCTCGTCGCCCTCGCGCTCCTCTTCGCCCTGACCGCCGGCCGAGCTTCCTCGATGCTCATGGTCGTGCTCGGCGGGGTCGTGCTCGGCTCGTTCTTCTCAGCACTCGTCGGACTCGTGCAGTACTTCGCCGACCCGTACTCGTCCCTGCCGGCGATCGTCTTCTGGCTGCTGGGCAGCCTGGCCACCGCCACCTGGGCGAAGGTCGGCGTGGCCGCCTTGCCGATCCTCCTCGGCGCGGCCGTCGTGCTGATGCTGAGGTGGCGTCTCAACGTCCTGTCCCTCGGCGACGACGAGGCGTCCTCGTTGGGACTGAACCCGAGTCGGCTGCGCTGGGTGTTCCTGCTCTCGTGCGCGCTCGTCGTGGCGGGCGCGGTCGCGGTGAGCGGCGCGGTCGGGTGGGTGGGCCTGGTCATCCCGCACCTCGCTCGGATGTGGGTCGGCCCCGACCATCGGGTCCTGCTGCCGGTCAGCTTCCTGGTCGGAGCGATCTTCCTGGTCGTGATCGACACGATCGCCCGCACGCTCACCGCCGGCGAGATTCCCCTGGGTGTGCTCACCGCACTCGTCGGTGCGCCGGTGTTCTTCCTGCTGCTCCGTCGCAACCGGGACAGGATCTGGGACAGTGCTTGAGCTCGCCGACCTCGGCCACCGGTACCCAGAAACAGGCTGGGTGTTCCGCCACGTCTCGCTCGAGGTGCCACCCGGGACCGTGACTGTCGTGCTCGGCCCGAACGGCCGCGGCAAGACGACCCTCGTTCGCTGCGCCGCCGGACTGCTGAAGCCGGCAGAGGGCTCGGTCAGGCACGACGGGACGGTCGGCTTCGTGCCGCAGGCACGTGGCGGCGCGTTCGCCTACCGGGCCGTCGACATGGTGGTGATGGGGAGGGTCCGGCAGGTGAGCCTGTTCGGGACCCCGTCGCGCGATGACCGCGTGGCCGCCCTGGACGCCATGGAGCGAGTCGGCATGGGCCACCTGGCCGAACGCCAGTTCCCGACTCTCAGTGGCGGCGAGCAGCAGCTGGTACTCATCGCCCGGGCGATCGCCTCGGAGTCACCCGCGCTGGTGCTGGACGAGCCGACCACGGGGCTCGACCTGCACAACCAGGCGCAGATCCTGTCGCTGCTGCGCAAGCTCGTGGCCGACGGGATGAGCGTGCTGCTGACGACCCACCACCCCGACCACGCGCTCTTCCTGGCCGACACCGTCGTGCTGATGGGCGGGCCGGACGCCGTGACCTCCGGAGTGGCCGATGACCTGCTCACCGAGGAGACGCTCAGCCGGCTCTACGACATCGATGTCCGCATCGTCACCTACCTCGAGGGCGGCTCCGAGCGCCGGGCGGTGGTGACGGGCTACGGCGGCGACCTCGATCAGCGCTGAGCCGTGCACTCCGACGGCCGCTTTCACCGTGTGGTGGGATGGATGGCATGAGCGCTGCCCCCCGACCACCGGCCGTCACCCTGGCCTGCGGTTTCGTGGGTTTCAGCGCGTTCCTGCTGCTGGTCAGCCTCATCCAGGCACTCGGCGACTGGGGCACGATCGAGATGCAGAAGAGCCTGCAGCCCACCCTCTCGACGCTGAGCGACCGGGGCTTCGACCTGAGCATGGGCGATCTGCTCGGCACGTTGCGCTGGATGGGCCTGGGCTGCGTGCTGCTGCTCGTCGCCGGCATCGTGTTCGCCGTCTACGCCTCCCGTGGCGACCAGGTGTCGCGGGTCGGCTCAACGGTGATGGCCGTCATCATCGGTCTGCTCGTCCTGCCGTTCGGATGGATCGGCCTGCTGCAGGCCATGTTCCTGCTGGGCGCCGGCGCCATGCTGTGGTCGGCCGACGCGCGTCAGTGGTACGCGACTCGACTGGCCCCGGCGGGCAAGGAGCTGCCGCCCGGAATCGGCGGACCGTCTCCCACCGAGGCCGGCGGCGCCGACAGCGCCACCTATCCCGATGCGGCGACCGATCCACCGCCGAGCCCCAACCCGTGGGCCGCTCCGGTCCAGCGCGTGCCGACCATCGAGGAATCGGCGCCACCAGCGCGGAGCACCCATCGGCCGCGCGCCGTGTTCGCCGCCGGGCTCGTCACCGTGATCGGTTCATCGCTCGTCGGCGGCTTCGCGGCGCTCTACCTGCTCTTCTACGGCTTCGCCCGCGACGAGTACGTCGCAAATCGTGCTCAATGGTCCGTTCGCCGACATGTTCTCGGCGGACGAGCTCGAGGAAGCCATGCGTTCGGTGTTCTGGGGATGCCTGGTGCTTCTTCCGTTGGCACGTCGCCGGGTTCGCAGCGGGCTTCTCGCTCTTGGCGCGCTTGCCGCGCAGCCGTCCGTTGACGCTCGCACTGGCCTGGATCACCGCCGTCGTTGGAGTCGTGCTCGTGCCTGTGCCCTTGGGACTGCTCGGCGCGGGCACGGCGGTGGCCGTGACGGTGCTGCTCAACCGAGACGAGTCGCGCGCCTGGACCGCCGGCACCCGCTGAGTCCTGGCCCGGAGTAACCTGCGTCACGCGAGTAGAATTCAGGTATGAGCGCCACTCCCACCACCGCGTCCGGCAAGCGTCCGCACGTCGTCGTCGTGGGCGGCGGATTCGGAGGAATCGCGGCCGTCCGCAAGCTCAAGCGCGCCGACGTCGACGTCACCCTGATCGACCGGCACACCTACAACACGTTCAACCCGCTGCTGTACCAAGTGGCGACCGCCAGCCTGAACCCGGGCGACATCACCTGGTTCCTGCGCGCCATCCGTGGCAAGCAGAGCAACGTCCGCTTCCTCAAGGGCGTCGTCAAGACGATGAACCACGATGCCAAGACGCTCCACCTCGAGAGCGGCGTCGACGTCAAGTACGACTACCTCGTCATCGCCGTCGGCGTCACCACGAACTTCTTCGGAGTCCCCGGCGCCGACAAGTACTCGATGCCGCTCTACAAGCGCTCCCAGGCCCTCCAGGTGCGCGACCGGATGTTCGCGAACTTCGAGTACGCGGCCATCAACGGTCAGGAGCGCGACCTGCGCATCGTCGTGGTCGGCGGCGGCGCCACCGGCGTCGAGACGGCGGGCGCGTTCGCCGAGATGCGCAACCTCGACATGCCCACCACCTATCCGGAGCTCGACCGCGAGCGCATCCACATCACCCTCGTCGAGATGCTGCCGCACGTGCTCAGCCCGTTCGCCCCGAAGCTGCGTGAGTACGCCAGCAAATCCTTGCTGAAGCGCGACGTCGACCTCCGTCTCGACACCGCCGTGAAGGAGGTGCGCGAGGACGGCGTCCTGGTGGAGCACGACGGCGAGCAGGAGTTCCTTCCTGCCGGCATCGTCGTCTGGGCCACGCGGCATCACGGCGCACCCGTCCGTCGCCGACTGGGGCGTGCCGCAGGGCCGCGGCGGCCGCATCGAGACCGACGAGCAGCGACGCGTCAAGGGCCTCGACAACGTCTTCGCGATCGGTGACGTCTCGATCGGCTCCGGATGAGCTGCCGCAGCTGGCCCAGCCCGCCATCCAGGGCGGCAAGTACGTCGCGAAGGTGATCAAGGCCGATCTCAAGGGCAAGACCCGCAAGCCGTTCAAGTACCTCAACAAGGGCACGATGGCCACCATCGGGCGCTCCTCCGCGGTCGCGGAGATCAAGTTCCTGCCGAAGCTGACCGGCTTCCCGGCCTGGGTCATCTGGGTCGGCCTGCACATCGTGACGCTGCTCGGCAACCGCAACCGGTTCGCCACCCTCGTCAACCTCAGCGCCAAGTACCTCTCGTCGGGAAGCCACAACGCGATCGTGGGCGAGACCCCGTACGTGATGGCCGACGAGCCGTTCGTGGTCGACGCCCGGCAGGCCCCCCGCGCGTTGTCGGCACGGCAGGCCCGCAAGAACGCCGAGACGCTCGCCAGCCAAGGCGTCGAGGGCCTTCGGCAGGATCGCGACGACGACTAAGGGACTGCCTGCAGCTCGGCGCGTGCCGTGATCAGTGACGGCCCGTACCAGGTCAGTGCGCGGCCCGAGACGAGTGCGGTGGCGCGTGGGTGAAGGCCTCGGGCCCGTCCTCGGGTCCGAAGACGTAGGGCTCGTCCGGCAGCAGCACGAGGTCGACGTCGTCGCGGTCGATCTCGCCCAGCTCCATGCGTGGGTAGCGCTCGTCGCTGTCCTCGAAGACGTTCTGCCAGCCGAGCCGCGCGATCACGTCTCCGGTGAAGGTGTCGCTGCCGACCACCATCCACGGGTCTCGCCAGATCGGGACGGCGACTCGCGGCCCGCCTGCCGACGCAGGACGGGACCAGACCTGCTCGGCCTCCTCCAGCCAGTGCGGCACGTCCCAGCCGACCGCTTCGGTGAACAGGCGCCGCATCGAGGCGAACGCCTCGTCGAGCGTGCGGATGCGGGTCACCCACACGGCGATGCCGTCGGCCCGCAACCGCTCGACGTCCAGCTCGCGGTTCTCCTCCTGGTTCGCGACGACCAGGTCCGGCGCCAGCTCCGCGATGGCGGACCGGTCGGGATTCTTGGTGCCCCGTACGCGGTCGACGTCGAGGTCGGCCGGGTGCGTGCACCAGTCGGTGGCGCCGACGAGCGCCTCGGGCCGAGTCGCCGCGATGGCTTCGGTGAGCGACGGCACGAGCGAGACGACGCGTCTCGCCGGTGCCGTCAGCTCGACGGCTGTACCGAGGTCGTCAGCGGGCAACGGACCCGTCGTCGTCCCGGCGTACCGAGTCGTCCCGACGTACCGAGTCGTCCCGACCCACCGAGTCGTCCCGGCGGTCGGCGTCGAAGTCCGCATCGCGGTTTCGATCGACATCGACGTCGCGGTCCCTGCCGACCTCGCCGTCTCCCGGCGAGGGGTCACGGTCCGTCTCACGTCGGGATCGATGCTGTCCGCCTTCCGCGCCCGTTCAACGGCCTCCGCATCGGCGGTCGACGCTTCGTTCCCGAGCTCGGCGGCGCGCTGCTCCAGGCGTTGGGCCTCCAGCTTCGCCTCGGCTGCGTCGGCCTCGGCTGCGGCGGATGCCGCCTGGGTGCGTTGTGCCTCGACACGGCGCTCCCCGGCCTCGTCCCGGATGCTGGCGGCACGCGTCCGTGCGTGCTCCACGTTCCGCTTGCGAGCTGCGGCGACGAGCGCCAGCACGATCGCGATCACGACGAGTGCGACGATCAGCCACACCCACCAGTCAACGTCATTCATGAAGGACCTCCCTCTGTCCGCCTTCAGCGTAAAGCGCTGGCGCGGAGCCGCATCTTGGCAGATCAGAGGCTGATGGCGCGGGCGTCGAAGAAGTCGGCGGTCGCCTTCATCGAGTCCATCACGGTCGAGGGAACCGGTGCGTCGGTGGTGACGATCACGATGGCCTCGCCGCTCTCGCCGTCACCTCGATGGCCGACGGCGGCGGAGACGATGTTGATGCCCTGAGTCGCCGAATGCGGTGCCGATGCGGCCCAGCATCCCGGGCTGGTCGCGGTAGCGGAACACCGCGAGCTGCGGCTCGAGCTGCACGTTGAAGCGCGACCCCCAGACCTCCAGCAGGTGCGGACGATGCTGCTGCCCGAGCACGGTGCCGACGACGCGGGTGGACTCGGTACCGCTGCGGATGGTGACGCGGACGAGATCGGTGAAGTCGCGGGCGCTCGGCCGGCTCGTGGTCGAGACCGTGATGCCGCGTTCGGCCGCCAGGGTCAGGGCGTTGACGTCGTTCACGCCTTCCTCGGTGTGGTCCTGCAGCGCTCCCTTGACGACCTGGATCGTCAGCAGCCGGTGGTCGCGGTCGGCGACGCGGCCGAGGAACTCGACCTCCAGCGCCTCCAGCGAGGAGGCCGGTGCGAGTCCGGCCGCGATCTGTCCGAGGGAGAGGCAGAGCCCGAGGAACGGCTCGACTGCCAGCAGGTCGTCCGCGGCGATCGCCGGGACGTTGACGGCGGTGGTGATGGGCGCTCCGGTGAGCGCGGCCACGACCTGCTCGGCGGCCTGGAAACCGGCGCGGTCGGTCGCCTCGGTGGTGGAGGCGCCGAGGTGGGGTGTGACGACGACGTTCGGGTAGCCGAACAACGGGTGCTCGGTGATCGGCTCCTCGCGGAAGACATCCAGTGCCGCTCCAGCGACCTTGCCGGAGTCGAGTGCGTCCTTGAGCGCCTCGTCGACCACCAGCGGGCCGCGGGCGACGTTGAGGATCCGCACGCCGTCCTTCATGGCGGCGAACGCCTTGGCATCGAGGAAGTCCTGCGTCTCGGCGTTCTTCGGCAGGTGCACGGTGACGAAGTCGGCGATCGCGTACACGGCCTCGGCACTGACGGCCCGCTCGACACCGAGCTCGGCGAAGCGCTCCTCGGCCATGTACGCGTCGAACGCGACGACGCGCATGCCGAACCCGCGGGCCCGGTGGGCGACCAGCTGTCCGATGCGGCCGAAGCCGAGGATGCCGAGCACCTTGTCGTGCACCTCGACGCCGGTGAACTTCGCGCGGTCCCAACGGCCGGCCACGAGCGAGCTGTGCGCCTGTGGCACGTTGCGGGCGAGCGCGAGCAGCAGGGCCATCGTGTGCTCGGCGGCAGTGACGACGTTGGACTGCGGGGCGTTGGCGACGACGACACCCATCCGCGTGGCCGCGTCGACATCGACGTTGTCGACGCCCACGCCGGCTCGGGCGACGATGCGCAGCTGACCCGCCTGGGCCAGCAGGTCGGCGGTCAGCTGGGTGGCGGACCGGATCAGGATCGCGTCGTAGTCGCCGATCTTCGCGGCCAGGTCGTCGTCGGTCCAGTCGTAGCCGAGATCGACCTCGAACCCGGCGGTGCGCAGCAGGTCGACGCCGGACTCGCCGATGTTCTCCTTGACCAGGACCTTCACGACGTGGCCTCTCCGGAGCCGGCACTTCCGCTCGTCACGATCCAGTCGATGCACGCCGTCAGGGCCGTGACGTCCTCCGGGTCGACCGTGGGGAACATGCCGATGCGCAGCTGGTTGCGGCCGAGCTTGCGGTAGGGCTCGGTGTCGACGACGCCGTTGGCGCGCAGGATCCTGGCCACCGCCGCGGCGTCGACGTCGTCGGTGAAGTCGATGGTGCCGACGACCAGCGAGCGGTGCGCGGGATCGGCGACGAACGGCGTCGCGAACTCCGACTCCTCGGCCCAGGAGTAGAGGAACGACGACGACGACGTCGTGCGCTCGACGCAGAACTTCAGGCCGCCGTTCCCGAGCATCCAGTCGACCTGGTCGGCCAGCAGGATGAGCGTCGCCAGGGCGGGGGTGTTGTACGTCTGGTTCTGACGCGAGTTGGTCACGGCCGTCGTCAGTGAGAGCGACTCCGGGATCCATCGTCCGTCGGACGAGGCCGCCAGCTCGTCGGCGCGGGCCAGCGCGGCTGGGCTGAGGGCGGCGAGCCAGAGGCCGCCGTCGGACCCGAACGACTTCTGCGGCGCGAAGTAGTACGCGTCGGCCTGGCTCACGTCGACCGGCAGGCCGCCTGCGCCGGACGTGGCGTCGATGAGCACCAGCGCGTCACCTGCCCCCTCCTGGTTGACAGAGTCCGGCCGCTGGACGTCGAGCATCACGCCGGTCGACGTCTCGTTGTGGGCCCAGGCGAGGACGTCGGCCGAGGGGTCACCGTGCGGCGTCGGCGCGGTGCCCGGATCGGCCTTGACGACGATCGGGTCGTCGAGGAACGGCGCACCGGCGGCCGCGGTGGCGAACTTCTGCGAGAACTCACCGAACGCGAGGTGCAGCGATCGCTCGCGGATCAACCCAGCCACGGCGACGTCCCAGAATGCCGTGGAACCACCGTTGCCCAGCACGATCTCGTAGCCGTCGGGCAGCGAGAACAGCTCGGCCAGGCCCGCACGGACACGTCCGACCAGGTCACGGACCGGGGCCTGCCGGTGCGACGTGCCCATCAGGTCGTGTCGTCCAGCCAGCTGCTCGAGCGCTTCGCGGCGAACCTTCGACGGTCCGCAGCCGAACCTGCCGTCGGCAGGCAGGATGTCGGTGGGGATCTGGACGGGAGCTTCGGTCACGGGCTGATGCTATCGATGCACGCCCATGGCACCGCACACCGGAGCGTCCCAGCCGAGCTCGTCGCCGCGCGCGATCACGGCGTCGAAGCTGGCAGCCATGTCGTCAGGAATCCCGACCGACCGGCGGGTGGTCATGTCCACGTGGATGTACGTCACCTCGAACGTGCACGCCAGGGATCGGGACTCCTGCGACACGACGAACGCCATGCCGTGAAGCACCTTGCCGGAGCGCTCGAGCAGGCGGCCGTGCACGGTGAACCGGTCGCCGAGGTTCATCTCGCTGAAGTACCGGAGGTGCTGCTCGACGGTGAACAGCGAGAGGCCGCGCTCCTCGTGGTAGCTGTCGTCCATGCCGGCAGCGATGCAGACGCGCCACAGCGCGAGTGACGCGGCGTCGAAGTAGTGCCGGATGTTCATGTGACCGTTCTCGTCGATGAACTCCTGCGGCACCACCTGCTCGTCGCTGGCAGGGAGCTGGGTGATCTGGTCGTACGTGGGAAGGTCGCTCACACTGAACGACGGTACTGGCCGCCGACCTCGAAGAACGCCTCGGTCACCTGCTGCAGCGAGCAGACCCGTGCGGCCTCCATGAGGACCGCGAAGACGTTCTCGTCCGACGTCGCGGCCTCCTTGAGGCGGGCGATGGCCTCGGTGGCCTCGCTGCGGTGCTCCTTCTGGAACGCCTGCACACGGTCGAGCTGCGACTTCTTCTCGTCCTCGGTGGCGCGGGCGAGGTCGACGGTCGGTGGCTCCTCGTCCTCGTTCGGGTTGAGGAACGTGTTGACGCCGACGATGGGCAGGGACCCGTCGTGCTTGCGCTGCTCGTAGAGCATCGACTCGTCCTGGATCCGGCCGCGCTGGTAGCCCGTCTCCATCGCCCCGAGCACGCCGCCGCGCTCGCTGATGCTGTCGAACTCCGCGAGCACCGCCGCCTCGACGAGGTCGGTGAGCTCGTCGGTGAGGAACGCGCCCTGGGTGGGGTTCTCGTTCATCGCGACGCCCCACTCGCGGTTGATGATCATCTGGATCGCGAGCGCCCGGCGCACCGACGCGTTGCCCGGTGTGGTGACGGCTTCGTCGAAGGCGTTGGTGTGCAGGCTGTTCGCGTTGTCGTAGATGGCGATGAGCGCCTGCAACGTGGTGCGGATGTCGTTGAAGCTCATCTCCTGGGCGTGCAGGGAGCGTCCGGACGTCTGGACGTGGTACTTGAGCTTCTGGCTTCGCTCGTTGGCGCCGTAGCGGTCGCGCATCGTGACCGCCCAGATGCGCCGGGCCACGCGGCCGAGCACCGAGTACTCCGGGTCCATGCCGTTGGAGAAGAAGAACGACAGGTTCGGTGCGAAGTCGTCGATGTCCATGCCCCGCGCGAGGTAGGACTCGACGTACGTGAACCCGTTGGCGAGGGTGAAGGCGAGCTGGCTGATGGGGTTCGCCCCGGCCTCGGCGATGTGGTAGCCGGAGATCGACACCGAGTAGAAGTTGCGCACCTGGTGCTCGATGAACCACTCCTGGATGTCGGCCATCATCCGGAGGCTGAACTCGGTCGAGAAGAGGCACGTGTTCTGGCCCTGGTCCTCCTTGAGGATGTCGGCCTGCACGGTGCCGCGGACGGTCTGGAGCGCGGACTCGCGCAGCTCGGAGCGCTCGGTGTCGTCGGGCTCACGGCCCTCGGTCTCGCGTGAACGTCGCGATGGCCTGCTCGATGGCGGTGTTGAGGAAGAACGCGAGCACGGTCGGGGCCGGCCCGTTGATCGTCATCGACACCGACGTCGACGGCGAGAGGAGGTCGAACCCGTCGTAGAGCGCCTGCATGTCGTCGAACGTGGCCACCGAGACTCCGGACGTGCCGACCTTGCCGTAGATGTCGGGACGGAGGTCGGGGTCGCGGCCGTAGAGCGTCACGGAGTCGAAGGCGGTGGAGAGGCGGTTGGCCTCGCCGTCCTCGGAGAGCAGCTTGAACCGGCGGTTGGTGCGGAATGGGTCGCCCTCGCCGGCGAACATCCGGGCCGCGTCCTCGGTGTCGCGCTTGAACCGGAACACGCCCGCGCTGAACGGGAAGAAGCCGGGCAGGTTCTCGCGCCGCAGGAACGAGACGAGGTCGCCGTGGTCGGTGGTGCGGGGGAGGCTGACGCGGGGGATCCTGCTGCCGGACAACGACTCGCGCTGGAGCTGCGTGTGGATCTCCTGGTCGCGGACGATCACGACCTGCTCGTCGCCGGAGTACGACTCGACGACGTCCGGCCAGCCCTCGACCTGCTCGGAGACGTCGCGGGGGAGGTCCTTGCGTGCTTCGTCGAGCAGTCGGCCCACCTCGCCGGGCTCGTCGAGCTCGTCCGCCACGGCGCTGAGCCGCTGGACGCGACGAGCCTGGTCAGCGAGCCGCTCGGTGTCGGCGTGGTAGTCGCGCACGGTCTCGGCGATCTCGGAGAGATAGCGCACCCGATCCGGCGGCACGACGGCGGCGAAGCCGGTGGAGACCTTCGTGTCGGTGTGCGGCAGCACGCCCTCGTCGAGCCCGAGGCCGTCCTCGCGGAGCATCCCGGCCAGGTGGTGGTAGAGCGCGGTGACGCCGTCGTCGTTGAAGGTGGCGGCGGATGTGCCGAACACCGGCATGTCGCCCGGTTGCTTGTCGAACGCCTCCTGGTTGCGCACGAGCTGGCGGCCGACGTCACGCAGTGCGTCCTTGGCGCCGCGGCGCTCGAACTTGTTGATGGCGACGACGTCGGCGAAGTCGAGCATGTCGATCTTCTCCAGCTGCGAGGCGGCGCCGAACTCCGGCGTCATCACGTACATCGAGCGGTCGACGAACGGGACGATGCCGGCGTCGCCCTGGCCGATGCCGGGGGTCTCGATGATCACCAGGTCGAAGCCCGACGCTCGCAGCACGGCGATGACGTCGTCGAGGTGCTCGGGGTGCTCGTGACCGCCACGGGTGGCCATCGAGCGCATGTAGATGCGATCGCCGTCCAGGGCGTTCATGCGGATGCGGTCGCCGAGCAGCGCCCCTCCGCCCTTGCGCCGCGTGGGGTCGATGGCCAGCACGGCGATGCGGAGCTTGTCCTGCTGGTCGGTGCGGAACCGGCGCACCAGCTCGTCGGTGAGCGAGCTCTTGCCGGAGCCGCCGGTGCCGGTGATGCCGAGCAGCGGAACGTTCGAGGCTTCCGCCGCATCGAGGATCGCGGACCGGAGCGCGTCGTCGAGCCGACCGGTCTCGGCTCCGGTGATGGCGCGGGCGATGGCTCCACGCTGTCCGGCGAGCACGTCGTCGGCGGCGGCCTGGGCGACGTCCCAGAGGTCGTGGTCGCACGCCTCGACCATCTGGTTGATCATGCCGGCGAGGCCGAAGCGCTGGCCGTCCTCGGGGGAGAAGATCGTGATGCCCGCCTCGCGCAGACGGGCGATCTCGTCGGGCACGATGACGCCACCCCCACCACCGAACACCTTGATGTGGCCGGCACCCTGCTCCCGCAGCGACTCCGCGAGGTACTCGAAGAACTCGACGTGACCGCCCTGGTACGAGCTCACGGCGACACCCTGGACATCCTCCTCCAGCGCCGCCGCGACGATCTCGCTGACCGCCCGGTTGTGGCCGAGGTGCACGACCTCGGCACCCTGCGACTGCAGGATGCGGCGCATGATGTTGATGCTCGCGTCGTGCCCGTCGAACAGGGCTGACGACGTGACGAAGCGGACCGGATGCTCGGGGACGTGCAGGTCGGGCTTTTCCATAGGACATACGATAGTCGGACTTCCTAGTATTTGCTAGGCTGGCCCCATGACCACCACTCCGCGCATCGCCTTCGACCCGATCGAACGGGCCGGTGAGCTGTGGGGTGAACGCATCGGTGACGACGGGGCCATGCGGCTCGCCACCTCGATCATGCGGGTGCAGCAGCTCGTGCTTGCCGCGCTCGATGCGGCGGTCAAGCCGTTCGACATCACGTTCGCCCGCTACGAGGTGCTGGTGCTGCTGTCCTTCAGCCGCACCGGTTCCCTGCCGCTGAGCAAGGTGGGAGAGCGACTCATGGTGCACCCGACGTCGGTGACGAACCTCGTCGACCGGCTCGAGGCGCAGGGACTCGTCGCCCGCACCGTCGACGTCGCCGACCGCCGCCGGGTGCTCGCCTCGTTGACGCCCGCCGGCCGGCGCGTGCTCAAGCGAGCTACTGCCGCGCTCACCGCCATCGACTTTGCCGTCGGAACGCTCGACGCCGCCGACCAGGAGAAGGCCTACGAGCTGCTGCGCGCGCTCCGCTCGTCCGACTTCGACGGCTAGGCCAGGGACTGGGCCCTGGTGGAGTGGGCCGCCGGAAGCCCCCGCGACAGCGGGAGCAGCATCAGGCCGAGGACGATGCCCAGGCCGATGGCGGTGAAGCTGAGGATGTTGTCGGTCGTGCTCAGCAGCTCGGCGACGCCGGCGTGATAGGCGATGTGGAAGCCGCCGAGCACGATGTTCGCGGCCGCTGCGGCGACGACCACCTCTCGCGTCGGGCGCCAGACGGCCACGAGGCAGACCGCCGTGATGGCCAGCAGCGCGGCGCCGAAGTCGGTGACCAGGTGCTCGTTGTACGGCCCGTCGACCTGCACCCAGGACCGGCCGAACGGGAAGTCGTCGTAGAAGGTCTTCGGGTTGAGCCGTGCCAGGAGTCCGGTGGACCCGTTGGCGATCGCCAGCGCCACCAGAGCCACGCGGGCCGCCATCACGTGCATCGCGTCAGTCCTGCAGCATCTCGGCAGCCCATGCCTTCTCGGGCACACCGAAGCCTTCGACCAGCGTGAGCAGGTGCGGGCGCAGCTTCTCGAGCATCTCGTTCATCTCGCTGGTCACCACCTTGGCCCTCTGGTCGCTCAGCCGGTTGTGACCCATGAACCAGGCGAGGTCGTCCTCGATGGTGCTGAGCGCGTAGAGCGTGCAGACGTCGCGCAGGAGCTCCTGCGCTTCCTCGTCCTCGCACCTGGCGATGCCGGCGGTGAATGCCTCCAGCACGACGCGGTCGATGTGGACGCGCGCGCACCGGATGACGTGATCCTGGGCGGCGTTGAAGATCGCGAAGGCCTCGTCGTCGTCGGCCTTGGCAGCGCGCCGAAGTCGACGGGCGGCGGTTTCGATGACGTGCTCCTCGCGGTCCTCGAACATGTTCAGCTGGGTGCCGCGGTCGAGGAGGTCGTGCTCGTCCCCTCCACCCGGTCGCGCGTCGATGAGGCGCTGGATGAGCTGCGATGCCGCGGTGCGCTCCTTGACCACGTCGGCCACGGTGCCAGCGGCGAAGCGCACCAGGCCGACCGGGTCGAGGCCACCCACGTCCGACGCGTACGACGTGAGGAGCTCTTTCGCCACCAGCTGCAGGAGCACGTGGTTGTCGCCCTCAAAGGTGGTGAAGACGTCGACGTCGCCGCGCATGGTGGTGAGGCGATTGGCCGCCATGTAGCCGGCGCCACCGCACATCTCCCGGGCCTCCTGGATGGCCCGCGACGCGTGCCACGTCTGCACGACCTTCAGCCCGGCAGCGCGGCTCTCGAGCTCACGCTTCTGCATCGGGTCGGGCTCGTCGACGAGCTGGAGTCGGTGCATGCGGGCCACGAGCTGGTTCTGCGCGAAGCGATAGGCGTACGAGCGAGCGATGAGCGGGAGCAGGCGTCGCTGGTGCACGCGGTAGTCGGCCAGCAGGATCTCCTGCTCCGGGTTCGGTCCGAACTGGCGTCGCTTCAGCGCATAACGGCCGGCGATGGTGAGGGCTACCTCGGCCGTCGCGCTGGCCGAGCCGCCGACGCTCACCCGGCCGCGGATGAGCGTGCCGAGCATCGTGAAGAACCGGCGTCCGGTGTCGTCGACGGGCGAGGTGTAGGCGCCACCCTCGTCGACCTGGCCGTAGCGGTTGAGCAGGTTCTGGCGGGGCACCCGAACCTCGTCGAACATGATGCGGCCGTTGTCGACGCCGGCGAGACCGCCCTTGTGCCCGCAGTCCGACGTGGTGACTCCGGGGAGGTCTTCGCCGTGCTCGTCACGGATCGGCACCAGGAAGCAGTGCACCCCGTACGTCTCACCGCGGGTGATGAGCTGCGCGAACACTGCCGCGATCGTGGCGTGCTTGCCCGCGTTGCCGATGTAGTCCTTGCGTGAGCCCGGCGTCGGGGAGTGGATGACGAACTCCTCGGTGGCCTGATCGAAGGTGGCCGTCGTCTCGAGGTTCTGCACGTCGCTGCCGTGACCGGTCTCGGTCATCGCGAAGCAGCCGACCAGGTCGAGGTTGATGAGGTCGCGGACGTAGGTCTCGTGGTGGTACTTGGTGCCCAGGTTCTCGACCGCGCCGCCGAACAGGCCCCACTGCACGCCGGCCTTGACCATGAGGGAGAGGTCGAACTGCGCCAGCATCTCGATGCCGGTGACGGCAGCTCCGGGGTCACCGGTCCCGCCGTGGTCCTCGAGGAAGCCGGCACCCGGCAGTCCCGTGGGGACGAGCTCCTTGAGCTGACGGAAGGTGCGCTCGCGCGCCTCGTCGAGGCTCAGGTCGTGGTCGAAGATGAGATCCATCTCCGCCAGCTCGATGCGGGACTGCTCCCGGATGTGTCGCCACTTGCCGTCGAGGGCGATGCGCAGCTCATCGGACAGCGTCATGGCCACACGCTACTCGCGCGTGGCGACCCGCGCACCGAGCCCTACGCTGGGCCGCATGACCGCCCTGCTCGTCGCCGGTACGACGTCGGACGCGGGCAAGACCGTCGTCACGACCGCACTGTGCCGCGCGTTCGCCCGGCGCGGCGTGCGGGTGGCGCCGTTCAAGGCACAGAACATGTCGAACAACTCCGCTGTGGTCGCCTCCGGCGGCGGTGGACCCGGCGCGGAGAGCACTCATGACACTGGCGCGGAGATGGGTCGTGCGCAGTGGGTGCAGGCGCTGGCGGCCGGGGTCGAGCCCGAGGTGGCGATGAACCCGGTGCTGCTCAAGCCGGGCGGCGACCGGCGCAGCCACGTCGTGGTGATGGGCCAGCCGGCGGGGGAGATCGTGGCGTCCGACTTCATCGGTGGCCGACGCACCCACCTGGCCGAGATCGCGTACGCCGCCTACGACGATCTCGCGTCTCGGTTCGACCTCGTCGTCTGCGAGGGCGCGGGCAGCCCGGCCGAGATCAACCTGCGGGCGGACGACTACGTGAACATGGGCCTGGCGCAGCACGCGGGCATGCCGGTGATCGTGGTCGGTGACATCGACCGCGGCGGGGTGTTCGCCGCGATGTACGGGACGGTCGCCCTGCTCGACGCCGCCGACCAGCGGCTCATGGCCGGATTCGTCGTCAACAAGTTCCGCGGTGACGCGTCGTTGCTCCGACCCGGGCTCGACCGGCTGGAGCAGGTCACGGGCCGCCGTGTTCACGGCGTGCTGCCGTGGAGCCCGGACCTGTGGCTCGACTCCGAGGACGCCCTCGATCTCGCCAGCCGGCGTTCAAGTGATGAGGGATCGCTCCGCGTCGCCGTGATTCGGCTGCCGCGGATCAGCAACTTCACCGACGTGGACGCCCTCGGCATCGAGCCGGGCGTGGACGTCTCGTTCGTCTCGGACCCGCGGTCGCTGGCCGATGCCGATCTCGTGGTGCTCCCGGGCACACGCGCGACGCTGGCCGATCTCGCCTGGCTGCGCTCCCGCGGGCTCGACCTGGCCATCCTCGATCACGTCGACGAAGGCCGACCGGTGCTCGGCATCTGCGGTGGCTTCCAGATGCTCGGCCGCACGATCAGCGACCCCGTCGGCGTCGAGGGCGTGCGCGGCGCCGAGGCTCCGGGGCTAGGGCTGCTCGAGGTCACGACGACGTTCCAGACCGACAAGGTGCTGCGGCTGCATGAGGAGGGGGCGTACGAGATCCACCACGGCCGCGTCGCGCATGAGTACGACGAGGAGCCGCATGGACGGGTGAGTGGCGGCGTGGTCTCCGGGACGATGTTGCACGGCAGTCTGGAGTCGGACCGCGTCAGGCGGTCGTTCCTCGCCGAGGTCGCCGAGCTGACCGGACGGGAGCTCCCGGAGTCCACGGCCAGCTTCGCGGCTGCGCGCGCGACCCGGCTCGACCTCCTGGGCGACCTCGCCGAGGAGCACCTCGACCTCGATGCGCTGCTGGCCTTGGCCCGAGACGGTGCGCCGGACGTCCCGCTGCTGGCACCCGGCGCGAAGGCGGCTCATGGCTCTGGTGGCATCGCGTGATCCTCGTCCTGGGCGGCACGGCAGAGGCGCGTGAGCTGGCGCGCCTGCTCGACGCCGCCGGGACGAGGTTCATGTCGTCGCTGGCCGGACGCGTCGCCCGGCCGCGACTGCCGGTGGGTGCCGTGCACATGGGTGGCTTCGGCGGCGTGCCTGGGCTGCGATCGTTCCTGCTGGAGAATCGCGTGTCCGGCGTGGTCGACGCCACCCACCCTTTCGCCCAGGGGATGACAGCCAATGCCGTCGCGGCCTGCATCGCCGACGGCATCCCGTTGCTGCGGCTCGAGCGCCCGGGCTGGTCGGATGTTCCTGGCGACGCCGCGTGGACGTGGGTCGACGATCACGACGAGGCCGCTGCCGCTGCCGCTCGTCTGGGCCGGCATCCGTTCCTCACCGTGGGCCGCCAGTCGCTCGACCACTTCGTCGGGCCGATGGCCGATCGGCGCACGCTGGTGCGCGCCGTCGACCGGCCGGAGATGGAGCTCCCTGGGTCATGGACGCTGATCCTGAGCCGCGGGCCGTACCTCATCGACGACGAGCGCGCCCTGTTCGACGAGCACGACGTCGACGTCGTCGTCACCAAGGACTCCGGCGGGTCCTACACGCGGTCGAAGCTGGACGTCGCGGCCGAGCGCGGTGCCGCGGTGGTCATCGTCCGCCGTGGGCCCGCGCCCACGGGGGTCGACGTCGTCAGCGATCCGCAGGACGCTACCGACTGGGCCGTCCGCGTCGCAGCGCAGTGAGTACGGCCAGGCCGAGTGCCGCCACCCCGACCAGGTCGGCCAGGCGGACCGATCGAGTGATGTCGTCGGGCTCGACCGCCCGGCCGTCGCCGAGGGTGTGACGGTCCTCGACGCGATCGCGGTAGGTGTTGACCCCGCCGAGCTGAACGTCGAGGGCGCCGGCGAAGGCCGCCTCGACCGGGCCGGCGTTCGGGCTCGGGTGATGAGGCGCATCCCGGCGCCATGCATCGAGGGCGCTTTTCGAGTCGCCGTCGACGGTCGGCGCGAGCGCCGCGGCGAGCAGGGCCGACACCCGTGACGGGACGAGGTTGAGCAGGTCGTCGAGTCGTGCGGATGCGCGACCGAACCGGCCGTACTTCTCGCCACGGTGCCCGACCATCGCGTCGAGGGTGTTGGCCGCGCGGTAGACGACCAGTCCGGGGACTCCGGCGACGGCACCGGCGAGGAGCGGGGCCACGACAGCGTCGGACGTGTTCTCGGCCACCGACTCGACGACGGCACGGGAGATCTCTGCCTCGTCGAGCGCTTCGGTGTCGCGGCCGACGAGATGTGTCAGGCGGCTGCGTGCGGCAGGCAGGTCGTCGGAGGCGAGGTGCTCGCGGACGGCTTCGGCCTCGCGGCCCAGCGAGCGCCCGCCGAGCACCGCCCAGGTGGTCGCGGCGGTGGTGGCGGCCTGGAGGACGGGATGTCGCCGGGTGGCCAGGGCGAGGAGCGCCCCGAGGACACCGGTCCCGCCCACCAGCACGGCCGTGTAGGCGGTTCCGGTGATCACGTCGTCGGCCCAGACCCGCTGCTCGACGTCGTGGGCGAAGCGGCCGAAGGCGGCGACGGGGTGTCCGGTGGCCGGGTCGCCGAGGAGCCGATCGGCCGCGAACCCGGCGGCGAGACCCACCGCGCGTGCCTGCATGAGCGAGTCCTCTTCCAATCCCGGCGGCTCAGGGGCGGGAGCCGATATCGTGGTCCGAGGGTAAGCCCCTGATGGTGGTGAGGTGGCATGAAGGTCCTGGTGACCGGCGGCGTCCGTTCGGGCAAGTCCTTCCACGCCGAATCGCTGTTGATCGCGGCGCCCGGCGTCACGTATCTCGCGCCCGGTCCCACCGTCGACGAGGACTCCGACCCCGACTGGGCGGCCCGCATCGCGTCCCACCAGGCGAGACGTCCCGGTCACTGGGAGACGCTCGAGTCGCGCGACCTGGCGTCCGCCATCAGCGAGGGCGAAGGTGCGCTGCTGATCGACTGCCTCGGCACCTGGTTGACCTCCCAGATCGACGAGCTCGACGGCTGGGACACCATCCGCGAAGAGTGGGAGCAGGTGCTGTTCGCGCGGCTCGACGACGCCGTCGACGCCCTGGCCCGCACCGAGCGCACGGTGGTGCTGGTGACGAACGAGGTCGGGATGGGCATCATCCCCGAGCGACGGTCAGGACGGATCTTCGGCGACCTGCTCGGCATCGTCAACCAGCGGTTCGCCGCCGAGTGCGACGAGGTGCTCTTCGTCGTCGCCGGCCGCGCGATCTCGCTCTAGCTCGAGCGTCAGTGCTCGTCGAGCTGGCCCTTGAGTCGGTCGCGGCGCTCACGCAGCTGCTCGAGCACCGCCTCGTCCTCGGCGGCACCCGTCAGGTCGCTGGCGGCGTCGGCGTTGTCCGGCGTCTCCTCGGTCCACGCGCTGTCCTTGTTGGTGAGCGAAGCGATCAGCTTCTCGACGTGCTCGAGGTCGCTGCGTAGGTCATCGTGCTCGGGACTCATGGTCCCCCCTGCAAGTTCGAGCGGCCCGTTGGCCGACTCGTGCTCGCAACCTACGCCGACAGCAACAGGATCACCAGCGTGACCTCGATGGCGGCTCCGAAGACGTCGCCGGTGACGCCGCCCAGACGACGGACTGCTCGGAGCACCAGCAGGGCGACGACGACGGCCGCCACGACGAAGCCGATGACGACGTGCCACCAGGCGCCATCCGCCCAGGCGAGTGTTGCCGCCGCCACGGCACCGGTGGCCAGCCACGCGGCGATGGCGACGGGACGGGGGACGCTGCCGGCGTGTGAGGCGCCCAGCCCGTCAGGGCGAGCGGCCCGGACGCCGCGTGCGCAGGTGATCGTCACTGCCACGCGTGAGGCACACACCAGCACGCCGGCCACGACAGGTCCGCGACCGTCGAGCAGGGAGCCCAGAGCCGCGGCCTGTGTCCCGAGCACGACGACGAGTGCACCGACCCCGGCCGGCCCGGCAGCGCCCGACTTCATGACCTCGAGCGAGCGCTCGCGGTCGTAGGAGGCGGTGAGGCCGTCGGCGGTGTCGGCGAGCCCGTCGAGGTGGAAGGCGCGACTGCCCAGCGCCAGCGTGCCGACGGCGATCAGCCCCACCGCCAGGGGCGGAAGCTGCAGCTCGCGTCCGCCCCACAGCACCAGTGCGACCACCACGCCCAGCGGAACGACCGCCAGTGGCGCGAGCACCATCGAGAGCCCGGCGGTGTCGCGGTCGACGCGGCCGGGCGCTCGGATGGGGACGGCGGTGAGCGTGCCGACGGACAGCCGCCAGGCGTCGGGGAGGCGGCCACCCATGGGCGTCAGCCGAGGTCGAGGTCGGCGAGCAGGGCGACGTCGCGGAGCAGCAGGACCGCGGACCGGACGATCGGGACGGCCGCGACCGCGCCACTGCCCTCACCCAGGCGCATGCCGAGGTCGAGCACAGGCGCGAGGCCCAGCTTGTCGAGGGCGAGCGACTGCGCGGGCTCGGTGGAGCGGTGCCCGGCGACGAACCAGGCAGCCGCTCCGGGCGCGAGCCGCTCGGCCATGAGTGCCGATGCCACGGAGATCAGTCCGTCGAGCAGCACCGGGACCCCTGCTCGGGCGGCGGCGGCCATGAAGCCGGCGGCGGCCGCGATGTCCGGACTACCGAGCGCGGTGAGGGTGTCGATCGGGTCGTCGACACGGTCGCCGGCCCGGTCGAGGGCGGACTGCACGACGTCGATCTTGTGGGCCAGCGCTGCTTCGTCGATGCCGGTGCCACGCCCCGTGACCTCGGCCGCGGGTACTCCGAGGGAGGCAGCGATGAGTGCGGCGGCCGGCGTGGTGTTGCCGATGCCCATGTCGCCGCTGACCAGCAGCTGCGCGCCTCTGGCGATCTCCTCGGCGGCCACGGCAGCACCAGCGTCGAGAGCAGCCTGGGTCTCCGCCGCGGACTGCGCGTCCTCGACGTGGATGGCACCGCTGCCTCGCCGGACCTTGAAGGACTGGACCGCAGGATCGACGCCGGAAAGGTCGTCGTCGACGCTGATGTCGAGCACCCGCACGGTGACGCCGTGCTGGGCGGCGAGGACGGAGACGCCCGCCCGCCCGGCCAGGAACGTGCGCACCATGGCCGGCGTGACGGCCTTCGGGTAGGCGGAGACGCCGTGGTCGGCGACGCCGTGATCGCCGGCGAAGATGACCGCACGGACCCGGTCGACCGGCTCGGGCGGCACAGTGCCCTGGGTGGCGGCGACCCAGACGGCGAGGTCGCCCAGCCGGCCGAGCGCGCCCGCAGGCGTGGCCAGCCCGGCGAGCCGTTCGGCGGCCAGGGCTCGCAGCCTCGCCGATGGCGGCGCGATCGGGTTCACAGGCTGGCGGCGAGATCGCGGCGTGCGGCGGAAGCCGTCTCGCGCTCGTACAGGCGACCGATCAGGCCGGTGAGCGCGACGCCGATGATGCCCCACATCGTGGCAAGGGTCAGCAGCGAGGACAGGCGGAAGTACCAGAGCGTGTCGGCCGGGAAGTCGCCGATCTCGTTGACGGTGGGCAGCAGCACCGCGGCGACGATCACGACGAGGAGGTACGAGCCACCGGCCATGAGGACCGCGCGATACGTGCCGAGTGACTCCAGCAGGCGACGGGCGAGCAGCACGGCACCGATGGCGGCGAGGATCGAGATGGCCTGCATCGAGAAGAACTCGAGCGTGCGCGCGCTGATGGTGTCAGGGTTGCCGACTGCCGGCGGGGTTGACGGGTACTTGAGGAAGGGCACCAGCCCGACGGCGAGGAAGCCGATCAGTGCGACAAGGGCCGTCGACTGGCTCGGTCGAAGGCGTCCGAGCCGTCCGGCGGCGAAGGCCGAGACGAGCCCGGTCACTCCGCCCAGGGTGATCGCGACGGCGAAGGTGCCGGTGGCGAGGCCCCAGGTGGACTGGGTGTCACGAGAGACCTCGGTACCGGCGTCATCCTCGTCATGCTCATGGGTGTGGCCGTCCGCGGGTGGCTCCTCCGCGGGAGGGGCGGCTGCCTCCTCGACGGCGATGGCGGCGTCGACCTGGGGCTCACCCACGGAGTAGGCGACGGCGAAGGCGAAGAATCCGGCGATCAGGCCCGCGAGAAGTCCGCGAACCAGGAAGTTGCGTGGCGTCATGGTGATGTCCGTTCGAGTAGCGCGAGAAGGCCGGACGCTGTGGTCAGCGCCGGCTCCGGGGAGGTCGATCAGTGGCAGGGGTAGCCGAGGAGGTGGCGTCCGTCGTGGACCCACTCGTGGATGGCGTTGCCTGCGGGGATCGACACGATGCCCTGGTCGGCGCTGATGAAGAACAGGATGATGGCCGCGGCGAGGAACACGAAGGCCGCCCACGGGGCGAGCTGCGCGATCGGGATCTGCGGGATCTCGATCTCTCCGCCGATGGACGGTGAGGCGATGGAAGCCTGTGACATGTGTGCTCCTGACGGGATGCGTGCGTCCCAAGTGATTGAGCCGAGCGTGGATGGTCACCAGGCCTTCGGGTCTGACTTCACCGACCGTGTCGTTCTCTTGGGCGATGTCACAGTAGCGCGACTGTGCCGGACTCTCACCGGCTTCCTCGGGCTTGGCGAGTTCATCCTAGACCTCGGATCGGGCGTGCGGTCAATCACTCAGATGTGTCCCGAAGAAATCGGTGATCCGTGCCCACGCGTCCTCGGCGGACGGCTCGTCGTAGTGGAGCCCGACGACCTTCTCGAGCCGGGTGAACGGCCCGAACCGGCCGATCGGATGCTGGTTCATGAAGGAGTGTCCGACGCTCGGGTACTCCTTGACGTCGTGCACGACGCCGGCCTCGGTGAGTGCGGTCTCGAGCTTGGGGGCGGCGTGACGCAGGGCGACGTCCCTGCCTCCGTAGCTCGCGACGATCGGGCATGCACCGCGGAGAACCTCGGCGGTGTTCCTGGGGAGTGCGCCATAGTTGGGCGCCGACGCGTCGAAGCCGCGGGTCGCCGCCAGCAGGGCGAAGCCGCCTCCCATGCAGAACCCGATCACCCCCACCTTCCCGTTGGAGTCGGGATGGTTCGCGACGAGCTGTCGGGCCGCCTCGATGTCGCCGAAGGCCGGGCCGTCGCCGGACAGCACGGCGGCGAACGTCCGCCGCAGACACCGGACGACGCCGCCAGCGGAGAACAGGTCGACCGCGACGGCCAGGTAACCCTCGCGAGCGAGGCGATCGGTCTGCTGCCGGATGTCGTTCGTGAGACCGAGCGCCTCATGGATCACGACGACGCCGGGCCACGGGCCGGTGCCGCTCGGCACGGCGAGGTATCCGCCCAGCTCTGGCGTCGAGACGCCGTTCGGCACGGTGATGTTCATGTCAGACCTCCGGGATCTGGGGAGATGGAGCCGTTGGCCGGCAGCGTGGGCGGAGTGCCCGTGAGCAGTCCGATCGCGAGCGCGATGGTGTCGCCGTGGCTCACCGCGACCGTGTGGTCGGGATGTTCGGCATCGAGCAGCTTCTGCACCCGAGCCAAGACCGAGACGACGTCCTCGTCGAGGCCCTTCTCCAGCAGCAGCGGCTCGGTGACGACGTCCAGCCCGAGCCGCTCGCCGATGATCTCGGCCGTCTCGTGGGCACGAGTGGCGGGGGAGCTGAGCAGGGACACCACGCCTCGGTCGGCGAGGGCGTCTGCGGCTTGCGTGGACTGGGCGCGTCCGAGGTCGGTGAGCGGCGGCGACAGCTCCTGGCCCTGCATGCGGTCGAGGACGTTCCACGTCGACTGACCGTGGCGGACCCAATAGATCACGGTGTCAGGTCCAGGCCTGCGACGTCGCCGATGACGGTGACGGCGGGGGCCCCGATGCCTGCCTCGTGTGCGGCGGCCGCGATGGTGGCGACGTCTGCACGCACGACACGCTGGCTGGGCAGGGTGCCGTCGGCGACCACGGCTGCTGGAGTGGCCGGGTCGAGTCCGCCGTCGACCAGGGCGTCGGCGATCGCTGCGAGGGTGCGCACGCCCATCAGCACGACGAGGGCCGATCCCGACCGCGCGAGTGCGGCCCAGTCGACGGTGGAGTCCGGATGTCCGGGAGGCACGTGGCCCGACACGACGGTGACGGACTGGTTGAGTCCGCGATGGGTGACCGGGATGCCGGCTACGGCGGGAACGGCGAGGGCCGAGCTGATGCCCGGCACCGCCCGCGCCTCGATGCCGGCGTCGAGGCAGGCCAGCAGCTCCTCGCCGCCGCGGCCGAAGACGAACGGGTCGCCGCCCTTGAGCCGTACCACGTCGCGGCCGGCCTTGGCGTGCTCGATGAGCAGCCGGTTGATCTCGACCTGCTCGGTGGAGCGGCCGCCCGGCACCTTGGCGACGTCGATGACCTCGGCGTCCGGACGAGCCCACGTGAGGGCGGACTGCGGAGCCAGCCGGTCGGTGACGATGACGTCGGCGGCGGCGATGGCGTCGCGGCCTGCCACGGTGACGAGGCGCGGGTCACCCGGGCCGCCGCCCACGAGGGTGACGATGCCGGTGCGCTCGCCGGGTTCACGCGGGGCCGGCGCGGCGGTGGGCTCGGGGCCGATCACGAGATGGGCGGCGGTGAGATCGTCCGCCCCGGGCGCGCGTCGCTCCACGATGATGAGGCCGCGGGTCGCGAGGTCGTCGATGGTGGCGACGACCTCGGGAGCGAGCACGGTGACGTGCGCGCCCTCGGCCAGGAGGGCGGCGATGCGGACGGCGGCTCGCGCA
>CAVSDS010000006.1:0-191131 GCA_963726885.1 uncultured Actinomycetota bacterium | reverse complement strand
CCTGCACGATGCCCAGCGCCGTCGCCAGTGAGATCATGCCGACCCACGTCATGCCCGCCCGGCGGGCGACTTCCCGGATGAGCAGCGCGGGGCAGCCGTACAACGGGATGTAGAACAGGAGTCCGGACAGCAGAGCCGTCACGTCGCCGGTCGACTCGTCGTACGCGGCGATGTACTCCGCGCAGACGGGCGAGAGCACGAGCAGGCAGACGATGGCGCCCCAACGAGCCAAGCGAGACGACGTCACATCGCGCCTCGCGCCCCCGGACCGAGCCATGGCTCCATCATGGTCCAGCGGCTCGCCACCTGACAGGCGGGTATCAGCCAACTTTCCCCGCGAGACGCGCCACCGCCTCCGCCACTCGCGGACCGAACATCACGGCGTCGTTGTGGTCCGCGTCCTCGATCACCATCCGTTCGTCCAGTGACCGTGCCTTGTCGGCCACGCGCGCGCTGAGCTCGGTCGGAACCACCGAGTCTCGGTCGCCGTAGATCACGGTCACCGGCACCTCACTGTCGGCGAGGTGCTCCACCACGGGGAAGCGGTCGCGCAGGATCATGCGCACCGGTAGCCACGGGTAGTGGTGCGACCCGACGTCCGCGAGATCGGGGAACGGCGACCGCAGAACCACTCCGGCGGGCGGGCGTCGCGCCTGCAATGCCGCCACGACTCCGGTGCCGAGCGACTCACCGAAGTAGATCGTGCGCTCGGCCGGGAAGCCCAGCTCCTCCAGCGCCTCCGCGGCGGCCATCGCGTCCCGAGCCAGGCCCTCCTCGCTCGGGCTGCCGGGGTTGCCGCCGTACCCGCGATAGTCCATCAGGAGAACGGCGAGCCCGCGTCGCCGCAGCTCCTCCGCGATGTCCGCACGGCCGACTCGGTTGCCGCCGTTGCCCGGAGCGACGAGCACCGCCATCCGACGGTCGGCTTCATCCGATCCGGGCGCCGCCGGGACGAACCACGCGCCGAGCTCGAGCCCGTCGTCGGTGTGAAGCGTGACGTCGCGCGCACCCTCGATCACCGTCCCGGCCGGTGGGACGGACGAGCCGTCAGGGAAGTAGATCAGCTGACGCTGCAGCCACCACATCATTCCCACCACCACACCACCGATCAGCAGAACGATCACGAGCACCCGCAGCACCCGACCGCGGCGCAGCACCATCGTGGTCATGCCCCCATGGTGACAAGCGGGTACCCAGTCGTCAGTCCGAGCTGAAGGCCGCGTCGAATGACGTGGTGGGCGGATCGAAGTCGAAGCGACGCAGGAACTCCAAGGCCTCGGGTGCTCCCTGGAGGCGGTCCATGCCCGAGTCCTCCCACTCCACGGAGATCGGGCCGTCGTAGCCGATGGCGGCCAGGGCGCGGAAGCAGTCCTCCCACGGCACGTCGCCGCGGCCGGTCGACACGAAGTCCCAACCTCGGCGCGGATGCCCCCACGGCAGGTGCGAGGACAGCCGGCCGTTGCGCCCACCACCCACGCGCATGTGCGTGTCCTTGCAGTCCACGTGGTAGATGCGGTCGGCGAAGTCGCTGATGAAGCCCACCGGGTCGATGTCCTGCCAGATCATGTGGCTGGGATCCCAGTTCAGGCCGAAGGCCGGCCGGTGGTCGATCGCCTCCAGCGTCCGCTCGGTGGACCAGAAGTCGTACGCGATCTCTGAGGGGTGAACCTCGTGGGCGAAGCGCACGCCGCACTCGTCGAAGACGTCGAGGATCGGATTCCACCGGTCGGCGAAGTCCTGGAATCCGGCCTCGATCTTCTCGGCCGGCACCGGCGGGAACATCGCGACGTACTGCCAGATCGACGACCCCGTGAAGCCGACCACGGTGTCGACGCCCATCTTCTGGGCCAGTCGCGCGGTCAGCTTCATCTCCTCGGCGGCGCGCCCTCGGACGCCTTCCGGATCGCCGTCGCCCCAGACCTGCGAGCGCACGATCGCCTTGTGCCGCTCGTCGATCGGGTCGTCGCAGACAGCCTGCCCGGTGAGGTGGTTGCTGATCGCCCACACCTCGAGTCCGTGGCGCTCCAGGATCTCCAGCCGTCCCTCCACGTACCCGTCGTCGTCCCATTGCCAGGCGTCGAGGTGCTCACCGGAGACGGCGATCTCGAGCCCGTCGTACCCCCACCCCGCGGCGTGCTCGGCCACCTCCTCCAGTGTGAGGTCGGCCCACTGGCCCGTGAAGAGCGTGAACTCCTTGCCCATCAGTCCTCCTGCACCACATCGACGGCTGCCCCCGAGCCTGCCGCACTGTCCTCGATCGCGGCCAGCACCCGTTGAACCCGCAACCCGTCCGCGAATGACGGTGACGGGTCGACGTCGGTCGCGATCGCCTCGAGGAAGTCCGCGGACTGGGACGTGAAGGTGTGGTCCCAGCCGAGGATGTGCCCCGGCGGCCACCAGGCATCGAGGTACGGATGGTCCGCCTCGGTGACGAGCACGCGTCTCCCACCTGCGGGGTCGTCCCCGACGTCGAACACCCGGAGCTCGTTGAGCCGCTCGAGGTCGAACGCCACCGATCCTCGTGAGCCGTACACCTCGATGGTCAGCCCGTTCTTGCGCCCGGTCGCCATGCGACTGACCTCGACACTCGCGACCACGCCCGCCGACGTCTCGAGCGTCGCCCAGGCGGCGTCGTCGACCGTGACCGGCTCCGGGCCGTCGTCGCCGGTGCGGGTCTCCACGAACGTGTGCAGGTGCCCGGACGCGCGCGTGACCGTCTGGTCCAGCAGGAACTGGATCTGGTCGACCACGTGAGAGCCGAGGTCGCCCAGCGCGCCAGACCCCGCAGTCTCCCGTCGCAGCCGCCACGTCATCGGCGCTGCTTCGTCGGCCAGCCAGTCCTGGAGATAGCCGGCACGCACCTGGCGGACCTCGCCGATCTGGCCGCGAGCGATGACCTCCCGCGCCAGCGCAAGGGCCGGGACGCGTCGGTAGTTGAAGCCGACCATCGACCGGACGCCACGACCGGCTGCGGCCTCCGCCGCACGCACCATCGCGTCGGACTCCTCCATGGAGTTGGCCAGCGGCTTCTCGACGAGGACGTGCTTGCCGGCCTCGAGGGCGGCGATGGCGATGTCGGCGTGCAGGTGGCCCGGTGTGCAGATGTCGACGATGTCGACGTCGTCCCGCTCCACGACCGCCTTCCAGTCGGTGGCCGCCTCGAGCCAGCCGTAGCGCGCGGCCGCCTCCTTGACGGCACGGTCGTCACGGCCGACGAGCACCTGTTGACGCACCGGCGGCCCGCTCGGATAGAAGGCGGCGACGTTGCGCCAGGCATTGGAGTGCGCCTTGCCCATGAAGGAGTAGCCGACGACGGCGACACCGAGTGGACGCTGGGAGTCAGGCATAGTCGAGCCCCGCCCTTCGATCGCTGAGGAGCGAGCGCAGGAACGCGAGCCCGTCTCGGGCGAGGTCGTCCGGAGATGTCGGCGAGCGGCCGCCAGATGGAGGCGGCGACCGCGATCGCGGCGTTGTCCGGGGTGAAGCTCTCGATGGTCAGGGCACCGCCGTAGCCGATCTCGTGGAGTGCACCGCTCAGGCCGGTCCAGTCGGTCTGGTCGCCGCCCGGGGCGCCGCGGTCGTTGCCACAGACCTGCACGTGCACGAGGTGGTCGCCGGCGGCGCGGATGGCGTCCGCGCTGCTGCGCTCCTCGATGTTCAGGTGGTACGTGTCGAGGGCCAGCCCCAGCGCCGTGCCGAGCAGCGGTCCGAGACCGGTCAGCGCCTGGTCGACGGTGTTGACCACCGACGTCTCGTAGCGGTTCAGCGGCTCGATGCCGATCCGGACCCCACGCTCACCGGCATGGTCGACCACGGGCGCCAGGTTCTCCCGCCACTCGGCGTACACCGCCTCACGCTCGTCGGGCGTCATCTTCCAGACCCGGCCGGTCTGGGCGTAGAACGGCCCGCACACCGTGGGCGCACCGACCGCAGCGGCCAGATCGACGCACGACCGCAGGTAGTCCTGCGTCCGAGCGACCGTCTCGGGCGTCGTCCCCACCAGGTCACGACCGGGGGCCATCGCCCCGACGACCCATGCACTCAGCTCGGCGGTCTTGAGCGCCGCAGCGGTCGCGTCAGGATCGAGGTCGAGCGCGTTCTCGAGCGGCAGCTCGACCCCGTCGAATCCCATCGTGGCGATGGTCTCGAGAAGATCGGGCAGCACCTCGTCAGTGAGAGGCGACGTCCAGACCCAGGTGTTGACGCCGATGGCTGTCACGTGAGCCCGCCTTCCTTGGCGCAGACGTTCGGTGGATGTGGAGGGTGGTGCCGGGCAGCCCGATGGGCTGCCCGGCCACCGATCACGGGATGACCCGGTCCTTCCAGGGCTTCAGGTCGCCCGCCAGGTCCTCGCCGCCGAACTTGGCGTAGTGACCGTCGGGCATGCCCTCGTTCGCCTCCAGGTACTCACCACGCTCGTCCGCAGTGATCGGCACCTGGGGAAGCACCCACTCCTGCGGAACTTCCTCGCCGGCGAAGACCTTCTCCAGCGCCAGCAGCGGGGTGCGCCACTGGAAGTTGGAGTAGACCGGAGCCAGGCCGTTCAGCTTCGTCTCCTCCCACTTGCGCAGGAAGCTCATCTCGTCCTCACCCGTCATGACCGGGTAGTCGGCACCGGCGTCCTCGAACGCCTCGATCGCCGCGACGGCGCCGTCGCCGGCATCCATCCAGACACCGTTGACCTCACCACTGGTGAGCTCGTCGGAGATGATGCCCTTGATCTTGGTCGGATCGGCCTCGGTGAAGAAGTCCTTCGCCTCGATGCCCTTCTCCTCGAAGATCTTCTGTGCGGCCGCCCAGCGGGTCTCCAGCACGTCGACACCCGGGAGAATCCGGAGCGCGACCACCTTGTCGCCCTTCTCGAGGTTCTCGGAGATGAAGTTGGCCGTGTCGATCCCCCACGCGTAGCCACCGATCGGGTGGATGAAGGACGTCGCACAGTCGGTCTCGACACCACGGTCGAAGACGATGACCGGCTTCCCGGTGTCGCAGGCACGCTCGACAGCAGGCGTCATGGCGGCGGTGGAGTTGGGCGAGATCACGAACGCATCGCAGTTGCCCTCGCTGATGAAGTAGTCGATGTCGGCGATCTGGGTGTTGTCGTCGTCGCCGGCATCGCGCGTCTCCATCTCGGAGATGACATCGCGTTCCTGCAGGTCCTTGAGCTGCTCGTTCATCGTGATCCAGCCCGTCTGGCGCCACGGGTTGCTGATCGAGGCGTTGGCGAAGCAGACCTTCTGCGGACCGTCGACCTTGAGGTCCGCGGTGTCGGTCATCTCACCATCGATGTACTGCAGCCACGGCTCGTCCTCACTTCCCTCGAAGGTGGCGGACCGCTGCTCGTCCTGCTTGTCGAAGTCGGCCTGGACGAACCACTTGCTGGTCTTCTCCTTGTCACCGTCGTCTCCTCCGCCGCCACAGGCGGCGAGGACCAACAGTGCCGCGACGGCCCCGAGCGCGGCTTTCCACTTGGTGTTGCGCATCAGTGTTCTCCTGTGTTCGTGCCCGGGGTGGGCATCGGTTGGGTTGTTTCATCGGTCGTTTCGGATGGGCGGCGCGATGGTCGCCGGCCGGCGTTCCAGGCGCGAGCGCCGAGAGCGACAGCGACGATGATGATCACGCCCTGCACGGTGTCGCGCCAGGCGGAGTCGATCACGTCGAGGGCGATCAGCAACGTGAACAGCAGCTCGAGCGCGAACGCACCGGCGACGGCCGACATCACCCAGCCGCGCCCGCCGCCCAGCAGGACGCCGCCGAGCACGACCGCGGTGATCGCCGTGAACTCGTAGCCCTGGCCGACGGACGGGTGGACGCCGGCGTAGCCGACGAGCAGGATGCCGGCGAGTGTCGCCGAGAGCGAGGAGAGGACGAAGGCACGGGTCTTCAGCCAGATCAGCGACGAACCGGCGAGGCGGGTCGCTTCGGCGTTGTCGCCGGCCGCGATGAGCGTCCTGCCGTAGGGGCGTCGCATCAACCAGACCGAGAGCGCGCAGACGACGATGAGGATCATCAGCGAGTACGGGAGGATGCCGACCACGGGCACGTCCTCGATGCCCCCGCGGCCGATCTGCCGGAACTCGTCGACCGGGTTGCTCTTGGCTGCGCCGCCCGTCATGTAGTCGACGATGCCGGACAACGCGAGCATCATCCCGAGCGTCACGATGAAGCTCGGCACCTTCAGCACGGTGGTGGCCAACCCGTTCATGACCCCGACGAGTGCGCCGAGCACGAACATCAACAGCATGACCGGAAGGATCATCCCGGCGTCGTCGCCGATCATGTTGCCGGCGAGCACGACCTGCATGGAGATCACCGCGCCCATGGAGAGGTCGAACTCACCGGAGACGATCACGTAGTACTGGCCGACGGCGGCGATCGCGATCGGCGCCGTGCGCCCGAGGAAGCGGATCAGCACCTCGGGGTCGCCGAAGTTCGGGTTCGCCACGATCGTCGAGATGAGCAGGACCGCCACCAGGACGAACACCGCACCACCCGGGGTGGTCGATGCCTCGGCGAGCCGCCCGCCCAGGCCGCGGTGATGCTCAGGCAGCGGCTCGCGCGTGACTCCCGGGCGCAGCGCCGTCACATCAGTCATGCGGGGTCCCCTCGACGTTGTTCGGCGGAGGAGCGAAGCGGGGGAGCGAAGAACGTCGTGGGGTGCTCATCGCGCCTCCTGGAGGGCGGCGTCAAGGGCGTTGGGACGCTCGAACGGTGCGGGACGTCGCTCGATCTCGCGACGGGCGTAGACCGCGACGGCCAGCACGATGACGAGTCCTCGGAAGACGTCCTGCAGGAAGGACGGCACCTCGATGACGCTCATCACCTGGTCCATCACGGCGAAGATCGCGACGCCACCGAGGGTGCCGAGGATGTTGCCCTTGCCGCCGGCGAGCAACGTCCCGCCGAGCACGACGGCGGCGATCGACATCAGGTCGTAGTCGCCTTGGGAGCCGATGGTGGGATTGCCGACGCTCAGGCGTGCCAGCAGGAGCAGGCCGGCGAGCCCGGCGAGCAACGAGCACAGCGTGTGCGCCACGACGACGGGAACGGCGGTGCGGATGCCGGACAGGCGCGCAACCTCGCGGTCACCGCCGACGGCGTACATGTGGTGGCCGACGCGGGTCTTGCGAAGCATCACGATCGCCAGCAGTGCGCAGCCGAGCATGATGATCGCCGAGAGCGGCACCGGTCCGATGTTGGCCGTGTCGATGACGCGGAACGGTTGAGGTGCCGATCCGGAGGTGCCCTTGTAGTTGGCCGTCATGTAGCCGCTGATGATCAAGCCCATGCCGAGCGTGGCGATGAAGCCGTGCACACCGAGCAGGCTCACCACCAGTCCGTTGACGGCTCCGATGCCGGCGGCGACGGCGAGCGCGATCATGACACCGGGCACGATGTTGCCGGTCTCGCCGGCCATCACGCTGCCGGCGATGACGCTGCAGAGACTGACGACGTACGGGACGGAGAGGTCCAGACTGCCGACCAGGATCACCAGGGTCTGGCCGACCGCGATCAGGCCGAGCGTGCTGGTGAAGGTGAGGATCGCGGCGATGTTGCCGGTCGCGAAGAAATTCCGGCCTTCGGTTGCGGTCAGGATGGTTCCGAGGACGATCGCGAAGACGAGGACGCCGTACACGATCCCCGTCGAGGTGATGCGTCCCATCCGTTCGCGCATCACGCCACCTCGGCATCGACGACGCCGGTGGCGATCTGCATGACGGCTTCCTCGTCGCAGCCGCCCGGCAGCTCACCGGCGAGTCGTCCGTCGCGCATCACCAGGATTCGGTCGGACATGCCGATCAGCTCGGGCAGCTCGCTCGAGACCATGAGCACCGCCACACCTTGGGCGGCGAGGGCGCGCATCAGCTCGTAGATGGAGTGCTTGGCGCCGACGTCGATGCCGCGAGTCGGCTCGTCCATCAGGACGACGGACGGCTCGATGGCCAGCCACCGGCCCAGGACCACCTTCTGCTGGTTGCCGCCGGAGAGGAACCGCACTTCCTGGTCCATCCCCCGAGCCGAGATCTCCAGGGACGAGATCAGGCCCGGCAGCTGGCGCCGCGCGGTTCCCGTCCGTCGGGGAAAGACGCTGCGGACCACGCCGAGCACGTTGTCGAGGATGCTCTGGCTGAGTGCCAGGCCGGTGGCCTTGCGGTCCTCGGTGATCATCGCGATGCCGCTACGGATGGCCTCGCGCGGCGACGACGGACTCACGGGCTTTCCGGCGAGCACCATCTCGCCACGCGTCAGCGGCCGGACACCGAAGATCGCCTCGAGCAGCTCGGTGCGCCCGGACCCTTGTAGCCCGGAGATGCCGACGATCTCGCCGCCGCGGAGGGAGAGGTCGACGGCATCGACGTAGCCGTTGCCGGCATCCTTCAGCTCCAGCGCGGTCTCACCGGGCTCGGTGCCGGGCAGCGGGTCGGGAAAGAAGGACGAGATGGAGCGTCCAACCATCAGTCGCACCAGCTCGGCCTCGTCGAGCTCGTCGACAGGCTTCGTGGCGACTTGGGCGCCGTCCTTGAGGATGGTGATGGTGTCGCAGAGCTCGAAGATCTCCTTGAGCCGGTGCGAGACGTAGAGGATGCCGACGCCACTGCTGGTGAGCTTGTCGATGATGGTGTGGAGCAGCTCGACCTCGTGCTCGGCGAGCGCGGCGGTGGGCTCGTCCATCTGGATGATGCGCGCGTCGTAGCCGACCGCCTTGGCGATCTCGACAACCTGCTGCTCGGCGACGGACAGCGAGCGCACTCGCCGGGTGGGTCGCAGTCCCGTGACGCCGAGCTCGGTCAGAAGAGCCTCGGTGTCACGATTCATCTGCCCGGTGTCGACGAGGCCTCGACGACGAGGCTCCCGCCCGAGGTAGATGTTCTCGGCGATCGTGCGCTCGGGCAGGAGGTTGAACTCCTGGAACACCGTGGACAGTCCGGCCTGCTGGGCCTGGACCGGGTGACTGAACCCGACCTCCTGTCCGTCGAGCTCGATCGTCCCCTCGTCCGCCTGGTAGACGCCGGCGAGGATCTTCATGAGTGTCGACTTGCCGGCACCGTTCTCCCCGACGATGCCGAGCACCTGGCCGGCATGGAGCTCGAGGCTCACGTCGTCGAGCACGCGGAACCCGACGAAGCTCTTGGACAGGCCGCTCACCGTCAGGAGCTTCCGGCCCTCGTCGGTCTCGCGCACTCGCCCACTGTGGCACGAGTCACCTGCTTCTGTCGAGTCTCCGGCAGAAGTTGATGGTTGCCCATACATAAGTCTCCGTGGTTCACTTCGTCCCGTGCGGACCAGCGATGTCTTCGAGCTCCTCCGCGACGGTCAGCCCCGGACCAGGTCGCAGCTCGCGCATGCTGCCGGGATGTCCCGGTCGACGATTGCCGCCCGGATCGACGTGCTGATGCGCCTGGGCCTGATCGCCCCGTACGGCGAGGCTTCGTCCACCGGTGGGCGTCCGCCGTCACTTCTCGCCCTGAACCTGGCCTCCCATGTCGTGGCCGGGGTCGACATCGGCGCGAGTCACACCAGCGTCGCGCTGGCCGACCTCGCGGGCGTCGTGCTGGCCGAGCGAAGCACCGAGCTCGACATCGCCGCCGGTCCCGAGGAGGTGCTCGGGTGGGCTGAGGACGCGATCGGCAAGCTCATGCGAAAGGAGAAGCGCACTGTCGCCGAGCTCTCCGCGATCGGCCTCGGCCTGCCAGGTCCGGTGGAGCACTCCACCGGACGCGCGATCAATCCGCCGATCATGCCCGGCTGGGACCGCTACGACGTTCCTCGGCACATCCAGCAGAGGTTCGCCGTGCCCGTCCTCGTCGACAACGACGTCAACATCATGGCGCTGGGCGAGCAGCATGCCCATCTGCCCGACGTGAAGGACCTCGTGTTCATCAAGGTCGCCACGGGCATCGGCGCCGGCCTGATCTCCGGCGGCGAGCTGCAGCGCGGCGCGCAGGGGGCGGCCGGCGACCTCGGGCACGTGCAGGTGGCGCGTGGCACCGACGTCACCTGCCGATGCGGCAATCAGGGATGCCTCGAAGCCATCGCGGCCGCACCTGCTCTGGCGCGGAACCTGCGCGACCTGGGAGTCGCGGCCGAAACCGGTCAGGACGTGGTGGACCTGGTGCGTGGCGGTGACGTCGCTGCCGGCCAGGTGGTGCGGCAGGCAGGGCGCGACATCGGCGAGGTCGTCGCGACCCTCGTCAACGTCATGAACCCGTCGGCTGTCGTCATCGGCGGAGCACTGGCCGATGCCGGCGAGAGTCTCATCGCCGGCATCCGCGAAGTGGTCTACAACCGCTCACTGCCACTGGCCACCGAACACCTCACGATCACCACGTCGCGCGCGGGTGCACGGGCAGGCGTGATCGGCGCCGCGGCGCTGGCCATCGGCCACGTCCTCTCACCGGCGTCGATCGACTCCGCGAGCCTCACGCTGACCGGGGCTTGACGTTCCGCACCCCGCCACGCGCAGTTGCCGATGGCACAATCGCAGATAGTATCGAAACATACGCGGGCCACACGGGCCTTACGCAGGAACGCCGGGTGGCCCGCATTAGCGCATCTTCATTGATTCTTTCTGGAGAGCGGGAACACCTCTTGAGCCTTCGTCTTGAGGCCTTGCTTCATGACGCCCCACCGGTCGACGTCTCCCTTCATCAGCGCCAATGCCGACAGCTTGACCTGCTCGAAGGTCGCGTGCGGCGGCACGGGTGGCACGCTCGGATCGCAGTGGACGTCGATGACGAACGGCCGATCGGCGCTGAGGGCGCGACGCCAGGCATCCGCCATCTCATCTGGCTCGGTCACCGTTGCCGCGTCCAGGCCGATGCTCTTGGCAAAGGCGGCGTAGTCGATGTCAGGCAACTTTTGCGACTCCTCGAACTTCGGCGCACCACCCATCGCCCGCATCTCCCACGTCACCTGGTTCAAGTCGTTGTTGTGCAGTACCGCGACGACCAGGCGCGGGTCCGACCAACGGTTCACGTAGTGCTTCGCGGTGATCAGCTCGGCCATGTTGTTCATCTGCATCGCCCCGTCACCGACCAGAGCGATGGCCGGCCTGTCCGGGTGCGCAAACTTGGCGCCGATGGCGTAGGGGACGGCCGCACCCATGGTGGCGAGCGTCCCGGACAAGGAGCCACGCACGCTCCCGGTGAACTTGAGATGTCGCGCGTACCAGTTCGCTGCCGAACCGGAGTCAGCCGAGACGATCGCGTCGTCAGGCAGCTGCTTCGACAGCTCGTGGAAGATGAGCATCGGATTGACCGGATCCGCTTCCACGAGCGCCTCGGCCTCCGTGGTCTTCCACCAGGTGTCGACGTTCTTCTCGATGCGCTCGCGCCACGCACGGTCCTGTTTGCGCTCGAGGTGGGGAATCAGCGCGCGCAGGGTGGCGCGGGCGTCGCCGACGAGGTTGAGCTCGTACGGGTAGCGCATGCCGATCATGTGGGCGTCATCGTCGATCTGCACGGCGCGCGCCTGGTCGTACTCCGGCAGGAACTGTGAGTACGGGAAGCTGGACCCGACGGTCAGCAACGTGTCGCAGTCCTGCATGAGCTCGTAGCTGGGCCGCGTGCCGAGCAGGCCGATGGCGCCGGTCACGAATGGCAGATCGTCGGGCAGCACGTCCTTCCCGAGCAAAGCCTTGGCGATGCCGGCCCCGAGCAGGTCGGCGACCTCGGTGAGCTCGGCGGCGGCCCCGCGAGCACCCTGCCCTGCCAGGATGGCGACCTTGCCGCCAGCGTTCAGGATCTCCGCGGCCCGCCGCACGTCGCTGTCTGCGGCCACGGCGGTCGACTCGTGGAAGCCGAGCGAGGACGGCACCATCTTGAACTCGTGGGCCGGCGGCGAATAGTCCAGGTCTTGAACGTCGCTGTGGATGATGACCGCCGTGGGCACCCGGCGACCGATCGCCGTGCGCATCGCCCTGTCGAGGACGTTCGGAAGCTGCTCGGGCACGGTGACGACCTGCACGTAGTCGCTCGCTACGTCCTTCATGAGGCTCAGCAGATCGACCTCCTGCTGGTACGACCCGCCCATCGCCGACCGTTCCGTCTGTCCGACGATGGCGACGACCGGGACGTGGTCGAGCTTCGCGTCGTACAGACCGTTGAGCAGGTGAATCGCGCCAGGACCGGACGTCGCCACGCACACACCCACCTTGCCGCTGAACTTGGCGTAGCCGACGGCCTCCAACGCCGACATCTCCTCATGCCGGGACTGGATGAAGGTCGGGTCGTCGTCTGCACGGCCCCACGCCGCGAGCAAGCCGTTGATGCCGTCACCGGGATATCCGAAGACGCACTCGACCTCCCACTGCCGCAGTCGATCGAGCAGATGGTCGGCGACGCTCGTCATCGGGTGCACCTTTCGTCGAAGTCGGCTCAGGGAGCCGTACCCCGTCCGAGCCCGCTCATGTACCGCACACGGGTTTGATGGCCGTCGATGAGGGAACGCCACGTACGCCTGCCCATCCATCGAAGGAGATCCTGTGGCCACCGACTCGTTGCGCGCCCTTGCCCTGAACTGCACCCTCAAGCCGAGCCCGGAACCATCCAGCACCGGTCTGATGGCTGAGCAGTTCATGGAGTCGCTCGGGGGCCACGGCGTCGAAGGAAGCATCATCCGCGTCGTCGACCATCAGATCGCACCGGGCGTCGAGACCGACATGGGCGACGGTGACGAGTGGCCGAGCATCCGCGAGCAGGTGGAAGCGGCGGACATCCTCGTGTTCGTCAGCCCGACGTGGTTGGGCCACATGTCCAGCGTCGCGCAGCGCGTGCTGGAACGGCTCGACGCCGAGCTCAGCGAGGAAGGTGAGGACGGCAACCCGATCCTCTACGGCAAGGCTGCCATCGTCGGAGTGGTGGGCAACGAGGACGGCGCCCACAAGATCACCGCCGACCTCTACCAGGCTCTCAACGATGTCGGCTACACGATCCCGGCGCAGGGCGGGACGTACTGGAACGGCGAAGCGATGCAGACGACCGACTACAAGGATCTCGAGACGACTCGCGAGCCCGTCGCCGAGGCCATGGCAGCAGCCACCGCGAACGCGGTCCACGTGGTGAACCTGCTGCGCTCCCAGGCCTATCCGTCCTGAAACTCCATCTTGAGACTGGGGCGTCAGACGTCCTTCCACGCGTGATCGGCGAGCGCGTCGGCCAGCGCGCCGCTCGGCTCCGCACCGAGCTGGGTCACGGCGACGAACTCGGCGGCCAGCCCGTCGAACAGCCGGTGGCGGCCGAGCATGGCGTGCTTGCCACCCTTCACCCGGATCAGGTTGACCCGTGCGGAGCGGGAGAGTGCGTTCGCCACGGCCTCGGCGGTCGCCGGATTCGCGATGCGGTCGTCGGTGCCGTGGACGATCAGGACCGACCTGCCCGAGAGGTCGGTGTGACCGTCGGCCGGATACAGGTACGGGTTGAGCGCGACGATGCTCGAGACGTCGGGATGGGAGCCCGCCAGAAGAGCAGCGCGGCCACCGAGCGAATGGCCGACCAGGGACGTGGGCACGGCACGGCCGATGGTCCTGTGGATCTCTTCGAGCGCCCAGTGCGCGTCATCCACCGGTGTGTGCTTGGTGTCCCAGCCGCGCGTGGAGTTCAGCAGTCGGAAGACCGCGAGCCGCCCGCGGCCGACGAGGGCGAGCCGCTTGGCGATCGGGATCATCCGCAGCACCGACAGCTGGGTGGGGCTGACCATCATGTTGCCGCGCCGGCTGCCTCCACCGTGCAGGACGATCGCAGCCGCGGTGGGCTGATCGGGCAGCCGGGTGGCGATGAGCTTTGCTCGAGAAGCCATCGGTCAGACCGACGGATCGGCTTCATGGGCGGCGTGGCCCGGCGTGCGTCGGTCCGCCTTCATCTCCGCCTCGAAGAGGTGGCGACGCCCGCCCGCGAGGGTGGCGCGGGCTCCCTCCTCGAGCGATCGGAACGTTCGGTAGTAGCCGGCGTCGTACTCCTCGACGACCTGGAACGTCCAGCGCCCGTACAGCACGTTCCGCCCCACCAGGTCTCTGGCGATGTCGTCCGCCAGCCCGTCATGCCCGGCGGTACGCAAGAGCTCGACCGCTTCGCCCGCCGCGCAGTCCGCGGTGCCCGTCAACCGGTGGAATCCGTAAAGCCGACCGCGCGCTTCCTCGACCGCCTCCAGCGCCTCACTCAGCTTGCCCAACGCCTTGACGGTCGCATCGTCCAGGTCGGACGGTCGCTCGTGCGCGGAGTCCTCGATCATGGGTTCCTTCCGTTGCCTGGCGAGTACCCAGAGCGGTCGAGGCCAACCGCGAGGTGATTGGTCTCGACCGTGACGGGTACGGAGCGCGTGCAGATCCGAACCCATCATGATGCGAGGACCCATGGCCAGCCACTCCGAAGAGATCCAACACGTTGCCGAGCTCGTCGATCGAGCCAAGATCGGCATGCTGACGACGATGACGCAGGACGGCAGGCACGTCAGCCGGCCGATGGCGATCCAGGAGACCGAGTTCGATGGCGACCTCTGGTTCTTCACGCACGACGGCTCGGACAAGGTCGCCCAGATCAAGGCCAACCCGCAGGTGAACGTCGCCTTCGCCAACGACAAGGGAGGCGAATGGACCTCCCTGTCCGGAAGAGCCGAGCTGATTCACGACCGCGACAAGGCCGAGCAGCTGTGGTCGGCACCACTGAAGGCGTGGTTCCCGGACGAGCTGGACACACCCGGCCTCGCGCTCATCAAGGTCCACGCGGAGAGCGCGGAGTACTGGGAAGGACCGAAGAGCAAGGTGGCGCGCCTCCTGGGTGCAGCCCGTGCGGCGGCATCGGGAGACCCCGACAAGTTCCCCAGCACCAACCACGAGGTCTCGCTGTAGCGGCGTCACGGTCGAGGCATTTGTTGACGCCTGGTCACGACGGCGAAGCGGACCCTCTTCCCCCGACGACCCAACGCTCGGACCGTGAGTCGTGGTGGCCGCGCGAAGCCACCCGCCCATAGGATCCGGCCATGGACACGGCCGTTCGCTACCACATCAACCCGGAGACGGGTCAGCCCAACAAGTGTCTCGACGGCGACACCTGCACGTTCGGGGGGCCCGACTTCCACTACCCGGACAAGCACGACGCTCAGGTCGCCTGGAATGCCCGCCAGCTCGAGCGCGGCGTCATCGCCTACCGCAACGTCATGCGAGCCAAGGAGCGGGAAGAGGAAGAAGCAGCGCTGTCGAAGCTGACGGGCAACGCGAAGGGGTTGTCCAAGAAGCTTCCCGGAGGAGTGATCCGCTCGATCCTCACCAAGAACCTCTCGAAGTACGTCGTGAACTTCCTGGGAGTCCTCACGGCCTACGCCGTGGCCTCCGGCAAGTGGCTCACCGAGGACTGGATCCGGCGTCTGCTGCCCACCATCGCGACCGTCGTGCTCGTCGTCCTCCTGACATGGTTCGGCGTCAAGCTCTACAAGGGCAGCAGAAAGGCGGCGCGCGTCGTCAAGAAGCGCCGGACCGCGAAGCGCGCCACTCGGAAACCAGCGAAGGGTCGGGTTCCGGCCGGCCGGTAGCCGCATGCCAAGCGAAAGTCCCCGGCTCCACTGCAATCGCAGCAGAATCGGGGACTTCCATCGGCGGTGGCGGTGGGATTTGAACCCACGGAGGGGGTAAGCCCTCACACGCTTTCGAGGCGTGCTCCTTAGGCCGCTCGGACACGCCACCGCGGGGAACGTTACCGGACCAGGCCGCCCGATTCGAAACCGGTGACGTGGGTCAGGAGCCGGTCACGTGAGTGCGGATCGCGTGGCCGATGGCGGCCATGTCGGCCAGAACCTGGTCGCGCGGATCTCGTCCGTCGTCCCAGCTGGCGAGCACCGCGTACGACACCGTGGCCTCGGGTCCGGTCACGACGCCGACGTCGGCGCGGACCGTGCTGATGGTGCCGGTCTTGTTCACGAGCGTGATGCCGCGATCGGGCTCGGCGTGAGCGAGCGGATCCAGCCCGAAGGCAGACGCGGTCATCGACAGGTCGGTGTTCGCGGCGAGCCAACGCAGCACTCGCCCGCTCACGGTGGGCGAGACGATGTCGCCTCGACGCAGCCGGGCCATCAGGTCGGACAGCTCGCCTGCGCAGCCGCGGGAGAGCGTCGGCGGATCGTCCGGGCCGCGAACGTCCCGCACGCGGTCGAACAGCTCCGACCGCTCGAAGCCCAGCGTCCTGGTGCGGACAAACGGTGCGGCGACGCCGACGCGACGCAGCAACACGTTGGTGGCGAGGTTGTCGCTGACGCCGCCGATCAGCCAGCACAGGTCCTCGATCGCGAGGCTGCCTCGACGCATCAGGTACCAGAGTCCGGAGTCGGCCACGAGGTCGTCGTCGGTCCAGGCAAGCTCCTCGTCGAGGTCGATGGCTCCGGACTCAGCCTGGGCAGCCACCTCGACGAGCAGGAAGATCTTGCCCACGCTCGCGGTCCGCAGCACGGCCAGCGGGTCGTGCTCGGCCAGGACGTCCGACGTCTCGGCGTCGCGCACGCACACCGACCAGGCGACGTGCGGCGTCAGGTCGGGCAGCTGCATGGCTACACGGTCTCAAGAAAGTGCCGCAGGATCTCCAGGCCCCCCTCGAGCGAGGCGACGGGCACCCGTTCGTCGACGCCGTGGATGCCCGAGCGACGGCGTCCGTCCGGGTCGAGCGTCGCCGGGGCGAAGCCATAGCAGTCGATGCCGAGGCGGTTGAACGACTTCGCATCCGTGCCGCCGCCCATGCAGGCCGGCACCACGACGACATCGGGGTCGACGTGCCAGATCGCCGCCGCCATCGCCTCGAACCATGGCCCGTCGATCGGTGCATCGACGGGAGGCTCGCGCACGATCGGCTCGACCGTCACGTCGTCGCCGACCACACGCGCCAGCTCGGACATCAGCTCATCCTCGAACCCGAGCGGGCAGCGGATGTCGACCTGCGCTTCCGCGACCCCGGGGATGACGTTCACCTTGTAGCCCGCCTGGACGACCGTGGGCGTCGTGGAGGCCCGGATCGTGTAGCCGGCGGCGTCGCCGACGTCGCCAAGGCCGTCGATCGCGGCGAGCACGCCCTCATCGGTCGAGAGGTCGACGTCGAGACCCATGGCTGACGCGCTCTGCTCCAGCTGCGCGAAGACCAGAGGCGAGAGATGGAGCGGCCACGGGTGGTGACCGAGCCGGTGCAGCGCGTCGACGAGCGCGAGCACCGGGTTGCCGAGTCCGGGTCGAGACGCGTGACCCGACGCGCCTCGGGCCACGAGGCGCACGTGCATCGTGCCGCGCTCCCCGGCGGAGACGCGGGCCAGCCGCACCGTTCGGCCGTCGACCGCGGTGTGCTCCTCGACGATCCCACCGGACTCCCCGATCCCGACTCGCACGCCGGCGAAGAGCCCGGGATGCTCCTCGACCAGCCACTGGGCGCCGTAGAGGCCGTCGGTCTCCTCGTCGGCCACGAACGCCACCACCACGTCCCGCCGCGGCCGCGATCCGGTGGTTCCCCACTCGAGCAGCACGGCGAGGGTCATGGCGCACATGTCCTTCATGTCCATCGCGCCCCGGCCGTGGACGTAGCCATCTGCCACTTCCCCGCCGAACGGGTCCGCTGCCCACTGCTCCGGCTCGGCAGGCACGACGTCGAGGTGCGCATGGATCAGCAGTCCGTCCAGCGACGGGTCCGTCCCTGCCACGCGCACGACCACGTTGGCGCGGTGCGGCATGTCGTCGTGGGCCAGCACGAGCGGCTCGAAGCCGACGTCGTGCAGCAGGCCGCGGATCCATCGAGCCGCCTCCAGCTCGCCCTCGGCGTCACCCGGCGCTCGGTTGGTCGTGTCGAAACGGATCAGCGACTGCAGGAGCGCCACGACGTCGGAGGCCTGATTTGCGGAACGCATGATGGCGACCACTGTGCCCTATGACCGCTCAAACGTCGAGACACACGCATGAAGGCCTACAGATGTGGGACGTATCCTGCGCGAAACCATTGACATCCCGCGCTCCCTCCTGAAAGGTGCGAAGAAGCCGCGAACGCTCGTTCCGGCGACCAGTACTCAGGGGGACCTCGATGACCACGCCTACTCGCAGCCGCGTCGGACGACCGTTCGTGGCACTCCTGCTCGCGGCACTGCTGGCACTCGCCACTGGTGGAATCGCCACCTTGCCCGCGCACGCCGCCGATGGGGATGCCGACAAGAGCCTCAAGGTCTCGCTCGTCGGTGACATCGACACCTTCAACCCGTTCCTCGCGGTCCTGCTGTCGAGCACCGGGCTCAATCGCTACCAGTACGAGGCGCTCGTGGGGTACGGCAAGAACAGCGAGCCCGTGCCCGGCATCGCCGCGGAGTGGGAGACGAGCGACGACGGCAAGGAGTGGACGTACACGATCCCCGAGGACCGGAAGTGGTCCGACGGTGAGCAGGTCACCGCTGACGACGCCGAGTACACGTACTCCTCGATCATCGACACCCCGGCGCTCCAGGAGGCCAACGGCGGCCTCGTCACCAACGTCGCGAGCGTCCAGGCCACCGACCCGCAGACCTTCGTCATCACCCTGAAGTCGGCCCAGGCGTCGAACCCCGGCCAGGAGATCCCGATCGTGCCGGAGCACATCTGGTCGAAGGAGGACGCCACGAAGTTCAAGGCCGACGCAGACGTCGTCGGCTCCGGCCCATTCACGATCACCGCGTACAACACCGGCCAGACTGTCGAGATGAAGGCCAACCCGCACTTCTGGCGTGGCAAGTCGAAGATCGACGGCCTCACATTCGTCTCGTACAAGAACTCCGACGCCGCAGTGCAGGGCCTCAAGTCCGGTGACATCGACCTCGTCGACGGCCTCACCCCGGCCCAGTACGAGTCGCTCGAGAAGTCCGACAACATCGAGGTCAATGCCGGCATCGGTCGCCGCTACCAGGCGCTCGCCATCAACCCCGGCGCCGTCGACAAAGACGGCAAGAAGCTGGGCGACGGCAACCCGGCGCTCAAGGACCCGGAGCTGCGCAAGGCGATCTTCATGGCCATCGACAAGGAGACCATCGTCAAGCGCGTCCTCGACGGCCTCGGCACGGTCGGGCAGACCGAGATGCCGGCGACGTACAAGGACTACTTCGGCTTCGCCGACGGACACGAGGCCGTGCCGTTCGACCTCGCCGCCGCCAACAAGGTGCTGGACGACGCCGGCTACGAGAAGGGCTCCGACGGCATCCGTGAAGACAAGCAGGGCGAGCCGCTCGTCCTCCGGCTGATGGGCCGCAACACCGAGTCGCCGCACGCCCAGATGGCCGACTTCGTGGAGAGCTGGCTCAAGGACATCGGCATCGGCGTCGAGACGCAGATGGTGACCCCCGACAAGGTCAACGAGGACTCCACGCTCGGCAAGTACGACCTGTACTTCACCGGATGGAGCCTCGGTCCCGACCCGGACTTCCAGCTGTCGATCAACACGTGCGACTCTCGTCCCAACGCCGACGGCTCCGGCAACACCAGCGAGAACAACTGGTGCTCGCCGGAGTTCGACCAGCTCTTCAAGGCCCAGCACGCCGAGCTGGACAAGGCGAAGCGGGCCGAGCTGGTGAAGGAGGCGTTCACCACGATCTACGAGGCGTACGTCAGCAACCCGATCTACTACATCAAGCCGCTCGAGGCCTACCGCAGCGACAAGGTCGAGGGCTTCGTCACCCAGCCAGAGAAGAGCGGCGTGATCCTCAACCAGAACGGTTACTGGGGCCTGTACAGCGCCGAGCTCGTCAGTGCCGATGCCGCTGATGACGGCAGCACTCCCGGTTGGCTGATTCCGGCCGTCGTGGTGGTCGTGCTGCTCGGCGCGGCGGGCTTCGTGGTGGCACGTCGCCGCGGAGGTGCAGCCGAGGACCGGGAGTGATCTCCCCGCATGACTGACCCCGTCGTCGCGGAGTCCCTGGGCCACGACGACGAGGAGGTCCGCGGCTCGAGCCTGCCGCGCTACCTCGCGTTGAAGGCAGGCGGCGCTCTCATCAGCCTCGCGATGGTCGTGGTGCTCGGCTTCTTCACCTTCCGCGTGCTGCCCGGCGACCCGGCCATCACGATGACGCGTGGCCGGCAGATCAGTCCCGACGAGGTCGAGCGTCTGCGCAGCGAGCTCGGACTGGACCAGCCGTTGCTGGTCCAGTTCGGTCATTTCGTCAGCGACCTGTTTCACGGCGACCTCGGCACGTCGTACTTCTACCGCCGGCCCGTCACCGAGCTGATCGGCGAGTACATCGGCCCGACCGTCCTGCTCACCGGTTCGGCGGCGGTCATCTCGATCATGCTCGGCCTGTGGCTCGGCCAGAAGACGGCCTGGCGGCGCGACAGCTGGTTCGACAAGGTCCACACCGGGATCGCCCTCGTGTTCTGGTCGGTTCCGACGTTCTGGCTCGGACTCCTGCTCCTGCTGATGTTCGGCGGCTGGCTGCAGCTGCTACCCACCGGCGGCATGACGACACCGGGAGCTCACTACACCGGCTTCGCGTACGTCCTGGACGTCGCCGAGCATCTCGTCCTGCCGGTGACGGCGATGGTCGCGGTCGTCTACGCGCAGTACCTGATGGTCATGCGGGCGTCGGTGCTGGAGGAGATGTCCGGTGACTACCTGACGACAGCGCGCGCGAAGGGTCTGCGCGAAGACCTCGTCCGCACGCGGCACGCGGTGCCCAACGCCCTGCTGCCCACCGTCACGCTCATCTTCCTGACCATCGGCGGGCTGATCGGCGGCGCGGTCACCGTCGAGACGGTGTTCTCGTGGCCGGGCCTCGGCTACCTGACGTACAAGGGCCTCAGCGCGCCTGACCTGCCTCTGCTGCAGGGGACGTTCGTGGTGTTCTCGGCCGCCGTCATCGCGATGAACTTCGTGGCCGATCTCGTCTACCGGGTCCTCGATCCTCGGTTGAAGGCCTCATGACCGACCCGGGGCGCGCGGCAGTCCGCGCGAGGCGCCGAGCCAGGTTCGTCGAGCTGGCCCGCGAGTTCGCGGCGCACCGCTCCGGACTCATCGGGGCCGTCCTGCTGGTCGTGATCATCACCGTCGCGGTGATGGCGCCGCTGCTGCTGCCGTTCGATCGGCTGAACGTCACCAAGGTCACCGCCGGGGCCAACGAGCCACCCAGCGGGGGACACTGGCTCGGCACCGATCCGTCCGGACGTGACGTGCTCGGCGTGCTCCTGTGGGGGGCGCGAGCGTCGCTGTTGGTGGGGTTCGCCGCGACGGCCGTCTCGATGGTCATCGGCACCGTGATGGGGATGGCCGCCGGCCACTTCGAGGGCGCGACCCGGTCGGTGTTGCTGCGACTCATCGACTTCTTCCTCGTCGTGCCCAGTCTCATCCTCGCGATCGTGCTGTCGACGGTGCTGTCACGCGGGCTCACCACCATCATCCTGGCCATCGGCGTCACCAGCTGGGCCGCGACAGCGCGCGTCGTCCGGGCCCAGACGCTCACGATCGAGGCGCGGCCCTACATCGAGCGAGCGCGCGCGCTCGGAGCCGGCGACGGACGCATCTTGGGCCGGCACGTCTTTCCTGCCGTGCTCCCGATCGTGCTCGCCAACACGACTCTGACCGTCGGCGCCGCGATCATCGCCGAGTCGACACTGTCGTTCCTCGGGCTCGGTGACCCGACGACGTTCTCCTGGGGCTCGATGCTCAAGATCGCCCTCGACACCGGCGCCGCGACCGCCGGCTACTGGTGGTTCGTGCTGTCGCCCGGCATCGCCATCGTGGTCGTGGTGCTGTGCTTCACGCTCGTCGGCCGGGCTCTCGAGGCCGTGCTGAACCCCACGCTGAAGGGGCTCTGATGACGACCCCCGAAGCCGCTCTGGCCTGGCGTGACGTCCGCATCACGTATCGGGGCGACGTGGTCGCGGTCGACGGCGTGACGCTGGAGGTGAAGCGTGGCACCACCGTCGGGCTGGCCGGCGAGTCCGGCTGCGGCAAGTCGACCCTGGCGATGTCCGTCCTGCGGCTGCTGCCCAAGACGGCACGCATCGAGGGCTCGGTGACGCTCGGCGGTGAGGACGTCACCGAGATGTCGTGGGGACGTCTGCGCGCCGTGAGATGGACCGGGGCGTCGATCGTCTTCCAAGGCGCGATGCACTCGCTCAACCCCGTGCACCAGGTGCGTCGCCAGATCGCCGAGGCGCTCGAGCTGCACCGGTCCGACGACCTGCCGGATGCGGGCTCACGGTCTACACGCGTCGACGAGCTCCTGACGCTCGTCGACCTGGCACCGAGCAAGGGACGTGCATACCCACACGAGCTGTCCGGCGGGCAGAAGCAGCGGGTGATGATCGCGATGGCGCTGGCATGCGATCCCGACCTGATCATCGCCGACGAGCCCACGACGGCGCTGGACGTCGTCGTCCAGGCCCAGGTGCTGGACGTGCTGTCGGGCCTCGTGCGCGACCGCGACCTCACGCTGGTGATGATCAGTCACGACCTCGCAGTCCTCGCCGCCGTGTGCGAGCGCATCGTCGTGATGCAGGACGGCCGCGTCGTCGAGGACGGGCCGTCTCAGAAGATCCTCGCTTCGCCCGAACATCCGCACACGCGTGAGCTCGCCGCGGCGTTCCCCGTGATCGGCGACCCGGCGTCCCGGCACGTCACTCCTCGCACGCCGAAGGAGGGTCCGGCCGCGATCGAGGTGCGCGACCTCACCGTCGACTTCCATGCCCGTGGCCAGCACGTCCGCGCCGTCGACCACGTCTCGCTGAGCTGCGGCGCCGACGAGATCGTGGCCCTGGTCGGACAGTCCGGTTCGGGCAAGACGACCCTTGCGCGCACCATCCTCGGACTGCAACAGCCGACCAGCGGTGAGGTGCTGCACGCAGGCAGTCCGCTGCCACGTGATCGGCGAGGCCTCAAGGCCTATCGCCGAGCCGTGCAGTTCGTGCTGCAGGATCCGAGCGCCTCGCTCAACCCCAAGCACACGGCGTACGAGGCGGTGGCCGAGGGCATCCGCATCCACGGCCTTGCCACCAGCGACGACGGAGAGCGCGAGCGCGTGGTCCGTGCGATGGAGCAAGCCGAATTGGTTCCCGCGGAGCGGTACTTCGCCTCCATTCCGCAGGAGCTGTCCGGCGGTCAGCGTCAGCGAGTGGTCATCGCCGGCGCCTTGGCGCTCGAGCCGTCGTACCTGGTCGCCGACGAGCCGGTGGCGAGCCTCGACGCGTCCATCCGGGGGGAGATCCTGGCGCTGATCCTGCGACTGCGCGACGAGCTGGGCCTCGGCGCACTGGTCATCACTCACGACCTCGGCCTCGCGTGGACGATCGCCGACCGTGTCTTGGTCATGCATCGCGGGCGCATCGTGGAGGATGGCCCAGTGGAACAGGTCCTGCTCGACCCGCAGCACGACTACACCCGGTCGCTGCTGAACGTCGTTCCGTCCATGCTCGGGAAGAACCCGTGACACCGCTGCACCCGGGCGACCGGGTTGCCCTGGTCGCACCGGCCGGACCGACGCCACCCGCCGAAGTCGATCGAGCGATCGACGTCCTCGGCTCGTGGGGGCTGAAGGCCGACGTCAGGCCGAGCGCGGCCGCGACCCATCCACGCGCCAGCTATCTCGCCGCCGATGACGCGGTGCGTGCCCAGGACGTCCAGGACGCCTGGTGCGACCCCGACGTCGCGGCGATCCTCTGCATGCGCGGTGGCTACGGCACCGTGCGCCTCCTCGACCACCTCGACCGTGACGCGCTGGCAGCGGCCGGTCACACGCCGCTGTTCGGCAGCTCCGACGTGACGGCCCTGCACGAGTGGCTGCGCGAGGAGCTCGGCGCAGCCACGTGGTTCGCGCCGATGATCGGCTTTCACGCGACGCTCGACGACGACGTGGCGCTCTCCGGCTTGCGGTCCGCGCTGCTCGACGAGTCCGGCCCACAACACTGGACCTCCCCGACCGCCACGACGCTCCGTTCCGGCACGGCCGAGGGCATGCTCGTCGGCGGCAACCTGTCGCTGCTCGCCATGACGCTCGCGGCGCGCAACCGGCGGCCACCAGACCACAGCGGCTGCATCGTCCTGCTCGAGGACATCACCGAGCCGACCTACCGTCTCGACGGCTACCTCACCGCGCTGCTACGAGCCGGATGGTTCGACGGAGTCGCCGGCATCGCGCTCGGCAGCTGGAAGGAGTGCGGGCCGCTCGATGAGATCCATGACCTCTGCCTCGAGCTGCTCGGCCCGCTCGACGTGCCGATCGCCGGCGAGCTCGGCTTCGGCCACTGCGCCGGGGCGCACAGCATCCCGCTCGGCATCCCCGGCATCCTGCAGGCCGACGACGCTCCGGCCCTCCGAGCCGACACGAGCAAGCCATGACCACTCGCCCCGACGCCAGCCGTGCCCCGCGGTCGGCCTCCATCCTCAAGGCACGGCTCGCGGAGGCTCACCGCCACGAGTTCGAGGCCGGGCTCGCGTGGGCCGCGGACGACCCGATGGTCGAGGCGGCCGCGGCCCGCATCACCGGAGCCCGTCGACGGTTCGTACTCGGCGCGGCCACGTCGTTCACCTACGCCTCACTCCTGGCCGCGAAGCTGAGCAACGCCCTCGCGCAGGTCACCCTGGTGGACGGCACCATCGTGCGACCGCTCGACATCCTCTCCGACGTGCGCGCCAGCGATGTGCTCATCGTGGTGTCGTTGCGTCGCTGGCGCGGCTACACGATCGACACCGCGCTGCCGTTCGCCGCAGCCGGAGGCGCGCTCGTCGTGATCACGGACTCCGAGGACAACCCGCTGGTGAAGCACGCCACCGAGGCGATCATCATCCGGCCGGACGTCGAGTCGCGCCGCCAGAGTGACGACCTGAGCATGCACCCTGAGTCGCCGGAGGTGTCACCCACCGTGGTGGCTCTCGTCATCGACATCCTCACGACGTTGTCGAGCGCGAGCGCCAAGGGCGCCGGCCGACGCTTCACCTAGCGCAGCGCCTCGCCTCCGAGCTCGGGCTCTACCGTGACTGACCCCGCCGGCCTGGAGGCGTTCACCCACCCCGCGGCTCGCGAAGCCATCCAGCTGGCGCCGATCATCGACGGTCACAACGACCTCCCCTGGGAGGCGCGGGTGAACCGCGGCTACTCGGTGGAGGGTCTCGACGGCGACCTCAGGGGGCTCGGGCACACGGACATCGCCCGGATGCGGCTCGGTGGCGTCGGCGCCCAGTTCTGGTCGGTGTACGCGCCGTGCGACGCCAAGGGTGCGGACGCGGTCACCTACACGCTCGAGCAGATCGACTTCGTTCGCCGGATGATCGCGCGCTACCCCGAGACGTTCGAGTACGCCTGGACCGGCGACGACGTCCGCGCGGCCTGGCGCGGCGGCCGCATCGCGTCACTGCTGGGTGCCGAGGGCGGTCACTGCATCGACGGGTCCCTCGCCGTGCTGCGCCAGTACGCCCGGCTCGGCGTGCGTTACATGACCCTGACCCACAACGAGAACACGACGTGGGGCGACTCGGCCACCGACGAGCCGCAGCACGGCGGGCTCACCGACTTCGGGCGCGACGTCGTGCGCGAGATGAACGCCCTCGGGATGCTTGTCGACCTCTCGCACGTCGCGGCCACGACGATGCACGACGCACTCGACGTCTCCACGTCGCCGGTGATCTTCAGTCACTCCTCGTGCCGTGCGGTGAACGACCACCCGCGCAACGTGCCGGACGACGTGCTCGAACGGCTGCCCACCAACGGCGGAGTTCTGATGGTCTCGTTCGTCCCGTCGTTCGTCAGCGACGCGTTCGAGGCATGGTGGGAGTCGGACCGCTCGGGCCCGCAGCCGAGAGTCACCGTGGAGGACGTGGTGTCACACGTCGAGCATGCCCGCGACCACGCCGGCATCGAGCACATCGGCCTGGGCAGCGACTACGACGGCTTCGCCACGTTCCCGGAGGGCGTCGACGACGTCAGCGGCTTCCCGGTGCTGCTCGACGCCCTCGCCTCGCGTGGCTGGTCCTCGCAGGACCTGGCCCGGCTGATGGGCGACAACGTGCTCCGGGTGCTCGACGACACCGCCGTTCTCGATCGTGAGAAGCAGCGTGCCGAACCCTGACGAGGGCGATCCGGGTTGGCAACACTGGCGCGCCGAGCTCCATCGCGAGCCTTGACGGGGAGTTCCTGCGTCACCACTTCGTCAGATTCAGCAAGGCTCTTTGGCCTTACGCTCGAAGGAACCCGAGGAGCAACCATGACGATGGACACACCGGCCATGATCGCGATCGCGACGATCCTGTTGATCCTGGTGGCTGGCGGCTTGTTCGTGGCCATCCGTGTCTTCGGCGGTCGAATCGTCGACAGGGATCACCCGACGAAACCCACCGCACCAGTTCAGACATCGGCGAAGGGCAGCGGGCGGTCGGACGGCTCGGAGCAGCGGCCCGAGTGAGTCCGGCCGACAGGCGTCCGACGCGACCCCGCTGACCTCTCGGTCAGCGGTGGGTGAGGAAGAAATCGCGCAGCAACGCGGCCGACTCGTCGGCCAGCACTCCACTCATGACCTCCGGGCGATGGTTGAGGCGGCGGTCACGGACGACGTCCCAGAGCGATCCAACCGCCCCAGCCTTCTCGTCGAATGCGCCGAACACCAGCCGCTCGATGCGAGCGGCCACCAGCGCTCCCGCGCACATCGTGCAGGGCTCGAGCGTGACGGCGAGCGTGCAGCCCTCCAGCCGCCACTCCCCCACGGCAGCCGCTGCCTCGCGCATCGCGACGATCTCGGCGTGACCGGTTGGGTCGCTGTCGCGCTCGCGCGTGTTCCGACCGGTGCCGATCACCGTGCCGGACGCATCAACGATGACGGCCCCCACCGGGACGTCGCCGTCCCCGGCAGCCATGGCAGCAAGAGCCAGCGCCTGCCTCATCATGGCTTCGTGATCGATGCGCAGGGGCGCGGGATCGGTCACCCGACGATCCTCTCGAAGGCCTCGCCGAAGCCGAGCCGCGTGGCGACGTCACCCAGGATCTCGTCCGGGTAGAGATCGTCGTCGTCGCACAGCACACCCAGCTCGAGCGCGGCCATGCCGAGGTCGCTGATGATGTCGAGGTCTCCGGCCGGCTGCGGATCGTCGTCGTCCGCATCAGGCCCGTCGACCAGGTCGGCGACGCCGCTGGCGAGCGGTGAGTCGTCGGCGGCCGTGACGTCGGAGAGCAGCGCCCGGACCTGGGTGCCGATCTTGCGGACCAGCACGAAGAAGTCGTCGTTCATCGAGACCATGCCGAGCACACCGACATCGGAAGGGAAGCGGCCGAGCGCGTCGCTGAGGTGCTCGAAGTCGTCGGCGACGGAGTGGTGCAGCTCGACCAGCTGCCACTCACCGTCTTCGCGGTAGGCGGCCACGGCGAAGTCGACATCGTCCTCAGCCACGGTCCACCTCCTCGGTGCTCCTCCTGCGAGGATGACAGACCGCGACGACGAGACGCCACTATCGTTCGTGACATGCAGGTTCATGTCGCGGACCATCCGCTCATCTCTCACAAGCTCACGGTGCTGCGCGACGAGCGCACCGACTCACCCACCTTTCGGCGGCTCGCCGACGAGATGGTCACCCTGTTGGCCTACGAGGCCACCCGCGACGTCCGCGTCGAACCGGTTGCGGTGCAGACCCCGGTGGCCAAGGCGTCCGGTGTGCGGCTGTCGAACCCCCGACCGCTGGTGGTGCCGATCCTGCGCGCCGGGCTCGGGATGCTCGACGGCATGCAGCGCCTGCTCCCGACGGCGGAGGTCGGGTTCCTCGGCATGGTGCGCAACGAGGAGACGCTCGAGGCCACCACGTACGCCGAGCGCCTGCCGGACGACCTCGCCGGTCGCCAGTGCTACGTCCTCGACCCGATGCTCGCCACCGGCGGCACGCTGTCCGCCGCCATCGAGTTCCTGGTGCAGCGCGGCGCCGACGACATCACCGCCATCTGCCTGCTCGCGGCCCCCGAAGGAGTCGCCCGCATCGAGTCCGACCTCACCGACATCGGCGTCCCCGTGACACTCGTGACTGCCGGCCTCGACGAACGTCTCAATGACAAGGGCTACATCGTCCCCGGCCTCGGCGACGCCGGCGACCGGTTGTACGGCGTCGTCGGCTGAGCTACTGGGCCTTCACCGCGTTGAGGAGCTTGCCCATCGTGTCCTTGGCGTCGCCGAAGAGCAGCGTCGTCTTGGGGTCGAAGAGCAGCTCGTTCTCGATGCCGGCGAAGCCGGGGCGCATCGAGCGCTTCATGAACACGATCTTCTTGGCCTCGTCGGCGCTGAGGATGGGCATGCCGTAGATCGGAGCACCTGGCGTGGTCTTGGCGGCCGGATTGACGACGTCATTGGCACCCACGATGAGCACGACGTCGGCGTCCTTGAAGTCGCCGTTGATGTCGTTCATCTCCTTGAGCTGCTCGTACGGGACCTGGGCCTCGGCGAGCAGCACGTTCATGTGGCCGGGCATGCGTCCGGCGACCGGGTGGATGGCGTAGTCGACCTCGATGTCGCGTGACTGAAGCTGCTCGACGAGCTCACGGAGCGTGTGCTGCGCCTGTGCCACCGCCAGACCGTAGCCCGGCACGATGATGACGCGGTCGGCGTAGGCGAGCATCACGGCGACGTCCTCGGGCCCCGCCGACTGCACCGGACGGTCGCTGGCCTCGCCGGCACCCAGCGTCGAGCCGCCCTTGAGCGCACCGAACAGGGTGTTGATCACTGAACGTCCCATGCCCCGCGCCATCAGGATCGTGAGCAGGGTGCCTGACGCGCCGACGAGCGTGCCGGCCACGAGCAGCAGCGTGTTGCCGAGCACGTAGCCGCCGGCGGCGACGGTCAGACCGGTGAACGCGTTGAGCAGCGAGATGACGATCGGGACATCGGCACCGCCGACCGGCAGCACCAGCAGCACGCCGAGTGCGAGACCGAGCAGCGCCACGAGGATGCCGAGCAGCATCGACGGATCGTTGACCAGCATCACCGAGAGGATCAGCGCGACGATGAACGAGCCGGCGAACGCGAACGGCAGGCCGGGGAACACGATCGGCCGGGTCGGCATGAGCTCCTGGAGCTTGCCGAACGTGATGCACGAGCCGGCGAAGCTGACCGCGCCGACGAAGATCGTGAACACGGTGGCCACGAGGATGAAGCCCGGCACCTCGGCGTCGAAGCTCTGGGAGATCGAGTCGAGCTCGTGCAGCTCCAAGAGTGCGACGAGCGACGCTGCGCCACCGCCGACGCCGTTGAACAGCGCGACCAGCTGCGGCATCTGCGTCATCTGCACCTTGTAGGCACCCACGACGCCGGCCACGGATCCGATCAGCACCGCGATGAGGATGAGCGGAACGTTGTCGAGGCCGCCCTCGTCCTGGAAGAAGACGGCGACCGTGGCGATGGCCGCACCGACCGCGCCGATGATGTTGCCCTGGCGCGCGGTCTTGGGACCCGAGAGGCCCTTGAGGGCGAGGATGAAGCAGATGGCTGCCAGCAGGTAGGCCAGCTGGACCCAGAGGGGGATCATCAGGCGGTCTCCCCTTCGATGGCCGGCATGTCCTTGGTTGTCTCGGTGTCGCCGCCCTTGGCCTTCAGCGCGTCGACATCCTTCTGCTCAACCTCTTTCACTTCCTTCTTGGGCTTCTTCCGGCTGAACATCTGCAGCATCCGGTCGGTGACGACGAAGCCGCCGACCAGGTTGGCCGCCGCCATCACGATGGCGAGGGTGCCCACGATCGTGACGCCGACGGAGTCGCTGTGGCCCGTGACCAACATGGCGCCGATGAGGATGATGCCGTGGATCGCGTTGGTGCCTGACATCAAGGGCGTGTGCAGCACCGTGGAGACCTTCGAGATCACCTCGATGCCCACGAAGACGCTCAGGATGAAGAACGTCAGCCAGATGACTCCGGCGTCCAGTCCGATCTCGTTCACGACTCGGCACCTTCCCCTTCACGTTTGGGAGAGTCTCGCTCGGCTTCACGATGTGGACCGTCGCGTTCGGCCAGCGCGTCCCGGGTGGGTTCGTGACGCACCTTGCCGCCGTGCGTGACGCACGCGCCGGCGATGATCTCGTCCTCGAAGTCGGGTGCCCAGGAGCCGTCCTCGCCGGCGGCGAGGGTGAGGAGGTTGACGATGTTCTGTGCGAGCAGGCTGCTGGCCGGGCCGGGCATCTGGCCGGCGACGTTCTGGCCGCCCCAGACGTTCGCCCGGCCGATCTGCACCACTTCGCCGGGCGACGATCCCTCGACGTTGCCGCCGGACTCGGCAGCGAGGTCGACGACCACGGAGCCGGCCTTCATCGTCTCGACCATCGCGCGGGTGACGAGCATCGGAGCCTGCCGACCCGGCACGGCCGCGGTGGTGATGAGCACGTCGGCCTCGGTGATGAACGGGGTCAGCAGCTCACGCTGCTTTTCGGCGCGCTCTTCGGTCATCTCGCGGGCATAACCGCCGGATCCTTCGAGCGTGTCGAGCTCGAGCTCGATGGCCTTCGCACCCATGGAACGAATCTCCTCGGCGGCAGCGGCGCGCACGTCGTAAGCCTTGACCACGGCGCCGAGTCGCCGGGACGTCGCGATGGCCTGCAGCCCAGCGACGCCGGCGCCGAGCACGACCACCTGCGCAGGCTGGATGGTGCCGGCCGCCGTCATGTTCTGCGGGAAGAAGCGGCGCATCAGGCCGGATGCCACGACCGCGGCGCGGTAGCCGGCGACGAGCGCCTGCGACGACAGGGCGTCCATCGACTGGGCCCGCGAGATGCGTGGCACCAGCTCGAGCGAGAACGCGGTGAGGTTGGCGTGCCGCATCGCGGCCACGACGTCGAGCGCCTGGCCGGTCGGCAGGAAGGAGATCGTGGCGGCACCGCGCCGCAACAGGCCCACGCGGTTGCTCTCGAGCGGGTTGACCGAGACGACGACGTCGGCGACCCCCAGGCCTGAGTCGCCCACCTTGGCCCCGGCCTCCGTGTACTCGGCGTCGGCGAAGTCGGCCCGGTCACCGGCGCCGGCCTCGACCGTCACCTCATGACCGGCCTTGACGAGCTTGGCGACAGCCTCGGGCACGAGAGCGACGCGGGTCTCTGTGCGGGCCTCGCGGACAACGGCGATCTTCACCCGGCGCACACTATCCGGTCGTCACAGCACCGAGCCAACCAGTAGTCTCAGGATACGATATTCAGTATCCACCATGTGTCGCCCACGCTGGGCCCTTCCTCATCCGGACCGTGGGGCAGGCGGTGGCGTGAGGGCCGGGTAGACGGACCGGGCTGCCTGCTCGGCGGCATCGACCGACGCGAGCAGCGTCGCGGCGAGCACGAGTCTCGGATCGCTTTCCTCCTTTTCGCCAGAGAGGTTCTCACACACCAGCGATGCTGCTGACCGCGTTGCCGCAGCGGCCAGGAACATCGCCGTCATCGCGTCCCCCCGCAGCCGGGGGTTGCCCGATCGGGCCAGCTCGCCGGCGATCTGGACCAGCTCTGCCGCCACGTCCGCCATCTCCAGCGGCACCCTGATCGCCTCGTCCAAAGCAGCGGTCACCGTGGCCGTGTCGAGCTGCTCACGCCGAGCGCGTACGTAGGCCGCGTAGGCGATCGGATCGGCCTCCGCCAACGAGGCAGCCCTGATCTGGAGCTCCTCGGCTCGCCCACCCGCGCTGACCGACTCACCGTCGGTGAAGCGCGCGCACATCGTCGCCAGTGCACCGGCGAGCGCAGCGACGATTCCGGTCACGGCGCCACCGCCCGGCGCGGTCGTCCGTGCGCCGACGTCGTCGAGCAGCTGCCGCACCGACAACCCCAGCAGCTCCTCGGCACCCTCGCGCGGGGTGCTCACGAGACGCTGCCAGTCCGTCGATGAGCGGAGCGGTCACGACAGACCAACGATCTCCCCGTTCTCGTCGATGTCGATGGACAGTGCAGCCGGGGTCGACCCCAAGCCGGGCATCGTCATCATGTTGCCGCAGATCGGGTACACGAAACCGGCGCCCACAGAGGCCCGCACCTCACGCACCGGGAGCCGCCAGCCCGTCGGTGCACCTTTCAGGGTGGGGTCTGAGGAGATCGACAGGTGAGTCTTGGCGATGCACACCGGCAGGTGTCCGAAGCCAGCCTGTTCGTAGGCGTCCAGCTGTCGGCCCGCCGTGTAGTCGTAGTCCACACCCTCCGCGCCGTACACCTTCGTCGCCACGATCTCGATCTTCTCCCGCAGCGACGCATCGTCGGGATAGAGGAACGTGAAGCTGGACTTCTCCGTGGCCGCCTCTGCGACGACCTCGGCCAGCTCGGTCGCGCCTGCACCGCCCTTCTCGAAGTGGTGGGTCACCGCGACGTGAGCCCCCATCTCCTCGGCGATCTCCCTGATGGCCCGGTGCTCGGACTCGTGGTCATCGGCGAACGCGTTGATGGCCACCACCGGTGAGACTCCGTGGATCCGGATGTTCTCGATCTGCTTGCGCAGGTTCGCACCGCCCGCATGCACGTCATCCGGGTTCTCGGCGAGCAGGTCCTCGGGCAACGGCCGGCCGGCCACGATCTTGAACTTTCCGGAATGCGCCTTCAACGCTCGTACTGTCGACACGACGACCGCCGCGTCCGGCGTCAGGCCCGAGGCGCGGCACTTGATGTTGAAGAAGCGCTCGGCACCCATGTCCGCACCGAACCCGGCCTCGGTGATGAGGAAGTCGCCACACCGGATGCCGATCAGGTCTGCCACGATCGAGGAGTTTCCGGTGGCGATGTTGCCGAACGGTCCTGCGTGGACCAGGACCGGCGTGTTCTCCAGTGACTGCATCAGGTTGGGCTTGAGCGCCTCGCGCATCAACACCGCCATCGCACCCGCGCCCCCGATCTCCTCGGAGGTGACGGGCTTTCCGTCCTGGTTGTACCCGACCACGATGCGCCCGAGCCGCTCCCGCAGGTCGGACAGGGACACCGACAGCGCCAGGATCGCCATGACCTCGGAGGCGGCGGTGATGTCGAAACCGGTCTCCCGCGTGACACCGTCCATCCGGGATCCCAGGCCCACGACGATGTTCCGCAGCGACCTGTCGTTGACGTCCAGCACTCGGCGCCAGGTGATGTTGTTCAAGTCCAGACCGCTGGCGTTGCCCTTGTGCAGATGGTTGTCGACCATCGCCGCGAGCAAGTTGTGCGCAGCGGTGACGGCGTGGAAGTCGCCGGTGAGGTGCAGGTTGAGGATCTCCATCGGGACGACCTGGCTGTAGCCACCGCCGGCCGCTCCGCCCTTGATCCCGAACGTGGGGCCCATCGACGGCTGCCGGATCGCGACCGTCGCCTGCTTCCCGATGTGGTTCATCGCCTGCCCGAGTCCCACGGTGGTCGTGGTCTTGCCCTCACCCAACGGGGTCGGTGTCACGGCCGAGACGACGACGTACTTCGCCTTCGGACGGTCGGCGAGCTCCTCGATCGCCTCGAGCCGGATCTTCATGACCTCGTGGCCATAGGGCTCGACCAGGTCTTTCCGCAAGCCCATCGACTCGGCAATGCCGTCGATCGGTCTCAGCTTCGCGCCACGGGCGATGTCGAGGTCACTGGGAAAGGACATGCGGATGACTCCTCGGTGAGCCGGGCCGAAGATGGCCCGGCCAACATGATGCTCCCGATGAGGCTCACCGATGTATTCCTGCGTCGACCATCGCCGCGATGCAGGATCAGGAGGCCACGTTGACTAGTAGTACCAGGGGTAGCCGGACCAGTCCGGTGCGCGCTTCTCCAGGAACGCGTCGCGTCCCTCCTGTGCCTCGTCGGTCATGTAGGCGAGCCGCGTGGTCTCGCCCAAGAGCACCTGCTGGCCGACGAGCCCGTCGTCGATGAGGTTGAACGAGTACTTGAGCATGCGCTGCGCGGTCGGGCTCTTGCCGTTGATCTTCGCCCCCCAGGCCAGCGCCGTGGCCTCGAGCTCGTCGTGAGGGACGACCTTGTTGACCATGCCCATCCGGTGCGCGTCGTCAGCGGTGTACTCGTCGCCGAGGAAGAAGATCTCGCGGGCGAACTTCTGCCCGACCTGGCGGGCGAGGTAGGCCGAGCCGAAGCCACCGTCGAAGCTGCCGACGTCGGCGTCGGTCTGCTTGAACCGCGCATGTTCAGCAGACGCGATGGTCAGGTCGCACACGACGTGCAGGCTGTGACCGCCGCCGGCCGCCCAGCCCGGCACCACGGCGATGACGACCTTGGGCATGATCCGGATCAGTCGCTGGCACTCCAGGATGTGCAGTCGCGCCATCTTCGCCGGGTCGACGGTGTCGGCCGTGTCGCCCTCTGCATATTGGTAGCCGGCCTTGCCACGGATGCGCTGGTCGCCGCCGGAGCAGAACGCCCAGCCGCCGTCCTTCGGGCTCGGCCCGTTGCCGGTGATCAGCACGCAGCCGACGTCGGACGACGTGCGCGCGTGCTCGAGCACCGACAGCAGCTCGTCGACAGAACCCGGACGGAACGCGTTGCGCACCTCCGGGCGGTCGAACGCGATCCGGACGGTGCCGTGCTCGACCGAGCGGTGATAGGTCAGGTCGTTGAGGTGCTCGAAGCCGGGCACCTCACGCCACGCGGACTCGTCGAAGGTGCCGGACACGTTCTCCAGTGCGCTCACCCAGCGAGGCTATACCGGCGGTACGTTGACCCGATGAAGAGATTCGACGGCAAGGTCGCGCTCGTCACCGGAGCGGCGCGGGGCATCGGGGCAGGGGTGGCTCGGGGCTACGTCGAACGAGGCGGCAAGGTCGCTCTGCTCGGACTCGAGCCCGACCTCCTGAAGGCGCTCACCGACGAGCTGGGGGACGCAGCGGCGTACTGGGAGGCCGACGTCCGCGACGGCACCGCCATGACCGAGGCGATCGACGCCGCCGCAGCGCACTTCGGACGCATCGACGACGTGCTGGCCAACGCCGGTATCGCGTCCTACGGCACCGTGCGGCAGATCGACGAGGACTCCTTCGAGCGGGTCATCGACATCAACATCAACGGCGTGTACCGCACGCTGCACGCCGTCATCCCACACCTGGAGAAGACGAAGGGCTACGCGATGGTGGTGGCGTCGCTGGCCTCGTTCGCCAACCTCGCCGGACTCGCGTCGTACAACGCGAGCAAGGCGGGCGCCGAGTCGCTCGCCCTCGTCACGAAGCAGGAAGTGGCGCACCTCGGCATCAGCATCGGCGTCTGCCACCCGTCCTGGATCGACACCGACATCGTGCGCGGTGCCGAGTCCGACCTCCCGACCTTCCGCGAGCTCCGCAGCCAGCTGCCGTTCCCCGCCAACTCGACGACGACGCTCGAGGAGTGCGTCGAGGCGATCCTCGTGGGGTTCGAGAAGCGCAAGACCCGCATCTACGTCCGGCGCGGCGTGATCCTTGCGAACTGGACCAAGCCGCTGGTGAACTCGCCGGCCGGGTGGCTCGTCATGAAGCGCCTCGCCCGCAAGCACGTGCCCCAGCTCGAGCGCGAGGTCACCGCACTCGGACGCTTCCAGCACGCCCACGTCCCGCTCACCGACCGCAAGGAACGGCCGGCGAGCACACGGCCACCGGAGTGACGTCCTAGGGCTTCTGGACGCTGGCGGCCAGGGAGACCATGTGGCCCAGCCGGGCGACCTCCGACGTGAGGAACTCTGGGCCACCGTGCCGTCCGACGACGACCACGAACCGCGATCCGTCGCTCAGCTTGCCGGGGCTGGCGGCCAGCAGCGTGGAGTCCCAGGCGTCGACGCCGGACGTCGTGCGCGAGGTGCGGAGCGCGAGCCACGACATCGCGGCGTCGATCACTCCGCTGTCCTTGAGTGTCGGAGCGGCCGGACTGGCCCACATCGCCTCCGGCTCCCCGTCGACGCGACGCAGCGCCATCGCCCAGTCGGTGCGGAACGTCGGCGGCACGACCGACACGAGACGCTCGAGCGCCTTGGCGGGCTCCTGCGTGAACGTCTCGACCGCCTCGAGGTCCATGCTCAGGCTGGCGCCCGCGTTGTATCGGGAGATCCAGTGCACCCGCACACCCTCGAGCTCGTGGCACGCGGTGATCAGGGCGTCGGGCATCAGCCGAGGTGGCAGCTCGAGCAGGACGTCATCGACCGCCACCCCGTCGGACCGGTGTTCCACGATCTCGATCGCCTCGATGTCGGCACCGGCACCACCGAGGGCCGACGCCAGCGCGCCGAGCGAACCGGGACGATCCGGCAGCTCGACGCGCAGGAGGAAGGCCATGGCGCCATCACACCACGCTCACGTTTCGATCGCGTGACGTCCGAATGGTGGCCGTGCGGCGTCGGTAGTACGCGATCGCCGCGGCGATGAGCAGCGGACCCCACACCGGGAACGGCATCACGAGGAAGAACTCGGGATCGGCGATCTCGACGTCCACACCGGACACCATCATCTGGGTCAGCGACCGGCCGGCGACCGTCACGGCGATCCCCACGATGATCGCGAGCACCGTGGGCCACACCGGTGAGACCGTGCGGCCGCCCACGAGCGGGATCCAGCGCGGATAGACCGACCCCCAGCGCATGAGCAGGCCAAGGGTCAGCACCGACCCACCGATGGCGAAGAATCCGAGCGAGAGCCCGAAGACCCGCATGGCGGGATCTGCTTCCAGCTGGGCGGCGTCCATCCAGACCGGCCACGGCGTCAACCAGGTCATCCGCATCGACGCGTACGGCAGGGGGCACAATGCCGCGAGCAGGGTCACCCACCAACCCCAGTCACGACGACCGGAGCCGTTCCGCGCCGGGCTGAAGGTGGCCGTCTCCGCCGCACCCACTGGACGCAGGCCGGCAGCCCGCAGGGCGACCAGCAACCAGAGCGCGCCGCCGATGAAGAACATGAAGACGACGAGCATCTCGGCCCCGTGCTTGCCCAGGCCATCTCCGATGGTGCCGAAGAAGTTGCCGAACGCGGAAAGGCCGGCTCCTGATGCCGCCGCGATCCCCACGAAGACGACGGCCGCTCCGCCGACGACCCACCGCAGGGATGGTCGACGAACCGAAGCCAGCACGAAGTAGACGAACAGGATCGGAGGACCGACGATCGCGGTGAGGTAGCCCATGGAGACGAGCAGGGAGAGGTCGGTGGCCAGCAGGCCGAAGATCACGGCGTAGACCGCTCCGAATGGCACCAGCCAGCGGGATCGGCGGGTGTCTTGGCGGGACGCGGCCACCGCGGCGATCAAGCCGAGCGCACCGAGCACCACCATCTGGGTCGAGACGAGTGACGGCGGAACCAGGGCGACGAGGGATCCGTCGGCTTCCGGCCGGTCGAGCTCGTCCGGGTACGCGCTCGGGACGGTCAGCCACCACGCTCCGATGGCGGTGGCGATCGCACTCCAGGCGATGGCGGCGGACTCGACCCAGGACCGGGACGTCGTGGGAGAGGAAACGGGATGTGTAGCAGTCGTTGATGTCATGAAGACCAGCCTTGCGGCCGCAAAGCCGGTGGTCATCACGCTGCGGAGTGAATCAAGTCCCTCGTGCGAGGGATTCCGCGGCGCGCCCAGCCTGCAAGGATGGACGCGTGCCCGGCCGCCCCACCAGGACCTACCTGCGAACCGTCTTCGTGCTCATCGGAGCCGCGCTCGCACTGGCCCTCGCGCTGCTGGACATCACGCTGATCGCCATCCTGGCTCGAGGTACGTCGCTGCCGATCTGGGCCGTGTCCGCCGTCGGCGCCGTCATCGTCGTGACACCGATCGCCGCCCTCGGGCTGGTCCCCGCCATGCGCACCATCGAGGGTGCGGCGGTCCAGGCCCTGCTCTCGATCGACCTTCCGGGCGGGGCGCCGGGGCCGGCGCAGTCATGGTCGCAGCGCCGCATGACCCTGGGTTGGTTCACGGTGCACCTGCTGTGTGGGGCCGTCCTCGTCGCCGGAGTCATGGCGACGATCGCCTTCGGCAACGGATGGATGGCCGTGCCGCTGCTGGCCGCACTGGTCGCCGTCGCCGTGGGCCTCGGCGAGGTCCTCGCCCGCTTGGCCCCGGCCATGCTCGGGCCGGCAGCCGCCGAACGTGTGGCCATGCTCGAGCGTGACGTCGAACGCGCGGTGGAACGCAACCGGATCGCCCGGGAGATTCACGACAGCGTCGGGCACGCCCTGTCCCTCGTCTCCCTCCAGGCCGGCGCCGCTCGCAAGGTCATCGGCCACGACCTCGACTTCGCCGTGTCCGCTCTCACCTCGATCGAGACCGCAGCACGCGAGGCCGCCGCCGACCTCGATCGCGTCCTCGGACTGCTCCGCGAGGATGTGGCACTCACGGAGACGGCACCGGAATCCGACCTCGGCTCGCTCGAGCACCTCGTACGAGCCACCCGCGCAGCGGGGCTCGCGGTCGATCATGACGTCCACGGCGACGTCACGACAGTGCCGTCTCTGGTGAGCCAGGAGGCTTACCGGATCGTCCAGGAGGCGCTGACCAACGCCCTGAAGTACTCCACGGACGGGGCGGCGCGTCTGGTGGTGACACGTTCGGACACAGCGCTGACGGTCACCCTCGTGAACCGGTCGTCGGACGAGCGGTCCGGCCAGCCGGCCGCGAGCGGGCGGGGCCTGCGCGGTATCGCCGAACGCGTGCACGCGCTGGGCGGGTCGTACACCGCAGCCTCGGTGGCTCCGGACGCATGGATGCTCTCGGCCACGCTGCCTCTCTCCGCGAGCGACGCATGACGATCCGCGTGCTGCTCGTCGACGACGAGCCACTGGTGCGGGGCGGCTTGCGAGCCATCCTCGAGGCCGAGGACGACCTCACTGTGGTGGCCGAGGCGGGTGACGGTGCCGAGGCCTTGACCCAGGCGAAGCTCACCCCGCCGGACGTGGTCCTCATGGACGTCCGGATGCCACACGTCGACGGCATCGCGGCGACGCGCCTCCTCGCCGAGCTGGATCCGCCCCCTCGGGTCATCGTGGTCACGACGTTCGAGAACGACGACTACGTGTACGACGCGCTCGTCGCCGGAGCCCAGGGCTTCCTGCTGAAGCGGGAGGCCCCGGACCAGGTCGTGCACGCCGTCCGGACCGTGCATCGCAGCGAGTCGCTGTTGTTCCCTGCCGCGGTCAGGGCGCTGGTCTCGGGACGAGCCCGAGGTCGCACGTCCACGACGACGGACCCGACCGCCCGGCTCACCGAGCGCGAGCAGGAGGTGCTTCGACTGGTCGCGGCCGGGATGTCGAACGCCGAGGTCGCCGGGCAGCTGTTCCTCGGCATCGAGACGGTGAAGAGCCACGTCCGCAGCATCCTCACCAAGCTCGGGGTCAGAGACCGGGTGCAGGCCGTGATCGTGGCGTACGAGTCGGGGTTCGTCTCACCCCACTGACCGCTAGCGCAGTGGGTCGAGCCGGCTCAGCAGCTCCGGCGTCTCGCCGCGAGCGATGTTGGCCGCCAGGAGCTGCCCGGTCAGCGGTCCGAGCGCGATGCCCCACATGCCATGGCCCCCGGCGACGTGGACGCCGGGCGTCCGGGTCGGTCCGACGAGCGGCAGGCCGTCCGCCGTGCACGGGCGCGAGCCCACCCACTCGCTGGTGCGGGCCTCCCAGTCGACACCGCGCAGCAGCGGGCTGGCGGCGTCGATGATCGCCCTGATGCGTCGCGGGTCCGGCGCGGCGCTGGGTCGGCGGAACTCCATCATTCCGGCGACGCGAAGCCCGACCTCGCCGTCGGGACCCTCGATCGGGGTGCACGCGACGCGCTGCGCCGGGAAGTACACCGGGTTGGCCGGCGTGGTGCCGGTCGAGACGAGGAAGCTGTAGCCGCGGCCCGCCTGGACGATCGTGCGCACGCCGTGCGTTCGCGCAAGGTGACCGAGCCAGGCGCCCGAGGCGATGACGACGACGTCCGCGTCGATCGCGTCGCCGATGACCGGACGGACCTCGACACGATCGTGGACCCGCTCGACCGCGTCGACCTCGATCCCGTCGAGCACCTCGCCGCCCCGCTCTCGGACGGCATCGCCCAGGGCGTTGACGAACCGGCCGGGGTTGATGAATCGCTGTCCACGCAGCAGCACACCGTGGGTGATGTCGTCGGACAGCGCCGGCTCGAGGGCCCGCATGGCGTCCCCGTCGACGAGCTCGTGCTCGGTGCTGCTGCCGACCTCGGCGACGTGCTCGAACTCGTGCACGAGGCTGTCGCGGTCCTGCTCCGACAGGAAGGCCGCGAGCAACGGGTCGGCCTCGCGCGTCGACTCGGCGACGCCACCGTCGGCAAGGGCGTCGAAGGCAGCCAGCGACGCCCGATTCGCCTCGGTGAACACCTCCATCGCCTTGCGCCAGTGCCCGGGCGTGCAGTGCCGGGTGAACGCGGCGAGGAACTTCAGCAGCTGCGGGTTGGTCGTGAACGGCACGTACACGGGCGACGACGGGCTGAGCGCCGCCTTGACGCCGGTGGCGAGGATCGCCGGGTCGGGCAACGGGAGCGTCAGGGCCGGCGCGAGCCAACCCGCGTTCCCCCAGGACGAGCCGGCCGCCACGCCCTCACGGTCGACCACGGTGACCCGTACGCCCTCGGCCTGCAGGAACCACGCCGTGGCGAGGCCGACCATGCCGGCACCCACGATGACGACGTGCTCGGGGCTTCGCTGTTCAAGCACGCGACCACTCAACCACCGCTCGGACTGCCTGCCGGAGATGCCCCCTCACCGGGGCTTCGTTAAGGTCGAGACGAGACGACGTCCTAGGGAGCCAGCATGGGAATCCGGAAGAAGAAGACCGTCCGCGACCAGCTCGAGGTACGCCTCGACGAGTTCCTGAGCCAGGCCGAGGACCTGCGCAAGCAGGTCTCCGACCGGGCACCGGAGGTGCGCGACAGTCTGATCACCCGCCTCGATGCGGGTCTCACCGAGCTGAAGACCCGGTGGCCCGACATCCGTGACGAGGTGCTCGACCGCGTGCCCGAGATGAGCGAGGAGACGTACGACAAGCTGCCTGACGGCGTGAAGGACAAGGTCCCCGACGACGTCAAGCCCAAGAAGAAGAAGCGGCGCCTGCGCAAGCTGGCGGTCGTCGGGCTCGTCACCGGTGCCGGTGCAGCGGCTGTCGCTGCCGTGCGGCGTGGCGCCTCTCCGCCGCCGCCTCCGCCGCCGCCGTACAACCCGCCGCCGAAGCCGCCCACCGCAGCACCCAAGGTGGTTCCGGACCCCAAGGACGCCGGGTCCGACGACGCGGCTGCCAAGAACGGTGAGCCGAAGGACGCCGCCAAGGCGCCCGCGAAGAAGGCTCCGCCGCCCAAGAAGAAGTAGGGCAGCCCAGAAGATTCAGCGCAGCGCCTCGGTGTCACCTGAGAGGCGCTGTGCGAACCAGATCGGCACGATCGACACGAGAATCAGCACCACCGCCACGACGTTGACGATCGGCGCCTGATTCGGGCGGAACAAGTTCTCCAGGATCCAGATCGGCAGCGTCTTGACCCCTGCGCCTGCCGTGAACGTCGTCACGATGATCTCGTCGAAGCTCAGCGCGAACGCGAGCAGACCACCCGCCAGCAGCGCCGAGCGCAGCTGCGGGAACGTGACGAGCCGGAACGTCGTCCACACGCCGGCACCAAGATCGGCGGACGCCTCCTCGAGGTTGCCGCCCACCCGGCGGAGCCGCGCCTGGACATTGTTGAACACCGTGACGATGCAGAACGTGGCGTGCGCGATGATCACCGTCAGGATCGACAGCTGCAGGCCGAGCACACCGCGGAACGCGTTGTTGAGCGCGATGCCGGTGACGATGCCCGGCAGGGCGATCGGGAGGATCACCAGGAGGTTCACCGAGTTCTTCCCGAAGAAGCTGTAGCGCTGCAAAGCCATCGCCATGAGCGTGCCGAGCACAAGCGCGATGACCGTGGCCGCCGCCGCGGCCTGGACGCTGGTCACCACCGCGCTGCGCGCACCGTCGCTGTTTGCAGCGCGTTGCCACCACTCGAGCGTGAATCCGCTGGGCGGCCAGGTCAGCGACTGGCTCTCGTTGAAGGAGTTGATCACCACGATCATCAGTGGCGCGTACATGAGGACCAGCACCAGAGCGCAGAGCACCGCCAGCAGTCGGCGGACGTTGGAGCTGAGAGTCATCGGCCGGCCTACAGGTTCTCGAGGGCGCCCGTGCGACGCACCACGCCCAGGTAGCCGACCATGATGATCACCGGGATCAGGGCCACTGCCGCCGCCAGCGGGAGGTTGTTGGCCGCGCCGACGTTCGTGTAGACGAGGTTGCCGAGCATCTGGTTGGCGCCGCCGACGATGTTCACGGTGATGTAGTCGCCGAGGGTCAACGAGAAGCTGAAGATGGAGCCGGCGATGATGGCCGGCACCAACATGGGGAACACGACGGTGCGCATCGTCTGCCAGGCCGACGCGCCCAGATCGCCCGCCGCGTCGAGCAGGGAGTCCGGCACGCGCTCGAGCCCGGCGAAGATCGGCAGGATCACGTACGGCAGCCAGATGTAGGCCTGCGTCATCACCACCGCGGCGAGCCCGTACCCCGGCGACTCCATTCCGACTCGGCTCGCGGCCCACTCGATGATGCCGCCGTCGGAGAGCATCGACCGCCAGGCGAACGCCTTGACGAGGTAGCTGGCCCACAGGGGCGTGAGCACCGCGATGACGAGGACACGCTGCATGCGGCGCGACGCGATCTTGGCCATGTAGAACGCGATGGGCAGGGCGATCGCGATGTCGACGATCGTGACCGCGAGCGCCACCGCGATCGTCCGGATGGTCACCGTGCGGTACAGCGCCTCCGTGGTGATCTCGCGCAGGTTGTCGAACGTGAACGACTTGTCCAGCTCACCGGTGAAGCTGTCGACCGACCAGAACGCGGTGACCAGCAAGGCCGCCAGCGCGACGATGTAGATGAGTACCAGCCACGTCAGAGGTGCGGTGAGCAGGAGCGAGAGCCGCAGACGCGGCCTCGCACTCAGTGACGACGACAGCCGGCGGGCGGCCGTCACCCCGTGAGGGGGGACGGCCGCCCGCGCGGCGTCGCCGTGCGACATCCTCAGCCCTTGATCTCGGTCCAGGCCTTGGTCCACTCGGCATAATCCATGCACTTCACGTCGGTCCGGCCATCCAGGCACTTCTCGACGGGAGTACGCCAGTACCAGAGCTTGCTCGCGAACTCCTCGTCGCCGGCCTTGTACGTGTCGCAGAACGACTCGTCACTGGCGAACTCGCAAGCCTCCTCGCTGTTCGGCGCCTCACCGAAGTACTCGGTCGCCGCGGCATTGGCCTCGGGCGAGTCGATGTAGTTCAGCCAGGCGTACGCACAGTTCGGGCTCTTGGCCTTGGACGAGATCATCCAGGTGTCGCTCCATCCCGTCGCGCCCTCCTCCGGGAGGATCGCCTTGACGTTGGCCTTCTTCGTGTCGATCGAGTTGACGATGACCTGCCACGTCGTGCCGACGACCAGGTCGCCGGTCTCGAACGCCGAGATCTCCTTGAGGTAGTCGGCCCAGTACTCGCCGATGCTCTCGCGCTGCTGCTTCAGGAGGTCGACGGTTGCGGCGAACTGCTTCTCGTCGAGCGCGTACGGGTTCTCGATGCCGAGGTCCGGCTGGTGCTTCATCAGGTACAGCGCGGCGTCGGCGATGTAGATCGGCGAGTCGTAGGCCGTGACCTTGCCCTTGTACTTCGCGGCGTCCTCGAAGACGGCCTTCCACGACGTCGGAGCCGGCTTGACCTCGTCGGCGTTGTACATCAGCAGGTTCGCGCCGTAGCCGTGCGGGACGCCGTAGTGCTTGCCGTCGAACGTGTTCCACTCCTGGTCCTTCAGGAACTCGAAGACCTTCTCGTAGTTCGGGATCAGGTCGGTGTTGACCTCGACGGCCTCCTTCGACGCCACCATGCGTGCGGTGAGGTCGCCGGATGCCACGACGACGTCGTAGTCGCCGGTCTTGGCGAGGTTGAAAGCCTCGTCGGACGTGCCGTAGGTCTTGCTCGTGACCTCGCAGCCGGTGTCCTTCTCGAACGGCGTCACCCAGTCGACCTCGGGATCGTTGCTGCCGTCCTCGACGTAGCCGGGCCACGCCAGGATCGAGACCTTGCTCTCGTTCTCGCCGAGCTTGGTGGGCACCTCACCCGAGGAGTCGTCGGAGTCACCTCCACCACATGCCGTGAGGATGAGGATGGACGCGGTGGCGATGGCCACAGCGGGCCCTCGCACTCTGCGCCCTCTGATGGTCTTCATGCTCATCGTGGTTCTCCTTCTCGGTGGTGATTGATGTGAATGCTCAGGTGACGGTGACGAGGTCGTCCATCGACCAGCTCGCCACGACGTGCTCGCCGCGCTGCTCCTGTGGCGCCTCCGCGCCGGTGCTCTGCTCGAGCACGACCAGCTGCGTCCCGTCGTCGAGACGCACGTGCAGCCGGTGGCCCGTGCCGAGGTAGATGGACTCGATGATGACGCCGGACGCGCGCACGACGCCGTCGGTCACGCCGGTCTCGGTGCTGGACGACGCCGATCGCAGCGTCACCTTCTCCGGGCGCAGGGCGAACGTGCCGGACTTCCCGAACAGCCTCGACGACTCGTCGTCGTCGAAGAGGTTGGACGTGCCCACGAACGAGGCGACGTAGGTCGAGGTGGGGTGCTCGTAGATCTCCGCCGGCGTGCCGAGCTGCACGATCTGGCCCTCGTTGAACACCGCGATGCGGTCGCTCAGCGTGAGCGCCTCTTCCTGGTCGTGGGTCACGAACACGAAGGTGATGCCGAGCTCGCGCTGCAGCTCCTTGAGCTCGACCTGCATCTGCTCGCGCAGCTTGAGGTCGAGGGCGCCGAGCGGCTCGTCGAGCAGGAGGACCTTGGGCCGGACGATGATCGAGCGGGCCAGCGCGACCCGCTGCCTCTGACCGCCGGAGAGCTGGCCGGGAGTGCGGTCGCCGTACCCGGTGAGCTGCACGGTGGCGAGTGCCTCCTCCGCCTTCTGGCGTCGCTCCGCCTTGCCCGTGCCGCGCACCCGCAGCCCGTAGGCGACGTTGTCGATCACCGACATGTGCGGGAACAGGGCGTAGTCCTGGAACACGGTGTTGACGTCACGGTCGAACGGCGCGCGCGTCGTGACGTCCTCGCCACCGAGGGTGATGGTGCCGGTCGTGACCCGCTCGAAACCGGCGATGAGCCGCAGCACCGTGGTCTTGCCCGACCCGGACGGCCCGAGCATCGAGAAGAACTCGCCGTCGGCGATGTCGAGGTCGACCCCGTCGACGGCCTTCACCTCACCGAAGTGCTTGCTCAGATCCCGCAGCGATATGGCCGGAGCGTCGCTCGTGGTTCCGGTCATTGCTGTCCTGTCCGCTGGGCTGGGACCAATCTGGCCTGATCGCGTGGTCATCGTCAATGACCCGCACCGCGAAAGGTGGCGCATGAGACCCCGCTGCGATTCACTTGAGCCCATGCGATCCATCTGGAAGGGCTCGATCAGCTTCGGTCTGGTCAACGTGCCGGTGAAGGTCTACAGCGCCACCGAGAGCCACGACGTCTCGCTGCACCAGGTGCACGAGAAGGATGGTGGACGGATCCGCTACCAGCGCAAGTGCGAGGTGTGCGGCAAGGTCGTGGCGTACGAGGACATCACCAAGGCGTACGACGACGGCACCAACACCGTGGTGCTCACGGAGGAGGAGCTGAAGTCGCTCCCGGCCGAGAGCAACCACGAGATCGACGTCGTGGAGTTCGTGCCGGCCGACCAGATCGACCCGATCCGGCTCGACAAGGCCTACTACCTCGAGCCGGACGCGCGAGCGCTCAAGCCGTACACGCTGCTGCGCCGCGCGCTGGAGGAGACCGACCGCAGCGCCGTCGTCCAGTTCGCGCTGCGCCAGAAGAGCCGGCTCGCGGTGCTGCGCGTCAAGGACAAGGCGCTCGTGCTGCAGACGATGCTCTGGGACGACGAGGTGCGCGAAGCCGACTTCGACGTGCTCGACGAGGTCCCCCGCATCAGCCAGAAGGAGCGCGACATGGCGTCGCAGCTCGTCGACTCCCTCGCCGGTGACTTCGACGCGAGCCAGTTCACCGACGACTACCAGGAGCAGCTGCGCACGCTCGTCGAGGCGAAGCTCGAGCAGGGTGACGCCCTCGACACCGCCGCCACGTTCGGCGAGGAGCCGGAGGAGGACGGAGAGCAGGCCGAGGTCATCGACCTGATGGACGCCCTGTCGCGCAGCGTGGAGAAGAGCAAGAAGAAGAAGTCGTCCTCGTCGAGCAAGTCGTCGAAATCCTCGAAGTCGGCGCCGAAGAAGAAGGCCCGCAAGGGGGCCTAACTGATGGCGCGCTCCTCCGGTGAGACGGTCTCCATCGGAGGACATCGTCTGCGCCTCACCAATCCGGACAAGGTGATCTACCCGGCCACCGGAACGACCAAGGCCGACGTCATCTCCTACTACGTCGAGATCGCGCCGTACATCCTCCCCCACGTGATCGACCGAGCGGCGACGCGCAAGCGCTGGGTGAACGGGGTCGGCACCGCCGACAAGCCGGGCGAGGTGTTCTTCGAGAAGAACCTCCCGGACTCCGCGCCGAGCTGGATCCGGCGCGCGTCGATCCAGCACCGGACCAGCCGCAACAACTACGTCGTGGTCGACGGTGTCGCCGTTCTCGCCTGGCTCGGGCAGATGGCGGCCCTGGAGATCCACGTGCCGCAGTGGCGCGTCGGGCCGCACGGCGCCCACCTGAACCCCGACCGCTTCGTGCTGGACCTCGATCCGGGACCGGGTGCGGGACTCCCCGAGTGCGTGGAGGTGGCGAAGCGCGCCAAGCGGCTGCTCGCCGACCTCGGTCTCGAGGCGTACCCGGTCACCAGCGGCAGCAAGGGGCTCCACCTCTACGCCGGTCTCGACGGCAGCCACGACGCCGAGTACGTGAACCGGTTCGCCAAGGAGTTCGCGTCGGTGCTGCAGAGCGAGCTGCCGGACCTCGTCGTGAGCACCCAGCAGAAGGCGCTGCGCGGCGGCAAGGTGCTCGCCGACTGGAGCCAGAACAACGCCAACAAGACGACGATCGCGCCCTACTCGCTGCGCGGTCGCGAGCAGCCGACCGTCGCCGTGCCGCGCACCTGGCGCGAGCTGAACGACCCCGACCTGCGCCACCTCACGTACGACGAGGTGCTCGCCCGGATGAAGCGGCGCAAGGATCCGCTCGCGCCACTCGGCCAGGACGGCGGCGCCGAGGTCCCGGCGACGGACGCGCTGTCGACCTACCGGTCCAAGCGCGACGCCAGCGAAGACGCCCGAGCCCGTGCCGGAGGCAGGCGCCGACCTGCCCGGGGACGGCAACTCCTTCGTCATCCAGGAGCACCACGCCAGCCGCCTGCACTGGGACTTCCGGCTCGAGCACGACGGCGTGCTCGTCTCGTGGGCGCTGCCCAAGGGCGTCCCCACCGACCCCAAGAAGAACCACCTGGCCGTCCAGACCGAGGACCACCCGCTGGAGTACGGCACGTTCGAGGGCACGATCCCGAAGGGCGAGTACGGCGGCGGGAAGGTGACCATCTGGGACACCGGCACGTTCGAGGCGGAGAAGTGGCGCGACGGCGAGGTGATCGCCACCCTCACCGGCACCAAGAAGGGCGGGCTCGGCGAGCCGCGCCGGTTCGCGCTCATCCGCACCGGCGAGAACTGGCTCATCCACCTGATGAATCCCGCCGACACGAAGAAGCCTGCCCAGAACAAGGCTCCGCGGCGGAAGATCCGACCGGAGAAGAGCTCATCCACCGCGAAGCCGGTGGCGCCGATGCTCGCCACCGCCGGCAAGGCGTTCGACATCGACGACGAGGACGACTGGGCGTTCGAGATGAAGTGGGACGGCTACCGAGCCGTCGCGGTGTGCAAGGGAGCGGACGTGACGCTGTTCAGCCGCACCGGCAAGGACATGACCGACACGTACCCGGAGGTCGCCGACGCCCTGGCCGCCCAGGACCTCACCGACACCGTGCTCGACGGCGAGGTCGTGGCGCTCGGCCCTGATGGCGCTCCGTCGTTCTCTCGCCTCCAGCAGGGCACGAGGCCGATCCAGTACCTGCTCTTCGACGTGCTCAGCCACGACGGCGAGGCGCTGAAGAACGCCCCCTACCTGGAGCGGCGCGACGCGCTCAGGGATCTCGACCTCGATGACGGGAAGACCTTGCGGGTGCCGCTGGTCTTCGACGGCTCGCTCGAGGACGCGGTCGCGTCGAGCCTGGAGCTCGGGCTCGAAGGCGTCGTGGCCAAGCGTCGCGACAGCCGATATCGGAGCGGCACCCGGTCGTCGTCGTGGATCAAGATCAAGAACCAGCGGATGCAGGAAGCGGTCATCGTCGGCTGGCGTCCGGGCAAGGGCAACCGCTCCGGGAACGTGGGCTCACTCCTGCTCGCGATGCCGGACGGGGACGGCTGGCGCTATATCGGGCGAGTCGGTACCGGGTTCACCGACCGCGTGGTCGTCGATCTCACCGAGCGGCTCAAGGCCATCGAGCGCAAGACCGCTCCCCTGGAAGCGCCGCGCGACGTCGTTCGCGAAGCTCGCTGGGTGAGCCCGAAGCTCGTCGGCGAGGTCACGTACAGCGAGTTGACGCCCGACGGTCACCTGCGGCATCCGGTGTGGCGCGGGCTGCGGCCCGACAAGAAGCCGGCGGACGTCACGCCGGAATGACGGAAACCGCGGGATGACCCTCGGTGGGTCTAGCATTTGCCCCGCCAAAAGGTCTAGATGCAATCGGAACCGTTGCGCTAGCATCCAAGCAACTTCTCTGAGATGGGCGGCACCATGACGGATCAGATGGACAACCTCACGGACGACGAGAAGCTCCTCGCCAAGCTCGGCTACAAGCAGGACCTGAACCGGTCGTGGTCGGGATTCTCGAACTTCGCGATCTCGTTCTCGATCATCTCGATCCTCGCCGGCTGTTTCACCAACTTCGGCGCCGGCTGGAACAACGGCGGCCCGATCTCCATGTCCTGGTCGCTGGCCGATCCTGGGCATCTTCATTCTGATCATCGGCTTCACCATGTCGGAGCTGGTGTCGGCCTACCCGACCTCTGGCGGCATCTACTGGTGGGCCTCCAAGCTCGGCGGCCCGGCGGCCGGGTTCTTCACCGGGTGGCTCAACCTGATCGGCCTCGTCGCGGTGACGGCGGGCGTCTCCTACGGCTGTGCGACGTTCATCGACCTCACGACAGCACGTACCCGGAGTGCGGTACGCCGACGACTACTCGCTGACCCGTGTGTTCCTCATCTTCCTTGTCGTTCTCGGGCTCGCGTCGGTGCTGAACATCTTCAGCAGCCATCTCATGGCAGTCATGAACAACGTGTCCGTGTGGTGGCACGTCGTCGGCGCGTCAGCGATCGTCCTGATCCTCGTCCTCGTGCCCGATCAGCACCAGTCGGTCGGTTACGTCTTCACCGAGCGGTTCAACAACTCGGGCTTCTCCGATGGCAGCACGAGCAGCTTCATGTTCTTCTTCGCGGTCATTCCGTTCGGATTCCTGCTCACGCAGTACACGATCACCGGCTTCGACGCCTGTGCCCACCTCTCCGAAGAGACGTCTCCGCGTCGACCGCAGCGGCCAAGGGCATCTGGCGCTCGATCTTCTACTCGGCGCTCGGCGGCTACATCCTCCTGCTCGCCGTGGTCTTCGCCGTACCGAACAACGCTGACGGTGTCCGGACAACGCCGGCGTCGGCGGTGGCGGCGTCGCCTAATCTTCGCGAACTCGCTCGGCGTGAATTGGGCGACGTTGTCGTGCTCGTTCATCTCGGCATCGGCACAGTTCTACTGCGCGACCTCCTGCCTGACCTCGGCGTCTCGCCATGACCTTCGCCTTCAGCCGTGACAAGGCGATCCCGGGCTCGCAGATTTGGTCACGGTCTCGACGACCAAGCGTGTGCCCGCGAATGCGGTCCTCGCTGTTGGCGGTCGTCGCTGCCCTCGTCACGCTGCCGGCCCTGATCGAGGTCAACATCGGCACGGCCGCCGAACCCCTCTGATCATCCCGGTCGCGTTCTACGCAGTGACGTCGATCGCCGTCATCGGCCTCTACCTTGCTTTCGCCGTGCCGATCTGGCTGCGGTGGAGGATGGGCGATGCGTTCGAGCCCGGTGAGCTGGAACAACGGGTCCAAGTACAAGTGGATGAACCTCATCGCCGTGGCCGAGATCGTCATCGTCTCGCTGTACCTGATGATGCCGTTCGTCCCCGGCGCAGTTCCCTTCAGCGACGACTTCTGCTGGAAGTTCGTCAACTACGCCCCCATCGTCACGGTCGGCACCGTGCTCCTGCTGGCGATCTGGTGGAACGTCTCGGCGAAGAAGTGGTTCACCGGGCCCGATCAACAACATCGATCCCGCGGTGGCCGATCTGCTCGACGAGTGACGACTCGCACGTCGGAGGCGCCCGTGTGAGGGTTCTGGCGGTCGACGATCAGGCGCTGGGCGACAAGCCGAGGCTGACGAGGACGACCGACGAGCCCTCGCACGCTCGCATCGAGCGCTGGCTGCGAGAACGCATCGACGCCGGTCAGCTCCTCAGCGGCGACAAGCTGCCTTCCGAAGGGCACCTGGCCGAGGGACTCGGCGTCAGCAGGATGACGCTGCGCCAGGCACTCGGATCGCTGGAGGCCAGCGGGATCGTCGAACGACGGCGTGGGCGGGCCGGCGGCACGTTCATCCGCGAGCAGCAGATCGACGTCGATCTCACCGGACTGTCTGGCTTCACCGAGCAGATGCGCCGGGCCAACGTGCGCGCCGGCGCACGAGTGGTCAGCGTGCGCCGACTGGCCGCGGGGCGAGCCGTCGCGGCGGCACTGGAGCTGACGACCCACAAGGAGGTGTTCGAGATCATCCGGGTGCGATCCGCACGGCGCGAGCCGCTCGCGCTCGAGGAGACCTACCTCCCGTGCCACCTCTTCGCGGGTATCGACGAGCGTCAGCTCACCGGGTCGATCTACGCGATCATGCGCAAGGAGTACGACCTGGCCCCTCACGATGCCAAGGAGTGGATCGAGCCGGCGCTCGCAACCACCGAGCACGCGAAGCTGCTCGGCGTGGATCCGGGCACGGCGCTGATGCTGGTGACGCGGACGGCGTACACGAACGCCGGAATCGCCGTCGAGCACGCCTTCGACCGCTACCGCGCCGATCGCACCCGCATCGGCCTGCGCACCAGCGTCTCGACCAACGTCTCGGCCGAGCTCATTGCGGACGCGGGGGCGGACAAATGAATTCGGAAGCGGAGCCGGGCCATGCTGCACCGTCGATCGACATGGGTTCGCTCGACGAGCTCTTCGACCAGATCCCCAGCCTGGCCGACCAGCCCCGGACCATCGTCGAGCTGCCGGGCGGGCTCACCAACCTGAACCTGAAGGTCACCACCCCGCGCGGGGTCTTCGTCGCGCGGTGCAGCCGGAGCGACACGACGCTGCTCGGCATCGACCGCGAGGCCGAGCACGAGAACACCCGCTCAGCCGAGATGGCAGGTGTGGGTGCCCCGGTCGTGGAGTTCCGCCCCGACCTCGACGTCCTGGTGATCGGCTTCATCGACGGACGCTCCTTCGAGAACGACGACCTGCGACAGCCGGGTGCCCTCACCCGGGTCGCCGAGGCGTGTCGCACGCTGCACTCCGGACCACGCTTCGTCGGCGACTTCGACATGTTCACACGCCAGAAGAACTACCTCGCCACCGTCATCGACGGGGGCTTCCCTCACCCGTCCGAGACTACGGCGACTTCGACGCGCAGTTCCAGCGGATCCGCGCCGCACTCGCGGTGAAGGCCGGCCCCACCGTGCCGTGCAACAACGACCTGCTCGCCGGCAACATGGTCGACGACGGGCAGAAGCTCTGGCTGATCGACTACGAGTACTCCGGCAACAACGACCCGTTCTTCGAGCTGGGCAACACCTGGACCGAGACGCAGCTCGACGACGAGCACCTCGACGAGCTCGTGACCGCGTACGTCGGGCCCGGCGAGCCCCAGTCGATCGCACAGTCGGTCGCCCGGGCGCGGCTGCAGGCCACCGTGTCCAGGTACGGATGGTCGCTCTGGGGCTACATCCAGGCCGCGGCGTCCGACCACGACTACGACTTCCTCGGCTGGGGCCAGGAGCGGTACGAGGCCGCCGTCGAGGACTTCCGGTCGCCGGAGTTCGGGCGGCTCCTTGACACCGCCGCCGGAGGGCGACCATGAGCACCGCGGCGGGATCGAGGCCATGACCACGCTGCCGTCACGCGCCCGCATCGTCATCGTCGGCGGTGGGGTGATCGGCGCGAGCGTCGCCTATCACCTGACCGAGGCGGGCGAGGAAGACGTCGTGCTCATCGAGCAGGGCGAGCTGTCGTGCGGAACGACGTGGCACGCGGCCGGACTCGTCGGCCAGCTGCGGGCGACCGAGAGCGCCACCCGGTTGGTGCAGTACTCGACCGACCTGTACGCCCGGCTCGAGGCCGAGACCGGGCTGAGCGCGGGCTTCAAGCAGTGTGGTGGCGTCACCGTCGCGCGCACCGAGGACCGGATGAACCACCTGCGTCGGACCGCCGCCACCGCCGAGGCGTTCGACATGGAGTGCGAGATCCTCACGCCCGAGGCCGCTCACGAGCACTATCCGCTGATGGACGTCGACGACCTGGTCGGTGCCATCTGGCTGCCGGGTGACGGCAAGGCGAACCCGACCGACCTGACCCTCGCCCTGGCGAAAGGTGCACGCCAGAGGGGTGCACGCGTGGTCGAGCACGTCCGGGTCACCGAGGTGCTCGTCGAGGGCGGCGGCGTCATCGGCGTGCGCACGGACCACGGCGACATCGGGGCCGAGATCGTCGTGAACTGCGCCGGCCAGTGGGCCAACGACCTGGCGGCCCGCATCGGGGTCACCGTGCCGCTGCACTCGGCCGAGCACTTCTACGTGGTGACCGACCAGATCGAGGGCGTCCATCGCGACCTGCCGATCCTGCGCGACCCCGACGGCTACACCTACTTCAAGGAGGAGGTGGGCGGGCTCGTCGTCGGCGGCTTCGAGCCCGAGGCCAAGCCGTGGGTGTCGCCCGACCAGATCCCGCACCCGTTCGAGTTCCAGCTGCTCGAGGAGGACTGGGACCACTTCGCGATCCTCATGGACAGCGCCCTCGAGCGGGTCCCGGTCCTGCGCGAGACCGGCATCCGCAAGTTCTACAACGGCCCGGAGAGCTTCACTCCCGACAACCAGTTCATCCTCGGCGAGGCCCCGAACGTGAACGGCTTCTTCGTCGGGGCGGGATTCAACTCGGTCGGCATCGCGACGGCCGGCGGGGCGGGGCGTGCGCTGGCCGAGTGGATCATCGCGGGAGAGCCCACCAGCGACCTGGTCGCCGTCGACATCCGGCGCTTCGCCCGGTTCAACGGCAACCGCCACTGGCTCCGGGCCCGGGTCGGCGAGGTGCTGGGCCTGCACTACGCGGTCCCGTGGCCGAACCGGGAGTTCGAGACCGCGCGACCGTTCCGCCGCTCCCCGGTCTACCAGCGACTGGCGACCGCGAACGCCGGCTTCGGCAGCAAGATGGGCTGGGAGCGGGCCAACTACTTCGCACCGGAGGGCGCGGATCCGTCGATCGAGTACTCCTGGGGCCATCAGAACTGGTTCCCGTGGGTGGCGGCCGAGCAGCGTGCCACCCGGTCGGCGGTCGCGGTGTTCGACCAGACGTCGTTCTCGAAGTACCTGGTCACGGGCACCGACGCCGAGGCCGCACTGCAGTGGATCTGCACCAACGACGTCGGCGTCGAGGTCGGCAGCACCGTGTACACGGCGCTGCTCAACGCGCGCGGCACGTACGAGTCGGACCTGACCGTCACCCGCGTGTCACGCGACGAGTTCCTGCTGGTCAGCAGCTCGGCCACCACCGAACGCGACCAGGACTGGATCCGGCGGAACATCCCGGCGGGCTACGACGCCCACATCGTCGACATCACCTCGGGGCTGGCCGTCTTCGGCGTCATGGGTCCGCGATCACGCGACCTGCTGTCCCGCTTGACCAGCGACGACCTGAGCGAGGACGGCTTCCCGTTCGGCACCAGCCGCAAGATCGACCTCCCGCATGCCACCGTGCGCGCCACCCGCATCACGTACGTCGGCGAGCTCGGCTGGGAGCTGTACGTCCCGACCGAGTTCGCCCTCGGCGTCTACGACGAGCTGATGGCGGCCGGCGAGGACCTCGGCGTCGCCAATGCCGGGTACTACGCGATCGACTCGCTCCGGCTCGAGAAGGGCTACCGGGCGTTCGGCCGCGAGCTGACACCGGACTTCAACCCGGTCGAGGCGGGCCTGCTGTTCGTCTGCAAGCTCAAGACCGACATCGACTTCCTCGGCCGCGCCGCCGTCGAGAAGGCCCGCGTCGACGGTCCCGGCCCGCCGGCTCGTCTCGTTCGTCTGCGACGACCCCGACGCCACACCGTGGGGCGGCGAGCTGATCCGTCGCGACGGCGTGGCTGCCGGTCAGGTGACGTCCGCAGCCTGGGGCGAGGCGCTGGGCGCCTCCGTCGGCCTGGCCTACGTCAAGGCACCAGACGGAGAGACCGCGTCGGCGGACTACGTCCGTTCCGGCGACTACGAGATCGACGTCGGCGGTGACCTCGTCCCGGTGCGCGTCTCGCTGAAGGCGCCCCACGACCCGAAGAAAGAAGGATCCTCATGAGCACACGCCACCCGCGGCTCCTGACCATCAAAGACCTGCAGGGCCTCATCGACGACGGGGAGATCGACACGGTGATCGTCGCGTTCACCGACATGCAGGGCCGGCTGCAGGGCAAGCGACTGCACGCCCAGTACTTCGCCGACGTCGTGATCGACCACGGCACGGAGGGCTGCAACTACCTGCTGAGCGTCGACATCGACATGAACACGGTCGACGGCTACGCGATGTCGTCGTGGGAGAAGGGCTACGGCGACATGGAGTTCGCCCTCGACTTCGACACGATCCGCCGGGTCACCCACCAGCCCGCGACCGCGATGATCCAGTGCGACCTGGTGTGGCTCGACCACGAGCCGGTCGTGCAGTCGCCTCGGAGCATCCTGAAGAAGCAGCTCGCCAAGGCGGCCGACGCCGGCTACACGGCCCTGTCGGGCACCGAGCTGGAGTTCATCGTCTTCGACACCACCTACGAGCACGCCTGGAGCTCCGACTACCGCGACATGACGCCCGCGAACCAGTACAACGTCGACTACTCGATCCTCGGCACGAGCCGGGTGGAGCCGCTGCTGCGCGACATCCGCAACCACATGTACGACGCCGGGATGCGCGTCGAGAGCGCCAAGGGCGAGTGCAACTTCGGCCAGCACGAGATCGGCTTCCTCTACGACGAAGCGCTCGTGACCGCCGACAACCACAGCGTCTACAAGACCTCGGCCAAGGAGATCGCCGCCCAGCACGGCAAGTCGCTCACGTTCATGTCGAAGTACGACGAGCGCGAGGGCAACTCCTGCCACATCCACCTGTCACTGCGCGGCTCCGAAGGCGACATCGTGTTCTGGGACGACAAGTCCGGTGCCCGCACCCCGACGTACGACCAGTTCATCGCCGGTGTGCTGGCGACGATGCGCGACTTCACGCTGATGTACGCGCCCAACATCAACTCGTACAAGCGGTTCGCGGCCGGGTCGTTCGCCCCGACCGCCGTCGCCTGGGGCGAGGACAACCGGACCTGCTCGGTGCGCCTCGTCGGCCACGGTCCGAGCGCCCGGATGGAGAACCGCCTGCCCGGCGGTGACGTCAACCCGTACCTCGCGCTCGCGGCCATGCTCGCCGGCGGCCTGCACGGCATCGAGCAGGGCCTCGAGCTGGAGGAGCCGCTGACCGGAAACGCGTACACGTCGGACAAGGAGCACGTGCCGTCGACGCTGCGGGAGGCCCGCGACGCCTGGCACGGATCCGCGCTCGCCCGCGAGCTGTTCGGCGACGAGGTCGTCGACCACTACACCAACATGGCCGACGTCGAGCTCGAGTCGTTCGACGCCGCCGTCACCGATTGGGAGCTTCGTCGCGGCTTCGAGAGGATGTGACGCATGACCACACACATCGTCCTCAACCCGGCCACCGAAGAGGCCGTCACCGAGGTCGCTTCGGCTTCGGTCGAGGAGACCGACGCCGCCATCGAGCGCGCGGCCGACGCGTTCCCTGCCTGGCGTGACCTGGCGCCCGGCGAGCGGGCCCGCCTGCTCCGACGTTTCGCCGTCCTGGTCGACGAGCACATCGACGAGCTCGCCGAGCTCGAGGTGCGCAACGCCGGCCACACGTGGAGCAACGCCACGTGGGAGGCGGGCAACGTCCGCGACGTCCTGAACTACTACTCCGCTGCGCCCGAACGCATGCTCGGCCACCAGATCCCCGTCGCCGGCGGCATCAACGTGACCTTCCACGAACCGCTCGGAGTCGTCGGCATCATCGTGCCGTGGAACTTCCCGATGCCCATCGCCGGCTGGGGCTTCGGGCCGGCCCTCGCGGCCGGCAACACCGTCGTCCTCAAGCCGGCCGAGCTCACGCCGCTGACGGCGATCCGTCTTGGGGAGCTCGGCCGAGAGGCGGGACTGCCCGAGGGCGTCTTCACCGTGATCCCCGGCAAGGGCTCGATGGTCGGTGACCGGTTCGTCACGCATCCCGCCGTCCGCAAGGTCTGCTTCACCGGATCGACCGAGGTCGGCAAGCGGATCATGGCGGGCTGCGCCGACCAGGTGAAGCGCGTGACGCTCGAGCTCGGCGGCAAGAGCGCCAACATCGTGTTCGCGGACTCCGACCTGGCGAAGGCCGCGGCCGCGGCGCCGATGGCGGTGTTCGACAACGCGGGCCAGGACTGCTGCGCCCGATCGCGCATCCTCGTCGAGCAGTCGGCCTTCGACGAGTTCGTCACGCTGCTGGAGCCGGCCGTCAAGGGCATCAAGGTGCTCGACCCCGCCGACAAGTCCAGCGAGATGGGCCCGCTCATCTCGGCGGACCAGCGCAGCACGGTCCAGGAGTTCGTCGACGAGGTCGACGTCGCGTTCACCGGGAGCGCACCCGCCGGCAACGGCTTCTGGTTCCCCCCGACGGTGGTGCTGGCCGACTCGGTCGACCAGCGCATCTGGCGCGAGGAGATCTTCGGCCCGGTCGTGGCGGTGATGCCGTTCCGCGACGAGGCCGAGGCCGTGCAGCTCGCCAACGACACCGAGTTCGGCCTGTCCGGCTCGATCTACACCGGTGACGTCGGCCGGGCGCTGCGGGTCTCGCGCGCCGTCCAGGCCGGCAACCTCAGCGTCAACACCCACGCGTCGGTGCGCTACTGGACCCCGTTCGGCGGCTTCAAGCAGTCGGGGCTGGGCCGCGAGCTCGGGCCGGACGCGCCGAACTCCTTCACCGACGTCAAGAACGTGTTCATCTCCGACGAGAGCCCAGAAGGAACTGCCTCATGACCGGACGCCTCGAAGGCAAGACCGCAGTGGTGACCGGCGGCTGCTCGGGCATCGGGCTGGCCACCGTGCGCCGGTTCGCCGCGGAGGGCGCGAAGGTCGTCATCGGCGACCTCGACGACAGCCGCGGGCCCGGGATCGCCGACGAGCTGGGCGGCACCTACCTGCACGCCAACGTCACCGACAAGGACCAGGTCGACGCGTTGTTCGCCACGGCGAAGTCGACCTACGGGTCGATCGACATCGCCTTCAACAACGCCGGCATCGCGCCGCCGGAGGACGACTCGATCCTGACGACCGAGCTCGAGGCGTGGCGCACGGTGCAGGAGGTCAACCTGACCAGCGTCTACCTGTGCTGCAAGGCGGTGCTCCCGTACATGCTGGAGCAGAAGAAGGGCTCGATCATCAACACCGCGTCGTTCGTGGCGGTCATGGGCTCGGCCACCTCGCAGATCTCCTACTCGGCCTCCAAGGGCGGCGTCCTGTCGATGACACGAGAGCTCGGCGTGCAGTTCGCGCACGAGGGCATTCGCGTCAACGCGCTGTGCCCCGGGCCGGTCAACACACCACTGCTGCAGGAGCTGTTCGCCACCGACCCGGAGCGGGCCGCCCGCCGCCTCGTCCACGTGCCGATGGGACGATTCGGCGAGCCCGAGGAGATGGCGAACGCGGTGCTGTTCCTCGCCTCCGACGAGTCGAGCTTCATCACGGCCTCGACCTTCCTCGTGGACGGCGGCATCTCCGGCGCCTACGTCACCCCCCTGTGAGACGAGCACCGAGATGAAGCCGCTCATCGGAGTCACCACCTATCGCGAGCACTCGCGGTGGGGGGTGTGGGACCAGGAAGCCGACGTCCTGCACGCCGAGTACGCACGCTCGATCGCCGTGGCCGGCGGCATCGCGGTGCTGCTGCCGCCCACCGACGACCCCGTTGACGATGCCCACGACGTCGTCGCGCGGCTGGACGCGCTGGTGATCGCGGGCGGAGCCGACGTCGATCCACGGCGGTACACCGAGGTGGCGCACGAGCGCACGGCCAACTGGCGCGAGGACCGCGACGCGTGGGAGCTCGCGCTGCTCGATGCCGCCCGGGAGACGCAGCTGCCGGTGCTCGGCATCTGCCGCGGCATGCAGGTGATGGCGGTGCACGCCGGCGGTCACCTCGACCAGCATCTCCCCGACACCATCGGCCACGAGAACCACGGTGCGGGCAGCGGCGTGTACGGCGACGTGAAGATCGACCTGGTGGAGGGCACCCAGCTGGAGAAGATCCTCGTCTCCGGTCCCACTGTCCGCTGCCATCACCACCAGTCGGTGCTCGACCACCCCGGCCTCATCGCCGCGGCGCACGCCGACGACGGCTCCCTCGAGGCCATCGAGGATCCCGAGCGTCCGTTCTGGCTCGCCGTCCAGTGGCACCCCGAGACCCAGCCCGACGCCGGCATCTTCACCGCCCTGGTGGCAGCCGCAGCCACCACCCGGACGTGAGCCCAGACATGGACCTGGTGACGTTGCGCGACGTCAATGATGCGGCCGAACGGATTGCGCACGCAGTGGTGCGCACGCCGTTGATCTCCTGCCCGTGGGCCGATCCGGGGCGACCTCTCACCCTCAAGCCGGAGATCCTGCAGGCCATCGGCAGCTTCAAGATCCGTGGGGCGGTCAACGCGCTCGCGCGGGTTGATGCGTCCGTCCTCGCTCGGGGCGTCGTCGCCTACTCCAGCGGCAACCACGCCCAGGCCGTCGCGTGGGCCGCGAAGGAGCTCGGCGTGCCGGCTCACATCGTGATGCCCGAGGAGACCCCGCAGGTCAAGGTCGATGCCACGCGCCGGCACGGTGCCGAGGTGGTGCTCACCGACACCGGACGCCGGGAGCAGGTTGCCGCCGAGATCGTCACCGCAACCGGAGGAACCCTCGTCCCGCCGTTCGACCACCCGGATGTCATCGCCGGCCAGGGAACCATCGGCGTGGAGATCGTCGAGGACCTGCCGGATGTGGACGTCGTGCTCGTGCCGGTGAGCGGCGGGGGTCTCGCCTCCGGCATCGCCGTGGCCGTCAAGGCGATGCGACCAGGTACACGGGTCTACGGCGTCGAACCCGTTTTGGCCGCAGACGCTCGCGCGAGCCTGGAGGCCGGGCGCAGGGTCGACTGGTCGATCGAGGACCGCAACCGCACGATCGCCGATGCCCTGAGGTCGCAACCGTCCGAGCTCACCTTCGCCCACCTCAGCACATTCGTGGACGGCATCGTCGCGGTGAGCGAGGACGAGATCCTCGACGCGATCCGCAGGCTCGCCCTCGACGCGCACCTCGTCGCCGAGCCCGGCGGTGCCGTCGCCGTTGCCGCCTACCTGCACCACGCCCGCGAGCTGCCGCCGGGCCACGTCGTCGCCGTGGTCTCCGGCGGGAACATCGACCCGGAGATCTTCGCGCGGGCGATGGGATTCGGGAGGCGCTGACACTGAGCCACGCATTTCCCGACCACGATTGGCCTGCGTTGTCGGGCTCGGGACGCAACACTTGAGGCATGGCCACGCGCAGTCTCGTCACCGGGGCCACTGGTTACGTCGGCGGACGTCTGGTGCCCGAGCTCCTCGACGCCGGGCACGACGTGCGCGTCCTGGTGCGCGACGAAGCCAAGGCCCAGGCTCACCTCTGGTCGAATGACGTCGAGATCGCCGTCGGAGACGCCACGGATGCCGACGACGTCCGGAGGGCGCTGGACGGCGTCGACGTCGCCTACTACCTGCTGCACTCGATCGGCACCGGCGGCGACTTCGCCGAGACGGAGCGGAGCATCGCCTCCACGTTCGCCGAGGCCGCGGCTGACGCCGGCGTGCATCGCATCGTCTACCTCGGTGGCATGGTTCCGGAGGACGAGGAGCTGTCCGAGCACCTGCGGTCGCGGGAACAGGTGGGCGACGTCCTGCTCGAGTCGGGCGTGCCGACGGCGGTGCTGCAGGCGGGAGTCGTGATCGGCTCCGGGTCGGCGTCGTTCGAGATGCTGCGCTACCTCACCGAGCGGCTCCCCGTGATGGTGACGCCGCGCTGGGTGCACTCGCGCATCCAGCCGATCGCCATCCGCGACGTGCTGCGCTACCTCGTCGGGTGCGCAGATCTCCCGGCCGACGTCAACCGTCGCTTCGATGTCGGCGGCCCCGACGTCCTCACCTATCTGGAGATGATGCAGGGCTACGCGACCGTGGCGGGTCTTCCACGGCGTCGCGTCCTTCCGGTGCCGGTGCTGTCGCCCTGGCTGTCGAGCCACTGGGTCGGCCTGATCACCCCGGTTCCGGCCGGTCTCGCCCGCCCACTGGTCGAGTCGCTGCGCAACACCGTCGTGGCGTCGGAGGACGACATCAAGCAGTACGTCCCGGATCCGCCGGATGGCCTCATCGGCTACGAGCGATCGGTGGAGGTGGCCCTCACCAAGATCAGGAACCTCGACGTCCCGACCCGGTGGTCGTCGGCATCGACGCCGGGTGCTCCCGCCGAGCCGCTGCCCTCGGACCCGGACTGGGCCGGTGGGTCGCTGTACGAGGACTCGCGGACCCGTGAGGTGAACGCGTCGCCGGAGACCCTGTGGTCGGTCATCGAGGGCATCGGCGGCCAGAACGGCTGGTACTCGTGGGGGCTGGCGTGGTCCATTCGCGGACTGCTGGATCGCATGGTCGGCGGTCCCGGACTGCGTCGTGGACGACGGAACGAGCGTGAACTCGTGGTCGGTGACGCGCTCGACTTCTGGCGGGTGGAGGCCACCGACGACGAGAAGTTCCTCCGGCTCCGGGCCGAGATGAAGGTGCCGGGTCTCGCCTGGCTCGAGCTGCAGGTCGGCTCGACCGAGGGCGGCACGACGACGTTCCACCATCGGGCCCTCTTCCATCCGCACGGACTCTTCGGCCACCTGTACTGGTGGTCGGTGCTGCCGTTCCACGGCGTCGTCTTCGGCGGCATGCAACGCAACATCGCCAAGGCCGCCGAAGCGCTCGACGCCGCCGCCTGAGGTGACCGTGTCGATCTCCGTGATGTGGTTCCGCCGCGACCTCCGGCTGGCCGACCATCCGGCCCTGCGGGCTGCCGTGGACTCCGGACCGGACGGCGTGGTGGCGCTCTACGTGCTCGACCCGGCCATGGTCGAGCGCACGAGTCGGGTCCAGCTCTCGTACCTCGGCGCCTCGATGATGAGCCTGTCGGAGCGGGTCGACGGACTCCACGTGGTCCAGGGGCCGCCGGCGGACGAGGTGGTGCGCGTGGCCCGTCGAGCCGGCGCCAGCACGGTGCACATCAGCGCCGACCACGAACCGGATGGTTCGTCACGTGACGACGACGTCGCCCGAGCACTCGCCGAGCACGACATCGAGCTGGTGCGGACCGGCTCGTCGTATGCGATCTCGCCGGGACGGGTCCTCACGGGATCCGGCACGCAGTTCAAGGTCTTCACGCCGTTCTACGCGGCATGGCGCGAGGTCGGCTGGCGGGATCCTGCTCCCGCCGTCCGCGACGTGCCGTGGCTCGATCCGGGCGGGCCCACCGCGTCACTTCCGGACGTTGATCCTCCCGACGACGTGTCGCTGCCGACGGCCGGCGAGGCGGCAGCGCGCCGGCGGTGGCGGGACTTCCTCGAGTCCGACCTCGAGGCGTACGACACCGTGCGCGACGAGCCCGGAACCGACCGCACGTCCCGGATGTCGGTCCACCTGCACTGGGGCGAGATCCATCCACGAACGATGCTGGCCGACCTCGGCCGCTCCAAGGGCGCCGAGGCCTACCGGCGTGAGCTGGCGTTCCGCGAGTTCTACGCCGACGTGCTCGACCGACGCCCGGACTCGGCCTGGGGCTACTACGACCGCTCCTTCGAGGCGATGCAGTACGACGCGCCCGGCGACGACCTCGAGGCGTGGAAGGCGGGCCGCACCGGCTTCCCGATCGTCGACGCCGGCATGCGTCAGCTCCTCGGCGAGGGATGGATGCACAACCGCGTGCGGATGATCGTGGCGAGCTTCCTCGTGAAGGATCTGCACCTGGAGTGGCAGCACGGAGCCCGCCACTTCGCGGAGCACCTGGTGGACTTCGACCTGGCCTCCAACCAGCACGGATGGCAGTGGGTGGCCGGATGCGGCACCGACGCCGCACCGTACTTCCGCGTCTTCAACCCGACGACGCAGGGCAGGAAGTTCGATCCGGACGGCACGTACGTGCGGCGGTGGATTCCTGAGCTGGCGGACGTGCCCCCGAAGCATGTGCACGAGCCGCAGGCCATGGAGGACCCGCCGAGCGACTACCCCGAACCCATCGTCGACCACGCCGAGGAGCGCCGGGAGGCGCTCCGTCGTCACGACGCGTTGCGTCGCCGGGCCTAGCCTCCGGATGTGTCGGCGATCCGCACCAGGCCACCCAGCACGCCGACGTACGCCGCGCCGTCCGGGCCGAGACTCACCGGCGCGTAGTTGACGTTGTGGCCGAACCCGGTGCCGTAGCGCTGCTTGAACACGGCCTGGCCGGTGCGGAAGTCGAGCGCGGTGAGGTACCACGAGTCCGAGATGCCCTTGCGGTCGCGACTGACGATGTAGACCAGCCCGTTGGCGAGGGACATCTTCGCCACCGCTGACGGCGAGCGTTCGGTGCGGTTCTGCCAGACCACCTTGCAGCCGTTGCCGTCGGCGTCGATGTCGACGCGGTCGATGCCGGGCGCGCTGACACTACCGGCGATCGTCTGGACCGGGCCCTTGTAGCCGTGGTTGTTGGTCACGATGAGGGCGCGATCGGCGGCGATCAGGGAGTTGTCGGTCGCGCTTGCACCCTTCTCGAACACCGGGACGCTGCAGACTTCCCGGTCACCGTCCACGTCCAGCCCCCGGCGGTAGACCACGATGTTCATCGGGTCGGCGTTGTCGGTGATGGCCAGCCACTCCTCGTTCACGAGCGTTGGCGTCGTTCCCGATCCGGCCGAGGTCTGGCCCGGCTTGGTGACACCGCTGTTCGGGTACTCCTCGCGCCAGGAGACCTCCGGCGCTCCCGCGGCGGTGAGGTCGACGCGGTACTGCGCCTTGGTGGTGACGATGTAGATGCCGCCGGTCTCGTCGACGGCGAACGAGTTGGTGATCGTCTCGCCCAGCGGCCGCACCTTGATCGCGCCGGACTCGGGATCGACGACTCCCACCACGCCCTTCTCGGTCACGAAGACGATCTGACCGGTCCATGCCGGGAGGGCCGAGACGATCTTGTCGGACGGGGTCACGACGCCCGTCAGGTCGAAGTCGCGCTCGCGGACGAACTTCGTGCCCGGCGGGTTCTGGCCCACGACCTGGATGTGGCGGTTGCCAGTGGGGATGACCGCGCGGTCCTCGTGGTCGAGGTAGAAGTAGCCGCCACCGGAGAAGTCGCTGAACAGGTTGAGGCCGAGGGGCCGGTTCGGCAGGGAGTACGACGCGATCTGCTTCAGCGTCGTCGGGTCGAACAGCTTGAGGGTCGGCGTGGTCGCGCCGACGCAGACGGTCTCCAGTCGGCCGCGGCGGTCGAACGTCAGGCTCGCGCACTCGGCGACCTGCAGCGTCGACGTGACCTTCGGGCTGACGCCCAGCGGCCCGCGCCCGGTGTACGAGTCCGTCATGTACGCGTCGTTGTGGATGTTGTTGCCGGGATCGGGAGCCAGGAACGGGTGCTGCGGCGGTGCCGGCGCCGTCACCGGGTTGGGCGTCGCCGGATGTCCGACGTACGCCGGGCTGCCGGACGGAATCGGGTCTCCGGGGATCGGGATGGCAGCCGCTGCGCCGGCGGTCAGCGCGAGGGTCAGCCCCGCGAGGACCACCGCCCGCGCGGTGAACCGTGAACCGGACATCGTCGGCATGACACCCATCAACGACGAAACCGCCGGTCGGGTCACGACGCGCTACTCGGGCTCGTCCTCGACGGGGAGGTCGTCGCGGTCGGCCCATTCCAGCAGCGGTGCGATGTCGAAGACGGCGTCGTCGATGCCGGCGTGCAGGTCACCCAGCTCGGCGAAGCGAGGGGGAACCGTCTCGATCGTGAAGTCGTGCGGGTCGACATCGTCGATCTCGTCCCACTGGATCGGCGTCGAGACCCGGCCGTCAGGAAAGCCGCGTACCGAGTAGGCGGCGGCGATGGTGTGGTCGCGGGCGTTCTGGTTGTAGTCGACGAACAAGTCGGCCGGATCCCGGTCCTTCGCCACCATTCCGTGGTCACGTCACGGCGAGCGCGCTTCCACCTCCCGTGCGAACGCGAGGGCGGCGCGCCGCACGTCGGCGAACCCGTGGTCCGGCGGGATGCGCACGTAGATGTGCATCCCCGATCCGCCCGAGGTCTTGGGCCACCCGACGGCGCCCAGCTCGTCGAGCACCTCGTGCGCCACGTGGGCCACGCGCTGCACCGTCGCGAAGTCACACTCCGGTCCGGGATCGAGGTCGATGCGCCACTCGTCGGGCTTCTCGGTGTCGGCGCGACGGCTGTTCCACGGATGGAACTCGACGGTCGACATCTGCACGGCCCAGATCACCGCCGCGAGCTCGGTGACGCACAGCTCGTCGGCGGTGCGGTTGAACCGGGGGAAGTGCAGCCGCACGGTCTCCAGCCACGGTGGCGCGCCCGCAGGCACCCGCTTCTGGTGCACCTTGTCGCCGGCCAGACCCTTCGGGAACCGGTGCAGCATGCACGGCCGCTCGTACAGCGCGTTGACGATCCCGTCGCCGACCGAGAGGTAGTACTCGACGAGATCGAGCTTCGTCCAGCCGCGCTCGGGGAAGTAGACCCGGTCGGGGTTCGTGACGCGGACGATCTTGTCCTCGACCTCGATCTCCTCGGCCGGTGTCGCCATGCGTCGAGCCTACGGCCTCCGATGCTGACAGGATTTGCCTGTGAGGTGGCTCTTGCTGCTGTCGGCGATCGTGCTCACCATGACGGCGTGCACCGGATCTGACGACGACCCTCCGGCGAGGGTCGGCGCCGGAGAGATCGCCTTCGTCTCCGGCCCGGAGGCTTCTCCGGCGCTGCACGTGATGAAGGCCGACGGCACGGCCGACCGCGCGATCCCTGGTGCACCGACCCCCGCCGCTCACCCAGCCTGGTCACCGGACAACACGGTGATCGCCTTCGCCGGCGGCGACGACCTCTGGACGATCAAGACCGACGGCAGCGGGCTGCGGCAGCTGACCGATGACGCGGGCCGCGACATCCACCCGTCTGACGCGGACGGCAAGCACCTTGTCTACTCCTCGGACAGCTCGCCCGACTGGAACGTCCACGTCCCGACACTGTCGGATCTGCGACGAAGCACCTGACCAGATGCACCGGCTACGACAACAAGCCCGCCTGGTCTACGCACGGCCAGCGTCGCGTTCTCCTGGCGTCCTCACTGACGCTCAGCTCTGGTCCTTGCCGCCCTTGCGTCGGCCTTCTTCTCTCTGCGCGGTCGTGCCGCCCTGGCTGTCTGTCGAGCGCGTCGCCTTCCGCTCCTCGCGACCGCGGCTCCCGTGGACGTCCTGAAGCGATGGCTCGCCGCCGTTCCTTCGACATCCCTTGTCGCTTGAGCGCGTCGTACCTGCTTCTCCGATTCTCTGACGTTCTTCTTCGTGCCGCCCGGCACTGGGACTCACCTCCTCGTCGTCGATGGGAAGTTCCTGCCAGTTCTCCGTCTACCCGTTACGACGGTCAGCCGGCCTCCATCGCGGCTAGTGGTTGCGGAGCAGGTCGATGAGCTCGTCCTTGTCCTTGTCGGAGTAGCCCTCGATGTCGAGCTCCTTGGCGCGCTCCTTCAGCTCGTCGACGGTCCAGTCGTCGTAGGAGCCGGCCTCACCGCCCTTGCGGCCGATGGACTCCTCGCCCTCGTTCGCCGCGGCGTTGGAGATGCGGGCGGCCTTCTCCTTCGAGGCGCCGTCCTCGCGAAGGTCCTCGTACATGTCGGGCTTCTTGAGGCTGCTGTTCTTCTCACCGGGCATGGTTCGATCCCTTCTCTCAGAACACCGGCTTGCCGCCGGTGACGCCCAGCACGGTGCCGGACACGTAGCTCGCCTCACGTTCGGACGCCAGGAACACGAATGCCGGCGCGACCTCGGCCGGTTGACCGGCGCGTCCGAGAGGCGTGTCCAGCCCGAACTGCTGGAGCTTCTCCACCGGCTGGGTCGCCGGTTGCAACGGCGTCCAGATGGGTCCCGGTGCCACCGCGTTGACCCGGATGCCGTCGGGGCCGAGCTCCGCGGCGAAGTTCACGGTGGCGTTGTTGATCGCGGCCTTCGTGGCGGCGTAGTCGAGCAACGTGGTCGACGGCTCATACGCCTGGATCGACGCGTTGTTGATGATGCTGCCGCCGGACTCCCGCAGGTGAGGCACGGCCGCCCGCGTCATCCAGAACAACGCGTACAGATTGGTCTTGAAGACCCGGTCCAGACGCTCGTCGTCGATGGCCTCGATGCCGTCGTCGCGCGCCATCTGGAATCCGGCGTTGTTGACCAGGATGTCGAGGCCTCCGAGCCCCTCGACCGACTCGAGCACCACACGGTCGCACGCGTCTCGTTCGCGCAGGTCGGCCTCGATCGCCACGCTCTTGCGTCCTGCGCCCGTGATCAGCTCGGTCGTCGCCTGGGCGTCGTCCTTCTCCTCGGTCATGAACGTGAACGCGACGTCGGCGCCTTCACGGGCGAAGGCGAGCGCGACGGCCCGGCCGATGCCGGAGTCACCACCGGTGACCAGCGCCTTCTTGCCCTCGAGCCGACCGTGGCCCTCGTAGGACTCCTCGCCATGGTCGGGCCGGGGCTGCATCTCCTCCGTGAGGCCGGGTGGCTCCTGCTGCTGGGCTGGGAATGCCTCGTCGTTCATGACTCGCTCTCCTCCGAGTCGGGCAACAGCAGGTCGGCTCCGTCGTCCTCCTCGGGTGCGAACCTCGGATCATTGTCGGGCTCGTGCACCGGATCAGGCGCTTCGCCGGCGTCCGGATTGACGGGTGCTGAGGGTTCGTCGGGTGCGTTGGTCATCGCAACTCCCTGAGTCTGAATCGTTGGTGCTCGGATCACAGGTCGGATCGTTCGTCGCGGCCACTGCTCGACCTACATCAACATTCACACCGGCCTTCAGGCGCCGCAACCGGACGAGTCCCGCCCTGCGGATGCGAGTCGCAGCCTTCGGCGCGACGATGAGGTCCATGAAGGAACGGACTCTCTGGTCGTCCGGGATCGGCTTGGTGCTGGTCGGCGTCGCGGTCGCGGTGCTCGCCATCGCGATGGTCAGATTCACCGATGTCCCAGCCGCACCGTGGGGCTACGTCGGCCTCGTCGTGGGTGCGTTGAGCGCGATCGCCGGAGCCGGGCTAGCGTTCGCACGTGCCAAGGAGTGGTCCGACTGAAAGCGTGCGCCTCACCGTGATTGCACCAGCCCGAATGGGTACGTACCAGACATGGTGACAACGATTCGGCCGGACCTCGGTGAGCCGACCGAGCAGTCGATCGTGTTCGGCCACCTTCCGATCGTCTTCGACGATCGCGTGCTGCGCCCGCGGCCGTGGACCGTCGCGCAGTCGCGGTGGGCGGCGGAGCTGCTCCGCACCAGGCCCGGGCCCGCCAGCGTGGTGGAGCTGTGCGCCGGCGCCGGGCACATCGGCCTCCTGGCGCTGGACATGGCGGGCACGTTTGCGGACCAACACCGGTTGGTCGCCGTCGACGTGAATCCGGCAGCCTGCGGCTACGCGCGACGCAACGCCGAGGCGGCCGGCATGGGCTCTCGGGTCGACATCCGCGAGGGCCTCATCGACGACGTCCTCGCCCCGGACGAACGCTTCGATCTCGTCATCGCGGATCCACCGTGGGTGGCGCGTGACGAGACAGGTCTCTTCCCGGACGACCCGCTGATCGCCATCGACGGCGGCAGTGACGGCCTCGACGTCGTCCGGTCGTGTCTCCGGGCCGCCGAGCAGCACCTCGTGCCGGGCGGCTCGGTCGTGCTCCAGCTCGGCTCGGTCGAGCAGGTGCATCGCGTCCACGATCACCTCCGCTCGATGGGTTCCGACCTGACGGTCGAGTCGTCCCGCTTCTTCGGCGCGCGCGGCGCGCTCATCCGACTCGACGCAGGTGTCGCATGAGGTCGCTGTGGCTCGACCGGACCCTGACGCCGGTCACCGATCCGCTGCCGGAGAAGGTCGACGACCTTGTCGTCGGTGCCGGTATCACCGGCCTGACCGCCGCCCTGCTGATGGCCCGGTCCGGCCGAAGCGTCGCCGTTGTCGAGGCACGCCACGTGGGCGCCGTGGCGACCGGCAACACGACCGCGAAGCTGTCGCTGCTCCAGGGCACCAAGCTGTCGCGAATGCTGCGACTCCAGTCCCAGACGGTCGTCGAGGCCTACGTCGGGGCCAACCGCGAGGGGCAGCAGTGGTTGCTGCGGTTCTGCGGCGACCACGACGTGCCGGTGCAGACTCGCGACGCCATCACCTACGCCGCCACGGAGTCCGAGGTCGACACCGCACGTCAGGAGCACGAGGCGGCGCAGACCGTGGGCCTGGACGTGCGCTGGGTCGACGCGCTCGACGTCCCGTTCCCGTTCCACGGCGGCACCTTGCTGCCCGACCAGGCGCAGTTCGACCCCATGGACGTTCTGGAAGCGCTGGTCGCTGAGCTGCACGCCCACGGCGGGACCCTGCACGAAGGCCGGCGCGTGGTGGGCGTCTCCAAGACCGGTCGGCCGCAGGCGACCCTCGACGACGGCTCGACCGTCGAGGCGGAGCACGTCATCCTCGCGACCGGCACGCCCGTTCTCGACCGCGGCCTGTACTTCGCGAAGGTCGAGCCGATGCGTTCGTACGCGCTCGCGTTCGACACCGCAGACGTCCCCGATGGCATGTTCCTGTCGGCCGGCTCCCCCGTGCGGTCGGTGCGCGACGCGCCAACCCCTGACGGTCGTCGGCTGGTCGTGGGCGGCAACGGCCACCCCGTCGGGCGAGCGGACTCCGAGCTCGAGCATCTCGACAACCTGCGGGAGTGGACCGAGCAGTACTTCCCCGGTGCCGTCGAGACGCACGCCTGGTCGGCGCAGGACTACAGGTCCCATGACGGCATCCCGTACGTGGGTCACCTGCCGCGCGGCCGAGGGCACATCCACCTCGCCACCGGCTTCGACAAGTGGGGCATGACGAACGGCGTCGCGGCGGCCCGGAACATCACGGCGCAGATCCTCGGCGACCAGCCGTCCTGGGCCGGTCCGCTGAGTCGGCGCATCACCCGGCCCGCCGGTGCCTTCAACATCGTGCAGACCAACGCCGGTGTCGGCGTCGCGGCAGTTCGCTCCATCTTCGACGTGAACCCGCTCGGTGTCCGGTCGACGCCGCCCGAGGGCGAGGGTGTCGTCGGCCGGTCGGGCATCTTCCCGACCGCGGTCTCGACGGTCGACGGACGCACGTGCGCGGTCTCCGGCACGTGCACGCACCTGGGCGGTGTGCTGTCGTGGAACGACGCCGAGAAGTCGTGGGACTGCCCCTTGCACGGATCGCGCTTCGCCCCCGATGGCAGCGTCCTCGAAGGTCCCGCCACTCACCCGCTGGCGAAGCACGAGGACTGATCCTCTGCACGAGACAGGCATCACTGTGTAAACCGCGACCGGGGGGGTACGCCCCTTGGCACATCCTGAGTGAAAGGAACCAACCATGGGCACCATCACCGAATCGATCGACGTCGAGGTCGACGTCACCACCGCCTACGACCAGTGGACGCAGTTCGAGTCCTTCCCCCAGTTCATGGAGGGCGTCGACGAGGTCCGCCAGATCGACGACACGCACCTGCACTGGGTGACGTCCGTCGGTCCGGTCACTCGCGAGTTCGACGCGACCGTGACCGAGCAGCATCCTGACGAGCGCGTGGCCTGGAAGTCCGACGACGGGCCCGAGCACGCCGGCGTCGTCACGTTCCATCGCCTCGACGAGAACACGTCGAAGGTCACCGTCCAGATGAGCATCGACCCGGAGGGATTCGTCGAGAACGTCGCGGACAAGGCCAACATCCTCGACCTGCGCGTCAAGGGCGACCTGAAGCGGTTCAAGGACTTCATCGAGAGCCGAGGCAGCGAGACCGGTGCCTGGCGCGGTGACGTCGACGGTCCAGGGCACGGCGGATAGCAGCGGTCGACCGCGCCGCGATCAGAGATCGCGGCGCGGGATGACCTTGTGGGTGCCGTCGCACCACGGTTGCGAGCCCGACTTGCCGCAGCGGCACACGGCACTCACCGGCCGGGTCGTCGGGTGCGCGACGCCGTCTCGGTCCGCCACGACGTGATCACCGCGCAGGAGCATCGGCCCGCCCGGACACAGCACGACGTCGGGATGATCGAAGTCCTGGGCCGTCATGCCGCCCACGCCTCGAGCATCGCGCCCGCGAACCGGTCCTCGAGATCCAGGCAGGTGTAGGCACCGAAGAACACGTCGTCGACGAGTGTCGGTTCGGCGTCGAGCAGCGTCCCGCACACCACGCGCACCGCAAGCTGTTCGTGGACCGCGTCGGCCTCGACGTGCTCGTCGTAGTAGCCGATCATCTCCGCCGGGAAACCCAGCCGGTCCAGACCCTGGGTCATGCGCCGCGACGGCAGCGAGCTCGTCGCCTCGAACGCGGCGAGGTGGCCGAGGGCCGCTCCGCGCAGACGTCGGTGCAGCCCGAACAGCGACATCGCGTTGTTCTGCTCGAGAATCTCGACGGGGACGTCGTCGATGTAGGCGCCGTACCCCGAGCGCAGCCCGCACGCCTCGAGTCCGCGGGCGAACAGGTGGGCGTGCAGGCGGTTCGGGTCGCCGGCCCCGTACTCGTCGTACTGCAGCTCCATCAGGGCGGCCTGCGGTTCGACGGCCAGTCGGGGCACGAGCCAGGCGCTCGGATCGGACTCCTTCAGGTGGTAGATCGTGCGCACGGACAGCAGCTCACGCACCTGGTCGGCGTCGGCGTCGCGCTGCACGAATGCTGCGAGCGATCGGCCGTCGTGGCCAGCGACGTAGTCGAAGAAGGCGTCGGCGAACGGCGTCGTGACGTCTGGTGCGTCGAAGCGATCGCGGAGGAGCGCCTCGAAGGGCTGCTCCAGGGCTCGCCGGAGCTGCAGGAGCTCGGACTGCCACTCGAGGTCGTCGTCGACGTCCTCGAACCCGCGGTAGTGCAGCTCGTAGAGCGACCAGAGGGCGATCTGCGCGTCGTCCTGGTGGTCGGGCTCGGTGCCGAGCACGTCGTCCCACGAGGTCGTCCGGGACCGCATCGCCTCGAACAGGACGTCGCTGAGGGCTCCGCGGGGTTTAGGGATCAGCACGATGGGTAAGTACCCCGCCGCGAGCTGGCCAAACGTTGTCGTCCGGCGTGCGTCACCACCCAACGGTACTCTCAAGACCGACCTTCGGAGGGACATGAGCACGAACGAACTCACGATCCGGACGACTCCCCAGGAGGTCTGGGACGTGCTCGCGGACGGCTGGCTCTACCCGTTGTGGGTCGTGGGTGCCGCCCGCATGCGACGTGTCGATCCCGGCTGGCCCGACAAGGGCACGCGCATCCACCACTCCGTGGGGCTGTGGCCGCTCCTCATCAACGACCACACCGAGGTCCTGGAGGTGAGGACCGGGGAGTTCCTGCGCCTTCGCGCCCGCGCCTGGCCCGTCGGTGTGGCCGAGATCGCGATCACCTTGACGCCCAACGGCGAGCACACCGACGTGCGGCTCGAGGAGACCGTCACCTCCGGCCCGGGCGCACTCATCCCACCACCGATCGAGGGCCTGTCCCTCAAGTGGCGCAACTCCGAGGCCCTGCAACGCCTGGCCAGCATCGCCGAGCGCCGCGACTGACCCGGGTTCACGCGGCCTCGGGCGGCACCTCGTCCTCGTCGTCCTCCGCCCGGTGACGCAGCTCGTCCAGCACCGCGCGCAGGCGACGCGACACCTGCATCTGGCTGATGCCGAGACGGTCCGCGATCTCCTGCTGAGTGAGGTCCTCGACGAACCGCATGCTCAGGAGCTCGCGCTCGGCGAGGGTGAGCTGGCAGCACAGCCGGGTGAAGGACACCCACTCGTCGACCAGGTCGAGATCGACATCGCGGCAGGCCAGCGTCTCGCCGATCGTCAGCCCGGACGCACCCATGGGTCGGTCGGTCGACTCCGACTGGAAGCAACCGCGGGCCGACAGCGCCTCGACGACGTCCTCGGGTCCGACGTCGAGGTCATGTGCCAGCTCGGCGACGTCCGGTCGGCCGACGTCAGCGGCCGTGGCCGCCGTGATGGCGGCCTGCAGCTCCTGGACGCGCCGCGGAGGCCGCACGGACCAGGCGTGGTCGCGGAAGTACTTCTTGATGTCGCCACGGATGGTGGCCGCGGCGTAGGGCGCGAACGCTCCGCGGTCGGCATCGAACCCGCGGGCCGCCTTCACCAGTGCGAGGTTCGCGACCTGGACCAGCTCCTCGAGCTCCACGCCTCGTCCGCGGTACTGGAGTGCGTGGTGTCGTGCGAGGGGCAGGTGCTCGTGAATCAGCTGATCGAACGCTGTGCGTTGAGCGGTGAGCATCATGGGACTCTCCTCGGGAGATGTCTCGCGGCTGCTGCTCAACCGGGCAGTCATCGTCACACCCCGACACGAGGTCCGCAACTGGAAAATGTTTGGGTTTGTCGCGTCGGGGAACACTTCGTTCCGACACATCACTGAGATGAAGGAGATCCGCATGGGACTCGACGACAAGATCGAGAACAAGGGCGAAGACCTCAAGGGCAAGGCCAAGGAAGCCACCGGCAAGGCGACCGACGACGAGGAGCTCGAGGCCGAGGGCAAGACCGACCAGACGAAGTCGTCCCTCAAGGGCGCGAAGGAAAACGTCAAGGACGCCTTCAGCTGAGCTGATTCACCAAATCATCCCCGGGGACGTTTGCCCCGGGGATGATTTGGGTATCACCACGACGGCGGGCCACACGACTCACGCAGGACTCCGGGTGGTCCGCCGCCACGTGGTCGGCCCAGACGCGCGGCTTTTCACGGGTTGCAGCAGTCGAGAAGTAACGGGTTCATCCGTTGATTAGTGTGCTTTGCTTGAAGACCCTGCCAATCAGGACCCGACAAGGCGTGAGGCTTCGCCCGAGATGACCAGGAATCGCCCGTGACCACCGAGGATTATGCCGAGCCTGTCACCGAGAACCTCGGTGATCTCGCCTTCTTCGCCGACATGGCGCTCGACCTCCACGAGGAGCCGACGGCGGAACGCACGGTCGATCGCATCGCGGAGTATGCCAAGTCCGGCATGCGCTGCGACGACACCGGGATCCTTCTGGTGCACACCCGCAGCCGCATCGAGACGGCCGCGGCGACGTCCAAGAACGCCGAGCGCGCCCACACCTTGCAGACCGAGCTCGACGAAGGGCCTTGCCTCGACGCCCTCACCGGGAACGAGTCGTACTACCTCATCGCCGACACGGCGACCGACGAGCGCTGGCGACGATGGGGCAAGATCGTCGCCGACGAGCTCGAGGTGCGCAGCGTGCTCAGCATCAGGCTCGAGACCCGCCTGCGCCGCTACGGGTCGCTCAACCTGTACGGGTCGCGCCCGGACATGTTCGGCATCGACGACCTCGCCGTCGCCAGCATCTTCGCCCGCCATGCCTCCATCGCCCTCGCCCAGTCGCAGGAGACCGACGGGCTGCAGAAGGCGATGGACGCGCGCAAGGTCATCGGCATCGCGATGGGCATCCTCATGGAGCGCTACTCGATCGACTCCGACCGAGCCTTCCTCGTGCTCCAGCGCTACTCGCAGACCAACAACATCAAGCTGCGCGACGTGGCGCAGCAGGTGGCCGAGCGGCGCGCACTTCCCGGCTCCTGACCCGATCCGGCGCCTCACGTCGACTTGCGGCCGACGCCGTCGGTCGTAGTTTGGTGATGCCCTGAGGAACCGGGAGGTCCAGATGCGCTGGGGAAGAAAAGCTGACGAGTCGATCGCCTCGAACGAGGTCGCGGGCGAGCGCGTCGCCCGATCGGACGAGGTCGAGGGCGGGGCCCATGCCGACCCGACCCGCGTCGACTACGCGGACGCCCAATACGAGGAAAACGCCGAAACGCGAGAACGACGAGGACACCGAGGACGTCGACCGCGCCACCGTCGTCGGCCGCGAGCGCCAGGCGCTCGGGGGCGTCAAGGTGGGTTCGGCCTTCTTCGGCTGGCTCGCCGCGACCGGCATGGCGGTGCTGCTCACCGCCCTGGTGGCGGCCGGTGGCGCCGCGGTGTCGCTGGCCCAGGGCAACGACGCCGACGCTCCCGAGACCATCGGCCTGACCGAGGCGATCGTGCTGCTCGTCATCTTCTTCGTCGCCTACTACTGCGGCGGATACGTCGCCAGCCGCATGGCCCGGTTCAACGGCATGAAGCAGGGCGTCGCCGTGTGGATCTGGGCCGTCGTCATCGCCATCGTCGTGGCGATCGCGGCCGCCGTCGCCGGCGACCAGTACGACATCCAGAGCGAGCTGAACAACTTCCCGCGGATACCGAGCAGCGAGGGCGACGTCACCACCAACGGCGTCATCGCCGCGCTGGCGATCGCCGGCGTCACGCTGATCGGGGCGATCATGGGCGGCTTGGCCGGGATGCGCTTCCACCGCCGGGTCGACAAGGCAGGCCTCGGCCGCTAGACAGCCGAGCTCACTTCCGTCCCTTCTTCAGCACCCACACCGGGAGGACCAGCCATCCGATGGTGGTGAAGCCGACCAGCACGGCGGCGGCGATCGACGCCGCGGTGATGTCGAGGACGGCATCGAGGACGAGCCAGACCGCACCCACGTTGGCGACAACCAGCAGCACCAGCCCACCGCGGGAGAACACGTTGGCCGTCTTGACGAGCCACGGCCGCAGGCCGCGGCGGAACAGCGCGCGGTGCAACGCGACGGGGCTCAGGAGAAACAGCATCGACAGCATCGCCGACAGCAGCACCCCCACGTAGACGTAGGTGCGGGACTCAGGAAGCTTGTCGAAGGCCGGCTGGAACGGCAGCGTCAGCAAGAACGCGGTGAGGATCTGCACCCCGGTCTGCGCGACCCGCAGCTCCTGCAGCAGCTCGCTCCAGTTGCGATCGATGCGGTCGCGCGTCGACTCCACGGCCATGGGCGAGAATCTACCGGCGCTCAGCTCAGTGAGCCTGCCAGCCTGCCCACGATCTCGCGCAGGCGCTCCGGCGACGTCGCGATGTTCAGCCGGATGTGGCCGCTCAGGCCGGGCTGGTAGTCGTGACCAGGTGCGACCCTGACCCGTCCCTTCGCGAGTGCCACAGCGGCCGGGTCGTCGTGTCCGTAGTCGCGCAGGTCGATCCAGGCGAGGTACGTCCCCTCGAGGGGACGCATCCTGGCGGCAGGCAGGTGCTCGGCGAGGAGGGCCTTCAGCAGAGCCCGTTGCTCGTCGAGCCGCCTGACGAGGGCGTCCAGCCATGCGTCGCCGTCGGCGTACGCGGCAACGGCTGCCACGACGCCGAAGGATGACCAGGACTCGTTGCGTGCCATGGGCACGTCGACCAGTCGGTCGCGGGTTCCTTCGTGACTCGTGACGATCTGCGCGCAGCGGAGTCCCGCCGTGTTGAAGGCCTTGGATGCCGACACGACGGCCACGGCATGCTCCGCCGTGCCGTCGATGTCGAGGTACGACACGTGCTCCGCGCCGGGAAGCACGAGCGGGGCATGGATCTCGTCGCTGATCACTCTCGCGCCGTGCTTGGTCACGACGTCGCGCACCCCCTCCAGCTCGGATCGCGAGAACACCCGGCCCCAGGGGTTGTGGGGCTGGGTGAGCAACAACGTGCCGGCGCCTTCCGCGAAAAGCGCGTCGAGCCGGTCGAGGTCCAGCTCCGCCTTGGCTGCGTCGGGCTCGACGACCAGGTCGGATCGCTCACGTCCGCAGATCTCGGCCATGGACAGGTGCGGGCTGTAGGCCGGCATCGGAAGCACGAGGGGACCCGGTTCGGACAGGACGTCCAAAGCCAGCCGAACGCCGGACGTGACGTCGACGACCGGCATCACCTGAGCCGGGTCGACGTCCATCCCGTAGCGCCGGTGGGCGAACCCGGCATAGGCCGCGGCGAGCTCTCCGCCTGCCCCCGAGCGCGGATAGCCGGTCGTGCCGTCCGAGACGGCTCTGCTCAACGCCTCGGTGATCGCCGGGGCGGGTGCGAAATCCATCTCGGCCACCCATGCCGGGAGGACGTCCGGCTCGACCGCGCCCCACTTCTCGGGGAGCGCGCGACGAGCCTCCTCGTCGGTCAGGTCGACGATCATGCGGACGCCCGGTGCGCGACGACGTCGAGGAGCCGATCGACCAGCCGTGACGACTCGGACGCGGGCATGGGCGCGGTGAACAGGGCGTAGAAGTAGAGGGGCGCCACCAGGACCTCGAGCAGCTCCTGCAGGGTGGGCACCGACTCGCCGCGCTCCTTGGCACGGTCCAACATCGTCTGCAGCTGGCGCTCGCGTTCGACGAAGGCCGGTGAGGCCTCACGTCGCTCACCCGGCTGGATCTCCAGCACCACGGCACGAAGGATCAGGGGCACGTTGCCCTCCTCCAGCGATGCGGCCACCGCGCTGGCGTAGTGCTGGAGGTCATCACGCAGGGACCCGGAGTCGGGAAGCGCGGCATCGGTGGCCGACCAGTCGGCGACGACGTCGTTCAGCAGCGACGACATGGTGCCCCAGCGGCGATAGATGGTGGCCTGGTGCACCCCTGACGCCGCAGCCACCTGCGGGATGCTCAGCTCCTCCCACTGGTGCTTCTCCAGCAGCTCGAGCGCGGCGGCGTGGACCGCCGAGCGGACTCGAGCAGACCGTCCACCGGGTCGCTGCATCATTCGACCGTTGTCCATGTGGCGAGCATAACGCGAAAACTCTTGCATTAGTACGAACGACGTCGTAATGTCACTGATGCGAGGAATCTCGCGTTTACGAAATCCGGGAGAAGTCATGAAGCGTCAGTCGCCCAGGATCCTGATCGGGTTCTCGATCGTGCTCGCGGCCGTGGCCGCCATGGGGCTGGTGGGGGTCGGTCCGACCAAGGACTCGGTCGCCGCCGTCTACCCGGACCGGATGGACGTCACCTCTGACGTCCGGGCCGTGGTCGATGCCGCGCCCAGACCTCGTCACGACGAGGATCTCCCGACTGCCGTCATCGTGATGGCGAGCGGAGGCGCGAACGTCGCGGACGCACTCCCTCCGTACGAAGTCCTGTCGGTGTCGAAGAAGTTCAACGTGTACACCGCAGCCCCCGAGCGTCGCCCCGTCCCGCTCATGGGCGGTCTCGACGTGGTGCCCGACTTCAGCTTCGACGAGCTCACGCAACGCTTCCCCGACGGCGTCGACGTCGTGATCGCCCCTGATGTGCCCGCTGCGGCTGGACCCGAATCGGCCCCCGTCCGGGACTGGCTGACGCTTCAGTACCGCAGCGGCGCCACCGTCCTCGGGGTCTGCACCGGCACGGAGCTGCTGGCCGAGGCCGGCCTGATCGACGGGCGACCCGCGACGTCACACTGGCTGGGCCTGTACGGGCTGACGCGGGACTACCCGGACGTGAAGTGGGAACGCGACTCTCGCTACGTCGACGACGGCAACATCATCACGACTGCCGGCGTGCTGTCCGGGATCGACGGCGCCCTGCGCATCCTCGAACGGGAGACCGACGCGTCCGTGGCCCAGGGTGCGGCGGACGCCGTGGGCTGGGACAGCTACCAGCCGGGCAGCGCGGCACCCGTTCCGGGATCGCGGATCAGGCCGCCCGACACGGTGGCCCTGCTCAACGTCGCCTACCGGGAGCCGACCCAGCTCGGCGTCATGCTCACCGACGGCGTCGGCGAGATCGAGCTTGCCTCGGTCCTCCGCCCCTACACCGAGCTCTCCTACGTGGCCCGCCCGCACACGATCACGCTGGACGGATCGCCGATCCGGTCAGGTCACGGGCTCACGTTCGTGCCCCGGTCCACCCTCGGCCCGGTCGCCGAGCGACTCGACCGGCTGGTCGTACCAGGATCAGATGCGGCGCAGGCGGCCGATCCGGCCATCGCCAGCGCTGCGGAGGACGTCGGACTGAAGGCCGAGTACCTGCACACCGAGGGAGCGTTCCCGTTCGACCCGGTCCTGCAGGACATCGCCGAGACCAAGGACGTCGCCACGGCCACCTGGGTCGCGAAGACCCTGGAGTACCCGGTCCGGGCCGAGCTCTCCGGATCCGCGTGGCCGTGGGCGTCGACCGCGAAGCTCGCACTCGTCGGCCTGGTCGGCGCCGCCGTGGCATTCATCATCGGCTTCGTCGTGGTGCGGGTGCTGCGTGCCCGTCCCGGCCTCCGCCGCTTCGTCGGCCACTACCTGGAGATGGTGCTCTCGATGCTTGCCGGCATGGGGCTGCTCGCCATCCCGTGGATGGTGCTCTGGCCCGGCCTGTCCGACCACCCGGTCATCGACACGCTCGTGATGACGGCGAACATGACGATCGGCATGGCGGCGTGGATGGTGTTCCGTGGACACGGCCGGCGGATGATCGTCGAGATGTCTGCGGCGATGGTCGCGCCGTTCCTGCTGCTGCTCGTCCCTCTCGCCGCAGGTGCGATCACCACCGACACCCTGATGATGGGCGGACACACGCTGATGTTCATCACCATGCTCGGCGCGATGCTGGTACGACGCCACGACTACACGCACCACCACGGAACATGGCCGTGGAGCAGGCGTCGATCGGCAGCGGTCGAGGAGCCGGCCGCGGAGCGACCACGTCAATCCACACGGGTGTGAGGCTCCACCGGTCGACGACATGGCATGCTCGAACCTGTGACGACGCGCGCTCCTGACACCGTGACGCCGAGCCGTCGCTGACATGCGAGTTCTCGTCACCGGCGGAGCCGGATACACCGGGTCCCACACCGTCATCCCGCTCGTGGCCGCCGGGCACGACGTCGTGATCGTCGACAACTACGCCAACAGCAAACCCGCGGTCATCGACCGGCTCGAGCAGATCACGGGCGCGACCATCCCCGCGATCGACCTCGACCTGCGTGACGAGGAGGGTCTGGAGCGGGTGTTCGCCGAGCGCGACATCGACGCGGTCATCCACTTCGCGGCGCTGAAGGCGGTCGGCGAGAGCACGGCGAAGCCGCTGGAGTACTACGAGAACAACCTCGGCGGCACCTTCTCGCTCGTCGCCGCGATGGCGCGGCACGACGTCACCGACCTCGTGTTCTCGTCGTCGGCCACGGTCTACGGACCGCACGCCCCGACGCCGTACCAGGAGGACTTCGAGCCGCTGGAGGCGGCGAGCCCGTACGGCCAGACGAAGGTGATGATCGAGCGGGTGCTGTCCGACGTGGCGAAGGCCGACTCGCGCTGGCGGATCGCCCTGCTCCGCTACTTCAACCCGGTCGGGGCTCACCCGTCAGGGCTGATCGGCGAGGACCCGCACGGCATCCCCAACAACCTCATGCCCTTCCTCGCCCAGGTGGCGGTCGGCCGACGCGAGCACCTGTCGATCTTCGGTGACGACTACCCGACTGCAGACGGCACGTGCGAGCGCGACTACCTGCACGTCGACGATCTCGCAGACGGGCACCTCGCGGCGCTCGACGCGATCCGGACCCGCGAGCCGGGTTGCCGCGCCTGGAATCTCGGGACCGGGCAGGCCACGTCGGTGCTGCAGATGCTCCAAGCCTTCGAGCGGGCCGTCGGGCACGACCTCCCGCATGAGATCGGCCCGCGGCGCCCTGGAGACCTGGCGGCCTTCTGGTGCGACCCCGCGCGGGCCGAGTCCGAGCTCGGCTGGCGTGCCACCCGCAGCATCGACGACATGTGCGCCGACACCTGGAGATGGCAGAGCCAGAACCCCGATGGATTCCCCGAGCAGGCCAGCCGCTCACCGCGAGCTTGACGGCAGGAGCCAGGGTTGACCGTCAGGTCCTCGGCCTGCGCCGCACGCCTCGGTAGATTCCGCGCTTCACGATGAGGTCGCGCAGGACACGGTCGACCGACCACTTCGGAAACCTGAACGCGTAGCCCGACGGTGCGAAGACCTGCAGCCCGTCGTGCTGCACCCCGAGCACCGAACCCCATCGACCCCGCGGCGGGTGGTAGCGACGGAGCCGCCGCCGGCCCGACAGCTCGGCACGGATGTTGCGGGCCAGCACTCGGTCGGCCCGGTTTCTGGCGGACGTGCGCAGCGGGTCGGTCGCCGCGACGTCGCCGATCGCGAACACGCCGGGATGGCCGGGAACGCGCAGCTCCGGCGTGACGCGCACGAAGCCGTCGTCGTCCAGCAGCCCCGGTGGCAGCCATCCGGTGTTGGGCTGCACCCGGCCGATGGCCCAGAGCACGGCATCGGCGGACGCCGGTGGTTGGCCCGTGCTCCAGTGGACCGGCTCGTCGGTGATCTCGTCGCACGCGAAGCCGTCGGGAATCACGGCCCGATGCCCCGGGTGGAGGACGACACCCAGGTCGGTCAAGCGGTCGTGCACCTGTCGCCACACGCGCGGGTGGTGCCGCGGGACGGCGCGCTCGCCCGGGAAGTACAGGTCGACCTGCTTCTCCGGCCAGGTCGCGGCCAGGTTGGCGGCGCTGCTCATCGCCGCGGCGCCACCGCCGACCACGATCACCGAGCGCGCCTGCTCGAGCGTCTCGTGTGCAGCACGCAAGGAGGCGCTGACCTCGTCGGCCGACTGCAGGGTGGGCTGGCGCCAGAAGCCGTTGGTGACTCCCGTCGAGATGACGAGGACGTCGTACGGCTCCGAGTGCGTGGAGCCGTCGATGCCCTGGACGGTGACCGTTCGCGCGTCGAGGTCGAGCCGCGTCAGCGTGCCGTGGACCGTGCGGACCCGGTCGAGCCGGCGGTAGCGGTCGAAGGCGATCCGGTAGTCCTTGGCCCAGTAGTCGGGGCGGGTCAACCGCATGCCGAGCTCCTGGCCGCTGACCAGCTCGGGCTTCGCCGAGATCCCCACGACGTCGGCATGCCGGGCGAGGTGGATCGCGGTCAGGAGACCGCTGTCGCCGAGACCGGCGACGACCACGCGCTTGCGGGTCACTCCGCGAGCCGGCGCGGTGGTCGTGGCACGAGCCGTGGCACCCGGTCGATCACGTCCTGGTAACCGGGTCGTCGCTCCAGGCTGCGCTCTTCCATCATCGGGATGCTCGCGCCGAGGAACATGGCCAGCATGGCGACGGTTCCCGCGAACAGCCACCAGGCGTCGCCGGGCGACGCGGCCACGCCGAAGAGCGCGAGGGAGAACCAGAAGCTCAGCTCGCCGAAGTAGTTCGGGTGCCGCGACCAGCTCCACAGGCCTCGGTCCATCACCTGGCCGGGCTGCCGCTCCCGGACGAAGCGGAGCATCTGGACGTCCGCGCAGAGCTCGAGGGCCACGGCGCCCAGGCCGACCAGCAGGGCGACGGCGTCGAGCCATCCCAGCTCGCGACCGGGACGGGTGACGACGACGTACACCGGGAGCGTGGCCAGGAACACCTCGACGGTGGGCACGAGGTGGATCGCGAAGAGATCGACCGGGAGCTCCATCCGTCCGGCCTGGTCGCGAAGCATCGGGTAGCGCCAGTCCTCGTGGTGCAGCCCGGGAAACCCGTGGATCCAGTTGGCGGTCAGGCGGATCGCCCACAGGAACACCACCGCGGCGACCAGCCAGGAACGCACGTCGTCGATGCCCAGGCCGCCCTGACTCCACCAGAAGACGAGCAGTGCCGGTGGCACCACGCTCCAGTAGGGGTCGTAGAAGCTCGAGTTGCCGTACATCCGGCTGGCGGCGAACACCACCAGCGTGGCGAGCACGTCCGCGATCAGGGTGTCGAGCCACAGCCAGCGGGTGTCCGGCCCCCAGACCAGCCATGCGGCAGCCACCGCGAGAGCCGATGACGTAGGCCGCCGCGACGCGCGCGAGAGAGCCGGCCTTGGTCATGGGGCCACGCTACAGAATAACTAGAACACGTTCTAGGACTCCGTTACAGTCAGCGCATGTCCCCCGTTACCTGCGCTCACCCTGCTGGCCGGAGCCTCGGTCGGCCTGCTGACGGCCGGCGCGCTCGCCGTACCAGCGGCTTCGGAGCCCACGCCACCGGAGGTCAACCTCCCGCCGATCCCTGCGGTCCGCGGACTGCCGATCCCGTCGCTGCCCACCGACCTGCTGGTGCCGAAGTTCATCGGAGCCCCGGCCACCGAGCAGCCGATCGCCCACCCGCCGATCCCGCAGAACCCGTGGCTCTCCCCCGACGGCACCAACTCGATGCACAACGACGCCTACGCCTCCGACGCCTACGAAGTCAGCGGACCCCTGGGGAAGAAGCTGACGGTGAAGTCGGCGTCGTACGGCGTCCGCGAGTGCGCCACGATCGCGTTCGACTCCCACGACCGCATCGTCGGGCTGTGCGGCGGCCTCGAGGGCTTCGGGATGATGGTGATCGACCCGGTCACGCTGAAGCCGATCTCGGAGCTGCGCACCTCCGCACGCAACCTGGTCACCAGCGCCAACCCCTTCACTGACATCTGCGGCGGCACGTACTTCTTCCTCGACGGCGACGACGTCGCCTACCCGACCACGGGCCAGAAGAAGGTCCTCAAGATCAAGGTCCAGCCCGACGGCAAGCTCCTCAAGCAGCACGAGTGGTCGCTGGCCTCCCACGTTCCCGCCAAGGACTGCCTGATCGCGACCATGCCCGACTGGGACGGCCGGATCTGGTTCTTCACGCAGCAGGGCACCGTCGGCACGATCGACCGGGAGACCGGCGAAGTGCAGGTGACGAAGCTGCCGGACGGCGAGCAGGTCACCAACTCGGTCGCCACCGACGAGACGGGCGGCATGTACGTCGTCTCCACCCATGCGCTCTACCGGCTCGACGCCACGGCTGCGGGAAGCCCTGAGGTCACCTGGCGCGAGGCGTACGACCGCGGCACCCGCCTGAAGCCGGGCAACCTGTCCCAAGGCTCCGGCACCACTCCGACGCTGCTCGGTGACCGGTGGGTCGCGATCAACGACAACGCCGACCCGCAGACCAACGTGCTCGTCTACGACCGTCGGACGGGTGCGACCGACCGGCTCCACTGCACGCAGCCGGTCCTCGCCGCCAACGCCGGCACCACCGACAACAGCCTGGTCGCGGCGGGCAACTCGTTCATCATCGAGAACAACTACGGCTACAAGGGCCCGACCTCGACGATCCTCGGGAAGACCACGACACCGGGTCTGGCCCGCGTGATGGTCGAGGACGACGGCTGCCACGTGGCCTGGACCAACGACTCGATCGCGCCCAGCTCGGTGGCCAAGGCCTCGCTCGGCAATGGCCTGCTCTACGCCTACACGAAGCCGAAGTCCCCGAACGGCAACGTGCTCGACGCCTGGTACTTCACGGCCATCGACATCCGCACCGGCAAGACCGTCTGGAGCCGTCTCACCGGCACCGGCATCCAGTGGAACAACCACTACGCCGCGATCTACCTCGGGCCCGACGGAACGGCCTACATCGCCACCCTGGCCGGTCTCGTCAGGATCCAGGACGCGTGAAGACGTTCGTCGTCAGCGGCGCCGCGAGCGGGATCGGTGCCGCGACGACCGCCCTGCTGCGCGACCAGGGCGACCGGGTGATCACCGTCGACCTTCACGACGCCGACGTCGTCGCCGACCTGTCCACGGCCGCGGGCCGGGCGGACGCGGTGGCGGGAGTCGAGGAGCTGACCGACGTCGTGCACGGGCTGGTGCCCTGCGCCGGCATCGCCGGAGCCACCGGCGTGGACTCCGCCCTGGTGGTCTCGGTGAACTACTTCGGGGCCGTGGCGCTCGTCAGCGGACTCCAGTCCCGTCTGGCGGCGGCCGGAGGCGCCAGCGTCGTCCTGCTCGCCTCCAACTCGATCACCGCCATGACCGGCTGGCGAGCATCGGTGGCCGACCTGTGCCTGGCCGACGACGAGGAGGCCGCCCGAGCGGACGCTCGCGAGGTCGACTCGGTGATGGTCTACCCGGCGACCAAGGCCGCGCTGGCCTGGTGGGCACGCCGTGAGGGCGTGACCGACGCGTGGATCGGGCAGGGCATCCGGCTCAACTCCGTCGCCCCCGGCGTCGTCGCCACCTCGATGACCGAGGCACTCCGGGCGGATCCGGTGTTCGGACCCTTCGTCGACGCCTACCCCACCGCGATCGGCCGGCCGGGACGACCGGAGGAGATCGCCGCACTGATCGGCTTCCTGCTCTCCGACGCCAGCAGCCTGATGGTCGGCTCCGTGGTCTACGCCGACGGCGGCACCGACGCGATCCTGCAACCACAGCCGGGAAAGCCCTAGTTTGCTCCCATGGACCTCGAAGCGATCGAAGCGATCAAGCGCCTCAAGTACCGCTACTTCCGCACCCTGGACCTCAAGTCCTGGGAGGAGTTCGGCGACTGCCTCACCACCGACGTCCGCGCCCGCTACGGCACGCACGCCATGCCGGAGCCGGTCCACTTCGACGACCGGGACGCCGTGGTCGCCTTCATGACCGAGAACCTGCACCGCGGGGTCATCACGGTTCACGTGGCCCATCACCCCGAGATCGAGGTCGACGGCGACCACGCCAGCGGGTCGTGGTGCTTCGAGGACACCGTGATCGTGCCCGAGTTCCAGGTGGAGATCCGCGGCGCCGGCTACTACACGGACGAGTACCGCAAGGATTCCGATGGCGCCTGGCGCATCGCGAGCACGGGGTACGAACGCATCTACGAGGCCATGACGTCCCTGGCGGACACTCCCAGCTTCGCCCTCCTCGCCAACCGCTGGGACCCGGACCACACCACCGGTTAGGTTGAGGCCGATGGACCAGGAGACCGCACAAGCCTGGCTTGACCGGTACGTCGATGCGTGGGCGTCCTACGACCCGGGCGACATCTCGGCGCTGTTCAGCGAGGACGTCGCGTACCGCTATCACCCGTACGACGACCCGATCGTCGGCCGGCAGGCCGTCGTCGCCTCCTGGCGGGGCGACGATGAGTCGGGTGACGCTTCGTCCCGCGACGAAGCCGGCACCTATGAGGCCGAGTACACCCCCATCGCGATCGATGGCGACACCGTCGTGGCCACCGGCACATCGCAGTACCGCGAACAGCCTGACGGGCCGATCGTCCGCGTCTATGAGAACTGCTTCGTCATGCGCTTCGACGACGACGGCCGATGCCGCGACTTCACCGAGTACTACATCCGCCGCCCGTCAGCATCGCGAGACAACGAAGCTGAATCACGCTGCGAAGAGCACCTTGCGCCTACACCCTCAATCGACTGACGCTTCTCGTGATGTCCTCGCCCTTCTTCTCGAGGAACACGATCTCGCCGAATTCCAAGGTCGTCCAGTCGTCGGTGCCTTCCGTCAAGGGCTCGGAGGCGAAGATGGCGGCCGTCGCCTCCTCGACAGTGCACTCTTCGAAGTCGTAGGACGCTTCATCATGCAAGAAGTTGCGACCCATCAGCAGATACATCGGCTCCAGGAGCATGGAGAGCACGAAGTCGTCCGTGCCCGGGCCGGCTTTTCGCAGCTCTCTCCAGTCCCCGGCCGGATCGGTTTCGCCTTGGCGTCCCAATCCGAAGTTCACCCCGATGATGCGGTTCGGGGAGACCAGGGCCATCTTCAACTTGGTCAATGCGACGAGATCGAGCTTCTTCATCGCCTGGACGATGAGCCTCAACATCTCTTCGAACCCGCGCTGAACGTCCTCGTCGCTGTCGCTCTCGAGCAGGGAGAGCAGGAGCACGTAGAGGAACTCGGTGTCCGTGTTGCCCTGCATCTGCTCCAGGTACTTGTCCTTGCAGTGCTGGAGCAGCTCCTTCTGCAACAGCTTCCAGTTCGGCAGGTCACCGTTCTGAGCAACGATCCAGGGTGTCTCCGAGAAGGAGTACGGATGGCAGTTCTCGTCGGCCATGACAACGCTGGAGTTGTAGGCGGCTGCTCTCACATGAGCAAGCAGCGTGCTGGCCTGCAGACTCGGAATGATTCCGCCGGCATTGTCGTCATAGAAGGCAGGCATGGGTCGGCGGTAGACGAACGGTTCTTCCGGCGTCAGCAGATGCTCGCCCCAAACCCCGAATCCCCACCCCGCCAGCTGAAGCTCCGGATGACGCTCTGGGTCGAGGCTTTGGTTGATGAGACTGTTACCCGGCTTGAGCAGCAGGTTCTCCACAGGAATTTCCGGCCCGATGTAGGCGAGCACTCGGCACATACGTTTCCCTCACTGACGGGTCTTCGATACTTGGTCTGATTTTTCGACGCAGGTGCACCGTACGTCGTTCCGCCACGAGTGACGCTCTCCTTCAGCCATCGGGAAAAGGCGGGGGTTGACCGGCGGCGCCCGGCCTGGCTCTGAGGACGTTCTTCTGGATCTTGCCGGTCGACGTCTTCGGAAGGTCGGCGAAGGTCACTCGTCGCGGGACCTTGAACGCGGCGACACGACTGCGGACGTGCTCGACGACCTGGTCGCCGGTCACGGTGGCACCGTCAATGTGAGAACCGCGGCGCGGCGAGACCGGGCGACTGATGCTGCTTCTCGATCAGCCAAGAACGTGCTCGGCCGAGACGGACCCATGCTCTGCCTCGATGGCCTCGGCAAGTCTTCGGACGTCATCGTCCTCGAGGTCGACACCCGCTTCGGTCAAACCCTTCCGCAGCTCGTCCTCAACGGTGCCTTCAGGGGCACCGTCCTGATATGCGGCAACACGCTCGACGACTGCTTGGACAGCTTCCAACTTCTCATCAACGCTCATGCACCCAACCTAGGAACGGGTGCTGCGCCCCGCATCTTCTCCACGCGTCGCCGCTCACTGCCGCGTGTCGCCATTCGGGTCCAGGCCGGGCGCGGGCGTTCTCCACTCCCGCAGTTTGCCGCCCCGATGAAAAGGTCTAGACTTGACATGACCGCCCTGCGCATATCCCCCCGAGTGCGCAGGGCGGTCTTGTCTTGTTGTCGGACCTGACCTCTACTCCCGTGGGGATGCCGCACCCGGCGATCACCTGTGGCGGCATGTGGGCCTGGATCTGACCGGCACTGTCAGTGGTTGTCGTCATGCGGGGAGTCACGCCGTCGAGCTTGAGACCCGTGGACAGGATGTCGAGACGTTCGACATGGCCGCCGCAGACGGGGCACCGTTCGTCGATGATCGTCATGGCCCAGGCCGTCAGGACGCCGGCAGCGAACCGGCGATCTGCCGGTGTCCTGATGAGTACGTACGTGCGGCACGTGAGTCGAGGACGCGGATGGTCCGACTCGCAAAGACCCTGTCCTCAATCGAGCCGACCTCAACGATCACGAACCACTCGTGCTCGCTCTGAGTTCCGAGCGCGACGACCTTGGGACGCTCGATGTCACGAAACACGTCGAGAATGCGCTGTTGATGATCGACATCGCGAACCTGGTAGATCTCGAAGGACCATGAACGCGGGGATGCCTGCTCTGACACGGCTGCGACCTTCCCACTGGGGGTCGCCGCCTGCTTCCCAACCGGCCCCTGAATCGTAGAGCTGCGGAACTGGGACCGCAAGAACCTTGATTCAAGGGCCGCCTCGTCTCCACAGGGAGGACGACCGGCTGTGAGGTCTCAACCGGCCGTCCCGACGCCGAAGCGTCTCAATGTCACGTGGACAGGTGCACCTCTCCGCGCGACAACCTCACCTGTACCCCGGATGAGCACAGTTGATGCCAAGGCCGGCGCGCTTTCTTCGCCGCCATGTGTGACGCTGGAGCCATCTCGTCGTTGCGGCCTCCAGCGGCTTGACCTCACCACCTTTTGGAAGGCAAGCATGATGACGCGCGATGACCTGTTCTCCCAGATGGCCTTGGAGCTCGAGGGTTTCGAGTCGACCGACCAGGCCCTCGAGACGGTGTCCCATGACGCGCGCGCTGCAGTCGACGCGGACGATGCCGGCGTCATGCTCATGCGGCGCCACGAAAAGGTGGAGACCCCGGCTGGAACGAGCCCCGAAGTGAACAGGGCCCACGAGCTCCAGGCCGAGCTGGGCGAAGGCCCCTGTGTGGCAGCGCTGGCCGGCGGTGAGCACACCTGCCTCGTTCGGGACGTGCTGGATGACGACCGGTGGCCCACCTGGGGAAAGGCCGCCGCCGACCTCGGCTACCGCAGCGTGCTCAGCTCCAGCCTCGAAACCACGTCACGACGCCTCGGATCACTGAACGTGTACTCCCGGGACGTCGATGCATTCGACGACGAGGACGTCGAGGTCATGAAGCTGCTCGCCGCGCACGCGTCGGTCGCCATATCTGCCGCAAAGATGCGCGGAGAGCTCCATGAGGCCTTGAGAACGAGGACCACCATCGGACAAGCCCAAGGCATCTTGATGCTCGCTTTCGACATCACCTCCGACCAAGCCTTCGCCTACATGCGTCGGCTGTCTCAAGACCGCAACGTGAAGCTCTTCGCCATCGCCCAGGAGGTCATCGCAATCGTGACGAGCTCGGCCGCGGGAGAGGCCAGTCAGCGACGGACGAGTGGGCTGACCCGGCAGCGCGGCCTCGTGGTTTGAACCTGACGCCGACGGGTACTACGGCTCGCGGACGGGCTGCCCACCTCTACGCAGGAGTCTCCGGCAGCCCGTCCACCCTAGAACGACACGGGGGCGGAACGCCAACCTGATCAGCGGAGCGATCAACGAGGGGACCTCCCAGCTGCAGCAGCAGCTCTTCCTCCGGCCGGTGCCCGGAATGGGCCGCGCCGAGACGGGCATCAAGAAGCTCTACCTCGGGTCGGTCTCAGCTCATCCTGGCGGGGGCGTGCACGGCGCACCGGGGATGAATGCCGCCAGGGCTGCCATCGCGCACGCCCGGCTGCGCCGCCTCACTCCTTGGCGCTGAACCATCGCGCGTGGTCCTCGCGTGCACGTTCCGACCATGTGCAGTGGCCTTGCGTCGCACCCGGAGGCATTCGGAACCTCAGGCTTCTGATCCGTAGCCCCGGCGGGCTGTGCGATCTGCTCGTTCGAGCTCGTCGGAGCGCTCGAAGAACAGTCATTCCTCCCCGGCAGGCGACAGTTGCTCCACGTTGCTGTTGAGCACCTGCAAAGCTGTGGCGATGGCCTCCAGCCGTTCAGTGTTGGTTTCCTTGAGCTCGGCCAGGACGTCAGCGAGCAATGCGTTGGTTTCGGCGAGGGCATCTTGGAGGCTTCCGACCCCGGACAAGTCCTTGAGCATGCAGTTCCTCTTTCGTTTTGGAAGCAGATCGCCACCCGCTCAGACTTTCTCATGGGGGTTCTGTCAGCGCGTCTGACCGGCGCGGGCGTGGCATTCAGTATGGGCGACGGGCCGCAGTTCACTCTGTCGAAATGATCAAGATCATGGCGGGGGCTGGTTTTCCTCGTCCCCGAGATCAAGAGCTTCTTCCGCCTCAGCTGCTGGTCCATCCGACGCAGGATGCTCTTCGTCGGTGGGAATATTCGACTCTTCTGGCGATTCCGTCATGATGACTCCTTGGCGTGGCGTTGGACGATCTCCCGCCGAGCTGAACAAGGTCTGTTGAAGAGCCAACCGGGAGGCCGCTGCGGTGTTCGTACCCAGATCAGCCAAGGACATGCCCTGAATCATGAAGTGCAGCCTCGTCGTTGCCGTCGGTGCGCGAGTCGAGGGTCACGAGGCTGTCTCCGGTGAACAGCACATCCCGGTCCGGCAGGTGAAGGGCGCAGTGTCCTCGGTTGGCCGCGGGTGGCCACGGCTCCCGGAAACGGGACGAGCGCCTGAGTTGGCGAAGCTGCAAGTCATCAAACTGATGACTCCGGTCACATGTGGCGCGCCCGGAGGTATTCGAAACCCCAACCTTCTGATCCGTAGTCAGATGCTCTATCCGTTGAGCTACGGGCGCCTGCCCCGAAGGGCCGGAACGAGTCTAACCGGTGGTCGTCGGCGACTCGAAATCGGTCAGACGTCGATGAGGTCGTGGCCGACCTGCGAGACGGTGGGGTGGCAGGCGTGCACCTCGTCGATGAAGTCCTCGACGCCCGGCTCGGGCACGCGGATGACGAGATAGGTGTTGTCGCCCTGCTCGACCCAGCGGTTCTCGAACCGGTCGTCGAACGGAAGCAGCATCGACTGCACCCTCATCGAGGCAGACGAGTCCGTGGACATCGCGAACGTGAGTTGAACCCCCATGCCTTCCACTCTGCCTGACCGCCGCAAGCGCCCGGTGATTGGGGAGTGACCAGGCGGGTACGCACGAGGCGAAGCGGGAACGTCGAGCAACGAGAAGAGGAAACCACATGCGGGCACTCACCTGGCAGGGGCGGGAATCGGTTTCCGTCGAGACCGTTCCGGATCCCATGATCCAGGAGCCGAACGACGCCATCATCGAGGTCAGCTCCACCGCGATCTGCGGATCTGACCTCCACCTCTACAAGGTCCTCGGTCCCTACTTGCACCAAGGCGACGTGCTCGGGCACGAGACCATGGGCACCGTCGTCGAGGTCGGCCCGGAGGCGGGCGATCTGCAGATCGGCGATCGCGTCGTGGTGCCGTTCAACATCTCGTGCGGGCACTGCTGGATGTGCTCGCGCGGCCTGTTCGCGCAGTGCGAGACCACCCAGGTGACCGCGCAGGGCAAGGGTGCGTCGCTGTTCGGCTTCACGGATCTGTACGGCGCGGTGCCGGGCGGCCAGGCGGAGTACCTGCGGGTGCCGCAGGCCCAGTTCGGACCGGTGAAGGTGCCCGAGGGCGCCGCAGACGAGCGGTTTCTCTACCTGTCCGACGTGCTGCCGACCGCGTGGCAGGCCTTCATGTTCGCCGACGTCCCCGAGGACGGGACGGTGGCGGTCTTCGGGCTCGGCCCGATTGGACAGATGACGTGCAGAATCGCGCGGCTCGCCGAACGTCGCGTGATCGGCATCGACAACGTGCCCGAGCGACTCGAGCTGGCGCGCGACTGGGGGGCCGAGGTCATCGACGACAGCGCCGTCGACGACGTGGCTGCGGCCATCCTGGATCTGACGGAGGGTCGTGGCGCGGACAGCACCGTCGACGCCGTGGGCATGGAGTCGCACGGTTCACCGCTGGCCGGAGTGGCCATCGATGTCGTCGGACACCTGCCGGACGCGCTCGCCAAGCCGGCCCTCGACCGGATGGGCATCGACCAGCTCGCCGCCCTCGTCGCCTGCATCAAGTCGGTCCGTCGCGGTGGCACGGTCTCCGTCGCTGGGGTCTACGGCGGCGAGCTGGATCCGATGCCGCTCATGGAGATGTTCGACCGGGGAATCACGATGCGTCTTGGTCAATGCCATGTGAAGCGCTGGACCGACGACATCGTCAAGGTGCTCGAGAAGGACGAGGACGCCCTCGGCGTGGAGTCGTTCGCCACCCACCACCTGCCGCTCGACGATGCACCCGCCGCCTACGAGATGTTCCAACAGAAGAAGGACGGCTGCATCAAGGTTGTCCTCAAGCCCTGACCGGACGATGCCCATGGCAAACCTTCGTCCTGTGATGTATTCCACGCCCCCTCACTTTTCGCTCCCGCGGCGAACGGCGTACAGTCGGATGACCGTTCGTGCCCGCATGAACGAACCCATCTACACATCAGCTGTCTGGGTCGGGATCCCCCGATTCCAGTGGTGCGAGCCAGTGATTTTGGCTCGCGATGCGCGAGAAGGAAAAGTTCACACATGACCTCAGACACGATCCGCTCGACCTACCGATCCAGTCACCAGCAGCTCCAGTCCTGGGTCGACGAGGTAGCCGCCCTGACGAAGCCCGACCACGTCTACTGGTGCGAGGGAACGCCGGAGGAATGGACCACCATCACGGACTCGCTGGTCGAGAACAAGACGTTCACCCGTCTCAACGAGGACACGAAGCCGAACTCCTTCTACTGCGCCTCCGACCCGTCTGACGTCGCCCGCGTCGAGGACCGCACCTTCATCTGCTCCGTCAACGAGGCCGACGCCGGTCCCACCAACAACTGGATGGCGCCGGACGAGATGAAATCGATCATGACGGACTTCTACGACGGCTGCATGCGCGGTCGCACGATGTACGTCATCCCCTTCGTGATGGGCCACCTGGAGTCCGAGCACCCGATGTTCGGCGTCGAGATCACCGACTCCGGCTACGTGCTCGCCTCGATGACGGTCATGGCCCGCATCGGCAAGGACGTCCTCGCCAAGATCGAGGAGACGAACGCCGACTACGTGCCGGCCCTCCACTCCGTCGGCGCCCCGCTCGAGCCGGGCCAGGCCGACGTGGCGTGGCCGTGCAACGACACGAAGTACATCGTGCAGTTCCCCGAGGAGCGCATGATCTGGTCGTACGGCTCCGGCTACGGCGGCAACGCCCTGCTCGGCAAGAAGTGCTACTCGCTGCGCATCGCCTCGGTGATGGGTCGTGACAACGGCTGGATGGCCGAGCACATGCTCATCCTCAAGCTCACCAACCCCGAGGGCGTCGTCAAGTACATCGCGGCGGCGTTCCCGAGCGCCTGCGGCAAGACCAACCTCGCGATGGTCGAGCCGACGATCCCCGGCTGGAAGGCCGAGACGATCGGCGACGACATCGCCTGGATCCGCGTCGGCCCCGACGGTCGCCTCTACGCGGTCAACCCGGAGTTCGGCCTGTTCGGCGTCGCACCGGGCACCGGCTGGGGCACCAACGCCAACGCCATGCGCACCATCGAGAAGGGCAACTCGGTCTTCACCAACGTCGCCCTCACCGACGACGGCGACATCTGGTGGGAGGGCATGACCGACGACCCGCCGGCCCACCTCACCGACTGGAAGGGCCGCGACTGGACGCCCGACAGCGAGGAGCTGTCGAGCCATCCGAACAGCCGCTTCTGCACACCGATCAAGCAGTGCCCGGTCATCGCGCCCGAGTACGACGACCCGAACGGCGTCCCGCTCGACGCGATCCTGTTCGGCGGCCGCCGCAAGACCACGATCCCGCTGGTCACCGAGGCACGCGACTGGACCCACGGCACGTTCATGGGCGCCACGCTCTCGTCCGAGACCACGGCCGCCCAGACCGGCGCGGTCGGCGTCGTCCGCCGCGACCCGATGGCGATGCTGCCGTTCATCGGCTACGACGGCGGCGACTACTTCAACCACTGGATCTCGATGGCCAAGAACAACGACGAGTCCAAGTTCCCGAAGATCTTCTACGTGAACTGGTTCCGTCGCGACGACGACGGCGGCTTCCTCTGGCCGGGCTTCGGCGAGAACAGCCGCATCCTCAAGTACGTCGTCGATCGCGTCGACGGACGGGTCGAGGCCAACGAGACGCCCATCGGCCTCGTGCCCCCGCCCGAGTCCATCGACACCGAGGGGCTGGACGTCAGCACCGAGCAGCTCGAGGCCGCGCTGCGGGTCGACGTCGAGGAGTGGAAGGCCGAGATCCCGCAGATCAACGAGTGGTTCGAGAAGTTCGGCGACAAGCTGCCGACCACCCTCTGGACCGAGCTCGACGGCCTGAAGGCGCGCCTCGACGGCTGACCAAGCCCGCAGCTACGTGGCGACGGGCGTCTCCAGAGGCTGCTGACGCCGCACGAGCACGAGTCCGGCGATCAGGTAGACGACCACGAGCGCGAGCAGCGCGAACTTCACCGACGCGAAGCCGTAGGCGATTCCGGGCCAGGGCTGGCCGGTCTGACCGTCGAGCACCCGGAGCAGCGCGACGTTCTCGACGGCGTCGAGCGCTGCGGCGACGGGTGCGGCCCAGGCCATCAGCCTCCCGGCCGCAGCCAGCGACGCTCGCACCGCGCTCAGCGGCGCGAGCCGCCAGGACGGCGCACGCCGCGCTGAGCGCGAGTGCGTAGAGGACGAGGAACGGGAAGTCCAGGTAGATCGACATCTGGGCGGCGTCGACGCCGGACGACCCGAGCAGGGCGACCTGTTGAGCCGCGTTCTCGCTCGTGCGCATCAGCTCGATGTCGAGGATGCTCACACCGCGCAGGTCCATCCTGCCGAGCGAGGGAAGTGCCAGCGCCCCCACGCCGAGCGTGAGGATGAAGAGACCGAGGACAAAGGTCCCGCGGCGCGAATTGCTCACGAGGTTCGACCACATGGGGTGATCATCGCACCGGGCGCACCTCGAACATCGGAACTACGCTCGATGGCATGGATCCCACCACAGCGATCGATCTCGGCCGGCCGACCTCCGGCGACGTCATCGACCTCATCCTCGACGACCACCGCAGGTTCGAAGACCTCCTGCGCCAGATGCGGAGCTCGTCGGCGGACCGTGACGCGGTGCGCCAGGCGTTCTCCGCCCTCCACGTCGCGCACGCCGAAGCGGAGGAGCGCCACGTGTACCCGGCTCTGAAGCGCAAGACCGCGGTCGACGCCGACGATGCCGAGCACGGCGAGGAGGAGCACGCCGAGGGCCACGAGGCGCTGCTCGCCGTCCTCGAGTGCGCCGGTACGGACACGCAGAAGTTCGACGACGCGGTCGAGGAGCTGGCGCGAGTGGTCGGTCACCACCTCACCGAGGAGGAGCTGACCATCCTCAACCCCGCACGGGAAGACGTCGGCCCGCGCGTCCGTGAGGACCTCGGCCAGAAGTTCGCCGACGAGCGCAACTCCCAGATCGACGACGACTGCGGACGGCTGGCGAACGTGCGCCGGATCGTCTCCGCGGCCAAGAAGGAAGGGCTGCTCGAGGACTGACCTGAGCATCGGCTCAGGTCAGGAGCACGACGACCTGCCAGGCCAGCACGAAAGCGCCGAGCAGGCGGCGCACCAGGGCGTCGCCGCGCAGCAGCTCGTCGGCCGCCCAGGCGATAATGGCGCCGCGGCCGAGCCACAGCAGCTCGGTGTCGCGGGCGTCCCACGGGGACCAGCGAAGGCCCAGCGCGACGACGAAGACCCAAAGCGCCGGGTTCGGCCACTGGACGAGGACGAGGCGTCCGTCGGCGTCGCGCCAGAGGCCGGACGACCCAGAAGGGGTCACGGACGGCCGAGGGAGCGGTAGACCCAGCCGGCGTCGCGCCAGGCGACCGGGTCGAGCGCGAGACGTCCGTCCATCATGCGACGGTGGCGGACGACGTCGCCGAGCGTCTCCGGATCGAGCTCGACGTACTCGGCCCACTCGGTGAGCAACAGCACCAGGTCGGCGCCGGTGGCCGCCTCGAGCGCGGAGTCGGCGAAGGACAGGTCGGGGTACGAGGCCCGCGCGTTGTCGATGGCCTGCGGATCAGTGACGACGACCTCGGCACCCTGCAGACGCAGCTGTTCGGCGACGTCGAGGGCCGGGGAGTCGCGCACGTCGTCGCTGTCCGGCTTGAAGGAGGCGCCGAGGACGGCCACCCGGAGCCCGGCGATCGATCCGCCGACCTCCTCGCGGGCGAGCTCGACCATGCGGATGCGCCGACGGCCGTTGATGGCGTCGACCTCGCGCAGGAACGCGAGCGTCTGGTCGGCGCCGAGCTCACCGGCTCGGGCCATGAAGGCCCGGATGTCCTTGGGCAGGCAGCCGCCGCCGAAGCCGAGCCCGGCGTTGAGGAACTTGCGGCCGATGCGCGCGTCGTGCCCGATCGCGTCGGCGAGGAGCGTGACGTCGGCACCAGTGGCCTCGCAGAGCTCGGCCATCGCGTTGATGAACGAGATCTTGGTGGCGAGGAACGAGTTGGCCGCCACCTTGACCAGCTGGGCGGTGGCGAGGTCGGTGACGAGTCGCGGTGACCCGTCGGCGATCGGCTGGGCGTACACGTCGTCGAGCAGCTTGACCGCGCGGTCGCCGTCGATGCCGGCCGGGACACCGTAGACGAGGCGGTCGGGCTCGAGCGTGTCGCGGACCGCGTGGCCCTCGCGCAGGAACTCGGGGTTCCAGGCGAGCAAGGCGCCGGAGTCGGCGTCGGTCAGGATCGTGGTGAGTCGTTCTGCGGTGCCCACCGGAACGGTCGACTTGCCGACCACCAGGTCGCCGGCCGAGAGGTGCGGCACGAGAGCATCGAAGGCGGCATCCACGAACGTGAGGTCGGCGGCAATCTCGCCTTGGAGCTGCGGCGTGCCGACGCAGACGAAGTGCACATCGGAGCCGCTGATGTCGGCGATGTCGCTGGAGAACGTCAGTCGGCCGGTGTCCATCGCCTCGGCGAGCAGCTCGGGCAGACCGGGCTCGAAGAACGGCGCGTCACCGGCCGCGAGGGCGTCGATCTTGGCCTTGTCGACGTCGATGCCGACGACCTCGTGACCAAGAGTTGCCATGCATGCTGCGTGGACGGCACCGAGGTACCCGCACCCGACGACTGACATCTTCACCCCGCGAGGCTAGCAACCTCGCTCCGGATGTCCGCTCACGCACCCTGATGAAGCTCGTCCGGGTCCAGCCGCCGCACAGAGTCAGCTGGCGGTGTTCTCGACCCCTGGCTCGGTGGGCTCGATGTCGACACGCGAGATGCATCGCACGCTGGGGTGCATGCCGCACAGCCGGTCGACCATGTCCTCGACGATGGTCGTCTTCACCGTGAGCGTCACGTAGGAGCGGTCGCCGCGGTCGACCCAGCGGGCGGAGGTACTGCGCTGCCTGGGGCACCAGCAACGCACCGACGCGATGCGGCGCAGACGACCGAGCGTCCATCGAAAACGTGAGATCGGTGTACATGGCTCCGGGAGACCTTCCGTGCACAACGGATCAAGCTGTCGTGAGTGTGGAGGTCCATCGTGACTCGCGAACGGGCATTACGGGGCGAGTTGGCGAAATCAGTTCGATCCGGCAACGAACGGCGTCAGGCGCGGTCGTGCCTCTCCAGCTGCGCCTTGACGAGGTCGCGAATGTTCTCGACGAAGACGTCCTCGTGATAGCGCGCGGCGTGCTCGATGATGCGGTCGGCGTCCCACTCGCGGGCGTCGAGCTGCTCGAGGGCTCGGCGCACGTGCTCGACCTCCGGCACCTCGATGAACACCGCCGTGAGGTTCTCGATCATCGTCTCGACGAAGCCGCCCCAGCGCAGCACGATGCAGGGCTTGCCGAACGCGGCCGCCTCCAGCGGGGTGAGACCGAAGTCCTCGTAGCTGATGGCGATCAGGGCCCGCGAGCGGCGATACAGCCACGCCAGCTGGCCGTCGGAGACGCCCTCGAGGAACAGGACGTTGTCGCCCGACGCCGCACGGAGCGCCTGCTTCTGCGGTCCGCTGCCGACGATGATCAGCCGACGACGCGGCTCGTCCTGGTACGCCGCGACGATCTGGTCGACGTTCTTGTACGGCAGCAGCCGCGAGACACACAATTCGAATCCGTCACCCGCGAGCCAGTTCTCGACGCTCGGCATCGGTTCGGACGGGCACATGTCCGTGTTGGGTCGCGGCGCCGGGACCACCGTCGACGGAAGTCCGTACACCGAGTGCACACGGTCCTGGACCACCGACGAGACCGTCACGTAGTCGGACGCCGTCCGTGCTGCCCGGTAGTCCCACCGGCGCAGCCAGGGACTGAGCAGCTTGAGGGCGACGGCCGTGCTGCGGGACGAGTGGTCGCCGAGATACCGACGTTGCTGGTGCAGCCAGCGGGCCGGCGTGTAGCAGTAGACGAGCTTCCGTCCGGTGCTCGTGACGCCGTGCGCCCATCCGCTGCTGCTGACGAGCACGACATCGGCGTCGATCGTCATGGACGACACAGCCCCCGGGAGGAACGGCAGAGCGGCTCGGTGGTGGCGGCGGAGGTACCGAACCTTGTTCAGCCGCGACGTCCTGACGTCGAGGGCGGCGAACTCGGGAAAGGTCTCCTCCGGGTCGTACAGCGTCGTGTGGATCGGCGCGTCGGGAAACGCGTGGGCCATGGCGAGCACGACCCGTTCCGCGCCACCGCGCTGGGTCAGGTAGTCGTGGGCGATCGCCACTCGCACATGATCAGCCATCACCACTCCTCTCGACCTCGAATCGAAGCAAGCCTAGAGGTCGCGCGGACCAGCATCGACAGCGTCATCCGCTCAACCACTCGAGAACCGCGTCGTGGCCGACTCGGTCTGACCAGCGTCGGGCGTTCGCGGCATGGAGGCGGGCGCCTTCCTCGGAAGCGACGTCGGCATCGAGCAGGAACGTGCGGCACAGGGCAATGAAGTCCTCTTCGTCTCCGGCCGGCCTCAGGCCAAGCGACGACTCGATCGAGCCGATCGCCGCCGGCGAGGCCACCACCGGTAGGCCGCGGGAGGCGGCCTCGAGCAGCTTGACCCGTACGCCGTCACCCACGGCCACCGGCGCCGCCAGAGCGCGGCACTCGCCCAGCGTGGCGTCGACGTCCTCGACGAAGCCGAGGTCGGTGACCCCGTGAGGGAGGTCGTGCGCAGAGCGGTCCGGCTTCGGTCCGACGAGCCAGAGCTCGGCTCCCGGGACGTCCGCAGCGATCCGTGGCCACAGACGCATCATCGTCTCGGCCGCCTCCGCGTTCGGACGCCAGTAACGGTTGCCGAGCAACACCAGTCGTGGCGGCGTCGCCGAGACGCGCACCGGGGCGGCTGGCGGCAGGGTGATCGGCAGCCAGTGCGCGTCGAACCCGAGACCCCGATAGGCGTCCATCTCCGAGCGGTCGTACCCGCCGAGAGAGTGCACCGCTCGTGCAACACGCAGCTCGTCGCGGCGCAGGCGACGAGCCTCGGTTCGTCCGGTCAGTCGGTGCGTGCGCCGCCAGACGCTCGACTCGGCAACATCGGTGCTGACCAAGAGGTCTCGCGCGGGCTCCTTGCCCGTGGCCCGCAGGAAGGACTCGGCCATGTAGCTGTGTTCGGCGACGAACCGGTCTGCCGTGGACTCCTGTAGCGCGTCGCGGAGCGCGTCGATGTCGAATCGTGTGTGCACCAGGCTGCGGCGTCGGGTCAGGGAGCGGACGGCCAACATCGGGAGCCTGATCGGTGGCTTCGGGATGCGAGTCGTGTCGGGCTCGACGAGGTCGGGTCGGTCGGAGAGGCACATGACCTCGGTGAGGTAGCGCTCCGATGCGATCGCTCGCATGGTGCGGAACATCGTCATGTCGCCGCCATGCGATGTGGCCGGGTCCTTGCCGATCAGGAAGACCAGCCGCTCAGCCATGTGACGGGTCCCGCACCGGGGCTGGAGCCAGACATGGTCCGGACGAACCCGAGACGGGGCGACGTCGAATCGCCTGGTGCGTCTGCATCAATCCGGGCATGGGCACAACGGTACTTGTCGTGCTCATGGCTCGGCGCGGCTCACCGTGGTGCGCGGGGCCGTGCGAGGGGCCAACGGCCAGTCATCGCCGGGCGTTCGATCCACGCAAACGTGATCGCACCGAGCAGAGTCGCGGCAGTCGTGACGAGGATCGTCGAGCCCAGCAGGCTGGCCAGCGAGTCGGTGTCGAACAGCCCAGCGCGCGACGCGAGGATGATCATCGGGAAGTGCCAGAGGTAGAAGCTGAGCGATATCTCGCCGAGGTACTCGATCGGCCGCCAGCTCGCCATTCTGACCAGCACGGACGGCTCACGGCGCACGCCCGGGTCGACCATCAACAGGATCACTCCGCCTGCGGCCAGAGACGTCAAGGTCCCCATGAACCAGGGCTGACTCTCACGGAGGTAGAACCCCCCAACGGCACCCACGGCTACCAGCGTCCACCCGCTTGTCGTGGCGATCCTGCGCGTCCACCTCGGAAGTTCCCCGCGCTCGGTCCAGACGAAGAGGACGGCGATCACCATGCCCACGGCAAAGGTGTCGCCGAGAGCAAGGAGGCTGCGGGACAGGACGGCTATCCCGTTCGATCCGAACTCGGCCTCGAAGACGGTGAGCCCGGTCGTCTGGTCATACAGGTGCTCGGACCAGGCGCGTCCGGCGAGGCCCACCGCACCGAGCAGTGCGGGCGGGATCAACGCCAGCGCCAGGCGACGACTCGACCGGCCCACCAACCACACGGCCAGGACCGGGAGCAACGCGTAGAACGTCAGTTCGGTGGTGAGCGACCAGCTCGGGTTGATGCCCGTCTGGAGGTGCTCCGGGACGAACGTCTGGAGGAGCGACAGATTGAGCAGCAGAGGTGCAGGGTCGGTCATCATGCCCGTACCGGCGTCGGAAGCGGTGGAAGCACTCTCCACCGCATTCGACAGGTAGACCGCTTGCAGGCCGAAGTTGCAGAGAATGAAGATCACGAGGTAGACGGGAAAGATGCGCATCAGGCGACGACTGGCATAACGCCCGAGACTCAGGTGCCGCTCACCGCGCGCGATGTCGCGTACGAACGGCGTGTATATGAGCATCCCGGACATCGCGAAGAACACCGTGAGGCCCTGCGCAAGCACTTGTGCAACTCCGGTGGGTGTGGTGACGGGTGCGAAATGGCTGGTGCAGTGCGCGGCCAGCACGGCCACTGCCGCGGCGCCCCGTAGCCCATCGAGTCCGCCAAGGTATTGCCCGACTTGGCTGTGGGGATCACGCACGGGACATCCCTCGTTCGTCATCTGACCGGGCGTGAAGCGACAGCCCAACCAGCAACGAGAACACGATGGTGGCAGGGATGTCGATGACGACCAGGAAGTCGAGCTGCAGCGCCACCAGGACGAAGGCGATCACCCCGCAGCACACGACCGCATCCTCGAACGAGCGGCTCGAGGTGGTCCAAGACCGTGCGACGAGCACCACCAGAGCAGCGACGGCCAAGAAGCCGAGAATGATTCCGCCACGATAGAGCGTCAACAAAGGAGCGTTGGCCACGTTGTTGACAGCCAGTGCGGGTTCACGAAACTCTTCGCGCGCCCAGCCCAGGCCCCAGGTCCAATGACCCTCCATGTCCGAGGAAAGGCCTGAAGCGCGCGAAGGCGGGCGACGCTTCCCATGTCGCTCGATCCGAACGAGTCACGGAGCCGCGCCAGGACGCCCGGAACGGCAAGGGCTCCTAGCCCGGCGGCCATGCCAGACGCGAGAATGACGACCCGACGATGTCCGGATGTCCGGATCGTCAGCAGGATCCCCGCAACGGCAACAGTGGCCAACGCCGACCGGCTGAGGGTCATCGTCAAGGCGCAGCCGATGACAACCACCAGCACGACCCGCGACCTGCCCCTGAAGTAGGCGACAGCAAGGATCAGGCCAGCGGCCAGAATCAGAGCGCCGGTGTTCGAGTTGACGAGCGTCCCAGTCAGCCGGACGGTCAAGCTGTCCGAGCCTGGTACCACCTGGAGATTGGAGATGTCCGGGTCCTGCCCGACGAAGGCAAGTCGCCTGAGGAAGGTTCCACTCGGATTGATCAGGATCAGAGCTATCCCGACCACAGACGCCGCCGCGGTGCTCAGGACGAACACTCGCGCCACCGTGGTCCGAGAGGTGCCAGGCAGGAATCGGACTGGGACCACGATGGCCGTGGCCGCCAGCCATGCCGAGTACTCGATGAGTGCGCGAGGTGACAGCCCCGTGGCGACGAGAGACAAGAGGGCTGTCGCCGCAAGCATCAGGATCCATGCCTCGCACCATCCTGGACGAAACTCCACGTCCGGCATGAACGACAGGGCGATCCACACGCCGACAGCCAGCACGAGAACGACCGGAATCGTCGTTCCGGCCACATCGACGTACGGGACGAACCCCACCACGATGGCAAGCCCCGCGAAGATCGATACCGGGTGCATCACGGTGGCGTACGCCGCGAACGCCACCGCTGCGAGAACCGCCAGGATCACACCCAGGTCGGGGCCACCGCTGCCAAGCGCGATCAGGAACGAAACCGTGAGGAAGACGGAGATCCCGAGGGTCACCCACGGCACCCGGGTCGAGTGAGATGCGCCCGGCGTCATGAGCTCAGCCACCTGGGGAACCAGCCCAGGCCAACCATGAGGACGCCGCCATGCGATGTCGCCGGATCCTTGCCGAGCAGGAAGGCGATTCGTTCAGCCATCCTCGACCGCCTGCGTCCGCCCGCGTCGGCGATAGACGCTCACCGTGTACGCGCCCGACATGACGAGGTCGGACACCAGGAAGGCCACCGCCGCGCCGGGACCACCCTCCGAGCTGAGCAGCACGATGAGGGCCGACCTTCACCGCGAGGCTGATCGCGGTGATCTTCAGCCGGAAGACGTCGCGGTGCTGCATCGTCAGCACGACGGTCGAGACGCTGCTGAGCGTGCGCAGGAAGCTCACCGGTGCGAGCCAGGCGAACGTCAACCACAGGGCCTGGTCGAACTCGATCTGGTGCAGGACCACGGCGATGACCGCCACGATGACTCGCCGTGGCCGCCGACAGCCGGAGCGCCGTGCGGAGTGGCGGGCCGGTGTCGACGTCGCCCTGCGAGTGCCGCATGCCCTCGTGGTACGTGTACGCGAAGCTCTGCCCGAGGGATGCCAGGGACCACACGATCGTCGCGCCGAACGAGTAGTAGCCGGCGCTGGTCGGCGAGGCCAGCAGGCCGAGCAGGATCACCTCGGCCTGCACGTAGGCCACCCCACCGATCGACTCCCCCAGAATCGATGCCGTGCGCACGGTCAGCTCGGGGCGGATCGGCCGATGGTCGACGAGGTTGCGAACCCCGATGAGAATGGGGGACGCGCAGCCGGCCAGGTAGAGCAGGGCCGCGACCTCCATGATCGCCCCTGGGTAGAACAGGACGTACGCCGTGCCGAGGGCGATGCCGAAGATCTGACGCGCGGCGTCCGCCCGCTGGGCTCGATCGGGGTGACCGGCGCGGATGAGGGGGCTCCGCGACGCCTGGAAGCAGACGTCGATGCCGGCCTTGCCGACCGCGAATCCGCCGAGGAAGGTGAACGGCCACAGGGCCCAGCCCAGGAACACCAGGCCGAGGCCGATGAGCACCCGGGTGGTGCGCTCCCCGGCGAAGACGCGCTCGCTGACCCGCGGTGTCCGGACGGTGAAATAGCTGTCGAGCGGCACCCCGATGATCGCGCCGGCGGCGAAGGCGATCGCGTAGACGCCGTACTCGGCGATGCCGAACTGGTGCGTCAAGAGCAGAGCCCAGCCGAACACCAGCGCGCGGGACGAGTACATCCATCCGGAGGCGTGCATCGTGCGGCGCAGGTTCGACGGTGGCCTCCCGTCGTCCGCTCGACTCCGCGACGGATCGCGAACCGGCCGAGACCGGTCGCCGCGCGTCGGCCATCAGGTCGCCTCGCCGGCGGGCGACGATGAGGCCTCCCCCCTCAGCACCTCCCGAAGCGCGACGACGCCGATGCTGGCCAGGATCCCGGCCAGCGCACCCGCCAGGAGGTACAGCGAGCATGTTCGGATCCGGACGGCGCGGAGGGGACTTCGGCGTCGCCGGTGATGACGCCCTCGACGGTCGCCTTCGCCTGGTTCGGACCCTTGCGCAGACGCACCAGCAGCGTTCTCGGCCTCGAGCTCCTGGACCGCGTCGAGCAGCGCGTCGGCCACGGTGTTCGCCGCTGCGGGCCGCGCCCTTGGCCGTCGGTGTCGCTCGGCCGAGATCGTGGCGACGGTGGTCGAGCTGGCTGACGCTCGACCTCGACGCGGCCGGCCAGCTCGTGCGGGGGACTCGTCGGAGCCGATCTGCTTCGGCGACCGAGCTCCAGGAGGCTCGCTGGACGTCCCGAGCTTCTCGTACGTCTGCATGCGCGACTGGACGTAGTTGCCGACGTACGCCAGGTCCTGACCGCTCGATGGTCTGCGTGCCCGGTGAACAGCACCTGCGCCGACGACGTGTACGTCGTGGTGGCTGCTGAGAGCGACGATGCCGGCGGTGACGAGGCCGACGGCGACCGTCACGGCGACCACGATCCAGCTGCGGGCGACGATGAGCACGTAGTCGCGCAGGGTCACGGGTCGGCCTCCTCATGTCAGCGCCATCAACGACGGCGACCGACACGACGTTACCGCAGCGCATGGAGCGAATCCGGACGCCACCTACGATCAGGGAGTGCCCCATCGACTCCACCTTCGCCGCGATGGTGGCTGCGATGTACGTGCTCGGGCTCTCGCTCGTCGGACTGTGGCCGCACCCGGTCGACGGAGCGGTCGATGTCGCGGGCCTGCCGCTCGTCCGCTGGACGACCGACGCCCTAGGCCTGACGCCGATCCAGGGCTACGACGTCGTGCAGTTCGCTGCCAACGTCCTGCTGTTCGTGCCGTTCGGCGTCCTGGTGCTGCTCATGTGGCGCCGAGCGACCGTGCTGCGGGCGACCGTCGTGGGCGCCGCGGTTGCCGTCCTGATCGAGCTGCTGCAGCTCCTGGTTCGTCCCGAGCGGCTCGCGTCCGTGCAGGACGTCGTCGCGAACACCCTCGGTGCGGCCGTTGGTGCCGCGGTGGTGTGGGTGGTGCGGTCGCGTCGGCGGATGGCTGGCGGGTAGGGACGCAAAGGTCGGCCGGTGGCGGAGCTCAGTCCTATTGGATTCCTCTGGCCGGCGGAGCGAGCTTCTGTGAATCCGTCTGGTGGCGGAGCGAGCTCCGCCGGGCTCGTCTTCGCAGGTGACCAGCGTGGCCTGCGTAGGCCGAACGACGAGCTTGGCTCCTTGCTCTTTCGGCGGAGATGGAGGGATTTGAACCCTCGAGAGGTTTGAACCTCAACCCGCTTAGCAGGCGGGCGCACTAGGCCACTATGCGACATCTCCTGAGGCCGGCGTGGCGCGACCGGCAACCGGAACAGGATAGCGAGCGATGGCCGCTGGGCCGACATCGGGAGCGCCGTCATCCTTCGAAGCGGCGGTAGCCGTTCGCGGTGTTCAGGCGGTCGTGCACGTCCCTCAGCAACCGCATGCGGTCACGTCGGACGAACTCGAGCGGCAGTCGCTGCTCACCACCATCGGTCAGGGCCAGCGCAGCACGTCGTCCGCCACGGTGACGTCCTCGACGTCCAGCCACCTGCCGGTGAAGCTGCCGCCGGCCGAGCGGGTGCGCGAGTGGTACCCGTCGTCGTCGAGGCGCAGCAGCACCGGCGGGCGCACGCCGAACCGCAGGGCCGTGACCAGGGCGAGCACGGCGACGACGATCGCGGCGTAGCCGATCCACCGCACGGCGCCGTCGAGCGAGGCGAGCAGGAACGCCACGAAGACGGCCACCGCGGCCACCACCAGGCTGACGCCCACGGTCACGAGGGCGATGCTGCGGTCGAGCCGATAGGTGGTCATGCGGTGATCACGCAGAGGGGGCGGGATTCGAACCCGCGGCTGACATTTCTGCCAGCGACCGCTTTCAAGGCGGTTCCGATCGGCCACTCCGGCACCCCTCCAGGCGCCAGTGTCACGCTCGCGCGCGGCACCGTGCCGTCAGTGATTCTCGCATCACTTGAGCGCGGCGAGGCGGGGAGGCTCGATGCGCCGCTCCGGCTCGACGGCGCGGGCGGCCCGCGACGAGCGGTCGCGGACGGCGATGCTCCGCGCGATCAGGCCGACCACGAGGCCGAGGATGCTCGAGTAGAGCGTCGACAGCCCGATGTACGACGGGAAGGCCCCGGGCGAGACGAGCGACGTCGACAGCACCCCGGTGCCGATGACGGCGAAGACGAGGATCCACCAGCCCTCGCGGTTCCGTGAGCGCATCGAGACGCCGACGATCAACGCCGGGAACCCGATGAACACCTCGACCGGGCGCGGGACGCCACCGAACGACTGGCGCATCCAGATCACGAGGTCGCTGATCGTGTCGGTGACCATCTGCGAGCCGTGCGAGCGCACGAAGCTGAAGTAGGCGAGCACGAGCACGATCAGGGCCGCGACGCCCGCCAGGATGGCCAGGTTCTGCCGGCCGAGCCCGTGCAGACCGGCGCCGAGGTTCCAGACCACCGTGATGGCCAGGCCGAGTGCCACGGTGAGGACGACGAGGTTGAACCGCTGGTAGCTCACCTGCGCGTTCCACGCGGCGACGGCGACCGTGCCGCTCAGGGCGACGACGATCGCGAGCACGTACTCGCGCACCGCCTGGAACACCGTGAACGCCGGGCGGGTGATGACCACGGCCCACACCGCGGCGAGCACGGCGCTGGCCGCGGCGGCCGCGCCCAGCAAGACGTTGGCCTCGGTCATGACGGCGCCGATGGCCAGGATCGAGCCGAGGCTGGCCCAGATGCGCATGTGTCCGCCGACCCGGTGGGTGAGACCGACGCTGAACACGACCAGCAGCAGGCCGGCGCCGGGCCGCTCGACGTCGACGGGGGTGTCGACGGCGACCACGGACGTGCCCGCGGCGACGGTGCCGACGATCCACCCCAGGAGCACCACGAACATGAGGAGCCGGGCCGTGCGCGGCGACTCGATCCGCGGCTCGCGGGTGGGTACGTCGTACTCGGGCGGCCTCGGAGAGTCCGCCCGTCGTCGCCCGACCGTCTTGGTCATGCCGGAAGCCGCTTGCTCACCATGGGGCTCGGATCCTCCGGTTGGACAACGAGGGATTGACGTCGCGCGCCTTCGAGATGTCGGCCGGGTCGATCTCGGCCTGCACGAGGTCGTCGGCGTCGCCTGCCTCGCTCACGATAGAGCCCCACGCGTCGATGACGAGCGAATGACCGGTGTAGCGCTCGCCGCCCTGCGCGGCGGCCGCAACAGCGACGGTGTCCTCGATGGCGCGTGCGGTGAGCAGCGTCCGCCAGTGGTGCAGCTTGCTCTCGCCCGCGACCCACGCGGCGGGCACGACGAACAGCTCGGCACCGGCGTCGACGAGGGCCCGGCCCATCTCGGGGAACCGCAGGTCGTAGCACGTCATCAGGCCCGTGCGGACTCCGGCGACGTCGATGACGACGGGCTCGATGTCGCCCGCGCTCAGGCGGTCGGACTCGCGGTAGCCGAAGGAGTCGTAGAGGTGGATCTTGCGATAGGTCGCCGCGAGCGTTCCGTCCGGCGCGACGGCGACGAGGGTGTTGAACGGCAGGTCGCCCGTGCCGTCCTGCCCTGGACGCTCGAACATCCCGGCGACGATCGTCGCGTCGAGCCGACGGGCCTGCTCGGCGAGCGTGGAGACGAACGGACCGTCGATCGGCTCCGCGACGGCGGCGAGGTCGTGGTCGGTGGCTCCGAAGTCGTGCATCGTCGCCTCGGGCAGCACCACGAGGTCGACCTGGCTGTCGAGGTCCGCCAGCCGGGTCTCGACGAGCGCCCGGTTGGCGTCCGAGTCGAGGCTCGACGCCAGCTGCACCACGGAGACACGCATAGCGGGCATTCTCTCAGGTCGCGGCTGAGAGGCGCCTGAAATGGCTCGTGGGTACCCTGCGTGACATGCGTGTTGTGGTCGTCAACGAGCCCGGTGGAGTGGACGCCCTCGAGGTCGTCGAGCAGCCCGATCCGGAGCCCGGTCCGGGCGAGGTGCTCATCCGGGTCCGGGCGGCCGGCGTCAACCGGGCCGACCTGCTCCAGCGGCAAGGCCTCTACCAGCCCCCAGCGGGCGCGACCGAGGTCCTCGGGCTGGAGTGCTCGGGCGAAGTGGCAGCCCTGGGAGCCGACGTGTCGACGTTCGCCGTCGGCGACCCGGTCTGCGCCCTCCTCTCCGGCGGCGGGTACGCCGAGCTGGTGGCCGTGCCCGCGGGTGCGGTCGCCCCGGTGCCCGAGGGCGTCGACCTCGTCGAGGCCGGCGGATCTGATGGAGACCACGTGCACCGTGTGGTCGAACGTCGTGATGGTGGGTGACCTTCAATCCGGCCAGCGGCTGCTCGTGCACGGCGGCGGCAGCGGCATCGGCACGACCGCGATCCAGATCGCCACGGCTCTCGGCGCCCGGGTCGCCACGACCGTCGGCAGCAAGGAGAAGGCGGACATCTGCCGCGAGCTGGGAGCCGACATCGTCGTCAACTACCGCGACGAGGACTTCGCCGAAGCCCTCAGCGACGACCCCGCCGACGTCGTGCTCGACATCATCGGCGCGAAGTACCTCGCCTCCAACGTCAAGGTCCTCGCCCGGGGCGGGCACCTCGTCATCATCGGGATGCAGGGCGGCACCAAGGCCGAGCTCGACATCCGCGTGCTGGGGCAGCGGAAGGGATCGGTCACCGCGACGTTGCTGCGGTCGAGCCCGGACGAGGAGAAGGCGGAGATCGTCGCGCAGACCGTCGAGCACGTGTGGCCGATGATCACGGCCGGCACGGTGCGCCCGATCGTCCACGCCACGTTCCCGCTGGACGACGTCTCACAGGCGCATCAGGTGCTCGAGGACTCGTCGCACGTCGGCAAGGTGTTGCTCACGCTCTGATGCGTACGCTGGGGCGCATGACTGAAGGCGCAGACGACTCCAACGCCCCCACTGGCAGCCCAGAAGACAGCACGGCGACGGTGATCGGGCCCGACGGCCAGCCGATCGAGGTGCCACTCCCCACTGAGCGTCGCGAAGGCCCGTTGACCGACCTGGTCGAGCAGCCCGCGAAGGTGATGCGGATCGGCGGCATGGTCCGCCAGCTCCTCGAGGAGGTGAAGGCGGCTCCGCTCGACGAGGCCAGCCGCATCCGGCTCCGCGAGATCCACGAGCAGTCGATCAGCGAGCTCGAGGACGGCCTCGCCCCCGAGCTGGTCGCGGAGCTGGAGCGTCTCAGCCTGCCGTTCGGGGAGAGCACGCCCAGCGAGTCCGAGCTCCGGGTCGCCCAGGCGCAGCTCGTCGGATGGCTCGAAGGCCTGTTCCACGGCATCCAGGCCGCCCTCTACGCCCAGCAGGTGCAGGCTCAGTCGCAGTTCCAGAACATGCGATTGGCCCTCCCGGCATCAAACGACGGCAAAAGTGACGATTCGACTACTTCGAACGAAAGTTCGTCGTCAGGGGGCATGTACCTCTAGAGTGGGCCGCGATGTGAGCGGGAAGAGGGAGCCCATGACCATCGTGTATGACACGATTCTGCCGCCGTGCGCTGATTGGCCGGAGGCCTACCAGGACGAGAACCTTCAGGCGACGTCCGTGACTGCGCTGAGTGCTGCCGAGCGGGAGAAATTGATCGCCACCAAGGCGACCATCCATCGTCAGTGCGCCGGGTGTCCGTTGCTCGTCGACTGCCTGTACCGCGCGGTCGTCGAGGTCGACGTCTCGGGCTATGTCGCGTGCACCACCGAGGCCGAACGGGCACTCATCCGTGAGAGTCTCGGCATCGAGGTCGTGCGGTCGACGCTCACCCCGTACGGAGCGCCACGAGTCGGGGGCGGGCCGGTGAGTCACGAAGCCGTGCTCACCTCACGGCAGGCGTTCCCGAAGGACACCTGCCAGCAGCTCGCCGAACGGCTGGGGTGCTCGACCTCCACGGTCAAGCGCCACCTGCGCCGCGACCGTGAGCAGCGGGCAGCCAACGCGATCCGGCCCGATCCGGCCGAGGCGCAGGTCCTTCCCACGATCGACGAGGTGCTCGACGCCTTCGACGCCCTGGAGACGTCGAAGGTCGCTTAGGCCTCAGAGGTAGCGGGACAGCTCGGCGGCCAGGCCGTCCTCGGCGATGGTGCCGGTGACGGCGTCGGCCACCGCCTGCACGTGCGCCGGGGCCTGGCCCATGGCCACCCCGCGGCCGGCCCACTCCAGCATCTCGACGTCGTTGAAGCCGTCGCCGACGGCCAGCACGTCGGTGGGAGCCAGGTCGAGCCGCGCGCACACCATCTCCAGGCCGGACGCCTTGGACACGCCCTCCGGGGCGAGGTCGAGCCAGGCGGTGTAGCCGATGTAGTAGTTGGTCTCGGTGAGGCCGAGGCCCTCGACCACCTCGGCGAACTCGCGCGCATCGTGCTCCGGAGCCCGGATGACCACACGGCTGACTGGCTCCGACACCAGCGAGTCGACGTCCTCGACGGTGATGCGTCCCCGTACCTCGCCCTCGGGGAACGGCGCGTTGACGCGGTATCCGACCCCGACCTCCTCGACGGCCACCAGGGCGTCCGGCACGCTCTCGAGCACGCGGCGCACCGCCTCGGAGGCGTCGAACGTGACGCTGTGGAGCACCTCGACCGGGTGGTACCCGATGACGATCGCGCCGTTGCTCGTGACCGCGGTGCCGTCCTGGAGGCCGAGTCGCTCGATGACCTCCATGGCGCCGGGCATGGCACGGCCGGTGGCGACGACGATCGCGACCCCGGCCTCGGCCAGCGCGACCACGGCGTCGTGGACGGCGGGGCTGAGGGCATTGGTCTCGTCGACCAGTGTGCCGTCGACGTCGAGCGCCGCCAGCTTGGGGAAGAACGTCACGCGATCGGCTCCAGGACCTCACCGAGCAGCGGGTGCAGGGGTGCCGGAAGCCGCACGGAGCCGTCGGCCTGCTGGCCGTTCTCGAGCAGCGCGATGATGGTGCGCGTCATGGCGCAGAGCGTGCCGTTGAGCGTGGCCACCGGCGTGGTGGAACCGTCGTGACGCATGCGGATGTCGAGGCGCCGGGCCTGGAACTGCGTGCAGTTGGAGGCCGACGACACCTCGCGATAGGCCTCCTGGGTGGGGATCCAGGCCTCGCAGTCGAACTTGCGGATGGCCGAGAGCCCGAGGTCGCCGGCGGGAACATCGATGACCCGGTACGGCAGCTCGAGGGCGTCGAGCCACGACCGCTCCCACGCCAGGATGCGCTCGTGCTCGGCGTACGACTCCTCGAGGGTGGTGAACACGAACATCTCGACCTTGTCGAACCAGTGCACGCGGAAGATGCCGCGGGTGTCCTTGCCGTACGAGCCGGCCTCGCGCCGGTAGCAGGGGCTGAATCCGGCGTAGCGGAGCGGCAGGGACTCGCCTTCGAGGATCTCGTCGGAGTGGTAGGCCGCCAAGGCCACCTCCGAGGTGCCGACGAGGTAGAGGTCGTCCTTCTCGAGGTAGTAGACGTCGTCGGCCGCCTGACCGAGGAACCCGGTGCCCTCCATGGCGCTCGGCTTGACCAGAGCCGGCGGGATCATCGGCGTGAAGCCCCACTCCGACGCCTTGGCCATGGCGAGCTGGGTGAGCGCGAGCTCGAGCCGGGCCCCGGCGCCGGTGAGGTAGTAGAACCGCGCGCCGCTGACCTTGGCGCCACGCTCGATGTCGATGGCGCCGAGCATCTGCCCGAGCTCGAGGTGGTCGCGTGGCTCGAAGCCCTCGGCCGCGAAGTCGCGAGGCGTGCCGACGACGTCGAGCACCTCGAAGTCCTCCTCGCCGCCCTCGGGAGCCTCCTCGGACGCGGGATTGGGCAGGGCGCGCAGGAGCGCGTCGAATGCCTCGGCCGCCTCGTTCTGGGCCGCCTCGGCCTCCTTCACCTGGACGCTGAGCGCCTTGGTCTGCGCGAGCAGCGCCTGCTTCTCCTCACCGTCGGCCTGGGGGATCAGCTTGCCGACGTTCTTCTGCTCCGACCGCACCGTCTCGAACGCGGCGATGGACGACCGGCGGCTCTCGTCGGCGGCGACGAGGTCGTCGACCAGCTCGGTGGGCTCGCCGCGGCGTCGCTGGGCTGCGCGCAGCGCGTCGGGGTCGTCGCGCAGCAGTCGGGGATCGATCACCAGGTCAGCCTATCTTCGACCACTGGGGTGGCCAACCGTTGACCATCCCCTACGCTGAATCGACCGTCCCGCGCCGATCGAGAGAGTGAGTTCGTTGTCGTTCGACCTGCGTCGTGCCGAGCCCACCCGCCAGGACCGGTACTACTGGGCGATTGCCCTGCCGACCTTCATCTGGGCGTTCCTGGCGATCCTCGTCGGATTCGAGAGCGCGGCCCTGCAGAACCTGGACGACCGGGTCGCCGCCTGGGGCTACGACGTCGCCAACAACTCCGATGCCATCCACTCGTTCGCCACCTGGTTCAGTGCCGCGTCCTCCAACTGGACGGTGGCCGCGATCCTGCTCGTGGTGGCCGGCTTCGCCGCCTGGCGCGGCGAGCGCCGGGTCGCGGGCTGGATCGTGCTCAGCGGCGTGCTGGTGATCGCCGGCAACGCCTTGATCAAGCTGGCGTTCCGTCGTCCGCGCCCTCCGTGGGACGAGCCCTTGTACGAGATCGGCGGCTACTCGTTCCCGAGCGGTCATGCCGCCGGCGCCGGGCTGCTCGCGGCCGTCGCAGTCCTGCTGACGATCATCCTCAGCCACCGAGGCCTGCGGCGCCGCCTCCTCATCACTGCCTGGGTGCTGCTCGCTCTGGCGATCGGTGCCGACCGCATCCTCCTGGGCGTCCACTACCTCTCCGACGTGGTCGCCGGCCTGTGCCTGGGCACGGCCGTCACCATCGCGATGTGGGTGGTGCTCGTGCCCGACGCGTCGCGGATCCCGCATGAGCTCGCGGTGCTCACCGGTACCGGTCGCAAGCGGGTCGCGGTGATCCTCAACCCGGCCAAGGTCGGCAACCTCGACGAATTCAAGGCCAAGGTGCTCACCGTCGCCGCCCGTGACGGGTGGAAGGAACCGCTCTGGTACGAGACCTCGGTCGAGGACCCGGGGCCAGGCCAGGCCCAGGCCGCCCTCGAGGTGGGCGTCGACCTGATCGTCGCGGCGGGCGGCGACGGAACGGTGCGAGCCGTCTGCGAGGAGGTCGCCCGCACGGGCGTGGCGGTCGGCATCCTGCCGCACGGCACCGGCAACCTGCTGGCGCGCAACCTCGGCCTGCCCCTCAACATCCGCGACGCCCTCGACGTCGCCTTCGGAGGTCAGGACAAGGCCATCGACCTCGCCACCTTCCGGGCCAACACGGTGCTCGACGACCCGGCGGGCGAGACGATCCCCGCGGAGGACACAGCCGGTGACGAGGCCGGCACCGACACCTGCTTCCTGGTGATGGCCGGGCTCGGGATGGACGCCGAGATCATGACCGGCGTCGACGACCAGCTCAAGGAGAAGGTCGGGTGGTTCGCCTACTTCGTCTCGGGCATCAAGGCGGCGCGGTTCCCGGCGATGAAGGTCGAGATCAGCGTCGACGACGCGGAGTTCCGCAAGTTCAAGGCCCGCACCGTCGTGGTGGGCAACGTGGGCTTCCTCCAGGGCGGCATCCCGCTGCTCCCGGATGCCCAGGTCGACGACGGTCAGCTCGACGTGGTGGTGATCGCTCCGAAGCGCTTCATCGGCTGGCTGGCGATCATCGTGCGGGTCCTGGGCCGTCAGCGCCGCACCAACGAGCGGCTCGACCGCCTGGCCGGCCAGAAGGTGGTCATCCGCGCGGAGAAGCCGATGCCCATGCAGCTCGACGGCGACCCGGTCGGCTCCGGCACCGAGATCACCGTCGAGGTGCAGCACGGCGTCCTGCTCGTCCGGGTGCCCGTGCTCCCCGCGCCGGCCGTGGCCTGACGCGGGGAGCGCACTCTCAGTCGCGCCGTACCTTGTAGCGCAGATGCGTGGCCCGCTTCCCGATGGTGACCTCAGGGTCGTCGAGCCGGTGCGGTGCAGCACCGAGGTTGGCGAAGTACGGAATGCCCTTCCCCAACAGGACCGGCGCGAGACTGACGTGGACTTCGTCGACCAGACCGAGGTCCAGCGCCTGGGCCGCGATGTTGGCACTGGCGATCGTGACGTTCTTGTCGCCGGCGATCTCCTTCGCCCGTTCGACCGCCGTCGACACGTCGCCGACGAACGTCGTCCGGGGCCACTTGTCGGCATCGTCCGGCGGCTGGTGGGTGACCACGACGACCGGGGCACCCACCGGGTGCTGGTCGCCCCATCCATCGGTGATGTCGAACAGCCGGCGGCCGCTGACCAGCGCGCCGACGGAACCGCCCATGTACGACTTCAGCAGCTCGGCCGAGTCGCTGTCGACGCTGAACGAGATCTGCTCGTTCGCGGTGGGGAGACTGACATCCCCCGCCCCGTACCAGCCGAACAGCTCGTCGATGCCGTCGTCTGGGGTCGGCGATGAAGCCGTCCAAGGACATCGTCATGTGGGTGTGAACCATGCTCATGGCAATCCTCCCGATCGTGTGTGGTTGTCAGAGTGTGGCGAGCAGGTCGTCGAGGCGCTCGTAGCCCTCGTTGACTCCCTCGCTCATGCCGCTGGCGGCCATGCCGTCGCGATCCTCGATGCTCATGAACACCGAGCTGCCGTGGACGCGGGTGCGCCCGTCGCCCAGGTCCTCCATGCGCATCGTCTCGAAGGACACGTGGCCGGGCATGCCGAGCCACTCGAACGTGCGCTGCGAGAGCTCCGGCGTCGGGTCGCCGTGGACGGTGCCCCGGAACGCGTGCTCGTTGCCGTCCGGGTCGCGCTGGACGAGTGTCCACGTTCCGCCGTGGCGAGCCTCGAAGGTGCACTCGATGTTCTCGAGGTACTTCGGGCCGATCCACTGCGCGACCAGCTCGGGGTCGTGATGGGCGCGGAACACCTTGTCGATCGGTGCGTCGAAGTCGCGCGTGATGGTGATCTCGAACGAGTTCGGCTCGACGCCGATCGTCGTCTCCTTGTTCAGTGTGTTCATCGTTCTCTCCTTCGTGAGGTGGATTCAGTCCAACGTGGTCAGCAGGTCGTCGAGGCGTCGGTAGCTCTCGTCCCAGTAGGTGCGGTAGTCGGCCAGCCAGGAGGTGGCGTCCTTCAGCGGCGCGGCCTCGAGATGGCTGAGGCGCATCGTGCCCTGCTGAGTGCGGGAGATCAGTCCGGCCTGCTCGAGCACCTTGAGGTGCTTGGAGACAGCCGGCTGGGACATGTCGAACAGCTCGGTCAGCCCACCGACGTTGGTGGGGTCGCGGCTCAGCTGCGCGAGGATCGCGCGGCGGGTCCGGTCGGCCAGTGCGCCGAACACGAGATCGAGCTGATCGTCCGTCATTTTATAACCTCTTAGTTCTGTAACTATTTGGTTATATATTGCGGCACACGTCACCCGTTGTCAACACCTCAGGTGGATGGAGTCTCAGGCGGAGACGATAGTCGTCGATCTCCTGGAGGATCGTCGACTTGGTCGCCGCGTCGGCGAACGACGCCTGCACGGCCACGCGCGCGAGGTCGGCGACGCCGGCGTCGTCGAGCCCGAGCAGCTCGCGGGCGACCTCGTACTCCTGGTTCAACGTCGTGTCGAACATCGGCGGGTCGTCGGAGTTGATGGTGACCGGCACCCCGGCCTCGACCAAGGCGGGCAAGGGGTGCTCGGCGAGCGAGGGCACCGACCTGGTGCGGACGTTCGAGGTCGGGCACACCTCGAGCACGACCCCCTTCGCCGCCAGGTACGCCATCAGCTCCGGATCCTGCGCGGCCGCGATGCCGTGGCCGATGCGCTCGGCGCCGAGATGGCGGATCGAGTCCCAGATCGTGTCCGGGCCCGTGGACTCCCCTGCGTGCGGGACGCTGTGCAGCCCGGCGGCATGGGCCTGGGCGAAGTACGGCGCGAACTGCGCGCGCGGCACCCCGACCTCCGGACCGCCGAGACCGAAGCTCACCAGTCCGTCCGGTTGGTGCTTCAGCGCCGTGGCGATGGTGGCCTCGGCGCCCACGATGCCGAACTCCCCCGGGATGTCGAAGCACCAGCGCAACGTGAGGTCGAGCTCGGCCTCGGCCGTGCGTCGAGCATCCTCGACGGCCTCGCAGAACGCCTCCGCGGCGAGACCGGCCCGGATCGACGTGTAGGGCGTGAGCGTCAGCTCGGCGTAGCGGACGTTCTGTGCGGCGAGGTCATGGGCGACGTCGTGCGTCAGCGTCCAGATGTCCTCGGGTGTGCGGAGGAGGTCGACGACGGAGAGGTACACGTCGATGAAGTGCGCGAAGTCGGTGAAGTCGTAGTACTCGGCCAGCTTGTCGGGATCGCTCGGCACCACCGTGGAGCCCTCGTGCCGCGCCGCGAGCTCGGCGACCGTGCGCACCGATGCGGATCCGACGTGATGGACGTGCAGCTCTACCTTGGGAAGACCCCCGACGAAAGTCACCCAGAGAGCGTATCGGGTGCGGAGTCCGCCCTGAGAGACTCCTTGAGCTTCTCGTCCTCGATCTGTTGACGCTGACGCTGCTTGACGGTGCCGCGGTCGGCGAAGTCGACCTCCACCGTGATGACGTGCTCGTCGCCGAGGTGGAACTCCACCCGCCGGGCCTCTTCCGTCATGTGGCCGGCCTTCGACTCCGACAGCCACTCGGTCGAGCCGTCGGTGGAGATGAGTCCGACGCGGGCCGTGTCGCCGCGCTGGCCGCGGAACACGACCGGGCCGGGTCCGCTGTCGCGGATCACGAGAGCGTTGCGGCTGATGCGGCTGTCGTCGGTCGGGACCGTCGGCGCCTCGTCGGCGCCCGGCCGCCCGAAGGACCACTTGTCCTCTCCCACCAGGACGGTCTCGCCGGTTTGCCCGGAGCTCAGGTGGTATCTGACGATCAGCACGTCGGTCAGTCTAGAGGCGAGGTCAGGGCGTCCGTCAGGGAAATCGGGAACCCGCTCAGGCGCCCGGGACGATGGCCCCGATGACGCTGCCGTCGGCGCGGCGACGGCCGGCGACGGGCTCCGGTTCGCCGTCGAGGCGGGGACCCTGTCCCTTGAGCTGGATCGTCGCCGGGGAGTCCGCGGTGACCGTGACCGACTCGCCACGCACGTCGAGCGTCACCTTCTCGCCGTCCTCGATGGCGAGGTCGAGCTCGTCGGCGCGCAGCGTGACCCGAACCCTGCTGCCGTGCAGCGTCAGGCGGAACGTCAGCGAGGACCAGGACTCCGGGAGGCGCGGGTCGAGCGAGAAGCGTCCACCGTGGTCGCGGAAGCCGCCGAAGCCGTAGACCAGGGTGCTCCACACGCCGCCCGTGGACGCCACGTGCACGCCGTCGGCCGCGTTGTGGTGCAGGTCGGCGAGGTCGACGAACAGTGCGCCGAGGAAGTAGCGCAGCGCGAGGTCGTCGTAGCCCACCTCCGCGGCGATGATCGACTGCACGACGGCGGAGAGCGTCGAGTCACCGGTGGTGATGGGGTCGTAGTACTCGAAGTCGGCGCGCTTCTGCTCGTCGGTGAACAGCTCGCCCTGCAGGAAGAGCGCGAGCACGACGTCGGCCTGCTTGAGCACCTGGAACCGGTAGATGACCAGCGGGTGGTAGTGCAAGAGGAGGGGCCGCTGCTCCAGCGGAGTGTTGGCGAGGTCCCACACCTCGCGCTCGAGGAAGTGCAGGTCCTGCGGGTGGACGCCGAGGTGCTCGTCGAACGGGATCGACATGCGCTCGGCCGCACTCTCCCAGTCGCCGATCTCGTCGTCCCCCAGCTCGAGCCGCTCCACGAGGGCGTCGTACTCCGGCCCGTCGAGCTCACGGAGCTGCCGCACGGCCTCGGCCGCGCGGCGCAGGTTGAAGCGGGCCATCACGTTGGTGAAGAGATTGTCGTTGACGACTGTCGTGTACTCGTCGGGTCCGGTGACGCCGTGGATGTGGAAGACGCCGCCGTCGCCGTTGAACCAGAACCCGAGGTCGAACCACATGCGCGCGGTCTCGACCAGCACGTCGATGCCCTCGCGCACCAGGAAGTCGATGTCGCCGCTCGCCTCGACGTACTGCGCCAGCGCGTACGCGATGTCGGCGTTGATGTGGTACTGGGCGGTGCCGGCGGCGTAGTAGGCCGAGGCCTCCTCGCCGTTGATGGTGCGCCATGGGAACAGGGCGCCCTTCTGGGCCAGCTCGACGGCTCGTCGCCGCGCTGCCTTCAGCAAGCTGTATCGGAACCGCAGTGCAGCGCGCGCCGCCATCGGCCGGGTGTAGGTGAGGAACGGGAGCACGTAGATCTCGGTGTCCCAGAAGTAGTGGCCGCCGTAGCCCGATCCGGTGACACCCTTGGCCGGGATGCCGCTGCCCTCGGCGCGGGCGGACGCCTGCGCGACCATGAAGAGGTTCCAGCGCAGGGCCTGCTGGATCTTCTCCTCCCCCTCCACCACGACGTCGGACCGCTCCCAGAAGTCGGCGAGCCAGGAGCGCTGGTCGTCCCAGAGCTTCTCGAGGCCGTCGGCGCTGGCGCGATCGAGCGTGCGGCGGCAGCGATCGAGCAGCTCACGCGGTGGCACGCCGCGGGACGTGTGGTACGAGACGAGCTTGGTGAGCTTGATCGTCTGACCGGGCTCGGCGTCGATGCGGTAGACCATCTTGGCGAGGTCCTCCGAGACGTGGATGTCGGAGGTGTAGACGTTGTCGGTGCTGAACTCGTGGTCGGCCGCGACGCCGAGCGTCATCCCGCTGTCGGCGCACCGGTAGCCGAGCTCGACCCGTCCAAGCTCCTTGTCGCCGTTGTGCAGCACCGGTTCGAGCACGCGACGGATCAGCCGCTCGGCCTTGCGAGGGTCGACGCCCTCGCCCATCGCCTTGGACGGCACGTGGTACTCGTCCTCACCGTCCTGACGGTTGAGGATCTGCGACGAGATCGCGACCGGCGCGGCTTCGTCGAGCATCGTCACCTCAAGCGTCATCACCGCGAGGTGGCGCTGGGTGAGGGAGACCATGCGGGTGGTGCGCAGGTGCACGCGCTTGCCGGCCGGGGTACGCCACACGAGGTCGCGGGTCTGGACGCCCGTGCGGAAGTCGATGACGCGCTCGTAGTCGAGCAGGTCGGCCACGGGGAGCAGCAGCGGCTCGTCGTCGACGTAGAGCCGCATGGTCTTGGCGTCCGGGACGTTGACGATCGTCTGGCCGACGCTCGCGAAGCCGTACGCCTCCTCGGCGTGCTGGATGGGCCAGGTCTCGTGGAAGCCGTTGATGAACGTGCCGTGCGAGTGGGACTCGCGCCCCTCCTCGACGTTGCCGCGCAGGCCGAGATAGCCGTTGCCGAGGGCGAAGACCGTCTCCGTGGTGCCGAGGTTCTCGTCGCTGAACCGCTGCTCCACGAGGCGCCACTCGTCGACGCCGTAGCGGGTCCGGTCGAGGTAGTCGTCGATCGGCGGCGCGTCATGGGAGGGGCCGGCCGCGTGGGCGTCGGCGGGTTGCGACTGGACGTCGGGCATCAGTGGCGAGTCAGCCTCGTCGCTCACAGACAGCTCCTCGAGGTCGGTGACGACCTGGTCGGCACCGTTCTCGGTGAGGGCCTCCGCGCCGACCCCACGGTCGACGCCGACGACGAGGCCGAAGTGGCCTGCCTTGCCGGCGGCGACGCCGCTGAGCGCGTCCTCCAGCACGACCGCGCGCGACGGCTCCGCGCCGACCTGCTCAGCGGCGAACAGGAAGGTGTCGGGCGCCGGCTTGCCGGCCAGGTGGCGGTCGGTGGCCACGCGGCCGTCGACGATGGTGGGAAAGAAGTCGATCATCTCCGCGACCCGCAGCACCTCCGGTGCGTTGCGCGAGCTCGAGACCACGGCCAGCTTGATGCCGCGCTCCGCCAGCGCCTCCACCAGCTTGCGTGATCCCGGATAGGCCTTGACGCCGTCGCGTTTCAGCACCTCTTCGAACACGTCGTTCTTGCGGTTGCCGAGCCCGCAGACGGTCTTCTCGTCGGGGCTGTCACCGGGATCGCCCTCGGGCAGCTCGATGCCCCGCGACTCCAGGAACGAGCGGACCCCGTCGTACCGCGGCTTGCCGTCGACGTAGGTGAAGTAGTCGTCGTCGGTGTACGGCTCGTCGATCCCCTGCTCCTCGAGAAAAGCGCCGAACATCTCCGCCCACGCGTGCATGTGCACCTCGGCCGTTGGCGTGATGACGCCGTCGAGGTCGAACAGTGCCGCGTCGAAGTCGCTCCAATCCATGCCGAAAGCGTATGCCTGTCTGCCCGCCAACCTGCGGAGAACCCCCTTTGTGGTCATGCGCAAGATCGGTCATGGGCATCGGCGCCGGGCGGGGCCAGACTGGAGGCATGACGGAGTACGGCCGCGACCGCCTGCGAGAGCTGCTCGACGCAGTCCTGGACGAGAGCAACCGCGACCTCGGCGACATGGCCGGCGACGCCTACACGTCGCCGTTCCACTTCACCCGGCAGTTCAGCCGAGGCACGGGCGAGTCGCCGGTCGCGTTGCGCCGACGGGTGATGCTCGAGCGTGCCGCCTGGCGGCTCCGCAACGGCGCGAAGGTCAACCAGGCGTCGGCCGAAGCCGGTTACGACTCGGTCGAGGGATTCAGCCGGGCGTTCGCCCGGTCGTTCGGCCATCCACCCAGCTCCACGACGTCGACGAGCAGTCACCGTCTCGCGGCACCGAACGGCATCCATTTCCATCCACCGGTGAGCCTGTGGGTGGAGTCATCGAGAAAGGAGAGGCCGGCCATGCACCTGACCTCACTGATGGTCCATCACGACGTCGACGACACTCGCGAGCTGATCGAGGTCGCGAGCACGCTCGACAACGCGGAATACCAACGCGATCGGCTACCCGGCCATGTCGTGCTCACGTGGGACGGCCCCGAGGGATCGATCGCCACAGTCCTCGAGCACCTGGTCTGGACGCGCGAGGTGTGGGTGGCGGCGATCGTCGGGCGGGACCTGCCCGAGCGGGGCGGAAGCTCTGCCGCCGAGGTCCGGGCCAGGCATGAGGCGATCACACCAGACTGGGTCGGCGTCGTGCGCGACATCGAGGAGCGCGACGGCTGGGGCGACCGGATCATCGACGCCCTGTGCGAGCCGCCGGAGAGCTTCGTCATCGGCAGCGTCATCGCCCATGTCCTGACGTTCTCCGCCTATCGACGCCAGCTGGCGCGACACATGCTCCGCGAGTGCGGCCTGGCGACCGACCACGGCGATCCCATCGACTGGATGACGCACCGAACCACCACGGGGGCCGCCTCATGAGCCGCACCATCTTCTACACCGCCACGAGTCTGGACGGCTTCATCGCCGACCCTGATGACTCCCTGTCCTGGCTCATGACCCGGGAGCAGGACAAGGACGGCCCGCTGAACTACGACGCCTTCATCAAGGACATCGGCGCCATCGCGATGGGACGCACCACGTACGAGTGGATCCTCGACTACGAGGGCCCCGACATCACCTGGCCGTACTCCATGCCGTCGTGGGTGTTCACGCACCACGAGCTGCCCGCGGTCAAGGGAGACATCCGCTTCACCCAGGCCGACGTCACTTCCGTCCACGCCGAGATGGTCGAGGCCGCCGGCGACAAGGACGTCTGGGTGGTCGGTGGTGGCGACCTCGCTGGCCAGTTCGCCGATGCGGGTCTGCTGGACGAGCTCATCGTCTACATCGCGCCGGTGTTCCTCGGCGCCGGCGCCCCGCTGTTCCCGCGCCGCCAGGAGCTCAAGCTCGAGCAGCTGGCCCAGAACGGCGAGTTCGCCTGCGCCCGCTACTCCGTGGTCGCCTCGTAGCCGTTCTCTGGCACCTCCTGTCACGTTCGAGACGGCCACGTCGTCTGATGGGTGACGGAAGGATGTCGCCATGGACCCCGCCGACCCCACCTGGCCCCTGCTCGTGCTCGCAGCGATCCAGCTGGCGGATGCCGCTGCCTGCGTGAAGCCGCTGTGGTTCGTCGACGCGTGCCTCACCGACGTGGGCTTCCCCCGACGGTCCTGGTGGGTGTTCACGCCGATCAAGCTCACCGCGGCAGTCGGCCTCGTGGCCGGCGTCTGGGTGCCGGCGATCGGGCTGGCCGCCTGCCTCGGTCTCGTCCTCTATTTCGTGCTGGCGATGGGCGCCCACGTTCGAGCCCGTGACTTCGGGCGCAACTTCTTCGTCAACGCCATCGGCATGTTCGTGCTGAGCGTGGGGGTGACGTACGTGTGCTTCCTGTCGTAGCGCCTGGGCACGCTGCTCCCCTGTTCCGCCATTTCGCCATGGGTTTCAACGAATTTCCACAAGTCACGACGAAATGGACCAACGGTCAGTAATGTCCGAGCCACGACAGCTCGGACCCTGAGGCGCGTCGGACCTTTTTGAGAAGGCGTCCGCATGCAGTTCAAGCGTTTCATCTCTGCTCTCGCGTCCACCACGCTGGCGCTGGCAGGTCTCACTGTCCTCCTCCCGGCAGCACCGGCTCAGGCCCTCCAGGGCACCCTGCCGGGCAACACCTCTCCGGCCTGGCAGACCAACGGCACGGTGCGCGGTATCGCCGCTGCGAATGGCGTCGTGTACGTCGGCGGTGAATTCACCTCCGTGCGGCCCCCCGGCTCTCCCGCAGGGAGCGGTGAAGTGGGTCGGAACCGGATTGCCGCCTTCAACGCCTCGACGGGAGCGTTGATCACGTCGTTCAACCCCAACCTGAACGGCGCGGTGCGGACCATCACCACCTCACCGGACGGTTCCATCCTCTACGTGGGCGGCGACTTCACGAGCGTCGGCGGCACCCCGCGCAACCGGATCGCGGCGTTCACGACGGCAACGGGAGCACTGCGTCCGTGGGCACCCAACCCGAACAACCGGGTCTCCGGCATCGCTGCGACGGCATCCACGGTGTACGTCGCGGGAAGCTTCAGCAACATCGCCGGACAGGCCAGGCAGCGAGTCGCCGCCATCGATGCGACCTCCGCGACGAACCGAGCCGGCTTCGCCACCGCCACCGACAACGTCGTGTACCAAATCGCCCTGGCCAAGGACAACTCCAAGCTCTACCTCGCCGGCGCGTTCCTGAGCGTCAACGGCGACGCGACCTACCACGCCGTCGGTGCTGTCGACGCGACCACCGGCGCCAACACCCCCTTCCCGGCCAAGTCGGTCATCCCGCCGAAGACGCCCGCCTGCATCGTGGAGCTCATGACCGTCCGCACGGACGCCAACACCGTCTACTTCGGTGCCGAGGGCACCGGTGGCGGCTGCTTCGACGGAACCTTCGCCGCCAACGTGAACGACGGCAGCCTGAAGTGGCAGAGCCAGTGCCTCGGTGCCACCCAGGCCGTCGAGATCGTCAACGGGCTCCTCTACTCGGGCTCGCACGCGCACGACTGCGCGTCCGACGGCTTCGACCCCGACGCCTTCCCCGAGGTGGGCTGGGCCAGGAATCTTCACCGACACCTGCTGGCTCGTGACACGGTCACCGGCAAGCTCTCCCCGTGGTACCCGAACACGAACGGTGGAGCCGGTGGCGGTCTCGGACCGCGCGTCATGGGTACCGATGGCACGCAGCTCTTCGTCGGCGGAGAGTTCACGACCGTGAACGGCGTTGGCCAGCAGGGCTTCGCTCGCTTCTCTCCGTCGGGAACCGATGCCGGTCCCGCCAGGCCGACGACCCCTCGCGCGGTCGCCAGCGACGGTGGCAAGGTCTCGGTCTTCGTGCAGGCGCCGGTGGACATCACCGACCCTGACCTGACTCTTCGCTTCTACCGCGACGGCGGCAGCACGCCGTTCAAGACCGTGCCGGCCCGCTCGCTGTTCTGGAAGCAGCCCATCGCCGCGATCGAGGACACCGGCTTGCCCATCGGCTCCTCGCACACCTATGCCGTGGACGCCGTCGAGGCCAATGGCAGCCTCGTCAGTCAACGATCTCCCAACTCCGGGAGCGTCACCGTCGTCGCGAACGTGCCGGCCTACGAGAAGAGCGTGAACGCGAACTCCCCCTCCCTGTTCTGGCGGCTCAACGAGCCGGCCGGGCCGACCGCAGCCGACTCGTCCGACTCGCTCGAGGGCGGCATCTACTCCGGTGGAATCACGTACCAGCAGGCGGGGCAGGTCGCTGCCAACTCCGGTGTCACGACCAACGGCGCGACGGGCTTCATCTCCTCATCCACCAAGACGGACACGCCGAACGCCTACTCGGTGGAGGCGTGGGTCAAGACCACCTCCACCAACGGCGGAAAGATCATCGGCTTCGGTGACCGCCAGCTGGGCTACGACTTCGGCGGCAACCCCGCGCTGAGCGGCAGCTACGACAAGCAGATCTACATGACCAACGACGGCAAGCTCAAGTTCGGCGTGTGGGTCGGATTCGCCGACACGCTCACCTCGACGGCCAGCTACAACGACGGTCAGTACCACCACATCGTCGGAACGCAGGGTCCCTCCGGCATGGCGCTGTACGTGGACGGAGTGCGCATCGCGCGCAACGGCCAGAGCGACAGCCAGGAATACTCCGGCTACTGGCGTGTGGGCGGCGACAATCTCGGCGGCTGGCCCGACCAGCCCAACAGCCCGTTCTTCGCAGGAACGATCGACGATGTCGCGGTGTACCCGTCGGCCTTGTCGAGGACGGACGTCGTCGACCACTACGTCGCGTCCGGCCGCGCGGCGCCGCCGTCGGTCGTCCCGTCCGACGACTACGGCGCCTCGGTCTTCAACGACTCGCCGATCAACTTCTGGCGGCTCGACGAGACCACCGGCGACACCGCCGCCGACACCTCTGACAGCGGCAACACCGGTCAGTACAGCGGCGGCGTCACCAAGGGTGCTGACGGCGCCCTCGGGTCGCAGGGCAAGGCGGCAACCTTCAACGGGTCCGACGGCAACGTGTCCAGCAGCAACAGCAGCGGCGGACCGGCCAACTACTCCACCGAGCTGTGGTTCAAGACGACCACCAACGACGGCGGCAAGCTGATCGGGTTCGGCAACAACCAGACCGGCAACAGCGGCTCGTACGACAAGCAGGTCTACATGCTCAACGGCGGACGCCTGCGCTTCGGGGTCTACAACGGGGGCTTCGACGTCGTCGACTCCCCAGCGGGGCAGAACGACGGCAACTGGCACCACGTCGTCGCCATGCAGGACTCCAGCGGCATGAAGCTGTACCTGGACAACAACCTCGTCGGCCAGAACAGCGTCTCGGCGAACCAGGAGTACCCCGGATACTGGCGCGTCGGCGGCGACAACCTGGGCGCATGGCCCGACCGCCCGAACTCCGACTACTTCGCCGGCACCATCGACGAGGTCGCCATCTACAGCGGTGCGCTGTCGGCCAGCCAGGTCGACGACCACTACCGGGCGTCCGGCCGCACCGGCCCGGACGTGGTGGACCCCGAGACGGCGATCACCTCGCCGGAAGACGGTGACACCGTGAGCGCTGGTGACGTGACCGTGGACGCCACGGCCACCGACTCCGTCGGCGTCACCTCGGTCGACCTCCAGGTCGACGGCGTCACGGTCCACACGGACTCGTCCGCGCCGTACAGCTTCACCTGGGCGGCCACTCCCGGCTCGCACACGCTCCAGACGATCGCCCATGACGCAGCCGGCAACACCGGCGAGTCCGCCGAGGTCGACGTGACCGTGAACGCGCCCGACACCACGGATCCGGAGGTCACCATCACGTCACCCGACGAGGGCGACGAGGTCTCCGGGCCGACGACGGTGACGGCCACGGCAACGGACAACGAAGGCGTCGCGGAGGTCGAGCTCGAGGTCGACGGCACGGTGGTGGACTCCGACGACTCGAGCCCGTACTCGTTCGACTGGAACGCCACGGCGGCGGGCCCGCACACGTTGCAGGCCATCGCACACGACGAGGCCGGCAACACCGGGGAGTCGACCGAGGTCCACGTCACGGTGCCGCCACCCGCCGCGCTGCACGAGGAGAGCTGGACCGGGGCGAACGGTGCAGGATGGCCGTCGGCATGGGCGACGAGTGTCAGCAACGGCTCGGCAACCATCCAGACGAACCAGGGCCGGCTGACGTTCAACGACGCCGCCAACGCCTACGCTCGGGCGCAGCTCACCTCGGTGCCCGCTCGCGGGGACGCGGACCTGCTGACCTCCTACACCTGGAACTCCACCGCGGCAGGCGCGTACTTCAGCGCCTACGTCCGGGGCTCGGGCGGTTGGGCGAACGGGTACCGGCCGCGGAACGGCTACGGCGTCCAGATCACGCCCAACTCCGGCACGGTGCTGCTGGACAAGAACGTGAACAACACCCGGACGACACTCCAGTCGGTCGCGGGTGCCCAGCCGGTCAGCACGGCCAAGCACTGGCTGCGGCTGCGGGTCACGGGTTCCACCGTCCAGTTCCGCATCTGGCTGGACGGCAACCCGGAGCCGTCGACCTGGGCGGCCACGGTCACCGACAACGACGTGACGGCCAACGGCCAGACGTTCCTGTCGCTCACCCGCGGCTCGAACAACGTCGGCGTCAGGTTCATCGGACTGGATGACCTGGTCCTGAAGTAGACGTGGGGTACTCGCCCCCAGGCTGGCCGTCAGCCTGGGGGCGACGTACGTGTGCTTCGTGTCGTAGCGTTCGAGCCATGACCCATGCGGGCGCGAACAGCGAGGTCGGTCGGCTGCGCACGGTGATGCTGCACCGGCCGGGCCCGGAGCTCGCCCGCCTCACGCCTCGCAACAACGACTCGCTGCTCTTCGACGGCATTCCGTGGGTCGGGCGCGCGCAGGACGAGCACGACGCCTTCGCCCAGGCCCTGCGCGACCACGATGTCGAGGTCCTCTATCTCGTCGAGCTCCTGACCGAGACGCTGGACGACCCCGGTGCCCGGAAGCAGATCATCGACAGCACCACGGGCACGCTCCATCTGGGCGACGGCCTGCGCGACTACCTGACCGCCGCGATGTCCGACCTCGCGCCGGCCGACCTCGCCACCGTCGTCACCGCCGGTCTGCGCAACGACGAGGTCCAGCACCGCAGCATCGTCACCAGCCTGCTCCGGCCCGACGACTTCCTCGTCGACCCGCTCCCCAACCTCCTGTTCACGCGCGACTCGTCGGTGTGGCTCCCCGGCCGGGTCGCCGTCACCAGCCTGGCGATGCCGGCACGGATGCGCGAGACCCAGCTGACCAACCTCGTCTACGAGCACCACCCTCGATTCGCCGGTGTCGATCGCCTCCACGGCCCGCACCTCGAGCACCTCGAGGGCGGCGACGTGCTGCTGCTCGCTCCCGGCGTCATGGCCGTCGGGGTCGGCGAACGCACCACGCCGGCCGGGTTCGAGACATTCGCGCGGCAGGTCCTCGCGCCCATGCATGACGGCACAGTGCTCGCCCACACCCTGCTGGCCGTCCCCATCGCCCAGGAACGCGCCACCATGCACCTCGACACGATCGTCACGATGGTCGACGTCGACACCGTGGTCATCTATCCGAACGTCGCCGACCACCTCCGCGCCTTCACGGTCACGTGGGAGGGAAGTGCCACCGACGGAGACATCAAGGCGTCGTCGGAGCAGCCGTTCTTCGCCGCCGCCGCCGAGGCCATGGGCATCGAGACTCTGCACCAGATCGACACCGGCCTCGACCCCGTCACCGCCGAGCGCGAGCAGTGGGACGACGGCAACAACACCCTCGCGATCGGACCGCGCCTCGCCGTGGCGTACGAACGCAACGAGGAGACGAACGCCCGCCTCGAGCACCACGGCATCGAGGTCGTGGCCATCAGCGGATCCGAGCTGGGCTCGGGTCGCGGTGGTCCCCGGTGCATGTCCTGCCCCATCGAACGGGAGTCCCCGTGAAGGCAGAACAGTGACGCTGGTCGATGACTTCGAGGCCGAGCGCCCACGCCTGCTGCGCATCGCCTACCGGCTCACCGGCAGCGTGGTCGATGCCGAGGACGCCGTGCAAGAGGCCTGGCTGCGGCTCGACGGGGTGCGGGAACGCGACGAACCGTCCAACCTCCAGGCATGGCTGACCCGTGTGGTCAGCCGGCTGTGCCTCGACCGGCTGGGCTCAGCCGCCAAGCGGCGTGAGACCTACATCGGCCAGTGGCTGCCCGAGCCGATCGTCCGACCCATCGGTGCTGCCGTCGAGCCCGATCCGCTCGACGTCGTGGTGCGGGACGAGGATGCGCGCCTCGGGGCGCTCGTCGTGCTCGACACCCTCACGCCACCGCAGCGGGTCGCGTTCGTGCTGCACGACGTGTTCTCCGTGCCGTTCGACGAGGTGGGTGAGACGCTCGGCATCGGCACCGACGCGGCCCGCCAGCACGCCTCTCGCGCCCGCCGTGCGGTGGCAGACGCGCCCGAACCCACCCCCGACCCCGAGCACGAGGAGGCGGTCGGCCGGTTCCTCGCTGCGATGGCCACGGGAGACCTCGACGCGGTGGTGGCCACGTTGCACCCGGACGTGTTCGTCATCGGCGACGCCAACGGCACGACCAACACCACCGTCAACGTCATCCACGGCCCGGACAAGTTCGCCCGGTTCTTCCTCGGGCTGTTCGGCCGGTACGGCATGGCCGCGATCGACTCGTTCCAGCCAGTGCTCGTCAACGGCCAGCTGGGGCTCTGGACCGACGGCTGGGAAGGCGCGGACCGTCGCAGCAGCTCGCCGGCACGCATCTCAGGCTTCACCGTCCGCGACGGCTTGATCGCGGCCACGTACGACATCGCCAACCCCGAGAAGTTCGCCGGGGTCAGGCTCGAGCCGTTGCAGGCTCAGCAGTCGGACGACGTGACGACGAGTACGTAGCGGTCAGGCGTCGGACGAGAGGGCGAGCTCGGCGTTGACCCGGGTGCCCTTGCTCATGTCGACCCACCAACGGTCGGCCACGCGGTTGATGATCGAGAGGCCGCGCCCGCTCAGGGAGTCCTCGTCGAAGTCGATCGGCTCGAGCGAGCCACCCTCGCCGGCGTCGTGGACGCTGAGCTCGAGGAGATCGCCGTTGATGGACCAGGAGATCTCGACCGTTCCCTCGGACGTGGGCACGCCGTGACTGACGGCATTGGCGATCATCTCGCTGATCACGATGAGGGCGTCGTCGATGACGGCGGCCGGTGCGCGATTGATCGTGAGGAAACCCGCCAGCTTGGTGCGGGCGATGCTCGGCGTCGACGACGCGAAGGGCAGACTGATGGAGTCGCGTGCATGCACAGACATCACGACCCTCCAGTTGCGGAGGGGCCTAAGTGCGCAGGAGTCCCCTCGACACGGCAAAAATCAGCCTGCATATAGTCCAAAGTAACCATGCAATGTGGTTCTTGACTACTCATTTGGCCCGGATCACACCACTATCTCGCGCCGAAAGGATGGTTCTGACGATGGATGTGCCCACCGTGAGCGTCCACGACGTGATCGATCACACGTCCGGCGACTGGGTCGTTCTCGACGTCCGCGAGCCCTACGAATGGGCCGCCGGGCACATCGAGGGAGCCCTTCACATCCCCATGGGCGAGATTCCGGCTCGTGTCGGCGAGCTCGATTCCCAGGCCCGCACGCTCGTGGTGTGCCACGTGGGCGGACGGTCGGCGCGCGTCACTGCCTGGCTGCACCAGCAGGGCTACGACGTCGTGAACCTCGCCGGCGGCATGGACGCCTGGGAGATGGCGCAACGTCCCGTCGTCCGCTGAGGAACGACGAAGCCCCCGGACCAGCCGGGGGCATCGTGGTGTTGGTTGCTACTTGGCTGCGGACTTGAGACGCGAGCCGGCGCTCACCTTGACGCCGAACCCGGCCGGAATCTGGATCGTCTCGCCGGTGGACGGGTTGCGGCCCGTCCGGGCGGCACGCTTGACGCGCTCGACGGACACGATGCCCGGGATCGAGACCTTCTCGCCCTTGCCCACGGCATCGATGAGGATGTCGCTGAAGGCCGAGAGCACCGCGTCGGCATTGGTCTTGCTGGTGTCGGCCTTCTCGGCGAGTGCTGCCACGAGGTCGCTGCGGGAGATTGCCACTGATGCTCCTAGAAATAACGGATGAGAGTTGTGATGCCGGTCAGTCTAAGGATCACCTTCCCACCATTGCCGCAGCCCCCCTCGGTGTGTGGTGCGACCTTGCCCTGACATCCCGTCGAGTCACCACCGCGAGGGGGCATCGACGAGGTCGTGCAGGGCTTCGAGATACACCGGGCGCGGCCACTCCACGACGCCGAGCGAGGCGAGGTGCGGAGTCTTCCACTGCACGTCGATGAGGACAGCGTCGCCGAGATGCTCGACCAGACCCATCATGGCGACCTTCGAGGCGTCGCGGGCGTGGTGGAACATCGACTCGCCCGCGAACAGCCGCCCGATCCCGAGTCCGTACACACCGCCGACGATCCGACCGTCCTCGTCGCGGGTCTCCACCGAGTGGGCCCATCCGAGGCGATGCAGCTCCACGTAGGCGGCGCGGATGTCCGCGTCGATCCATCCGCCCGGCCGGGACGGGTCGGCACAGGCGTCGATGACCTGCTCGAACGCGGTGTCGATCGTGACGTCGAGGTGCCTGGCGGACCGACGCATCGACCGCGTGACCCGCAGCGATCCGGGCTCGAGCACGCCGCGCAGCATCGGTGACCACCACAGCAACCGGCCGAGCTGCGGCATCGGGAACGCACCGTGCCGGTAGGCGTCGACGATGGTCGGCGGCAGCAGGTCGGCGCCGGCGACGACACAGTCGTCGTCGGGCCACTCGGCCGGGTCGAAGTCGTACCGCGAGGGAGGCAGCGGGACCGACGCGGTCATGCCTCGAGGACCCGTTTCAGGTGGTGCAGCGGGGCGATGCCCCAGTCCGCCAGCTCCTTCTCGGACGCACTGGCCAGGGCACCCCACCAGGTCAGCGAGCGGTTGACCGGCTGGGTGAATGCCGTGGCCCCCCACATGGCGTGCAGCGAGCGTGCGTCGACGACGTCGTGCCACTGGGCGGTGTACGCGTCCAGCACCGATTGCCACGACCACTGGCCGGCCTCGGTGGTGATTCCGTAGGGGACGCTCAGCACCTCCACGGCGGGTGCCCACTGGGCATCACCGAAGTCGAAGACGCGCAGGCCTCGGGGGGTGCGCGAGCCGTTCTCGCTGGTGGCGAAGACGTTCCCCGGGTGCAGGTCGCCGTGCTGGAGGGTGACCGGCATCGGCGACGCCTCGATCTGCGCGCACGCATCGATGAGACGCGGGAGCGTCGCGAGCAGCTCGGCTCGGAGGTCGGCGTCGGCGTGGCTCGGGTGCTCCGGTGGCAGCGACGAGTAGCGGTCGACCAGCATCTCGAAGCGCTGCGGCACGGTGCTGGGCGAGCAGTCCTCGACCCCGGTGGCCAGCACCTCCTCCCCGTGAGTCGCAATCACGCGCTGGAGGTGGGCGGTCGTGGTGACGACCGCGCACCAGTCGTCGACCGTGGTCTCGTGGCTCTCGGCCAGCGTGCTGCCGCGGTCGGACGTCATCATCCAGCCGCGGCGCACGTCGATCGCGTACGGCCGGTCGACGTCGTCCGGTACCACCGAGGCAAGGAGCTCCTGGAGGGCCGGCTCGAACGCCATCGACGGGCAGTTGGCCTTGAACCACAGGGGACCGACGTCGGTGGGCACGACGATCTGCGTCGACCACGCGCTGACACGTCGCTGGTCGAGCGGCCCCGTGACGCGGTGCCCGTGGTCGTCGACGCGGTCGTGCACCCACTCCTCGACGTCCGCACGCCACGCCGCGCTGCTCACCAGTCCGGAGAATGACGCTGCGGACGTCTCCGGGACGGGTTCGGCCATGCATCCAGCGTAGGCGTGTGCTCGCCCCTCCTATGCTGGCGCCATGGGAGTACGGGCAAACGTCGCGAAGAAGGCCGGGATGAGCGTGGCTCCGTCGGTCGCGTCAGGATACGTCCGCGCGATGCTCGACAAGGCCATCGACGGGGTCGGCCCGCTCCGATCTGCCGCCGCGTCGGCCGACTCGCGGCTGGTCGACGCCAACGGCGACGTCGAGGACGCGGTCACCGCACTGGTGCGCCTGCACGTCGGCCTCGCCGGGGTCCAGGGCTTCGTCACGAACCTCGGCGGCATTGCAGCGTTCGCGGTTGCACTCCCGGCCAACATCGTGGGAGTCACGCTCGTGCAGTGCCACCTCGTGGCCGGCATCGCGCACCTGCGCGGCTACGACCTCGAGGACGCCCGCGTCCGCAACGGCATCCTCGCCTGCATGCTCGGCGAGAAGGAGGTCCGCGACCTCGTGCGAACGACGAGCTTCCCCTCCTCCCCGATGGGCATCGCGACCTCGCCGGTGCACGACCCGCTGCTGGACGAGCTGATCTCCCGCGAGGTCACCACCGACCTGGTCGCCCGCACGGTCGGACGTCGAGCGGTGACGATGGTCGGTCGCCGCGTGCCGCTGCTCGGAAGCGTCGTCGGCGGCGGCAGCGATGCGCTCATGACCTGGCAGATCGGCCAGTACGCGGCCCGCGAGCTCCGCGACCGCAACGTCCGCTAGGCCCCGGCGCGGAGAGCGCCCATCAGGAGAGCGCGGAGAGCGCCCATCAGGAGAGCGCGGAGAGCGCCCATCAGGAGAGCGCGCGCACGACGGCGGACGGGGACGGGCGGCCGAGATGGCCGGCCATCCAGGTGCTGGTCGCCACGAGGGCGTCGAGGTCGACACCGTGCTCGATGCCGAGGCCGGTGAGCATCCAGACGAGGTCCTCGGTGGCGAGGTTGCCGGTGGCGCTCTCGGCGTACGGGCAGCCGCCCAGCCCACCTGCGGAAGCGTCGAACGTCGTGACGCCGTGACGTAGAGCGGCGTGCGCGTTGGCCAGCGCCTGGCCGTACGTGTCATGGAAGTGCATGGCGAGATGATCGATCCCGACACCGGCCGCGTCGAACGCGTCGAGCAGGGCACCCACGTGGCCGGGTGTGCCGACACCGATCGTGTCGCCGAGCGAGAGCTGTGTGGCACCCAGGTCGAGCAGGCGTCGTCCGGCATCGACCACCTGGCCGACCGGCACCTCGCCCTCCCACGGATCGCCGAAGCACATCGAGACGTAGGCGCGCACGTCGAGACCGGCGTCGAGGGCACGCGCGACGACGGGCTCGAACATCGCGTACTGGCCGTCGAGCGAGCTGTTGAGGTTCCGCTTGGCGAACGTCTCGGTGGCGCTGCCGAAGATGGCGACGTGCGTGCAGCCTGCGGCGAGAGCGCGGTCGAGACCGCGCTCGTTGGGCACGAGCACGGGAAGCGGGACCGGGCCGTCGAGCGGCAGGCGGGCCACGAGGTCCTCGGCGTCGGCGAGCTGGGGCACCCATGTCGGGTGCACGAAGCTGGTGGCCTCGACGATCGGCAGACCCGCCGCCACCAACCGCTGCACGAACTCGGCCTTCACGTCGAGCGGCACGATCGCGCTCTCGTTCTGGAGACCGTCGCGCGGGCCGACCTCGTAGATCGTCACCTGCCGGGGAAGCGATGGATCGGGAACGACCGCGGGCAGGTCAGGCATCGGTGGGAGCCTCGACGGTGAGCAGCAGGTGGCCCTGCTTGACCTGCTCACCACTGGTCGCGCCGACGTGCGTGACGACGCCGTCGTGTGGAGCGGTGAGCGCGAGCTCCATCTTCATCGCCTCGAGCGCACCGAGTCGCTGACCTGTGGTGACGGTGTCGCCCTCGGCGACGTCGATGGACAGCACAGTGGCCGGCATCGGAGCCGTGACGTCGGCCTCGCCGGCAGCCGCGAGGTGCCCGCCGCGCATCGGATCGGGCGCCATCAGCAGCCAGGGCTGACCCTGCCAGGCGACGGAGACGCCGCCCGAGTCGTTGCGATGCCACTGGGCTGGCGGAAGCGCGCCCGCGGCCTCGACCCAGTGGGTGACCCCGTCGGCATCCATGACCGGTACGCGGCGCGGTGACGGGTCGCCCGTGAGCCGCCAGCCGTCGCCGATCGCGAAGGGCGATCCGGCAGGGTCGACGCGCGTGGCGGCGAGGACGTCGGCGGCGACGAGCAGAGCCTCACGCGGCAATTCGGGCGCTGTGAGCAGGGCGTCCGCGGCGTCGCTGTCGAGCCAGCCGGTGTCGATGGTGCCGTCGGCGAACTGGACCGAGCTCACCAGGCGACGCACGAAACCCAGGTTCGTCTTCACCCCGAAGACGGCTGAACCGTCGATGGCGTCGAGCATCAGCAGGCGGGCGACCTCGCGGTCAGCGCCGTGCACGACGATCTTCGCGATCATCGGGTCGTACGCGGTCGTCACCTCGCCCCGGGCGTCGAACGCCGAGTCGACCCTGGCGTCGGGCGACCAGACCAGCTCCTCGACGATGCCCGACTGCGGAAGGAACCCGGCGTACGGGTCCTCGGCGTAGACGCGCGCCTCGATGGCATGCCCGCGCAGCTCGATCTGCTCCTGCTCGCACGGCAGCGGAAGGCCGGCGGCGATGTCGAGCTGCCACATGACCAGATCGAGGCCGGTGACCTCCTCGGTGACGCGATGCTCGACCTGCAGTCGCGTGTTCATCTCGAGGAAGTACGCATTCTCGTCCTTGACGAGGAACTCGACGGTGCCGGCGTTGGTGTAGCCGACCTCGTGGCACAGCGCGACGGACGCCTCGTGGATGCGGACGCGGACGGCGTCGGAGACGAAGGGCGCGGGCGCCTCCTCGACGACCTTCTGGTGGCGCCGCTGTGTCGAGCAGTCACGGTCGAAGAGGTGCACGACGTGTCCGTGCTCGTCGCCGAAGACCTGCACCTCGACGTGACGTCCGCCCTCGATGTACGGCTCGACGATGAGGGTGTCGTCGCCGAACGCCGAGGCCGCTTCGCGGCGAGCGGTGGCCACGGCCTGGTCGAGGTCGGCCGGACGACGCACGACGTGCATGCCCTTGCCTCCGCCACCCGCGGCGGCCTTGACCAGCACCGGGTAGGCGTCGTCGGGAACTGCGTCCGAGGCGAACTGCGGTGTGACGGGCACGCCGGCGCGCTCGGCCACCTCGCGGGCGCGGTCCTTGCGGCCCATGAGCTCCATGACGTCGGCCGTGGGACCGATGAAGACCAGGCCCGCCTCGGTGACGGCGCTGGCGAACTCGGCCCGCTCGGACAGGAAGCCGTATCCCGGGTGCACGGCGTCGGCGCCGGACTCCTTGGCGGCAGACAGCACCCGTGCGACGTCGAGATACGACTCTGCCGGCGAAGCCGGCCCGAGCAGCACCGCCTGGTCGGCCTCGTGCACGAATGGCGCGTCGGCATCGGCTTCGGAGTAGACCGCGATGCTGCGCAGGCCGCGCTCGCGACAGGCCCGGATCACCCGGCGAGCGATCTCGCCGCGATTCGCGATGAGGACGGACGAAAACATGGTCACATCCGGAAGACGCCGAACTGCGGCATCGGGATCGGGGCGTGGGAGGCGGCGGCGAGACCCAGGCCGAGCACGCGGCGTGTGTCGAGCGGGTCGATGAGTCCGTCGTCCCACAGCCGGGCGGTGGAGTAGTAGGCCGAGCCCTGTTCCTCGTACTGGGCGACGATCGGCTCGCGGAACGCCGACTCCTCGTCGGCCGACCACGACTCGCCGCGGGCCTCCATGGCGTCTCGGCGCACGGTGGCGAGCACGGACGCGGCCTGCTCGCCGCCCATGACCGAGATGCGCGCGTTGGGCCAGGCCCACAGGAACCGCGGGTCGTAGGCGCGGCCGCACATGCCGTAGTTGCCGGCACCGAACGACCCGCCGATGACGACGGTGAACTTCGGCACCACCGACGACGTGACGGCCGTGACGAGCTTGGCGCCGTCCTTGGCGATGCCGCGGTTCTCGTACTCGCGGCCCACCATGAAGCCGGAGATGTTCTGCAGGAACACCAGCGGGATGCCGCGCTGGTTGGCGAGCTCGATGAAGTGCGCGCCCTTGAGCGCCGACTCGCTGAACAGGATGCCGTTGTTGGCGATGATCGCGACCGGGTAGCCCCAGATGCGGGCGAACCCGCACACCAGCGTCTCGCCGTAGAGCGGCTTGAACTCGTGCAGGCGCGAGGCGTCGACCACGCGCCGGATGACGTCGCGGACGTCGTACTGGGTGCGCGGGTCGGTGGGGATGTCGTAGAGCCCGGCGGGATCCTCGGCGGGTTCCTCGACCGGATACTTCGTGATGCTGGGCGAGGCGGGCCGCTCGAAGGTGTCGACGATCGAGCGCACGATCTGGAGCGCGTGGTCGTCGTCGTCGGCCAGGTGGTCGACCACGCCGGACGTGCGGGCATGGACGTCACCGCCGCCAAGATCCTCGGCACTGACTTCTTCGCCCGTGGCCGCCTTCACCAGTGGCGGGCCGCCGAGGAAGATCGTGCCCTGGTCCTTGACGATGACCGTCTCGTCGCTCATCGCCGGCACGTAGGCGCCCCCGGCGGTGCACGACCCCATGACGGCGGCGACCTGTCCGATGCCGGCGGCCGACATCTGCGCCTGGTTGAAGAAGATGCGCCCGAAGTGGTGGCGGTCGGGGAACACCTCGTCCTGCATCGGCAGGAAGGCTCCGCCGGAGTCGACGAGGTAGATGCAGTGCAGGTTGTTCTGCTTGGCGATCGTCTGGGCGCGCAGGTGCTTCTTGACGGTGAGCGGGTAGTAGGTGCCGCCCTTCACCGTGGCGTCGTTGGCGACGATCATGCAGTCGCGCCCCGAGACCTGGCCGATGCCGGTGATGATGCCGGCGCTCGGCACCTCTCCCTCATACATGTCGTACGCGGCCAGCGGGGCTATCTCAAGGAATGGCGAGCCGGGGTCGAGGAGGTGGTCGACGCGGTCGCGGGGCAACAGCTTGCCGCGCTTCACGTGCCGCTCGCGGGACGTGGAGGTGCCGCCCTGACGCACGACCTCGAGCCGCTCGCGAAGCTCGGCGACCAGTTCTTCCATGCGGTCAGATTAGCATCTGCGGTTAACGCTCGTTAACTTGCGGCTATGCTGTCCCGTGTGACGGAGCGGAGGCAGCAGATCCTCGACACCGCGGCGGAGCTCTTCGCCGAGCGCGGCTTCCACGGCGTGTCCGTGCACGACATCGGGGCTGCCTGCGGCGTCTCCGGCCCGGCGCTCTACAAGCACTTCAGCGGCAAGGGTGAGCTGCTGTCCGCGTCACTCACCGACATCAGCGAGACGCTGCTCAAGGAGGGCTCGATCCGAGCCAACTCGGCCACGTCCCCGAGCGCCGCTCTCGACGCCCTGATCGACTGGCACGTCGACTTCGCGCTCGACCATCCGGCGCTCATCATCGTCCAGGACCGTGAGTGGGCGAACCTCGACGTGTCCGGCCGTCGCGAGGTCCGCGCCCTGCAGCTCAGCTACATCGACGTGTGGGTCGATACGGTGCGGGCGCTCCGGCCCGACCTCGATCGGGCCACGGCCCGGGCCGCGGTGCAGGCGACGTTCGGGCTGCTCAACTCCACCCCGCACAGTGCCCGCATCAAGCCGACGGAGATGCGAGCGCTCCTCATCGAGATGGCGCGCCGCTCCCTCACCGGCTGAATCCCGGCCAAGGACGCGCCTCTCTCGTCCTAGACTGACCGTCGTCCCCCCACGGCTCCCATCAGGCGGTTCACCATGGTCGATCTCGGCAAGATCCTCGGCGCCGGCGCCGACATCACCCGACTGCAGGACGTCGTCGACTTCATCGCGGACCACCGGGACGAGCTCGAGGCGAGCGCGCAGATCGCTCGCGACATCCCGGCACTGCTGCGCCTGCTCTCGTCCGGACTGGCCGACGCCGGTACGCACGCCTCCAAGGCCGGCGCCGCGCTCTCAGGTACGGCGGGTGCCACGGGACGCGTCGGCGACAGCGCCGAGGCCCTCGCCTCCATCTCCTCCAGCCTCAGCTCGGTCGGCAAGCTGGTCGGCGAGGCAGCGAAGGACATCTCGAAGGTTCCGCTCATGGGCGGGCCGTCCCGACAGCTCGCCACGGCGGCGAACGCCGTCGGCGACACCAAGAAGACCCTCGACGGGCTCTCCGGCGACCTCAAGGACATCTCCGTGCTGCTCGACACGGTCGGCCAGGCGCTCGAGCGGCTCGGCACGACGCTGGGCGCCACCGGCCGCGAGGCGAACAAGTTCGTCGGCAGCTGAAAGGTGCTACTCGACGGTCGAGGTGAACTCGACCGGCGCGAAGGTGTGCGGTGCGGCCGCACCCCAGTCGCGTCGCCAGCCTTCCGGCGGAGTGTCCAGCAGCTCGGCAGGCGTCAGCCAGCGGAACAGGTCGTGGTAGGTCTTCGTGACCTGCGGGTCGACCCTGCGGAACAGCTTGCGCGGCGTCAGGTCGTCGAAGGAGTCCAGGCCCATCGAGGCCACGATCTGCATCGCGCTGTTGACGGTCTTGGACTGGAACTGGAAGACCCGTTCGCTCTTGTCAGGGACGTTGAGCGCGCGGGTGCGCCACGGGTCCTGCGTCGCGACGCCGACGGGGCAGTGGTTCGTGTGGCACTTCTGCGCCTGGATGCAGCCGACGGCGAACATCATCGCCCGCGCCGCGAGCGTGAAGTCCGCGCCCTGGCAGATGCGCTTGACGATGTCGATGCCGCTGGCGACCTTGCCACTCGCGCCGATCTTCACCTGGTCGCGCAGCCCGGACCCGACGAGGGCGTTGTGCACGAACATCAGGCCCTCGGTGAGCGGCATGCCCACGTTGTCCTCGAACTCGACCGGTCCGGCACCCGTTCCGCCCTCGGACCCGTCGACGATGATGAAGTCCGGGCAGGAGTCGCGCTCGATCATCGCCTTGCAGATGGCGAGGAACTCCCGGCGCGAGCCGATGCAGAGCTTGAAGCCCACTGGCTTTCCACCACTGAGATCACGCAGCTGGTCGATGAAGTCGATCAGGCCGAGCGGTGAGTCGAACGCGTTGTGCGACGGCGGCGACACGATCGTCTCGCCGACCTCGACGCCACGAGCGGCCGCGACCTCCTCGTTCACCTTCGCGCCCGGCAGCAGGCCGCCGAGTCCCGGTTTCGCCCCTTGGGAGATCTTGATCGAGATGGCCTTCACCTGGTCGAGGGACGCCCGTTCCTTGAACTTGTCCGGGTCGAAGTGGCCGTCCGGGGTGCGGCAGCCGAAGTAGGCCGTGGCGATCTCCCAGATCAGGTCGCCTCCAGGCTTGCGGTGGTACTTGGAGATCGAGCCCTCACCGGTGTCGTGGGCGAACCCGCCCTTCGCTGCACCGGCGTTGAGCGCCTCGATCGCGTTGCCGGACATCGAGCCGAAGCTCATCGCCGAGATGTTGAGCAGCGCGATGTCGTACGGCTGGGTGCACTTCGGGCCGCCGATGCGAACCGACGGGATGACACCGTCGGGCTTCGGCTTCGCTCGCAGGGAGTGCGCGACGAACTCGTAGCCCACCGCGTTGACGTCGCGCTGGGTGCCGAACGGCTCCTCACCGTGGTTGCCCTTGGCGCGGTCGTAGACGAGGTCGCGGGTCTCGCGGTCGTAGGGCCGGCCCTCGGTGTTCGACTCCACGAAGTACTGCCGCACCTCCGGCCGGATCTCCTCCAGGAGGAAACGAGCATGGCCGATCACCGGATAGTTCCGCAGGACGGCGTGCCTCCACTGGATGAGATCGGACGTCCCGACGAGCGCGACGAAGATCAGCGGCGCCGCTACGAACCACCAGGCAGTCGCGTGGACGAGTGCGAGTGTCGTCGCCACCGCTGCCGCGACGATCAGACCGAACACGGCGATCCACCTGATCATGTGCTGATGTTGCCACGCGGCGGCGGGTCAGGGCGCGTTCAGCGGGTCCTGTTTCGTGCCGAAGCCGCACCGCTCGGCGAGGTAGTCGAAGATCTGCGCCTTCTGCGGATCGTCGAAGCGCAGGTAGACCGGCGAGCTGCCGAAGGCGGACGACTCGACGCGAAGCGGCAGGATGCCTCCGGTGCGATCCTCGGCAACGACATGGACGTCGCAGCGGTTCGGGATGAACGTCAGGTCGGCGTGCACCGGTTTCCCGCCTGGCTCGAGGTCGCGGTCGATGGTGGTCGCGTCGTCGTCAGCCGGGGCCAGCAACGTCGATCCGCCGACGGACACGAGGTGGACTGCATCGCCGGACTCCGGCGGGGTGAACGTCACACCGATCCCGAGCGTGGCGTCGTCACCCTCCCCGTGGACGACCAGGTCGTCCACGTCGATGCGTCCGATCGCGCGCTCGGCACAGTCGCGCTTCATGAACCGTTCCACGCTGCCGAAGTGGTCGGTCGGCCGCGCGGTGGAGGTCACCGTCTCCCCGTCGCCGACTGCGTAGGTGATGCGGACCCGCGCGTCGATCTCGTCACCGCACCGCGCCCGCGGCATCTCCATCGTCAGGTTGACGGCCGTGCCCGCGAAGACGGTCGTCGGGCCGTCGTACGTGGCCGGCTGGTCGAGCCGTCCGGACTCGAGCTCGACCCGATCGACCGTCATGTCCTCTCGGCCCTTGTTCACGACCTGGACCGAGAACTTGCGGCCCTGGAGGTCCTGCCGAGTCTGCTCGAGCTGGAACCTCACCCCCTCGGGAACCGGCTCGGTGTCGTCGCCCCCGCAGGCGCCGAGCAGGGCCGTGAGGAGCAGGACCGGGACCACCACGCGCATGGAATCGACCCTATGACGAGCTCAGTCCGTCGACGCCTCGTAGAGCGTCCGCCAGCTCACCCAGGCTGCGCCCAGCGCGAGGACGATGGCCACGCCCGACGTCAGCTGCACGGCATTCTCGAACGCCGTGTGCGCCGAGAGCACGAGCTGCTCGCCGACCATGTTCGGGAAGAAGCTCGCCTGCTCGATCGTGCCGCCCAGCGTCTCGAACGCGGAGTCCTGCTCGCCGAAGTGGGCGACGGCCGGCACGGTGAGGTTGGCGCGGTAGCTCGCGGTGAGCACGCTGCCGAGGACGGCCGTGCCCAGCACGGCACCGATCTCGTAGGCCGTCTCCGACGCCGCGGACGCCGCGCCCGCCTGGTGCTCGGGCACGCGCGAGAGCATGACGTCGTTGGTGAGCGTCTCGGCGAAGCCGATCCCGAGGCCGAGCACGGCGAAGGCGATCATGATGGACCACGTCGTGGGCGTGCCCGCGAACGCGGCGATCGCGTAGCCGGCAGCCGACAGGGCGAAGCTCAGGCTCACGAGCACGTGCACCGGGATGCGCTGGGCGAGCCGCACGACCACGAACCCCGCGACGATCGTGACGACGAGCCCGGGGATCAGGACCGTGGCAGCGGCCATCGGGCTCAAGCCCACGACCAGCTGCAGGAACTGCGCCGCGAAGAAGAGGAAGCCCGCGTACCCCACCATGCTCAGCAGGTTCGCGCTGATGGCGCCGCTGAACACGCGGTCGGAGAACAGGCCGATGTCGATCAACGGGTGCTTCGCGGTCTTCTGCCGCCGCACGAACATGAACCCGCCGAAGACACCGATGGCCATGGCACTGAGCGGCATCCCGGACAAGCCGTGCTCGGCGAGCTGCTTGATGCCGTAGACGAACGGCAGCATCGCGATCATCGACCAGGCGATGCCGCTCAGGTCCAGGCGTCCCGGTCGTGGGTCGCGCGACTCAGGCACGAGGAACGGCGCCGCCACGAGGAGCACGGCGATGATCGGCACGTTGACCAGGAACACCGAGCCCCACCACAGGTGCTCGAGCAGGTAGCCGCCCATGACCGGGCCCAGCGCCGCGCCGCCGGCGAACGTCGCCGCCCAGACCGCGATCGCGATGCGCCGGTCGTCCCGGCGCACGAAGACCGTTCGGATGAGCGAGAGCGTCGACGGCATCAGCGTCGCGCCGAACACGCCGAGCAGCATGCGCCAGGCGATCAGGGCCTCGGCGGTCGGGCTGAAGGCTGCTCCGACGGACGCGAGGCCGAACCCCACGGCGCCGATGAGCAGCAGGCGACGGCGGCCGACGCGGTCACCGAGATTGCCGGCCGCGATCAGGAGTCCGGCGAGCATCAGCGGGTAGATGTCGACGAGCCACATCAGCTGCTCCCCGCTCGGGCGGAGGGCGACGCTGACCTGCGGAAGGGCGAACGTGAGCACGGTGTTGTCGATCGAGATCAGCAGGACGGGCATGACGATGACGGCCAGCGCGAGCCATTCGCGCGGGCCTGCATGACGCAGTCGCCGGTCGATCGTGTCCATGCGGTCCGTATTCACTCCCCAACTGTACCGTCCAGACGGTATAGATTCGAGCCGCCCGAGTGTGATCTCGAACGCTATGATCGGCGCCATGCCGCCGACCGAGCGCTCCACCCGGGATCGCCTGATCGACGCGTTCGAGACCCTGCTCGTCACCGTCGGCAGCCGGGCCGCCACCCTCGACGCCGTCGCGGCCGAGGCCGACGCATCCAAGGGCGGTTTGCTGTACCACTTCCCCAGCAAGGACGCCCTCGTCGAGGGCATGCTCGAGCGGCTGCGCGAGCGTGGCGCGCAGGACGCCGAGCGGATGGCCACGGCCAAGAAGGGACCGGTCGAGTACTACCTCGAGACGTCCGTCGACACCGGAAGCGACTTCGACCGTGGCCTCGTCGCCACCGCTCGGATCGCCCAGGAGAACGACTCGCGGGCGTCGGCGGCGCTGGCCGACCTGCGCGACGGATGGTTCGCCGTGCTGCGCGAGCACCTCGGCGACGAAGCGCTGGCCCGCACCATCCAGCTCATCGGCGACGGCCTCTACTTCGACGACACCACCGGCCTCGCCGAGAAGAACGCCGTCAAGCACGTCCGTGAGGTGCTCAGGCGCCTCGATGTGTTGTGAAGCCGTGAAACCCACCGGCAGTAATGTCTCCGGTGGGGGTGAGCCATGACGACGACAGCAGTGGGCAGCGGCCGCATCGAAGTGGACCGTCTGACCAAGCGCTTCGGCGATCTCACCGCGGTCGACGACCTCACGTTCACCGTCGAGCCGGGACGCATCACCGGATTCCTCGGGCCCAACGGGGCCGGCAAGACCACGACGCTGCGCATGCTGCTCGGGCTGGTCCGGCCATCGGGCGGCACGGCGACGATCGGCGGGCGCAACTACCACGACATCCCGGCGCCACTGGCCGCTGTCGGCTCGGCACTCGAGGCCACCAACTTCCATCCCGGCCGCACCGGCCGCGACCACCTGCGCGTGCTCGCCGACTCCACCCACATCGACCATCGCCGCGTCGACGAGATGCTGGAGCAGGTCGGCATGACGGATGCGGCACGCAAACGGGCCGGCGGGTACTCCATGGGCATGCGGCAGCGGCTCGGGCTCGCTGCCGCCATGCTCGGCGACCCCCAGGTGCTGATCCTCGACGAGCCGGCCAACGGCCTCGATCCCGAAGGCATCCGCTGGCTGCGCGGGTTCCTGCGCCACGTGAGCAGTCAGGGCAAGACGGTGCTGGTCTCCAGCCACATGTTGCAGGAGGTCGAGCAGACGGTCGACGACATCGTCATCATCGCCAACGGCCGCCTCGTGGAGCAGGGCGCCATGAGCGACTTGCACGGCAGCGGCAGCTCGCTGGTGCGCACCAGCGACGCGGAGGCACTTCTCGCGGCGCTCCGCCCCGTCGACGTCGCCGGAACGGTGCAGCCCGACGGCTCGCTGCTGGCCAGCACCGCGGACCTGCAGCTCATCGGTGACATCGCACTGGGCGCTGGACTGCCGGTCCACGAGCTGCGGCTGGTCTCGACCGACCTCGAGTCACTCTTCTTCTCGCTGACCGAGGGTCAGGACCGCGCCGGGGCCGACCCCACGAGCGCACCGGCCGAGGGGACGGAGCTCTGATGGGCGGCGCGATCCTCTCCGAGATCCGCAAGGTCTTCACCACCCGCCTGTGGTGGGCGATGCTCCTCGGCATGTCGGTGCTGGCCGCACTGATCGCCCTCGGCTTCGCTGCGCTGGTCGGCACCGAGTTCGGCGAGGATCCGACGACCGGCGTCAATCCGTTCGCCGACATGAACGTCGGCACCGCTCAGCTCATCTACAACGCCGGGCTGATCCAGAACTTCACCACGTTGTTCCCACTCGCACTCGGCGTGCTCCTGATCACCAGCGAGTATCGGCACCAGACGATCACGGCCACGTTCCTGAGCACGCCCCGGCGTTGGGTCGTGCTGGTCTCGAAGTCGGTCGCCGTCGTCCTCATCGGCGTCGTGTACGCCGTGGGTCACGCCGCCGCCAGCGTCGCCGGCGGGGCCGCCATGCTGGCCGGCAAGGGCCATCCGACGCTGCTCGGCGAGGGCGACGTCTGGCGGTCGCTCGGCATCGGCATCCTCGCGTTCGTGGTCTGGACCATGCTCGGCTTCGGCTTCGGGATGCTGGTCCGCAACCAGGTCGCTGCCGTCCTCATCGCCGTCGGCGCCGCTCTGATCGGCCAGATCGCCCTGAACATCATCTTCGCGATCGCCGACTGGACCGCGGCGGCGCGGTGGCTTCCCGGCAACCTCACCGGCGGCATGCTGATCACGGTCGACCCCACGGGCGGGGCCACCGACCCCTCGACGCAGCCGTTCTTCGAGCACTGGTGGCTGTCAGCCCTGATCCTGGTCGGCTACGCCGTCGTCCTCGCGATCGCCGGATCGATCCTGACGGCGAAGCGCGACATCACCTGACGGGCAGCGTCCCGAGCTTGTGGTGGAGGAACCGCATCCGCCGCTCCAGGTGCTCGAACTTGATCTTGCGCCAGCAGTCGAGAATGTCCTTCACGCTGGTGAGCAGGTCCCACAGGGCGAGCCGCTCCGCGGAGTACTGGGTGACCTCCTCGTAGCCGGCGAGGAAGGTGTGGCACAGCTCGTCGAGGCGGACCTGGGCGGCCTGCTGCTCGTCAGCCGACAGCAGCACGTCACCCTTCTCCATGGCCCTCAGGCTGAGGTCGACGAGCGTGGCGCGGAAGAGCGCGAGGTCGAGACCCGCCTCGGCCTGGCAGAAGCCGTCGAAGTCGATGAACGCCATGTCGTCGCCGTCCATGAGCAGCTGCGCCGGCCGGAAGCTCCGATGGGTGGGCACCAGCGGCCCCGCGGGCGCCTTCTCGCCGAGCGTGGCCAGGGCCGCCAGCAGCGGCTCCATCGCGTCGTTGACGGCCGGGACGACCGTCGCGAGCTCGTCGCTGGCGTGACGGATCGAGGCCACCTGGTCGTCCCAGGTCACGATCTCCCCGGCGAGAGCTCCGGACGTGTGCAGCTCCCCGAGGCCGCGACCGGCCTTCAGGACGTGACCCGACATCGCCTCGATGCCGGCTTCGAGCCCGTGGGCGAACGCCGTCTTGAGGTGCTCCTTGAGCGCCTTGTCACCCGGGACGATGCTCTGCATCATCACGTTCTGCTCCGGCACGATGGCGAGCGGCTCGGCGATCTTCACCGTCGTGCTGGTGCGCATCGGCGACGCCCACAGGGCGCGCATGGCCTCGTGGGTGCCTTCGCCCTCGTCGCCCTCGTAGACCTTGGCGAGGATGCTCTCCGGCCAGTGCGCCTGCCGGCGATCGGGTGCGTACTCGAGCTCGTAGCGGATGGTGCAGCGTCGCCCCTCGCGGTAGCGCATGATCTTCGGCATGCAGGCAGCGATCTCGATGTCGTCCAGACCGCCGGCGCTCTCACGGAGCGCGCCTTCGAGCAGGGTCCTGGCGCGTTCGGGGTCGGTCAGGGCCGGCATCGCCGGAAGGGACGTGTCGGACTTCTCCAGGACGAAGTCCCAGCGAAGGTCTGGGAGGTAGCAGCGCCAGCCCTCCTCGCCGAAGGGCACGTCGTCCACGCGTCCGACGGGTGGGTCGACGCCCGGCGGCAACAGCGTGCCTCGCAGGTCGACCTCACGATACGAACCGCCGACGCGATCCTCGACCTTCAGCCGGCAGAGCGACGTCCAGGTGCCGTTCTCGATCCGGGCGCGCTTGAACTTGCACGCCTTGAGCCGCAGCTCCCCGGATGCCAGCTCGGGGACGACGCGTTCGAGGTCGGCGCGCATGCGATCGAGGTCCTCGATGGCCACGATCCAGTCGGGGGGTTGCGACAGCAGCTCCAACCCCACCTCGACGGCGGAGTTGTCGATGGTCGCGATGTCGATCCCGAATGACTGAGTCATGAACGCCTCTGACTTCTGATCTTCCCCGGAATCGAGGCTAGACGAAAGAGGAGGTCAGAAACGTTGCTTCATGGAACTTTTTTCAGGACATGGAGGTCACGACATCCTCGGCCAGGAGCGCGTAGCCGAACCCGTCGAGCCAACCACCCGATCGGTGCAGCGAGTCGCGCACGGCGTGCGACTCGCGCCGCATGCCCAGCCGCTCCATCAGGCGCCAGGAGGCCGTGTTGTCGGCGAAGCAGAGTGCGGTCACGCGACGCAGACCGAGATCCTCGAAGCAGATGCGGATGAGCTCGGCGACCGCCTCCGTGGCGTAGCCGTGGCCGCTGTGGGCGGGGTCCATCACCCAGCCCAGCTCCGCCTGGACGCCACGAGCCCGCTCGGACACCTCGGTCTGGGACCAGCCGTCCTCGATGTCGATCATCAGGTCGCCGATGAGGCGATCGTCGAGCAGGAACACCAGGGTCGTCGACAGTCGCTCGGGCTCCAGGAACCTCTCGGCGTACTCCTCGCGCACCTGCGTTGCCGACGACACCCAGCGAGCCACCGACTCGAGCCGACGTATCTGCCAGGTGGCTTCGAGGTCGTCAGGCGTCGCCGGTCGAATCTGCAGGCGTCGAGTGTGGACGGGCCAGGCGACGGCGTCGAGCGGGGCGGTCACCCGGTCGACGCTACCGGCGGCCATCGAGGTCGGACAGGCGGTACCGCGCCAGCCCGCCCTTCGTGGGGAGCCACCACGAGCTGAACGCCTCGACGGAGCCGTAGCCGGTGGTGTCGGTGCGAAGGCTCACGACCTTGTGACCGTCGGACCGGTCCACCCCGACGATGACGCCACCGGTGCGCGAGTCGTCCGGCGGCACGGTCTTGGTCGACAGCCACAGGGTGTCGCCGCGGACGAGGAACCCTCCGGCCCAGCTCCCGATGTCGTTGATCATCAGCCCGCCGGACTCGAGGTCGATGCGGGCGACCTTCTCCTCTTCCATGCACGCCGTCACCCACAAGACCTTGGAATCGACTCGCATCGGTCCGCAGGCGGAGAAGTCATCGGGCAGGTCGAAGGTCCTGAGCACCTTGCCGCTGCCCGTGTGCACCTCGACCACGGTGTTGTCGTTGGGCAGGTCCACGTACAGGTGCTCGCCGTCGATGGTCAGCTGGTGCGGGCCACCAGGCCCGCTCGAACCGACCTTCGTCCTCTCGGCGATCCGGTTCTTCTTCGGATCGATGCGGGCCACGTCGCCGCCATGGTGCTCGGCCACCCAGACACCCCGGGAGCCGATCGCCAGGCCGATCGGATGGTCGGACCGGATCTTCGCCGTGACCTTGCCCGTCTCCGGATCGAGCCGGCGGACGACCTCGCCCTCTCCGTCGGACACCCACACCGATCCGAATCCGACCGCGACGCCGACGCCCGGGACGTCCGTCCGCCAGCGCACGCGTTCCCTCGCGGGGTCCACGCTCACCACCGAGGCGTCGCTGCCGAGCAGGATCGAGTTCCCGGTGGCCCATGCATCGGCGTCGTCGAGGTCGGTGGCGATCCACGAAGCCGGCTGAATGGGTGCCTCGGCGATGCGCGCATACGTGGCACTGGGCGACGGTGACGGCGAGGCAGGCGGCTCCTCGACCGGCGCATCGCCACACGACGCAACCAGCAGGAGCAGCACGACCAGTGCCACTCGTCTCATGACGACATCACCCGACCCCCGACGTGGCAGCAGTGTAGTGAAGCCGTCAGAGAATGGCGCCGGGGTTGAGGATGCCTTGCGGGTCGAGGGCGTCCTTGACCTTGTGGGTCAGGGCCATCACGTCGGGACCGAGCTGGTCGGGCAGGGCGCCCTTCTTGGTGCGGCCGACACCGTGCTCGCCGGTGATGGTGCCGCCGAGCTCGATGGCGGCCTGCATGATCGCGTCGAACGCCAGGCCGGCGCGACGAGTGGCGTCGGCGTCCTTCTCGTCGAACACGATGAGCGGGTGGGTGTTGCCGTCACCGGCGTGGGCGACGACCGCGATCTCCGTCTCGTGCTCGGCGGCGATCGCTGCGATGGCGGCCAGCAGGTCCGGCAGCAGCGGGATGGGGACGCCGACGTCCTCGAGCATCAGGGTGCCGCGGGCGCCGACCGCCGGGAAGGCCTGCCGCCTGGCCTCCACGAACATCTCGCCCTCGTCGGGGTCGTCGGTGACGAACACGTCCACCGCGCCGGCGGCCTCGCACGCCGTCTGCATTCGGGCAACCTCCTCGCCGCGCGCGGGCGAGGGAGCATCCGACTGCGCCACGAGCAGCGCGCCCGCCGAGCGGTCGAGCCCCATCGATCGGTGGTCCTCGACGGCGTTGATCGAGGCATGGTCCATCAGCTCCAGCATGGACGGGCGCAGCTCCTGCCGGACGGACACGACGGCGCGGGCCGCCGAGTCGACGTCCGGGAAGACGGCGACCATCGTCGAGCGCAGCGCCTGCGCCGGGACGAGCCGAAGGATCGCGCGTGTGACGATGCCGAGCGTGCCTTCGCTGCCGACGAACAGCTTGAGCAGGCTCAGCCCGGCGACGTCCTTGATGCGCTTGCCGCCGAGCGTCACCAGCGTGCCGTCGGCGAGCACGACGTCGAGGCCCAGCACGTAGTCGACGGTGACGCCGTACTTCACGCAGCACAGTCCGCCGGCGTTGGTGGCGACGTTGCCGCCGATCGAGCAGATCTCGAAGGACGACGGGTCCGGCGGGTACCAGAGCCCGTGCTCGGCGGCGGCGAGCTTCACCTCACGGTTGAACGCGCCCGGCTCGACGACGGCCACCTGGCACTCGGTGTCGATCTCGATGGCGCGCATGCGCTCGAGGCTGAGGACGACGCCCCCGTCGACGGCACTCGAGCCACCGGAGAGACCGCTCCCCGCACCCCGAGGAACGACAGGAACGCCATGGGCTGCAGCCCACCGGATGACGACCTGCACCTGGTCGGCGTCCTCCGCGCGCACCACCGCGATCGGGGTGCCGGCGTTCGGGTCGCGCGACCAGTCGAAGCGGTAGCCCTCGACGATGTCCGGGTCCGTGAGAACGGCGCCTTCAGGCAGCGCCTCGACGAGCTCCCCCAAGTTGCCCACGACTCAGTCCTTGCGCAGCTCGAGAAAGATGCTGGGGCCGAAGTCCCGAGAAGCGAGGCGACGCTGGGCGGCCTTCTCGGCGGCGATCATCAGGCCCTTCGGCAGGACCTTCTTGAGCCTCTCGCTGCGCAGGTTCGAGACGGACAGCTTGTCGATGAGGCTCAGCCCCGCGGTCGCTAGCTGAGCGACGACCGTGTCGACGTTGTGGTTGACGAAGGCGATGGCGTCGGGTTCGTCAGCGGGTGCCGTGCGAATGCTCACCGGCTCGGTGGGCAGCGGCTTGCCCTCCTTCTTGTACCGGCGGCGGTTCTTGAAGTGCCCGTAGTTGGCCACCTCGATGAGTGCCGTGCCGCCCGGCTTGAGCACCCGCGCGATCTCGGCGAACTCGGAACTGGGCTCGGGGATGTGGTGCATGACGCGCACCATGGTGATCAGGTCGAGCGAGGCGTCGTCGAACTGCAGGTCGTCCGCCTGCATCTGCACCTGGTCGATGTCGGTGCCGGCGAGAACGGTCTTGGCTGCCTCGAGCTGCGTCAGGCTCGGCTCGGCCAGGGTGACGTGGTCGGCGAACTCGCGCAGCAGGAGGCAGAGCCGTCCGAACCCGCCACCGATGTCGGCGGCAGCGCCGAACCGCTGGCCCTCGAGCAGACGCCGAATGGCGACCTCCTCGGCTGCGTGCTCGTAGTCGCGGTTGTCCCAGTACTTCGTGTAGTCGTAGCCACGGTCGTACTGGTCGGCGACCTTCTTCGCAGGCTTGTCGTCACTCACCCGGTCACCCTAACAACGGGCCGAGGGACAGGCTCATGGCTTCGCCCCAGGCGCCTCCGGCGCGACACGCTCAACCTGGGTTCACGCTCGCTTCGCTCGGTTCACCCGAACGTCCGCGGCTTGAACTGGGGCTCGGAGCGACTCATGCCGGCCTTGCGGGCGATCGTCGTGTTGGGCGAGCGGAACATGCTCAGCTGGTAGCGACGCTCGCGCCCGAACGCACCGCGCAGGCCGCCTCGGCGAGACCGGTTGAGCAGCTTCTTGGAGGCCGATACCGAGTCGGGCGAGCGCGCGAGGATCGCATCCACGAGCTCGAGCGCCGGCTTCATCGGGTCCTCGGCGGCGCCGGTCGCGATGCCGTACTCGACGGCCTGGTCGCCGGAGAAGACCTCACCGGTGAACACGAGCCGCTTGGCGACGTCGGCGGTGGTGAGCTCGGCCAGCGGGACCGTGCCGGACATGTCGGGGACGAGACCCCACTTGGCCTCGAGGACCGACCACTGGCAGTCCGGGGTCGTGAACCGGAAGTCGGCCGCGAGCGCCAGCTGGATTCCCCCACCGAACACGTGACCGCGGGTGACGGCGATGACCGGCACCGGCAGGTCGCGCCAGGCCCAGTTCGCTCGCTGGAACAGGTTGGTGCCGCGGAGCGGGTTCGGGATGAAGAACCGCGCGAGCCGCGCCTTGCTGCTCTTTCCGGCCTCGGCGAAGTCGAGTCCGGCGCAGAACGACGTTCCCTTGCCCTCGAGCAGGACGACGCGGACCTCGCGGTTGCGGCGGATCGAGGCGGCCGCCTCGAGCAACCCTTCGAGGGTCTCGAGCACCAGGCCGTTGAGCTTGTCGGGCCGGTTCAACCAGACGTGGGCGACGGGGCCGTCGATCTCGGTGATCACCAGCGGTTCGGTCATGGCGCAACGCTACCGCCGGGTGACATGGCCGCCGTGGTCGGTCAGGGCACGCGGTCGAGGATGATCCCGACGGCGTCCGGCACGTCCGTCGACACCACGGGCCCCTCGAACCCGAACCTCAGGCTCATCTCCTTCGGCCATGCCGGAAGTGCGCGGATCACGGTCGTCACGCCCTCGAGCTCACCCATCGCCCGCCGCAGGGGCGGCGTCGGGGGGTGCCCCCAGGTGAGGAGGAGATCGGGACGCAGGCGCATGGCGAGAGCGGCGACCGCTCGTCCGTCGAGGTCCGGTCCGACGGTGTGGATGGACACCCCCGCCTGGACGAGGGCGGCCTCGAGGACCAGGAGCGGGATGGCCTCGACCGCCGGCAGGCTGCGGGCGAACAGGATGTGCGTGTGACCCGTGTCCGGGAGCTGCTCGAACGCCACCAGCGCGTGCAGCTCGCGCACCAGGAGCTCCGATGCCACGGACGCCGCATCGGTGGCCGCGACACTCGATCCGCTCTCCGACGTCATCTGCCGCAAGGCCGGAGCCAGGACGTCGCGCCAGGCCGCGACGACTGGAGTCTCACGCAGGACTCCGGCGAACAACCGGCCGAGCTCCTCGCGGTTGCCCGAAGCCATCGCTGCCAGGAGCGCCTCGGCGGGCGCGTCGCCTCTGGACTCGCCGCTCTCGTCCCTGAGCGCGAGGTCGATGCCATCGCGATCGAGCGACTGAGCCACCCGGGCTGCGTCCTTGGCCGACACTCCGCGGGCGAGGAGCCGACGCATCAGCTCGACCCGATCGATGTCGCGCTCGGTGTAGCGACGGTGGCCGCCCTGGGTGCGAAAGCTCGGGCCGACGCCGTACCGGCGCTCCCAGGTGCGCAGCGTCGAGGCGGTGATACTCAGCCGACTGGAGACGGCGCCCACTCCCCACGTCAGGTCGGAGCCGGCATCCGGCTCTTCGAGGGGTTCGACGTCTCGGGGAGTGACCTTGGCCTTCCCGTGGGAGCGCGGTGGCCTGGGCACGGATCCGGCCTCCCTCCTCGGGCGCATGACTGACATGACTTCGTCAGTGTAAAAACTTGCTCAACCTCTTGCCACCGGTGCGAAGTTTTGGATAACTTCTGAACAGGTTGTTGCTTGGGGGGTTGAGTATCCAGCTCCCGGAATCGCCGGTTTGTGAAACACGCGCAGGTCGGAGTGAACGGAGTCCTGATCATGGTCAACATCAAACGCCTGCCAATGCCCATCATGGAGTCCTACGACTGGCAGTACGACGGAGCCTGTCGCAAGGTCGACCCCGACGCCTTCTTCTCACCCGAGGCCGAGCGCGGCATGCGCCGCCAGCGCCGCGAGGAAGCCGCCAAGGCCCTCTGTGCCCGGTGCCCGGTCATCGACCAGTGCCGCGAGCACGCCCTCTCCGTCCAGGAGCCCTACGGGGTCTGGGGCGGATTGAGCGAGTCCGAACGACAGCAGCTGCTGCAACAGACGCACCACGCCGCCTGACGGCGCGGGGTCGATCATGAGCCAGCTGTCTGGCAAGAAGGTCGCGTTCCTGACCGCCCAGGTGGGCGTCGAGAAGGCCGAGCTCGAGTCACCGTGGCAAGCGATCATGGACGCGGGAGGGTCACCGGTGCACGTCGCGCCGGAGGCCGAACCGGTGCAGTCCATGGTCGGCGACGTCGACCAGGATCGTCAGTTCCAGCCCGATGCCAAGGTCGCCGACGTCTCGGCTGACGACTTCGACGCCCTCGTGCTGCCCGGCGGCACCGTCAACGCCGACAAGGTCCGCGGCGACGACGCCTCGGTGGCACTGGTGAAGGCCTTCATCGACGCCGGCAAGCCGGTCGCGGCGATCTGCCACGGCCCATGGGCGCTGGTGGAGGCGGGGGTGCTGCCCGGCAAGACGCTGACCTCGTACTCGTCCCTCAAGACCGACATCAGCAACGCCGGCGGCACGTGGGTCGACGAAGAGGTGCATCACTGCAAGGACGAGGGCTGGGAGCTCGTGACGTCGCGCAACCCCGACGACCTTCCCGCCTTCAACGCCAAGCTCACCGAGGTGATCGCCGGCTGATCGAGCCAACGGTCAGTGCGGGTTCCAGGCGTCCTCGTCGGCAGTTCGCGCCACGACGTCGTCCGGCAAGGTGCCGTCGGCCAGCGCGGCGATCGTGACCGCCTCGAGGACCGACCGGAGGCTGCTGCGCGCGGCCACCCAGACGGTCTGGAGCACCGCCGCCGACTCGTTGTAGGAGACGCTCTCGGGCCGGACGCCGTAGACGCTCAGCAGCGGCCCGTCGACGGCACGGATGACGTCGGCCACGGAAACCTTCGCCGAGTCGGTGGCCATGCGCCAACCGCCCGACTGTCCGCGCTGGCTCGCCACGATTCCGGCGCGACGAAGATCGGCGAGGATCGATTGGAGATACCCGCTCGGGATGTCCTGGCTCGTCCCCACCTGCTCGGCGGACACGACGTCGGCGTGACGGGAGATCTCGATGAGCGCCCGGAGGGCATAGTCGGACTTCGTCGAGACGCGCATGGCGCCGAGTATCCCAGAGGCCCGTGCGCGCTCGATTCCGGCTCATGCGTTCGAGATGACCGGCTCGGTGTCCCGTCGCGAGATGCGTTCGGCCTGAACGGCCGTGATGATCAGCGAGATCCAGGCGACGGCCATCAGTCCGATGATCGACCACACGGTCGTCGAGTCCTTCTCCAGACCGACCCAGGAGCTCTCCAGCACGGTCTTGGCATTGGTGATGATGATGAGTCCGCCGGCGGCGGTGCCCAGGACTCGCGCCGGCATGTGCCGGACCAGGTAGGCGGCCACGGGTGCGGCCAGGACGCCACCGGCGAGCAGGGCTCCGGCCCACGCCAGGTTGATGCCTGACGACCCGAGGGCGAGCAGGAAGCCCAGTGATGCACCGACGGCCACGACGAACTCGGCGGTGTCGATCGAGCCGACCACCTTGCGCGGCTCGAGTCGCCCCGAGGCGAGCAACGATGTCGTGCCGACCGGACCCCAGCCGCCGCCACCGATGGCGTCCATCGCACCCGCCACGGCGGCCAGCGGCACGAGGAACGGGGCCTTGACGCTGCCGCGGAACGTCGGGCGACGTCCGCCGAGCCGCAGGAAGCGGTAGATCACGTAGACGCCGAGCGAGAGCAGCAGCAAGGACACCCAGGGCTTGGCCTCGTCACCGGGGATGCTCGACAGCCAGGTGGCGCCGAGGAACGCGAAGACTCCGCCGGGAACCGCCATGATGCCGACGACCCGCCAGTCGACGTTGCCGAACTTCCAGTGCGCCGCCCCCGAGACCAGGGTGGTGCCGACCTCGGACAGGTGCACGGCCGCCGAGGCCGCGGCCGGAGCGATGCCGGTGGCCAGGAGCAAGGAGGAGGACGTGACGCCGTAGGCCATGCCCAGTGAGCCGTCGATCATCTGGGCGAACAGGCCCACGACGCCGAGGACGATGATGTTCCGCACGTTCAACCACTTCCATCAGGAGTAAGTTTACTGAATAACTCGACAATAACAGCCGCCTGAAGCGCCGGCAAATGGTGCGGGGGCTGGGCCAACGACTGGGCCAACGACTGGGCCCCCCGACCCGCAGGGTCGAGGGGCTCGTGACGCAGTCGTGGTGCGCGAGGGGGGATTCGAACCCCCACGCCCTTGCGGACACTGGCACCTGAAGCCAGCGCGTCTACCATTCCGCCACCCGCGCATGGTCCTCGAAAGGACCGGTCGCCGAGTCTAACAGGGCTGATCCGTGCCGGAATCCACCCGGCGGCCGCGCACAGGTGCCCGGCGCAGGGTCGCCCGATACGATCTCAGGGACGCGGCAACCTGACGGTGAGAACGCACTGGGGAGGTGGACGGGATGGCCGGAGTGATCCAGCGATTCGAGCAACGCCTCGAAGGCGCCGTGACCGGTGCCTTTGCCCGCGCCTTCCGCAGCGCCGTCCAGCCCGTCGAGATCGCCGCCGCCCTCCAGCGCGAGGTCGACAACTCCGCGCACATCCTCTCCCGTGAGCGGATGCTCGTCCCCAACGACTTCACCGTCGAGCTGTCGCCGTCCGACCACGAGCGACTCTCGCAGTTCAGCGACACCCTCTCCAAGGAGCTCTCGCGACTCGTCGAGGAGCACGTCAAGGAGCAGCGCTACACCCTCGCCGGCCCGCTCAGCATCGGCTTCGCCGAGAGCGCCGACCTCAGTACCGGTCGGTTCCGGGTCCGCAGCCGCACCAACGCCTCGGTCACCCCGGTGTCGGGCCAGCGGATGACCGAGACGGCCATCCGCTCGTCGGAGGTCATCATCGAGGTCAACGGCATGAAGCACCCGCTCACGCCGCCCGGCGTCGTCGTCGGGCGGGGCAACAACGCCGAGCTGCGGATCGACGACCCCGGAATCTCGCGCCGGCACGCGCAGATATCGCTCAGCGAGGCCGAAGGTGGCACCGTCGTCACGGTGTCCGACCTCGGTTCCACGAACGGCGTGATCCTCAACGGCCAGCCGGTCGACGACACGTCCAGGGTCACCGACGGCTCGGAGATCAGGCTCGGGAACACTGTCATCATCATTCGCATCACACCCCAGGCGACACCCGCCCCACGCAGCGAGGGTTCCTGAATGTCAGAGCTCACGCTCACCCTGATCAAGCTCGGCTTCCTGGCCGTGCTGTGGCTCTTCGTGCTGTCCGCCGTGTCCGTCATCCGGTCCGACGTCTTCGGCACCAAGGCGCCGGCCGGTGCGGCCCGCCCGAAGGCGTCGAAGTCGAAGCCCAAGGAGAAGAAGGGGCGCGAGAAGGCTCAGCCGAAGTCGCGCAAGCCGTCCCGTGGCGTTCCCACCAAGCTCCAGGTCGTCTCCGGGCCCAACGCGGGCCAAAGCGTCCCGCTCAGTGACCAGCCGATCCTGCTCGGACGCGGCACCGACGCGAGCATCCGGCTCGACGACGACTACGTGTCCACGCGGCACGCCCGGTTCGCCACCAACGGCGAGCAGTGGTTCGTCGAGGACGTCGGGTCCACGAACGGCACGTACCTCGGCAGCGAGCGCATCACCAGCCCCGTGCCGGTCGGGCTGGGCATCCAGGTGCGGCTCGGCAAAACCATCGTCGAGCTGCAGAAGTGATCGATGACCTCCCTCAGCCTCCGCTACGTCGCGCTCACCGACACCGGTCTGCGCCGCACGAGCAACCAGGACTCCGGATACGCCAGCAGCCGGCTGATCGCCATCGCCGACGGCATGGGTGGCGCCGCTGCGGGTGACCTCGCCTCCGCCGAGACGATGAACATCATCCGGCAGCTCGACCGCGAGCTCAGCGACGTCGATCCGCTCACCGCCCTCGAAGAGGCGGTGCGCACCGCCAACCAGCACCTCGGCGACCTCGTGGCGAACGACCCCGCCGTCGAGGGCATGGGCACGACGCTGGAGGCGATGCTCTGGGACGGCCAGCGGTTCGCGACCGCCCACATCGGCGACTCGCGCGCCTACCGCCTGCGCGACGGTGTCCTCACCCAGATCAGCAGCGACCACACGTTCGTGCAGAGCCTCGTCGACGAGGGCAAGCTCACCCCGGCCGAGGCTCGCGGACACCCGCACCGCTCGCTGCTGCTCCGCGTGCTGCTCGGGCGCGACGACAACGAGCCCGACCTCGACCACGTCGAGGGCCAGCTGGGTGACCGCTACCTGCTGTGCAGCGACGGCCTCACCGACATGGTCGACGACGCCGCGATCGCCACGGCGCTCGGTGCGGAGACGATCGACATGGCGGCCACCGAGCTCGTGCGGCTCGCGCTCGAGGGCGGCGGGTACGACAACGTCACGGTCGTCATCGGCGAGCTCGTCGACGCGAGCGAGGAGCCGGACACGCACCTGTCGTCGGCGGACGGACGGCCGCAGCTCGTCGGAGCCGCGGCCGGCGGGTCGCGTACCCGCACCGGGCACGCTGCTGGTCATCGGGCCGGTGACGACGAGCCCGTGGCCGTCGATCCGGAGGAGCTGCGCTACGCGCCGCGGCCACCGAGCGGCTGGCGCTGGGTCCGGCGGGTGGCTCTCGTCGGCGTCCTGCTCGGGGCCCTCGTGGTTGCCGGCATCTTCGGGTACCGATGGACGCAGGACCAATACTTCGTCGCGGCGAACCAGGGCACCGTCACCATCTACCGGGGCGTCATGGCCGACATCCCCGGCATCACGCTGCAGCACGTGGAGCAGTCCACCGACATCGCGATGACCTCGCTGCCCGAGTTCCGCCGCCAGCAGGTCGACGCCGGCATCGAGGCGTCGAGTCGAGCCGATGCCGACCGCATCGTCGCCGAGCTCGAGGAGTCCGTGCCCGCGGAGCCGAGCCCATCGCCCTCCCCCTCTGACCAGGGAGAGGATGAGGACAAGGCCGCCGCCGGATGAGCAGCTCTCCGACCTGGGTGCCCCGCAAGCGGCGCGGCGCCGAGTTCTTCCTCACCATCCTCGCGGTGCTCATCGGCATCGCGGCCTACTGCGCCGTCGGCCTGGGCACCAAGGGCACCATCCCGGCCGGCGTGGCCAAGCTGGCTGCGGCTCTCATCGTGTTCGCCGTGATCGCCCACCTCATCGTGCGCCGCGTCGCCCCGTACGCCGATCCGGTGCTGCTCCCCCTGGTCATCTGCCTCAACGGCCTCGGGCTGGCCATGATCTACCGTCTCGACCTCGGACGCATCCAGCTGGATTCGGCCCGGCAGGAGTTCGCCAACTCCCAGCTGATCTGGACCGTCATCGGCATCGCGGCCTTCGCCGGCGTCCTGTTCGCCGTGCGCGACCACCGCCGGCTGCAGGCCCTCACGTACACGTTCGGGTTCGCCGCCATCGCCCTGCTGATCCTGCCGCTGCTGCCGGTCATCGGTCGCACCATCAACGGCGCGCGCATCTGGATCAACCTCGGCCCGTTCAGCTTCCAGCCGGGCGAGGCCGCCAAGATCTGCCTGGCGATCTTCTTCGCCGGCTACCTGGTGGTCAAGCGCGACGCCCTCGCGCTGGCCGGGCGACGCGTCCTGGGCATCGACCTCCCCCGTGGCCGCGACCTCGGGCCCATCCTCGCGGGCTGGGTGGTCAGCATCGGCATCCTCGTGTTCCAGCGCGACCTCGGCTCGTCCCTGCTGTTCTTCGGCCTGTTCGTGGTGATGCTCTACGTCGCCACCGAGCGTCCCGGCTGGTTGCTGGTCGGCGGGTTGCTCTTCGCCGCCGGCGCGTGGTTCGGCTACATCGCCTTCGGACACGTGCGGGTGCGCTTCGACGCGTGGCTCGACCCGTTCTCCGACCCCGACCGCAACGGGCAGATCATCAACGGCCTCTTCGGCCTCGCGCACGGGGGCATCCTCGGGCAAGGGTGGGGACAGGGCAGCCCACAGCTGACCCCGTTCTCCTTCTCCGACTTCATCGCCGCGTCCATGGGTGAGGAGCTCGGGCTCACCGGACTCATGGCCATCCTGCTCATCTACGGGCTCATCGTGGAGCGCGGCCTGCGCATTGCCCTCACCTGCCGCGACGCCTTCGGCAAGCTGCTCGCCGCGGGCCTCGCATTCTCGTTCGCCCTGCAGGTGTTCGTCGTCGTCGGCGGCGTCACGCGCCTCATCCCGCTCACCGGCCTCACCACGCCGTTCATGGCGCAAGGCGGGTCGTCGGTGGTCATGAACTGGGCGATCATCGCCTTGCTGCTGCGCATCAGCGACCAGACGCGTCGACCGGCACCCGAGATCTCCACGTTCGACCAGGACGAGGAGACCCAGGTGGTGAAGCTGGCATGAACCGGCCCATCCGCAACCTCGCCATCGCCTGCCTCGTGATGTTCGTGGCGCTGCTCGCGAACATCAACTACGTCCAGTTCGTCGAGGCCGACAGCCTCAACGCCAAGAACGGCAACAAGCGCGTCATCAACGAGGAGTTCTCCCGCGACCGCGGGGCCATCCTCGTCGGCGACGACCCCGTGGCCGAGAGCGTCGAGAGCGATGACGAGTTCAAGTTCCAGCGCCGCTACAAGGACGCGCAGCTGTACGCGCCCGTCACTGGCTACTTCTCCTACGTGTTCGGACGCGGCGGGCTCGAGAACTCCCAGAACCGGGTGCTGTCGGGCAGCGACAACCGCCTGTTCGTCAACCGGGTCGTCGACTTGTTGTCCAACAAGCAACCCAAGGGTGGCAGCGTCGAGACGACGCTCAACCCGCTCGCCCAGAAGGTGGCGGCGAGCGGACTCGAAGCGCTCGGCAAGGACACCAAGGGCGCGGTGGTCGCGCTCGACCCGAGCACCGGGGCGATCCTCGCCATGGTCACCCAGCCGTCGTACAGCCCCAACGTCCTGGCCAGCCATGACTTCTCCGCCGTCAACGACGACTGGCAGCGGCTGACCACCGCCAAGGACCAGCCGATGCTCAACCGTGGCACTCAGCAGATCCTGCCGCCCGGCTCCACCTTCAAGCTCGTCACCGCGGCCGCGGCGATGGAGAACCTCGACATGCAGCCCAGCGACAAGGTCAAGGGCGGCCGCACCCTGTCGTTCCCGGGCATCGACTACAAGCTCACCAACAGCGACAACAGCAGCTGTGGCGGCGACCCGATCACGTTCGAGCGGGCCCTCAACGTCTCCTGCAACGTCAGCTTCGGCTCCATCGCCGGCAAGGTCGGTCAGGACGACCTGGCCGCCCAGGCCCGCAAGTTCGGCTTCGGGTCAGACACGCTGTCCGGACTCGCGTCGAACCCGAGCCGATTCACCGCCGAGGGCACCGACCTCGAGGCTCCGCAGCTCGCCCAGACCGGCATCGGCCAGTTCGAGGTGGCGGCCACCCCCCTGCAGATGGCGATGGTCGCCGGAGGCGTCGGCAACGGCGGCGACGTCATGCGGCCGTACATCGTGAAGACCCTGCGCGCGCCCAACCTGCGCGTCCTCGACGAGACCGAGCCCGAGCGGCTGAGCCAGGCCATGAGCTCGTCCAACGCCGCCCAGCTCACGTCGATGATGGTGAGCACCGTGGAGCGCGGCACCGCGGCGTCGGCACGCATCGCGGGCGTCGACGTGGGAGGCAAGACCGGCACGGCTCAGTCAACCGCGGACCGCCCGCCGTACGCATGGTTCGTCTCGATGGCCCCGGCCGACAACCCCAAGGTCGCCGTCGCCGTCGTCGTCGAGTCGAGCAGCACCGCCCGCAGCGAGATCGCCGGCGGACGACTTTCCGGCCCCATCGCCCGCTCGGTCATGGAAGCCGTGCTGGGCAAGTGACCCCGACCACCGATCAATCCTCTGGGAGACTGAGACCATGACCGAAAGCGGAGACAACAAGATCCGCCTGGGTGACCGCTACGAGCTCGGCGGCCTCCTGGGTCGCGGCGGCATGGCGGACGTTCGCATCGGCCAGGACCTGCGCCTCGGACGCACCGTGGCCATCAAGCAGCTGCGGCCCGACCTCTCGTCCGACGACACGTTCCAGGCCAGGTTCCGTCGTGAGGCACAGTCGGCTGCGGCGCTCAACCACCCGGCGATCGTGGCCGTGTACGACACCGGCGACGCCATGGACATCCACGGCAACCACATCCCGTACATCGTCATGGAGTACGTCGAGGGCCAGACGCTGCGCGAGATCATGAGCGACGACCGCAAGATCCTGCCCGAGCGCGCGCTGTCCATCACCGCCGACGTCCTCAGTGCGCTCGACTACAGCCACCGCAGCGGCATCGTCCACCGCGACATCAAGCCCGCCAACGTCATGCTGACCCCGTCGGGCCAGGTCAAGGTCATGGACTTCGGCATCGCCCGCGCCATCGCCGACTCCTCGGCCAGGATGACCCAGACCGCCGCCGTCATCGGCACCGCCCAGTACCTCTCCCCCGAGGCAGCGCGCGGCGAGACGGTCGACGCCCGCTCCGACATCTACTCCACCGGCTGCCTGCTCTACGAGCTGCTCACCGGTCGCCCGCCCTTCATCGGCGAGAGCCCGGTGTCGGTGGCCTACCAGCACGTGCGCGAAGAGGCCCGGCCACCGTCGCAGCTCAACCCCGACGTCAGCAGCACCGTCGACAACATCGTCGCCAAGGCGCTCGCGAAGCGCACCGACGACCGGTACCAGAGCGCCGCCGACATGCAGAAGGACATCGAGCGCGCCATCGCCGGCCAGCAGGTCGACGCCCCCGCTGCCACCCAGCTGAGCGGTACCGCCGTCGGCATGGGTGCGCTGGCCGGGCTCGGGGCCGGGGCCGCCGCCACCCAGGTGGGCGGCACGCGAGTCGCCGACGACGCCCAGGACTACGACGAGGAACCACCCGAGGAGGAGGACGACAAGCGCAAGTGGTGGCTGTACGCCATCCTCGGCGTCATCCTGCTCGGCGCCCTGGCGTTCGGCATCTACCAGATGACACAGCCCGACGACGCCCCCCAGGTCGCGGTCACTGACGTCGTGGGCGACGACTTCGAGACGGCGAAACGCGCACTCGAGAACGACGGCTTCACGGTCGCCGACCCGGTCGAGGAGACCAGCGACGACGTTGCGAAGGGTGAGGTCATCTCCCAAGATCCCGAAGCCGGCACTGACGCGGACAAGGGTTCGGAGGTCACGCTCACCGTCTCCAGCGGGCCCGACCAGGTCACCATCCCGCAGCTGGGCGGGTTCTCGTACTCCGAGGCCAAACAGTTGCTGGAGAGCGACAAGTACGGCCTCAAGGTCAAGAGGAACAACCAGGAGAGCAGCGCGCCCGAGAACGAGGTCATCAACAGCAACCCGCCCGGCGGAACCGAGGTCGACAAGGGCTCCACCGTCACGCTGCTGGTCTCGCAGGGTCAGGCCACCGTGCCTCAGCTCGTGGGGCTGGACGTCGACGACGCCGAGGACGCCCTCAAGGACGCTGGGCTGAAGTCATCGGTCGACGAGGCCCCGGCGCCGCAGCCCGAGGGAATCGTCACCGCGCAGTCCGTGCCGCAGGGGCAGCAGCGTCCACGCGGCTCGACGATCGAGCTCACCGTGTCCAGCGGTCCGGACGACGGAGACGGTGGCCTCGTCGACGGCAACTCCGACGAGGGCGGATCCGACGGCGGGTAGTCGGCTCAGGCGTCGTCGTCGGTCAGCGCGCGGGCGAAGCTGAGGCCGACGGTGCCGCCGTAGGCCTTCATCGCGATGGCGCTGAGGGTCTCGGTCTCGAGGCCGAGCTGGTACTGCTGGACGTAGTCGCGGTAGATGAAGACCTCCGGAGACTCATCCAGCGCCCGGTTGAGCTGTGCCGGGTCGCCGATCGCCTCGATGACGTACGGCGGCGAGTACGGCACGCCGTCGAGCACGACCGTGTTGCCCACGCACTTGATGCCGGTGGTGGAGATGAGTCGCTGCCCCTGCAGCGAGACCGCCTCCGCGCCGCCGGACCACAACGCGTTGACGAACGCCTGGATGTCCTGCTGGTGCACGACGAGCACGTTCGGGTCGAGACCGGGGACGTCGACGCTGCGCGGGGCGTCGGTGAGCGTCACCCGGACACCGGGGCCGCGGGACGGCGTGAGCCCACTGACCTCCTGCAGCCGGGCGACGCGGGTCAGCAACGCGTCGAGCGAGTTTCCCGGAGCGCTCGCGGCGAGGTCGTCGATGTCCTGCTGCAGCTCCCGGGCCTCCGCGCGGCTGCGCTCGACCCGGACGGCCCGTTCCTGCAGGAGTGACGCGACGTCTCCACCGGCAGGACGCAGGTCGGAGCCGTCTGACGTGACGGCAGCGGCCGCGAAAAGGCCGCCGGCCAGGAGGCACATCGTGAGCACCGCGACGGGCCATTGCTGACGTGCGTGCGAGCCCACGTTCGCCATGCGCCGCACCTCCGATTACTCCTGACGTCTAGGCTACTTGGAGCCCAAGACATGGGCTCGGAGCCCACCACACGGAGAGGTCATCGTGGCAAGGAACCAGAAGAAGCCCAAGAATCAGGAGCCGACGCGAACGCCGCTCGGTGGTTGGAAGCATCCTCTGGCGCTGGTGCTGCTCCTGGTGGCGATCGTCTGGTTCGTGGCCACCATCTTCGCCACGACCGACAACGACTTCCCCCAGATCGGTGAGGTGCCGGTGCTGTTCGGCATCGGCAAGTGGAACTACGCGATCGCGGCCGCGTTCGGCTTCGCCGCGATGACGGTCGCCGACCGTACGCGTCCCGTGCACCAGCCCGGTGAACCCGGCACGCTGTCGAACCGCTGGGCCGGCCCCGCCATGGTGGCCTCGGCCATCATCGGCCTGCTGTGGATCGTGGTGTTCTACGTGGTGGGCGGCACCGACGTGACCATCCCGTTCTACTCCGACCTCGGACAATGGAACATCGTCATCGGCATGGGCTTCATCCTCGCGGCCTTCGGGTTCGCCATGAAATGGGAGTGAGATCGGCCGAGTGAGCGCAGCGAACGAGCGTCGAGCCAGGTCGAGTGGGCCAAGCGCGGAGCGCGTCCGTCGTATCGAGACCTCCAAGGCCGACAAGGTGTGATGCGTGTGATTTCGATACGCCGCTCGTTCCGCGCGGCTACTCAATCACCGGTCTACACCTGAGTGACACGGCTGTCGTTTATCCACCCCTGTGCACACAGCTGTGTATAACTACATCGGTGTGATTCAGATGGCCTCGCGGAAGGCTGCCACGGTGCGCTCGACGTCGCGGTCGGACGTCCGCCAGGAGGAGACCGACAGGCGAATCGCGGCACGCCCGTCCCACTCGGTGCCGCTCATGTACGCCTCGCCGCTCGTCTGCACCGCCGCCAGGATCCGCAAGGTCGACTCGTCGTCAGCGAAGCGGACGAGCGCCTGGTTCAGGACGACCTCGTTCAGGACCTCGCAACCCGGAAGCTCGGCCAGCCCGGCGGCGAGCTGCCGGGCATGCGCACAGGAGCGCTCGACGAGGTCGGCCACGCCGGACCGGCCGAGCTGTCGAAGCGCGGCGTAGACGGGAACCGCTCGGGCGCGGCGCGAGTGCTCGAGCGTCCAGTCGATGGGTTCCCGCGTCGCCTCGGCATCGCGGACGTAGTACGTCGCCCGCACCGTCATGGCCGCCATGTGCGCCTCGGGATGCGCGCAGAACGCGATCCCGCAGTCGTACGGGACGTTGAGCAGCTTGTGGGCATCGGTCGCCCAGGAATCGGCCCGCTCGTGACCGGCGACGAGGTGGCGAAGGGACGGTGATGCGGCGGCCCACAGGCCGAAGGCGCCGTCGATGTGAAGCCAGGCGCCCGTTCCCTCGACCGCGTCGGCCACCGCCGTGAGGTCGTCACAGACGCCGGTGTTCACCTCTCCGGACTGGGCGCAGACGATGGTCGGGCCGTCGACCTCGGCCAGGGCGACGCGGAGCGCGTCAACGTCCATGGTTCCGTCCGCCGATGCGTCGACGACGCGGATCTGTGCTCGCCCGATCCCGAGAAAGCGCAGGGCCCGGTCGACGGTCGAGTGACGCATCGCGCCGACGAGGACGGTGATCGGCGGTGAGCCGGCGAGCCCGTTCTCGAGCAGGTCCCAGCCGGCCGTGGCCAGCACGTGCTGCCGCGCCGCGGCCAGGCAGGTGACGTGCGCGGTCTGACAACCCGTGACGAACGCGAACGAGGCGTCCTCAGGGATCCCGAGCAAGTCCTTCGTCCACGCACCGGCGGTGTTCTCGACGACGACCGCGGCGGGGCCGAGCGCGACCAGCCCGAGGTTCTGGTCCCACGTCGACACCAGCCAGTCCGCGGCGATGGCGACCGGGAGGGACGCGCCGACCACGAACCCGAAGTAGCGGCCGCTCTGGCTCGCGGTGACGCCCTGGTCGACGTCGGCGGCGAGCTGCTCGATCACCTGGAGCGGATCAGACGGGCCGTCGGGCAACGGGCCGTCCAGCAACGTCCGGAGCTCGCCGACCTTGGCCCGGGGGTACACGGGTCGCGAGTCCAGCGAGTCGAGATGGTCTGCGGCGAGCTCGGCAGTGCGGAGGAAGAGGTCACGATCACTCATGGACCGAGACTAGGACGCGGCGAGTGCAGCCACCGGGACTCAGCCGAGCTGGGCGGTGCGCGCCATCACCGCGACGACGATGGCGATCCAGGTGAGTCCGAACGCCGCGAACTGGAACAGCGAGCGGCGATCGCGAGGTGCGTAGGCGAGCGCCAGTCCGAGCAGGACGCCGGTCACGAACCCGCCGAGGTGGCCCTGCCAGCTGATGTTGCCCTGCAGGCTGATGAAGGCGTTGATCGCGAGCAGAACCAGCAGACCGCGGACGTCCTGGCGGGTGCGGATCAGCAGCACCAGTGCCAGCCCGAAGAGTCCGAAGACCGCGCCGGACGCGCCGATCGTCGCGATCTGCGGCTCGGTGAGCCAGTAGACGAAGACCGACGACGAGACCGCCATCGTCAGGTAGGCGATGACGAACCTCGACGTGCCGAGTGCCCGCTCCACGAACGGGCCGAACAGGTACAGCGCGTACATGTTGAAGGCGATGTGCAGGAAGCCGGCGTGCAGGAACGCCGCGGTGAGGAGACGCCAGTAGTCGCCGTCGGCCACCGCGAATCCCTGCATGGCTCCGAGCTGGAAGACCGAGTTGATGTTCCCCTCGGTGGCCATCTGCAGGATGAAGACGACGACGTTGATGCCGAGCAGCCCCATCGAGACGGCACCGGCACGCATCGAGATCGCGCCGCCCACGATCGTGCGCGGCGCGCGCACCGACTTGCGACCCTCGGCGATGCACTCCGGGCACTGGAACCCGACCGCCGCGTCGCGCATGCACTCGGGGCAGATCAGCCGCTCGCATCGCTGGCAGCTGATGTACGCCTCGCGGTCGGCGTGCCGGTAGCAGCGCTGGTCGACCGCGGAGGGCTCGGTCACGTCAGGTCCGATCGATCGTGACCTTGGTGATGACCACCGGCTCGATCGGACGGTCGAAGCCGTCCGTCTTCGTGGCGCCGACCGCGTCGATCACGGCCTTGCTGTCGGCATCGGTGACCTCGCCGAAGATGGTGTGCTTGCGGTTGAGCCAGTCGGTCGGGACGAGGGTGATGAAGAACTGCGAGCCGTTGGTTCCCGGGCCGGCGTTGGCCATGGCCAGCAGGTAGGGACGGTCGAACTGCAGGTCGGGGTGGAACTCGTCCTCGAAGGTGTAGCCGGGCCCACCAGTGCCCGTGCCCAAGGGGTCGCCGCCCTGGAGCATGAAGTTCGAGATGACTCGATGGAACGTCAGTCCGTCGTAGAAGGGCTTCCCGGAGACCTGTCCGGTCGCAGGGTCCAGCCATTCCTTCGTGCCCTCGGCGAGGCCGACGAAGTTCTCGACGGTCTTGGGGGCGTGGTCGGGGAACAGCTGGATGACGATGTCACCCTGCGTGGTGGTGAGGGTGGCGGTCAGGGGGGCTGCCACGGCGGCGTTTCCTTCCATTCGAGGTTTTCCTCATCTTTTCATGGCCGCACAACCCCGGCTTGGTCGCCGTGCTGGGGATCCACGCCCGCTCGACCGCTACCGTGTGCCCCATGTCCACGTCATCCGGGCATCCGCTCCGGCGGCTGCTCCTCCTGGCGCTCGTGATCGGGGCGATCGTGGTCGTGCGCAACGCCACCGCGGACCGCGGCGGCAGCTACGACCCAGCCACTCCATCGTGAGCGTGACGCTCGAGCGCGACGGCCACGGCGTCGCGGTGCTGACGTTCGCCGACCCGCCGGTCAACCTGTACTCCCTCGAGATGCACGACGCGTTCGACGCCGTCCTCGGCGACGTCGAGGCCGACCCTCCGCGGGCTCTCCTGGTCCGCGCCGAGGGCAAGATCGTCTCAGGCGGAGTCGACGTCTCGCAGTTCCACGCCCGGACGTCGAAGGCCGACACCAAGGCGCTGTACGACCGCATGCTCGAGCTGCCCGAGCGGATCGCCGCGCTCGACGTGCCGACCTTCTTCGCCGCGCACGCGCTCACCCTCACCTGGGCCTTCGAGGTGGCGCTCGCCTGCGACATCATCGTCGCCGCGGAGAAGGCGAAGTTCGGTCTCGTCGAGCGCGTCATCGGCCTGACGCCGACGATGGGTGGCACGCAGCGCCTCGCCAGCCGTGCGGGCGTCGCCCGGGCGAAGGAGCTCGTGTTCACCGGCGATCTCTACGAAGCAACAACGCTTGAGCGCTGGAACGTCGTCAACCGGGTGCTGCCCGACGACGGCTTCGACGACGCCGTCACCGCGATCGTGCACCAGGTGGCCGTGGGGCCGACCGTCGCGTTCGGAGCCGCCAAGCAGATCCTGCGCCACCTCGAGTCCGGCGGGCTGAGGGAAGCGCTCGACCACACGACTGCGATCGCGTCGGAGCTCTTCGACACCGACGACCTGCAGCGCGGCATGGAGTCCTTCCTTGCCGACGGCCCCGGCAAGGCGACGTTCAGCGGCCGGTAGTCGTCTCCGGGTGCTCCGCGTGAACCGCGGCGGTGGCGCGGTGCTCCGCCCAGAAGCTGAGGATCGGGACCGTGCCGGCCACGAGCGTCGTGATGGTGAACGGGATCGTCCAGCGGGCCGCGCGCGAGAGCAGCGCCGCCATCACGAGGAAGATCATGTAGAGCACGCCGTGCACCTGGTCGATGACGGTGATGAGGGTGTCGTGCCGGTTGAACCACGACGTCTCGTCGGTCGACAGCTGGGCGAAGAACAAGGTGAACACGACGATCACGAAACAGCCGACGATGTAGGCCATGACGCGGTAGCGCAGGAGGGCGGCGGACACGGCGTCAGGCTACCGGCGCGTCGAAACCCTCCTCGGCGTCGGCCTCGGCTCGCCTCGTCGCCACGTTCTCGCTGCTCATCCGCCACCACATGAACAGGGCGAACCCGGCGAACACCCACCACTGCAGGGCGTACGCGAGGTTGCGCAGGCCGACGGTCCACGACACGTCCGGGTCGGGCGGCTCGACCTGCGTGAGGCCTGCGGTCACGGATTCCGAGGTGCCGATCGCGTAGCCGGAGAAGAGGTCGCCGGCCACGACGTTCGTGAGCGCCGGGACGGACAGCGACCCGATCGTCCTGGCCTCGGCGTCGAACGGGTCGCCCGTGCCCTCACCCGGCATGAGCACCGCGTCGAACGTCAGGTCGCCCTCGGGAACGGGCGGGAGCTCGCCGGCCTCGCTCGCCCAGCCGCGAACGACCAGGAGCGAGGCATCACTGCCTTGGACACGGACGGGAGCGACGAGCCAGACCCCACTCCTACCCGTCGAGCTCGCGGCCCGTGACCCACACCTGCTCCGAGTCCGGTGCGAAACGACCCTCGACCCGGACGGGCCGGTGGTCGAGCCGGCCCTCGAACGGCTCGTCAGCACCCCACAGGCCGACGAGGTCGACCCGCGGGACGGTCTGCTGGTCGGCCCGTTCATGGTCCTGCCGCGAGTCGTAGATGCCCAGCTGCCACAGGCCCATGCCGACGCAGAACGCGACCGCCACGATGGCGAAGAGGTGCAGCCCGATCAAGCCGGGCCGCAGCCAGTGCTTCACCCGGAGAACGGCGGGATGCCCGGGTAGAGCGGGAAGCGCTCGGCCAGGACACCGGTCCGCTTGCGCAGGCTCTCGATGTCGACGTCGCCCGGCTTCAGCGCCTCGGCGATGACGTCGGCGACCTCGCGGAACTCGTCGTCACCGAAGCCGCGCGTCGCCAGTGCCGGGGTACCGATCCGCAGCCCGGAGGTGACCATCGGCGGACGCGGGTCGTTGGGCACGGCGTTGCGGTTGACGGTGATGCCGACCTCGTCGAGGCGGTCCTCCGCCTGCTTGCCGTCGAGCTCGCTCTCCCGCAGGTCGACGAGCACCAGGTGGACGTCGGTGCCACCACTGACCACCTGGACGCCGGCCGCGCGGGCGTCGTCGGCGAGCAGCCGCTCGGCCAGGATGCGAGCACCGTCGAGCGTGCGCTGCTGCCGTTCCTTGAACTCGGGCTCCAGGGCCATCTTGAACGCGACCGCCTTGGCGGCGATGACGTGCTCGAGCGGGCCGCCCTGCTGGCCCGGGAAGACCGCGGACCGCATCTTCTTGGCGACCTCCTCGTCGTTCGTGAGGATGGCGCCACCGCGCGGGCCGCCCAGGGTCTTGTGCGTGGTGGTGGTGACGATGTGGGCGTGCGGCAAGGGGCTGGGGTGCAGGCCCGCGGCCACCAGGCCGGCGAAGTGCGCCATGTCGACGAACAGTGACGCGCCCACGTCGTCGGCGATCTCGCGGAACCGCGCGAAGTCGAGCTGGCGCGGGTAGGCCGACCACCCGGCGAGGATGATGCGCGGCTGGTGCTCCCGGGCGAGGCCCGCGAGCTCGTCCATGTCGACGTAGCCCTGGTCGTCGACCTTGTACGGAATCACGTTGTAGAGACGCCCGGAGAAGTTCAGCTTCATGCCGTGCGTCAGGTGGCCGCCGTTCGCGAGGTCGAGGCCGAGCACGGTGTCTCCGGCCGAGGCGAGAGCGTGGTAGGCCGCCGCGTTCGCGGTGGCACCGGAGTGCGGCTGGACGTTGGCGTATCCGGCGTTGAAGAGCTTCTTGAGCCGGTCGATGGCGATCTGCTCGACCTCGTCGACGACCTCGCAGCCGCCGTAGTAGCGCTTGCCGGGATATCCCTCGGCGTACTTGTTGGTGAGGACGCTGCCCATGGCCTCGAGGGACGCGACCGGCGCGAAGTTCTCGGACGCGATCATCTCGAGCGTCGTCTGCTGACGCTTCAGCTCGGCGTCGAGCAGGCGCGCGATCTCCGGATCGAAGTCGGCGAGGTGCTGGTTGTGATCCATGGAGCCAGAGTAATCGAGCCCGGACCACCGAAATCGGGGGTGGCCGATCACGAGATCCGTGTGAGCCGCTCGAGCGCGGCCAGCCCCTCGGGCGAGCCGGGCCAGTGCTCGGCCACCTTCTCCCGGCCCGCCCGTCGCACCACCGCTCGCAGCACGACGAGCACCAGGATCACGTCGTCCGCGTACCCGACGACAGGGACGAAGTCCGGCACCATGTCGATCGGCATCACGAGGTAGACCAGCAGTCCCCACAGCCACGCCCGAGCCGCCACGGGAACAGTCCGATCGCGCGCCAGCCGGGACACGAGGCGCAGCACGTCAGGCAGCAGCCGCATGGACTCGCGCAAGCGATGTTCGTCCGGCTTGGCCGCCCACAACACCACCAGGAGGAGCAGCCACACCACCGCCAGGCCCGCGGCGGCGGCCGCGAGCCACGCCCACGTCATGCGGCCATGGTGTCAGCACGGGGAGCCGATGCGCTGTCACCAAATCGCAATCTTCGCGGACCGATCGCGACCTACCGGTCGGTGTAGCGTGCCAAGGGTTGTGTCCGGCATGCGGACACGGCGTCAATGTGCGAGTCCGGCAAAGCGCGCTCGCCATGGGGAGGAAACAACATGAAGAACTTCCGACGAGGCACCTCAGTCCTCGCCGCCACGGCCGTCGTCGGCCTCGCGCTCGCCGGCTGTGGTGCCGGCAACGACGGAGGCGAAGGGGGAGGAGAAGCCCTGATCGTCGGAACCACCGACAAGGTGGTCTCCATCGATCCGGCCGGCTCGTACGACAACGGCTCGCTCAACGTGCAGACGCAGGTGTACCAGTACCTGCTCAACTTCGCCGAGGGCAGCACCGATCCCACGCCGGACGCCGCCGAGAGCTGCGACTTCAGCAAGCCCGACGAGTACACCTGCACGATGAAGGAGGGCCTGACGTTCGCCAACGGCAACGAGCTCACCGCCTCCGACGTCGCGTTCTCGTTCAACCGCATCGTCAAGATCGCCGATCCCAGCGGCCCGGCATCCCTGCTCGGCGCGATGGAGTCGGTCGACGCCCCTGACGACAAGACCGTCGTCTTCAAGCTCAAGGCCGAGAACGACCAGACCTTCCCGCAGATCCTGGTGACGTCGGCCGGTCCGATCGTCGATGAGGAGACCTACCCCGCCGACAAGAAGATCGACGACGCAGCCGCCGTCAAGGCCAACGGGTTCTCCGGTCCGTACTCGATCGGCAAGTACGACAAGAACCAGCTGGCCGAGTTCAAGGCCAACCCGGACTACAACGGCACGTACGGCAAGGCCACGGAGAAGGCCGTGACCATGAAGTACTACGCCAAGGCCGAGAACCTGAAGCTCGACATCGAGAACGGCGACATCGACGTCGCCTTCCGCTCGCTCACCCCGACCGACATCGCGGACCTCGACAAGGCCGACGGCCTCAAGGTCTTCACCGGTGCGGGCGGCGAGCTGCGCTACATCGTCTTCAACCTCAAGACGATGCCGGGCGACAACGATGAGCAGAAGCTCGCGATCCGCAAGGCGATGGCCTCGTCGGTCGACCGTGACTCGTTGTCGACCGAGGTCTACAAGGAGACGTTCACGCCGGCGTACTCCATGGTGCCGCAGGGTCAGGCCGGAGCCACCGAGCCGTTCAAGGACCTGTACGGCGCAGCACCCGACAAGGCCAAGGCCGAGAAGTTCCTCACCGATGCTGGTGTCGACACCCCGGTCACGATCAAGCTGCAGTACAACCCCGACCACTACGGTTCGAACTCCGACCAGGAGTACAACGCCATCAAGCGTCAGCTCGATGAGTCCGGACTGTTCAAGGTCGAGCTGCAGTCGACGGAGTGGACCACGTACCAGGAGGAGTCGAAGGCCGACGCCTACCCGGTGTTCCAGCTCGGCTGGTTCCCGGACTTCCCGGACGCCGACAACTACCTGTCGCCGTTCCTGTCCGAGGGCCCGGGCAACTTCACCAACTCGCACTACAACGACCCCAAGGAGAACCTTGAGGACCCGGCCATGACGAAGCTGCTCGACGAGCAGCGGACCGAGGCCGACAAGGCAGCGCGCGAGGAGAAGCTCGGCGAAGTGCAGCAGCGTCTCGCAGAGCAGGTCCCGTACCTGCCGCTCCTGACGGGCACCCAGGTGGCCGTGGGTCGTGACGGCGTGAGCGGTCTCGACAAGACGCTCGACGCGTCGTTCAAGTTCCGGTTCACGTCACTGTCGAAGAGCTGACAGAAGCCGGATCCGAGTAGTTCCGGTGGGGCGGACTCAGTGCCATGCTGAGTCCGCCCCCCGCCTGTCTATCCCGAGGTAGTGATGGCCACCACCGACAGCATCGTCGCGCCAGCCGAGCCGCCTGAACAGTCCACCAAGCGCTCGGGCGGGCTCAGCCCCCTGACCCGCTACCTCCTGGTGCGGCTCGCGCTCATCATCCCGATGCTGTGGATCCTCGTGACGATGGTGTTCGTCCTCATGCGGGTCATCGGCGACCCGATCTCGGCGGCCCTCGGTGGTCGCCTCGGACCGGCGGAGATCGCCGAGCGCAAGGCCGCAGCGGGCCTCGACCGGCCGATCCTGGTCCAGTACTGGGAGTACATGAGTGGCCTGCTCCAGGGCGACTTCGGCCGCACGCTCACGGACAACCGCGAGGTGAGCGAGATCCTCGTGGTCAACGGTGCCGCCACCTTCGAGCTCGCGTTCTGGTCGCTGCTCGTGGCCTTCGCCGTCGGCATCCCGCTGGGTCGCATGGCCGCGCGCTACCGCGACCGGTTCCCCGATGTGCTCCTGCGGCTGTTCGCGATCCTCGTGTACGCCGCCCCGGTGTTCTTCGTCGGGCTGCTGCTCAAGCTGGCGTTCACGCCGTTCGGCTGGCCGTCGTCGGGCCGAGCCTCGATCCAGGCTGAGCTCGCCATCTCCGACGTCAGTCCCCAGACGCACATCATGATCATCGACGCGATCCTGTACGGCGACACCGGCTACATCATCGACGTGCTTCAGCACGCAGTGCTCCCGGCGATCGCACTCGGACTGCTCACCGGTGGCGTCTTCCTCCGCCTCGTCCGCGTCAATCTCCTGCAGACCTTGCGCATGGACTATGTCACGGCCGCCCGAGCGCGCGGCGTCAACGAGCGGCGGGTGATGAACCGGCACGCGTTCCGCAACGCGCTCGTGCCGGTGGTCACCGTGATGGGCCTGCAGATCGCGCTGCTGCTGGGCGGAGCGATCCTCACCGAGACGACGTTCGAGTGGAAGGGACTCGGCTACCAGCTGGCCGAGTACCTCATCCGGCGCGACTTCCTCGCCGTCCAGGGCATCGTCACCCTCATCGCGCTGATCGTCTGTGCGGCGAGCTTCCTGATTGACGTCATCGTCGCCTTCGTCGACCCGAGGGTGAGGTTCTGATGCTGTCGACCCTCCGCTCCAGTCACGGTCTCCAGCGGTTCATGCTGCTGCTCGGCCTCGGTCTCGTCGTGGCGTTCCTGCTCCTCGCGATCTTCGCGCCGTGGCTCGCGCCGTACGACTTCAATGCCGACCGCGCCGCCGGTGAGGTGTTCGGCCGCCAGCAGCCGCCGTCCGCCGAGCACTGGTTCGGCACCACCGTCGGCGGCACCGACGTGTTGTCGCGCGTCATCTACGGAGCGCGCACCGCGGTGGTGGTCATCCTCCTGGCCGTCACCCTGTCCGGGATCATCGGTGTCCCGCTCGGACTCATCTCCGGCTACGTGGGCGGCTGGGTCGACCGGGTTCTCGTGCTCGTGATGGACGCGCTCTACTCCTTCCCGTCCCTGCTGCTCGCCATCGTCGTCGCGATCGTGCTGTCGGGCGGCACCAGCGGGGCGATCAGCGGGATCCTGGCTGCCGCGATATCGATCACCGTGGTCTTCATCCCGCAGTACTTCCGGCTGATCCGCAACGCCACGATCGCGGTCAAGGTCGAGCCCTACGTCGACGCCGCCCGGGTGGTGGGCGCACGCACTCCGCGCATCCTGACCAAGCACATCTTCTCCAACGTCACCTCGTCCCTGCCCGTCATCGCGACGCTCAACGCCTCGGAGGCGATCCTGACCCTGGCCGGACTCGGCTTCCTCGGCTTCGGCATCGAGCCGTCGGCCGCGGCGGAGTGGGGCTACGACCTCAACAAGGCGCTGCCCGACGCCTCGTCCGGCATCTGGTGGACCGGCGTGTTTCCCGGCACCGCCATCGTGCTGATCGTGCTCGGCTCCACCTTGATCGGCGAGAGCCTGAACGACATCCTCAACCCGCTGCTGCGTACGCGCGGCGGTGTCACCACGGCCGACGAGAAGGAGATCGAGACCGAGTTCGCCGAGCTCGTCGAGGCCGGTGGCGATGACGCTCCGGTCGTGACGGCCACCGATGCCAACGACGAACGGCGGGTCGCGACGCTGAGCCTGCGCGACCTCACGGTCGACTTCAGCACCGATGCCGGCACGGTCCACGCCGTCCGCGGCATCAGCTTCGACGTCGCTCCCGGCGAGGTCGTGGCGGTCGTGGGTGAGTCGGGGTCCGGCAAGTCGGTGAGCTCGCGGGCGATGCTCGGGCTGCTGCCGCAGACGGCGTCGGTCACCGGGTCTGCGTCGCTGCGCGACGTTGAGCTTCTCGGCAAGTCCGCCAAGGAGCTGAGGCCGATCCGCGGCGACGAGGTCGGCATGGTGTTCCAGGAGCCCTCCACGGCGCTCAACCCGGTCTACACCGTCGGCTGGCAGATCATCGAGGGCCTGCGGGCGCACTCGGACATCTCCAAGAAGGACGCCCGGGCGCGGGCCATCGAGCTGCTCGACCTGGTCGGTCTCCCCGATCCCGAGCACCGCGTCGACTACTACCCGCACCAGCTCTCCGGCGGACAGAAGCAGCGGGTCGTCATCGCGATGGCGATCTCGTGCGATCCCGACGTCATCATCGCCGACGAGCCCACCACGGCCCTCGACGTCACCGTGCAGGCGGCCATCCTCGAGCTGCTGCTCGAGCTCCGCAACCGGTTGGGCACCGCGATCATCCTGATCACCCACAACATGGGCGTGGTCGCCGACATGGCCGACCGGGTCGTGGTGATGTACCGCGGCACGATCGTCGAGGAGGCACCCGCCAGCCAGCTCTTCTCGGCTCCCCGGCACCCGTACACGAAGCTGCTGCTCGACGCCGTGCCGCACCTTGGCCAGGAGACCGGCCCCCAACCGGTCGACGAGAGCGCCGAGGTCGTGCTGAGCGTCGACGACCTGGTCGTCGAGTTCGCCGGCCGTCTCGGGCAGCCGACGTTCCGCGCCGTCGACCATGTGTCGCTCGAGGTGCGTCGCGGCGAGGTGCTCGGGCTCGTGGGCGAGTCCGGGTCGGGCAAGACCACGGTCGGACGCGCCACCGTCGGGCTGCAACAGCCCACGAGCGGGTCCATCACGGTGTCCGGCACCACCATCTCCGGTCTGAGCGAGGCCAAGCTCCGTCCGCACCGGGCGCACTTCGGGTTCGTGTTCCAGGACCCGGCATCGTCGCTCAACCCGCGCATGTCGATCAGTGACTGCGTCGGCGAGCCCTTCCACGTCCAGACGGACCTGTCGGACCGCGACATCGACGCGAAGGTCGCCGAGCTGCTGGACAGCGTCGAGCTCTCGGCGGCCTATGCCGGCCGGTTCCCGCACGAGCTCTCCGGAGGTCAGCGTCAGCGGGTCAGCCTGGCCCGCGCGCTCGCCCTCGGCCCCGACCTGCTGATCGCCGACGAGCCCACCTCGGCGCTCGACGTCTCGGTGCAGGCCAGGGTGCTGGAGCTGTTCACCGAGCTGCAGCAGCGCCTGCAGTTCGCCTGCCTGTTCATCAGCCACGACCTCGCCGTCGTCGACTCGCTCGCGAACCGGGTCGCCGTGATGCAGAACGGCAAGCTGGTGGAGATCGGGCCGCGCGAGCAGGTGCTGGGTTCGCCGCGCGAGGAGTACACGCAGCGGCTCATCGCCGCTGTTCCGGTGCCCGACCCCGAGGAGCAGCGCCGACGCCGTGAGGAGCGCGGACACCTCCTCACCGATGTGAGCTGAAACGCCTGCTCTTGCGGCGCGTCGGATGGGAGACTGTGTTCCATGGTCCGTGTGCTGGTGGTCGAAGACGAGGTGGGACTCGCGCAGTCGTTGAACGACGGCCTGAGCGATCACGGGTACAGCGTGCAGGTGACGCACGACGGCTTCTCCGGCTACCGGCTCGCGAAGGAGTCGGCCTTCGACCTCATCGTCCTCGACTGGATGCTGCCCGGGATGTCAGGCGTCGAGATGTGTCAGCGGCTCCGCGCGGAAGACCTCACCATCCCGATCCTGATCCTCACTGCCAAGGACGGGACGTCGGACGAGACCGACGCGCTGCAGGCCGGCGCGGACGACTACCTCCGCAAGCCGTTCACGTTCGCCGTGCTGGTCGCACGGTGTGATGCCCTGCTCCGGCGCGGGAGCCCGGCCGCCGAGGGATGGTCCGAGCTGATCGTCGGCGACCTCGTGTTCGATCCCCGGCGCCGCGTCGCCCGCCGCGGTCACGAGCAGGTGGAGCTCAGTCGCCGCGAGGCCGCGCTGCTCGAGTACCTCATGCGCGCCGACGGACAGACCCGCTCCAAGGAGGACATCCTGCGCGACGTCTGGGGTGATTCCGACGCCCGTGACACCAACCTCGTCGAGGTCTACGTCGGCTATCTCCGCAAGAAGCTCGACGTGCCGTTCGGGACGAACTCCTTCCGCACCGTGCGCGGTCAGGGCTACCGCCTGGAGATCCCGTGACGGATCGCCCCGACGCCCGGTGGTACCAGCGGCTCTCGCTGCGCACGCGGATGTTGTTCATCTCCTCCGCGGCGGTGGCCATCGTGATGGCCGTCGGCGGGATCCTGCTCCTCTCCTTGTTGCGTGCCGAGCTCATCGACACCGCGGACGACTCCGGCGAGGACACCGCGGACAGCGTCGCCGAGCTGGCTCGGGCAGGGACGCTGCCACCGGTTCTGGCGGCGACGGAGGAAGTCGCCACTGCGGTCCAGGTCGTGCAGGCGGGCGAGGTGATCAGCGCGACCAGCAATGCCGTGGGGAGCAGGACCTTCCTCCGGAACGAGCTGCGTCCGGGAGTGGAACGGGTCTACGACCGGAGATTCCTGCCGTTCGACGAGGACGGCCCGTTCCGGGTCCTCGCCGTCGGCACCGAGACCCCGACGGGCGACGCGACGGTCATCGTGGCCGTCGACGTGGAGGACGTCCACGAGGTGATCGCCGTGGCGAGCCAGATGGGCAGTGCCGGGCTCGCCGCCCTGATCATCATCCTGGCCGGGGTGTTCTGGGTCGTGATCGGGCGAACACTCGCGCCGGTGTCGGCGATCCGCGATCGCGCCGAGGCCATCACCGGCAGCGGGCTGCACCAACGGGTGCCCGAGCCGCTCCGTCATGACGAGATCGCCGACCTGGCCCGGACGATCAACGCCATGCTCGCTCGCCTGGAGGACAGCGCGAAGCGCCAGGAGGCGTTCGTCGCCGATGCGGCGCACGAGCTGCGCAGCCCGATCGCCAGCCTGCAGGCGCGGCTGGAGACCGCGCTGCTGAATCCGGAGTCGAACGGTGACCACCTCTTGACCCGAGACCTGCTGCGTGAGACCACGCGGATGGGGCGACTGGTCGACCACCTGCTCCTGCTGGCCAGGAGCGACGCCGGCACGATCAGCATCGACAAGGTGCCGGTCGACCTGGAGGAAGTCGTGCGCGAGTCGGTGGCCTCAGTCGACACGTTGGCCGTCCCGATCACTGCGGACAGCGTCGAGCCGGTGCAGGTGCAGGGCCAGGCCGCGCTGCTCGAGCACGTCGTCACCAACCTGCTCGACAACGCCGGGCGTTACGCCGAGTCGTCCATCGACGTCTCGCTGCACGCCAACTCGAAAGACGCGATCCTCACCGTGGACGACGACGGGCCCGGGATTCCGGAGCACCTGCGGCGCAGTGTGCTGCAGCGCTGGGTGCGGGTCGACGAGTCACGGGAGCGTGGCACCGGCGGCGCCGGTCTCGGGCTCGCCATCGTCTCGGAGATCGTCCATGTTCATGAGGGTGAGATCGAGATCACAGAGTCCCCCACCGGTGGTGCGCGGGTGCAAGTTTTGCTGCCGATGAGCTGATCAACCTGCAGGTCACCTGCTGTTCATGGTTCGTTCGGGCCATGTCGGATGACACCGCCTGGTCATAGTGGACTCTCTGGCAGGTTCGATACGGTTCTGAGAATTGATCGGACAATTCTCAGTTCGACTTGTACTGTTTTTTTTACACCACTTTCTCCCAGGTACTTCAGAGGATCCGAATGACTCAGGTACTCGTCACTGGTGCGGCGGGCTTCATCGGCAGCAACTTGTCTGAATCCCTCCTCCGCCGGGGCTGCACCGTGCGCGGGCTCGACGCGTTCACCGAGTTCTACGACCCTGATCGCAAGCGCGACAACCTCGCGGGGATCATGCAGGACCCAGGCTTCGAGCTGGTCACGGGCGATCTGAACACCGTCAACCTCGACGAGGCGCTCGACGGTGTCGACCTCGTGGCCCACCTCGCCGGTGAGCCCGGAGTCTCCAACTCCTGGGGCCCGAACTTCGAGCGGTACGTCGACCGGAACGTGCTCGCCACCCAGCGCCTGCTCGAGGCGGTGAGCACCCGCGACGTGGGGCGGCTCGTCTACGCCTCCAGCTCCTCGGTGTACGGCACCGGAGCCGACACCCTCCGTGCGGCGGGTGAGCCGCGACCGGCCAGCCCGTATGGCGTCACCAAGCTCGCGGCCGAGACGCTCGTCGGCGCCTACGCCGGCACCGGCCTGTCCGCCGTGTCGCTGCGGTACTTCTCCGTCTACGGACCTCGCCAGCGCCCCGACATGGCTGCGCACCGCTTCATCGAGTGCCTGCTCGACGGTCGCCCGCTGACGGTCTACGGCGACGGACGCCAGGTTCGCGACTTCACGTTCGTCGACGACATCGTCGAGGCGACGGTGCAGGCGCTCTTCGCCGATGTGCCTGCCCGGTGCCGTGCTCGACGTGGCGAGCACCCAGCCGACGTCGGTGAACACGCTGGTCGGCCACCTGGAAGCACTGGTCGGATCCGAGTCCACACGCGACACGAACGACGAGCGACGCGGAGACGTCCCGCGCACCGAGGGCAACATCGGCTCCGCTCGCGATCAGCTCGGCTGGAAGCCGACGATCGACCTGCGCACCGGCTTGCAGCGCCAGCTCGACTGGCATCGCAGCCTCCGCACGGAATCACGATCCGCTGTGGGTGCCATGCGATGACCTCAGACAACCCCCGCCTGCTGATCTACTCCCAGGACGGCCTCGGGCTCGGCCACCTGCGACGGACGACTCTCCTGGCGGCGGAGTACATGGCCACCCACCCCAACGCGAGCGTCCTCACCATCAGCGACTCCCCGCTCGGGCAGTTCTTCTCCTCCGTCCCGGGCCACGACTTCGTCAAGCTCCCGTCGATCCGCAAGATGAGTCCCGGCAACTGGGCGCCGGTGCGTCTCTCACTCAAGTTCAACGACGTCCTGTCGATGCGCGCGGAGATCATCAAGACCACCGCACTGACGTTCGAGCCCGACGTCCTGCTGGTCGACCACATGCCGCACGGCGCCATGGGCGAGCTCGTCCCCACGCTCGAGGCCATCGACACCCTGCCCGTCCGCACGGTGCTCGGTCTCCGCGACATCCTCGATGCGCCTGAGACGGTTCGCCGTCGCTGGCACCTCGAGGGCGCGTTCGAGGTGCTCCGTCGACACTTCGACGACGTCTTCGTGTACGGCTCCCAGGACGTCTTCGACGTCGCGGCGCAGTACGCCTGGGACCCGGAGCTCAGCCGACGACTCAGCTACTGCGGCTACGTCTGCTCGCCGCTGTCGTCGCAACCGGCCGAGCCGATCCGTCAGCAGTACCTCGGTGACAACAGCGATGCCGAGCTCATCCTCGCCATGGCCGGCGGCGGGGCCGACGCCTATCCCCTGTTCGACGCGCTGCTCGACGCCGTGCCCACCCTGACGGCAGAGCGCAATGCAGAAGTCGTGCTCGTGACCGGCCCCTTCCTTCCACCCGAGCTGCTGGCTGACCTCCAGCTGCGGGCCGCCGACCTGCCGGTCCACCTCGTGCCGAGCGTCAAGGACTCCCTCGGCCACATGGCAGCGGCCGACCTGATCGTGGCGATGGGCGGGTACAACACGACCGCGGAGATCCTGAGCGTCGGCAAGCCGGCACTCCTGGTGCCGCGCGCCGGACCCAGCGCCGAGCAGATGATGCGGGTCAGCCGGTTCGCCGAACGCGGCTGGCTCCGCTGGGTGCCGCCGGAGACCCTCTCGGCCTCGACTCTCGCCACCGGCATGATCGATGCCCTGACGTCGGCTCCCGACACGGTGACCGGCGTTCCAGACCTCGCGGGTCGTGTGCGGGCTGCCGAGCTCCTCCACGAGCAGGTCGACTACGAAGTCGTCCCCGTTTCCAGCGGGGGATGACATGGATCGATCCCAGATCCGTGACTCCTACCCGCCGGAGTCACTCGATACGACATTGGCCGGGACCCTCGGCGTCGAGGCACTGCGCCGGCTGGCCGCCGACCCGTTGCCGCACGGCGTCGCCGAGCTGATCGCCGACCAGGCACCTGAGTGGGACGGCTCGACGCCGCGCCTGATCCGCACGAAGTACAAGCCGTCGCGCAAGTTCACCGCGCACTACGTCCTGACGCCCGGCGACCCGGCGCGACAGGTCGCCGTCATCTGGACGAACGACTCGGTCAGCGTGCTGGTCTCGCCGGACGATCCCGCCATGCCCGAGCTGGCCGGCCTGCACGATCGCGACCATCTCACCGACCTGCTCGGCTTCGACGGCCGCATCGACACGGTCCGCTACCGGCCCGGGCAGCGGCACGTCCTCCGGGTGTCCACACCTGACCGAACCGTCTACGTCAAGATCGACCGCGACGACTCCGGGGCCCGATCCATCCCCGTCGCCCAGGCACTCGGCGCGAGGGTGGCCGAGCTGTGCCCGGGCGCTCACCTCGCCGAGCCGATCGCATGGTCGGCCGCCGACCGTGCCGGGATCTGGCAGGGCTCACCGGGTGAGCCGCTGTGGCAGCGCTTCGCCGGCGATCCGTCCGATGCGGCCGGCCTCACGCACCTCGTCGGCCGCGCCCTGCGCGTGCTGCACGAGACCCCGCTCGACATCCTGCCCGCGCAGGACGACACGGCCCGCGACAGCGTGGCGGAGATCGCCTCGACCGTCCGCGCCGGCGAACACCTCGCAGCGCTGCTTCCGGACGTCGCGGCCGAGTTTCTCTCGATCGTCAAGGACGTGGCCGACGACCTCGGACGCGTGCCGACCGAGGCGCCGACGTTCGCCCACGGAGACGCCAAGTCCGACAACGTGCTCGCCCTCGGCGACGACGTGCGCCTGCTCGACCTCGACCGGTGCGGCCCGGCCGACCCTGCCCTGGACCTCGCCAAGTTCGTCGCCGACCTGCGCTGGTGGACCGGGTCGGACGAGGACCGGGCCAACGTGCTGATCGACGGCTTCCGCAGCGGCTACGGCGACGGCGGCGATCCGGCCCGCTGGGAGCGCGCCTCCCACCTCGCCAGGCTGTTCCAGCTCAAGCTCGCCGCCCGGCGCTGCGCGGTGCACGACCCGGAGTGGGAGACCCACGTGCGCGCACGGGTCTCGGCCGCTGCTCCTGTCCTGGCACGGGGTGCGTGATGAGCAGTCTCAAGCTCGATGCCGCCACGTCCGCCAAGCTCGCCGAGCTCGACCCGTCGCTCGCCGCGCTCCCGCGTGCGGTGCAGGCCTGCTCGCGGCAGAGCACGTGGCGCCTCCACGACGTCCGCTGGACGCCGGGTGAAGGCTGTCGCCTCGCCTACTCCTACGACCACAAGGGATCGATCGAGTTCTTCGCGGTGGAGATCAGTGGCGACGAGTGGGGCCGGTACGGCTGGCGCGACGACACGGATCTGCCGGGCCTCGTCACCGCGGCCGATCCCGACGAGGTCGCACGTCGCCTCGAGATCGTGCTCGGAGAGCCGGTCGAGTGCTCCGTCGAGCCGGTGCGGTACCGGCCGGGGTCGCGCTGCGTCCTCCGGTACGACGTCGAGGGAGCCTCGGGTCGTTCGACGTTCTACGCCAAGGCTCTGCAGCCCGACAGCTACGCACGGATCGCGGCACTCCACGCCGAGCCGGCCTTGCGCGATGACACCTCCGGCCTCGTCGCCGAGATGGCAGCGTGGTGGCCGGACCTGCAGGTGATCCTGTGGAAGGCCGTCGAAGGACGGTCCGCCTCGAGCCTGCTCGCCGACCCTGACGCCACCGCCGACGACAAGGTCCGCCTCGCGCAGGACCTGGGCAGCCTGCTGGCCCGGTTCCACGACCTGGACGTTCCCGTGGGCGCGACGTGGTCGGCCGATCAGCAGCTCATCTCCCTCGCCGACTCGATGGCCGCCGTCGAGCGCGCCGATCCGGACATGGCCATCCGGCTGGGGTCCCTCGTGGACACGCTCGCCACCACGATGCCCACTCCCGGACGCCTCGCACTCGGACATGGATCCTTCCGCGCCGGCCAGGTGGTCGTCACGCCGAGCGGTCAGCCGGTGCTGCTCGACGTCGACGAGGTCCGCCACAGCGACCGCGAACGAGACCTGGGCGTGGCCCTGGCTCACATGACGTGGCAGGCCGTCCGGCATCCATCCCAGCAGAAGGCGCTGGCCGGCGCGGAGGACGCGCTGGTGGCCGCCTACGAGGACGCGGCCGGCGAGCTTCGCCCGGATGTCTTGCGCTGGTGGCGTGCCGCCGGACTCATCCAGGTGGCCGTGCGCCGGTTCCGCCGACTCGAGATGAGCGCGTGGCCGCTCACCGAGTCGCTGGCCGCCGCCGCCGAGGACCTGGTCGCCGACAGCGCCTTGACGATCCGCAGCGACATCGACCTGCTCGACGTCGATGAGGTGTCGATCGCGCTCAGTCGGGCCGCCGATCAGACGGTCGAGGTCGACTCGGCCGTGCTGCTGGGTGTCGCCGAGGGACGACGAAGCGTCGTCCAGTACGAGGTCCGCGGACTCGACGGTCCGGCCGAGACGTCCGTCGTGCCGGTCATCGGCAAACAGTTCGTGGAAGCACGCGCCGCTCGTCTCTCGTACTACCACCTGCGCCTGCTCGCGGACGGGCCGTTCACGGACGGGCCGCTCTGCGTGCCGAGCCCGGTCGGCCTCGCGGGCGAGAACCGGCTGCTGTTCTACCGAGCCGACACGGGCGTGCCGCTCGACTCGCTGCTTCACGGCGTCACTGCTGCCGATGGCGTGCAGACCGCGGCGCAGTGGCTCGCCCGCCTGCACACGTCGGAGCTCAAGCTGCCGCGCGAGCTCTCGCTGGCGCGCGAGGTCGAGAGCACCCGGCAGTGGGCCGGTCTCATCGCGCAGGCCTACCCCGCAGCGACGGCGCGAGCCGGACTTCTGGCCTCCCGATGGGCTGCCGCGGCGAAATCGGCGGCCGTCGACTCCGTCCACCCGGCCGTGCCGATCCACAAGGACTTCCATGCCGGGCACGTGTTCATCGGCGAGCTGACCCCGGCGGGCGAAGGAGCGTCCACCTGCGTCATCGACTTCGACGAGGCACGCATGGGCGACGCGGCGTTCGACGTCGCACACTTCTGCACGTATCTCGACCAGCTCGGTGCGTCGCACCTGGTCGAGTGGTTCATCGAGGCGTACTCGGCGGCCAGCGGCTGGGTCGACAAGGGCAGCCTCGCGCCGTTCCGCGCCTACACCTGCCTGAAGATCGCGAAGCAGGCTGCCGTCGGCAGCGGCCCGTTCCGGGACGTTCCGATCGACGAGCGCCTGAACATCGTCGACGGCGCCCTCGCCCGGGGCACGTCCTCGGTCGACACCCCCTGGCAGGGCTGGTCATGAGCGCCCGGGTGATCTACATCGTGCGCAGCTGGCCGAGGCTGTCGCAGACGTTCATCGTCAACGAGGTGCTGGCGCTCGAGGACCGCGGTGTGCAGCTCGACGTCGTCAGCATGGTGCGCTCGGGCGAGACGATCGTCCAGCCACAGGTGGCCGACGTGAAGGCGCCGATCATGTACCTCGACCAGCCCGAGCAGGGACGCGTGCGCGCCCACGCGTCCGCGTTCGCGGCGGCACCCGGCCGGTACCTGTCCACGCTGCTGCTCTGCCTGCGACGTCCCGGACTGGCAGCCGGCTACGGCGACAGCTCGGCGCTGGAGTGCCTGACCCACGCCACCCGTGTCGCCGCACGGATCAACGCACCTGCCCGGGCCGGATCGACCGACCCACGTCCACGCGCACTTCGCCCACGACCCGGCCCTGGTCGGGATGTTCGTCGCGATGCTGACCGGCCTCCCGTTCAGCTTCACCGGGCATGCCCGCGACCTGTACCAGATCCCCGCACGCAGCCTCGCCGCGCGGGCGGCACGCGCCACCACGCTGGTGACCTGCTGCGAGGCGAACGTCACCTTCATTCGCGAAACGATCCCGGGCGCCTCGCGGATCCCCGTGGAAGTCATCCACCACGGTGTCGAGCTCGACCGCTTCTCACCGCGCGACCGCGGCGATGACCGCGGCGTCCCGGTCCTCGTCTCCGTGGGGCGACTCGTCGAGAAGAAGGCCTTCGACGACCTGCTCCACGCCCTGGCGACGATCGACGAGCCCTTCTCCTGCCGGATCTACGGCGACGGACCGCTTCACGACGAGCTCGTCCGTCTGCGTGACGAGCTCGGCCTCGCTGATCGAGTCGACTTCATGGGAGCACGCGACACCGACGAGATCGTCGAGGCCCTCGCGGACGCCGACGCGTTCGTCCTCACGCCCACCACCACCGAGGACGGCGACCGCGACGGCATCCCGAACGTCCTCGTCGAGGCGATGGCGTGCGGGCTCCCCGTGGTCACGACGACCGCTGGTGGAATCACCGAGCTCGTCCGCCACGACGTCAACGGATTGCTCTGTGATCCGGAGGACATCGCCGCGATCGCCCGCTCGATCGGCGCGGTCCTCGCGGACCCGGAGCTGCGCAACCGACTCGGAGCGGCCGGTCGTCGCACCGTGGAGGCGGAATATGACGTCAAAGTGGCCGCAGCACGGCTCGAAACGATCTATTCTGCCGGGGCACGAAAAAGCACCGAAATGGAGGGGGTGATCCGGTGAGCACCATGGTTTCTGAACATCCGATCGCCCATCGCGATCGCTTCCTCGAGGCGCTGAAAGCGGACCGCATGGGCCCCGAGCTCGCTGCTGCCACGGGCACCGACGGCGCGACGTGCCACGTCCTGGATGCCAAGTACGAGCCTGGTGTCCGCGCCGTCATCCTGTACGCCCTCGGCGACCAGCTCGTACGCGGCGACCTCCTGCCGCTTCCGGACGGCATCAGGATCAGCCCCTTCCCCCACGACCCCGACCTGCCGAGCCTTCCGCAGCTCATGGACGCCCCCACCGTCGTTGCAGCCCTGGGCCGCTCGGGGAGCGCCCACGTCGAGCTGCTGCGATACCGGCCGGGCAAGCGCGCAACGGTGCGGGTCACGTTCGACGACGACTCCTCTGTGGTGATCAAGGCGTACCACGACCCGAAGAAGGCGGCTGCGGTCGCCGAGGAGTCGGTCGCTCTGGCCGACGCCGCCCGGGGCGCCACGACACTGCGGTTCGCGCCCACGGTCGCGCACCTCGACGACCTCGGGTGGGTCGTCCAGGCTCCCGTGCAGGGCAAGCCGCTCGACGCTCTCGTGGGCAACCCGCGGATCGCACCGAGCGAGTCCGCGAACGCCGTGCGGCTGGCCGCACAGGCGCTCGCCGAGCTGCACGCCTCACGGCCGATGCTCCGCAGGGAGCGCTCGGTCGACAAGGAGCTGCGCCGCTTCAGCACGCGGGCCGCCGGCATCGCGACCGTCGATCCGCAGCTCGGCGACCTGGCCGAGCGGCTTGGCCGCGAAGCTCGTCGCCACGCAGCAGCACCTGCCACCCGCTGTCGTCGGACCGGTTCACGGAGACTGCAAGCCGAGCCAGTTCCTGCTCGCTGAGCCGATCGTGAACCTGCTCGACCTCGATCACTGTGGCATCTCCCATCAGGCGGCCGACGTCGGCACGTTCATGGCGACACTGCGTCAGTTCGCCGTCCGACACCGGCTCGCCGGACGTTCGCCGGCACTGAGCGAACGTCTTCCCGAGCTCGGCGAGGAGTTCCTGACGGCGTATCTCGACGCTTCCGGCGACTCCGAGCAGGGCAGGATCCGCTGGCACGAGGCGGTCGCGCTCGAGCGCAAAGCACTTCGATCATTCGCGAGGGCGCCCCGGTCGCCCGTTGCTGCAGCACTCATCCACGAGGCGGACCGGTGCCTCGACAGACTGGTGGACACAGCATGACCACGACCATCTCGGACAAGAAGCAGAAGAAGGCGCGACGGGGCACGACGCGCGGCGACATGCGGCGCGCGTTCCGGCTCTTCAAGCGCTTCAAGGGCAGCCCGAAGATCTACATCGTCGGCATGACCCTGCTCCTCTTCGAAGCGGCGACCTCGGTCATCGAGCCGTACCCGATCGCCTGGCTCATCGACTTCCTGGGCGGCAAGAAGCCCAACCTGCGCGAGCTCGGCGGGCCGGAGTTCCTCGGCTCGGCTCGCTGGGAGACGATCCTGATCCTGACGTTCGCAGTGATCCTGATCGCCGCGATCAACAGCGCCGCCGACTCCCTCACCGAGATCTGCATGGCCCGCGGCGGCCGCTCGCTCGGCTACAGCATCCGTACCGCGATGTACTCGCACCTGCAGCGCCTGCCGCTGGCCTACCACGACTCGAAGCGAACCGGCGACGTCCTGACCCGGGTGACCGGCGACGTCCTGGTCGTCGAGGAGTTCGTGGTCAAGTCGGTGAGCAACATCATCGGCAGCCTGCTCGTGCTGATCGGCAGCTTCACGTTCCTGATGTTCCAGTCCGTACAGGTGGCCCTGGTCGCCCTGATCGTCGTCCCCGTCCTGGCCATCATCTCGCGATTCTTCTCGATCCGGATCAAGCAAGCGTCCAAGACCCAGCGCGGCCGTGAAGGTGAGCTGGCCTCGACCGCCCAGGAGATGCTCACCTCGATCCGGCTCGTGCAGAGCTACGGCCGCGGGTCCGTCGACCTCCACCGCTTCTCCGACCAGACGGCCAAGAGCATGCACGCCTCGGTCGACGCCTCCAACATCCAGGCCCAGTTCAGCTTCGTCATCGCCCTCGTCGAGGCGCTGGCCATCTCCGCCGTCGTCTGGCTCGGCGTGTGGCTGGTCGACAGCGATGCGATCACGATCGGCACCCTGGTGCTGTTCATCCTGCTCCTGCAGAACATGTTCAAGCCGGCCCGCAAGATCGTCAGCGAGTGGTACAAGATCGGCAAGGTCTACGCCAGCGTCGACCGCATCGACGACCTGCTCGACCGGCGCGTCATGGTCGAGGACCGCCACGACGCGGTCGAGGCGATCGACCTGACCGGACAGCTCACGTTCCGCCACGTCGGGTTCACCTACCCGGCCGAGCATGCCGACGGCTCCGCCGCGGAGAACCGTCCCGCCGTGCTCGAGGACGTCGACTTCGACGTCGCACCGGGCGAGGTCGTGGCGCTCGTCGGCCCCAGCGGTGCCGGCAAGAGCACCGTGGCGCAGCTGATCCCCCGCCTCTACGACCCGGACGAGGGCGAAGTCCTCATCGACGGCATCCCCATCCAGATGATGACGCTCGCGTCGCTGCGCAGCCAGGTCAGCCTGGTGCTGCAGGACACGATCCTGCTGGCGGGCAGCGTGGCCGAGAACATCGCCTACGGCATCGAGGACGCCACCCAGGACAACATCGAGACCGCCGCCAAGCTGGCCAACGCCCACGAGTTCATCATGGAGCTGCCGGACGGCTACCAGACGAACCTCGGCGAGCGCGGAGCCACCCTGTCCGGCGGCCAGAAGCAGCGGCATCGCCATCGCCAGGGCCTTCATCCGGCGCGCCCCGCTGCTGATCCTCGACGAGCCGACCACGGGACTGGACACCGAGTCCGCGGAAGTCGTCGTCGACGCGCTCAGCATGCTCATGCGCGGCAAGACCACGATCGTCATCTCCCACGACCCCGGCCTGATCCAGCGCTCGGACCGGATTCTCGTCGTCTCCGACGGACGGATCGTCGAGTCGTCCAGGCCCGTCAAGGTCGAGGGTTCGGACGAGCTGGACCTTCCCGCGGCTCTCACCGGCCTGGTCAAGCCCCGCCGGCGCGCCCAGGTCTCCGTCGGATCGCGCAGGTCGGCCGCGCCGAAGCTGACGCCGGTCACCCACGGCACGCGGGCGAAGAGCATCCCGACGCTCGTCGACTCGATCCACAAGCGGCTGCCCGGGCTCGCCAAGGCGATGGACGAGATGTTCGTCGCCGAGGCCGTCGAGTCGCAGCTGCTGGCCGCCGGTGCGAGTGTCGACGGCGTCGACGTGGGCAAGGTGTGGCTGCGTGAGGACGGCACCTGCACCCTGAGCTACCAGCTTCGACTCGTCGACTCGGCCGGCAGCTCGTCCGAGCACATGGTGCTGGGACGCGTCATGCGCAGCGACGAAGCCGCGTCCGAGTACGTGCGGCACCGGGTGCGCCGGATGACCGAGATGCGCACCGAGTCCGGCCCCTGGCTGGAGTCGTCCGCCGTCGCGACCGGCGCCGGACTGGCGCTGCACCCGTTCCCCATCGACCCGGCCCTGCCGACGCTGATCGGGGCCACCAACCCGTCGGTGGTCAGCAACCTGGTGAAGTTCGCCGGCATCGACGAGCTGCCGACGGCCGAGACGATTCACCACCCGCGCGAGGGCGCGTGCGTGCTGAAGTACCACTTCCCCAGCACCGACGCACTGTCGACGCAGAGCATCGACCTGTACGGCAAGGTGTACGGCGACGACAGCGGTGACGCCATCGCCCGCAACCTGAAGGCCCTCACCCGAGGTCCGGACGGCGCGGTCATCGACTCGCCGGTGCGCTTCCCGCGGCCGGTCGTGTACTCGGCTTCGCTGCGACTGCTCATCACCGAGGCGCTTCCGGGCGTGCCGCTCGTGCCGCAGCTGTTGAAGTCGGTGCTGGGCGACGACCCCGACCGCTCGCGCAAGGAGAACAAGGTCCACACCGACACGCTCCGTGACGCCGTGCGCGCCTCGGCCGAGGCGCTGGCCGTGCTGCACACGACCACGGCACCGGCAGCGGTGCACTCGATGTCGGACGATCTCGCCGGCCTGCGCCGTGAGCTCGACGTCATCGGCACGGTCTGGCCGGAGGTCGCCGACGACCTCCGCGGACGCGTCGACGGCCTGTTCTGGAACGCACCCGAAGTGCCGAACCTGGTGCTGTCGCACGGCGACTTCACGCCGTCGCAGGTGCTGCTCGAGAACGGCCTGGCCGCCATCGTCGACATGGACACCTTGTGCTGGGCCGACCCCGCCCTCGACGTGGGCCGATACCTGGCTCATCTCGACGTGCTCGCCACGAAGCTGAGCGGACACGACGGCCGGCCTCTCGTCGACGACCTGAGCGAGGCGTTCGTCGAGAGCTACAGCGCGGCCGCACCGGCCACCGCCGGCGGACTCGTCGACCGGGTCGGCTTCTACCGGGCGCTGACCCTCACCCGTACCGCCGTGCACGCCTGCCGGCAGACCAAGGACCGGCGTCTCGACGTCGCCCTGACCCTGCTCGACTCCGTCCACACCCACACCCGACCGTGGTCCACATGACCACGAGCACAACCACAGAGAGCGTGACCCAGTGACCGTGACCACCGGATTCGACAGCGACCAGGCCCTGGAGTCGCTGTCAGCCTTCGAGATCCTGCCGGAATGGCTTGCTGCCGGCATGTACAGCGGACGCGTCAGCTCGAGCCTCGAGCAGCATGCCGCCCCGCTCGTCGACGGCAGCGTGACACTGGTGTCCTGCAAGCCGAAGCGTCTTCGCGCCAAGGGCGAGCAGTGGATCCCGCGCTACGAGCTCGAGGTCGCCAAGCCGGGCGGCGAGCCGGAGGAAGTGGTGCTCGTCGGCCGCCTCTGGGCGCCCGACCAGACGCCGCCCGAGTCCGTCACGTCACCGTCCACCGACGGTGATCCGTGGTCGGTGTGGCTGCCCGACCTCCGGCTGGAGCTGCACGGCGAGGAGTCCGACGAGGCCCTGCCCGCTCTCAACACGCTGACCGACCCGGCCCTGGCCGCCGAGTTCCTCGAGCCGGTCATCCGTGCGGCCGGCTACACCGACGCCACGATCGAGTCCTGCGTGACGAACGTCGTGCGGTACAAGCCCACCAGCCGGTGCACCACCGTCGTGCCGATCACGTACGCCGAGGGCACCACCGGCCCGTCCCCCGTGGTCCTCAAGACCCACGTGGGCGACAAGGGTTCGACCGCGTGGGATGCCATGAAGCAGCTGTGGGACCGGCCCGAGACCTGGCGCGACACGGTGCTGCTCGCCGAGCCGCTGGCGTTCGACGAGGAGGAGAAGATCCTCGTCCAGGGCCCGATCCCGGAAGCGATGACGCTGAAGGAGCTGGCCCGCAACGCCATCCGCGAGGGCGACCCGCAGATGCTCGACACATTGCGGGACGAGCTGGCCAAGACCGGCCGTGCCCTGGCCGCGATCCACGCCTCGGGTGCCGTGTACCAGCGCACGATCACGTTCGAGGACGAGCTGGCCGAAGTGCAGGACATCATCGACCGGCTGGCACTCACCGTTCCGTCCCTCAAGGGTGCCGGTACGGAGCTGCTGGAGCAGCTGACCGCGGCCTCCAGACAGGTTCCGGCCGGTGACCAGGTTCCGGCTCACCACGACTTCCGCCCGGCCCAGGTACTGCTCCACGACGGCGAGATCGGCTTCATCGACTTCGACGGAGCGTCGATGGCGGAGCCGGCCCTCGACCTGGGCCGCTTCCGCGCCAAGCTGCGCGACATCGGCATCAGCACCTTGACGTTCAAGGGCGAGATGCTGTCGGGTGAGCCGCTGGAGAAGAACCTGGCGCTGCTCGACGACCTGTGCGACACCTTCCTCGCTGCCTACCAGGAGTACGGAAAGGTGTCCACGCAGCGAGTCCTGCTGTGGGAGGCGTGCGACCTGATGACCGGGATGCTGCATGCGTGGACGAAGGTGCGCCTGATGCGCCTCGACCCGCGCCTGGTGATCCTCAAGCGTCAGCTGGGCCTGCTCGGCGGCTGAGCTACAGCTCGAGGGACCAGTTCTGCCCGACCAGGTCGTGGCCGAAGCTGTGGTGCGGCTCCGAGGCCACGAGCTGGAAGCCGGCTGCCTCGTAGATGCGACGCGCGCTGACGAGCACGTCGTTGGTCCACAGGGTGATGCGGCGGTAGCCAGCGGCGCGGGCGTACAGCTCGCCGTGCGCCATCACCACCCAGCCGAGGTCGCCGGGGCGGTCCAGCGGCCGGATGACCAGCTCGTCGTCATCAGGCAACGCAGCTCCTTCCGACGGAATCCTCACGCACTCACGGCTACTCTCGCACCATGACCGAGCGCAGCCTCACCAGACCTGCCGAGGCTCTGCGCGGACGCATGGGCGCGGTGATCTTCTCGCGCATCGCCGGCGACGAGGGCCCCAGCCGTCGCCAACGCATCCTTTACGCCGAGGGCCCGCGCCGCTTCAGCCACGACGATGCGATCAGCATCGTGCACGGTGACGCGTCGATGTTCGCCGGCGGCATCCGGGCGCTGCTGCTGCAGTCGCTGCATCCCCTGGCGATGGCCGCCGTCGACCAGCACTCCGGCTTCAAGGGCGACCCGTGGGGACGCCTGCAGCGCACCAGCACGTTCCTGGCCGAGACGACGTTCGGCACCATCGAGGACGCCGATCGCGCGGTCCGCATCGTCCGCGCCGTCCACAGCCGCATCTCCGGCGTCGCGCCCGACGGGCGTCCGTACGAGGCATCCGACCCGCACCTGCTGCGCTGGGTGCATGTCGCCGAGATCGACAGCTTCCTGCGGGCCCACGACCGCTACGGCGCCGAGCCGCTGGACGCCGCCGGCCGTGACCAGTACGTCGCCCAGGCGTCCGTGGTGGCCAAGGCGCTGGGCGCCACCGACGTGCCCGAGACCGTCGCCGAGCTCGACGAGGTGATGGCCGACTACCGCCCGGAGCTGGCCTCGACGGCCGCTGCACGCGAGGCGGCGCGGTTCATCCTCGTGCACCCGCCGGTGCCGCTCGCGATGCGTCTGCCCTACTCGATGCTCTCCGCCGCCGCCATCGGGATGATGCCCCGGTGGACCCGCCTCGCGCTCCGGCTCCCCTACCTGCCGGTCACCGAGGCAACCGCCGTCCGGGCCAGCGGCTCGATCATCACGAAGGCCATCCGC
>CAVSDS010000005.1:0-90969 GCA_963726885.1 uncultured Actinomycetota bacterium | reverse complement strand
GCTCATCGCAGGATCTCCTCGTCGGCGCGGGCGACCCAACGGGCGAAGGACTCGCCGTCGTCACGGTCGTCGAGGAAGTGTCGGACCACCTTCTCGACGTAGTCGGTGAGGTGATCGGTCGTCACCTTGTGCGCCCGCAGCTTGCGGCCGAACCCCGCCTCGAGACCGAGGGCGCCACCGAGGTGGACCTGGAAGCCCTCCACCTGGTCGCCGTTCTCGTCGAGCACGAGCATGCCCTTGAGGCCGATGTCGGCCGTCTGGATGCGCGCGCACGAGTTGGGGCAGCCGTTGACGTTCACGGTGACCGGTGTGTCGAGCTCGGGCACGCGCTTCTCGAGCTCGGTGACGAGCTGGGCGGCGCGCTCCTTGGTCTCGACGATCGCGAGCTTGCAGTACTCGATGCCCGTGCAGGCCATGGTGTTGCGACGCCACTGGGAGGGGCGTGCGTTCAGGCCCAGCTCGGCGAGCGCGACGATGAGCGGCTCGACCTGGTCCTCTTCGATGTCGAGGACGAGAAGCTTCTGCATCGGCGTCGTGCGCACGCGGGTGGACCCGTGGGCCTCGACGACGTCGGCGATCTGGTTCAGCAGCGTGCCGGACACGCGACCGACACTCGGGGCGGCGCCCACGATGAAGCGGCCGTCCTTCTGGCGGAACACGCCGACGTGGTCGACAGGTGTCTCGGGTGCCTCGGGTGCCTCGAGGTCGATGAGCTTGCGGTCGAGGTACTCCGTCTCGAGGACCTCACGGAACTTCTCGATGCCCCAGTCGGCGATCAGGAACTTCAGCCGTGCCCTGGAGCGGAGCCGGCGGTAGCCGTAGTCGCGGAAGACGCTGGTGATGCCTTCCCAGACCCCGGGGACCTCGTCGAGCGGCACCCAGGCGCCGAGCCGCTTGGCCAGCATCGGGTTGGTGGACAAGCCGCCGCCGACCCACACGTCGAAACCGGGGCCGTGCTCGGGGTGTACGGCGCCGACGAAGGCGATGTCGTTGATCTGCGGCACCACGTCGTGGCCGGGGTGTCCGCTGATGGCCGTCTTGTACTTGCGCGGCAGGTTCGAGAACGCCTTGTCGCCGATGTAGCGGCTCTCGATGGCCTCGATGGCGGGTGTGGCGTCGATGATCTCGTCCTCGGAGACGCCCGCGACGGGGCTGCCGAGGATGACGCGGGGGCAGTCGCCGCAGGCCTCTTGGGTCGAGAGCCCGACCGACTCGAGCCGCTCCCAGATGGTCGGGACGTCACGGACGTCGATCCAGTGAAGCTGGATGTTCTGGCGATCGGTGAGGTCGGCGGTGTCGCGCCCGTGCTCGACCGAGATGTCCGCGATCGTGCGCAGCTGCTCGAGGTCCAGCTGACCGCCGTCGATGCGTACCCGCAGCATGAAGTAGCGGTCGTCGAGCTCTTCGGGCTCGAGCGTCGCGGTCTTGCCGCCGTCGATCCCGGGGCGGCGCTGCGTGTACAGGCCCCACCAGCGGAACCGGCCGCGCATGTCGCCGGGGTCGATCGAGTCGAAGCCGCGGTGCGCGTAGATGTTCTCGATGCGGGCCCGGACGTTGAGCGGGTTGTCGTCCTTCTTGGACTGCTCGTTGGGATTCAGGGGCTCCCGGTAGCCCAGCGCCCACTGACCCTCGCCGCGCTTCTGGCGCGGGCGCGGCGGACGACTCGGCGTCTGCGTGTCGCTGCTCGGTGCCATGGGATTCCTTCAAGGGGGTGGGCACACGGCGACGCGTCAGGGAAGCGGGTTCGCCGCGCGCCTGGGGTCAATTGCTGGTCGGATGCGCGCGAAGATCAGCGACACATCATCGTGCGAGCGCGACCGAGATCGACGTGGAGTCGCTCCACGAGAAAGGTGGTCTGCGCGTTCAGCATGCAGACAGTGTGCGGATCCAGATGCGCTCAGGACAAACGACCGTCTCGACATTCGGGACGTGCATCCAGATAGCAAGACACGGTGGCGATGTTCAGCGGCACGTTGTGGCGTGGATCACGGTGCCGGGCTAGTCGGGAGGCGTGACGAGCGTGATGGCGTAGGCCCCGATCACCGAGGCGACGATCCCGACGACGGCGGCGATGCCTGCCGTCGTCCACGAGACGAGTCCGGCGGTGGCCAGCCCCAGCACGGCGGCCGGGTTGAGTGCCACCGCGAGGCCCACGCCGAGGGAGGCGCCGGCCAGCAATGGAGGAACAGCGGCCCACGCGACGTGCTCGCCGCCATCGATCGCGAGGAGCACCCACGCGGCCAGGATCGCCAGGACGGCGACGACGACGCCGGTGCCGATCCGAGTCGGCTCGGACCAGACGAGCGAACCCCCGAGACGGTCGTCGAGACCGAGGGCGGCCAGGCCGCCGAGCACGGCGCCGACCAGCTGGGCGGCGATCAATGGCAGCAGCAGCGTGGCGGAGCGTCGGCCGACGAGCACCAGAGTCACCGCGGCTGCCGGGCTCGTGAGCGCGAAGCCCGACTCCTCCTCCGTGGTGTGCAGCGCAGCGATCCAGGTGGTGAGTGCGGCGACGGCCGCGACGGCCAGCACCGCGAGGGTGGCGTCGGGCGCTCGCAGCGCGAGAGCCGCGACGAACGTGGTGATGGCGGCGAGGAGCGCAGCCACGGTCAGGGATCGCATCGGGAGACTCCTCAGTCGCTGTGGGGTGGTGCGGCCGACGATATCGGCTGTCGAGCGCTAAGCCCGCGGCCGGCCAGACGACTCAGCGTGTAGAGGTACCCGGCCAGCACGAAGTGAAAGACGATCGGGATGCTTCCCGGCGGCCAGAGGCGCCGATCGGGATGCAACTGCCCCGAGATGACGTACCGGACTGCCATCGCGCCTGCGTACACGACGGCGATGATCAAGATCGCCCAGCCGAGTCGCGGATGCGCACGGTCGAAGAATCCATGGCCGCGGCTGACACCGAGATTGATCCCCAGCATGACGAGGAGGATCACCAGCTGGCCTGCGAGGAGCGCCGGATACGGAAGGAGTCCCGACTGCCATTCCGCCATCGGCGGCAGCCATCGCACATCGACGAACTCAACGGCCATCTGCCCGATCACGCGTGTGAGGAATGCCGCCGACAGCATCCACAACGCCACGGCCGGCGCCGGCGATGGCGCGCGGCCACGACGACGTGACGTGGGTGTTGTCACGTGACTCCGACGTGCGCCTGCATCAGCATCGGCGCTGCAGCGGAATCATGTCGCTACCGTATGGCCATGGCGGTGGAACCGGTAGATCGACCGGACGTCCCCGCGGCGGGCCGCGAGGCGACCACCGACGTCGCGTGGCGCCTGCTCGCACGGACGGTCAGCAGCTGCGTTCGCTACCGCGTCACGGGCCTGGCAGCCGAAGCCGCGTTCTTCGCCATCCTCTCCCTGCCGCCCCTCGTGTTCGGGCTTGCGGGCACCATCGGCTACATCGCCCGGCAGTTCCAGGTGGCCCAGGTGGAGGTGCTCAAGAACCGCGTCATCGACCTCGCGTCGCAGGCCCTGACACAGGACACCGTCCAGCAGGTCATCACCCCGACGATGGACAACGTCCTGCGTGGCGGCCGTCTCGACGTCATCTCCATCGGTTTCGTGCTCGCGCTGTGGTCCGGCTCCCGGGCGCTCAACGTCTTCATCGACACCATCTCGATCATGTACGGATTTGGCGGCCACCGGAGCATCGTCAAGACCCGGGCCCTGTCGTTCACTCTCTACGTCGTGGCGCTGCTGATCGGCATCGTGCTCGTGCCGCTGGTCCTCGCCGGTCCGGACGTGGTGGCCGACATCGTGCCCGACCGGATCGCGCCCCTGCGCGGTGCGTACTGGCCGTCGGTACTGGTGCTCTCGGTGGGGTTCATGACCACGCTGTACCACCTGTCCGTCCCGGTGAAGAAGACGTGGCGATCCGGTCTGCCGGGAGCGGTGTTCACATTGTCGATGTGGATCCTGGGCAGCTACTTCGTCCGCTGGGCGCTGGGCTACTCGGCCGGTGGGACGTCGATCTATGGTCCGCTCGCCGCGCCGATCGCGGTGCTGCTGTGGCTGTACGTGCTGTCGATCTCGGTGCTCATCGGCGCGGCCGTCAATGCGGCGATCGACGTCGAGCGACACCCGAGGGGCGACGCAGAAATCCCGACCGAGACCTGAGCTACGTCTGGGGTCCGAGAACCGGCTCACTGGGGGAGTCGGAGGGACCCGGCTCCTTGAGCTCGACGAAGATCGAGTGAGAGGGAGTGGAGCCGACGTTCTCACCGGCATGGGTCTGTGCCGGAAGCCATACCGCTTGTCCTGACGTGAGGGACACCTCGCGCTCCCGGTCGCCCATGATCAGCTTCCGGTCGAAGTCGGCGAGCGTCACCATGACGCTGTCTGGATGACTGTGTGGAGTGGTGCGGTCGCCGGGAGTGTCCCGGTACTCCAGCACGCGGACGCGCTCGTTCTCGAACACGACCTTGTAGAGGTCGGGATTGGTCTCTGCGGGGTCGTCGCTCATGGCGCCAGTTTCGGCGGCCGCACCCCAGACGTCAATCACGTCACCTATCGTTCTCCGCATGGTCAGCCACGGAAGTCCCAGCGCGCGCGGGAAACGCCGCCGCAAGCGCCGACTTCGAAGGCGGATTGGCCTGATCGCCGGCTCGGTGCTGGTGGTTGCCGCCCTGGCGGCCCTCATCATCCAGCCCCCGGCATTCCTGAGGGCTTCCTCCGACGCCACACCGACGCCGACACCGCAGGCGTTGCCGACCCCGTCACCGATCCCGTCACCGGTCTCCACACCGACGGAAGGCTCCGTCACCGACGTCAAGAACGAGCTCAAGGCCCGCATCGCGGTCTCCGGCGACACCGGGATGCGCAACGCGGCGCAGGCCCGTGTGGCGCAACGGATGGCCATCGAGGCCCAGAAGGAGCCCTACGACGCCTTCATCATCTGCGGTGACCTGGTCTACCCGGACGGTGACGCGGACCTGACGCGCAAGTCGGTGATCGATCCCTACGCGCCGGTGCTGAAGGACGCGAAGCTCATCCCGGCGCTCGGCAACCACGACGTCCAGAGCGGTGAGCAGAAGTCGATCATGAGTCAGCTCGGACGCGACTCGGCGTGGTACGTCGAGAAGATCGGACCCGTGCGGGTGATCGTGCTGGACTCCACCCGGATCGGCAACAGCCAGCAGCTGGCGTGGCTCCGCGGCGTGCTCGCCGAGAAGCAGCCCGAAGGGTCGTGGACGATCGCGGCCTTCCACCATGCCCCGTACTCCTCCGGCGACCACGGCAACGACCGAAACGTCCAGAAGCAATGGGTTCCCTTGTTCGAGCAGGCAGACATACCGCTTGTCCTCGCCGGACACGACCACCACTACGAACGGACGAAGGAGATCGACGGCATCACGTACGTCGTCTCCGGTGGTGGTTCCAAGCTGCGTCCGGTCGACGGAGCCAGCTTCACGGCGAAGGCAGCCTCCCTGCTGCACTACGTGGACCTGCTCGTCTACGACGACCGCCTCGAAGGCCGAGCCATCACCCCGGACGGGAAGGCCATCGACGAGTTCACCGTGAAGCGCTGACCGGCACCTCAAGCGGTCGGAGTGCCCGGACCTTGGTCGGCGGCCCTGCGCTAGGCGGGGATCGGACCTGACAAGGGTGCCTCGCGCGACAAGTACGTCCGTTGCGCCTCGGGATCGATCGAGGAGATGACCCGCCGTACGAGGATGCGGTCGTCCACCGAGGACGTCTCCACCGTCACGTAGCACTCGTGGCCGGACCGCGATCCGAGGGCGAGCACGTGGGGCAGGGCAGCGTCGAGGAAGGTGCCGAGAATCAGTTCCTGACGATCCTCGTCCGAGACCATGAACATTTCGACGGCCCAGTGATCAGTGCGGTCGGTCATGGCACGAGCTCCTTCGTCGGGAAGGGCGAGCCGCCTTGGATTAGCCGGCAGTTCGGATTCTAGGAACGCCGGAACCGGCAACGCAATGGTTTGCGACGTCTCGATTTCGCCAGGAGTTCAGGTCGCCGTCACGCCAAGAGTTCACATCGCCTTTACAACGACCCGAACGGGGCGGAGAATCGAATTGATAGCGCACCCCCTTTTGGGAGCTACCCGAGACCCCGGTAGTGCTGACCGCACTCAACGGAGCGTGTCTCGTGGATACAACGATCAATCGACAGAAGCAGCCCGACTGGACCGGCGTTCTTGAGCGCCCCGAGTTCGTGGTCGTCCGTCGCGACCGCCACGAGTTTGCCGGCGTCCTCTTTGAATGGCGTCGACGGCGTGAGCCCGATGGACACGTCAAGCGATCCGCACGAGTGATCTACCTGGACGACGAGAAGGTCCTTCGCCAGAGCTGGTTCCTCGAGGCATTCGTGGAGCCGGCCCCGTCCGCCGGCCCCGGACGCCACGCGGCGGATGCAGACTCCCACATGGCCTTCGTGGGCTAGCAGCGTCACTGCTGCAAATCGAGCTGGGCCGAACTGCATCGGCGCTCTGGAAGTGGGCGCGGATGCGGCCTAACGTGGGTATGGGGGGCTATGGAGGAGTTCTCAGATGTCGGATTCACAGAGCATCGACGCCCCGAACGAGCGGCGTCCGTTCCAGGACCACGGCCACATGGACGTCGTCACCATCGATGACTTCACCCTCGGTCGAGGGACCTTCGAGGCTGGCTGGCGCTGGTCGGAGGACGTCAAGCCGATCGCCGGCACCGATTCATGTCAGACGCACCACACCGGCTATTGCGTGTCAGGCCGGATGACCGTCCGGTTCGACGACGGCGAGGAGATCACGGTCGGACCCGGCGACGTGTTCAACCTCGCTCCGGGGCACGACGCGTGGACGGACGGCGATGAGGCATGCGTGATGCTGGACACCGGCGTGGGCGCCTACGCCAAGCCGGAGTGAACAAGGGCTACGTCAGGTCGAGAATGCCCCGGGCGGCCTGTTCCGCCAAGACGACGTCGTAGGGTTCCTGCCCAGCAAGGGAGATGGCGACACCTTCGATGGCGCCCCAGAAGGCGAGCGCCAGCGCCGCGGGTGGCGGACCGGGTGGTATCGCTCCTGCTTGTCGTGCGGCGATGATGAGTCGCGCGCAGTCGTCGACGACCCGACGAACGGTTTGATTGACCGCCTCACCGATGGGGTGGTCGCGGCCATCGAACTCGGATCTGAGGTTCATCAGGACGCGGGCGACATCTCGACGAGAGTAGATGGCGCTTTCTCTCGCGACTGCGAGCAGCGCTTCGACAGGGTCCGGCTCGTCCACGAACAGGTGGCCCACCTCGTCGTACCAGGATTCGCCCACCCACTCCACCACCGCCAGCGTCAGCTCCTCCTTGTCGGCGAAGAGGTGATAGAGAGCTCCGCGCGAGTATCCGGCCTCGCTCGCCACCCGCTCCAGGACGAGATTCCCGTAGCCGTGGCGAGACAGCCCTCGCGCAGTCGCTTCCAGAAGGGCGTTTCGGGATCGCGTGCGGCGATCGGTCTGCGTCAGCCTGTCGGACGCAGAAGCAACGGGTGCAGTCATTCGTTCCTGTACCTTGCCCTTCAGGTCGTCGGACTTGTTCTCGATCGTCTCGTCCCGTTCCATCGGATTTCCGTTCGACGACGAGTTCACAAGTTGGTGCCCACACGCGGTCATGGGCCTGGACTGACCGCCCCGAACGGCCCCAACGGTGCGCGGGACGGTCAATGAGTGAGAGGGCGGAGCATGCGAAGCGTGACGGCGATGACGAGAAGTCGGCGATAAACGGCGAGAAGTCGTTACTCCGCGGGTACTTGAGCGTTAACCAAGTTGAGGGCCGCAACGCAGATGCATGTGCGATGCGGTGGGCTGTCCTTGTGGCGCCGAGATGACCGGTTGACCACACCAGCCGGTCATCTTCTCTGTGTGCGGCCGTTCGGCACTTTTCCGTCACGTTGATCCGCTTGCTTGCTCTTAACGAAGTAGGCGCCCCCGCTCCATCGTGTGGGATGGGCGGGGGCGCCGCTCCCGGATACTCGCGTCAGAGACCGCTTGCGGAGCCCTGATTCAGGCGACGAGCGTCATGCATCTCACCATCCGGCCTCTTGTACGTCAGGCCGCCCTACGTCGCTCGGTGGGAAGTTGCGCTGGGCGGGTTGGAGGAAATCCCTGATGAGGAACCACATCAAGGCGATCGGCGCGATGTTTGCTGCGCTGATGCTGGTTGGCGTCGCGATGTTCTATGCGACAGCGGCCGGTGCCACCGATCCGACCGACACGTGCACGCCAGGACAGACATCTGAGGGGTGTGGAGGGCCGGCCGACGACGGGCCGCCGCCCCACATGGACGACCAGGACGATGACGGCACTGACGGAGTCGAGGCGCCGTCGCCGGAGGAGGATCTCCCTCCAAGCGATCTCATCGACGAGCTTCTCGATTTCCGCGCTCAGCTCGGTCTCATCCTCGGACACATTCTGTGACAGCTTGAATCGATTCCCGACGTGAGATCGGTCGCGATCTTCGCGAGCGGACGTCACAAGATGTCCGGCTGACCACACCAGCGGGCCACCGCTGACCGGGTGCGACCAGCAACCGTGCACTCGGGAGGGTGATCGCGGCGGTTTCGACAGACGCACTTCCCTTCGGTACAGACGTCCGCAAGGATGGGCCGCTCGGATGCATCTGAGACGCGGGTGGGACGTCCCTGGAGGCGTGCGAGATGACCGGTTGACCACACCAGCCGGTCACCTTCTCTGTGTGCGACCGCAGCCGGTCCACTTTCGCGTTGCCGGCCGGTGCTGATCGCCTAGGAAGAGTTCAGGCGCGGTGAGCGCCGGGACGGCGGCGTGGTGTGGCGATGACGGTGAACATGCCGAGGATGGTGAGTGCGATCCCGGTGCCACCGATGAGTTGCAGGTTGTCGGCTGCGCCGGTGTCGGGCAGGACGGCAGCGTCGTCGTCGCTGTCCTCATCGCTTTCGTCGTCCTCTTCGGAGTCCTCATCGCTTTCGCCGTCCTCGTCGCCGTCGCCGTCGTCGGAGTCCTCGTCGTCATCCTCTCCGAGCACCGTGATCAAGACCCTGGCGAACGTAGCGAAGAAGCCCGCCTCGGGGTTGGTGGGGTCGACATACCGCGTAGTCGAATACGTGACAGTTCCGGACATCGTTGCCGAAAAGGTGAGGATGCCGGTGACCGCGTCGATGACGGCATCGATGCCTTCAGAAGCCTCCTCGATCGCGTATACGAGCGCGACGTCCTCGTCGGCTTCATCGTCGAGGTGTTCATCGTTCTGTGCGAGATCGAGCTCGGTAAGCTCGCCCGCGCTCACTGTGGCTTCGTCGTCGTGCAGGCAGGCGAGATCGGGATCCTCACCGCCTATCAGTACGTCGGATTCGTCGCCTATGCCCGCGAGGGGGTCGCCTCCACACAGGTAGTCAAGACCGCTTCCGCCATTGAGGGTGTCCGTGCCCGCCCCACCAATCAGACCGTCATTATTGCCATCGCCGAAAAGCGTGTCGTTGCCTGCGTCGCCAAAGATGCTGTCGCTGCCGCCGGTGACTGTTCCACTGTTCTCGTTGCCGAACAGAAGCCCAAGCCCGTCACCGTGGATGGTGTCGTTGCCGTCGCCGCCGTGGATGATGTCGCTGCCGCCGATGACGGTGCCACCAGCGCTCTGTTCGAAGAATCCGCCAATGGCATTGCCGTCGCCGTTGATGGTGTCGTTTCCCGCGCCGCCGTTGATGATGTCGACGCCGCCAATCACCAAGCCGCCGCCCGACGTATCGACGAAGCCACCTTGCGCGGCGCCGTCGCCGTTGATGGTGTCGTCACCCTCTCCGCCGTCGATGGTGTCGCTGCCGCCATTGACAGTGCCTCCTGATGATGTGCCCGCGGAGCCCCCGATCGCTTCTCCGTCGCCGTGAATAAGGTCGTTACCGCTTCCACCATTCAAGAAATCATTGCCGCCGTTGACCGTGCCACCGACATCGCCGTCGCCGTAGCCGCCACCGGCCAGCCCGTCGCCGCTCAGCGTGTCTCTCCCGCCACTGCCGTTGACTGTGTCGACTCCACCGTTGACGGTCTCGGCGCTGTCCCCGAACCCAGCAGCCGCCCCGGATGCTGTGCTGTCACCTTCGGCGGTATCCGCTCCGCCATTGCCGTTGATCGTGTCATCGCCCCCGTTGCCGGTCATCGTGTCATCGGTCGGCGTACCGTTGAGGGTCTCGCTCGTGTCGTCACCGACGATGTCGTCGGCATATGCGGCCAGGGGCACGACCGTCAGCGCCACCGTTGCCGCAGCGACAACAACGACCCGAAACAGGGTGGGGGGTTTTGCAACGATCGCCACGGGAGTCCTCAGTTCTAGCGCGGATGCAGGCAACCCAGCATGGACCGAAAGGGACGGGGACGTCGCAGAAATCAACCACAAGCCCGGCCCAACGAGCCCTTTTTGCGGCCCTGAAGATCCATTGGTCGACGGTGATGCTCACGCATGCCTCACGCGGATCGCGGATCCGCGATAGCACGCGCGCCATCGGGGCATGAGAAAACCCTTGCAATCGCAAGGGTTTCTCTCGTGGGCGATACTGGGTTTGAACCAGTGACCTCTTCCGTGTCAGGGAAGCGCGCTACCGCTGCGCCAATCGCCCATGTTCGGGTGCATATTCAGTTGTCTTTCGAGGTGGGTACGGGATTTGAACCCGTGTAAACGGATTTGCAGTCCGTTGCCTCGCCTCTCGGCCAACCCACCGCTGGATGGGTCGCGACCCTCCGAGCGGACGACGGGATTCGAACCCGCGACCCTCACCTTGGCAAGGTGATGCTCTACCACTGAGCCACGTCCGCGTTGCCTCATCTGTGCTTCAAGTGGGGCGACACGAAACCTTAGCCGATTCGCGTGAGCGAACCCAAACCGGGGCGAGCGTCTGCAGAGGTACCGTGAGGTCATGTTGGCATGGCTTGACGGACAGCTGTTGGAATCGCCGGAACAACCCGCGATCGGGGTGCTCGACCACGGCATCATCGTGGGTGACGGCGTCTTCGAGACGATCAAGATCGAGGACGGTTCGCCCTTCGCGCTGACCCGTCATCTCGACCGCCTGGTGCGGTCGGCTGAGGGTCTCGGGATCGGCAAACCGGACGTCTCCGCGATCCGCGAGGGCGTCGCCGCGACGATGGAGGGACAGGACCTGCCGTTCGGTCGGATCCGCGTCACTGTGACGTCCGGCCCGGGTCCGCTGGGGTCGCCGCGCGGTGATCACGGCCTCACCTCGGTGGTCATCACCGAGCCGTGCGACCGTCCGCCGTCCATCAGCTCGATCATCACGGTGCCGTGGCCGCGCAACGAGCGCGGAGCGCTGTCCGGGCTGAAGACCACGTCGTACGCCGAGAACGCGAAGATGGTCGAGGCGGCGATGGCCAAGGGCGCGTCCGAGTCCGTCATGCCCAACACGACCGGACTGCTCTGCGAGGGCACCGGCTCCAACGTCATGTACGTCGTCGGCGAGCAGCTGATCACGCCGACGCTCGACTCCGGGTGCCTGGCCGGCGTCACCCGCGCGCTCGTGCTCGAGTGGTGCGCGGGCGAGCTGGACGTCGTCGAGAAGGACGCGCCGATCGAGGTGCTTCAGGATGCCGACGAGGTCATCCTGGTCGGCACCACACGCGACGTGCAGGGGATCGAGAAGGTCGACGGTCGCGAGGTGGCCGCACCTGGGCCGGTCACTCGTCAGGCACAGGAGATCTGGGCGCGCGAGGCGGCCAAGAACGTCGATCCGTAGGACCGGTCAGGACCCGTCCTTGCGGTCCCACGCGAGCACCTCGACGAGCTCGCGGCTGCGCCAACCGTCTGGTGTGCGCACGAGCTTGTGCTCGTAGTAGCCGCCGACCTCCATGCGCCACGCGCTGCCGTCCGGCTGGGCGATCGCCATCGGGTTCATCAGGTAGACGCGCACGTCGGCGGTGTCGCCGTCGAGCGTGACCTCCTTCTGGCAGACGTAGTGCTGCATGGTCGAGAACATCGGGAGCGTCTCGGCCAGCCAGTCGCGCACCTCGTCGCGGCTGCCCTTCATGCCGCCGCTCGCGGTGTAGTCGATGGTCGCGTCCGGGGTGAAGACCGCGTCGTAGCGCGGCCAGTCCAGCGTGTCCACGGCTCGCGTGTACGTCGTGATCAGGTCGTCGATCTCGATGCGGTCGGAGATGGTCTGCAGATCCAGCATGTGCCGACCCTAATCCCAAACTGGAACACGTTCTAGTATCCGAGCCAGTTCTACGAGGGGGACTCGAGATGCGGTGATGTCTGAAGCACGCCTCGACGCCACAGCGTGCCGATCACCAGAGCAGCCACGATCGCTCCGAGCGTGCCCATCGACAGGTCGCCGAGCGTGTCCGTGTACGCGGTGTCGCGCTCGGGAGACGTGCGGATGAAGGCGACGTACTCGGCGAGCTCCCAGCCCAGGGCAGCCGTGACACCGAACGCCAAGGCTCGTTCCACGACGGCCTTCATGTGCGTGGTTGCGGGCAACGTCAGGACGAGCACCCCGGCGGTGAGCAGCCCCCAGTTCATGAAGTGCATCCAGTCGTCGAAGAAGTCAACGGTGTCGAACAGGTTCAGCCGGTTGCCGAGCGTGTCGGTGAACCAGGGGAGTGTCACCAGCGCGTCGCCGAGCCACGGGAAGGGCCGGCGTCGCCACCACAGCCACCAGGCGGCCGGCACCACGAGAGCGCCGAGCGGGTAGGCGACGGCTCGCAGGCCGGCGGCCTTGCCGCGGATGTTGCCGAGGTCCGGATAGGCCACCGCGATGACGAGCAGGACGACCAGTCCGACCTTCGCCACGACGTCGACGACCAGGGCTGTTCGGGTCAACGCGGGCTGCGACACCGCATTCGTGATGGTCACGCTGCGTAGGTTAGTGTTTCTCCGTCGCCGGGCGATTGGCGCAGTGGTAGCGCGCTTCGTTCACACCGAAGAGGTCACTGGTTCGAACCCAGTATCGCCCACCCGGAAACTCCCTGCCCATTGCAGGGTTTCTTCTGTCCGGCTTCGACGCGTGCCATTCACGTGCTACCGGCACACATAGAGAAGATGACCGGCTGGTGTGGTCAACCGGTCATCTCGGACGCCTGTGGGCGGCCCACCACACATCGCAAATGCATCTGCGATGCGGGCGTTCCATCAGGGTAGCGCCGATGTGCGCAGGGCGAACATGTTTGTCCGAATTTCAACGACCCCGCGCTCCGATGACCAGGAGGCGCTCGCCTGAGGTCTACACAACGCGGGCCGAGGGGTCCAATTCCGCGATGAACGGCTCGACGGCACTCTGCAGAACCAGGTCCGAGCCTTCGACGATGACGAAATGCTTCCAGCCGTGCGACGTTCCCACGGCAGCCACCTCAGGAATGCCATGACACAGCTCGAGCACTGCTAGCTGTTTGCGTCGACTCGTCACCTGGACTGTTTCGACCATGGGGTGCCCCGATTCCGAACGATGATTGCGCTGAAGCGCCGTGCTGTCCTACGACTGCCGGAAGCATATGAATTGCCGGACCCTGCTGTACGCCAAAGGACTCGAAGTAGGCACATCGAGCATCGAAATTGGCTATGTCGGGCTAACGGCTCGCACGGACGCCGAGAAGGTCAAGGCGATGCGCACCTCCCGCCCGAGGCGTGTCACTTCCGCAGTAGCCCCTCGAGCGTCCAGGTTGAGGGGCCGTGTCCCTCTCTGCACGTCGCTGAGTACTCAGCGCTGGGGTCGACGAGCCACGCTGGTTTTGCGTCCCGGCCGTCTGCTTCTTGCGTGGGAACCACCAGGTAGGTCGGCTGGCCGGAGGTATTCGGATGGGGCACTCCGTAGAGGTCGGCGATCAGGTCGCCCATCGGGCACTGGAGTGTGGCGATGCGCATCGGCCTGACGAGAGGTGTGTCTTGAATCTCCCGGAGCCGGAAGGCCCAGATCTCCGCTGCGGCGTGCATCGCTCGTACCTTGGAGACCATTCGACCGACTCGATCGAAGGCACGCGAGACTTCGCTCTGGAGCTCTGCTGGAGACATGGCGCGGTAGTTGGGAGACGTCACTCGGCTGCTACGAGAGATGGCCGAGGAGGAGACTCAACCGAGTGCCGACCTCGCCCACCACGTCAAGGAGGACGCTTGACGCCGAATCGTCCTCTGGCGGCGGTGTCGCGGTGCCGTCCGTGCCGTCATCGTCCTGGTCGTCCATGTGTGGTGGCGGACCATCGTCGGCCGGCCCTCCACATCCATCGGACGTCTGGCCCGGCGTGCATGTGTCGGTTGGATCGGTCGCCACGGCAGCCGATGTCGCATAGAACATCGCGACCGCGATCAGCACCAGGGCAGCGAGCGCAGCACCGATCGCCTTGATGAGCTTCGTCATGACAGCTTCCTCTCGATGACCGAGAGCACGATGCTGTCGGGGCGTTCCCTACAACCGCCCCAGCGCAGCTCCCACCGAGTTGCGTGGGGCGGTCATATAGATGAGAGGCGGAAGTGGGCGAGCCATGACGAAATCGTCGACCAGAGGTGGCCCTATGGAGCCGCAGGTCAGACCGAATTTCATGGGATGGCGCCCCCACTCCATCCCACACGATGGGGCGGGGGCGCCTGTCTGCATGAGCAAGAAGACAAAAAATCATGACGCAGAAAACTGCCATCGGTCGCACAAATTAGAAGATGACCGGCTGGTGTGGTCAACCGGTCATCTCGGACGCCTTCAGGGCGGCCCACCACGTCGCATATGCATCTGCTTCGTGGCCCTTCGATTCAACGATAACGCCGAAGTGTGAGGCTCGCTTCCCCACGCGGTTACTCGCCAGTATTCAGGCGATCCGCTTGGGAGCGGATCCGACGTGTGCTCGCGGTACCAGCCGCGATAGCCGAGGTTCCGGGGCACTATGCGCCGCGGCTGAACCGTCCGTCGAACCAGCCGGAGGCCGGTTCACGCAGCTGACACATGACCACGAGTGGTTCGTCCCGGCCTGGCCGGAAATGCGTCACGTGGGTCGTGTCCGTCTCGTCCTGCAGAAAGCAGTAGGACTGCGACTTGCCTGGAAGGTAGAGCCGCTGGAGGTCATCCGCCGGCACACGGGCGACTTTCGCGACGTACTGACGAGCCTGCTCGGCTGTCCACATGCCCCAAGGGTCGCCAGCGGGGAAGACCACCAGGCGTACGCAGCATGAAGTCCAGAGCAACACCCGTCAAAACCTGATTTCGCCCGTTCTCCACCGGTTCAGCTCCGCACGCACCCAGACGTCACCGCATGGTCAGACGGATGTCACTTTCGAGGCCTAGCTTGCAAGCATGTCCACCAACGAGTCCCACGAAGACACTCAACGCGAAGGTGCGTTGATCAGCCGCGCACAGCTCTTGACCGACCTGGAGATCTCGGTCGCCGCCGCGATCGACGAGCTCCGCGAGATGGCTCAGGGTCGCGCCGACCTCCTGGCCAACGCTGCCGCCTCACAGATCGGCGCTTACCTCGCATCACCGCGGACGACGGATCCCAACCATCTGCTCGCCGGCACCTTCCTCGTCCTGGCCGGCGCCGACACCGGCCTCGTCGAGGACGCCGTGGAGCCCGTCCGCCGCTGGGCACGGCTCCTGGAGCAAGCGGCACCAGCCGGTGCTGCCTGATGGACTTCTACCGATCACCCCTCGACTCCGGTGGCTTCGAGTACGCCCGAGACCATGGCGATTCGGGCCGCGCCGACTACTTCGACGACGAGCTCCGCATCTGGATCACCTTCGACTCGCTCCACGACGAGATCGCCGACGGTGGCATCTGGACTCGATGCTCCGAGCACGAGGTCAAGGACGCCGCAGAAGCATGGCCGGGAGCGGCCTTCGACATCAGCCGCGTCCCCGCCTGACTCAGTAGCTCGGCTCGCTGCGCGGATTCGGGTTCGGGTACAGCGGCCAGAGCTGCTCGACCGGGAACCACTTCCAGACGAGGGGAGCGCCGTCGAGCGTCTCGTCCTGGTAGACCACGAGCGCACTCCACATGTAGCTGTGGTGCTTCCAGTCGACGACATAGCCCTGCCACGGGCGTTCGTAGGGCCGCTGGCGAAGGACGAGGACGTGGCGGGTGGGCCGATATGCCGGCCACTTGTCACGCCTGCCCGGATTGCTCGCCACATCTCATCCTAGAACAGATGTTCGAACACGTTGGACTGCACGAGAGACCCCGCCCGGCACATTCACGCATGTGCGGGGCGGGGTGGCTCCCCCTCCCCGAGTCCTCTCACTCCCACTCGAGTTGGCGCAGGCCGTCGCCTGAGCAGGCATCGTGATGGGCGGATGGAAGCCTGACGGTCGCGTGAGGAGCGATGACCAGGAGCAGGTCGGCGATGTCGTCCAGTGGAGGAGCGATCTCCACGTTCATGGCCAGACCTTTCGACGTCGAATCACGAGGTCGTCGGGGTCTGGAACGACTTTGCGTGTTGCTACAAGGCTAAGTCGGTCAGCGGGCGCCGTCGATAGCTCTCTTGAGCCAGTGCGTCAGAGCGCTACAAGCAGGCTTTGGCGGCCACGGCCGACGGGTCGTCGACGGCGTTGTCGGCGCCGCTGGCATCCGGGAAGTCGGGCGTGAGCTTCTCCGCCCAGCGGTCGACGGTGAGGAACTGGTTGCTCGTCGGTTCCAGCGAGTTGGTGGCCCAGACGGCCTCGAGGTTCGAGGCACCTGTCGCGTGGAACCGCACCGCCAGGAAGTAGACCTCCGCGTCCGGAGACTTGATCGCCTTCGACTTCGTGGGCTTCATGTTGGTGCCGACGGCGGCGTCCGCGATCCTGTTGACCACGGCCTTGGGGACGCGCAGGCACTCGACCTTCTTCGGACTGGCCTCCGTGGTGTCGATGTCGATGGGCTCGTCGCTGCTGGAGTCCCCGCATGCGGTCAGCAGCCAAGCGAGCACTGCCGCGATGATCAGTCTTCTGGTCATGGCTGGACGGTATTGCAGCCGATTCGGATGCAGGATGCGAACGACGAATCTCGTCCTCAGCTGGACGCGGTCGTCTCCTCGCGCCGGTGGCCGGAGGCGAGCTCCTCCAGAGCGGCGGGGTCGACGTGCTCGGCGTCGGCCGTCGCAACGCGCACCGGGGTGCGCGCCCGCAGCGTGGATGTCCGGTTCCCCTCGCCGATCAGCGCTCGCTCGCCGGCGACGGCACCAGGCCCGATCTCCGCGACGAGCTCGCCATCGACCAGTACGTCCAGCACGCCGTCGAGCAGCAGGAACATCTCGGTTCCGCTCTCGCCTTGGGTGATGAGGTCCTCACCCTCGGCGACCTTGCGGACCTTTGGCTTGCCGCCTCCACGCATGATCGTCTCTGACAAGGTGCGCTCCAATGCCGTCTCAGCTGCCGCCACGACGGCAGGGCTGTCGACGTCGCCCCACGGGCTGTGGTCGCCGAAGCACTCCTTCGACCAGCCATTGAAATCGGTGAGGCCGCTCTTCGCCGAAAGCGCGCCGTCGGCGTCGTACACCCAGTGCCGGGGGAAGGGGCTGGCGCCGACGAGGTGACCGTCGGCCCGGCCGTCGGCATGCAGAGTGAGCTCGAGGGTCGTCCACACGGTGGGCGCCGCGAACTGCACGAACGGCTTGCGTCGGACGGTTCGCGGCATCGGGGCGCCAGTACGTCCGCCGACGGTCTGGCGGAAGCGGACCCAGCCGTCGCCGACCTCGGGCTCGTTCTGCAGGTCGGGGAACGACATGGCGGCGAACGTGGTGGATGCAGGTCCCAGACGCATGGTCGTGGAGCCGATCAAGCCCTCGCCGGCATGACCCTGGTCGGTGATCGCTCCGTTCTCGTCGACCTCGATCCAGGCCTCGAGACGGTTGGCGAACCGGAACATGTCGGCATCACGCCAGGAGGCCAGGTCGTCGAGTCGATCCGGGAGCGGCTGGTCGTAGTGACCGACGCCGAGGGAGAACGGGATCTTCATCGGGCCGGGGATGGCCTCCGACGGGATCCAGGAGACCGAGGTGACTGAGGATGTGTGACGCATGAGGGGCTCCGTTCACGGTTGCTCTGGATTCCCATCGTCGTCCGGATGCGGCATCCCGTCACTGGTGACGCCCTGCCGGTCGAAGAGGGGGCAGGCACCCCTGCTTCCCACCCGCCTGCACGATGTCCGATTTCGCGAAACTGCGCCACGCTCGGGTTCGACGCCCGACACTCGTATCAGTCGTCACGCCGAGTCTCGTCTGCAGAGGAGATCTGATGACCACCCCTTCACGCATCGGTCTGTACCTGGCCGACGACAATCTCATCGTCCGCGAGGGGGTGCGTGTCCTCCTGGAGATGGAGGACGACTTCGAGGTGCTCGGCACGGCCGAGGACTACGACACCTTGGTGGCCGGGGCAGAGGCCGCGGCGCCGCAGGTCGTCATCACCGACATCCGGATGCCACCGTCGTTCGCGCGTGAAGGCATCGACGCGGCCAAGGAGATCCGCAAGCGTCACCCCGGCACGGGAATCGTCATCCTGAGCCAGTACGACGACCCGGACTATGCGGTCGCGCTGCTCTCCGAGGGCTCGGCCGGCTACGCGTACCTGCTGAAGGACCGGGTGGCTGAGGGCGACCAGCTGGCACGGGCGGTGCGGGAGGTGGCGTCCGGCGGCTCGATGCTGGATCCGAAGATCGTCACGGCCCTCACCCAGCCGGTGCGGCGCAGCGATCTCAGCCAGGACGAGGAACGCCTCCTCCAACAGGTGGCCGAGGGAACTCCCATCAAGGCGATCGCGGTCACCGACAAGACGACGCCCGCCGATGTGGCCAACCGGATCGAGCGGCTCTTCGTCCGTCTCGCCGAGGGCCTGAGTGCAGGCGACGAGCAGTTCCTCGTGCGGTTGAAGACCCTGCAGCAGGCGATCGTCGACCGGGAGGAGCAGGGGGAGTCGATCTCGCGGCTCCTGCCCGACGGCATCGCCAGTCGGCTGCGGGCCGGTGGTCACGCGGTGGGGGAGACGGAACGCCTCGAGGTCACGGTCCTGATGTCAGACATCCGCGGCTACTCCACCATCGCCGAGCACACCGACCCCAGCGCCCTGGCCGGCCAGCTCAACTCGCACCGGGCCAGCATGAACGACGCCATCCACGCCGAGGGCGGCACCGTGATGCAGTTCGTCGGTGACGCGGTGATGGCCGTCTTCGGCGCACCTGAGCCGAGCACCGATCACGCCGAGCGTGCCGTCGCGGCGGCCGCCGGGATGCATCGGGCGCAGCACGAGGTCAACAACTCTTTCGTCTCGCAAGGCCTGGAGCCGTTCGGGTTGGGCATCGGCCTGTCGACGGGCGAGGTGGCTGCAGCGTTGCTCGGATCGGCGGATCGGGTTGAGTACTCCCTGGTCGGGGACATCGTGAACCTGAGCGCTCGGCTGCAGCAGTGGGCCGCGGCGGGGGAGACCGTCTTGAGCGCTCCGACGATGGAAGCGCTGCGTTCGCCGGTCGAGGCGGAAGAGCTTCCTCCGGCCTTGGTGAAGGGCCGGGTGAGCGAGGTTCGGGCCTTCAAGATCGGCGTCCCGGGGATGGCCGGATGAGTGGCGACGACGAGCACGCGGAACGTGTCCTGCCGCTGCCCAACGTCCTGGCGTACGCCATCGCTGTTCTGTCCGTTGCCGCCACCGCGATGCTTCCGTTCGCATTCGCCGCCGGTGGGATGACGCTGAACGAGGTCATCGCGGGGTACTACGGGCAGAGTGCTGCCCTCTTCGCCGTGCTCGGCTCACTCATCCTGTGGCGGCGACCGGGCCACGGGGTCGGCTGGATCCTCGTCGCCATCGGCGGCTTCGACATGCTGTCGCGGCTACCGGATCTGTACGAGATGTTTGATCTGGCCGCTCGCAAGGGCTACCCGTCATACGAGTCGGTCGCGCACCTGCTGTCCTGGCCGTGGGTGCCCACGGTCGGCGGCATCATCATCGGGCTCCCACAGCTGTTTCCCTCTGGCCGACTGCTCTCGCGCCGGTGGCGCCCACTGGCGTGGTTCGGCCTGGGGGCCACGGCGTTCTTGACACTCGACTTCATGATCGACGAGGACGGCTACGCGCCTCTGGCCGGCGTGTCCTTCGGGATCTTCGCCTTGGCTGGCCTGGGCAGCATCGTTCCGCTGGTGCTGCGCTACCGGCGCTCGTCCGGGGTCGAGCGCCAACAGCTGAAGTGGGCCTTCTTCGGTCTCGCGATCAGCGTTCCCATGCTGGTCATCGGGACATCTGGGGTGTTCCTCGGCGCGGTCGGCGCGATCTGGGCGTTCCCGCCCCTGGTGATCATTCCGCTGACGCTCACGGTGGCGATCCTGCGCTATCGCCTCTACGACATCGACATCGTGATCAGCAGGACCTTGCTGGTGGCGGGTCTGGCCGGGTTCATCACGGTGACCTATGTGGCCATCGTCGTGGGCATCGGCTCCCTGGTTGGCAGGGGCGATGAGCCGAACCTGATCCTGTCGGTCGCAGCCACCGCTCTGGTGGCGGTGGCGTTCCAGCCGGTGCGCCGAGGTCTGCAGCGAGTGGCGAATCGGGTGGTCTTCGGTCGTCGGGCGACGCCGTACGACGTGCTGAGCGGCTTCGCGACCAAGGTCGGTGCGGCCGAGGCAACGCCGGCGACGTTGGTGGGTCTGGCTGAGCTGATGGCCGACGGCACGGGAGCACAGCCAGCGCGAGTATGGCTCCGGGTCGGGTCTCAGCTGAGGACGACGGCGACCTGGCCTGCTCGGGATGACGATGACCTGGTCGTCGACGTCGACACGGCTTCTGATCTGCCGGAGGCCGACCTGGCGGTGCCCGTTCGAGAACAGGACGAGCTGCTGGGTGTGCTGACCATCGCCAAGCCGCGAGGCGAGCGAGTGACCGAGGTCGACGTCGACTTGGTGGAGCGGCTGGCCGCGGTCAGCGGTGTGCTGCTGCGCAACCTGAGGCTGGACGCCGAGCTGGCACAACGGCTGGACGAGATCGAGGCGTCGCGCCGCCGGCTGGTCAGCGCGCAGGACGACGCCAGGCGTCGCATCGAGGCCGAGCTCGGTGGCGGGACGCGCGCCCAGCTCAGCGCGCTCGGCGACCGGCTCAAGAGCCTGGAGCGCGGCGTCGACGCCGAGAGCGCACCCAAGACCGCCACGCTGCTCGGTCAGCTGGTGACGTCGACGGACACCGCGCTGGAGACGCTCGCGGGGCTCGCGGCCGGCGTCTACCCACCGCGACTGGCCGCAGACGGACTCGAGGCTGCGCTGTCCGAACAGGCCGGCCGCGCGGCAGTTCCAGTCGACGTCCAGACGACAGGAATCCGCAGGTATTCGGCCGACGTGGAGGCAGCCGTCTACTTCGCGGTGCTCGAGACGCTGCAGAACGTCGCGAAGTACGCCGACGCCACGGCGGTTCAGGTCCGGCTGACCGACGAGCTGGGCCGGCTGACGTTCGCGGTCGCCGACGACGGTGCCGGCTTCGACACGAGCGCCGTGAACATGGGCACGGGTCTGCAGGGCATCGTCGACCGCCTCGACACCGTCGACGGAACGATCTCGATCGATTCGACCCCAGGCTCCGGCACCACCATCACCGGCACGATCCCGACCGCTGCCGCCCCTGAATTGACCGGGGCATCCCGATGACCACGCCTTACGCCGTGCGTCTGCCCAACGGCCTCGCTTACGCGATCGCCGTGTTCGCGGTGGTCCCTGCCCTGATGCTGCCGTTCGCTCTTGCCTCGTCAGGCATCGGTGCTGAGCGGGCGATCGACGAGTTCCACGTGCACAACTTCGTGTTGTTCGCCGTCCTGGGGGCGGTGATCGTCTGGCGGCAGCCTGGACACGGCATCGGATGGCTGCTGGTCGGCGTGGGCGGCATGAGTGCGATCTACACCCTCACGTCCGAGTACGTCCTGTTCGGTCTCGACCGGCGGCCGGGGTTTCCCTCAGAAGCAGAGATCTACCTGATCTCCGGGTGGACCTGGGTACCTGCCGCCGCGGGCATCCTCATCGCCTTGCCACTGCTCTTCCCCGACGGCAGGCTGCTATCGCACCGATGGCGGCTCCTGGCGGGTGTCGGCGTGGTCGCCACGGTGTTCGCGAGCATCGTGGATGCGTTGAGCTACACGACGCTGGTCCCGTCGGAACTGGACCTGGCGGTCTACCTGTTGTTCGGCGCGTCAATGCTGGCGTGCCTTGTTCCGCTGGTGCTTCGATTCCGTAGGTCGCGTGACGTTGAGCGCCAACAGTTCAAATGGGTGCTCATCGGACTCGCGATCAGCATTCCGCCGACGGTGGTGGGAACTGTCTGGTCGATCTTGGGTGGAGGTGGAGTGCTGACACTCATCCCTCTGGTGGTCATCCCGGTCACCATCACGGTCGCGGTGCTGCGGTACCGGCTCTTCGACCTCGATCTGGTCATCAGCAGGACGCTGATGGTGGCGGGCCTGGCCGGCTTCATCACGGCGACGTACGTGGCCATCGTGGTCGGCATCGGGTCGCTGGTCGGCCGCGGCGACGAGCCGAACCTCGTCCTGTCGGTGGCGGCGACGGCGCTCGTGGCAGTGGCGTTCCAGCCGGTGCGGCGCAGGTTGCAGCGGGTGGCGAACAGGGTGGTCTTCGGTCGCCGGGCGACGCCCTACGACGTGCTGAGCGCATTCGCGACACGAGTGGGCGGGGCGGAGGCGACTCCCGAGACGCTGGTGGGCCTGGCCGCGCTCATGGCGGACGGGACGGGGGCGAAGCCGGCACGCGTGTGGCTGCGGGTCGGTTCCGAGCTGCGGTGTGCTGCGACGTGGCCGCAAGGGCCGGACGTCGGTGAGCCTCCGGCGGTGGACGTCGACGCGGCCACGGCCTTGCCCGCGGACCTGGCGGCACCCGTGCGCGAGGCGGATGAGCTGCTGGGCGTGCTGACCATCGCGAAGCCGCGCGGTGAGCGAGTCACGGACGTCGACGTTGACCTCGTCGAGCGGCTGGCGGCGGCCAGCGGAGTGTTGCTGCGCAACCTGCGGCTGGACGCCGAGCTGGCAGAACGACTGGACGAGATCGAGATCTCGCGCCGACGTCTGGTCAGCGCGCAGGACGAGGCGCGGCGTCGCATCGAGGCCGAGCTCGGCGGTGGGACGCGGGCCCATCTGACGATGCTGGGCGACCGTCTGTCAGTACTGGTGCGCGGCGTCGACGCCGAACGTACGCCGAAGAGCGCCATGCTGCTGGGCCAGCTGGTGACAGCGACGAACTGCGCGCTCGACACGCTTGCGGGGCTCGCTGCCGGCGTCTACCCACCACGGTTGGCCGCCGATGGCCTGGTGGCCGCACTGACCGAGCAGGCCGGCCGGGCAGCGGTGCGGATCGAGGTGAACGCGACGGGCGTTGGGCGGTATCCGCCCGACGTCGAGCTGGCCGTGTACTTCGCGGTGCTGGAAGCTCTCCAGAACGTGGCGAAATACGCCCACGCCGACGCGGTTCGGGTGCGGCTGACCCAGGAGGCGGGCCGACTCACGTTCGAGGTCACTGACGACGGAGCCGGGTTCGACACCACCTCGGTGTCGATGGGCACCGGTCTGCAGGGCATCGTCGATCGGCTCGATCTGGTCGGCGGCTCGGTCACGATCGTCTCCGAGCCGGGGATCGGCACCACCGTCGCTGGAAGCATTCCGGCCGACGACTTGTCCACCTCCGACGTCACCTCACATGCCCTGACAGGAGCCAGCCGATGACATCCGGGGCATCGAGTCGCGCCGGTATCGCCGCGTGGACGTTGTTCGCGCTCTCCGTCGTCGTGGCATCAGGACGCCTCGTGCTGGCGATCGCCGACCCGGCCTCGTCCGATGCCGCCAGCGCGCCGCAGGTGCCGGGCGGCGGTGTGCCGGTGGCCGCGTTCGAAATGGTGGCTCTCATGGTGATCGCGCTCGTCGGCGCGGTCGTGGCATCACGCCAGCCCCGGAACCCGATCGGCTGGATCTTCGGCGTGATCGCCTTCTTCCTGGGAGTGCTCATCCTCTTCTCCCACGTGTACTGGAGTGTCGTCCTGGGGCAGGCTGAGCCTTCCGTGGGAGCAACCGTCATCGCGTGGATCGCCACGTGGATCTGGATCCCGCCGATGCTCCTGGCGATGACGCTCCTACCGCTGTACTTCCCGACCGGCCGTCCACCCACGCCTCGTTGGCGGTGGGTCGAGTGGCTTGTCGCGGCCGCCGGACCGGCGCTGTTCGTGGGAACGGCCTTCGTGCCTGGTGAGTTCGCGGACTACACCGTGGACAACCCGTTCGCGCCCGGCGGTCTGCTGGGCGAGGTGCTGTTGGTGACCGGCTGGGTGGGCTTCGCGACGATGATGGTCGCCGGGCTCGGAGCCGCGGTTTCCCTCGTGGTGCGGTTTCGTCGATCAGTGGACGTCGAGCGGCAGCAGATCAAATGGGTCGTGTCGGCTGTCGTGTTGTTCATCGTCATCTTCGTCACGCCCACGGAGGACATCTTCAACAACGATGTCGGCTTCGCCAGCCTGTTGCTCGGCCTGATGATCATTGCGATCGCAGTGGCCGTCTCGATGCTGCGCTACCGGCTCTACGACATCGACGTCGTCATCAACAAGGCGGTGGTCTTCGCTCTCCTCGCCGGCTTCATCACAGCGGTCTACGTGGCCGTCGTGGTGGGACTCGGGCGCCTGTTGCCGTTGGGGGAGGGCAACCTGGGGCTGGCGATCGCGGCCACCGCGCTGGTCGCCGTGGCGTTCGAACCCGTCCGCCTGCGGGTCCAGCACTGGGCCAACCGGCTGGTGTACGGCAAGCGAGCGACTCCGTACGAGACGCTGGCGGCGATGACGGGCAAGATCGGCGACTCCGCCGACTCGGGTTCCGCACTCACCGAGGCCGCGCATCTTCTCGCTGACGGCACCGGCGCCGCGCAGGCCGTCGTGTGGGTGGCGCAGGAGGGGATGCTCGTGCCGCGGGCGGCGGCAGGCGACAGCACGGACGTACCGGTCTCCTTGACGGTGGAAGGCAATCGGCTGCCCGAGCTCGACGGGGTCCTGTTCCAGCCGGTCCGCCATGAGGGCCAGCTGGTCGGTTCCCTGAGTCTCGCGAAGCGCCCGGGCGAGGGCGTGAGCTCGGCCGACAGACGACTGGTCGAGGAGCTGGCCGGCCAGGCTGCTCTGCTCCTGGCCAACACGAGGCTGCGTTCGCGGCTGGGCGATCGGCTGGATGAGCTGCGCACGTCCCGTCAGCGGATGCTCGTCGCCCAGGACCGGGCCCGGCGCGCGTTGGAGCGCGACCTCCACGACGGTGCGCAGCAGGAGCTGGTGGCGCTCAAGGTCAAGCTGGGTCTCGCGCGCACCATCGCGACTCGCGAGGGGGCGCCGGAGATGGCCGACCACCTGGCGCATGCCGCCGGCATCGCCGACCTGGCCGTCGACACCTTGCGCGACGTCGCCCGCGGCATCTACCCACCGCTGCTCGAGTCCGAGGGGCTCGCCTCGGCATTGTCGGCCGCAGCTCGTCGCGCCGATCTCGCCGTGACGGTGCTCGACCGGACCGGCACGCGCTACACGCGTGAGGTCGAGGCCACCGCGTACTTCTGCGTCCGGGAAGCCCTGAGGAATGCGACCACCCATGCGCACGCCGAGCATGCCCACATCGAGCTCGATGGCTCAACGGAGAACCTGGTGGTCGTGGTCTCCGACGACGGCATCGGATTCGACCCGGAGGCGACGCGCCACGGTGACGGACTGACCCACATGCACGACCGGGCCGACGCTGCCGGCGGCACCTTGGTCGTCGCTTCACAGCCTGGGCATGGCACCACCATCACCCTGACGCTGCCGGTCTCCTGATGACCTAGGCGTCGGCCCCGGCAGCATCCCAGGCATCGGCCAGGACGACCGGGTCGAACGTCGACTTGCTCATGAAGTCGAACGCGCCCGCCGCGAGCGCCTGCTCACGGAAGTCGGCCGGATCGTGGGTCGAGAGCATCAGCACCTGCGTGAGAGGCGACGCCTCGCGAATGCGTCGGGTCGCCTCGAAGCCGTCGATGTCAGGCATGTTCAGGTCCATCAGCACCAAGGTCGGGCGCAGCTCGGACGCGGCGGCGACTCCGCTGAGGCCGTCGACGGACTCGCCCACCACCTCGAACCCGTCCGTCATCTCCACGACCAGCCGGGCCACGTCGCGGAACGGAGCCTGGTCGTCGACGACGAGCACGGTCACTGTCACACCCACAGAATGTCACGCACCTCGCAACCAGTGGAACCGTGAGAGCACACTCCCGAACAGGGGTGTCTGCATCCCTCTCGTCACTGGTCAGAGGTGTTCTTCGCCGCCATGTAGAGCAGCACTGCACGGACGCGGTGGTGGCTGTCGGTCTCCTCGGCGATGCCGAGCTTCGCGAAGATCGAGTTGATGTGCTTCTCCACCGCGCGCGGGGACAGCACGAGCTGCTCGGCAATGGCCTTGTTGTTGCTGCCTCGGGCGATGTGGGACAGCACCTCCCGTTCCCGGGGCGTGAGGTCGTCGACGGGAGAACGCTGCCGCGACCGGGCCGAGATCAAGGAGTCGACGACGGTGCTGTCGACCACCGAGCCGCCACTGAGCACTTCCCGGATCGCTTCGACCAGCTCCTCGACGTCACCCAAGCGCTCCTTCAGGAGATAGGCCCGACCGCCGGAACCCCCCTCGAAGAGCCGGACGGCGTAGTCCTCCTCGACGTACTGCGAGAGCACGACCACGCCGATGCCGGGATGGGCATCGCGCATCCACTGCGCCGCGCGCACGCCTTCGTCGGTCTGGTCGGGTGGCATCCGGATGTCCGTGATGACGACGTCAGGACGGTGCTCGTCGACGGCGGCCATCAGGGACGGAAGGTCGCTGCAGGTGCCCACCAGCTCCAGGTCGTCCTGGGTCTCGATCAGGGCACGCACACCCTCGCGAACGACGTAGCTGTCCTCGGCGAGAACAACGCGGATGGTCTTGGGGGTCTCGGTCATCGCACGCCAACGGTATCGGTGATCCAGTCGGTCTAGTCGATCTCGGCGGTACCGAGCGCATCGATCTCGACCCAGTGGTCGTCGATGAGCTTCTCCAGGCGGAGCTGGCGACCCTCGCCCGAGCTCGACGACGTGAACGGGTGCGACGAGCGCCAGGCCACCGCGGCCCGGTCGTCAGAGTGGGTCGCGGAGTCGACGACATCGCCGTCATCGGAGCGCAGTCGGAAGTCGGCCATGGACCCACCGTGGCACAACAAGCGGTCGGCTACCGTTGGAGCATGCCTCGAACTCCCCGCACCTCGATCCCTGTTCCCGTGCTCGGACTGCTCGCCGCGACGCTTGCTCTTGGACTCACCGCCTGTGGTGGCGACGACGACCCGCCGACCAACACGAGCGACACGAACCTGGAGTCGGTGCCGCCAGATGAGGCCAAGGCCTCCAACGCGGAGAAGAGCTGCCAGGGCATCGTCGGCTCCGGCGCGATCGAAGACATCCAGGCGGTGTTCGACAAGTACAAGGACAACTCGAACCCGTTGTCCACCGCGGACGCCAAGAAGATGCGCGACGCGCTCGACCGGCTCGCCAAGGCGGGCGACAACGCCGCCCCAAAGGTTCGTGAGGACGTCGTCAAGCTCGTGGCCGACGGCGGATCCCTGATCGACTCGCGTGCGGGACTGCCCGGTACCGGCGCGGTCGCCAGCCCCGAGAAGATCCAGAAGGAGCTCGACGCACTCTGCAGCTGAGGTCGTCCGCGGTCAGGTGCTCTCACCGAGGGCGATGATGTTCCCTTCGCTGTCGTTGAACCATGCCGTTCGCATGCCGCCCATCTCGACGACGCCGTCGACCGTGGTGACGCCGGGCAGGTCGTACTCGTTGAACTCGACGCCCTTGGCCTTGAGGTCGGCCATGTCGCGGTCGAAGTCGTCGCTGTCGATGCCCAGCGCCGTGTTCTGGGCCGTGCCGGCGAACTGCGTCTCGTAGATCAGGACCCGGGTGCCGCCGAGCTCGAACATCTCGGCACCCTCCTCGAATCCGTCGTCGACCGGGTCGACGCCGAAGGTGTCGTGCCAGAAGGAGCGGGCACGAGCGAGATCGGAGGCCGGGAGGACGGCGAAGCATGATGCACTCTCGAACATGAGACCACCTACTTTCGTGGCCGAACTCTACGCCTCCGACGACAGGGCAGAACAGCCTCTTTCGGACGAGAGGAGTGGGTCATGCCCAGGCGAACTCGGTCGGCTCGAGGGTGCGCGTGCGGCGTGCGAACGGCAGCGTGGCTCCCGGCCAGTTCGACGTGATGCGCCCCGACGGATGCCGGTACCAGTTCTCGCAGCTCGCCCACACCGAGCGTTCCAGCTTCTCGGTCAGCTCGCGGTCGTAGTCCTCGTCCGTCGACGCGGTCACCTCGACGCTGTCGTAGCGACCGGCCTCGAGCCGGTCGAGCACCTGCCGCATGTGGCGGGCCTGAGCCTCGAGCATGTAGATGATCGAGCCGCCACCGAGGTTGGTGTTGGGGCCGTACGTCACGAAGAGGTTCGGGAAGCCGGGGACGTACATGCCCAGGTACGCCCGCGCTCCGTCGGCCCATCGGGTCGCCAGCTTCTCGCCGTCGGCACCCGTGACGTCGATGGAGTCGAGGAAGTCCTGGGAGTCGAACCCCGTCGCGTACACGATGGCGTCGACGGGATGCTCGCGGCCGGTCGCGTCGACGACCCCGTGCGGACGCACTTCGGTGACCGCCTCCGTCACGACCTCGACGGTCGGCTCGGCCAGGGCCGGGAAGAACTCGTTGCTGAACAGGATGCGCTTGCAGCCGATCGGGTAGTCCGGCGTCAGCTTGGCCCGCAGCTCGGGGTCCTTGACCTGCGAGTGGAGGTGCCGCAGGGCGAGCGCGCGGTTGACCTTGCCCACCGGTGAAGCGGCGTCCAGGCCACGCGCGAACTGCTCGAGAATGGCCCAGATGCCGCCACGCTCGGCCTGCTGCGTCATCGGCAGGCGGTGGAACAGGGCGGAGTGCCACGGCTTGTACGGCATGTCCGGCTTGGGCAGCAGGTAGTTGGGGGAGCGTTGGAAGACCACGACGCGTTCGCCGTCGCGCACGAGGTGCGGCACGAGCTGGACGGCGCTGGCACCGGCGCCCACCACCGCGACCGTGCGGCCGTGGATGTCCGCCTCGTGGTCCCACCGTGCGGAGTGGAAGGACGGACCGTCGAACGACTCGATGCCGGGGATGCTCGGCAACCTCGGTTCCGACAGCTGACCGACGGCGCTGACGAGGATGTCGACCGACTCCTGGACGCCGTCGGCGAAGGTGACCGTCCACTCGGAGTCGTCCGCGTTCCATGCTGCGGCCGTGACTTCGCGTCCGTAGGAGATGCGCGGAGTCACCCCGTACTTGTCGGCGACACCGTGGAGGTAGTCGTGGATCTCCTGCTGCAGCGCGTACCGGCGCGTCCAGTCGGGGTTGGGCTCGTACGAGAAGGAGTAGAGCGGTGAGGGAACGTCACATCCCGCACCCGGATAGGTGTTGTCGCGCCAGACGCCGCCGAGGTCGTGACCGCGCTCCCACAGCCGGACGTCGTCGTGGCCACCGCGCAGCATCTCCACTGCGACCGCCAGGCCGCCGAATCCCGCGCCGATGATGCCGATGGACGTCATGTGGCCTCCAGGTAGCCGTGCGTTGCCTTTTGCATCCTCTCTCGTTGTCTCTCCCGGGACGAGAGGTGGGTCCATGGACGTCGAGTCCGGAATCAGCCGTCGAGGTCTGATCGGTGGTGCTGTCGCGGGCGGAGCCGTCCTGGCATTCGGTGGCGTGCGGCAATCCGCGAGCGCGGCGAGCTCGTCAGGCAGCCTCCCCAGCAGCGTCGACGTCGTCGTGGTCGGCGCGGGCATCTCCGGGCTGATGGCCGCCCGCAACCTCGTCAAGGCCGGCAAGGACGTGCTCGTCGTGGAGGCCAACGACCGCGTCGGTGGCCGCGTGCTCAACCACACGCTCAACAACGGCTCGGTCATCGAGTCCGGCGGCGCGTTCGTCGGACCGACCCAGAACCACATCCTCGCCCTGGCGCAAGAGCTCGGCGTGCCGACCTTCAAGGAGTACGTCGCCGGCAAGAACGTCTACGCCGCCAAGGGCATGAAGCTCCAGTACACCGGCACCGTTCCTCCGGACCCGTTGATCCTCGCCGACGCCGCACTCCTCCAGCTGAGGCTCGACGAGATGTCGAAGCAGGTGCCGGTCGACGCGCCCTGGACGGCCAAGAAGGCCGCGCAGTGGGACTCGATCACGGTTGAGCAGTGGATCAAGAGGAACACCATCCTTCCGCGCGTACGCGAGGTGCTCCTGGCCTACCTCCAGCCGTCCTTCGGCACCGACGGCACGAACATGTCGCTGCTGTTCCTGCTCTGGTACATCGCCACGGCCGGCGACGAGACACATCCGGGCAACTTCACCCGGTCGTCGAGCACCGCCGACGGCGCCCAGGACTCGCGATTCGTCGGCGGCTCGGGCCTCGTCCCGCAGCGCATGGCCGACGCCCTCGCCGACCGGGTCGCTCTCAACGCACCGGTGCGTCGCATCACGCAGTCGGCCTCCGACGTCAGGGTCGCGACCGATCGTGGCACCGTCCGGGCCAAGCAGGTCATCGTCGCGGTCCCGCCGCCGTTGGCCCTGGGCATCCAGTGGTCGCCTGCGCTCCCGTCACGGCGCCGTCAGCTCCTGCAGCACATGCCGATGGGTCAGCTCATGAAGTGCGACGCCGTCTACGCGAAGCCGTTCTGGCGCGACAAGGGCCTCTCCGGCTCGGGCGTCGCCACCTACGGCGCCGTGCGGGCGATGTTCGACAACTCGCCAGCCGATTCCTCCTGCGGCGTGCTCCTGGGCTTCGTCGGCGGATCGACGTGGCAGACCTACGGCAGGAAGTCGCTGGCCGAGCGCAGGGCGGCCGTGCTCGAAGGTTTTGCCCTGTTCGTCGGCAAGGAGGCGCTCAGCCCGGTCGAGTACGTCGAGCACGACTGGACGCTGGACCAGTGGACGAAGGGCAGCCCCATCGCGTCGCCGACGCCGGGCGCGATCACGGCTTACGGCTCGACGATCCGCGAGCCTGCAGGTCGCGTGCACTGGGCCGGCACGGAGACGGCCACCTACTGGTCCGGGTTCATGGACGGCGCCGTCCGGGCCGGGGAGCGTGCCGCCACCGAGGTCGCCGCGCTCGTCTAGCCTCCCGTAGGGTTGACGCAAGCAGAACGCGCCATTCGTCGGGTGCGTCAACCAGAACGAGGTACCCATGTCCGAGATCTCCGTCGTGGTCCATTCCGATGAACGATCCGTCGACACTGGCACCAAGGCCTGGCAGCTCTTCTCCGACGATCCTGGCGTCATCGCCGCCCGCGTCGACGGTGAGCTCCGCGACCTCGCCCACGAGCTGAGCGACGGCGAGTCCGTCGAGCCGGTCGCCATCGACTCGCCCGATGGTCTCGACATCCTGCGGCACTCCACCGCCCACGTCATGGCCCAGGCCGTGCAGGAGCTGTTTCCCGAGGCCAGGCTCGGTATCGGACCACCGATCACCGACGGCTTCTACTACGACTTCGACGTGCCCGAGCCCTTCACGCCCGATGACCTCGAGGCCATCGAGACCCGGATGCGCAAGATCGTCAAGGAGGGCCAGAAGTTCGACCGCCGCGAGATCTCCGACGACGAGGCACGTCAGGAGCTCGCCGACGAGCCGTACAAGCTCGAGCTCATCGGTCTCAAGTCCGCCGCTGGTGATGCGGCCGAGGGCGCGAACGTCGAGGTGGGCGAGGGCGGCCTGTCCATCTACGACAACCTCAAGCGCGACGGGTCGCTGGCCTGGAAGGACCTCTGCCGCGGCCCGCACCTGCCCACCACCAAGCGGATCCCGACGTTCCGGCTGATGCGCAGCGCCGCGGCGTACTGGCGTGGCGACGAGAAGAACAAGCAGCTCCAGCGCATCTACGGCACCGCCTGGCCCTCGAAGGAGGACCTGGAGGCGTACCTGCACCGGATCGAGGAGGCGCAGCGACGGGACCACCGCCGGCTCGGCCAGGAGCTCGACCTGTTCAGCTTCCCGGACGAGATCGGTTCCGGGCTGCCCGTCTTCCACCCGAAGGGTGGTGTGATCAAGCGCGAGATGGAGGACTACGTCCGCCGTCGGCACATCGAGGAAGGCTTCGAGTACGTCGGCACGCCGCACATCGCCAAGGAGGAGCTGTTCCACACCTCCGGTCACCTGCCGTACTACGGCGAGGCCATGTACCCGCCCCTCGACGTCGACGGCATGGAATACCGGCTCAAGGCCATGAACTGCCCGATGCACAACCTGATCTACCGCTCCCGCCAGCGGTCGTACCGGGAGCTCCCGCTGCGCCTCTTTGAGTTCGGGCATGTCTACCGTCACGAGAAGTCGGGCGTCGTGCACGGCCTGACCCGCGTACGTGGATTCGCCCAGGACGACTCGCACTCCTACGTCACCCCCGAACAGGCACCGGGAGAGATCCAGCACCTGCTGGACTTCTGCCTGAGCCTGTTCCGCGACTTCGGGCTCGACGACTTCTATCTCGAGCTGTCCACCCGCGACGAGTCCAAGCCGGACAAGTTCATCGGCTCGGAAGAAGACTGGGCTGCGGCCACGGCCGTCCTGTCCGACGTCGCCACGGCCTCCGGTCTCGAGCTCGTGCCGGACCCAGGTGGCGCGGCGTACTACGGGCCCAAGATCTCCGTCCAGGCTCGTGACGCGATCGGCCGCACCTGGCAGATGTCGACGATCCAGTACGACTTCAACCAGCCCGCGCCCGACCGTTTCGCCCTCGAGTACGTCGCGGCCGACGGCTCACGCCAGCAGCCGGTCATGATCCACTCCGCCAAGTTCGGCTCGATCGAGCGATTCATCGGGGTTCTCGTCGAGCACTACGCCGGCGCCTTCCCGCCGTGGCTCGCACCGGTGCAGGTCGTCGGCATCCCGGTCGCGGAACGGCACGCCGACTACCTCGACGACGTCGCCCAGCGGCTCACGGCGCTCGGCATCCGGGTCGAGGTCGACCACTCCGACGAACGCATGCAGAAGAAGATCCGCAACGCCCAGACTCAGAAGGTGCCGTTCATGGTCATCGTCGGCGACACCGACATCGAGGCGGGCGCCGTGTCGTTCCGGTATCGCAGCGGCGACCAGGACAACGGGGTGCCCGTCGACGACGCCATCGAGCGCATCGCCGCGGCGATCAGGAGCCGCGTCCAGGTCTGATCTGACCCGTGACCATTGACAACGCAGCAAAAACGGGTGAAGTTTGCGCAGGGGATGTTCCCCTGTTCTGAGTCTCGGGGGCACGAATGCGTCGTCTGTCGTTGTCAATTCTTGCTGTGCTGGCGCTCGTCGCCGGAGTGTTGAGCGCGAGCACGTCGGTGGCCGCTCCACCCGACGACCACCTCGAGGTCTACGTCGGTGAGCTGGCCACGGGCCAGATCTCCGAGCTCGTCGACCTCGGCATCGACCGCCACGATCTGGGCCTCAGCAAGATCTCCGGGGAGAAGGGCGCCAAGGGGAAGGTGAAGGTCGAAGCGATCCTCAGCGCGGCCCAGGCCAAGAAGCTGGCCGGCCAGGGGGTGAAGATGAGCCCCAAGGAAGTGAAGGGCAAGACCGCGACCGAGCGATCGAACCAGCTGGCGGCCGACGGCTACACGGTCTTCAAGAAGTACTCCGGCGAGAACGGCATCAAGGCGGAGTACCAGAAGGCCGCGGCCGACAACCCGGCGATCGCCAAGGTCGTCACGATCGGCAAGACGGTCCAGGGTCAGGACCTCATCGCGCTGAAGATCAGCAAGAACGCGCGCAAGGACAAGGACGGCAAGAAGCCCTCGGTTCTGTACGCGTCTGCGCAGCACGCCCGTGAGTGGATCACGCCGGAGATGAACCGCCGCCTGATGCACCACATGATCGACAACTACGGCAGCGACCAGAAGATCACCAAGCTCATCGACAAGAACGAGCTGTGGTTCATCCCGGTGTCGAATCCGGACGGCTACGACTTCACCTTCGAGCCCGACCAGCGGCTGTGGCGCAAGAACCTGCGCGACAACAACAACGACGGCACGATCGCGCCGGGTGACGGTGTCGACCTGAACCGCAACTACAAGACCAAGTGGGGCTACGACAACGAGGGCTCCTCGCCCAACACCGGCAGCGAGACCTACCGCGGTCCCTCAGCAGGCTCGGAGCCGGAGACCAAGGCCTTCGACGCCTTCGCCAAGAAGATCGGTTTCGAGTTTCTGATCAACTACCACTCCGCCGCCGAGCTGTTGCTCTACGGAACGGGTTGGCAGGTCTCCACGCCGACGCCCGATGACGCGATCTACGAGACCATGGCCGGCGACGACGAGAACCCGGCCGTGCCCGGCTACGACCCCGACATCTCCGCCGAGCTCTACACCACCAACGGCGACACGGACACGCACCTGACGAAGGCCTACAAGACGCTCGGGTTCACCCCGGAGATGTCGACGTGCGAGGCGGCATCGGACTCCGACCCGAACGACGAGTGGGAGGCAGCGGACTGCCAGAGCGGGTTCAACTTCCCGGACGACGAGGGTCTGATCCAGGCGGAGTTCGAGAAGAACATCCCGTTCGCGCTCTCGGTCGCCGAGTCCGCCGCCGACCCCGACGACCCGAAGTCCGTGGTCGGGCGCACGGCTCCCAACTTCGTCGTCGACTCCTTCGACGTGTCGTACGGCGACCCGCAGACTGTTGCGGTCGTGGCCAAGCGGGCGCTGAATGACCTGCGCCTGACCTACCGCATCAACGGCGGCAAGACGAAGTCCGTCAAGGTTTCGGAGTGGAAGGGCGGCGAGCGCTACGGCGACGAGAACGACGACTACTACGCCGAGTACCGGGGCAAGGTGAGTGGAGCCGACCCCGGCGACAAGGTCCAGGTGACCTTCACCGGCAAGAAGTCCGGCAAGACGGTCAGCAGCGACCCGTTCACCTATTCCCTCGCCTCCGACAGCGGCGCCGACGTGCTGGTGCTGGCGGACGAGGACTACACCGGCGTGAACCCGGACTACCCGGCCAGCGTCACCTCCCCGAAGTACGCCGCGCAGTACGAGGAGGCGATCAATGACGCCGGCTTCTCGACCGACGTCTGGGACATCGACGCTCGCGGGGTTCCGCACGACCTCGGTGTGCTCGATCACTACGACGCGGTCGTCTGGTACCTCGGCGACAACCGGCTCACCCAGGATCCCGAGGACGAGACCATCTCCACCCCGCTGGGCGAGCTGCCCGACATCGCCGTGGCGGAGAAGGAGCAGTACACGACGATGGCCGTCCGCGACTACCTCAACGCCGGCGGCAAGCTGGTGCATGCCGGCGAGACCGCGCAGTACTCCGGTCTGCCCGGTGTCGGTGACTCCGTCGGAGGTCTGTTCTACGGACTGAACGGCGACCCCGAGGCGGAGTGTGTCGTCGACACCATCCCCGGATTCTTCGAGGACTGCCTGATCATGGCCGACGACTTCCGGCAGTACTACCTCGGCGGGTACACCCGCACCGACAACGAGAATCCGGAGTCGGTCGTCGGGACTGCGCCCCCGCTCGAAGGCCTCACGGGGACGTTCGGCGGACCGGTGGTCGAGGGCGACAACCCGCTCGACGAGGCAGGTGTGTTCCAGCCGACCAGCGAGGTTCTCCCGGTCAGCCAGTTCCCACAGTTCGCCAGCAGGGGTGTGGCCGAGTACTCCACCAGCGGGGTCAACCCGTACGCACCGGTGGAGGGGAGTCGGTATGCCGGAGCCGTGCATCAGGACTCGTCGTACATGCGACTGTCCAAGACGGTCGACCTGTCGTCCGCATCCGCGTCCGCGGAGCTGGCGTTCAAGCTCTCGGCCAGCACCGAGGGCGGCTACGACCACGTGATCGTCGAGGCGCACAACCCGGGCCAGGACAACTGGACGACGTTGCCGGAGACCGGCGGAGCGACCTCCACCGACCCACCGGCTGAGTGCGAGCCTGACGGCTTCCTCCTCCAGCTCCACCCGTTCCTGTCCCACTACCTCGGTGGTACGGGCTGCAACGACAACGGCTCGTCTGGCCAGTGGAACTCGATCACCGGGTCGACCGACGGCTGGCAGGACGTGGCGTACGACCTCTCGCCGTACCTCGGCCAGGAGGTGGAGGTGTCGATCACCTACGTGACCGACCCGAGCTCCGGTGGCATCGGCGCGTTCGTCGACGACACCAAGGTCGTCGCCGACGGCACCACCGACGCGGACGGGTTCGAAGGAGCGTCGAGCAGCTGGACGCCGGGCGGTCCACCGGAGGGCAGCCCGCCGAACCAGGGTGACTGGAAGATCGGCGAGAAGCTGATCAACGCCTACGGCGCCGTCGCGACCAGGGACACCCTTCTCCTGGGCTTCGGCCTCGAGCAGCTGTCAGACGTGTCGAGCACCGAGGCGATCGACGCGGCGCTGTCACGCCTGATCCAGTAGGCAGATCGCGTCGATTCGTGGGCCGTACCCACCGCATGGGGCGGTGGGTACGCGGCCCTAGAGTTGCGCCGTGAGTGACCATCAGAGCGGCGTCGGTGAGCCGGACGCGTTCGAGCGTCTCTGGACCCCGCACCGGATCCGGTACGTCAAGGGCGAGAACAAGCCCGAGACGTCCGACGAGGCCGACTGCCCGTTCTGCACCATCCCGGCCATGGGCGACGTCGACGGACTGGTCGTGCACCGCGGCGAGGCCGCCTACGCCGTGCTGAACCTTTACCCGTATACCGCCGGGCACCTGCTCATCTGCCCGTTCCGGCACGTGGCCGACTACACCGACCTCACCGACGACGAGACCGCCGAGGTCGCACTGCTCACCAAGCAGGCCATGACCACGATGCGCGCCGTCACGAAGCCGCACGGCTTCAACCTCGGCATCAACCAGGGCAACATCGCAGGCGCCGGCATCGCCGCGCACCTGCACCAGCATGTCGTCCCTCGGTGGGGCGGCGACGCCAACTTCCTGCCTGTCATCGGGCGCACCAAGACCATCCCGCAGATGCTCGGCGAGACCCGTGACATGCTGTCCGCGGCCTGGCCTGAAACGGACGAGGGGGAGTAGACGGTGCTCGAACGCTTCCGTCAGTTCTGGACCAACGTGTGGGCGCCCCTGGCGGACCTGCTGCTGCGCCTGGGCGTGAAGCCCGACCACGTGACGATCGTGAGCACCATCGGTGTGAGCGCCGGTGCCCTGTGGTTCTTCCCTCGCGGGCAGTTCCTCGCTGGCGTGCTGGTCATCACCGCGTTCGTCTTCGGCGACATCATGGACGGCTACATGGCCCGCAAGAGCGGCCAGTCCTCGGCCTGGGGTGCGTTCCTCGACTCGACGCTCGACCGATTCGGCGACGCAGCGGTCTTCGGCGGCCTCGTGCTGTACTACGCCCAGTCGGACGCGAAGACCGACCTCGGTTCGCCGACGCTCTACCTGTGCCTGAGCCTGGGCTGCCTCGTGCTCGGCAACGTCACGTCGTACGCCCGTGCGCGCGCGGAGAGCCTCGGCATGACGGCCAAGGGCGGCATCGCCGAACGCGCCGATCGCCTGGTCGCCATCCTCGTCATGACCGGCTTCAACGGCATCTTCGACCTGCCGGTCCTCACCGAGATCACCCTGTGGGCGCTCGCCGCCGCAAGCTCCCTCACGATCGTCCAGCGGATGCTGATGGTGCACCGTCAGGCGGCGGGAAAGCCCACCCCGCCGGGGATCGGGACGCCGCCGGGCGCCGAATAGGGCCGAGTAGACTTGGCCCCATCATCCGAGGCCACCTGAAGGACGAGCAGTGAGCAACGAATCTCCACCCGAGAGCACCATCGGCACCTCCCGCGTCAAGCGCGGCATGGCCGAGATGCTCAAGGGCGGCGTCATCATGGACGTCGTCGACGCCGAGCAGGCCAAGATCGCCGAGGACGCCGGCGCCGTCGCCGTGATGGCGCTCGAGCGTGTGCCGGCCGACATCCGTTCGCAGGGCGGTGTGGCGCGGATGAGCGACCCCGACCTCATCGACGGCATCATCGAGGCCGTCTCGATTCCGGTGATGGCCAAGGCACGCATCGGCCACTTCGTGGAGGCTCAGGTGCTGCAGAGCCTCGGCGTCGACTACGTCGACGAGTCCGAGGTGCTCACCCCGGCCGACTACGCGAACCACATCGACAAGTGGCAGTTCACCGTGCCGTTCGTGTGCGGCGCCACCAACCTGGGCGAGGCCCTGCGCCGACTCACCGAGGGCGCGGCCATGATCCGGTCCAAGGGCGAGGCCGGCACCGGTGACGTCTCCAACGCCACCACGCACATGCGCCAGATCCGTGCCGAGATCCGCCGCCTCCAGACCCTCGCCGACGACGAGCTCTATGTCGCCGCCAAGGATCTGCAGGCACCGATCGAGCTCGTCCGCGAAGTGGCCGAGCTCGGCAAGCTCCCGGTGGTGCTGTTCACCGCCGGCGGCATCGCCACTCCGGCCGACGCGGCGATGATGATGCAGCTGGGCGCCGAAGGCGTCTTCGTCGGGTCCGGAATCTTCAAGTCCGGCAACCCCGCGCAGCGCGCCGAAGCCATCGTGAAGGCCACCACGTTCCACGACGATCCCGACGTCATCGCCAAGGTCTCCCGCGGCCTCGGCGAGGCCATGGTGGGCATCAACGTCGACGACGTTCCCGAGCCGCACCGGTTGGCCGAACGAGGCTGGTAATCGGGGCTTTCCGGGTCCACGCTCACGTCTAGTCCCGTTCTGACCAGCGCCCCAGGTCACGGTGGGGCACTCCGGCGTGTCGCGATAAGGTTGAAGAGCCTTTCGGGGAGGACAGTTGCGAGTGGGACTCCAACATCGGGCGTCCCACTTTCGCGCGTGGTGAACCTGCGCCGCGGAGGTATTCCGGAGAGGGAACACCATGAAGAAGTCAACCAAGGGCGCGGTCGCTGCAGCAGCCGCCGGAGTACTGCTACTCGGCGGCGCCGGGTCGCTCGCCTACTGGAGCTCAACCCAAGACGTCCCCGGTGGGACGATCAACAGCGGCAGTCTCGCATTGAGCACGCCCGACTGCGGAGCCTGGTCGCTCGACTCAGGCGAGGATGTTCCTGTCGTCTACGCCGACGGTGACCCGCTCGTGCCCGGCGATGAGCTCACCAAGACCTGCACGTTCACGATCACGGCCACGGGCAATCACCTGCGGGCGACCCTCGGCGTGACCGACGCGGAGTTCACCGCGGTGAACGACCTCAGTGAGGACCTCGACGCGAGTGCAGTCTTCACGGTCGGTGCCAACCCGATTCCGGCTGAGATCACCGAGGGCAACGACGGGAACATTGTCTCGGCAGCCATCACGGTGACGTTCGACCCGACGTCGGGCAACGAGTCGCAGCTCGGCACCGCCGTGCTGGACGACATCACCGTCACAGCCGACCAGATCCACAACTGATCTGACCCTCCGGTCCGACCCGGCGAGCGACGTCACCGTCGCTCGCCGGCTCGGCCGAATGGTCGTGACGCCGATGTCGACGCCCCGAGAAGAGAAGCACAGCATCCTCGGATGGACGGGCCAGGTTCTCGCCTGGTTCGTCATCGCCGGGGTTCTTGTGCTGCTCACTCTCGGGGTGCTCGTGCCTCGTCTGGGCGGTGCAACGCCGTACACGATCCTGACCGGGTCGATGGAGCCCGGCTTGCCGCCGGGAACGCTTGTGGTGGTCAAGCCGGTTCAACCCGCGAAGATCGCCATCGGCACGGTCATCACGTACCAGCTCGACTCCGGAAGGCCGACGGTGGTCACGCATCGCATCGTGCGCGTCGGCATCGACGGGACGGGACAGCGAATCTTCTCCACCCAGGGGGATGCCAACAACGCACCGGACGCGAAGCCGGTTCGACCAGTCCAGGTCCGCGGAGAGCAGTGGTACTCCGTGCCCTACCTCGGTCATCTCAACAACGCCCTCACCGGAGGCGAGCGCGCGATCGCCGTCTATCTCGTCGGGTTCGGGCTCCTGATCTACTCCGCGACGATGTTCATCGGAGCGGCGCGCGACCGCCGCCGTGACCGTCGGCCAGATCGCGCCGAGGTGTCGTCATGACGCCCCGATGGTGCCTGCCCGCATTGGCGGGCCTGCTCGTGCTCACCGCTGCACCGGCGCAGGCTGCCGACGAGCTCTCGCTCAGCCGTGATGGTGTGACCTGGGCAGCTGAGCTTGCCGATCCGCTCTTCGACTCGTCCGTGCCCTGGGTTCCGGGTGACGAACGCACCGAGTCCTTCTACGTCCGAAACGAGTCGGCACAGACCGGGCGGTTGGCCATCGACATCCTGGGCACCCCGGTCCACACCCTGCTCGACACCGGTGATCTCGACATCGATGCCCAGGGCGCCGGCGGCGACTGGACCTCTGTCTCCACACCCGGCGCTCATCGGCTTCTGTCGGACGGCTCGGTACCGGCCGGCAGTGCGCGCCGCGTGGACGTCACGGTGCACTTCGACTCGGCCTCGACCAACGAGAGCCAGCTGAAGTCGCTCGAGCTCGCGTTCCGCGTCTTCCTGGTCCAGGACGTGGACGAGGACGGTTCGAATTCGGACGGTTCGGACGGTTCGGACGGTTCGGGTGACTCCGACGAATCGGACGACGCATCCGGACTACTTCCGGACACCGGAGCCCCGTCCTCGTGGTGGGCGCTCGGCGGGCTCGTGACGCTCGGCATCGGTGTCCTCATGAGCCGGCGCACGCTGCGTCGTCAGGTGGGGTCATGAGTACCTACCCGGCACCCCGGCACCGGACGGCGGCCCCAGCGGAACATCGTGCGCGGCGTCGTGTTCTCGGTTCGGGTCGGGTCCGTGCCCTGTTGAGCCTCGGCATCGTCGTCGGACTGGGAGCGGTCGGGACTCTCGCGTACTGGACGGATGATGCGACGATCACGTCCTCCTCGTTCTCCTCGGGTCGGCTCGACGTCACGCTGAACGACCAGCTGGCCGGTGCCGTCAACAACGGCGGCACGACCTCCGACGTGGACTTCAAGCTCGCGGAGATGATCCCGGGTGAGAGCTTCGCGCGGACGGTGAAGGTCGGCAACGCCGGCACGGTTGGGCTCACCTACACCGCGAAGGCGTGGAACACCGGGACACTCGCGTCCGGTCTGCGCTGGACCGTCGTCGCCGGCTCGTCCGCCTCCAACACCGGTACGCTCGCGGCGGGTGACCGCGTCGGCACCTGCTCGGCCGGCACGACGACAGCAACCACCGTGACGCTCGGGACGTCGGCCGGCACCGCGACCACGGTCATCACGCCGAAACGCACCATCAACGCCACGGCACCCACCTTCGAGAACGTGTGCGTCATCGCCAAGCTCGACTCCAGCGCGGGGAACGCCCTGCAAGGTACCTCGGCCAGCGCCACCTTCACCTTCAACGGCACCCAGCTGGGCGCGCCGTGAGCAACGACGTGCGATCGACCAGACGCGGGCGTTGGGGCCGACGTGTCCGCGAGTCTCTCCTGACCGTCGGTGCCTTCCTCGGGGTGGTGTGCCTCGGATGGGCGCTCGCCATGAGCGTCTTCGGCATCACGCCGCTGGTGTTCTCCTCCGGCTCGATGGCGCCGGAGATCGCCACCGGGACCTCGCCTTTGCGAGGTCCGTGCCGGCAGATGACCTGCGCCGAGACGATGTCGTCAGCATCGCGAACACGTCGGGCGTCCGTGTGACGCACCGGATCGTCGCGGTCGAACGTGCCGATGACCGGACCGTCCTCACGCTCAAGGGGGACGCCAACGCCTCACCTGATGCACGCACCTACCCGGTGAGCGATGCCGACCGCGTCTTCGCTCATGTGCCGAAGGGCGGCTACGTGGTGTCGGCCATCGCCAGCCCGACCGGCATCTTCGTCGGCGGACTGCTGGTCGCCGTGGCGTTGTTCGCCGCCTTCGGCCCCGGCAGCGGACGCCCGCGTGGGGGACGTCGCCGCGCCGACGTCGTCGCGGCCGGGCTGGTGCTCGTAGCCATGGGCGTCAGCTCACAGGGAGCACCGGTGCAGAACACCCAGGCAGTTTCACCGACGACGCTTCTCTCACGTCAGGTCGTTCGCCGCCCACACCGTCCTGCCACCGTCCAGTGCTTCCTGCTCGGCCTCCCTTCTCTCCGCGACGTCTCGTGGCCGGCGATGCGCGTACGACTACGAGTCATCCTGTATCGCGTGTCGACCGGTGCGGCCGTGTCAACACGTCAGATCACCGGCGCAGCCTCGAGCACGACCTACGTCAGACTCACCGACTTTCTGCTCTCGCCGGACTGCTCGGGTCAGTTGACTTTCGAGTCGAGATTCGGTCCAAGCTGGCTGTTGCTTCGACGTGGCAGTCGGCGACCGTCAAGTCCTACACCAACATCCGGGTCGCGCTCCTCGGCCTCATTCCGTCCTGCCAACCGACGTGAGCCTGACCAGCGCAGTTGGTTCATCGCTGCAATTTCACTGAGATCACAGTGTGCGATCACCGGTAGCGTCGTATGCTATTTCCAGCGTCACGATCACGGAGCCGGGAGTCTCCGCGTGACGCCCCCGCGAGGGAGTCGCCACGTCTGCGGATGGCGCCGACGCCTCCCTCAACTATCCCGATCGGGAGGGAACCGAGAGGGAGCGACGGCGGTGGTGAAGGCCCACCCCAATCCACCGCCGTCGTCTTCGGGGACCGGGCACACCTGCCCCATACGCTGGTGGTGTGAGCCCCCCGTCGATCGGCGTCTTCGCCCTGCAGGGTGACGTCCGCGAACACCTCGTCGCGCTGTCCGAGCTCGGCGTCGACGCGTTCCCCGTGCGCCGGCTCGAGGAGCTCGAACGGTGCGATGCGCTGGTCATGCCCGGCGGAGAGTCCACCACGATGGTGAAGCTGGCCCGCGCGTTCGACCTGTTCGACGCGTTCGCCGACCGCATCAAGACCGGCATGCCCACACTCGGCACCTGTGCCGGGATGATCATGCTCGCCGACCGGTTGCGCGACGGCATCCCCGGCCAGGAGACGTTCGGCGGGCTCGACATCACCGTGCGGCGCAACGCCTTCGGCCGGCAGGTGGAGTCGTTCGAGGGCGACGTCGACTTCACCATCTTCGACGACCCCGTGCACGCCGTCTTCATCCGTGCGCCGTGGGTCGAGGACGTCGGCCCGGGCGTCGAGGTGCTCGCGAGCGTCACGGTGCCCCATGGCGGGCACAGTGTCGGGGATAGGATCGTTGCGGTCCAGCAGGGTCCGGTCCTGGCGACGTCGTTCCACCCCGAAGTGGTCGACGACCTCCGCATCCACCGGTACTTCCTGGACCTCGTCACAGCATCGTAAGAAGGGAATCGGGATGTCAGGCCACTCCAAGTGGGCGACGACCAAGCACAAGAAGGCGGCCATCGACGCCAAGCGCGGCAAGATGTTCGCCAAGCTCGTCAAGAACGTCGAGGTCGCCGCACGCACCGGCGGACCCGACCCGGCCGGCAACCCGACGCTCTACGACGCGATCCAGAAGGCCAAGAAGTCGTCGGTACCCAACGACAACATCGACCGCGCCGTCAAGCGTGGTGGCGGGCTCGACGGTGGGGGAGTCGACTACGCCTCGATCACCTACGAGGGCTACGCGCCCGGTGGCGTGGCGCTGCTCGTCGAGTGCCTCACCGACAACCGCAACCGGGCTGCCATGGAGGTCCGCACCGCGATGACCCGCAGCGGCGGCACGATGGCCGACCCCGGGTCGGTCTCCTACCTCTTCACGCGCAAAGGCGTCATCATCGTCCCGGTCGAACACTGTCGATGGGTCGGGGGTGGAACGACCACCGAGGACGATGTCCTGCTGGCCGTGCTCGATGCCGGCGCCGACGAGGTCAACGACCTCGACGGCTCGTTCGAGGTCATCTGCGAGCCCACCGACCTCGTGCAGGTGCGCACCGCCCTGCAGGAGGCCGGTCTGGACTACGACTCCGCCGAGGCCTCCTTCGTCCCGTCCGTGACGGTGGAGGTCGACGTCAGCGCCGCCACCAAGATCCTCCGGCTGATCGATGCGCTGGAAGATCTCGACGACGTGCAGGACGTCTTCACCAACCTCGACGCGTCCGACGAAGTCATGGCCCAGGCCATGGAGCAGGCCGGCTGACGGAGCTGAATGCGGCCGACCTGCAAGCAGTCGGCCGGTCGGCGCGTCGCCGCAGTCGGGCCACGGCCGCCGACTAGTCTGTCGAACATGCGTTCGCAGACGATGAGGGTGCAGCGATGAGGGTCTTGGGCGTCGATCCGGGCCTCACGCGATGTGGTGTCGGCATCGTCGACGGCAGCGTCGGCCGTCCGCTCACGCTCGTGGACGTCGGAGTCGTGTGCACCCCGGCCGACCTCGACATCGCCCGCCGTCTCCACCTGCTGGAGCAGGGGATCGAGGCGGCGATCACGCAGCACCGCCCCGACGTCGTCGCGGTCGAGCGGGTCTTCAGCCAGCACAACGTCCGCACGGTCATGGGCACGGCCCAGGCCAGCGGCGTCGCCATGGTCGTCGCCGCCCGGCACGGCATCGAGGTGCGTCTGCACACCCCGAGCGAGGTCAAGGCCGCCGTCACCGGCAGCGGCCGCGCCGACAAGGCGCAGGTCGCGCAGATGGTGGCTCGCCTGCTTCGCCTCACCGCGGCACCCAAGCCGGCCGATGCGTCCGACGCCCTGGCCCTGGCCATCTGCCAGATCTGGCGCGGTGGCGCCAATGCCCGCCTCGACGCGGCCGTGGCCAAGGCGGCGGCCCGATGAGGAGGCCACAGTGATCGCGTTCGTGCGCGGACGGGTCGCCGCCCTCACCCTCAACGCCGCCGTCGTCGACGTCGGGGGAGTGGGCTACCACGTGTTCTGCACCCCGGCCACGATCGCCGGCCTGCGACTCGGTTCCGAGGCGCAGCTCGCCACCTCCATGGTCGTCCGCGAGGACTCCAACACCTTGTACGGCTTCGCCGACGTCGACGAGCGCGACATGTTCGAGCTCGTCCAGACGGCCAGCGGAGTGGGCCCCAAGGTGGCGCAGGCGATGCTCGCCGTCCTGCCGCCCGACCGGCTCCGCCAGGCGATCGCCGGTGAGGACCACGCAGCCCTCACCGCTGTGCCCGGCATCGGCCGCAAGGGAGCCGAGCGGATCGTCGTCGAGCTCAAGGACCGTGTCGGCACGCCCATCACCTCCGTCGTCAGCGGACGCTCGGGTTGGCGCGACCAGGTGCGCGACGCCCTTCAGGGCCTCGGCTGGTCGACCCGCGATGCCGATCGGGCCGTCGACACCGTCGCCGCCGACGCCCCTCCTGACGCTGACCCCGACGTCCCGACCCTGTTGCGCGCCGCGCTGCGCACGCTCTCGAAGGCCTGATGATGGACGACGATCTCGATCTCGACGTCGGTCTCGACTCCGAGTCCGTCACCGTGGGCGGGGCCACGCCTGAGGAGCGCGCGTTCGAGGCCGCCCTCCGCCCGCGCACGCTCGACGAGCTCATCGGCCAGGAGCGGGTGCGCGAACAGCTGTCGCTGATGCTCGAGGCCGCTGTCGCGCGCGACCGCACGCCCGACCACGTGCTGATGTCGGGTCCACCCGGACTCGGCAAGACCACGATCGCGATGATCATCGCCCACCAGCTCGGTGCGCCCATGCGCGTCAGCAGCGGCCCGGCCATCCAGCACGCCGGCGACCTCGCGGCCATCCTGTCGGGCATCAACGAGCACGACGTGCTGTTCATCGACGAGATCCACCGCATGTCGCGGCCCGCCGAGGAGCTGCTCTACATGGCCATGGAGGACTTCCGGGTCGACGTGATCGTCGGCAAGGGCCCGGGCGCCACGGCCATCCCGCTGGAGATCCCGCCGTTCACCGTCGTCGGCGCCACCACTCGCGCCGGACTGCTGCCCAGCCCACTGCGCGACCGGTTCGGCTTCACCGCCCAGCTCGACTACTACGCCAGCGACGAGCTGCACCGCATCGTCGACCGCTCCGCCGGCCTGCTCCAGCTCGACGTCACCACCGACGGCGGCCGCGAGATCGCCTCACGATCGCGGGGAACACCGCGCATCGCCAACCGGCTGCTGCGGAGGGTGCGCGACTTCGCCGAGGTGCGGGCCGACGGCACCGTCGACCTGTCGGTGGCACATTCGGCGCTGGCGCTCTACGAGGTCGACGACCTCGGGCTCGATCGACTCGACCGCGCCGTGCTGTCGGCGTTGTGCGAGAGCTTCGGTGGTGGTCCGGTCGGCGTCGCGACGCTCGCCGTCGCGGTCGGCGAGGAGCGGGAGACCGTCGAGGAGATCGCCGAGCCGTTCCTGGTGCGGCTCGGGTTCCTGGCCCGCACGCCGCGAGGACGCGTGGCCACGCCGCAGGCCTGGCGCCACCTCGGGCTCGTGCCCCCGACCGCCGGGCAGATGTCGTTCGACCAAGCGGACTCCGACGACTGAGCCGCACCGCACACCGCTTCACTGCTGATTGGTCGGCTGGCTAGACTACGCGGTGGCCCTCGGCCTATCCGTCGTCACTCGGCGCGATCCCACATCATTTCGGGAGTTTTTCACCATGTCCAACTGGGTTCAGTACCTGCCCCTGGTCCTGGTCGTCATCGCCTTCTGGCTGCTGGTCCTCCGGCCGGCGCGCAACCGCCAGAAGGAGTTCGTGGCGACGCAGAACGCCCTGACACCGGGCTCACGCGTCATGCTCGCCAGCGGCATCTTCGGCGAGCTCGTCGCAGTCCGTGACGACGAAGTCGACCTCCGGGTGGCGTCCGACGTCGTCCTCACCGTCGCCCGCCAGGCCGTGGCCAAGGTCATCACGCCCCAGAACGTGTCTCCCTCCGACGAGCCCAACGACCCGTCGAGCGCCGCCGACTGATGGCGGCTCCGCCGCCCCGGCGAAACCTCCCCAAGCCCCGCCGCACCCTCCTGCTCTTCCTGGCGGCCGTGGTCGGTCTGTACGGCTTGCTCGTCGTGCTGGACAACACCGGCTCCAAGACGGACGAGAGCGTCTGGAAGCCGCGGCTCGGCCTCGACCTCCAGGGCGGCACCCGCATCACGTTGCAGGCGAAGGCCACCTCGGGCGACGTCACGCCCGAGAAGCTGCGCCAGGCCCGCAGCATCATCGACCAGCGCGTCAACGCCACCGGCGTCACGGAGGGCGAGGTCACCACGCAGGGCGGCGACCAGGTCATCATCGAGATCCCCGGATCCGACGAGAGCGACATCGTCGACCAGGTCGGCCGCACCGCACAGCTGCGGTTCCGGCTGGTGTGGGCGTCGGCGCAGAGCGCGCAGGAGCCCGCCGATCCCGCCGAGGTCAAGAAGCAGGACGACGCGATCGCCAAGGTCGACTGGTCGAAGCTCACGACCGACCAGATCATCAAGGCCGAGACCGAGGGCGTGGAGTCCTTGCCGAAGGAGTACATCCCCGGCCTGAACGCCCTCAATGCCCAAGCCAAGTCCTTCGCGTGTGCGAAGGGGAACCTCCCGCAGGACGATCGCTCCGACCGGCCGCTCGTCACGTGCGAGCCCAAGAGCGGCGAGGTCCACGTGCTCAGTCCCACCGTCATCGAGGGCACCGACGTCAAGACCGCCAGCGCGGTCGTGCCGCAGGGACAGGTCTCCTGGGTCGTCGCTCTCCAGCTGAAGGGTGAGGGCAAGAAGACGTTCGACGCGGTCACCGGCGCGCTCTACCAGCAGCAGCAACAGGGCAGCGACCAGACCAGCCGCTTCGCCATCGTCCTCGACGGAGAGGTGCTCAGCGCCCCCACCACGAACGGCCACTTCACCGACGGGTCCTCCCAGATCTCGGGCAACTTCACGGCCACGACGTCCAAGGCGCTGGCGAACCAGCTCAAGTACGGCGCGCTGCCGCTGACGTTCGAGCTGAACGGAAGCTCGTTCGAGGGCCCGACGCTCGCCGGGACGCAGCTCAAGGCGGGTCTGCTCGCCGGTGCGGCCGGGCTCGTGCTCGTCGTCGTGTACCTGCTGCTGTACTACCGCGGTCTCGGCTTGGTGGCCATTGCGTCCCTCCTCGTGGCCACGACACTCACATACGCCCTGGCGTTGCTGCTCGGCCAAGGCGTCGGCTTCACGCTGACCCTGCCTGGCATCGCCGGTCTCATCGTCGCCATCGGCATCACCGCCGACTCCTTCATCGTGTTCTTCGAGCGCCTGCGTGACGAGGTACGCGAAGGAAAATCATTGCGTCTTGCAGTGGAGAGTGGGTGGATTCGCGCCCGAACCACGATCCTGGCCGCCGACGCGGTCTCGATCATGGCGGCGCTCACCCTCTTCATCTTCGCGATCGGCGTGGTGCGCGGCTTCGCCTTCGCGCTCGGGCTCGTGACGCTCATCGACGTGCTCGTCGTGTTCTGCTTCACCAAGCCGCTGGTCTCGGTGCTCGCGCGCACGAAGTTCTTCGGGCAGGGGCACCCTCTGTCCGGGCTCGACGCGGCGCACCTGGGCATCACGGGCCGCAAGGTCACCGAGATCGGACGCTCGGCGCCGACTCGCCCGGCGACGGGAGAGGGTGACGCCTGATGGGACGCATCAGCACGTTCGGTCAGCACCTGTACTCCGGGCGCGTGTCGTTCGACTTCGTCGGCCGACGAAAGCTCTGGTACGCCGTCTCCGCGGCCATCGTCGTGCTCTGCGCCATCGCGTTCGTCGTGCGCGGCTTCAACATGGGCATCGAGTTCAAGGGTGGAGTCGAGTTCACCGCCCAGGTGCAGACGGCCGACGCCAGCGCGGTCGACGACATGACCGCGGCGGTCGAGGAGTCCGGCGTCACGGACGCCGGCGATCCCATCGTCAACACGTCCGGCGAGAGCTCCGTGCGCATCCAGGTCCGCGCGCTGTCCCAGAGACCAGGCCACGACGATCGAGAGGTCCCTGACGGAGGCTGGTGCCACGGAGGTGAGCCAGAACCTCATCGGCCCGTCCTGGGGCAAACAGGTCGCCACCAAGGCGCTCACGGGCCTGGGCGTGTTCCTGGTGCTCGTGATCCTCTTCATCTGGGCGTACTTCCGGGAGTGGCGGATGTCGGTCGCCGCGGTCGTGGCGCTGGCGCACGACCTGCTGATCACGGCGGGCGTCTACGCCTGGTCCGGCTTCGAGGTCACGCCGGCGACCGTCACGGGCCTGTTGACGATTCTCGGTTACTCGCTCTACGACACCGTGGTGGTGTTCGACAAGGTGCGCGAGAACACGCGTGGCATCCTGCGGTCGAACACGCGCACGTACGCCGAACGTGCCAACCTGGCGGTCAACCAGACGCTGGTGCGGTCCATCAACACGTCCATCACGGCGCTGCTCCCGGTTGCGGCGCTGCTGCTGGTCGGGACAACGGTGCTGGGCTCCGGGCCGCTGAAGGACCTGGCCTTGGCCCTGTTCGTGGGCATGGCAGCAGGAACGTACTCGTCCATCTTCATCGCCACGCCGTTCGCCGTGCAGCTCAAGGAGCGTGAGCCGACCATCAAGGCGCACACCGCCCGCGTCCTTTCCAAGCGTGGTCCGGATCCCGCTGTCGTCCCGGCCGGTGACGAGCCGGCCGAGCCGGTCAAGGTCCCGGTGGCCGCGGCACCGTCGCGTCCGGTCACGTCCTCGGGCTCGGCCAAGCGCAACCAACCGACCCGCACGACCCGCTCGAAACGGCCCAAGGGCCAGCGCTGACCTCATCGACCGCCGTGCCATGCTTGACCCACCCGCGGCGCCGTCACCAGCCGGTGCCGAAGATCAAGGAGACTCCATGAAGACCCCACTCGCTCTCGCGTCGGTTGCCCTGGTGGCTGCCGTGACACTCGCCGGCTGCGGGGGCGGCGACGACGGCCCGGACAGCGAATACTGCAAGGACCTCAAGTCCGCATCGACGCAGTTCGACTCGCTCTCCTCGAATGACGTCTCGAAGCTCGACGAAGCGTTCAAGACCTTCCACACCTTGGCTGACGAGTCGCCCAGCGAGATCAAGGACGACTGGACCACCCTCGACAAGGGCATCACCTCGGTCGAGAAGGCCCTCACCGACGCCGGCCTGAAGTTCTCCGACTTCGCCGAGCTGCAGCAAGGCAAGATGCCCGAGGGCGTCGACGTCGCCAAGCTGCAGGGACTGGCCACCGAGTTCCAGAAGCTCGACAGCGCCGAGTTCGACAAGGCGTCCAAGGCGATCGAGAAGCACGCCAAGGACACCTGCAAGGTCAACCTCTCATCCTGAGCGCTGACACTGAGTCCTGAGATGGGGGATGTCGCCGCACTCATCGAACGGTGGGTGCGGCCCATCCCCGACTGGCCGGTTCCGGGTGTCACGTTCCGTGACATCACGCCGTTGCTCGGCCAGCCCGACGCGTTCGCGTCGGTCGTCGACGCGCTGGCGGCGGCGGGCGAAGAGCTCGGACCGATCGACGCCGTACTCGGCATCGAGGCCAGAGGCTTCATCGTCGGCGCGCCGGTCGCGCTCAAGCTCGGCGCAGGATTCGTCCCGGTCCGCAAGGAGGGCAAGCTGCCGCACGAGACGCTGTCCGTCTCCTACGCACTCGAGTACGGCGAGGCGACCGTCGAGATCCACGCCGACGCTCTGGCACCGGGCGACCGGGTGCTCGTCGTCGACGATCTGCTGGCCACCGGAGGCACGCTGGAGGCCGCGGCCGCCCTCGTGGCCCAGGCCGGGGCCACCGTGACCGGCTACGTTGTGGCCATCGAGCTTCCCGCCCTCGGCGGACGCTCCCGCATCGGCGACACGCCGCTGCGAGCGCTCGCCACGTTCTGACCCCTTCTGACAGGAGAACCATGAACCCGCACCAGGTACGTGTCGTCGCAGTGGTGCTGGTCGGTGTGCTCGTCCTCGGCGCCGCAGCCACGCTTTCTCGACCCAGCTGCTCTGACGTTTCCGCTGGTGGGCGCCTTAATCCAGCGCTGACCTACCATGGAGGTCTGGGCAGAACGCCCTGATCAGGAGGACGAGTGGCCGACCGCATCGACGTGGGCTCACAGGCGTCCGAGGCAGCGGCCGAACCGAAGCCGGCCGACTCGGCGCCTGCTTCACAGCGCGTCCGCAGCCGACTGGCCCGCATCGGACGAGGTTCGTCAGCCAACCCGGTGCTCGACCCGCTGCTGAAGGTCTACCGCGAGACCCATGCGAAGGGCGACGTCGACGCCATCGAGAAGGCATATTCGATCGCCGAGCAGATGCACGAGGGGCAGGTCCGCAAGAGCGGCGACCCGTACATCACCCATCCGCTCGCCGTCGCCACCATCCTGGCCGAGCTGGGCATGACGGCGCCGACGCTGTGCGCGGCGCTCCTGCACGACACCGTCGAGGACACGCCGTACACGCTTGGACCGCCTGCGTGAGGACTTCGGCGACGAGGTCCTCCAGCTCGTCGACGGCGTCACGAAGCTCGACAAGGTCAAGTACGGCGACACTGCGCAGTCCGAGACCATCCGCAAGATGGTCGTGGCGATGAGCCGCGACATCCGGGTGCTCGTCATCAAGCTCGCCGACCGGCTCCACAACATGCGCACCCTGCGCTACCTGCGGCAGGACAAGCAGGAGCGGATCGCCCGGGAGACGCTCGAGATCTTCGCGCCGCTGGCACACCGTCTCGGCATGAACACGGTCAAGTGGGAGCTCGAGGACCTCTCGTTCGCGACCCTGCACCCCAAGGTCTACGACGAGATCGTGCGGCTCGTCGCCGACCGTGCACCGTCGCGCGAGCAGTTCCTCGAGCGGGTCATCAGCGACGTCGAGTCCGACGTGCGGCACGCCAAGCTCAAGGCCACCGTGAAGGGACGGCCGAAGCACTACTACTCGATCTACCAGAAGATGCTGGTGCGCGGCCGCGACTTCACCGACATCTTCGACCTCGTCGGCGTGCGCATCCTGGTCGACTCGGTGGCGGACTGCTACGGCGTGCTCGGCGTGCTGCACGCACGGTGGAACCCGATCCCCGGACGGTTCAAGGACTACATCTCCGTCCCGAAGTTCAACATGTACCAGTCGCTGCACACCACGGTGATCGGGCCGCAAGGCAAGGCCGTCGAGCTCCAGATCCGCACGTTCGCCATGCACCGTCGCGCCGAGTACGGCGTCGCGGCGCACTGGAAGTACAAGGAGGACGGCGGTCGCACCGACAGCAAGGCACCCAACGGCCAGGACATGGCGTGGCTGCGTGAGCTGATCGACTGGCAGTCCGAGACCGAGGACTCGGTCGACTTCCTCGACTCGCTCCGGTTCGAGATGAACAATGCCGGCGTCTACGCGTACACGCCGCGGGGCGACGTCATGCAGCTGCCGGAGGCCGCCACACCGGTCGACTTCGCGTACGCGGTGCACACCGAGGTGGGCCATGCCTGCATCGGCGCCCGGGTGAACGGGCGGCTGGTGTCGCTGGAGTCCGAGCTTCAGACCGGCGACGTCGTCGAGATCTTCACGTCGAAGGCGCCCGACGCCGGCCCGAGCCGCGACTGGCTCGAGTTCGTCAAGAGTCCCCGTGCCCGCAACAAGATCCGGCAGTGGTTCACCAAGGAGCGCCGCGAGGAGGCGATCGAGCGCGGCCGCGACAGCATCGCGAAGCAGATGCGCAAGGAGAACCTGCCCCTGCACCGGCTGTTCAACCACGACACGCTCGACGCGGTCGCCAAGGACCTGCATCTCGCCGACGTGTCGGCGCTGTATGCGGCGGTGGGTGAGGGCAACGTCGGCTCGCAGAACGTCGTCGAGCGGGTCATCAACCTCGCCGGCGGACGCGAAGGCGCGGAGGAAGACCTCGCCGAGGCCACGTCGATGCCCGGCGTGGGTCAACGCTCGCGCCCCGACTCAGGCGACGCCGGCGTGGTCGTCGAGGGTGTCGACGGAGAGCTGCTGGTCAAGCTCGCCCGATGTTGCACCCCGGTGCCCGGTGACGAGATCCAGGGCTTCGTCACGCGCGGCTCGGGTGTCTCGGTGCACCGTGTCGATTGCGTCAACCTCAAGGAGCTGCAGAGCCAGCGAGAGCGTCTCGTCTCGGTGAGCTGGGCCCCCACGGCGAAGAGCACGTTCATGGTCGCCATCCAGGTCGAGGCGCTCGACCGTCCGCGCCTGCTGAGCGACATCACCCGCGTCATCTCCGACCAGCACGTCAACATCCTGTCCGCGTCCCTGAGCACCAGCCGCGACCGCGTCGCGAAGTCGAAGTTCACCTTCGAGATGGCCGACGCCAAGCACCTCGGGCACGTCCTGGCGGCCGTCCGCACCATCGACGGCGTCTTCGACGTCTACCGCCTCACGCAGTAGCGCGGCTGGTCAGGAGAAGTCGGAGGACGCCTTCTCGGCCATGGCCAGGAAGGACTCGCGGGAGGCGAGGTTCTCCTCGAGCTCCTTGATCTTCTTCTTGTCGCCGGAGGCCTTGGCCTTCTCGAGATCGGCTCGGGTGTCGTCGATGGCGCTCTGGAGCTTGCTGATCATGTCGTCGGCACGCGCCGACTTCTCCGGGTCGGTGCGAGTCCACGCCTGGTCGCTGGCCTCACGGACGGCCTGCTCGACCGTGCGCAGGCGCCCCTCCATCTCCTTGACCCGGCCGCGCGGAACCTTGCCCGCGGCCTCCCAGCGGTCGGCGATGTCGAGCCAGGCGCGGCGTGCCGTCTCCAGGTCCTTGACCGGGAGCAGCTTCTCGGCGTCGACGAGGATGGCCTCCTTGACGACGGCGTTCTGCTCGTACTCCTGGTCGAGTGCGGCGTTCGCCTCGTCGCGAGCGGTGAAGAAGACGTCCTGGGCGGCCCGGAAGCGCTTCCACAGCTTGTCCTCGACGTTGCGCGGCGCCGATCCGGCCGCCTTCCAGCGCGACATCAGGTCGCGGTACTTGCCCGACGTCGGTCCCCAGTCGGTCGAGGACGACAGCTCCTCCGCCTCGACGATGAGCTTCTCCTTCACCGACTGGGCGGCCTCACGCTGGACGTTCTGCTCGGCGAAGTGGGTCTTGCGGCGCCTGGTGTAGGCGGTCCGGGCGGAGCTGAACCGGTGCCAGAGCTCGTCGTCGGTCTTGCGGTCGAGCCGCGAGAGCGACTTCCACTCCTCCAGCAGGGCGCGCAGGGCATCGGCGCCGCCGCGCCAGTCGGAGCCTGCGGCGATCTTCTCGGCATCCTCCGCGATGCGGGTCTTGGCGGTGAGCGCCTCGGCCGACTTCGCGGCCCGCGCCGCCTTGCGCTCCTCGCGCTGCTTGGCGATGACGGGTGCCAGCCCGTCGAGACGCTTCAGCAGGGAGTCGAGGTCGCCCAGGGCCTGGGCCTCGGTGATCTGCTCGCGCGCCGTGGTGACCGCCTTCTCGGCGTCGTCGGGCCCGAGCGTGCCGCCGGCGAGGCGCTTCTCCAGCAGGTCGACCTCGACCTCGAGGCCCTCGAACCGTCGGACGTAGAGGGCCATCGCCTCCTCCGGATCGCCACCCGGCCACTGCCCGATGACGCGCTCGCCGTCGGCCGTGCGGACGTACACGGTTCCGTCGGCGTCGACGCGGCCCCAGGGGTGCTCGGCGGCGGGAGTCATCCCGACAGTGTAGGAGGACGCACGCGTTCGCCGGCAGCCCGCACTCGCGTACCCTGTCCGTCGTGCTCCTCACCTCCTTCCCAGCCGGCCCGCTGCAGGCCAACTGCTATGTGGTCTCGCGTGGACCGGGCGCCGGATGTGCGCTCGTCGACCCCGGCATGGACGCGATGGACGGGGTCCACTCGGTCGTGAGCGAGCACAACCTCACGCCCCAGGCGGTGCTGGTCACGCATGGCCATTTCGACCACATGTGGTGCGTGCAGGACGTCGCCCGCGAGTACGGCTGCCCGGTGTGGATCCACCCCGCCGACCGGCACCTGCTGGCCGATCCGATGGCCGCGATCTCGGGTGAGTCGGCCTCGATGCTGCGCATGCAGCTCGGCATGGCCGACGTGCCGGAGTTCACCGAGCCCGACGACGTCCGCGACGCCTCTGACGGCACGTCCATCGAGGTCGACGGGCTCACGTTCACCGTCGACCACGTACCCGGCCACACGCCCGGCACGGTCGTCTACCGGATCGCGTACGACGGCACTGATTCACAAGGGGAGACGTCTCCGAGCTGATGTTCTCCGGCGACTTCCTGTTCGCCGGATCGATCGGCCGCACCGACCTCACCGGCGGGTCGCACCCGCAGATGCAGGAAAGCCTGCGCGACCGCGTGCTCCCGCTGGCCGACGACATCGTCGTCCTGCCCGGGCACGGCCCCCAGACCTCCATCGGCCGCGAGCGGGCGACCAACCCGTTCCTGGCGGAGCTCACTGCATGATCACCCCACAGAACTGCTCCCTCATCTGCTCGTGCTCGATGGACGTCCCCTTCGCGGTCGGTCGCACTTCTGCGGGGACCCCGAATGAGCGGACTGAGCGGATTCCCTGAGTTCCTTCCGGCGGAGCGCAATGTCGAGCTGCACGTCCTCGACCACCTGCGCCGAGTGTTCGAGCTGCACGGTTTCGCGAACGTCGAGACCCGCGCGGTCGAGACGACGGAGACGCTGCAGGGCAAGGGCGAGATCGACAAGGAGGTCTACGTCCTCAAGCGCATCCACGCGGGGGATGACGAGGGTGACGCGGGTCTGGCCCTGCACTATGACCTCACCGTGCCGTTCGCGCGCTACGTGCTGGAGAACGCCGGACGTCTCGAGTTCCCGTTCCGCCGCTACCAGATCCAGCGCGTGTGGCGTGGCGAGCGACCCCAGCAGGGACGGTTCCGCGAGTTCACCCAGGCCGACATCGACATCGTCGCCAAGGACGAGCTGCCCTTCCACTTCGACGTCGAGGTCGCGCAGGTCATGGCCGAGGCGCTCGGCGGCCTGCCGGTGCCGCAGCTGACGCTGCAGGTCAGCAACCGCAAGGTGCTCGAGGGCTTCTACCTGGGCCTCGGCGTGAAGGAACCGACGGCGGTCATGCAGGTCATCGACAAGCTCGACAAGGTGCCGGCCGACGCCCTCGCCGCCCAGCTCACCGACCTCGGGCTCACCGAGCGAGCAGACGGCGTCATGCCTTGCCCTCGCCGAGATCGCCACACCCGACACGTCCTTCGTCGAGCGCGTCCGCGAGCTCGGTGTCTCCCACGAGCTGCTCGACACGGGCCTGACCGAGCTGGCCCAGGTCATCGGCTCCACCAGGTCGGTCGACGGCGTGACCGTCATGGCCGACCTCCGCATCGCCCGCGGCCTCGACTACTACACCGGCACCGTGTTCGAGACGCGGATGGCGGGCTACGAGCACCTGGGCTCGATCTGCTCGGGCGGTCGCTACGACCAGCTCGCGTCCGACGGGCGGCACACCTACCCCGGCACCGGCATCTCCCTGGGTGTCTCACGGCTGCTCGTGCCGCTGCTGGCCGACGGCCTGACCAGCGACCGCTCGGTACCGTCGACCGTCCTCGTCGCGCTCGTCGACGAGGATTCCCGCGAGACCAGCGACGAGGTCGCGTCCCGGCTGCGCGCCCGCGGCATCCCCACCGAGGTCGCCGCCACGGCCCAGAAGTTCGGCAAGCAGATCCGCTACGCCGAGCGCCGCGGCATCCCGTATCGTCTGGTTCCCCTCCGATCCACACGAGTCCCCGGCGCGGACGGCGCACCAAAGCGTCCGAGACATCAGGTCCGGCGACCAGGTCGACGCCGACCCGGACGAGTGGAACCCGCCGACCGACGACCTCAGACCCCGCATCAAGGAGCAGCACACGTGATCCGCACCCATGACGCCGGAAGCCTGCGCGCCGAGAACATCGGCGACCGGGTCACGCTCGCCGGATGGGTGGCGCGGCGACGCGACCACGGGGGAGTCGCGTTCATCGACCTGCGCGAGGCCTCGGGCGTCGTGCAGGTGGTGGTTCGTGAGGACGTCGCCCACCAGCTGCGTTCGGAGTACTGCCTGCTGATCACCGGAACCGTCGAGAAGCGGCCGGAGGGCAACGAGAACGCCGGCATCCCCACCGGCGACATCGAGGTGATCGCCGACGACGTCGAGATCCTCAGCACGGCAGCACCCTTGCCGTTCCCGATCGACGATCACATCGAGGTGGTAGCGAGGAAGTGCGGCTCAAGCACCGCTACCTCGACCTGCGCCGCTCGGCGCCGTCGGCCGCCATCCGGCTGCGCAGCAAGGTCAACCGTGCCGCCCGCGACGTGCTCGACGCTCATGACTTCGTCGAGATCGAGACCCCGACACTCACCCGGTCGACGCCTGAGGGTGCCCGTGACTTCGTGGTGCCGGCGCGACTGAGCCCGGGCAGCTGGTACGCCCTGCCGCAGAGCCCGCAGCTGTTCAAGCAGCTCCTGATGGTCGCCGGCATGGAGCGGTACTACCAGATCGCGCGCTGCTACCGCGACGAGGACTTCCGCGCCGACCGCCAGCCGGAGTTCACCCAGCTCGACGTGGAGATGAGCTTCGTCGAGCAGGACGACGTCCTCGAGCTCTCCGAGGAGATCATCAGGGCGTTGTGGAAGCTGATCGACGTCGACGTGCCCACGCCGCTGCCGCGCCTGACGTACGCGGAGGCGATGCGGCGATTCGGCACCGACAAGCCAGACCTGCGCATGGGTCTGGAGCTCGTCGAGTGCACCGAGTACTTCGCGAACACCCCGTTCCGGGTGTTCCAGGCGCCGTACGTCGGCGCCGTGGTGATGCCGGGTGGCGCGTCGCAGCCTCGCCGTCAGCTCGACGCCTGGCAGGACTGGGCCAAGCAGCGCGGCGCCAAGGGCCTCGCCTACGTGCTCGTGCAGGAGGACGGCGCGGTAGCTCGGGGGCTCGGGGCCCGGTCGCCAAGAACCTCAGTGACGACGAGCGAGCCGGCCTGGCCGCCCACGTCGGAGCCGAGCCCGGCGACTGCGTCTTCTTCGGCGCGGGCGCGATCAAGTCGACGCGGGCGCTGCTCGGCGCCGCGCGCCTCGAGATCGGCCGCCGGGGCGACCTCATCGACGAGTCCGCCTGGAGCTTCCTCTGGGTGGTCGACGCTCCGCTGTTCGAGCCCGCCTCGGACGCCACCGCGGCCGGTGACGTCGCCGTCGGCTCGGGCTCGTGGACGGCGGTGCACCACGCGTTCACCTCGCCCAAGGACCTCGACACCTTCGACACCGATCCCGGCAACGCGCTGGCCTGGGCCTACGACATCGTCTGCAACGGCAACGAGATCGGCGGCGGCTCGATCCGTATCCATCGCGAGGACGTGCAGAAGCGCGTGTTCGCGATCATGGGACTCGGCGAGGAGGAGGCGCAGGAGAAGTTCGGCTTCCTGCTCGACGCCTTCAAGTACGGCGCACCGCCGCACGGCGGCATCGCGTTCGGCTGGGACCGCATCTGTGCCCTGCTCAGCGGTGCCGACTCCATCCGCGACGTCATCGCCTTCCCGAAGTCCGGCGGCGGCTACGACCCGCTCACCGCCGCGCCCGCGCCCATCACGGCCGCGCAGCGCAAGGAGGCCGGCGTCGACGCGAAGCCTGACCCGAAGGAGCCGACGCTGCCGGAGCCCGGCGACGTCCCCACCGAGCACTAGGGTCGAAACATGGGTACCGGGCGACAGGGTTCGTCTCATGGGCACTGACGGGCTGTTCGACCTGCCGGACGCGCCCGTGCCCGCGCCCAGCGGTGGCAGCCTCGACGGCAGTGACCACGCATCGGCGCCGCTGGCCGTGCGCATGCGACCGCGCACGCTCGACGAGCTCGTCGGTCAGGAGCACCTGCTGGCGGCGGGGTCGCCGCTGCGGCAGGTCATCGACGGCGACCAGCCGCTCACCTTGCTCCTGTGGGGCCCGCCGGGCACCGGCAAGACCACGATCGCCTCACTCATCAGCCGACATACGAACCGACGCTTCGTCGAGATCTCCGCGGTCTCCGCTGGCGTCAAGGAGGTGCGCGAGGTCATCGCCGGGGCACGTCGAGCCCTTGCGCAGAGCGGCATGGAGACGGTGCTGTTCGTCGACGAGGTGCACCGGTTCAGCAAGACCCAGCAGGACGCCCTGCTGCCCGGTGTCGAGAACCGCTGGGTGTCGCTCGTCGGCGCCACCACGGAGAACCCACACTTCAGCGTCATCTCGCCGCTGCTGAGCCGCTCGCTCCTGCTCACGCTCGGCTCGCTCTCCGACGACGACGTCCGCGTGCTGCTCGACCGGGCGCTCACCGAGGAGCGCGGCCTGGCCGGCGCGGTGACGCTCACCGACGAGGCGAAGGACCACCTTGTTCGTCTCGCCGGCGGAGACGGACGCCGAGTGCTCACCTATCTCGAGGCCGCGGCCGGTGCCGCCACGGCCCAGGGGCGCCAGGAGGTCACTGTCGAGGACGCCGCTCTCGCCGTCGACCGCGCGGCCGTGCGCTACGACCGTCAGGGCGACCAGCACTACGACGTCATCAGCGCGTTCATCAAGTCCATCCGGGGGTCCGACGTCGACGCGTCGCTGCACTACCTGGCGCGGATGATCGAGGCAGGGGAGGACCCGCGCTTCATCGCCCGGCGCCTCATGATCCTGGCGAGCGAGGACATCGGCATGGCCGATCCCACCGCCCTGACGACGTCCGTGGCGGCTGCGCAGGCGGTGGCCCTCATCGGCTTCCCCGAGGCGCGGCTCACGCTGGCGCAGGCCGTCATCGCGCTCGCCACGGCGCCGAAGTCGAATGCCGTCATCCGCGCCATGGACGCGGCTCAGGCCGACGTCCAGGCCGGCAAGGTCGGTGCCGTTCCGCCGGCGCTGCGCGACGCCCACTACGCCGGCGCGAAGAAGCTCGGCCACGGGCACGACTACCTGTACGCCCACAGCGACCCACTCGGCGTGGTCGGGCAGCAGTACGCGCCTGACGACGTCGACGGCAGCACCTACTACGAGCCCGGCGAGCACGGCGCGGAGGCAGCCATCGCCGAGCGGCTCGAGCGCATCCGGGCGATCCTGCAGGATCGATCCCATCGCGATGCCGAGTGATCCTGCCCTGGTGATCGGGCGCAGCGCGGCGAGTAACCTCATACCCGTGCCCACCGACGTCGTGCTGCTCTCCGTGACCGCTCTGCTCGCGGTGCTGGCTCTCGCCGCCGCCGTGGTCGCGGTTCGTGCGGCGCGCCGGAGCACTGAATCCGGGCGTGTGGACGTGACGGCACCACCCCCGGCTGTCGCGCCCGAACGCCTCCCAGCAGCCACGATGGTCGTTCCACTCGACGACGACAGCGAGTGGCGGAAGCCCCTTCACGTGAACGGTCGCGTGGTCGTGCGACCCACCAGCCAACAGGTCGTCGGAGCGGCGCTCAGCCGTCCGCAGGTGCGGCTCGCGATCCTCCTCCACGGACTCACCCACGCCCTGCGAGCGGAGAGCCGCGACCGCATCACGGCGCTGATGCGGCGCGAGTACCGACGACGACGCAGCGAACGACTCGCAGCAGGCCGGCGAGCCATCCGGGCGAATCCACCCAGCTCCGCCGATGCCTGGATGTCGGAGCCGTGGATCGGCGAGCTGCCGGCCCAACCGCGCTCGAAGACCTCGGTGGAGTCATGAGGGGCCAGGACCGTCTGGTTCGTCGCCGGCACCGCGGCCGGCGTGTATGCGGCAACCAAGGCCCGACGAGCCGCCTACCGCCTGTCGATGCCCGGTCTCATCGACCAGGCCGCCGCCGCCGGACTCGGCTGGCGCGCGTTCGCCGGCGAGATGCGTGACGGCATGACCCAGTACGAACGCGAGGTCGCCGCCCGGCTCGACCGTGCATCAGATCCCGACCGAGAGCGACGTTCCCTGATGTACACCGCGGAGATCCGCCGACGCTTCCTCGCGCACTTCGAGAACGCCGGTCACACCGTCGTGCCGTCGGCACCTCTGGTGTTCGACGACCCGAACCTGCTGTTCGTCAACGCCGGCATGGTGCCGTTCAAGCCGTACTTCCTCCAGCAGGAGACGCCTCCGTTCGACCGGGCGGTCAGCGTGCAGAAGTGCGTCCGCACCCTCGACATCGAGGAGGTCGGCAAGACCACGCGGCACGGCACGTTCTTCCAGATGAGCGGCAACTTCTCCTTCGGCGACTACTTCAAGGAAGGCGCCATCGAGCACGCCTGGAACCTGGTCACCGGGTCGCTCGACGACGGCGGCTACGGCTTCGAGCCCGACTCGATCTGGGTCACCGTGCTCGAGGGCGACGACGAGGCCAGGCAGATCTGGAAGCAGGTCATCGGCCTGCCCGACGAGCGCATCCAGGAACGTGGGCTGCTCGACAACTACTGGCACATGGGCGTGCCCGGTCCCGGTGGCCCGTGCAGCGAGATCTACGTCGACCGTGGATCGGAGTACGGCCCCGACGGCGGTCCGGTCGTCGACGAGGACCGGTTCCTGGAGATCTGGAACCTCGTGTTCATGCAGGAGGAGATCACCAACGTCCGCGCCAAGGACGACTTCGACCTGGTGGGGCCGCTGCCGAGCAAGAACATCGACACCGGCCTGGGTCTCGAGCGCGTCGCGTACCTGCTGCAGGGCAAGCAGAACATGTACGACATCGACGAGGTGTTTCCCGTCATCGAGAAGGCGTCCGCGCTCAGCGGCCGACGCTATGGCGCCGACCACGACGACGACGTCCGGTTCCGCGTCATCGCCGACCACGTCCGCAGCGGGCTGATGCTCATCGGTGACGGCGTCACCCCCGGCAACGAGAGTCGTGGCTACGTCCTGCGTCGTCTGCTGCGTCGCGCCGTGCGCTCCATGCGCCTGCTCGGCCATGACGATCCCGCCTTGCCCGAGCTGCTGCCGGTGAGCCTCGAACGGATGAAGGCGTCCTATCCCGAGCTCGAGCGCGACTTCGCCCGCATCTCGCAGATCGCTTACGCCGAGGAGGAGGCGTTCCGCCAGACCCTCGACAAGGGCACCACGATCTTCGACCTCGCCGCCGCGAGCACGCAGCAGCAGGGCGGCACGCAGCTGTCCGGCGAGCGCGCCTTCGCCCTTCACGACACGTACGGCTTCCCGATCGACCTCACCCTGGAGATGGCCTCCGAGCAGGGCTTGAGCGTCGACGAAGACGGCTTCCGCGCGCTCATGGGCGAGCAACGGGCGCGAGCCAAGGCAGATGCGAAGTCCAAGAAGGGCCACCACGCCGACACCAGCGTCTACCGGGCCGCGCTCGACAGCCACGGACCCACCGACTGGCAGGCATACACGACGCTCTCGACCGAGTCCCGCGTGCTGGGGCTGCTGGCCGAGGGCGCATCCGTGCCCGCGCTCACGGCCGGCACGATCGGCGAGGCCGTGCTCGATCGCACCCCGTTCTACGCCGAGTCGGGCGGCCAGAACGCCGACGCCGGCACCATCACCTGGGATGGGGGTCGTGCCGAGGTGCTCGACGTCCAGCGCCCGTTGCGGGGCCTCGTCGTCCACCAGGTCCGCGTGATCGAAGGCGAGCTGACCCTGGACGCCACCGTCGAGGCACAGGTCGATCCCGAGTGGCGACTGGGTGCGCGGCAGGCACACTCCGGCACACACGTCGTGCACGCTGCGCTGCGCGAGGTGCTGGGCCCCACAGCTCTGCAGTCCGGCTCGTACAACCGGCCCGGCTACCTGCGGCTCGACTTCGGATGGACCGGAGGACTGTCGCCGGAGCAGTTCCGCAACGTCGAAGAGGTCTCGAACCGCGCCCTGCGTGAGGACCTCCCCGTGTCCGCCGAGGTCATGCCGCTCGAGCGCGCCAAGGAGATCGGCGCGCTGGCCCTGTTCGGCGAGACCTACGGCGAGGACGTTCGCGTCGTCGAGATCGGCGGTCCGTGGTCGCGTGAGCTCTGCGGCGGCACCCACGTCGAGCGTGCGGCACAGATCGGCACCGTCGTGCTCACGTCCGACAGCTCGGTGGGTGCGGGCAACCGCCGCATCGAGGCCGTCGTCGGGCTGGAGGGCTTCCAGTACCTCGCCCGCGAGCGCGACCTCGTCCAGCAGCTGAGCACCATGCTGAAGGCGAGTCCACCGGACGTACCGGCTCAGGTCCAGAAGCTCGTCGACCGCGTCCGCACCGCCGAGAAGGAGCTGGAGCGACTCAGGTCGGCCGAGCTCGTGGGAGCTTCGGCCGAGCTCGCCGAGAAGGCCGTCGACGTCGGCGGCGTCGCCTTCGTCGGTCACCGGGCCGAGGGCGCAGGCGGGGGAGACGTTCGTTCCATCGCTCTCGACATCCGCGGACGCCTGCAGGACCGCCCGGCCGTGGTGGTCGTCATCGGCACCGCCGGCGACAAGCCGTCAGCCGTCGTGGCACTCAACAACGCCGCCCAGGAGCGGGGCCTCGCGGCCAACGACCTGATCGGCGTCATCGGGGAGCACATCGGTGGGCGAGGTGGCGGCAAGGCCGACGTCGCCCAGGGCGGCGGCACCGATGTCGGCGGCATCGAGGCCGCTCTCACCGCCGTGCAGGCGCGACTCTCGAGGCCCTGACGTGCGGCTGTGCCCGTGAGGTTGGGGCGACGGGTCGGCGTCGACGTCGGCGACGTCCGCATCGGCGTGGCCGTCTGCGACCCCGACGGCATGCTGGCGACACCCCTCGAGACCGTTCCTGCAGGTCGGGACGCCGTGGCGCGCCTCGCCGCGATCGTCGCCGAGCACGAAGCCCTCGAGTGCGTGGTCGGGCTGCCGCTGTCGTTGTCGGGGCGGGAGGGTCCCGCAGCCGTCAAGGTCCGCGAGTTCGCCACCGGTCTGCGTGACGCGATCGACCCCGTGCCCGTTCGGCTCTTCGATGAGCGTCTGTCTACGATGACGGCTGACGGTCTGCTGCGTGAGAGTGGACGGTCAGGCGCCGGCAAGCGCGCGATCATCGATCAGGCCGCGGCCACGGTGATCCTCCAGACAGCTCTGGACGCCGAGCGCACGCGCGGGACCGCCCCGGGCGAAATCTGGTGAGGACGCGATGAGTCACAGCGGAGCCGAGGTGAAGGTCACCGAGTACGGGCGATCCAAGCCGGGTCGACGCCGTGCGTCTCGACGACGTGGCCCGTCGCGCGGACCCCGCCTGATGCGCGCCCTCGTGCTTCTGCTCGTCATCGCAGGTCTCGTGTTCGCGTTCGTCAAGGTCAAGGACTTCCTGGGCGGTCCCGACGACTACAGCGGCACGGGCACCGGCAAGGTCGTGATCGAGGTGCCGGTGGGGGCGAACGGGACGCAGATCGCCGACGTCCTCGCGGAGAAGGACGTCGTCAAGAGCGCCGAGGCGTACTACCAGGTCTCCCTGAACGACTCGCGCTCCCAGACCATCCAGCCGGGCTTCTACGAGCTCCGCAAGCAGATGTCCGCCAAGGCGGCGCTGGACGCCCTGGTCGACAAGAAGAACCGGGTCGAGGGCAGAGTCGCCGTGCCCGAGGGTGCTCGCGTCGACCAGATCGTCAAGCTCATCGCGCAGGGCAGCGAGATTCCCGAGAAGGACGTGACCGCTGCCCTGGAGAAGCCGGCGGACCTGGGTCTGCCCAAGGAAGCCGAGCAGAACCCCGAGGGCTACCTGTTCCCCGCCACGTACACCGTCGAGCCGGGCACGTCGGCGACCGACCTGCTGAAGCAGATGGTCGCCAAGACGGTCGAGGTCTCGAAGAAGCTCGACATCGACACGCGAGCCTCGGCGCTCGGGCTCTCCGGCGAGGAGATCCTCACGGTGGCCAGCATCCTGGAGTACGAGGCCAAGAAGGATGCTGACTACCCCAAGGTGGCGCGGGTCCTCTACAACCGGATCAAGGCGAACCAAGCCCTGCAGCTCGACTCGACCGTGTCCTACGTCAGCAAGCGCAAGGGTGACGTGTTCACCACGGCCGAGGAGCGCGCCGATCCGTCCGCGTACAACACCTACAAGCACACCGGCCTGCCGCCCGGACCGATCGGCTCGCCGGGCGAGAAGACCATCGAGGCGGCCCTCAACCCGGCCCAGGGCGACTGGCTGTACTTCGTCGCGGTGAACCTCGAGTCCGGGGAGACGGTCTTCTCCGAGACCAAGGCGGAGCACGACAAGGCGGTCGCTCAGCTGCAGGAGTACTGCCGCGGCGCGGACGACAAGATCTGCTGATGCCGTCATCATCCGCGCGGCGCTGTGCCGTCCTGGGCTCACCCATCGACCACTCGTTGTCGCCCGTCCTGCACCGGGCGGCCTACGCCGAGCTGGGGCTCGACTGGACGTACGAGGCCGTCGATGTCGGGGAGGGCGCGCTCGCCGACTTCCTCGCAGGCCTGGACGACGACTGGCGTGCGCTATCGCTGACGATGCCGCTCAAGCGCGTCGCGATGGACCTGGTCGAGCGATGCAGCGACGTCGCCACCGCGGTGGGCTCGGTGAACACGATCCTGCTCGGCCCGGACGACGGGCGGGGTACCGGCGAGAACACCGATGTGCCCGGCGCCCTGGCCGCCCTGCGTGAGCGCGGTCTCGACGGGGCCACGACCGCCCGCATCGTGGGCGGCGGCGCGACGGCTGCGTCCATTGCGTATGCGCTTGCCGAGCTCGGTCTCGCCGACCTCGAGATCGTCGTCCGCGACGTCTCCCGGGCGGAGATCGCAGCACAGGTGGCGAAGCGGGCCGGCGTCGGTGTGGTCGTGCAGCCGATCGAGCACCCGCTCCTCGAGAAGGTCGACCTGCTGGTCTCGACCGTGCCCGGCGATGCCGTCGGTTCACGCTCGCACGAGCTGGTGGAGTCGTCACGGTCCGTCTTCGACGTCTCGTACGATCCCTGGCCCACTCCGTTGGTCACGGCGGCCGAAGAGGCCGGGCTCGAAGCGGTCACCGGTCTCGACCTGCTCGCCCACCAGGCCGCACTGCAGATCGAGCTGATGACCGGAAGCAGCATCGACGCCGATCTGCTCCGCACGGCCGCACTCGACGCCCTGACCTCGTGACCATCGCGATCGCCGCGGTGGCGGCAGCGCTCCTGGCTGCTGCCGGACCGTTCGTCATCGGCCGCCTGCCGGAACCGCCCGACCCCGACGACGACAAGATCGCCTACGCCGAGCTCGCCCACGCCCCGCACCTGGCGTGGTGGTTCGCCGGTGCCGCGGCAGTCATGGCCGGGATGGCGGCCTGGCAGGTGCCGCCCGAGCTCGCACCGGTGTGGGTGCTGTTCGCCGGCGTCGGCACCTGGCTCGCCTACGTCGACTGGCGCACCCGGTTGCTCCCTTTCCTCTTCGTCGCACCGACGTACGTCGCGACGCTGGCGCTCGTGGCGCTGGGGGCGTTCCTGCTCGACGACTGGAGCGTGCTCGTCATGGGCCTCATCGGCAACGTCGCGGTGTTCGCGGTGTTCTGGCTCGTCTACCAGGTCGGTCGGTTCTTCGGCGGGGGAGCGTTCGGCTACGGGGACGTGCGGCTCTCCGCGGTCGTCGGCCTGGCCCTCGGCGCGCTCGGTGCCGCCGAGACTCTGACCGGCACCTACGGCGGGTTCGTGCTCGGCGCCATCGGCGGACTCGTGTTCTCGCGCCTCGGCTGGGTCGACCGGAAGGGCTTCGCCTTTGGCCCGTACATGGTGGTCGGGGCGATCATCGGCGCGGCGTGGGGTCCGTCGATCTGGCCGACCTGACGCCGAGGCTGCGGGAGAATGACGTCATGCCGGTCCGTCTGCACCACGTCGTCATCGACTCACACGACCTCACGGCTCTGGCCGACTTCTGGGCGGAGGCTCTTCACTGGCCGGTGCTCTCGACCAGGGAGCGTGAAGTCATCGTCGGGCCGAGCCTCGACGCGCCCATCGGGCTGTGCTTCATGCCGGCAGGGGAGACCCAGAAGACGGTCAAGAACCGGGTGCACCTCGACCTCACCACGACGGCGGACGACCGCGAGGCCGAGATCGAGCGGCTGCTCGCCCTCGGGGCGCGACGCGTCGACGTCGGCCAGACCGGTCAGGAGTCGTGGGACGTGCTCGCCGATCCAGAGGGCAACGAGTTCTGCGTCGTGCGTCCGAAGACCACGCTGGTGAGCTGAGCGGTCGGCCCATGGGAGAATCGACGACATGCTCCGTTGGCTGACCGCCGGTGAATCACACGGCCCCGCACTCGTCGCCGTCCTCGAAGGACTGCCGGCGGGTGTGCAGGTGACCAGCAAGGACATCCAGGCCGCTCTCGCCCGTCGCCGCCTCGGCTACGGCCGAGGAGCACGGATGAGCTTCGAGGCCGACGACCTGGAGATCGTGGGCGGCATTCGCCACGGCTCCACGCTCGGCAGCCCGATCGCGCTGCGCATCGGCAACAGTGAGTGGCCGAAGTGGGAGCAGGTGATGGCGGCCGACCCGGTCGACGCCGATACTCTTGCCGGTCTCAAGCGCGGAGCCCCGCTCACGCGCCCACGGCCAGGCCACGCCGACCTGGTCGGCATGCAGAAGTACGGCTTCGACGAAGCTCGTCCGGTGCTCGAGCGTGCCAGCGCCCGTGAGACGGCCGCGCGCGTCGCCCTCGGCGAGATCGCCGCCCAGTTCGTGGAGCAGACCACCGGTGCCACCCTCGTGTCGCACGTGGTCGAGCTCGGCACCGTGCGGGCACCCGCCGGCGTCGTGCCGCTGCGCCGCGACCTCGAAGCTCTCGACGCCGACCCGGTGCGCTGCTTCGACGCCGACACCAGCGCGGCGATGGTGGCCGAGATCGACGCCGCCCACAAGGACGGCGACACCCTCGGCGGCGTCGTCGAGGTCGTCGTCGACGGCCTGCCACCTGGCCTCGGCTCGCACACCCACTGGGACCGCAGGCTCGATTCGCGCCTCGCCGGCGCGCTCATGGGCATCCAGGCCATCAAGGGAGTCGAGGTGGGCGACGGCTTCGAGCTCGCCCGCACCCGCGGTTCCCTCGCCCACGACGAGATCGTGCCCACAGACGAAGGCATCAGGCGGGTCTCCGGACGCTCCGGCGGCACCGAGGGCGGCATGTCCACGGGCGAGGTCCTGCGTGTGCGTGCGGCCATGAAGCCGATCTCCACTGTTCCCCGCGCGCTGCGCACCGTCGACGTCACGACCGGCGAGGAGTCGACGGCGAACCACCAGCGCTCCGACGTGTGCGCCGTTCCGGCCGCCGGCATCGTGGCAGAAGCGATGGTCGCGCTCGTGCTGGCCGAGGCCGTGGTCGAGAAGTTCGGCGGCGACTCGGTGCCCGAGACCCGCCGCAACGTCGACGGTTACCTCGCGAACCTCAAGTTCCGATGAAACCGGTCGTCGTCATCGTCGGGCCCCCGGGCGCCGGCAAGTCCACCGTGGCCGAGGAGCTCGCGGCACGGCTGGGTGTGTCCGTGCGCGACACCGATGCCGACATCGAGGCCACGGCCGGCACGAGCGTTCAGGACGTCTTCATCGACCACGGCGAGGCCCACTTCCGTGCGCTCGAGGAAGAGGCGGTCGCACGCGTGCTCGACGAGCACGACGGAGTGGTCGCACTCGGTGGTGGCGCCGTGCTCAGCGAGCGGACCCGCGAGCTGCTCCGCGACCAGCGGGTGATCTTCCTCGACGTCGGCCTGACTCAGGCGGTCCGTCGCGTCGGGCTTGGCACCGGGCGTCCGCTGCTGCTCGGCAACGTGCGCGCGCAGCTCAAGCAGCTCATGGACGCACGGGAGGCCCTCTATCGCGAGGTCGCCGACCTGACCGTGCTCACCGACGACCTCGATCCCGGCCAGGTGGCCGACCAGGCCCTCGCCTTTGTGGAGGACGAGAACCGATGACCACCCGGTTCACGGTGAACACCTCTTCCCCGTACGAGGTCGTCGTCGGCCACGGCGTCTCCGACGAGGCGCGACGCCTCGTGGGACCTGATGCGCGCCGCGTCGCAGTCATCCATCCGCCGACGCTGGTCGAGCGCGCGACGCAGCTCCGTTCCGTCCTCGTCGACGACGACCTCGAGGTCCACCTGATCGAGGTACCGGACGGCGAGGCGGCCAAGACAGCGGACGTCCTGGCACGGTGCTGGGACGCACTCGGCGACGCGGGTTTCACCCGGTCCGACGTCGTCATCGGCCTGGGCGGTGGATCGACGACGGACATCTCCGGATTCGTCGCGGCGAGCTGGTTGCGCGGCGTGAGGTTCGTCAACCTGCCCACGACCGTGCTCGGCATGGTCGACGCCGCTGTCGGTGGCAAGACCGGCATCAACACGGCATCAGGCAAGAACCTGGTCGGCGCGTTCCACGAACCCGCGGGGGTCCTCTGCGACCTGGACGCCCTCGCATCCCTGTCGTCGGACGAGCTGCGCAGCGGGATGGCCGAGGTCGCGAAGTGCGGGTTCATCGCCGACCCGACGATCCTCGAGCTGATCGAGGCGGCACCCGACAGCGTGCTGGACCCGGCGTCCACCTTGCTCGCGGAGCTCATCGCCAAGGGCATTGCCGTGAAGGCGGCCGTGGTCGCGACCGACCTGCGCGAGACGGGTGCGGGCGGGGGCATCGGTCGCGAGGCACTCAACTACGGCCACACGCTCGGTCACGCGCTCGAGCGCGTCCACGGCTTCGGCCTGCGCCACGGCGAGGCGATCTCCATCGGCATGGTGTTCGTCGCCGAGCTCGCCCACCGCAGTGGCCGCATCGACGACGGCCTGCTGGCCAGGCACCGGGGGATCCTCGGCCTCCTCGGGCTGCCGACGACGAACGACACGGCCTTCGACGACCTGCTCGCTGCGATGCGCCTGGACAAGAAGACCCGAGGCACGCAGCTGCGGTTCGTCGTGCTCGACGGCCTGGCTCGCCCGGCCATCTTCGCCGGGCCTGACGACGATCTGCTGCGCCAGGCGCACGAGGCACTCCGGCCGTGAGCGCACCAACATCCGAACAGCTCGCCGAGCGCCGCCGTCTCGCGGTCGACGCCCTTCCCGGGCTCGGAGCCGAGGGATTGCTGGTGACGACGCTCGTCAACGTCCGCTACCTCACCGGCTTCACCGGCTCCAACGGCGCCCTCGTCCTTGCTGGCGACGGCACCGGCGCGTTCCTCACCGACGGCCGGTACCGCGACCAGGCCATCGACGAGGTGCCCGACGTCGAGCACGTCATCACCCGCGACCTGCTCGGCGAGGCCGCCGAGCGCGTCAAGGGTGTGTTGGCCTGCGAGACGCACTCGATGAGCGTCGACGCGCACGCGAGGCTCGCCGAGGCCGGTGTCACGACGGTGTCGGCGTCACGGGTGGTCGAAGGCCTGCGCGAGGTCAAGGACTACGGCGAGATCGACACCTTGCGCCGCGCCTGCCAGATCTCCGTCGAGGCGCTGCGGGGCCTGCTGGCCGGTCCGCTCGCCGGCCGCAACGAGATCGAGGTCGCCCGCGACCTGGAGTCGCGGATGCTCGACCTCGGCGCCGAGGCGATCGCGTTCGAGACGATCCTGGCCTCCGGCCCGAACTCCGCGATCCCGCACCACAGCCCCACCGATCGCATCCTGCAGACCGGCGACCTCGTGAAGGCCGACTTCGGCGCCCGCGTCGACGGCTACCACGCGGACTGCACGCGCACCGTGGTTCTGGGCCCGGCCGACGACTGGCAGCGGGAGATCCATGCCGCCGTCCAGGCTTCGCAAGCCGCGGGCGTCGCCGCCCTCCGCGAGGACACGCCCGTGGCCGCGTCCGACGAGGCTGCCCGCCAGGTGCTCGAGGACGCGGGATGGCTCGAGTACTTCACGACCGGCCTCGGGCACGGTGTGGGCCTGCAGATCCACGAGGACCCGTTCATCAGCCACCGGCACGCCGGTAGACTCGCCAGTCGCACCACCTTGACGATGGAGCCGGGCATCTACGTCCCGGGTCGTGGGGGAGTGCGCATCGAGGACACCGTCCTCGTCACCGAGCCATCGACCGGGGGAGCTCCGGAGGTGCTCACCATGATGACCACCGACTTGCTGGAGATCGCCTGATGGCCACCACGAACGACTTGAAGAACGGCATGGTTCTGAACCTCGACGGACAGCTCTGGTCCGTGGTGTGGTTCCAGCACCACAAGCCGGGCAAGGGCGGCGCCGTCGTGCGCACCAAGCTCAAGAGCGTCATGTCGGGCAAGGTCGTCGACCGCACGTTCAACGCCGATGTGAAGGTCGACATCGCTCAGGTCGACAAGCGCGACATGCAGTACCTGTACCACGACGGCAGCGCCTACGTGTTCATGGACACCTCGACCTACGACCAGGTCTCGCTGCCCGACGAGGTCGTCGGCGAGGCCAAGGACTACCTGCTCGACAACGGTGAGGCGATGGTCGCCGTCAACGACGGGCAACCGCTGTACATCGAGCTGCCGCCGTCGGTCGAGCTCACCGTGGAGTACACCGAGCCGGGCCTGCAGGGCGACCGCTCCAGCGGCGGCACCAAGCCGGCGCGCCTGGAGACCGGCAAGGAGATCCAGGTGCCGTTGTTCATCACCTCGGGCGAGAAGGTCAAGGTCGACACCCGCGACGGCAGCTACCTCAGCCGCGTGTCGAACTGATGTCTGCGCGCACGAAGTCCCGCAAGCGCGCGCTCGACATCCTCTTCGAGTCCGAGCTCCAGGGACTCGCGCCCGGCGGCTCGCTGGCCGGACGCCGTGAGCTGAACGACCCGCCAATCAACGAGTACACCGTCCAGCTGGTCGAAGGCGTCGTCGCCGACCAGGAGCGCATCGACGCGCTGCTCTCCGAGCACGCGCGCGGCTGGACCCTCGACCGCATGCCGGGCGTCGACCGCAACCTGCTGCGGATCGCCACCTACGAGATCCTCAGCGTCGACGACGTCCCCGACGCCGTGGCCATCAGCGAGGCCGTCGAGCTCGCTCGCGACCTGTCCACCGACGAGTCGGCGGGGTTCGTCAACGGCCTGCTGAGCGCCATCGTCGAGTCGAAGGCGACGGCAACCTCCAGCGAGTAGCCGCTACACCTGCTTGGCGAACCAGAGCGTGCGGTGGGTGTAGTTGCTCGGCCCGAGCCGCTTGCCCGAGCACGCGAGCAGTGCGAGCTGGTGTGGCCCCTTCGTGTCGTAGTACGGCGAGTAGCCACGGGACGCGAGCACCTCGATGCGCCGGTCGACCTCGTAGCACAGCGTCTCGTCGCCGCCGCGGACGATGATCTGATCGCCCTTCTTGAGGTCGGAGAGGAGCTTGTTGCCGAGTGCCGACCCGTCGCCATATGTGTGCACGTTGAGCAGCACGTTGCCCTTGGGCGATCCCGGCTTGATGCCCGGCGGGCGGTCCCAGGCCACCTGTCGCTTGCCCGCACTGGTGAGGGGCGGCACGGATGGGATGTCGCGCCCGTCCCGGGGGAGGGCGAGCACCTTCGCGTCGCGGACGATGCCGGGAAAGCTGACGCTGGTCGGCGTGACCGGCCCGGAGGCCTGCTCGTCACACGGTCCCGGCTCCGGCGTCGGGCTGGGCGTCGGCGACGGGGTGGGAGTCGCCGTCGGAGTGGCACGCGTCGCGGCTGGTGTCTCTGCCGGCGAACGGACCTGGAGGATGGCCAACCCGGCCACGAGGAGCGCGACGACGGACGCCGCGACGATCAGTCGCGCGCGCTGGGCCCCGTGCACACCGGCGTCGTCGTGGTCCGTCATGGTTCAAGGGTAGGTGTCGTCGACTTCGTCAAGGCGAGTCGGTCCGAGCCGTCGGAACCCGCTGGTACTGTGACGCCTGAACGACCACCGACATCCTTTAACGGCCGTCCCGTGAGGCGGAGAAGGAGGTCAGCCATGGTTGCGTCTGCCGACGCCCCCCAGTCTGACGCGCACAGCTCTGACCCGCTCGAGGGTTCTGTCCCGCAGGCACGCACCGTTCTCGACGAGAACGACATCGCCCGGGCCCTCACTCGCATCACCCACGAGATCCTCGAACGCAACCGCGGCTCCGCCGACGTGCTGCTGCTCGGGATCCCCACCCGCGGCGTCCACCTGGCCCGACGCGTCGCCCGGCGCATGGGCGAGGTCGAGGGCCGCGAGATCAGGGCCGGAGCCCTCGACGTCACGATGTATCGCGACGACCTGCGGCTCAAGCCGGCCCGCGCTCTCGAGCACACCGACATCCCGGACGACATCGACGACAAGATCGTCGTGCTCATCGACGACGTGCTCTACTCCGGCCGCACCATCCGCGCCGCTCTCGACGCCCTGAACGAGCTCGGCCGGCCTCGCGCCGTGCAGCTCGCCGTCCTGGTCGATCGTGGGCACCGCGAGCTGCCGATCCGCGCCGACTTCGTCGGCAAGAACCTCCCGACCTCGTTGGCCGAGAAGGTCAAGGTCACACTCACCGAGACCGACGACGGCGACGCGGTCTCGATCCAGACCACCGGAGGGGCGGCATGAGCACCCCACGAAACTGCTCCCTCGTGCGCCGGACCAGTCAGCAGTGCCGCCAAGGGCGGTCGCACTTTCGAGGGGACCCCGCATGACGTTCACACACCTGCTCAGCGCCGGCGACCTCGACCGCACCGACGCCATCCGCATCCTCGACACCGCCGAGGAGCTCCTGTCGGTCGCCAGCCGGCCGATCAAGAAGCTGCCGACCCTGCGTGGTCGCACCGTGGTCAACCTCTTCTTCGAAGACTCCACCCGCACCCGCATCTCCTTCGAGGCCGCCGCCAAGCGGCTCTCGGCCGACGTCATCAACTTCTCGGCCAAGGGATCGAGCGTCTCCAAGGGCGAGAGCCTCAAGGACACGGCGCTCACGTTGCAGGCCATGGGCGCCGACGCCGTGATCGTGCGGCACCAGAACTCCGGGGCTCCGCACCGGCTGGCCCACGCCAAGTGGACGCAGGGAGCCGTCATCAACGCCGGTGACGGCACGCACGAGCACCCCACGCAGGCGCTGCTCGACGCGTTCACGATGCGCCGCCACCTGGGTCATCTGAACGGGGGCGAGATCGAGGGCCGCAACGTCACGATCGTCGGCGACGTGCTGCACAGCCGGGTCGCCCGCTCGAACGCCCTGCTGCTCGACACCCTCGGCGCGCACGTCACGCTCGTCGCCCCGCCGACCCTGTTGCCGGTCGGAGTCGACCACTGGCCGGTCGAGACGTCCTACGACCTCGACGCCGTCATGGAGAAGTCCGACGTCGTCATGATGCTGCGCGTGCAGCAGGAGCGAATGAACGCGGCGTTCTTCCCGAGTGCTCGCGAGTACAGCCGGCGCTACGGCCTCGACACCGCCCGTATGAACCGGCTGCCCGACCACGCCATCGTCATGCACCCCGGACCGATGAACCGCGGCATGGAGATCAGCGCGGACGTGGCCGACCACGCGCGCTCGGTCATCGTCGAGCAGGTCACCAACGGTGTGGCCGTGCGCATGGCGGTGCTCTACCTGCTTCTGGGGGGTGGCGCTTCCGACGAGGCGGCCCTCGACACGACCGATGAGGAGATCGCATGACGACGACCGTGATCCGCGGCGGACGACCGCTGGGGGAGGACGCCGTCGATCTGCTGATCACCGACGGCGTGATCACCGACGTCGGCACCGACCTCGCGGCGCCCGACGACGCAGACCAGGTGGACGCGAGCGGACTGGTGGTGCTGCCCGGACTCGTCGACCTGCACACCCACGTGCGCGAGCCCGGACGTGAGGACGCAGAGACCGTGCTCACTGGCTCTCGGGCTGCGGCCAGGGGCGGCTACACCTGCGTGCACGCCATGGCCAACACCGACCCGGTCGCCGACACCGCGGGTGTCGTCGAGCAGGTCTGGCGCCTCGGACGCGAGGGCGGATTCTGCGACGTGCAGCCCGTCGGCGCGGTCACCGTCGGGCTCGGAGGCCAGCGACTGGCCGAGCTCGGAGCCATGGCCGACTCCGCCGCCGGCGTGCGCGTGTTCTCCGACGACGGCATCTGTGTCTCCGACGCGGTGCTGATGCGCAGGGCGCTCGAGTACGTCAAGGCGTTCGATGGCGTGATCGCCCAGCATGCGCAGGAGCCTCGGCTCACCGAGAATGCCCAGATGAATGAGGGCCCGCTGTCCGGTGAGCTCGGCCTCACCGGCTGGCCGGCGGTCGCCGAGGAGGCGATCGTCGCCCGCGACGTCCTGCTCGCCGAGCACGTCGGCTCACGCCTGCACGTGTGCCACGTGTCCACGCGCGGCTCGGTCGAGATCATCCGGTGGGCCAAGAGCCGCGGCATCAACGTCACCGCCGAGGTCACGCCGCACCACCTGCTGCTCACCGACGACCTCGTGCGCAGCTACGACCCGATCTACAAGGTCAACCCACCGCTGCGCTCTGCCGACGACGTGCAGGCCGTGCGTGAGGCGCTCGTCGACGGCACCATCGACGTCGTCGCGACCGACCACGCGCCGCATCCCATGGAGGACAAGGAGTGCGAGTGGTCGGCGGCGGCCTTCGGGATGCTCGGGCTGGAAACGGCGCTCTCGGTCGTGCAGCAGACGATGGTCGACTCGGGTCTGCTCACGTGGGCGCAAGTGGCCGAGCGGATGTCGTCGCGGCCGGCCGAGATCGGCCGGGTGGCCAACCAGGGCCGTCCGATCGCTCCCGGCGAGCCCGCCAACCTCGTGATCCTCGACGCCGACGCCACCCGCACCATCGAGGCGTCCGACACCGCCTCGCTGTCGCGCAACACTCCGTACGCCGGGCTCTCGGTGCCCGGAAGGGTCGTGGCGACGTTCCTGCGCGGCCGCGCCACGGTGCTCGACGGCGAGCTCCAGGGAGTCCTGGTATGACGAGTGCTGTCCTCGTGCTCGAGGACGGCCGGACGTTCCACGGCGACGCGTACGGTGCCGTCGGCACCACTGTCGCTGAAGTGGTGTTCGCCACCGGCATGACGGGTTACCAGGAGACGCTCACGGATCCGTCCTACCGCGGGCAGATCGTCGTCATGACGGCGCCGCACATCGGCAACACCGGCGTCAACGACGAGGACTTCGAGTCGAAGCAGGTGTGGGTCGAGGGCTATGTCGTGCGCGATCCCGCCCGCGTGTCCAGCAGCTGGCGCTCTCAGGGCTCGCTGGACGAGCTGCTCGCCGAGCAGGGCGTGGTGGGCATCAGCGGCGTCGACACACGGGCCTTGACCCGTCACCTGCGCGAACGCGGATCCATGCGGGCGGCGGTGAGCTCGGAGTCCCAGGACGTCGACGACCTCCTGACCCGCGTGAACGCCGCACCGGAGATGGAGGGGTCCGACTTCCTCGCCGACGTCACGACCGGCGAGACCTACGTGGTGCCGGCGATCGGTGACAAGCAGTTCACCGTGGCGGCGATCGACCTCGGCATCAAAGGAATGACCCCACGCCGGATGGCCGAGCGCGGCATCGAGGTGCACGTGCTCCCGGCCAGCGCGACCCTGGACGACGTCTTGGCGGTCGAGCCCGACGGAGTGTTCATGTCCAACGGACCCGGCGACCCGGCCACGGCCGACCACGTCGTCGAGACGTTGCAGGGCGTGCTTGGCCGCAAGATCCCGTACTTCGGCATCTGCCTGGGCAACCAGATGTTCGGCCGGGCGCTCGGTCGCGGCACGTACAAGCTCGTCTACGGCCACCGGGGCATCAACCAGCCGGTGCAGGATCGCACCACCGACAAGGTCGAGATCACCGCGCACAACCACGGCTTCGCCGTCGACGCACCTCTGGAGGGCACGTTCGACACACCGTTCGGCCCGGCCCGCGTCACGCACGTCTGCCTCAACGACGACGTCGTCGAGGGGCTGGCCCTGCTCGAGCAACCCGCCTTCAGCGTCCAGTACCACCCGGAGGCAGCGGCTGGCCCGCACGATGCCGCCTACCTGTTCGACCGCTTTGTCGACCTCATGAGAGGCGCCTGATGCCACGCCGCGACGACATCGAGTCGGTGCTGGTCATCGGGTCCGGCCCGATCGTCATCGGCCAGGCATGCGAGTTCGACTACTCGGGCACCCAGGCCTGCCGCGTGCTGCGCGAAGAGGGCATCCGCGTGGTGCTGGTCAACTCCAACCCGGCGACGATCATGACCGACCCGGAGTTCGCCGACGCCACCTACGTCGAGCCGATCACGCCGGAGTTCGTCGAGAAGGTCATCGCCAAGGAGCGTCCGCACGCCCTCCTGGCGACACTCGGCGGCCAGACCGCGCTCAACACGGCCATCCGGCTCGCCGAGGACGGTGTGCTCGAGCGGTACGGAGTCGAGCTCATCGGCGCCTCGATCGAGGCGATCGAGAAGGGCGAGAACCGCCAGTCGTTCAAGGCGGTCGTCGAAGGGCTCCCGTCTGAGTGGGGCGCCGAGGTGGCCTCCTCGGTCATCTGCCACTCGATGGACGACTGCCTGTCCGCGGTGAAGGAGCTCGGATATCCCGTCGTCGTCAGGCCGTCGTTCACCATGGGCGGCAGCGGTTCCGGGCTGGCCTATGACGAGGACGGCCTGTACCGGATCGCCGGCTCGGGCCTCGCGCTCAGCCCCACCACCGAGGTGCTCCTCGAGGAGTCGATCCTCGGCTGGAAGGAGTACGAGCTCGAGGTCATGCGCGACACGGCCGACAACGTCGTGATCGTGTGCTCGATCGAGAACCTCGATCCCATGGGCGTCCACACCGGCGACTCCATCACCGTCGCACCGGCGATGACGCTCACCGACGTCGAGTACCAGCGCCTGCGCGACATCTCGATCGGGGTCATCCGCGAGGTCGGCGTCGACACCGGCGGCTGCAACATCCAGTTCGCGGTCAATCCGGACGACGGCCGCATCGTCGTCATCGAGATGAACCCGCGGGTCTCGCGGTCCAGCGCGCTCGCGTCGAAAGCCACCGGCTTCCCGATCGCCAAGATCGCCGCCAAGGTCGCCATCGGGTACACGCTCGACGAGATCCCGAACGACATCACGCGTGAGACGCCGGCCAGCTTCGAGCCCACCCTCGACTACGTCGTCGTCAAGGTGCCGCGGTTCGCGTTCGAAAAGTTCCCGGCCGCCGATCCCACGCTCACCACCCACATGAAGTCGGTGGGCGAGGCCATGGCGATCGGCCGCAACTTCACCGAGGCGCTGCAGAAGGCGCTCCGCAGCCTGGAAAGCCCCTCGGCACCGTTCGACTGGAGCCACCAGTGGGTCGACCTCGACAAGGACTCGCTCCTCGACGAGATCAAGGTCCCGCACGACGGCCGGCTCAAGAAGGTCATGGACACTCTCCGTGCCGGTGCGAGCCTGAAGGAGATCTTCGACGCCACGGCGATCGATCCCTGGTTCATCGACCAGCTCCTGCTGATCAACGAGATCGCCATGGAGATCCTCGACGCCGACGAGCTGACCCTTCCGCTGCTGCGACGCGCCAAGCGGCACGGGTTCTCCGACGTGCAGATCGGCAAGCTCCGCGACATGAGCCCGGAGGTCGTGCGCGGCGTGCGGCACGCGCTGGGCATCCGGCCGGTCTACAAGACCGTCGACACCTGCGCGGCCGAGTTCGCCGCGAAGACGCCGTACCACTACTCGTCGTACGACGAGGAGACCGAGGTCGAGCCCCGAACGCGTCCGGCGGTGCTGATCCTGGGCAGCGGACCCAACCGCATCGGCCAGGGCATCGAGTTCGACTACTCCTGCGTGCACGCGGCGCTCGCACTGTCGGCATCAAGGAACGGGGGGGTCGGCTACGAGACAGTCATGATCAACTGCAACCCCGAGACCGTCTCCACCGACTACGACACGTCCGACCGGCTCTACTTCGAGCCGCTGACGCTCGAGGACGTCCTCGAGATCGTGCACGCGGAGCAGCAAGCAGGCCCGGTGGCCGGCGTCATCGTGCAGCTCGGCGGTCAGACGCCGCTCGGCCTCGCCGCCGGACTGGAGGCCGCCGGAGTGCCGATCGTCGGCACGTCGCCCGCCGCCATCGACCTCGCGGAGGAGCGCGGAGCGTTCGGTCGGGTCCTCGACGAGGCCGGCCTGCCGTCGCCCAAACACGGCATGGCCACCACCTTCGACGCCGCCAAGCGCATCGCCGACGACATCGGCTACCCGGTGCTGGTGCGTCCGTCGTACGTGCTCGGCGGCCGCGGCATGGAGATCGTCTACGACGAGTCGACCCTGAAGGACTACATCGGCCGCGCCACCGAGATCTCGCCCGAGCACCCGGTCCTGGTCGACCGATTCCTGGACGACGCGGTCGAGATCGACGTCGACGCGCTCTTCGACGGCACCGAGCTGTTCCTCGGTGGCGTCATGGAGCACATCGAGGAGGCAGGCGTCCACTCCGGTGACTCCGCCTGCGCACTGCCGCCCATCACCCTCGGTGGTGAGGAGATCGAGCGCATCCGTTCATCGACGCTGGCGATCGCGCAAGGGGTCGGCGTGCTCGGCCTCATCAACATCCAGTACGCGCTGTCGTCCGACACGCTCTTCGTGCTGGAAGCCAACCCCCGGGCATCGCGCACGGTGCCGTTCGTCTCCAAGGCCACGGCCACACCGCTGGCCAAGGCCGCCGCACGGATCATGCTGGGGGAGTCGATCGACGAGCTCCGCAAGGCCGGAGTGCTTCCGGCCACCGGCGACGGCGGCGTCCTGCCCGACTCGGCACCGGTCGCGGTCAAGGAAGCGGTCATGCCGTTCAACCGGTTCCGCACCTACGAGGGCCGCTACGTCGACACCGTGCTCGGACCGGAGATGCGCTCCACCGGCGAGGTCATGGGCATCGACGCCGGCTTCGGCATCGCCTATGCCAAGAGCCAGGCCGGCGCGCAGAACGGCCTGCCGACGTCGGGTCAGGTGTTCGTCTCGGTGGCCAACCGCGACAAGCGGCACATGATCTTCCCGGTCAAGCGGCTGGCCGACCTCGGCTTCGAGATCCTGGCCACCAGCGGCACCGCCTCCGTGCTGAAGCGCAACGGCGTCGAGTCCACGGTGATCCGCAAGCTGCACGAGCAGCACACGGAGGAGGACGGCGACGGTCCCAGCACGATCGTGGACAAGATCCGCACCCACGACATCCAGCTCATCATCAACACGCCGCACGGCACGACCGCCGGTGGCAGCCCGCGCGTCGACGGCTACGAGATCCGCACGGCCGCAGTGGCCGAGGGCATCCCGTGCATCACCACGGTCCAGGGCCTGGGCGCCGCGGTGCAGGGCATCGAAGCGCTCATCGAGCACCGCGTCGAGGTCGCCTCGCTGCAGGAGTGGGCCGAGGTCGTCCGCAAGGGACGCGGCGAGTCTTCATGAGCTTCGGCTCCAGGGCACGGGCGGCCATGGACGCGTACGGACCGGCGTGCATAGGCATCGACCCACACGCGGCACTGCTCGACGACTGGGGTCTGCCCGACTCGGTGGAGGGACTGGAGCAGTTCGCCGCCACCTGCGTCGAGGCGTTCGCGGGGCACGTCGGGTTCGTCAAGCCCCAGTCCGCCTTCTTCGAGCGCTTCGGCTCGCGGGGTGTGGCCGTGCTCGAGCGGACGATCCAAGACCTGCGGCACACCGGCACGCTGGTGGTGCTCGACGTCAAGCGTGGAGACATTGGCAGCACTGCCGCCGCGTATGCCGAGGCCTACCTCGACGAGGACAGCCCCATGTGCGCCGATGCCGTCACGGTCAGCCCGTTCCTCGGCTTCGGCTCGCTCGAGCCGTTCTTCGAGGTCGCCGAGCAGCACGATGGCGGTGTCTTCGTGCTGGCTCTCACATCGAACGAGGAGGGCCCGGAGGTTCAGACCGCGGTCCACGCCGGCTCCACCGTGGCCGGGCGCATCCTCGCTCAGCTGAAGTCGCTCAATGGCGACCAGACACCGATGGGTCCGTTCGGGGCGGTGGTCGGAGCCACGATCGGCTCGACCGAGGAGGACCTCGCGATCAACGGGCCGCTGCTCGCCCCGGGCCTCGGCGCCCAGGGCGGCACGGTCGACGACGTCGTGCGGCTGTTCGGCTCGGTGGCCGATCACGTGCTTCCGTCCACGTCACGGGGGGTTTTGGCCGCCGGACCGGACGTCATGCCACTCCGCGATTCTGCTGCCCTGGTCAACGCTGAACTTGTACGCTCGCTGCAAATGAACAGTGCGTCCAGGAGTCCTCAATGATGCGTGCCGTCTTCGGCGTGATCACGACAGCAGTCGCGTTCACCGCCTTGGCGGCGTGCGCCGGCGAGGACCCCTACTGCGCTGCAGTCAAGAAGCAGGAGTCGACGCTCAATTCTCTCGGGGAGAAGCGCACGAACGATGCCTATCGGTCGTACGCGCGGGCCTTCCGGTCCGTCGCCAAGGTCTCGCCCCCCGCCGTCAAGAAGGACTGGACGGAGCTGGCCGAGGTCACTGCAGCTGTGCTGAATGCCCAAGGCAAGGTCGACATCAAGCTGGAAGAGATGTCCGACGCCGCCAAGATCAAGAAGCTCGACACGGCACAGCTCAAGACGCTCAACAACGCGTATGAGGCGTTCAACAAGACGACCCCGCAACGCCGGGCCGTCGTGAAGAATGTCCAGCAGGAATGCGAGATCACACTTACGTGATCGTGCGTTCCTCAACAGAGAGGTGAAGTTGTGGCACTCCCCATCTTGACACCCGAGCAACGTCAGGCAGCACTCGAGAAGGCAGCGCAAGCACGCCGACTGCGAGCCGAGGTGAAGAATCGCCTCAAGACTGGCGGAACCACGCTCGCCGAGGTCATCCAAGATGCCAAGAACAACGAGATCATCGCCAAGCTCAGGGTCAGGGACCTGTTGCAGTCCCTGCCCACGGTCGGCAAGGTTCGCGCCAAGGAGATCATGGACCGCATCGGCATCGCCGACAGCCGCCGCTTGCGGGGCCTGGGCGCCAACCAGATCCAGGCACTCCTGAAGGAGTTCGGCGGCAGGGGAGGCAAGTCGGGTGCCTGACGGGCCCACCCCGCCATCCCCCCAGCACACACCCTCCCCACCGCGCTCACGCCTCGTGGTCCTTGCCGGCCCCACAGCCGTCGGCAAGGGCACCGTGGCGGCCTGCGTGCGCGAGGAACATCCCGACATCTGGATCTCGGTGTCGGTCACCACACGCCGACCGCGTCCCGGTGAGGTCGACGGTCTGCACTACCACTTCGTCGACGACGCCGAGTTCGACCGGCTCGTCGCTGACGACGGACTGCTCGAGTGGGCCGTCGTCCACCAGATGGCGCGCTACGGCACACCACGGTCGCCAGTGGAGGAGCATCTCGCCGCCGGACAGGCGGCGCTCCTGGAGATCGACCTTCAGGGCGCCCGCCAGGTGCGTGAACGCATGCCCGAGGCGCTGATGGTGTTCCTCGCGCCGCCCAACCAGGCCGAGCTCGAGCGTCGGCTCGTCGGTCGGGGCACCGAGGACGCCGAGGAACGCGCCCGCCGGCTCGAGACCGCTCGCGAGGAGATGGCGGCCGAGGAGGAGTTCGACGTCACCATCGTCAACACCGATGTCGCCTCGGCGTGCAAAGCCTTGGTAGACTTGATTCGGTCCGGCAGTCGCCGTGACCACTTCTGAACTCCAACCCATAGCACTGTGAGGCTTTGTGACCACCACGCGTTCCGTCGCCGAGGGCATCACCAACCCCCCGATCGACGACCTGCTGGAGAAGGCGGACTCCAAGTACAAGCTCGTGTTGTACAGCGCCAAGCGCGCCCGTCAGATCAACGCCTACTACTCCCAGCTCGGTGAGGGCCTGCTCGAGTACGTCGGCCCCCTGCTGGAGACCAAGGTGCAGGAGAAGCCGCTCTCGATCGCGCTGCGCGAGATCAACAACGACCTGCTGACCGTCGAGGACATCGAAGACCCAGAAGCCGTTCCCGGGGCCTGACCTCTCCCGGCGGCACCAGCCATCGGAGGCACGGATGAGCGAGCCCGCGTCGGAGAGACGTCATGATGTGGTCCTTGGCGTCTCCGGTGGTATCGCCGCGTACAAGTCCGCCTCGCTGCTGCGCCTGTTCACCGAGTCCGGCCATCACGTCACGGTCGTCCCCACGGAGGCCGCGCTGAAGTTCGTCGGCGCACCCACGTGGGAGGCCCTGTCGGGTCGCCCTGTGCATACCGGCGTCTTCGAGGACGTTCACGAGGTGCCGCACGTCCGCCTCGGCCAGCACGCCGATCTCGTCGTCGTCGCACCGGCCACGGCCAACCTGCTCGCCAAGGCCGCGTACGGCCTGGCCGACGACCTCCTCACGAACACGCTGCTCACGGCTCGATGTCCCGTGGTGATGGCTCCGGCGATGCACACCGAGATGTGGGAGAACGCAGCCACGCGCACGAACGTCGACACGTTGCGGTCCCGGGGCATCGTCGTGCTCGAGCCCGCGTCCGGCCGGCTCACGGGCGTCGACACCGGCAAGGGGCGGCTGCCCGAGCCCGAGGAGATCTTCGCCGCGTGCCTCAACGTCCTCGAAGCGCGTCCTCAGGACCTCGCCGGCCAGCGGATCGTCGTCTCGGCCGGCGGCACCCGCGAGTACCTCGATCCCGTCCGGTTCCTCGGCAACCGGTCGTCCGGCCGGCAGGGCTACGCACTGGCCGAGGCTGCGGTGGCCCGCGGAGCGACCGTCACGGTCGTCGCGGCCAACGTGACGCTGCCCGATCCCGCCGGCGCCGAGATCATCCAGGTGGTGAGCACCGAGGAGCTGCGTCGCGAGGTGCTGGCGGCTGCCGCCGACGCCGATGCCGTCGTCATGGCCGCCGCCCCCGCCGACTTCCGGCCCGACGCCCGAGTCGAGTCCAAGATCAAGAAGACGCATGACGGCGAAGCACCGCAGATCAACCTCGTCGAGAACCCCGACATCCTGGCCGAGCTGGTGAGCACCAGGGTCAGCAAGCATCCGGTCGTCGTCGGGTTCGCCGCGGAGACCGGCGACGCGAACGGCTCGGTGCTCGACCACGCCCGGGCGAAGCTCGAGCGCAAGGGCTGCGACCTCCTGGTCGTCAACGACGTCAGCGGCGAGCGGGTGTTCGGCCGCGACGACAACGAAGCCGTCATCCTCGGCTCCGACGGCTCGGTCACGCCCGTGGCGTTCGGCCCGAAGATCGCGCTGGCCCACGCCGTGTGGGACGCCGTCACCGCGCTCGCCCAGCAATAGAAGACGCGGCGCCCGCAATGTGGACTGTTGCACCAGCATGCGGACGTTCCGTCTAGACTCTCTGCATCCCGCTGCCCGGTGGGCCCCGCCGGCGCCGATTTCCAGGAGAACTTGAGTGAGCCGCTTCTTCACGTCCGAGTCCGTGACCGAGGGTCACCCGGACAAGATTGCCGACCAGATCAGCGACAGCGTCCTCGACGCCCTGCTGAGGCAGGACCCGAAGAGCCGGGTTGCCTGCGAGACGTTCGTCACCACGGGCATGGTGCTCGTCGGTGGTGAGGTCACCACCGAGGCGTACGTCGACATCGCCCGCGTCGCCCGCGACCGTGTGCTCGAGATCGGCTACGACTCCTCCGTGAAGGGCTTTGACGGTGAGTCCTGCGCCGTGCAGGTCACCCTCGACGCGCAGTCCGCCGACATCGCCCAGGGCGTCGACACCGCTCACGAGACCCGCGCCGGCAGCTCGGTCGACCCGCTCGACCTCCAGGGCGCCGGCGATCAGGGCCTGATGTTCGGCTTCGCCTGCGACGAGACTCCTGAGCTGATGCCGCTGCCGGTCACGATCGCCCACCGTCTCGCCGAGCAGCTCACCGCCGTGCGCAAGGACGGCACGCTGCCGTACCTGCGTCCGGACGGCAAGACCCAGGTCACCATCGAGTACGGCGACGACGACAAGCCGGTCCGGGTCGAGGCCATCGTCATCTCCACCCAGCACGAGGACGGCATCGACCTCGACACCCAGCTGCGTCCCGACCTGGAGAAGCACGTCATCACGGCGGTGCTCTCGAACTACGACATCGACTCCTCCGACTACAAGCTGCACACCAACCCCACCGGCAAGTTCGTCATCGGTGGCCCGATGGGTGACGCCGGCCTCACCGGCCGCAAGATCATCGTTGACACGTACGGCGGGTACGCCCGCCACGGCGGAGGCGCGTTCTCGGGCAAGGACCCGAGCAAGGTCGACCGCTCAGCGGCCTACGCCATGCGCTGGGTGGCCAAGAACATCGTCGCGGCCGGCCTGGCCACCAAGGCCGAGGTTCAGGTGGCTTACGCCATCGGCGTGGCGCACCCGGTCGGCTTCTACGTCGAGACGTTCGGCACCGAGTCGGTTCCGGTCGACACGATCCGTGCCGCCGTGCTCGAGGTCTTCGACCTTCGCCCGGGCGCCATCGTGCGCGATCTCGACCTCCTGCGTCCGATCTACGCCCAGACCGCGGCCTACGGCCACTTCGGCCGTGAGCTCGACGACTTCACCTGGGAGAAGACCGACCGCGCTGACGCGCTCAAGGCTGCCGCCGGCGCCTGAGCCCCCCACGCCGGAGAGGCGTCAGGACACCGCTCCGCGTCAGGGTCACGACATCGCGCAGGGCTGTCGTGCGCGGCTGGTAGAACTGCCACGTGGATGACGACGGGCAGCTCGAGCTGGTTCCGTCGCCGAAACCCCTCAAGAGCAGCGCCCGAAAGAAGGCCGAACGGCCCAAGCCCGAGCCTGCGGCTGTGCTCCCCGTGGCCCGGGTGGTGGTCGACTCACCACTGGCCCATCTCGACCGGCCGTTCGACTACCTCGTCCCCACCACGCTCGACGCCGACGTCGTGCCCGGATGCCGTGTCCGCGTGCGCTTCTCCGGACGTCTCACCGACGCATTCGTCGTCGACCGGGTCGAGACCAGCGACCACGAGGGAGCGCTCGCGTTCCTGAGCAAGGTCGTCTCGGCCGAGCCGGTGCTGTCGCCGGCCGTCCTGGGTCTGTGCCGCGCGGTCGCCGACCGTTGGGCCGGCGCGCTCAGCGACGTCCTGAGGCTGGCGGTCCCGCCCCGGCACGCTCGCGCGGAAGCGCAACCATCCACCTCGTCCGACGACCCGTTGCCGCCCGTCACCGACGATGCATGGACGTCGTGGCCGCAGGGCGCTGCGTTCGTGGGCTCCCTCGCGGCGGGTGAGCAACCTCGTGCCTGCTGGGCGGCGCTGCCGGCGCACGATCCTGCCTCGGCCGTGGCGGAAGCGGTCCTCGCGGCACTGCACGCCGGACGGGGCAGCATCGTGTGCGTGCCCGACGTGCGCGACACCGCCCGGTGGCACGAGACCTTCACGTCGGTGCTGGGGGAGGGCCGACACGTCGTCCTCACGGGGGCTGAGAAGCCGGCCGAGCGGTATCGCTCGTTCCTGGCGGTGGCGCGTGGCGCGGTGCGCGTGGTGCTGGGCACGCGCGGGGCAGCATTCGCACCGGTGGCCGACCTCGGCCTGGTGGCGATCTTCGACGACGGCGACGACCTCTTCGCCGAGCCACGCGCGCCGTACCCGCACACCCGAGAGATTCTGCTCACCCGCGCGACCCGTGAGGACGCCGCCGTGCTCATCGGTGGGCACGCGCGAACCGTCGAGGCACAGTCGCTCGTCGAGAGCGGCTGGTGCTCCGACCTCGTCGCCGAGCCGGTCACGCGCCGTCGTCGGTGGCCGACGGTGGACGTCACCGACGGCGCCGTCGACGGTGGTGCGCCGGCACGACTGCCCCACGCCGTGTTCCGCGCCATCCGCGCCACTGACGGCCCCGTCCTCGTGCAGGTGCCCCGCCGCGGATACCGCACGTCCCTCGCGTGCCAGCGATGCCGTGCGCCGGCCCGCTGCGGCGTGTGCAGCGGCCCGCTCGCCCAGAGTGGCTCCGGAGACGCCGTCGCATGCCGCTGGTGCGCGAACCAGCCCGCTCCGTGGTCCTGCCCGACGTGTGGCGGGAATGCTCTCCGGGCTCCGAGCCTGGGACACGTCCGCACCGCGGAGGAGTACGCGAAGGCGTTTACCGACCACCAGGTCGTCACGTCGGGCGGTGACGCGATGCTCGACACGGTCGAACCCGGGCAGGTCATCGTCCTCGCCACACCGGGCGCAGAACCACGCACTCCGGAGGGCTACGCGCTCGTCGTCCTCATGGACACCTGGCTGATGCTGGCGCGCGATGACGTCCGCGTCGTCGAGGAGTCGCACCGACGGTGGTTCAACGCGCTCGCCCTCGCGCGCGAGACCGCCTCCGCCGTGGCCGTCGGCGACCCCGCGACCCTGCAGGCCCTTGTGCGTGCCGATCCGATCGGCCTCGCCTCGCGTGAGCTCGCCCTCCGCGCCGAGACCCATCTGCCTCCGGTCGGACGCCTCGCGACGATCGATGGCCCGCCCGAGGTCGTCGAGCCGCTCGCCGCGCGTGAGTGGACCCCGAACACGGAAGTACTCGGCCCTGTCCCGACGGACGACGGCGAACGACTGGTGCTTCGGGCACCGCGACGGGAGGGCGCGGCGCTGGCGACCGCGTTGCAAGGCATCCAGGCCGAACGCAGCGCGGCCAAGCTCCCACCGGTTCGCGTCCGGGTCGATCCTCTGACTTTCTAGTACTCCTACACTCAGGCCCGTGAGGATCGTGTTCGCGGGGACGCCGCAGACAGCCGTCCCGTCCCTGGAGGCGCTGCTCGCCAGCCGCCACGAGGTCGCGGCGGTGCTCACCCGACCCGACGCACCGTCCGGACGCGGCCGTCAGCTCCAGCCGTCGCCGGTCGCGGAGCACGCGGCAGCGCACGGCATCGAGGTCCTGAAGCCGCCGTCACCGTCCGGTCCGGAGTTCCTCGAGCGGCTCAGGGCGATCGACCCGGCCTGCTGCCCGATCGTGGCGTACGGCGCGCTGCTGCGTCGCGAGGCGCTCGACATCCCGGAATTCGGCTGGGTCAACCTGCACTTCTCGGTCCTGCCGGCCTGGCGCGGCGCCGCGCCGGTGCAGCGGTCGATCATGGCCGGGGACGAGGTCACCGGCGCCACTGTCTTCAGCCTGGTCGAGGAGCTCGACGCCGGACCGGTCGTCGGCATGATCACCGAGCGCATCCGCGACGACGACACCGCCGGGACGCTGCTCGACCGGCTCGCCCGCGAGGGAGCCGGCCTGCTGGTGGACGCGCTCGACCACATCGAGGACGGCGACGCCGCCGCTCACCCGCAGCCGGAGGACGGAACCTCCTACGCCGCCAAGCTCACCACCGAGGACGCCCGTGTGGACTGGAAGCGTCCTGCCTTCGCAGTCGACCGCCAGATCCGCGGGTGCACCCCGGAGCCAGGGCCTTGGACGATGCTCGGGGAGGAGCGGCTGAAGCTCGGACCGGCACGTGTCGACGAGGAGTCTGCGCCAGACAGTCACGGGCTCGAGCCGGGGCAGCTCCACGTCGGCAAGCGCGAGGTGCGGGTGGGCACGACGACGTCCGACATGGTCCTCGGCGACGTGCAGCCGTTCGGCCGCAAGCGCATGCCCGCCGCCGACTGGGCCCGTGGCGCCACGTTCCCGGGCAACCCGGAATTCTCGTGACCGACCCAGTCCGGCTGGTCGCGTTCCATGCGCTGCGCGCCGTCGCCCAGCGCGACGCCTACGTCAACCTCGTGCTGCCCGCGATGCTGACCGAGCACCACATCACCGGACGCGATGCAGCCTTCGCCACCGAGCTCGTGCACGGCACGCTGCGACGCCGGGGAACGTACGACGCGGTGATCAATCACGTCGCGAAGAAGGGTCTCGGCTCGATCGACCCACCGGTGCTCGACGCCCTTCGGCTCGGTGCGCACCAGCTGCTCGGCATGCGGGTGCCGGCGCACGCCGCCGTGTCGACCACGGTCGATGTCGTGCGCCGCGAGGTCGGTCACAAGCCCGTCCACTTCTCGAACGCCCTGCTGCGCTCGATCGGCAAGAGCGACCTCGACGAGTGGGTCGAGACGATCACGCAGGGGCTCGACACGGACGAGGCGACATCCGTCCGTACGTCGCACCCGGTCTGGATCGTACGGGCCTTCCGTGAGGCGCTGGGCGCCGACGGTGACCTGCCCGCCCTGCTGGCCGCCGACAACGAGCCGCCTCGCGTGACGCTCGTCGCCCGCCCCGGTCTGTGTGAGCCGGACGAGCTGCCCGGTGACCCCGGGCTCCTCTCGCCCTTTGCGCGGATCCTCGGCAGCGGCGACCCCGGCGAGATCCCGGCCGTGCGAGAAGGCCGGGCCGGCGTGCAGGACGAGGGCTCCCAGCTCGTCGCGATTGCCTTGGCCGAGGCCGAGGCCGACGTCGACGGTCACGACGAGTCGTGGCTCGACCTGTGCGCCGGACCTGGAGGCAAGGCCGCCCTGCTCGGCGGCCTGGCGTCGCAACGCGGTGCGACGCTCGTCGCCAACGAGATGCAGCCGCACCGGGCCGATCTGGTCCGCAGCGCCGTCATCCGGCTGCCGAACGTCGAGGTCACCGAGCACGACGGACGCGAGGGACCGTGGGTGGAAGCCTCGTTCGACCGCGTGCTCGTCGACGCACCATGCACGGGTCTGGGCGCCCTGCGACGGCGTCCGGAGGCACGCTGGCGCCGCAGCCCCGACGACCTCGAGACCCTCGTCCCGCTCCAGCGCGACCTTCTGGCTCGCGCGATCGCCCTCACCCGCCCGGGCGGGGTCGTCGTCTATGCGACCTGCTCGCCTCACCTGGCGGAGACCAAGGAGGTCGTCGCCACCGCGTCCGGTGTGACCGTCGAGTCCGTCCATCAGCTGTGGCCGCACATCGACGGCACCGACGCGATGTTCTGGGCCGTCCTGCGGCGTTCCGATCGCTAGGCTGCGGACCATGGGTATCCAGATCACCCCGAGCATGCTGGCGGCGGACTTCGCGAACCTCGAGGCCGAGGCGGCACGCATTGCCGGGGCCGACTGGCTGCACGTCGACGTCATGGACAACCACTTCGTGCCGAACCTGACGATCGGTGCGCCGGTCGTCGAAGCGCTCGCCAAGGTCGCGCGTCAGCCCATCGATGCCCACCTGATGATCGAGGAACCCGATCGCTGGGCACCCGGCTATGTCGAGGCCGGTGCCCAGAGCGTCACGTTCCACGTCGAAGCTGCGCAGGCACCGGTGCGTCTGGCCCGCGAGATCCGGGCCAAGGGCGCCCGCGCCTCGATGGCTCTGCGTCCGGCAACGCCGATCGAGCCCTATGAGGACCTTCTGCCCGAGCTCGACATGGTGCTGCTGATGACGGTCGAGCCCGGTTTCGGCGGTCAAGCATTCCTCGACGTCTGCGTGCCCAAGATCCGCCGTACGCGGGAGCTGCTCGACAAGCATGGTGGCGACATCTGGCTCCAGGTCGACGGGGGTATCTCGGCCGACACGATCGACCGATGCGCCGAGGCCGGAGCCGACGTCTTCGTGGCCGGCTCCGCCGTGTTCGGGTCCGACGACCCGGATGCCATGGTGGCGCAGCTGCGGTCGAGTGCTGAACGCCACAGTCCTCGATAGGCGTGGCTCGGCTAGACTCTTCGCAGACGAGCTACACGCTCACGTGCTCCGGGGTCGGTGAAATTCCGAGCCGGCGGTCATAGTCCGCGACCCGCGTCCTGAAGTTGGGACTCGGTTGAACCGGTGGAACTCCGGTACCGACGGTGAAAGTCCGGATGGGAGGCGCACGAGGTCTCACGCCGTGCCCGCACGGCGCGGCTCCCTGTCTCCCCGGATGGCGTCAGCACCGGACCGGAGGAGCAGATGGCGACCAGCACCATCTCTGATGATCAGATCCGCGATGCCATGCGGAAGGCGATCAAGGCGGCACGTGCCGTGCCCCGCACCCTGCCCAACCCTCGTGTGGGCTGTGTCCTGCTGCGCCCGGACGGCTCACAGATCGCCGTGGGCGTCCACCGTGGCGCAGGCACCCCGCACGCGGAGATCGACGCGCTCACCCAGGCCGGCGACGACGCCAAGGGCGCCACCGCCGTCGTCACCCTCGAGCCCTGCAACCACACCGGGCGCACCGGCCCGTGCACCAAGGCGCTCATCGCCGCCGGTGTCGCCCGGGTCGTGCACGCCCAGACCGATCCGGATCCGGCCGCCGCCGGCGGAGCGAAGGTGCTCCGCAAGGCCGGCATCGACGTCGAGTCCGGCGTCATGGCCGACGAGGCCGAGGCCATCAACGTCGAGTGGACCTATGCCGTCACGAACGGCCGCCCCTTCGTCACCTGGAAGTACGCCGCCACGATGGACGGCCTGAGCGCGGCCCCCGACGGAAGCAGCAAGTGGATCACCAGCGCCGAGGCCCGCGCCGACGTCCAGGTCTTCCGGGCCGAGGTCGACGCGATCATGGCCGGCACCGGTGCCGTGATGGCCGACGACCCGCGGCTGACCGCGCGCGGCAAGGACGACCTCCCGTTGCCGTACGAGCAGCAGCCGCTGCGGGTCGTCGTCGGTGAGACCAAGATCCCGTCGTACTACCGGGTGT
>CAVSDS010000004.1:0-99296 GCA_963726885.1 uncultured Actinomycetota bacterium | reverse complement strand
ACAGGCAACCGCGCCGTCCCGTTCCACTGCCCCTACTGCGGCGACGAAGACCTCCGACCGCACGGCGAGACCCATGGCGAGTGGGAGTGCCGCTCGTGCCAACGGGCCTTCAAGCTCGGCTTCATCGGAATCCTCAATCCCCATCACGACACCGCACCCAGCACCACGACCCCTGAAAGGAGGGATGCATCATGACCGCACCAGCACTCATCGCGCTGGCCCACGGCAGCCGCGATCCGCGCTCTGCCCAGACGATCACTGCCCTGACGGAGGTCGTGTCGTGCATGCGTCCCGACCTGCGCATCGAACCGGCGTTCCTCGACCTCGTCGAGCCGACTTTCGACGACGTCGTCGACCGACTCGTGGCCGAAGGGCACGGCGAGATCGTCGTGGTGCCGCTCCTGCTGTCCGACGCGTACCACGCGACCGTCGACGTCCCCGACGTCGTCGACACGGCGCTGCGCCGTCATTCGGGCGTGAAGATCGCGATCACCAAGGTCCTCGGAGTCGAGCAGGCGCTCTTCCACGTGCTCGACCGGCGTCTGCGTGAGGCGCTCTCGAAGAACCGCGTGCGGGAGCTCGACGCGCTCGTGCTCGCCGGTGCCGGCTCGTCCGACCCGGTCGCCAACGCCGCCATCGCTCGGGCCGCCCGCGCGTGGGGCGCCCGCCACAAGCTGCCGACGATCGCCGCGTTCGCGTCGAGCGCCCCGCCGGCTGCCGGTGAAGCGGTGCGGACGCACCGTGCCGACGGCCGACGTCACATCGCCGTGGGCACGCTGTTCCTCGCGCCCGGCTTCCTCACGGACCGCGTCTCCGAGCTCGCGCTCGAGGCCGGTGCAGTGGCAGTCGCCGAGCCGCTCGGTGCCGACTCCGTGGTCGCCGAGGTCATCCTCGCCCGCTACGCCGTGGGCGCCGTCGACCTCGTCCCGCTGGAGGCCGCGTTCAGCTGAACGTTTCGCGAAAACACTGCGAAGACAGGGGTGGGATGACCATCCTGTGATGTGGACGAAACCAGCGTCCGCATCTCTGGGCCTCTCGAAGGGCCACCTCCGTGTTCTCACGTCCTGTCACGCAGACGCTGGTTGCCACAGTCATGCTCGTGCTCACTGCCGGCGCGCTCACGTTCACGACCTCACCGGCGCAGGCCTTCAACGACGACCGGTTCACCCTCGTCGTCCTGCCTGACACCCAGGGCTACACCGGCGACACGGCACTCGCCCCGACCATGGGCCAGCAGACGCAGTGGATCGCGAGCCAGAAGGATCCGCTGAGCATCGCGTTCGTGGCCCAGGTCGGCGACCTCGTCGAGTCCCACCCGAACGTGACCCAGTGGCAACGTGCGAGCCAGTACATGAAGACTCTGGACGACGCCGGGGTGCCAAGCGCCGTGCTGCCCGGGCAACCACGACATGGACGTCGCCACGGGAGACGCGCCACGCTTCGACGAGTACTTCCCGCCGACCCGGTACTCCCAGGCGTCCTGGAACTCCTCGAAGGCCTCGTACGGCGGATACTTCGGCCAGAACCTCTACGGCCAGGACCCGGTGAATCGACGTAACAAGGACAACTTCTCGCTGTTCACCGCCGGCGGCCTGGACTTCCTCCTGCTGAGCCTGGAGTACGACCCGACGGACGACGTGCTCGCGTGGGCGCAGAAGGTCATCAACGCCCACCCGAACCGGCAGGTGATCCTCTCGACGCACAGCTTCATCCACACCGCCGGCGGACGGTCGTCGACCACGACCCGCACCGGGCCGAACGTGAACACCCCGCAGCAGGTCTGGACGAAGCTCGTGCAGCCCAACTGCTCGATCTTCATGGTCGTCAACGGGCACTGGCACGACGGCGACCTCGGCGAGGCGCGGCGCACCGACAACAACGCCTGCGGCAAGCCGGTCCACCAGGTGCTCTCCAACTACCAGGAACGCGTGAACGGCGGAGACGGCTGGCTCAGGTACTACACGTTCGACCCGTCCGACGACACGATCGAGGCACGGACCTACTCCCCCAAGCTCGATCGGTTCGAGACCGACGCGGACAGCCAGTTCACGCTCTCCTACGACATGTCGCCACCCACGGCCACCGATCGCACGTTGATCGCGTCGGGTGCGTCGTGGGCGTGGCGGAACTCCAACACCGCTCCCCCGGCCAGCTGGACCACCACCGGCTTCGACGACTCCTCCTGGAGCAGCGGCGCGGCCACGCTCGGATTCGGCAGCTACGGACCCACCACCAACATCGACGTCCCACCACCGACATCCGATCGACCCCGCAGCGCCCAGTTCAGACGCAGCTTCACCGTCGAGAACCCCTCAACGCTCACCGACATCACCCTGACCACCCGCGCGAACGACGGCATCGCCCTCTACCTCAACGGCACCGAGCTGCGACGCGTCAACCTGCCCACCGGCACCCTCGCCCACACCACCTACGCCACCGCGGCACCCAGCAACACGACCGCCAACAACAACCCCGTCACCTTCACCATCCCGGCCAGCGCACTCCGCACCGGAACCAACACCCTCGCCGCATCCGTCCACCTCAACTACCGCGCCACCCCCGACATCTCCTACGACCTCAAGCTCACCGCCAAGGAGACGGGTCCGCCGCCACCTCCTCCGCCTCCGCCGGTCGACACGACGTTGATCGCGTCGGGTGCGTCGTGGGCGTGGCGGAACTCCAACACCGCTCCCCCGGCCAGCTGGACCACCACCGGCTTCGACGACTCCTCCTGGAGCAGCGGCGCGGCCACGCTCGGATTCGGCAGCTACGGACCCACCACCAACATCGACGTCCCACCACCGACATCGGATCGACCCCGCAGCGCCCAGTTCAGACGCAGCTTCACCGTCGAGAACCCCTCAACGCTCACCGACATCACCCTGACCACCCGCGCGAACGACGGCATCGCCCTCTACCTCAACGGCACCGAGCTGCGACGCGTCAACCTGCCCACCGGCACCCTCGCCCACACCACCTACGCCACCGCGGCACCCAGCAACACGACCGCCAACAACAACCCCGTCACCTTCACCATCCCGGCCAGCGCACTCCGCACCGGAACCAACACCCTCGCCGCATCCGTCCACCTCAACTACCGCGCCACCCCCGACATCTCCTACGACCTCAAGCTCACCGCCAAGCGTCCCGCGCCCTGACGGTCGCTCAGTGGTTTCGATACGGCTCGGCCGCAAGCGGCCTCCCCTACTCAACCACCGGTGGTTGAGTAGCCGCGAGGAACCGGCGCTGGGGAATCGAAACCACTCTCATGACGCCGCGACGCGCGCCTTCTCGGCCTCGACGTCGAAGTCGGCGTCCGGCCAGGTGAGATCGAGCACCTGGAGGTGCTCGAGCAGGAGCGTCGCCACGGCCCAGTCGCGATACCACTTGCGCCCGCTCGGCACGACGAACCACGGAGCGGCATCGGTGGAGCACCGCTCCAGCGCCAGGTCGTAGGCCTGCTGGTAGTCGTCCCAGAGCGCCCGCTCGTCGACGTCGTCGGGGTTGTACTTCCAGTGCTTGTCCGGGTCGTCCAGGCGCGCGAACAGGCGCTCCTTCTGGTCGTCCGCGGAGATGTGCAGCAGGCACTTGACGATGGTGCCGCCGCCGGCGACGTAGGCCTGCTCGAAGTCGTTGATCGCGCCGTACCGGCGCTCGATCTCCTCGGCCGGAGCGAGCTCTCGCACGCGGCAGATCAGGACGTCCTCGTACTGCGAACGGTCGAAGATCCCGATCTTGCCCGGCGGAGGCAGCGCCTTCTCGATGCGCCACAGGAAGTCGTGGTCGAGCTCCTCCGGCGACGGCTTCTTGAACGAGGTGATGTGCAGGCCCTGCGGGTCGACCAGACCGGCCGCGTGGCGGATCACGCCGCCCTTGCCCGACGTGTCCATGCCCTGCAGGACGAGCAGCACCGATCGCGGGTCGTCACGCGTGCCGTTCGCCCAGAGGCGCTCCTGCAGGTCGGCGAGCTCCCTTCCCGACGTCGTCCATCGCGCCGCGGGCGTCCTTCTTGTCGCCGTCGAAGCCGGGGGTCGACCGCGAGTCGACACCGGCCAGCGTCGTCGCACCGGACAGCAGCTCGCTCAGGGAGGTTGCCATGTCCGGCAGTATGCCGCGCCTCTACCCTCGTCGTCATGGACCCGGACCTCTACGCCTACCCGGACACCGACCGGCCGTGGCTGCGCACGAACTTCGTCTCGACGGTCGACGGCGCCGCGCACGACGTCAGCGGCGTCACCGCCTCGCTCGGAGGAGACGCCGACCACGAGGTCTTCCAGCTGCTGCGCAAGCTCGCGGACGTGGTGATGGTCGGAGCCGGAACCGCGCGGATCGAGAAGTACCGCTCGTCGTCCAAGCCCCTGGCCCTCGTGAGCCGGCGTCTCGACATCCCCGACCGGATCATCGGGCCGAGCCTGATCGTCATCACCACCACCGATGCTCCATCGGATCGCGTGGCCTCGCTGCGTGCCGCCGGAGTCGAGGTCATGGCGTACGGCGAGATCGAGATCGAGTGGTCGGCCGTGCTCGACGACTTCGATGCTCGCGGGTGGCGTCACATCCTCTGCGAGGGTGGTCCGACCCTGCATGGCGACCTCGTCTCGAAGGACCTCGTCGACGAGGTCTGCCTGACCATCGCACCCACGCTCACCTCGGGCGATGCTCCACGCATCGCCCACAGCCGGCGGGCCGTCGACCACGGGATGACGCTCGGGCACGCCGTCCCGGTCGGCGACGTCTTGCTCACCCGATGGGTGCGCGATCGGACGTAGAATCGAGCATCCGGAAGGAGCCGTCATGTACGACGTGGCCCTGCTCATCGAGCGTCAGCTCACCGATCTCGACGCCGACCAGGTGGTCGCGCTCCACGAGGGACTCGACGACGACACCGTCGTCTATCACTTGCTGCTGCCGGTCGACACGTCCGCATCGATGCTGGCGTCGTCCATGAGCGCGCTCGGTGGTGGCCAGATCATGACGATCGCCGACGCCGACATGATCGCCGACGTGCAGCACGAGCTGTCGACGGCCGGCCAGGCCGAGCTCGATGCGAGCGCCGCGCTCCTCACCACCCGCGCCCAGCAGGTGACCTCGTCGCTCACCGAGGACGACCCGATCACAGCGCTCGGCGACCTCGTGGCGGAGACCTCGTCGTCGGAGGCGATCATCCTCACCGAGTCGCACATCGTGCGCGAGTTCCTGCACGTCGACTGGACGTCGCGCGCGAAGCGGAAGCTCGACGTGCCGGTCCTGCATCTGCTCGAGCACGTGCCGTTCTCCGCCCAGTCACAGTGAGTCACCAGTTCGTCACACCCGATCCTCATGCATCGCTGGTGCGGCTCAGTAGCCTTGAGGCATGGCTTACGACGTGGAGAAGACCGATGACGAGTGGCGCTCCGAGCTGAGTGCGGCCGAGTACCGCGTGCTGCGCGAGGCCGGCACCGAGCAGGCGTTCAGTCATTCCTACGAGACCGACCCGACGGTGGGCGTCTACGCCTGCCGTGCCTGTGACGCCGAGCTGTTCCGCAGCGAGACCAAGTTCGACGCCCACTGTGGCTGGCCGGCGTTCTACTCCCCGCTCGCCGAGGACCGGGTCGAGTACATCGAGGACAAGTCGATGTTCCAGACCCGCACCGAGGTGCGCTGCGCGAACTGCGGCTCGCACCTCGGCCACGTGTTCGAGGGCGAGGGGTTCGACACCCCGACGGACCAGCGCTACTGCATCAACGGCATCAGCCTGAAGCAGGTCCCCGACGAGGCGTGACCCTCGTCAGGGCCAGAGAATGGCGAGCTCGTTCATCGAATGAGCTCGACCGGTGTAGAACGGGATCTCCTCGCGCACGTGCCGCCTGGCCCGGCTGGCGCGCAGCTCACGCATGAGGTCGACGATGCGGTGCAGCAGGTCGGCCTCGAAGGCCAGGATCCACTCGTAGTCGCCCAAGCCGAAGGCCGGAACGGTGTTGGCGCGGACGTCCGGGTAGTCGCGCGCCTGCATGCCGTGCTCCTTCAGCATGTCGCGCCGCTCCTCTTCGGGCAGCAGGTACCACTCGTACGAACGGACGAACGGGTAGACGCACACGTAGGGGTACCCGGGCTCGTCCGACATGAACTCCGGCACGTGTGACTTGTTGAACTCGGCCGGACGGTGAACGGCCATCTGCGACCAGACCGGCGCCATGCGCGACCCGAGCGCGGTGCGCCGGAAGTCGTTGTACGCCGTCTGGAGCGCCTCCGGCGACTCGGAGTGCCACCAGATCATCAGGTCCGCATCGGCACGCAGGCCGCTGACGTCGTAGGTGCCGCGCACGACGACGTCGTCGCCGGCGAGCTTCTCGATCAAGGCGTCGACCTCGGCCGCCTCCGCGTTTCGGTCCGCGTCACCGAGAACCCGCTCGAGCTTGAAGACGGACCACATCGTGTAGCGGATCGTCTCGTTGATCTCCTTGGCCAGCTTCCCCTTGTTCTCCACCATGGTCCTAGTGTCCCAAGTCGGCCAGCAACCGCCTCACGGAGTCCTGGGCGGACGCGATGACGGCCGGCACGCCGACGCCCCGGTAGGCCGCGCCGCACACCTCCAGGCCGGGCTCGCCCGCGATCGCGTGCTCCACGACGTCGATGCGGTCGAGGTGCCCGACCTCGTACTGCGGCAGTGCGCCACCCCATCGCTGGACGTGCCACTGCGCCGGCTCCGGCAGGTGGCCGATGGCACTGCGCAAGTCCGCGAGCGCTGCGGCCGCGACGCTGGCGTCGTCCTGGTGCAGGAGGGTCGTGTCGCCGGCGCGACCGACCGACGCACGGAGCGCCGTCCTGCCGGAGGCGGCCAGCCACGACCATTTCTGCGACGAGAACGTGGCGCCCTTGATGGCGGTGCCGTCGACCGGCGGCACCAGGAATCCCGATCCCGTCAGCTCGACGTCACCGTCGATCACGAAGGTGATGATCGCCATGCTCGCGTAGCTGAGATCGGAGAGCTCGAACGCGGCCTCGGGAGCGACGTTCGCGAGCAACCGACCGGATGCCGGACCGGGCGTGGCCACCACGACGGCATCGACATCCTCGTGACCGCCGACGAGCGTGATCCGCCACCCGGCGCCACTCCGCTCGATGTCGCGGGCGACTGCTCCCGTGCGAATGTCGGCTCCGGACGCGTCGGCGAGCGCCTGCGGGATCTGTCCGAGCCCACCGTCGATGCCTGCGAAGACCGGGCCACCCTCCGGCGTCGCCTTGGCAGCCGCAGCACCGGCCAGCAGGTCGTCGCCCAGGGCCAGGATCGGCGCACCGGCGGCAGCCAGGGACAGCTCATCGGCGTGACCGGCATAGACACCGCCGAGAAGCGGCTCCACCAGCCGGTCGAGCACCTCGTCACCGACACGCTCCCGCACGAACTCGCCCACCGAGATGTCGCCGCTCGGAGCCTGGGCGGGTCTCGACACCGGCACCTGCTCGACGATGCCGGACGCCATCAGGGCGTCGACGTCCGCCGGGATGCCCATGACCGTCGGAGGCATCGGCCGCAGCGCGTCACGAGTCCAGATGGCTGCCGACAGCGTGTCGGGATGCACGATCGCGTCCCCGAGCCCGATCTCGGCGCACAGATCGGTGGCTTCAGGCCGACGAGCCAGCAGCGCCTCGGCTCCCACGTCGAGGGTCACTCCGTCGATCTCGGCGAGACGCAGCTTGCCGCCGATGCGGTCGGAGCCCTCGAGCAGCAGCACGTCGGCACCCGCTTTGCCGAGCTCGTACGCGGCCGTGAGCCCTGCGACTCCCCCGCCGACGACCGCGACACGCATCAGGACCCGTGGACGAAGTCGACCAGCCGCGCCAGCGCATCCGGGTCCGTGGCCGGCAGCACGCCATGGCCGAGGTTGAACACGTGGCCGCGCAGCCGATCGGCCGGCCTCGATGATCTCGGCGGCCCGCGCATGCACGAGATCGGTGGGCGCGAACAGGAGCGTGGGATCGAGATTTCCCTGCACGGACCGCCCGGGGCCGATCCGGCGCACGGCCTCGTCGAGCGGCACACGCCAGTCGACCCCGACGACGTCGGCGCCCACGTCGCCCATGGCTCCGAGCAGCTCACCGGTGCCGACGCCGAAGTGGATGCGCGGGACGTCGAGGTCGGCCATGGTCGCGAGCACGGCTGCCGAGTGCGGAGCGACGTACTCCAGGTAGTCGGCGAGGGACAGGGCCCCGGCCCACGAGTCGAACAGCTGGATGGCCGAGGCACCGGCCTCGACCTGCATCCGCAGGTACTGCCCCGCGATGGCCGCCAGCCGGCCGAGCAGCGCGTGCCAGAGCTCGGGCTCGCCGTACATCAGCTCCTTGGTGAGCCGGTGGTCGCGTGACGGGCCACCCTCGACGAGGTACGACGCGAAGGTGAACGGCGCACCGGCGAAACCGATGAGCGGCGTGCCGCCGAGCTCGCCCACGAGTGCCTTGGCCGCGTCGGTGATGGATTCGACATCGTCGGGCTCGAGATCACGCAGCTGGTCGAGCTGGTCGGGTCGGCGGATCGGTTCAGCGACGACGGGACCCGTCCCGGGCACGATGTCGAGGTCGACGCCGACGGCCTTGAGCGGCACGACGATGTCGGAGAAGAAGATCGCCGCATCCACGCCGTAGCGCCGTACCGGCTGCATCGTGATCTCGACGACCATGTCGGTGCGGAAGCACGACTCGAGCATCGGGACGCCCTCGCGGAGGGCGAGGTACTCCGGCAGGGAACGACCGGCCTGGCGCATGAACCAGACGGGCACGTGGTCGGTCGGCTCGCCTCGGCAGGCACGCAGGAAGGCACTGTCGGCGAGGGTGGCGGTCACGGTGACGATTGTGTCAGGCAAGGCCCGGTAGCCCGGCATCAGAACCAGGGCGTCGGAGTGTCGGAGTGCCGGAGTGACCGCCGACACGCCTACGATCACGGTGTGGGTGTCCACAGCGAGATCGATCGCACTCCCCCGGCCTTCACCGCAGCAGTCGAGCAGTTGGGCCGTGCCGTGTTGCGCCCCGAGGTCGTCATCGACACCATGCCTGCACCTCAGCGCATCGCCCCGTTCGCGCACGCCGTCAGCGGCGACGTCCTGACGGGAGCCACCGGACCCGGGCTGTCCGCGGGCGGCGACGAGCTCGGCACCGGGCGGTTCATCCTCTTGCACGACCCAGCCGGAAATGACGCGTGGGGAGGCACGTTCCGGTGCGTCACGTTCGCCCGCGCCGACGTTGAGCCGGAGATGGCAGCCGATCCGTCACTGCCCACAGTCGGCTGGAGCTGGCTCACGGACGCACTCGACTCCCACGGCGGTGAGTACATCGCGCCGAGCGGCAGCGTCACTGTCGTGCACACCGAAGGATTCGGTGAGATGGCCGCCGACGGCTCCGACGCCCAGATCGAGGTCCGAGCCTCCTGGACCCCGTCCTCCGACGACATGGGCGCGCACATCAGCGCCTGGTCCGACCTCCTGTGCGCCATCGCCGGACTGCCCCCGCTCGCTCCGGGTGTGATCCCGCTGCAATCTCGCCGACGTGGTGCCCGTTGACGGCTGAGGAAGTCGCCTCGCCTCCAGACCGGCTGCTCCTGCGCGACCCGCTCCCTCCCGTCATCGAGGACGCTGACGCGCTCCGCACCTACTGCGATGCCCTCAGCGCCGGTTCGGGTCCCGTCGCCCTCGACGCCGAACGCGCATCGGGCTACCGCTACTCCCAGCGCGCGTACCTCGTGCAGGTGCGCCGCGAGGGAGCAGGCACGGCCCTCATCGACCCGATCGCCACCGGCGACCTCGCGGCCCTCGACGCCGCGATCGGCGACACGGAGTGGATCCTGCACGCAGCCACCCAGGACCTCATGTGCCTCGCCGAGATCGAGCTGAGGCCGCGCCGGCTCTTCGACACCGAGCACGCCGGACGTCTGCTCAACCTCCCGCGGGTCGGGCTCGCCTCCCTCGTCGAGCACTACCTCGACCGGAGTCTCGCGAAGGAGCACTCGGCCGCCGACTGGTCCACCCGGCCTCTCCCCGAGTCGTGGCTCATCTACGCGGCCCTGGACGTCGAGGTGCTCATCGAGATCCGCGACCTCATCGAGGCCGACCTCGAGAAGGCCGGCAAGACGGAGTGGGCTGCCCAAGACTTCGAGGCGCTTCTCTCCTTCACCGGCGCACCTCCTCGATTCGAGCCTTGGCGGCGAACCTCGGGCATCCACCAGGCACGCGGACGGCGCGCCCTGGCCGTGGTGCGCGAGATCTGGGAGGCCCGCGACGCCATCGCCGAGGAGCGGGACATCACGCCCGGACGCATCCTCCCCGACTCGTCGATCCTGGAGATGGCACGCACTCTCCCGCCGAGCCTCGCCGAGCTCAAGCAGATGAAGATCATGCGGAATCGCGGGCCACGTCGCTTCGTGAGCCAGTGGTACGACTCCATCGAGCGGGCCCTCGCACTGCCCGACGCCGAGCTGCCCCACACGTCTCCGCGACGCGACGGTCCACCACCACCACGCGCGTGGGCCGAGAAGTTTCCCGAGGCCGCCGGTCGGCTCGGGCGCTGCCGTGAGGTCATCTCCACGCTCTCCGAGGAGCACGACGTTCCCACGGAGAACCTGCTCAGCCCACAGCTCGTCCGCGGTGTCGCCTGGGAGCCACCGGACACCATCACGGTCGAGTCCGTCGGCCAGGTGTTCGCCGCCGGTGGAGCACGGCCTTGGCAGGTCGAGCTGACCGCGGCACCGATCGCCGAGGCGCTCTCGTCAGGTTAGCCAACCCTGCGTAGACTGCCGTCGTGCTGGGCAACTTCCTGATCGGACTGCGTGAGGGCCTCGAGGCGAGCCTCATCGTGAGCATCCTCATCGCCTATCTGGTGAAGAGCGACCGCCGACGTGAGATCCGGTACGTGTGGTGGGGAGTCTTCTCTGCGATCGCACTGGTCGTCGCCGTCTTCACGGTCATCACCATCGTGTTCGACCAGCTCTCCTTCAAGGCGCAGGAGATCGTCGGCGGAACGCTGTCGATCATCGCGGTCGGCATGGTCACCTGGATGATCTTCTGGATGCGACGCACGGCGCGATACCTCAAGCGCGACCTCGAGTCCCAGATGTCCGAGGCACTCGTGCTCGGACCCCTCGCACTCGCCACCGTGGCCTTCCTGACGGTGGGCCGCGAAGGCCTCGAGACGTCGGCCATCATCTGGACGACGATCATCGGCAGCACCACCAGCGGGCCCTTTGTGGGCGCCGTTCTCGGCATCCTGGTCGCGGTCGCCTTCGGCTGGCTCATCTACCGAGGTGCGCTCCGCATCAACCTCTCGATTTTCTTCACCGTCACCGGCGCGCTGCTGATCATCGTCGCCGCGGGCGTGCTCGCCTACGGCATCTACGACCTTCAAGAGGCAGCCGTCCTGCCGGGTCTGACGAACGTCGCGTTCGACGTCTCGAACGTCATCCCGAAGGACAGCTGGTACGGCACCCTCCTCAAGGGCACCGTCAACTTCCAGCCCGACCCGTCCTGGCTGCAGGTGATCGCCTGGATCGCCTACGTCGTGCCGGTGCTGTGGCTCTACCTCCGCAAGCCGTCTGTGCCCGCAGCACGCGAGGAGGTCCGCGCGCCCTGACCATGTGCGGACTAACGTGTCCCCATGAGCGAGCGGATGCAGCCATGACCGGCTATCGCCGTCCTGCCCTGCCCGGCCCCCAGATCTTCGAGGCCCAGGCCGAGGACGCCGACCCGGCCGAGCTCGCCGCCGCCGGTCACCGCATCGCCCATCTGCTGGTGCGTGGTCCGCACGACGAGGCCGACGCCGGTCTCGTCACCCGCGTCCTGCACCTCGCCGACGAAGAGGGTCTGGGCGTCATCGCCGACCTGTGGTCGCACACCGCTCCCGACACCGTCGCCGGTGCGCTCTGGCGCCTCTACCTGCTGCGCACGTGGGTGCACGGGGAGCCCGAGGAGGCGGCTCGTGAGTTCGCGGCCGGCAAGGCCTACGCGCCGGTGCACGAGGTGCTGGCCGGCGTGGTCGACCCGCCCGGGCCCGACGAGGTGCTGACGCTCGTCGACACCGTGGTGCGCGGCATCGTCGGCGACGACTTCGACGTCACGCTCGACCGGGCGGCTGCGTTCGCGCACATCGTCGGAGTAGGCCGTGCGCAGCTCGAGAACTGTGACGCAGCCAGCGCCGCGCGTCTCGTCGACATGGCCATGCACCTGCGCCGAGCCGCGACGCTCGAGCGCCAGGGAATGCTGCACTGACACGCCACAAAGTCAAGGCTTGTTCATGCGTCAGCCTCGGTTAGGCTGGACCTCGCGTCGGGCCGCGGCAGCCCCGGGTCCCAACATTCAGCCGCTACGAGCGGCCTTTCGCCGTGAGGCGCTTCCCGGCCCGACGCAAACTCTTCACCGGGGATCAATCGGCGAAGGTCGTGTACGACTGAGAGGGTCGGCCGATCTCCGCCAGCGCGTCCAGAGCCTCGTCCGACGGGTCCCAGTCCGCCGCCCGCACATTGGCCTCGACCTGCTCCGGACGCGTGACGCCGGCGATGACGCTGGCGACCGCTGGCTTGGCGGCCAGACCACCGACAGCCAGCTCCAGCACCGAGATGCCCTGGGTCTCCGCGAACGCCTCCAGCGCCTCGATCCGGTCCCAGTCCGCGTTGGCCAGGCGCCTGGCCTGTGACGAGAGGGACAGTCGCGATCCGGCCGGTGCTTCCTCGCCGCGGTGGTACTTGCCGGTGAGGAGTCCGTAGGCCAGTGGGAAGTACGGCAGGATGCCGACGCCGAGCTCGAGGCAGGCGGGGACGAGCTCGCGCTCCGCGGTGCGGTTGTAGAGCGAGTACTCGTTCTGGGCGGTGACGAACGACACCAGGCCGCGCGTGCGCGACGTCCATGCGGCGTCGACGACCTGCCACGCCTGCAGGTTCGAGCACCCGATGGCCCGGACCGTCCCGGCCGTCACGAGATCGTCGAGTGCTTCGAGCGTCTCCTCGATCGGTGTGTGCGGGTCGGGCACGTGGAGCTGGTAGAGGTCGATGTGGTCGGTGCCGAGTCGCCGCAGGCTCGCCTCCACGGAGGTGCGGACGTAGGCGGCCGAACCACGTCGGCCGTGGTCGTCGCCGCTGTGTCCCTTCATGTCCATGCCGAACTTCGTGGCGATGGTCACCTCGTCGCGCCGCGACCCGAGTGCCTGGCCGAGCAGCTCCTCGCTGGCTCCGAGCCCGTAGACGTCGGCGGTGTCGAAGAACGTGGCGCCGTGCTCGATGGCGGCATCGACGACCGCCCGGACCTGGTCGAGATCCATCCGCGTGCCGAACGCATTGCAGCCGATCCCGACGACCGGCACCGTGACCTGGCTGGACCCGAGCTTGCGAGGCGAGTGGCTCATGCAACCAGACTACGGACGCCGGCGAGGGGGCACCTAGACTCGCCCGCATGACGCTCAGGCCCGCGGTGTGGCGCGCGATCGCCGCCTTCGTGGTCGTCGCGGGCTCGCTGGCTCTTGCGCTCACCAGCTCGGCCAAGCTCGGCCTCGACCTGCGGGGTGGCACCCAGATCGTCCTGCAGACCAAGAGCACCGATCGCGTGACGGCCGATGCCGAGTCCACCGACCGCGCGCTCGAAGTGCTGCGCGGCCGGGTCGACGCCCTTGGCGTCTCCGAGCCGACGCTGGCCCGTTCCGGGGAGAACCGGATCATCATCGAGCTGCCCGGCGTGCAGGACCCGCGCGAGGCCGCGGAGGTCATCGGACGCACCGCCCAGCTGACGTTCCACGAGGTCCTCCGCATGCCGCCGCCCGGGGAGCCACCGGAGAAGCCGGCCGAGGGTGAGCAGGTTGTCGACGACGAGGACGGGAACCCGATCGTCGTCGGCGAGCCGCTGCTCGACGGCAACGGGGTCTCCGACGCCGTGGCCGCCACTCCCGAGCAAGGCGTGGGTCAGTGGGTCGTCAACGTCGACTTCAGCGGCGAGGGCCGTGACGGCTGGCGCCAGCTCGTGTCCGATGCCTGTGCCAACCAGGAGGCCGGCCAACGCGTGGCGATCCTGCTCGACGATGAGGTGATCTCCTCCCCCGGCGTCGTGCCTGAGCTGTGCGCGTCGGGTGGCGGCACGTCCACGAGCATCAGCGGCAACTTCACGCAGGCCTCGGCCAAGGACCTGGCCATCCTCATCAAGGGCGGCGCCCTCCCGGTTCCGGTCGAGGTCATCGAGCAGCGCACCGTGGGCCCGACGCTGGGTGAGGCCGCCATCGACGCGTCGATCGAAGCGGCCATCATCGGCATCGCCCTCACCGGCCTGTTCATCCTGTTCGTCTACCGACTGGTCGGGTTGATGGCGACGATCGCACTCGCCTGCTACGCCGTCATCGCGTACGGACTCCTGGTCTGGCTCGGAGCGACACTGACCCTCCCCGGCCTGGCCGGGTTCGTGCTGGCCATCGGGCTGGCGATCGACGCGAACGTACTGGTGTTCGAGCGCGCCCGGGAGGAGTACGCCGAACGGGAGAGGTCCGGCCTCACCCCAGCCCTGACGACCGGCTTCAACAAGGCATGGTCCGCGATCCTCGACTCGAACGTCACCACGCTCCTTGCCGCGGCCCTGCTGTTCTTCCTGGCGTCCGGCCCGGTGAGGGGCTTCGGCGTCACCCTGTCGATCGGTGTCCTGGCGTCGATGTTCTCGGCACTGGTCGTCGCCCGCGTGCTGGCGGAGTGGGCGGTCAAGCGTGGGCCGGTCCGGGAGCGGCCCGGCCTCAGCGGCATCGCCGGCACCGGCCGCCTGCGGAAATGGCTCACCGACGACGGGCCCGACCTCATGCGTCGATCGGGCGCGTGGATCGCGGTCACGGTGCTGGTCGGCGTGGTGTCGATCGTCGGCATCGTCGGTCGCGGACTGGATCTCGGCGTGGAGTTCACCGGTGGGCGGCTGCTGGAGTTCTCGACGTCGTCCACGCTCGACCCGGAGACAGCACGCGAGGCCGTGAGCGACGCGGGCTACCCGACGGCGATCGTGCAGTCGTCCTCCGGTGACGGCGATTCCGAGAACGTCACGGTCCGCAGCAGCAAGCTGACGAATGACCAGGCCTTCGAGATCGAGCAGGCGCTCGGATCCGTGGCCGAGGACGTCACCAAGGAGCGCGACGAGCTGATCGGCCCGAGCCTGGGCGACGAGCTGCGCAACAAGGCCCTGATCGCCTTCGCCGTGGCGATCGCCGCGCAGATGCTCTACCTCGCCTGGCGGTTCCGATGGACGTTCGCGGCCGCGGCCGTGCTGTCCATGACGTCCGTCGTGCTCACGGTGGTCGGCGTGTTCGCGTGGCTCGGCAAGCCCATCGACGGGGTCTTCCTTGCCGCCGTGCTCTCGATCATCGGCCTGGCGGTCAACGACACCATCGTCGTGTTCGACCGCATTCGCGAGCACACCGCCGAGAACCGCAAGCGACCCCTGCGTGCCGTCGTCAACGAGGCGATCCTGCATGACGATCCCCCGCACCGTGAACACCGGGCTGGGCGCGATGTTCATCCTCGCGACGCTGGCCTTGCTGGGCGGCAGCTCGCTCACCGACTTCGCGATCGCGCTGCTGCTGGGGCTCGGGATCGGCATCCTGTCGACTGTCTTCACCGCGTCGGCCCTCGCGATCGTGCTCGAGGAGCGCTGGCCGTACGACCCGTCGGACCCGAAGCAGCGCACGGTCGACCCGTACGCACACATCCAGGACCGCCCCAGCGACGGCGCGGTGGTCTAGCCGGTTTCGTCAGCCGAACGGCAGCACGTCGGGCGACAGCGCTGCGGCACGTGCGGCAGCGGCCGTCATGCGGCGCCGGTGGTGGCGGCGGCACAGGACCTCGTAGCCGATCGACGGCTCGGGGCGATCCTGGTCCTCGACGTCTCCGACGACGATCACCTCACCCTCGGTGACCATCTCGCCGTTCTCGGTGCGGGCGTTGTGGGTGGCGCGCTGTCCGCACCAGCACAGCGCCTCGACCTGAAGGGTGTGGACGCGGTCGGCGAGCTCGACCAGCCGCGCCGATCCCTCGAAGAGGCGGGACCGGAAGTCGGTGAGGATGCCGAACGCGAAGACGTCGATCGACAGCTCGTCGACGACCTTGGCGAGCTGGTCGACGTGCTGGCGGGTGTAGAACTGGGCCTCGTCGCAGACGAGATAGTCGAGGCGTCCGCCGTGCGTCAGCTCGTCGACGACGTGGTGCCAGAAGTGCAGCTCCGGAGTCACCTCGATGGCATCGACCTGGAGCCCGAGGCGACTCGATACGGTGGCCTCGCCGGCACGGTCGCGCGAGGTGAAGACCTGTCCGACGCGGCCGCGGTCACGGTGGGTGTAGTCCATCTGGAGGGCCAGCGTGCTCTTGCCGCAGTCCATGGTGCCGGAGTAGAAGTTCAGCTCAGCCACGACGTGATCCTCCCCATTCGACGATGCCTAGCCGGCGATGAGCAACGGGATGCACAGCTCATCCTCGGTGACGGAGCCGTGGAATCCATGCATCTTCATCTCGATCGCGAAGTCCTCCGAGGAGAACACGGCGAAGTCACCGAGCGACGCGACCACGACGTCGCCGATGCGGCCGCGCACCTCCGGGGCGATCGGGCCGAACCAGTCGTCGAGCTCGTGCTGCGTGCTGACGATCGCTCGGTCCCCCACCTTGCGACGCCAGCGGTCGGCGACGTCCTGTTCGGCACCGCTACGGGTGTAGAGGTGACGGAATCGCGCCTCGCCGGCCACCATCACGACGTCCTCGCGCAAGGCGGGATGGCGGTCGAGGTCGAACCGCTTCTTCTGTGGAAGGTCGATCATCCCGTGATCGGCAGTGATCAGCAGCACGGTGTCGGCCGGAAGAGCCGCCCGCATCTGGGCCACGTCGGCGTCGACCGTCGACAGTGCCTCGCGCCATTCCTTCGACGTGCACCCCTTGGCGTGGCCGGTGTGGTCGAGCCGCGACTCATAGGCGTAGACGATGCCGCGAGGTGCCGACTCGGCGACCTCGACCACGACGTCGAGCCGTTCCCACGTCGACTTGACGCCGTGGAACGGGACGCCACGCTGGCTGCACAGGGTGAGGCCCGAAGCGGCGAACTTGGCGTCGTTGACGGATGACGCCGCGAACCCGGCCTCCTGGATCTGCTCGAGCACGGTGCGGTGCGGCTGCCACTGCTCGGGCACGACGGGCTGGTCCCACGTGAGCGAGTTGAGACGCTCGCCGGTGGCGGGCACTCGACTCGTGTAGCCGACCATGCCGTGCTCGCCGGCGCGCAGGCCGGTGCCGAGGGACGTGAGGCTGGTGGCCGTGGTGGACGGCACGCCGCACACGACGTCGTCGATGCCCGGCAGCGACGCGAGGAACGGTGCCGACGCCGCGTGCTCGCGGAGCAGCGAGGTGCCGAGGCCGTCGATGAGCATGAGCACGAACCGCGGTGCCTCCGGAAGGCCCAGGACGTCGGTGAATCCCGGCACGCCAAGGGCTCCAGCCACCGAGGGGAGGAGCTCGTCCAGCGTGTGCCGGCCCCGCGGGCCGTACGACGACGCGGCGGGAAAGGCCGCCGTCACCAAGGCTGTGCCGTCAGGTCTCGGGCTGTTCGCCGGACGCGGGTCATCAGGCATGACCGGCCGTGGTGGCCTGGGTGGTGGCCGCCGACAGGATGCGGGCGAAGTCGAGGAGACGTCGCACGGCCGCGCCGCCGTCGGCTGCAGTGCTGAGTCGGAGCGAGAAGTCGTCACCGGTGAGATTGCCGGTGTAGCCGTGGTCGGCCTCGCACTCCGGGTCGTCGCACGACGCCGGCTCGATGTCGAGGCGCGAGACCGCGCCCCAGCCGACGGTGAGGACGACCTCCTCGAGCTGCTTGGACGTCGTCGAGACCATGCGGGTGACCACGACCGAGCGCACCTGCGAGACCGGCACCGCCTCGCTGGTGGTGGACGTGTACGGGTTGGGCAGCAGGTCGTCAGGTGGGTGCTCATCGGTGTGCACGAGCACGACGCGACCGGGTGTGAGGGCGAGCACCGTCATGTGGCGACGGATCTCGTCGCGGTCGAACGTGGGCTCGTGGTGCAGGACGTAGGCGAGGACGGACTCGTCGGCGAGGGCGTCGCGTAGTCCGTCGGCCACGATCTCCGGGTAGTAGCCGCTGCGCGAGACCTCGTCGAACACCTCCGGCGTGCGGTCGATAGTCATCACGTCAGCGTATCTCCCGTCACCACCTGCTTGCTGAGCCGCCGGACGTACCAGTCGCCTCGACGATCGGCCGACGGCACAACCTTGGCGCGGGCGCTCAGGGCCGTGAGTCCGTTCGGCCCGACGAGCACCGGTTCGAGGTCGAGCTCGGCGATCTCGGGGAGGTCGTCCTTCATCGAGGCGAGTCGCAGGATGAGGTCCTGGACGGCGTCGACGTCGACCGGGTCGGAGCCGCGGTAGCCGTACAGCAGGGGCGCCGACCGCAGCCCGGAGACCATCGCCCCGGCATCGCTGTCGGTGAGCGGCGGGATGCCGTACGACCGGTCGCCCAACAGGTCGCTCGGCGCTCCGGCCAGCCCGAACGAGACGAGCGGGCCGAAGAGCGGGTCCTCGGTGACCGCGAACGACACCGGGATGCCGTCCGGTGCCGCTGCCTGCACGAAGAAGCGGGTGTCGGAACGCATGCCGTTCCAGCTGGTGAGGTCGTCCCATGCCTCACCCATCTGCTCGGCGCTCTGGACATCGCGCCAGATGTGGATGAGGTCAGGCCGGGCCCGGAGGTGCTCGCTGCCGGCCTTGAGCACGACGTCCCAGCCGAGCTTCTCCCCCGCCGCGATCGCCTCCTCGCGGGTGTGGACGTTGATCCATTGCCACAGGTCGATGCCGTAGCAGGCCAGCAGGTCGTGGACCTGCTCGGTGGACAGGATCGCGCCACGCGGCGCCTCGGCGAGGACGTCACGCACCAGGGCGCGCGCGTCGCCGGTGCGGTGGTCGAGGGAGATCTGGAACTCGCCGTGGTCGCGCGAGGCCCACTCGGCGTAGTTGACCACCCGGGCGAGGGCACGCACCGCCGACTCCGGCGCGGCGTACGACGGCACCGATCCTCGGCCGGCTGCGCCTCCCTGCACGTCGGTGACGCGCAGCAGCTCCGGCACGCCCTCGCTGCCGAGGAACGTCGAGACGATCGGCTTGTCGGACTGCTCCCCCACGGCGGCGAGCACACCGGCCACCTCGTCGCCGCTGGTGTTGATCGGCGGCACGTAGACGGTCATCAGGGCGTCGACGTCGGGGCTGGCGAGTGCCGACTCGAGGGCGAGCTCGAAGTCGTCGGCATCGGCGTTGGCGCCCAGCGACACCGGCTCGGCGACCTGCAGGCCGGCCTCGGTGGCGGCGTCGGTGACGAGGAGGGCCATCGCGTCGGAGTTGCCCACGACGGCGACCCGGTTGCCGGACGGCAGTGGCTGATGGGCGAGCAGCTGGGCGACGTCGAACATCTCGTCCAGGTTGTCGACCTGGATGACGCCGGCCTGACGGAACATCGCGTCGACGGCGGCCTGCGGTGCCGAGCTGCGCTTCACCGCGTGACCGACCGGGACGCCCTGGGTGGACCGGCCGGACTTCACCGCCACGATCGGCTTGGTGCGCGACACGCGGCGGGCGATCCGCGAGAACTTGCGGGGGTTGCCGATGGACTCCAGGTACAGGAGCACGACCTCGGTGGCGGCGTCCTCCTGCCAGTACTGCAGCAGGTCGTTGCCGGAGACGTCGGCGCGGTTGCCGGCCGATACGAACGTCGACAGGCCCAGGCCCCGTCGGGAGACGGACTCGAGGATGGCCGTGCCCAGCGCGCCCGACTGGCAGAAGAACCCCACCCGTCCCGGTGGCGGCATCGTCGGTGCGAGGGAGGCGTTGAGCTGCAGGTCGGACGCCGTGTTGATGACGCCGAGGCAGTTGGGCCCGATGAGGCGGAGACCGTAGCTGCGGCTCAGGTTCACCAAGGCGCGCTGCCGCTTGCGTCCCTCGGACCCCTCCTCCGCGAATCCGGCCGAGATGACGATCAGGCCGTGCACTCCCTTGGCGGCGCAGTCGAGGACGACGTCGGTGACGGACTCGGACGGCACCGCCACGATGGCGAGGTCGACGTCGTCGGGCACGTCCTGGACCGTCTTGTACGCCGGGAGCCCGGACACGGCCTCGGCCTGGGAGTTCACCGCGTACACGCTGCCTTGGTAGTCGCCGAGCACGAGGTTGCGCACCATCGCCTGGCCGATCGAGTCCTGCCGGCGGCTGGCGCCGACGACGGCGATGCTCCGGGCGGAGAAGATGCGCTGGATCGAGGCCGCCTCGGCGCGCTGCTCGCGGGCCCGCATGACGCCGACCGCGGTGTCCGTCGACTGGATGCGGAAGGCGAGCCGCTGCACACCCTCCTCGACCGTGCCCGCCACCTCGTAGCCCATCTCACGGAAGATCTGGAGCATCCGCCGGTTGGCCGGAAGGATCTCCGCGACGAATCGCCCGATCCCGCGCTCACGAGCGGCCTGGGCGAGGTGCTCGAGCAGCAGCTGGCCGACGCCGCGACCCTGATGGGCGTCCTCGACGAGGAACGCCACTTCCGCTGTGCTTGATTCTGCCGCCCCAGCCCCGGCACCCCCGCCGGGCTCGTCGGAGACCGCGTCGTAACGTCCGATGCCGATGATGAGATCGTGGAGCGTGACCACGAACGCCACCCGGCGGTCGAGGTCGACGTGGGTGAAGCGCTCGATGTCCTTCTCCGAGAGCCTCGGGTACGGCGCGAAGAATCGCAGGTACTTCGACTCGTCGGAGACCCGCGAGTAGAACTCGACGAGTCGCTCGGAGTCATCGGGGACGATGGGTCGCAGCTGGGCGACACGACCGTCCTTGAGCAGGACGTCGGCCTCCCACTGCGGGTCTCCGGAAGGCACGTCGCTCACGCGGCCAACCTATCGGCTCGTCAACCCTGGGGCGGGGTGCCGGGTCTGGCGGCAGATGACTCGGCGTGGCAGGAGTCGCCCGACCCGTGGACGCGGGAGAATGAGGGTTCGAAACAGGTTCGCAAGGTCCGGGAGAGGACACATGGCACGCAAGGCAGCGGCACCGGTGGAGGAGTTCGACGAGCACATCATCGACACCGACATCACTGATGAGATGAGCTCGAGCTACATCGAGTACGCGTACTCGGTGATCTACTCCCGCGCGATCCCCGACGCCCGCGACGGCCTCAAGCCAGTGCAGCGTCGCACCCTCTACACGATGGACGACCTGAACCTGCGTCCCGACCGTGGCCACGTCAAGAGCGCCCGCGTCGTCGGTGAGGTCATGGGTCGCCTGCACCCGCACGGCGACGGCGCCATCTACGACGCGCTGGTGCGTCTCGTGCAGCCGTGGTCGATGCGACTCCCGCTCGTCGACGGTCATGGCAACTTCGGGTCGCCCGACGACCCGCCGGCGGCGATGCGCTACACCGAGTGCCGCATGGATGCCAGCGCCGTGGCCATGACGGCGTCCATCGATGAGGACACCGTCGACTTCCGTCCCAACTACGACGGCCGCGAGATCGAGCCGTCGGTGCTGCCGGCGGCGCTCCCCAACCTGCTGGTCAACGGTGCGTCCGGCATCGCCGTCGGCATGGCCACGAACATCGCCCCGCACAACCTGGTCGAGGTCGTGCAGGCGCTCCGTCACCTCATCGACCATCCGGGTGCCGACCTCGACGACCTGATGAAGTTCGTCCCCGGCCCCGATCTCCCCACCGGCGGCAAGATCGTCGGGCTCGAGGGCATCCGCGACGCCTACGCCACCGGCAACGGATCGTTCCGCATGCGCGCCACGGCCCGGATCGAGAACGTCACGCCACGTCGTCGCGGCATCGTGGTCACCGAGCTGCCCTACAACGTCGGGCCCGAGAAGGTCATCGAGTCCATCAAGAAGCTCGTGCAGGCCAAGAAGATGCACGGCATCTCCGACATCAAGAACCTCACCGACCGCCACAAGGGCCTGAACCTCGTGATCGAGGTCAAGAGCTCGATCCATCCCGAGGCGCTGCTCGACCAGCTCTACCGCCACACGCCCATGGAGACGTCGTTCGGCATCAACGCCGTGGCGCTCGTCGACGGGCAGCCCCGCACGCTCGGCCTGCACGAGATGCTCACGGTGTTCCTCGGGCACCGTTACGACGTCGTCCGGCGACGCACCGCCTACCGCCGGCGCAAGGCGGCCGAGCGACTGCACCTCGTCGACGGCCTGCTCATCGCGATCCTCGACATCGACGAGGTCATCCAGCTCATCCGCGCCAGCGACGACCGCGGCGAGGCGCGCGGACGACTCATCAGCGTCTTCGACCTCAGCGAGCTGCAGGCCGACTACATCCTCGACCTCCAGCTCGGCCGGCTCACCAAGTTCTCCCGCATCGAGCTCGAGAAGGAGTCCGAGCAGCTGCGCGCGACCATCGAGGAGCTCGACGCGATCCTGGGCGACGACGCGTTGCTGCGCTCGGTCGTCGGGGACGAGCTCGACGAGATGGCCCAGCAGTTCGGCACGCCCCGCCGCACCGTGCTGCTCGAGGCCGCCGGCCAGGCCGTCACCGCAACCGCTCCGCTCGAGGTCGCCGACGACCCGTGCTGGGTGCTGCTCTCCGCCACCGGCCTGCTCGCCCGTACGACCGACGACGCCCCATTCGGCGAGATCGGCCGACGGTCCAAGCACGACACGATCGTGGCGGCCGTGCGAGCGACGGCACGAGGCCAGGTCGGCCTCGTCACGTCGGACGGTCGTGTGCGCCGTCTCAGCGTCGTGGAGATCCCGTCGATCCCGCAGACGTCGTCCGCGCCGAACCTGCAGGGCGGCGTTCCCCTGCGTGAGCTCGTGCACCTCGATGCGCGTCCACTCACGCTCATGACGTTCGACGACGACGGCCCTGGTCTGGCGCTCGGCACCAGTGCCGGCGTGGTCAAGCGGGTCAAGCCCGACCACCTCAGCAACCGCGACGAGTGGGACCTCCTCACCCTGGCCGATGGAGACGAGGTCGTCGGGGCGGCTCCCTTGCTCACCGGCAACGAGCAGCTGGCCTTCGTCACCTCCGATGCCCAGATGCTGCGGTTCGATGCGTCCGTGGTGCGGCCCCAGGGACGATCCGGAGGCGGTGTCGCTGGCGTCAAGCTCGCCGACGGCGCCAAGGCCGTGGCGTTCGGCGTGGTGCGCGACGTCGACACCGCTCACGTGGTCAGCGTGTCCGGCGGGGGCGACGCCCTGCCCGGCACGCAGACCGGCAGCGTCAAGGTCAGCCCGCTCGGCATCTACCCGGCCAAGGGCCGTGCCACCGGCGGTGTGCGCTGCCAGCGCCTGCTCAAGGGTGAGGACGGCCTCATCCTCGCCTGGGTCGGCGACGGGTCCCCGATCGCCTGCGCCACCAGCGGTTCCCCGGTCGAGCTGCCCGCGCCCACCGAGCGGCGCGATGCGTCCGGTGTGCCGGCCGCGCAACCGCTGCTGGCCGTCGCAGGTCCGGTGTCTGCGCTACCCGGCGTCTCGCCGTAGAACAGCACAGCGTCTCGACGGAGAAACCGCGCAGCGTCACCGACGCCGACCAGCACTGCGTGCAACACTGAATCCGTGCGTACCCGACTCCTGGCATTGCTCGCCGCTGCAGTCCTCCTGGCCGGTTGCCAAGGCGACTCCGAGCCCAAGAAGGCCGACACCAGCGAGCTCCAGAAGCGCCTGTCTGCCGCGCGGGCCCTGATCGACGAAGCCGAGACCATCAACGTCTCGCTGGCCACGAAGGCCCTGCCCGACGGGGTCACCGGACTCTTGTCGGCCTCCGGCCAGGGCAACCACTCGCCCGCGTTCAAGGGCAAGGTCAAGGTCGTCACCGGCGGATCGACGCTCAGCGCCGACGTCGTGTCAGCCGAGGGAACCCTCAAGGCCAAGACCAGCTTCTCGCCGCTCTACCTGGAGATCGACCCAGCCTCTTTGAAGGCGCCCGACCCGGCCGCCCTCCTCGATGCCGAGAGCGGCGTCACCCGCATCCTCGACCAGACCAAGAGCCTGAAGGGCGGCGACAAGTCGCGCGACGGTTCCGACGTCCTCACCACCATCAGCGGCACGCTCCCCGGAAGCATCGTCAGCACGATCATCCCGTCGGCCGACGAGAAGGCGACCTTCGCGGTCAAGTACCGCCTCACCGACAAGGACGAGCTGCGCGACGCCACGCTCTCCGGACCGTTCTACCCCGAGGGCGGCGACGTGACCTACATCGTCAAGCTCACGACCTCCGACGTCCCCATCACGATCAAGGTCCCGTAGGAGAAATGAGGCAGACCGCGCCACGGGTCCTGCTCGGACTCGCGGCAGCCGCGATCATGTTCGCGGCAGCCGACACCTACGTGGTCGTGCTGGCCCTTCCCGACATGATGACCACGGTCGGGCTCGACATCGACCGGCTCCAGCGCGCCGCGCCGATCGTGTCCGGGTTCCTGCTCGGCTACGTCGCCGTCCTGCCGCTCATCGGGCGCATCTCCGACCTGCGCGGCCGCGTGCCTGTCCTGCTCGGCTCGCTGATCGTGTTCGCGATCGGCTCGATCATCACGGCTGCGGCCTACGACCTGCCGAGCATCGTCACCGGCCGTCTCATCCAGGGAATCGGTGGCGGCGGGCTCATCCCGCCCACGCTCGCCTTGGTGGCCGACCTGTGGCCACCGGCGAAGCGGGGTCTCCCGCTCGGCATCGTCGGGGCCGTGCAGGAGCTCGGCAGCGTCCTCGGTCCGCTCTACGGGGCGGTCGTCCTCTCCTTCGGTTCGTGGCGCGACATCTTCTGGCTGAACTGTGCGGTCGGCCTCGTGCTCGCGGCGGCGATGGTCCGGATGCGAGATGTCGACGCGCAGGCTCCAGAACGGCCCGGCCGCTTCGACGCCGTCGGGCTGGTACTGGCCGTGCTCACGCTCGTCGGGCTCACCCTCGTGATGCTCGAGCCGGAGATCCTCGTCACCGGTGTCACGAGCGGACTGGCTTTCCTGCCGGTGGTCGGCGAGTCCCGGTGGCTCACGCCGGTCGCGCTGGCGACGTTCGGCCTCGCCGCAGCGTTCCTCCTCCGTCAGGCCACCGCCCGCCGGCCTCTGCTCGCGTGGCGCGACTGGGCCGACCTGGGGCGTGAGACCGACCTTCGCGGGGCCATGATGCTGACGGTCGGGCTGGGTGCGGTCATCGTCGCGTTCGCGTCTGCGGAGCCGGAGAGCGCGGCGATCTCGCCGAGCGCACCCTGGCTGCTGCCCCTCGCCGTGCTCGCGTTCGCCGGCTTCTGGTGGCGACAGCGCACCGCTCCCCTGCCGCTGGTGCCGCGAGGAGCACTGAGCCTGCGGCCGGCATGGGGCGCCCTGGTCGTGTCGTTCTTCATCGGCGCGAGCCTCATCGCCGCACTCGTCGACATCCCGTTCTTCGCCCGGCTGACCGTCCACCGTGACTCACAGCTCGATGCCGCCCTGGTGCTGCTGCGGTTCCTGATCGCGCTGCCCGTCGGAGCCGTGCTCGGCGGGTGGCTGCTGCGACGCGTCCCGGCCCACGTGCTCACCGCCGTTGCGATGCTGCTCAGTGCGATCGCGTTCGCTCACATGGCGACGTGGGACGCCGAGTCGCTGAAGCACCAGAGCGAGACCCTCTCTCTGGTGCTGGGCGGACTCGGCTTCGGTCTGGCCATCGCGCCCGTCAACGCCGCCCTGCTCGAGCACACCGACGGACCCGTGCACGGGGTCGCCAGCGCACTGTTGATCGTGGCCCGGATGGTCGGGATGCTGCTCGGCATCTCGGCGCTCACCACGATCGGGCTGCACGCGTTCTACGACGCGTCCGCGCAGATTCCTCCTGCGGCGGAGCTGTGCGACGGCGCGGCCACGGCGTGCCAGGCCTACCGCGACGCCCTGCGCGATGCAGGGATCGCGCAGCTGCACGCCGTGTTCGTCGGAGCAGCGGTGTGTGCGACAGCGGCAGCAGCGCTCGCTCTCGGCCTGCTGCGGCCCACGCCGACTCAGGTCACCTCTGAGGTCCACGACGTCGCTGGCTAGGCTCTCGGCCATGGGTGACTTCGACGACCTCCTCGCGGCGAACCGCGAGTTCGCCGGGCACTTCACGTTGTCGGGGTTCGACGGCGTGGCGCACGCAGGCGTCGCCATGGTCACGTGCATGGACTCGCGGATCGACCCGCTGGGCATGATCGGCCTGTCCCCGGGCGACGCGAAGATCCTGCGCAACCCCGGCGGCCGCGTCACGGACCAGGTGCTCGTCGCCCTGGTATTGGGCGTCAACCTGCTCGAGGTCGAGCGGATCCTCGTGGTCGAGCACACGCGCTGCGCGATGTCCTCGGCGTCGGAGGACGACCTCCGGAGCCAGGTCGGGGCAAGTGCGGGCATGGACGCGTCGTGGATGTCACTGGGCGTCATCGAGGACCAGAAGGAGACGGTGCGCGACGACGTGGAGAAGGTCGTCGCACATCCGCTGATCGGCGCCCATGTGCGGGTCGGCGGCTTTCTCTACGACGTCGACACGGGGCTGCTCGAGCCGGTCGTCTGACCTCTCGGGGTACCCGTGATGAACGCTGTCGCTCGGGTCTGTGAAATCCGCCTGATTCCGCCCTTTTCGTAGCGCAAAGTACTTACATTCGAAGAGATACATCCGAGGCCGGACCCCCACACATCAAGGCCACTCCTCCTCCAAGGAGCCATGATGAAGATCTCGATTGTCGGTGGTGGTTTCGTCGGCCGGGCCACGGCCAAAGGTCTACGCGCGCAAGGACATGCCATCACTGTGTTCGACGTCGATCCACGCAAGCTCAGGGGACTCTGGTCCGAAGGATTCGACGTGCAGGATCCACAGGAGTTCACCCCGACCACCGACGACGTGACGATGGTCAGCGTGCCCACGCCGACGGTGGACGGCAGGATCCAGCTCGACCATCTCGTCAGGGCAGTCACGGAGTTCGGCAACCGGCTGCGGCCGCACCGTGGCTATCACGTCCTCGTGATCCGCTCGACGGTTCCACCACGCACGACCCGCGACCTCGTGATCCCGATGGTCGAGGAGATCTCGGGCAAGACGGCGGGCCGTCACTTCGGCGTGGTGATGCAGCCGGAGTACCTCCGCGAGGCGACGGCTGAGCAGGACTTCGCCCGACCATGGCTCATCACGATCGGCGAGCTGGATGAGAAGTCCGGGGACGTGGTGCAGCAGGTCTACCGCGGATTCGATGCCCCGATCGAACGCGTCACCCTCGAAGAGGCGGAGTTCCAGAAGTACGTCCACAACCTCTACAACGCCGTCAAGATCGCGTTCTTCAACGAGATGCGGGTCGTGGCCAACAGTGAGGGCTGGGACGCCACCAGGATCTTCCAGATGACGGCCGAGACCAGCGAGGCCGTCTGGAACCCGGTCTACGGCATCAGGGACCGTGGCCCGTTCGGCGGATCCTGTCTCCCGAAGGACACCGCAGCGCTGCTCCAGTGGGGGCAGGACCACGGGTACGACCTCGGCATCCTGAAGGCCGTCGTGTGGGAGAACGTCCGGCACCATCGGATGCTGCAACCTGGTCAAGGAATCGGTGCCGGCCCGAACGAAATGTCGCATGTTTGACCAGGGCGCCTTCAGCCTCGCGCTGCTCTACATCCCACTGTCCGTCATCGGCCTGTGGCGTTGGTCGTACTGGCTCGTCCGGCGCTTCGTGGCCGCGAGGTACCGGCCAGACCTGCCGTGGCGCCCCTCGGCGGCGCCGCGTCACTCGGTCTCGGTCGTCACACCCGTCTACAACGAGGACCCTGAGATCTTCGACCAGGCTGTGCGGTCCTGGCAGCGCAACGGCGTGGACGAGATCATCGCTGTCGTCGACAAGTCCAACGTCAAGCACATCTTGCGATGCCAGCGCGACTACGTCGACGACGACTCGACGGAGACGAGGTTTCGGCTGGTCGTGACCCCGAAGCCGGGCAAGCGGGCCGCGCTCTGCGACGGGATCGAGCTCGCGTCGGGTGAGCTCGTCGCGCTCGTGGACTCGGACACGGTGTGGGCGGACGACGTCCTGCGCCGCACGATGCCGTACTTCGCGAACGCCGCCATCGGTGGAGCGACCATCGCCCAGCGGATCAGCAACCCCACCACGGTCGGGAATGTGCTGTTCGACATCCTGCTCTGGACGCGGTACCGCGAGGAAGTGCCCTTCCTTCTGGGCGTCGGACGGGTGTTCAACACGCTGTCCGGCCGCACCGCGTTCTATCGCCGTGAGGCGCTGCTGAACGCCGACCACGACAACATGCATGCCCTGCGCCACGAGTTCTTCATGGGCGTCCGCGCGGTCTCCGGTGACGACAAACGTCTGTCGCACCTGATCATCCGTCAGGGATGGGAGACCGCCTACGTCCTGGACACCTGTGTCTACACGCCGGGCCTCGGCTCGCTGAGGGACTTCTGCAAGCAGCGCCTGCGGTGGACGAGGAACTCGTGGCGAGCCGACCTGAAGGCCGTCGCCGCCGGCTGGGTGTGGAAGCATCCGGCGCTCGCCTACTTCGTGATCGACCGCTTCCTCCAGCCCTTCCTCATGCTGGTCGGACCGGTCGTCTTCACGCTCGCGGTGATCAGCGAGGACTGGCTCCTGGCCTCCGTGCTCATCGTCTGGTGGCTGACGAGCCGCGTCGTGCGGGTGTTCGGCTACTTCCGGAAGCATCCGGAGCGTCTGGTCCACCTGCCGGCCTTCACCCTGTACGGGTACGTGAACGCGGTGCTGAAGATCTACGCCCTCGGCACCCTGCTCGAGAACAGCTGGGCGACCCGATGGAACAAGAAGCGCGAAGCCCGCAAGAGTGCGGTTCGCCAGGGATCGACGTTGCTCCAGGGCGGAATCGCTGTCGCGGCGTGCCTCACCCTGCTCACGTACCTGGGACTGTCGTTCCGCTCGCAGGTCGGCGCCGACGTGCAGGCGCAGCCGTACTACGACGCGATGGCCCTTCAGCACACCGTCGACAGCGTCAAGGGCAAGCAGGCCGAACCCACGTCGCCCGTCCAGAAGGCGAACAGGAACGGCGTCTACGTCGTCCGGCCGGGAGACACCCTGGCCGGGGTGGCCCTGGACCTCGGCACCACTCCAGAGGTCCTGGAGAAGATGAACGACATCGCGAACGGGAACGTCATCTCGGTCGGCCAGCGGCTTCGCTATCCGGGAGACGAGCCGTGAGTCGCCTGGAGGCCACAGGCCATCACCGTCGTCGGAGATTCTGGCGAAACCTCCGGCCCATGGCCGTCCTCCTGCTGGTGCCGATGGCCATCGGCGTGGCCACGGTCCTCACGCTGTGGTCCGGCCTGTACGCCCAGCACCTGGCCGAGCTGGGCAACAGCCGACTGCTGACGAACAACTGGCACGAGGCCGCCGCGACCATGAAGAAGGCTCAGCCGGACTACGAGCGCAAGTTCGCCTACTACAAGGTCAAGCCGGGCCAGACGGTCGCCGAGGTCGCGAAGAGCTTCGGCGTGACGGTCCACTCCCTGACGAAGTCCAACCAGGGTCCGATCACGTCGGGCTCCGTCATCAAAGTCCTGCCAGTCACTGCACCCCTGAAACCAGCACGGTCGACCGGGACGATCGGGCGCGCGACGATCGAGAAGGACGGCGACCTGCTGCGCGTGATCAACGAGTTCGACGCGAACACGCCGATCGTCACGACCATCCCGGAGCTGGCGCGACGCCTGAAGCAGTACGACGCCATCAACGCGTTGGGTGACAAGACCTATCGACTCAACCGGGCGATCTCGATCGAGGGCGACATCCGCGTCGACATCACCGGGCACACGGTGACGAACCTGCAGCTCACCAGCACGTCCAAGGCGCTGGCCAGCCTCGTGTTCGACGAGTCGACGGTGCTGATCAAGGGCGTGCGCGTCAGCTCCGTCGATCCCGCGACGGGCGAGCCCGACGTCGACAGCTCCGACGGGCGCAGCTTCGTCCGCATGAAGAACGGCAGGATGGACATCATCGACAGCACCATCTCCCGTCTCGGCAACGGGCTGACCGAGAACCTCAGCGCCTCGGCGAAGATCTCCACCGCCCAGGGCGAGGGTGGAACGTACGGGCTCTCCTACCGGATCGACAAGGGCAGGCTCGGCTCGCAGATCACGACCGGGTGGGTCGAGAACAGCACGTTCACGCACAACCACTTCGGCGCCTACACGTTCGGCGCGTCAGGCATGGTCTGGAAGAACAACCGGTTCACCGACAACGAGGTCTACGGGCTCGACCCGCACGACGACAGCAACAACGCACTGATCGAGGGCAACCTGTTCGAGCACAACGGGAAGCACGGATTCATCGTGTCGAAACGGTGCAACTACAACATCATCCGCGGCAACTGGTCGCTCGACAACAAGCTGCACGGCTTCATGCTGCACCAGGACTCGGCCTTCAATCTCATCGAGGACAACGTCGCCTCCGACAACGTCGACAACTTCGTGGTCTACGAGTCGAACTTCAACACGATTCGGAACAATCGCAGCCATTCACCGAGGTCATCGCACATCCGCGTCAACAGTGCCGCGCACAACACCTTTGTCACCGGAAACCGCCTTTATGGTGGATCACGTGGTGTGTACCTGTACGACAGGGTGGCGGCGACCTACGTGGCGGCGAACATCCTTCGAGGTGTGAAGGAGCAGATCCAGACCGTGGACGCGAAGGAGACCTTCTACGGCGGCAACGTGGCCGCGTCGATCAACTACGACATCACTCCGGGCGACACGGTCATCTACGGAGTCAACCGCGTGTACCGGGATGCCAACGAGATCCCGAAGCTGGTGTCGGCCAATGCCGACCTCCCGTAGCCGACGCATCGCCGCGAGCACCCTGGCTGCCGTCGTCGCGCTCGCCGTCATCGCCGCCTGTGGTGGAAGCTCCGACGACTCCACGCCATCGCGGACGTCGGTAGCCGCCCAGTCGGAACCCGGCCCGGGTGGCCTCCCCGCCGATGTTCTGGACCTGTCGAGCTGGAAGCTGACCCTGCCGATCGGCTCGGACGACGACGAGGACGAGGCCGAAGAGATCAAGCAGCCCGACCTCGCGACCTTCAGTGACGATCGCTTCTTCACCACCACCGATCGACGGGTCCGGGGTGGTCTTTCGCGCGCCCGCCGGTGGCGCCACCACGTCCGGATCGGGCTATCCCCGCTCCGAGCTGCGCGAGATGGAGCCCGGCGGCGAGTCCGAGGCGAGCTGGTCGAACGCGTCCGGGACCCATGTGATGACGGTGAAGCAGGCCATCACCAAGGTTCCCCCCGAGCAAGGCCGAGGTCGTCGCCGGTCAGATCCACGACGACGAGGACGATGTCGTCATGGTCCGGCTCGAGAAGAAGAGACTCTTCGTCGAGGCCGACGGCGACGACATCGGCGCCCTGGACGCCGACTACGACCTCGGCACGACCTTCACCATCGTGATGAAGGCGACGGCCGACGGGATCGAGATCACGTACAACGGCGCCAAGACCGTGCGCTACGACAAAGTGGGCGAGGGCAACTACTTCAAGGCCGGCTGCTACACGCAGTCGAACTCTGACCACGACGATGACGACGCCTTTGGCGAAGTGGTCGTGTACGCGCTCGACGTCGAGCACTCGTAGGCCCGGCCGCCAAGGTCACTCGGGAGTACCGCCGATCACCTTGCCGCCGAGATCGTAGATCGACCACCGCGACAGGCGCCCCGACTGCTGCACGTACACCATGATTCCCGGCTGTCCGCTCAAGGTGTTGACGATCAGGTAGGCGGAGTCGTAGTCGGGCATGCCCTGCAGCTCCGCCGTCTTGTCGGGCAGGCCCGCGATCAGCTCGGGTTCGATGTCGGCGAGGTCGATCGGTTTGCCCTGCGCTGGCGTCACCGGGCTGTTGAACAGCTGGAAGGCGCCGTCGCGGTACACGTAGCGCATCGCACCCTCGTCCGCGATGGCGTTGATCGAGGCGTACTCGGGATAGATGACGGCGTCGAACACCCGGCTCGTGCCCGTCTCCTTGTCGACGGCGGCGACCAGCTCCGTCCATCCCTCCGCCGTCTGCAGGTTGACGCTCGACGCCGGAGCTTCGCCGCTCGAGCCGCCGATGTTGCTGATGCCCGAGAAGACTGCCGTCACCACGCCGGCGATGCCGAGACCGCACACGAAGGAGGAAGCCGACCAGCACGATCAGGACGATCCGTCGCATCCGCTTGACGCTGTCTCGGGTCATCGCCGACCCCATGGCGCCGCTCAGGTCGATCGTCGGTACCGAGCCGCCCTTTCTCGCCATGGCGCTCAGCTGGTCGGGCGGGATCGCCGATCCGAGTGACGGGCTGCCCTGGCTCGGCGTGGTCGGGCCCGCCGTCGTCGTCACCGGCGGGACCGCCGCCCCGGCAGCAGCGGCCGGCCCGCTCAGGTCGCGGACCAGGATCGCCAGATCACCCTTGGTCTGGGCGGAGTCCACCCGGTCCATGCGCAGCGTGCGGTTCGCTGCGGTGAGGTGCCCGGCCGCATAGGCGGCATCGATGAGCTTCTTGGCCTTCTTGCGATCACCGCGGCCGGCCCGGTCGGGATCGCTGATGTCACTCACGCCGAGATCGTATCGACGGCGAGCAGGTCAGCGGGTGTCGTTCACGACAATCCACGAACTGGACCAATGCGCTGTTCCGGCGCACGGTGGCGGTATCGTCAAAGGGTTAGGTCCGCGTGACACGCATCTCCACCGATCCACGTCAATCATTCGGCATCGATACGGGAACCTCTGTAAAGTGAGCGGGACCTCCCGTACATCGTCCGCCTCGACGGCCTCGCGGCCGTCCCGATCATGAGTTGAGAAGCTCGGGATTCCTCACATGAACATTTCAGCCGACACCCTCGACCTGCTGACTCGCTTCGGCATCGACATCCTGGCCATGCTGCTTCTGGTCGGCGTGTTGTACCGCAGTCAGCAGTCGGTGCCGTCGATGCCGCTGGTCCTGTCGTCTCTCAACTTCGGTCTGTTCGGCGCCCTCGCGGCCATCACGGCCGGCACCTTCAACGCGGCCATCGGTTTCGGCCTGTTCGGCCTGCTCTCGATGCTGCGTCTGCGCAGTGCCGCGTTCACCATCAAGGACGTCGCGTACACCTTCCTGGCGCTGATCTTCGGCCTCATCAACGGGCTGCCCGACCGACCCATCGTGCTGCTCATCATCGTCAACATCGGCATCCTGCTCGTCGTCGCCATCACCGACAACTCCCGCGGCGACTCACCGACCCGGGTCATGCGCCTGACGCTCGAGCACGCGTACTCCGACCCGGCCGAGGTCCGCAGCGTCCTCGAGCAGAAGCTCGCCGTCAAGGTCACCAGCATCGTCATCGAGGACATCGACTTCGTCCGCGAGACCACGGCACTCACGATCTCCTACATCGTCGACGAGGCTTGGGGCCGCGCCAGCGCCGAGCAGGTCCAGTCCGACGGGGTGGTCGGGTAGATGACGGCGCTCGCCACCGAGCCGCACAGCGGCGACACGGTCACCACACTCATGCCTGTCCTGACGTCCGACGTCGGCCGGGCCCATCTGCTGGGCGTCGATGGATTGCGCCCCGTGGGCCTCGAGGAGCTCGTCGAGCACGCGGCCCTCATGCACCGCACCGATCGCAAGTACATCGCTCCGCTCGACACGGTGCGCGCACTGGTCTCCGATCTCGCCGACACCCACCGGGTGCTCGAGATCAAGGGTCGCCACTACACGACGTACCGCACGCTCTACTTCGACACTTCCGGCTTCGAAGCCGCCCGCTCGCACGTCCAGAAGCGCCGTCGTCGCTGGAAGGTGCGCAGCCGCCTGTACGTCGAGGACGGCCTGTGCCGCATCGAGGTCAAGACCAAGGACAACCGCGGCGAGACCCAAAAGGTCATGGGCATGAGCGATCCCGCCCGCTACGGCTACCTGGACGGTGAGGAGGCCGACTTCGTCGCGTTCCACCTCGCCGGCCATCCGGAGGTCCGTGTCGACGAGCTCGTCCCTGCCGCCGAAGTCTGCTACACCCGCGCCACGCTGTCCGACCTCTCGGCCGGCACTCGCGTCACCATCGACTGGAAGCTGGTCTGTCACCTCGAGACCGGCGACGTCTGGATGGACGACAGCTACGCGCTGATCGAGACCAAGGGCCCGTCCACTCCGGGAGTGGCCGACCGCGCCCTCAACCGCCTCGGAACGCGTCCGCGCTCGTTCAGCAAGTACGTCGCCGCGGCGTCGACCATGACCACCGGCATCGCCGACAACGACGTCCGCTCCCTGCAGGGCAGTGTCCTGCACAATCGGGCTGTGGGATTCTGACCTCATGGATTCCAACGCACGGACCCGGTCGGTTCGGTATGTCTTCATCTCGATCCTCGCCCTCATGGCGGTGCTGATCGGCGTGACAGGAGACAAGTTCCTGCCGATCACGGTCGAGGAGGACCCAGTCCGCAACACCTCCACCACCCCCGATCCTGCAAAGTCGTCCACGCCCAAGCCCAAGGCCACGACGGATCCGCTCGCGGCCGATCCTGCACCTCCTCTGCTCGACGCCGGCGACCTCCGCACGGTCGGCAGCGTCATCAACAAGCAGAAGGCCACGGCCGATGCACTGATCGCCCGGTGGTGGGCCGAGAACGGCAACGGCACGTCCGACGAGGGATTCGTCTCCTGGGCCGCAGCACAGCTCCCGCCCGAGCCCAACACCATCCAGCGTCAGGGCGAGCAGGCCACGGTCAAGCAGCTCGGAGGCTCGCGCGACCCGGCCGGCGACAAGGCCGCGGAATGGCTCAACGAGCACGGCTGCGAGGACGTGTGGATGTCGTTCACGTCGCAGCAGGTCGCTCTGCGCTCGACGACGGACGACGAGGCGAAGACCGACGAGGTCAAGACCGTGCTCAAGCTCGCGTCCAAGGTCGCCTCAGCCGCCCAGGACCGCACCGGCAGCCCGGCCGCCAGCCAGCCGAAGCCGTGCAGCGGTGCCACCAAGCCGGCCCGCTCCGACTGCTCGTGCTCGTACCCTCGACCCAGGCCACCATGAGCGCCGCCGCCCGTGCCTACCTGGGCAAGCTCTCCCCCTATCGCGCCGACCAGTACAGCTGGATGGAGCGCCAGGTCGATCTCGCCGCGCTCTACGCCGGCCTCGAGCTGCCGAGCGACATCGGATCCGGAGCCCTGCTCGGCGAGCTCGTGGGGCAGTACGTCCTCGTGACGCGCGGGCACGCCAAGCCCTGACCGCCGTCAATGCGTCGATCGGTTGACGTGAAGCTGAGGCGTCGCCTGCGGCCAGAGCCGTATCGACCGTCAGTAGGCCATGGTCAGCGCCGCTTTTGCAGGAGAGCCAAGTGTTCATGCAGGCCTGCTTTCCCGACGCTCGCTCGCCTCCAGCCGCTTCTTCAACCACGTCGAGGGCAGGACCCTCATCACTCAGGTGCTTGGTGTCCCGGTTCCGAACCGCTTGGTCGTGCCGAACGGTGTCAACGGCCCGGCGGTGAGCGATGGTCAAGATCCAGTTCCTGGCTGATCCACGGGCGGGATCGAACCGCCGAGCCAGTTGCCACACCTGCATGAAGACCTCTTGTGAAACGTCTTGTGCTCGGTGTTCATCACAGATCACCCGCCGCGCCATGCCGTAGACAGCGGAACCAAGTGCGTCATAGAGACCGGTGAATGCCTCTTGGTCGCCATGCGCCACCCGTTCGAGGACAGCATCGAGATCAATGGCACTTTGGTGCTCGGTTCGAGCGAGACGCTCTCGCCTGACGCTCACGAGCCGACGGATGTTCGAGGTGCCCACGAGACCCCCAATGGTGGTGACGTCACCACCGGGGTCTTGGGCAGCGGGATCACAGTTGATCGAATGTATCGAGAGTGACCTATCGGACAGCCGGTGTAAAGGACATCCACCTCGGCCGGACCCCTCCGGCCGGGCTGCCAGTCAAAAATCGATATCGGCCATCGTATGCCCTTGGTGCGACACGAGGAACTCCTTGCGTGGAGCGACTTCGTTGCCCATGAGCAGCTCGAAAACCGCCGCGGCCCGCTCGGCGTCGTCGACCGTGAGCCGGCGCAGCGTGCGGTGCCGCGGGTCCATGGTGGTCTCGGCCAGCTGGTTGGCGTCCATCTCGCCCAGGCCCTTGTAACGCTGGATGGGGTCCTTCCAGCGGACGTTGCGACGCTTGAGGTCAGCGAGGGTGCGCTGAAGCTCGGAGTCGGAGTACGTGTAGACGTACTTCTCCTGGCTGGGGGTCCCCCCAGCGGTACGGTTCTTTCCCGCTGGGGGCTTCTTGGGGTTGATGAGCTCGATTCGGTGCAGGGGCGGCACCGCCGTGAAGACGCGGCCAGCTGCCACCAGCGGGGTCATGTACCGGTAGAACAGGGTGGCCAGCAGGCACCGGATGTGCGCGCCGTCGGAGTCGGCGTCGGCCATGAAGATGATGCGCCCGTAGCGCGTGGTGTCGATGTCGAACGTGCGGCCCGAGCCGGCGCCCACGACCTGGATGATCGACGAACACTCGACGTTCTTGAGCATGTCGCCGATACTTGCCTTCTGGACGTTGAGGATCTTGCCGCGGATGGGCAGCAGCGCCTGGAACTCCGAGTCGCGAGCCGACTTGGCCGTGCCCAGCGCCGAGTCGCCCTCCACGATGAACAGCTCACTGCGGTCGACGTCGGCCGATCGGCAGTCGGCCAGCTTGGCCGGCAGCGCGCTGGACTCCAGCGCGTTCTTGCGGCGCTGGGTGTCGCGCTGCTGCCGGGCCATGATGCGGGTGCGGCTGGCGCTCACGACCTTCTCCATGACGAGGCGGGCCTTCGACTTCTGCGCCGCCTTCGTGGACGTCAGGAACGCCTTGAGCTCGCGTGACACCACCTTGTTGACCAGGCGCGAGACCGGTGGTGTGCCCAGGACCTCCTTGGTCTGGCCCTCGAACTGCGGCTCGGCCAGGCGCACCGTGACGACAGCGGTCATGCCCTCCATGACGTCGTCCTTGATGACGTCGTCATCGGCTTGCTTGAGCTGGCGTCCGGCGCGCAGCACCTCGTTGAACGTCTTGGTGAGACCGCGCTCGAAGCCCTGCACATGGGTGCCGCCCTTGGGCGTGGCGATGATGTTGACGAACGAGCGGATCTCGGTGTCGTACCCGGTGCCCCAACGCAGCGCGATGTCGACCGCGAGGTCGCGGGTGACCTCCTGCGGCGTCATGTGCCCCTTGTCGTCGAGCAGCGGCACGGTCTCGGTGAACGAGTCGTCACCCTGCAGCCGCACGACGCCGGTGACCGGCTCGTCGGGTGCCAGGAAGTCGCAGAACTCGGTGATGCCGCCGTCGTGGCGGAACGTCTCGGTCTGGACCTCTTATCTCCACGCTCGTCACGGATGACGAGCTCGAGGCCGGGCACGAGGAACGACGTCTGCCGCGCCCGGATGACCAGTTCGTCGTAGCTGTAGGCAGCGCCCTTGATGAAGACCTGGGGATCGGCCCAGTAGCGGATCCGCGTGCCGCTGACACCCTTCTTGACCTTGCCGAGCTTGCGCAGCTCGTTGCCGGCCACGAAGTCGCCGTTGAAGCCGTCGCCGGTGAACTCCCCCGGTGCGCCACGGCGGAACGACATCGCCCAGGTGGCGCCGTCCTTGTCGACCTCGACGTCGAGGCGCGCCGACAGGGCGTTGACGACCGAGGCGCCGACTCCGTGCAGGCCGCCGGTGGCGACGTAGGAACCGCCCCCGAACTTGCCGCCGGCGTGCAGCTTGGTGAACACGACCTCGACGCCGGACAGGCCGGTCTTCTTCTCGATGTCGACCGGGATGCCGCGGCCGTCGTCGGTGACCTCGACCGATCCATCGGCGTGCAGGACGACCAGGATGTTCTTGCAGTGGCCGCCGAGGGCCTCGTCGACGGCGTTGTCGATGATCTCCCACACGCAGTGCATGAGGCCGCGGGTGTCGGTGGACCCGACGTACATGCCCGGACGCTTGCGCACGGCCTCCAGGCCCTCCAGGACGAGGAGGTTGCGTGCGTCATAGGTCGACATCGAGGAGGTGGCCTTTCCACGGCGGATGGACACCCTCAGGATATCGGCGCGCCCCCACGTGCCTGTCCTGACACGCACTCCCCAACGGTGCGCCTACATCGGTTTGGACGCATCGGGGAGTATGCATGTCGTATGTCCACCTCAGGACGCGCGGAATAGCACCCCATGAAATGATGTTGTACTAAGCGTCTCCCCCAGAACCGAGAAGAGGTCATCGTGACGGCACTAGCCCAGCTAGCGAGTCTGACCGCAACCGATCGTTGCGATCGTTGTGGCGCCCAGGCCTACGTCCGGGTCGAGCTGCCCGGAAAAGCGGAGCTTCTCTTCTGCGCCCACCACGCGCGCCAGCACGAGGAAAAGCTGCGCGAGGTAGCCATCACGATCCACGACGAGACCGAGAAGCTGGCTGACGTCCCGGCCAGTGCTCCGCTCGAGGAGATCTGACCTCCACCTACTCACACGAATGCCCCGTCCTCAGGACGGGGCATTCGTCTGTGCGGGCCACGAATCGGTCGTCTCATTCCTCGGACCATCAGGTGCATCATGCGTGCTGACCCAGCATCCCGGCCTGTACCTCAGCCAGGTGAAGGAGCTGGGCCGCATTCCTCACCTCCGTTTCGCTCAGGTCGTCCGATCCCCAGAGGAAGCTGTCGCAGCGCTGGCCACCCAGCTCGGCCACTGACGTCGGGACGCGGCCTTCCTTGCGAGGTGTGACACTTTCTACGTGACCAGAACCACCCCCGATCCAGACGCGCCTCGCGAGGAGAAGCTGGAAGAGCTCGTTCGCATCGAGGCCAAGGCTGCCGAAGCGGCCGAAGCCGCTGCAACCGCCGCTTCACACGCGGTGGAGGCGACCAAGGCAGCCGAGGCAGCCAGCGTGGCGCGCGCTGCGAAACGAGCGAAGTCAGCCAAGACGGCCGAGGCTGCGAAGGCGGCCAACACGGCCAGGTCCAAGGCGTCCAAGGCGGCCCGAGAAGCGGCCGCAGCCGCGGAAGCCACCGCCCCGATCGTCGTCCTGCCTGATGAGTCGGCTGAGCCGCGCAGGAAGCGCAGCAACCGCCTGGTGCTGCGCCTCACCGATGACGAGCTTGACCTGATCAAGCAGTCAGCGGCCGAGAAGGACCTGCACGCTCCGGAATTCGCGCGATCGATCATGCTGGACGCACTCCGGCGCCCCGACGAGACGTAGACGTCCGACGGCTCGGATCTGGCGCGCCCGAAGCCTTGGTGCTCCCGGACCAATCCCTGCAGGCCTCTGTCTCGAATCGCTTGTGCATACCCAACTTTCGCGATGCACGACCCACTTGGAGGCCCACCCATGCACCACCCCACACGCATCTTGCTCGGGCTGGCAACAGCCGTGCTGATGGCCGTTGCCACGGTCGCCGTGGCCACGAGCGCCAACGCCGCAGGACAGTCGACGCTCGGCAGCGGAGACGCACTCGGCCTGGGCGACGACGGCACCACACTCCGGATCTTCGAGCTCAACGATCCTGACGACGACGACCTCATCGGGCAGGTCTCAGGCCTCGTCGGCAGCGACTCGACACTGATCGGCATCGACTACCGCGTCCAGAACGACCAGTTCTACGGCGTCGGCAACGCCGGCGGCATCTACACCCTGAACACCAAGACCGGATCCGCAACCAAGGTCTCCCAGCTGACGGTCGCACTGGACGGGACGCGCTTCGACATCGACTTCAACCCTGCAGCCGATCGTCTACGCATCATCAGCAACACCGGCCAGAACCTGCGCCACGATCTCGCCGGCAGCACGACGACGGACGGTGTCCTGGACTACGCGATGGTGACAGCCCAAGGCGTCACTGGTGCGGCCTACACGAACAACGACGTGAACGCGGACACGGCCACGACGCTGTTCGACATCGACGCCAACCTCGACCAGGTGGCCATCCAGCTGCCCCCGAATGACGGTTCGCTCTCGCAGACCGGCAAGCTCGGTCTCGCCGTGAGCCAGATCGTCGGATTCGACATTCAAAGCAAGGTCTCGTCCGGTCGAACCGTCTCCAACACCGGGTACGCCTCGCTCCGCAGCACCGACACGTCAGAGCCGAATCTCTACAAGGTCGACGTGCTCACCGGCAAGGCAACGAAGGTCGACGACTTCGACAAGCAGATCGCCGATATCGCGGTCAAGCAGCCGTAACCACCTGCCGCTCCGCACGACGCCCCCGCAACCGATCAGGTTGTGGGGGCGTCGTCATTCACCGCGCTCATCCTTGTGACCTTGAATTTCGCAGCCATGTGACCACCGTCGGCCAGCGTGACCGGCCGCGTATCCGATGGGACCGATGGACCGGATCAGTCGAGGTAGTCGCGCACTAGAGACGCCTGAACGCTGTGCGAACTCTTGAAACGCCAGTACGATATCGACAATCACGGCAAGCGCTATGCCTTGAAATATCCACGACTGACTCGGCCTGAGAGGTCGGTGCGCTACGTCTCCACCTACCCTCGACTGGTAACCAGTCATCGCTTCCCACACCGACGCCGCGTCCGGGCTCGACTGAGCCGCGAGGCAGCTGTCGTGTCGACCTTGCGTTCACGTCTGGTCGAGCTCGGACGCACCGGGCGTCGGTCCCGTCGTCGCCGCAGCTTCCCTCGACTGCCTGGAGTCGGGGCTCGTTTGCAACCAGAAGCTCTCGTTCTTGGCGTCAGCCTGGCCCCATGCCGGGTAGCGAGGGGCCGTGGCGCGTGATCCTGGGCCAGGACCTTGGCAAATCATTTCTCAAAGCCTCCGACGGTACCTCCACGTGCTCGCTGTGGCACGCCGTGGCTCTAGACAAGCGTCGGGTTCACTCTTCTCGGTGAACTCCGCTGTCGCAGCAGGAGTCCCTCGAGATGACCTCACCGACCACCTCGTCAGGCCGCTCTCGTCGTAGTGGGTCACGATCATTCCCCCGAACGAGCGACCGCAGCAGCACCGGCGGTACTTCTTGACCAGCTCTCGTGAGCATGCCTCTTCCTCGCGCTCGACTTCGTCTCTGTGCGCTTCTTGTTCGGAGCGGCAATCGCTCTTGCCATTCCGGCGCGGTCGTAGTGCACACCCGCTTGAACGGTGCGAGTTCATTCACGAAGTTCGCGCCTGTCCATTCCTCAATGTTGTTCCCGCCAGTCTCGAGGAGACGGTGGGTCGTCCCTTGCCCCAGCACACCAGAGCGTCCTTTCTCCCGTCGGGAGCGACCGCGAGCGATTTGTCGATGGAGGGATTTGCTGCCGGATCGACAGAAGGCGAAGGGCTGGTGGTTTCCTTCGGATCGCCGCTTGAACAGGCCGCGACGAATGCCAAGAGCACGGCCGCCAGGATGGCCTGGCGTATAGGGCTGAGGGTATGCGCATCCATGATGAGCTCCGATCTGCGTGCGCCACCATCCGGAGTTACTCGGACGCCTCAAGACGACTGTCGCAGCGCATGGACCGCATCGTCAGCCAGCTGGCACTGTATCAGAAGGTGATGCTGGCCTCGCTTGCGACCACCCCGAGTGCGCAGGGCGGTCCTCTGTATCAGGCGACTACGGTCTCTCTATGCGTCCCCGCCAAATGCGAGTGATAGTCACGGTTCTTGCCGGAGCCCTCGCAGGCGGCTGCGGCTCAAGCTCGGATGAGCCGCGACCCAGTATCGATTCACTGGACCAAAGCGGCGGCGCTGTCGTCGAGGTAGTCGCGCAGGACCTGCGAGCGGGACGGGTGGCGCAGCTTGCTCATCGTCTTGGACTCGATCTGGCGGATGCGCTCACGGGTGACGCCGTAGACCTTGCCGATCTCGTCGAGAGTCTTCGGCTGTCCGTCGGTGAGGCCGAACCGCATCGAGACGACGCCGGACTCGCGCTCGGAGAGCGTGTCGAGCACGGCATGCAGCTGCTCCTGCAGGAGGGTGAACGACACGGCATCGGCCGGGACGATGGCCTCGGAGTCCTCGATGAGGTCGCCGAACTCGGAGTCGCCGTCCTCGCCGAGAGGCGTGTGCAGGCTGATCGGCTCGCGGCCGTACTTCTGGACCTCGACGACCTTCTCGGGGGTCATGTCGAGCTCGATCGCGAGCTCCTCGGGCGTCGGTTCACGGCCGAGATCCTGCAGCATCTGCCGCTGGACGCGGGCCAGCTTGTTGATGACCTCGACCATGTGGACGGGGATGCGGATGGTGCGGGCCTGGTCGGCCATGGCGCGCGTGATGGCCTGACGGATCCACCAGGTGGCATACGTGGAGAACTTGAAGCCCTTGGTGTAGTCGAACTTCTCGACCGCACGGATGAGGCCGAGGTTGCCCTCCTGGATGAGGTCGAGGAAGAGCATGCCGCGGCCGGTGTAGCGCTTCGCCAGCGAGACGACCAGACGCAGGTTGGCCTCGAGCAGGTGGTTCTTGGCCCGGCGACCGTCGATGACGATCCACTCGAGCTCCTCGGACATCTTGGCGGAGATGCGACCGCCCTTGCCCAGCTTCTCCTCCGAGAACAGGCCGGCCTCGATGCGCTTGGCGAGCTCGACCTCTTCACCCGCGGTGAGGAGGGAGACCTTGCCGATCTGCTTGAGGTAGTCCTTGACCGGGTCGGCGGTGGCGCCGGCGACCATGACCTGCTGGACCGGCTCGTCACTCTCATCGGCCGCCGACAGCGTGAAGCTGGACTCCTCGTCCTCCTTCAACGTCGGGTCGTTCTTGAGGTCCTTCTCGAACTCCTCGTCCGGGATGTCCGGGAGGACCTTCTTGCCCTGCGCGTCGACCAGTGCGGTGGTGTCGCCGGCGGGCGGCACCTCGAGCACCTCGGCGATGTCGACGGACGCGACAGCGGCGGCGACGTCGGGTGTGGACGTCTTCGCCGCGGCAGTCTTCTTGGACGCCTTCTTGGCGGGCGCAGCCTTCTTCGCCGCGGGGGCCTTCTTCGCCGGCGTCTTCTTGGCCGCAGCGTTCTTGGCGGGCGCAGCCTTCTTCCCGGCGGGAGCCTTCTTGGCGGCGGGGGCCTTCTTCGCCGGCGTCTTCTTGGCCGCGGCGTTCTTGGCGGACGCAGCCTTCTTCGCGGCGGGGGCCTTCTTCGCCGGCGCCTTCTTGGCCGCGACGTTGTTGGTCTTCTTGGCTGACTTCTTGGCGGCCGGAGTCGCAGCGGACTTCTTGGCGGCCTTGGCAGGTGAGGACGTGGTCACAGTCTTTTCTGTTTTCGCGTTGGTCTTCTTGGCCGGTCGCGCCTTGGTCATGGAGCTTTTCGCCGAACTCGTGGCCTTCTTGCCGTTGACGTTCTTCCCGCCGGGTAGGCGGCGTGTGATCGCGCGGAGGGGGGATCCAGTGGCAGGATTCACCGGCACAATCAACCTCACCAATCGGTAGAAGGGCGCAACAATGAGGCCTGTGGTCAACCTCTAAGACCAGTGTGCCATGCCGGACCACACGTTCCAGCATGACCCTCTTCAGGTTCAGTCGCCTTTTCCGCCAGTGGGCCAACCGTGCACGGGCTCGTTGCGGTGCATCAGCTCCTGGTAGCGACGTGTCGTGGCCTTGATGGCCGCGGGACGGTCGCCGCTCGAGGCCTCCAGCCGGTGCTCGAAGTCGTCGATCAACCACGTGGCGCCGTTGCGTCCGGTGATGCACCGCTGCTCGATGACCCCGAGCAACCGGTCGCGGACCTCGACGTCGACGCCCATCTGCTCGAGGCCCGAGTGCGCGAGCGGGAGCAGGTGGCGCAGCACCAGCTCGGGCACGGGCACGGTTCCCACCGACGGCCAGTAGAGCTCGGTCTCCATGCCGGTGCGGGCCGCCTGGTGGAAGTTCTCCTCCGCCGCCCGGAACGACATCTGCGACCACAAGGGCCGCTCGCTCGTCCCGATCACCGTCACCAGTCCGTAGAACAGCGCCGCGTTCGCCATCGTGTCGACCACGGTTGGCCCGGCCGGAAGCAGCCGGTTCTCGATCCTCAGGTGCGGGCGGCCGCCGGCGGTGTCGTAGATCGGACGGTTCCAGCGGTAGATCGTGCCGTTGTGCAGCCGGAGCTCGGGGAGGTTCGGCACCCGGCCGGCTTCCAGCTCCTCCAGCGGGTCCTCGTCGTCGACGATCGGGAGCAGCGCCGGGTAGTAGCGCACGTTCTCCTCGAACAGGTCGAAGACCGAGGTGATCCAGCGTTCGCCGAACCAGACCCGTGGCCGGACGCCCTGGATCTTCAGCTCCTCGCTGCGGGTGTCGGTGGCCTGCTCGAACAGCGGGATGCGCGTCTCGTGCCAGAGCTGGCGACCGAGCAGGAAGGGTGAGTTGGCGGCGACCGCCACCTGCACGCCGGCGATGGCCTGCGCGGCGTTCCACATCGGGGCGAAGTCCTCGGGCTCGACCTGGAGATGCAGCTGGGTGCTCGTGCAGGCCGCCTCGGGGATGATCGTGTCGGCCGTCGTGTCGAGCCGGTCGACACCGTCGATGACGATCTCGATGTCCTCACCGCGCGCGGCCAGGATCTGCTCCGACAGCAGGTGGTAGCGCGGGTTGGGCGCGAACGTCTCGCGAGCCAGGTGCTCGGGACGCAGGGTCGGCAAGATACCGATCATGATGAGGTTGGCTCCGACGCTCTGGGCCCGCTCCTGGGCGACGTTGAGGTCCTCCCGCACGTTCTCCTCGAGCGTGGTGAGACCGGCACCCGCGGCGCGACTCGGCGGCACGTTGATCTCGATGTTGAACAGCCCGAGCTCGGTCTGGAAGTCGTCGTCCGCGATCGCCTCGAGAGCCTCGGCGCTCTTCATGGCCGGGTCGCCGGCGTCGTCGACGAGGTTGAACTCGATCTCGACGCCCACGTGCGGGTGCTCGACCGAGAAGTCGTGCTCGCTGAGCATCCGGGCGAACACGTCGAGGCAGCGGCGAACCTTCATCCGGTAACGCGTGCGGTCCTCGCGTGTGAACGCGCGGTCGTCGACGTCCTGGCCCATGGGTCAAGCGTAGGCGTTCTGGGGTGTTCGGCGCGTCGCAAAGTCCTAGGCCGACGTGCGCCGGTCCTCCCCGAACGGCCGCCAGGACGACGGCGGCATGCCTGCGTCGAGCATCCGCAGCAGCAGCCCGGCCATCGGATAGAGCGGGTCGATCTCCAGTGCACGCTCAGCAGCGATGAGGGCGAGCGCGCCGTCTCCGGACAGCCACGACGCGAATCCGGCCAGGCACAGGGACGGTGGCGAGATCCACGGTGGGGCGCAGCGGACCACGTGTGACCAGACGCCGACCATGTCGCGGGCACTGTCGGGCGTGATGAGCGCCCACAGCTCGTCGCGCACCGGGATCGTCGTCGCCCACACCGCAAGACGCAGTGCCTGGCCGTCGGTGAGCCCGTGCCGCGCGTGAACGGCGTCGAGCGCCGGTGCGAGGTCGGCCATGCCGACCTCGACCACGGTGAGGGCCCGACGTGAGGCCAATGCGACCGCGACCTGCTGAGCCACCGAGGCGCCGGCCTGGTTCAGCCAGATGCGCCGCTGCCCTGACTCCGGCTCGAGCTTCGCGGCGAGCGCCGCCCGGTCGGGGAGGATCTCCTGTCCGGCAGCGACGGCCTGGACGACGGCGAGGTGATGGTCGGACGTCTCGTACGGGTATCCCGCCGGATCGCAGTCCTCGAAGGTGGTCCAGTACCGCGTTCCGTCGGCCCACACACCGACCACGGGCCGGATCTCTCCGAGCCTGCGCTCGACCCCCGGCACGAGGCGCTTGGCCACATCGATCCTGTCGGTGACGGCGATGACGATCGCGCCCTCGGCCCCCTGATGGGCGAGATGGGTGACGACCTGGTCGGCTGCGACTCCGACGTGCTGCATGGCCGGCATGTCCACGCGGAGCCGGAACCCCATGCGGTGACGTGGTCCGTACGTGGCGATCGCGACGAGGGAGTCCTCGGGAGTGAAGCCGAACAAGGTCGGGAGCGTGTTGATCAGGTCGGGGATGTCGTGGGCCGTGAAGACCGGGATGTCGTCCGTCATCACGCCACGGTCGTCAGATCCCGGTCGTGTGGGCAGGTGACCGCCCAGGCGTGTGGACGAACGCCGCACCGGTGGCGCGTGTGGACGCAGGCCACAATGACGCCATGCGGGAAACGGCGTCGATCATGCACCTCGACCTCGACGCCTTCTTCGCCTCGGTCGAGCAGCGCGACAAGCCGTCGCTGCGCGGCAAGCCGGTCATCGTCGGCGGCATCGGGCCGCGCGGCGTGGTGGCCACGGCGTCGTACGAGGCGCGCGTGCACGGTGTTCGCTCGGCGATGCGGACCGCCGAGGCTCGTGCCCGCTGTCCGCACGCGGCATTCCTCGGCGGACGTTTCGAGGCCTACCGCGTGGCCAGCCGGCTCGTGATGGGCCGCTTGCGCGAGGAGACCGATCTCGTCGAGCCGCTCTCGCTCGACGAGGCCTTCGTCGACCTCGCCGCCTCCCCCGACTTCGACCCCGACCGGGTCAGCGAGGTCGTGGACCGGATCCGCGCCGACATCACCGAGCTGACCGATGGGCTCACGGCCTCGGTCGGGGTCGCGTCGTCGAAGCTGATGGCCAAGATCGCCAGCGAGATCAACAAGCCCGACGGTGTGTTCGTGGTGGCTCCCGGCACCGAGGCCGCGGTGCTTGGGCCGATGCAGGCCACCGTCATCCCTGGCGTCGGTCCGGCCACGGCCGAGCGCCTGCGCCGGGTGGGCATCAGCACGGTCGAGGAGCTCCGCACCCCGAGCGAGGACGAGCTGGTCCGCCTGCTGGGCGTGTCCGCAGGTGCGTCCATGTGGCGCCTGGCGCGCGCGATCGACGACCGCCCGGTCGTCGCCGAGCGCGAGGCCAAGTCGGTGAGCGTCGAGGACACCTTCGACCACGACATCACCGACCGGGCGCAGCTGACGAATGAGGTGGACCGCATGTCCCGGGCGGTCGCCGAGCGCCTCCGGCGGCACGGCATCTCCGGCCGGACCGTCACCCTCAAGGTGCGGCACCACGACTTCGAGACCCACACCCGGTCCAGCACCCTGCGCGGACCCACGGACAGCTGGCGGGTGCTGGCCGAGACGGCGCGCTCGCTGCTCGACGGGGTCGACCTCGCCGGCGGGCTCCGGCTGCTCGGCGTCGGGGTCAGCGGGCTCGCGGACTGGGTCCAGGACGACCTCTTCACGGAGCCAGACGACGGCGAGCAGCCCGTCGATGCCGTGCCCGAGCTGCGCCCCCGACATCGCGAGGTGCGCTGGTACCCGGGCCAGGACGTCCACCACGTCGACCACGGCGACGGATGGGTGTGGGGCGCCGGGCTCGGCCGCGTGACCGTGCGGTTCGAGACCCGCCTCACTCCCCCGGGTCCCGTGCACACGTTCTCCGAGGACGACCCTGGGCTGACCCCCGGCCACGGTGATCCCGGCGCCGAGGTCCCGGATACGGTCGAGCAATGAGCGAGCAGCAGCCCCCCGTCGCACCACGTCGTCCCACCGTCCGCCGTCACCACGGCGACGAGGTCGTCGACGAGTACGAGTGGCTGCGCGACGCCGAGGACCCGGACACCATCTCCTACCTCGAGGCCGAGAACGCCTGGGCGGAGCAGGAGACCGCCCACCTGGCCGACCTGCGCGAGCAGGTCTTCGAAGAGATCAAGTCCCGCACGCTCGAGACCGACCTCTCCGTGCCAGTTCGCCACGGCGACTGGTGGTACTACGCGCGCACCGTCGAGGGCCAGCAGTACTCGATCCGGTGCCGGTGCCCGATCGAGGAGGGCGGTCAGGGTTCGTGGGACCCGCCCATCCTTGAGCCCGGAACAGAGATCGACGGCGAGCAGGTGCTGCTCGACTCGAACGCCGAGGCCGAGAACCACGACTTCTTCTCCCTCGGCGGCTTCAGCCTCAGCGACGACGACAACCTGCTCGCCTGGTCGGTCGACGTCGTGGGCGACGAGCGCTACACGATCCGCGTCAAGGACCTCCGCACCGGCGAGCTGCTTCCCGACACCGTGGCCGGCACGAGCGGTGGGGTCACGTGGTCCGCGGATGCGACGCACTTCTTCTACACGACCGTCGACGACGCCTGGCGCCCGTTCCGGGTGTGGCGGCACGAGCTCGGTAGCACGGCAGACGACGTCCTCGTGCACGAGGAGACCGACGAGCGGTTCTTCACCGGCATCGGGCGTACTCAGTCCGAGCGCTACCTCATCATCGGCTCGTCCTCGAAGGTCACCAGCGAGGTGCGCGTGCTCGAGGCCGACGATCCCGAGGGCGAGTTCCGCGTCGTCCGGCCACGCGAGAGCGGCGTCGAGTACTCGTTGGAGCACGCACGGCTGGCCGGCCAGGACGTCTTCCTGATCCTGCACAACAAGGAGGCGCTCAACTTCGAGCTGGTCTCGGTGCCGGCCGCGGGCCCCTACGACGACGACACCGTGCTGATCGGCCACCGGGACGACGTGCGCCTCGAAGACGTGGACGTGTTCGCCAGGCAGCTGGTGGTCTCCTATCGCCGTGACGCCATCGCCCGCATCGCGCTCATCCTGCTCGACGACGCCGCCCCGAACGGGCTGGCCGAGCCGAAGGAGATCGACTTCGGGCAGGAGCTGTTCACCTGTGGCGTCGGCGCCAACGCCGAGTGGGACCAGCCACTCGTGCGGGTGGGCTTCGGATCGTTCGTCACACCGGCCACCGTGTACGACTACGTCGTCGACACCGGTGAGCTGATCCTGCGCAAGCAGGCGCCGGTGCTCGGCGGCTACGACCCCGAGGAGTACGAGCAGCACCGCAGCTGGGCCACGGCCGACGACGGCACCGAGATTCCCGTGTCGATCGTCTGCCGCGCCGGCACGAAGCGCGACGGATCGTCACCGGCCCTGATTTACGGATACGGGTCGTACGAGGCGAGCATGGATCCGGGCATGTCGGTGCCGCGGCTGTCGTTGCTCGACCGGGGATTCGTCTTCGCCATCGCCCACGTCCGCGGCGGCGGCGAGCTCGGCCGCAGCTGGTACGAGCAGGGCAAGATGATGCAGAAGAAGAACACGTTCAGCGACTTCGTCGCCGCGGCACGCCATCTCGTCGACGAAGGCTGGACGTCCCCCGACCGCCTCGTCGCGGAAGGTGGCAGCGCCGGCGGCCTGCTGATGGGAGCGGTGGCCAACCTCGCTCCCGACGCGTTCACGGGAATCGTCGCCAGCGTGCCCTTCGTCGACGCCCTCACGTCGATCCTGGACCCGTCGCTGCCGCTCACCGTCATCGAGTGGGACGAGTGGGGCGACCCCCTCCACGACCCCGATGTCTACGCCTACATGAAGTCGTACACGCCGTACGAGAACGTGGCGGCGCGCCACTACCCCGCGATCCTGGCCGTCACCAGCCTGCACGACACCCGAGTGCTCTTCGTCGAGCCGGCCAAGTGGGTCGCCCGGCTCCGCGCCACGGCCACCGGCGATGCTCCGCTGCTGCTCAAGACGGAGATGAACGCCGGCCACGGAGGCGTCAGCGGCCGTTACGCGGCCTGGCGCGAACGCGCGTGGGAGCTCGCATGGATCATCGATACCGGTACTCGGGCGGTCAAGTGACACCAGTGCAACTAAGAACACACTGAGAGCGGAATCCCTCGGCCACCTGCGGCGTTGCATCAGTACAGACACCCGTAGGAGGCGTTCCATGACCGTCACGAAGAGCGAGAGCATCGAGGGCAAGGACAGCGTCGGCATGTACCTGGCCGAGATCGCTCGTACCCCGCTGCTCGACGCTGCTCGCGAGGTCGAGCTCAGCAAGACGATCGAGGCCGGCCTGTACGCCCGTCACCTGCTCGCCGAGGGCCGCATCGGCCGCGCGAAGGGTGGCGCTCCCAAGCGTGCCTCCGAGGAAGAGCTGCTCTGGATCGCCGAAGAGGGCGATCGTGCACAGCAGGAGTTCGTCCAGGCCAACCTGCGCCTGGTCGTCTCCATCGCCCGCAAGTACGGGCGCTCGGCGATGCCGATGCTCGACCTCGTGCAGGAGGGCAACACCGGCCTCATCCGCGCGGTCGAGAAGTTCGACTACGTCAAGGGCTTCAAGTTCTCGACGTACGCCACGTGGTGGGTCCGACAGGCCATCACTCGCGGCATCGCGCAGCAGGCCCGCGTCGTCCGCCTCCCCGTGCACGTCGTCGAGGAGCTCAACCAGGTCACGGCCGCCCGCCGCAACCTCGAGCGCCAGCTCGGCTACGAGCCCGAGCCGCACGAGATCGCCGCGGAGCTCGAGATGGACGTCGACCGCGTCATCGACCTGATGTCCTGGGGCCGCGATCACGTCAGCCTCGACACCCCGGTCGACGACGACGGTGACACGTCCCTGGGCGACCTCATTGCCCGCGAGACGCTGCCCGGCCCCGATCTCGCCGTCATCGACGACGAGACCCGCGAGCTGATCTCGACGCTCATCGACCACCTCGACGAGCGCGAGGCCGACATCGTGCGAGCCCGCTACGGCCTGCTCGACGGTCGCCAGCAGAAGCTGGCCGACATCGGCAAGCGTCACGGTATCTCTGCGGAGCGTGTGCGCCAGCTCGAGCGCCAGGCGCTCATGACGCTGCGCCGCATCGCGGATCCCGACCTGGCTGCCTAAGAGCAGCCTCCTGATTCGAACCCGTCCCGCCCTCCCCCGAGCGGGGCGGGTTCGTCTGTCTAGCCGGTGGTGACCCGCTCGGCCCAGAGCTCGTCGACCCGCGCCCGGAGGTCCTCGATCGACCCGGTGTTGTCGAGCACGACGTCGGCCGCGGCCAGGCGATCCTCGCGTGAGGCCTGCGTGGCCACGCGTGCCCGGGCATCCGCCTCCGTCATCCCCCGCAACGACACCAGTCGCTCCACCTGCACGTCCTCGGGCACGTCGACGACCACCACGAGGTCGCAGAAGGCGGCCATCCCCTTCTCGACGAGGAGGGGATGGTCATGGACGACCACGCCGTCGTCGGGAACCGCGGACTCCGCTGCGGCGACGAGCTCGAAGATGGCGGGATGGGTGATGGACTCGAGATCGGCGCGCGCAGCGTCGTCGCCGAACACGACCGCCCCGAGTGCCGGCCGGTCGAGCGTGCCGTCGGCGGCGATGACGTCGGCGCCGAATCGCTCCGTGATGGCGGCCAGAGCCGGCGTTCCCACTTCGACGGCCTCACGGGCGAGCTGGTCGTAGTCGATGATGATCGCGCCGTGCTCGCCCAGGCGAGCGCTGACCGTGCTCTTGCCCGAGCCGATGCCACCGGTCAGGCCGACTCGGAACATGCGACGCTCCGTCAGCTGGTGCCGCTGTTGCCGTACGTGGTGACGTGAACGTGGTCCATGTGGTTGGCCGTGGGGCTGCCGCGGTCGCTCATGCCTCGCCAGCTGTTCGATGTGGCGGGGCGCCAGATCCGCTGCTGCCAGATGAGGTACTCGATGCCGAGCTTGGACCGGTTCTTCTGCAGGAATGCTGCGACTTGGTGACCCGTGGCGCCGCTGACCATGATGTCGAGCGCCTGGCCCGTGGCGTGCTCGCCGCCGCCCGACGCGCCGCCGTACCGGCTGATGGACGGGAACTTGGCGCACACGGCGCGATGCACGCGGACGGTGTCGGGCTGGAGCCCGCTCTCGACGCCAGAACCGCCCGGGCACGGCTTGGAGGCGAGGGCCTCGTCGGGCTTGTCGTCGGTGAGGCCGGACGACTTGACCCAGCGCGGGACTGACTTGTGGATGATCTGGGTCCAGCCACGCTCCTTCTCGCCGGTGACGGCGACCTTGGAGCGAGGCGCCAGCACGGCGAGACGGGGCGATGCGTCGTCGGCGTCCGCATGGACGTCGACAGCGTCCGTCTCGATCACGAACTTGTGACCGGAGATCAGCTTCTCGGCCTCGGCCTCGTTCGGCAGGGGCGCGCGCTCAGCGTTGCGGCTCACCTGCTGGTCGGACTGGAGGGCGGCAGTGATGACGTCGCCGTTGGCGCCGGCCGAGGCCTGGGACACGACTGGGCTTGACGAGCTGTTGACGACGACAGCCGTCGAGGCTCCGATGAGGACCAGGAGGCCTGCGGCGGGAAGCATCAGGTGCGTGATCCGCCGGCGTCGCTGAGCCGAGTGATCACGCCTGCGCGCGCGACTGTCCGGTCGAGCGTGCCTGTGGCTGTTTGCCACCGATAATCACCTTCGCGCGGGGTTGGGGGTAGTCCAACGGCCGAGTGAAGCATACTAGGCGCCCGAGCCGTCAAATCACTCGTACTTCTGTCAACGATCCAAGGCGGCTGAGGTGACGCATCTCTCACGCCCAGGAGGTTTAAGTGACCCTACCCGTCCTGAGCGCTGATGCCAGCGAGGCGGCGCAGCGGCGGGTCGGCGGGGCATTGGCGGCGGGTGGATTGCGCGAGGGAGACCGGTTGGTGCTCTCGCTCACCGGCTCGGCGGACTACGTGAGCGCCGTGCTCGGAGCATTGCGCACGGGTGTCGTGCCGGTGCCGCTCGATCCCCGTCTGACGGCCCATGAGCGTGACGCGATCATCGCCGACGTCGTGCCGTCGATGGTCGTCGACTCCCCCGATGCCCTCGCTGCTCTGCTCGACGGACCGGAAGCCGATCTCGACACGTGGCCGCGTTGCCGTCCGATGCACTTCACGTCGGGCACGACGGGTCGGCCGAAGGGCGTCTGGTCGGGGTTGCTGTCGCCCGATGATGCCGAGGCACTCGTGCGTGAGGAGCGTGACCTCTGGGGGTTTCATGCCGACGACATCGACCTCGTGGTGTCGCCGATCTACCACTCCGCTCCTCTGCGTTTCGCGATGGGAACGCTGCTCGCCGGCGGCTCGGTCGGCGTGCTCCCGCGCTTCGAGCCGGAGTCGTTCATGGACGCTGTGCACGACGTCCGCCCGACATCGATGTTCTGTGTGCCGGCGCACCTGCAGCGGCTGTTCGGGTGGCTCGACGAGACCGACGCGAAGCTCGACCCGTCGTCGTTCCGTCTCGTCGCCCATGCCGGGGCGCCCTGCCCCGACCCGATCCGGCGAAGGGCTCACGACCTCTTCGGTCTCGACGTCGTCTGGGAGTTCTACGGCTCCACCGAGGGCCAGTTCACCGCATGTCCTGCGCCGCTGTGGGCCGAGCACCCGGGCACGCTCGGCCCGGCTCGCCCCGGACGCGTTGTCACGACCGACGAGGATGACCAGCTCTGGTGTGCCGTCCCACCGTGGGCCGCCTTCACCTATTGGCGCGACGACGAGAAGACCGCCGCGGCGTGGAAGGACACCGACGACGGCCCGGCGTTCACCGTGGGCGACCTCGGCCGAGTCGAGGATGGCCTGGTCTGGCTCGACTCGCGCCGCAGCGACCTCGTCATCTCCGGCGGCGTCAATGTCTACCCGGCCGAGGTCGAGGCCGCCCTCGAGGACGCCCCGGGCCTGGACGACATCGCCGTCTTCGGCCGTCCCGACGAGCGTTGGGGTCAGCGCGTGTGCGCCGCGTATGTCGGCGAGGTCAGTGAGGAGGCACTCCGAGCGCGGGCCACCGAGCGCCTGGCACCGCCCAAGCGACCCAAGGAGTACGTGCGCGTCGACGAGCTGCCCCGCACGGCCACAGGCAAGGTGCGGCGGACCGACCTCTAGTGATCACCGTTGGTACGACGGCGCGCTTCGCGCGAACACACTCGACCTGGCTCGCCGTTCGCTCGCAGAGCTCGCTCAGGCGATCGCATCCACGACGGTGAACGTCTTGCGGTAGGCCTGCGGCGTGGTGCCGCGCGACGCGGTGAAGTGGTGACGCAGGGTGGCGGCGTTCCCGAAGCCGACTCGTGAGGCGATCTGCTCGACCGACAGTGAGGAGTTCTCGAGCAGCTCCTCGGCCAGCGCCAGGCGCTGGCTCGTGAGCCACTGCAGCGGTGTCGTGCCGGTCTCGTCGCGAAAGCGGCGGGCGAACGTGCGCGGCGACATGTGCGCCTCGGCGGCGAGACGCTCCACCGGCATCGACTCGTCAAGACGCTCGGAGACCCACTCGAGCAGCGGTGCGAGCGTGTCGGCCTCGGTCTGGCCCATGGGGGTGCGCACGAACTGAGCCTGGCCGCCGTCGCGATGCGGCGGGAGGACCATGCGGCGTGCCGTGTTGGCCGCGGTGCGGGCACCGAAGGTGCGCCGCATCAGGTGCAGCGCGGCGTCGATGCCGCCCGCGGCGCCGGCACCGGTGAGGACGTTGCCGTCGAAGACGTAGAGGACGTCGGGATTGACGCGTGCGTTCGGGAACGACTCGGCCAGCAGGTCGGCGTACCTCCAGTGGGTGGTGCACTCGCGGCCTTCGAGCAGCCCGGCGTCACCGAGCAGCCAGGCGCCGGTGCAGTGCGCCGAGATGATGGCGCCTCGGTCGGCGGCCTTGCGCACGGCGGCGACGACACGGGGGTCATTGTTGCGAAAGTCCCGCTTGGGGACGATGCACACGAGGTCGGCCGTCTCGAGGGCCTCCAGACCGTGCTCCACGAACAGGTCGAAGCCCGAGGGTGCCTTGATCCGGCCCGGGTCGGCGGTGCACACGGTGAACTCGAAGACCGGGTTGTCGTCCTCGGGGTGATAGGGCTCGGCCCAGACCTCACAGATGGAACCCAGGCCGAAGGGCTCGGCTCCGTCCTGCACGACCACGGCGACATTCTTCATGCGAGCCAGCCTCGCACAGACGTGGCAGCAAATCAATGGTGTATGGCATTTCTGCCACTGGTGGCAGGATTATGGTGGAGGCATAGTTACTGCCATGGTCACTTTCGCAATCATCGTCCTGGTCATCGCCGCAGGGATGGGCCTCCTGGTCATCCCCAAAGACGGGTATGGCACCCGCCCCGGTCCGCGCAGCCACCTCGACCCCTTCGAGCCGCGTGGCCACCTCCTCTGAACCCGCTCTCCACAGACGAAGACCCCCGGCCCATGGGACCGGGGGTCTCGTACGTGCTGTTCTCGACTACTCCTTGTCGGCGTCGGCCTCGGCCTTGACCTCAGGCTCAGCCTCGACCTCGGGCTCGGCCGCTGCTTCGGGCTCGGCCGCAGCTTCAGGTTCGGCCGGTGCCTCGGTCGCCGGCTCGGAGCCGGTGAGCTTCTCGCGGAGCGCCTGGAGAGCCTCGTCCGAGGCCAGCGAACCGCCCTCGTCGTCGGTCTGCTCCTCGGCGCCGGCGGAGTAGCTGCCCGCGTCGGCAGCCTCGATGCCGGCCTTCTCGGAGTCCTCGATCTGCTTCTTGTGGGCTTCCCAGCGCTCGTGTGCCTCGGCGTACTGCTTCTCCCAGGTCGCACGGGCCTCGTCGTACCCCTCTTGCCACTCGCCCGTCTCGGGGTCGAAGCCTTCGGGGTAGATGTAGTTGCCCGCGTCGTCGTAGGACGACGTCATGCCGTAGAGCGTCGGGTCGAAGTCGTCACCGGTGGCGACCTCGGTCTCGTTCGCCTGCTTGAGCGAGAGCGAGATGCGGCGACGCTCGAGGTCGATGTCGATGATCTTGACCATCACGGAATCGCCGATCTGCACGACCTGCTCGGGGATCTCGACGTGGCGCTCGGCCAGCTCGGAGATGTGCACCAGGCCCTCGATTCCCTCCTCGACACGAACGAACGCGCCGAACGGAACGAGCTTGGTGACCTTTCCGGGCACGATCTGCCCGATCTGGTGCGTGCGGGCGAAGTGCTGCCACGGGTCTTCCTGCGTCGCCTTGAGCGACAGCGACACGCGCTCGCGCTCCATGTCGACGTCGAGCACCTCGACCGTGACCTCGTCGCCCACCTGCACGACCTCGTTCGGGTGGTCGATGTGCTTCCAGGACAGCTCGGAGACGTGCACGAGGCCGTCGACGCCGCCGAGGTCGACGAACGCGCCGAAGTTGACGATCGAGGAGATGACGCCCTTGCGGATCTGGCCCTTCTGCAGCTCGTCGAGGAACTTCTGGCGGACGGCCGACTGGGTCTGCTCGAGCCACGCACGGCGCGACAGGACCACGTTGTTGCGGTTCTTGTCGAGCTCGATGATCTTGGCCTCGATCTTCTGACCGATGTACGGGTCGAGGTCGCGGACGCGACGCATCTCGACCAGCGACGCCGGCAGGAAGCCACGGAGACCGATGTCCATGATGAGGCCGCCCTTGACGACCTCGATGACGGTGCCTTCGACGACGCCGTCCTCAGCCTTGATCTTCTCGATGTCGCCCCAGGCGCGCTCGTACTGGGCGCGCTTCTTGGACAGGATCAGACGGCCTTCCTTGTCCTCCTTCTGGAGAACGAGGGCTTCGACGGTGTCGCCGACGGCGACGACGTCGTTGGGATCGACATCGTGCTTGATGCTCAGCTCGCGGGAGGGGATGACGCCCTCGGTCTTGTAGCCGATGTCGAGAAGGACCTCGTCACGGTCGACCTTGACGATCGTTCCGTCGACGATGTCGCCGTCGTTGAAGTATTTGATGGTCGAATCGATGGCGGCGAGGAAGTCTTCCTCAGAGCCGATGTCGTTGACCGCAACCTGCGGTGCCGCAGATGGAGTTGCGATGCTGCTTGTCATATAGGGATTGCTCCGATGAATGGATGGGGTTGTCGGTTGGCAGGCAGCCCTTGGATCGTGAAGATGTCGAGGATATGGGCCCGACACGGGCACGAGCACGGCCCTGCTCCGTCCGAGGAACGCGCAGGCCACCAGCGCCATTCAAGGGTACGGGATCACCGCGTCAGGCGGGGAGGCGGCCCTGCGGTGCGAGGAATGCCGTGAGCGCCCGGATGTAGAGGTCGACGTCAGCGGCGGCCATGACTTCGCGGATCGAGTGCATCGCCAGCTGCGGGGCACCCACGTCGACGGTGATCATGCCCGTGCGGGCGGCACTCACTGGTCCGATGGTGGAGCCGCACGGCAGGTCGGCACGATGCACGTAGCGCTGGAGCGGAACGTCGGCCTGCTCGCAGGCCAGCGCGAACGCAGCCGCGCCCCGCGACTCGGAGGCGTAGCGCAGGTTCTGGTTGACCTTGAGCACCGGTCCCCCGGCCAGCGCGATGTGGTGCAACGACTCGTGCCGGTCCGCATAGTTCGGATGCGTCGCATGCGCCATGTCGCCGGACGCGCACATCGACGCGGCGATGGCGCGGTGGTAGTCGTCACGCGAACCGCCGGCCGCGAGCACGATGCGTTCGAGCACGGTGGTCAACAGGTCCGACTGGGCGCCACGCTCGCTGGTGCTGCCGACCTCTTCATGGTCGAAGAGCACGAGCACGGGCCGCAGGCCGTCGATCGGCTCGGCCGCCAGCAAGGCCTGCAAGCCGGCGAAGCAGGTCGCCTGGTTGTCGAGTCGCGGTGCGGCGACGAGCTCGCCGTCCGCTCCCACGCGTGTGCTGGGTTGCATCGAGTGGGCCATCAGCTCGAAGCCGAGAACGTCCTCACGTGCCAGGTCCTGTCGCTTGCACAGCCAGGGCAGGAACTCGCGAGGCTCGACGCCCCAGATGGCGTTCAGGTGTCGCTGCGGGTCGATCTCCAGGCCCTTGCGCTTCTCGTCGAGATGGATGGCGAGGTGCGGCACCCGCAGGACCGGTTCGTCGATGCGCACGAGGTGCTCGCTGCCGTCGCGCAGCACCATCCGCCCGGAGACGCCGAGATCGCGATCGAACCAGGTGTCGAGCAGTGGGCCGCCGTATGGCTCGAGCGCGACGACGGCGGCGGAATCGGCGCTCACGTCGTGGTTCTGCTTGAGACGCAGGTTGGGGCTGTCGGTGTGACCACCGACGACACGGAATCGGTCGGTCGGCGCCGAGCCCGCCTCGTCGGACCAAGCCACGAGCGATCCCGCCCTCACGAGGTAACGACGTCCGGGCTCCGTGGGCCACGGGTCGCGCTCGTCGATCCGCGTCCAGCCGGCCTCGTCGAGGGCGGTGGCGACGGTCTGACACGCGTGGAACGGCGTGGGTGAGTCGTCGACGAATCGAAGCAGCTGGTCGGCGGCTTCGCCGTGGGTTGAGCTCATGGAGCGGAGCCTATGACACGGCGACCGGCGCCAGAGGTCCTCCGTACGCCATGTCGGCACGCGGCTAGGGTTCCCGGGTGAAGTCCAGCCAGGCGACGATCACCGGGGGCACGCTCGTCGCTGCCGGGATGATGACGATGAACGTCACCACCTACGCCTTCAATGTGTTGGCGGCCCGTCTGCTCGTCCCCCGCGAGTTCGGCGCCCTCACGGCACTGTTCGGCATCATCCTGGTCGGCACGGTCGCCCAGCTCGGCCTGCAGGCCGTGACGGCTCGGCGCCTGGCCGTGGCGTCGACCGAGCGCGGCGAGATCATCGCCACCACGATCCGGGTCACGGCGCTGACGGCCACCATGGTCGGTCTCGTCGTGGCCGCCTCCACCGTCGTGATGACTCCGGCCCTCAAGCTCGACAGCTACTGGCCCGTCATCCTGTGCGGCGCGACGCTCGTGCCGATGACGGTGATGGGCGCTCAGTCCGGGATCGCCCAGGGCACGTCGCGGTGGGGCTTCCTCACCGCCATCTACGTCGGCAACGGCTTCGGCCGGATGGTCGGCGGCACGGTCGCGCTGCTGATCTCCCCCACCCCCACGTCGGCCATGCTCGGCATCGCGATCGGCGCCTGGACGCCCGTCCTCGCCGGGGTGCCGACGTTCCTCGGTCATCGCGCGTCGTCGAGTCGAGACCGATCCCGCACGTCGATGTTGCGCGAGGCGATGCTGTCCACGCACGCCCTGCTCGCGTTCTTCGTCCTGAGCAACATGGACGCGCTCATCGCCCGCAACCTGTTCGGTGAACATGAGAGCGGCCTGTACGCATCCGGACTGATCCTCGCGAAAGCCGCGTTCTTCCTCCCCCAGTTCGTCAGCGTCGTGCTCTACCCGGACTTCGCCCGGGCCACCACGCACCATGCGCGACTGCGCGCGGCGTCCTTCGTCGCACTGCTCGGCGCCCTCACGGTCGTCGGCACGTGGGCGCTCCCCCAGCTCGCGCTCATCCTCGTGGGCGGCGACGAGTACGAGGCGATCCGTGATCGGCTGTGGCTGTTCGCGCTGGCCGGTTCGCTGCTGGCGATCGTGTACCTGCTGGTGTTCGACGCGCTCGCCAGGCGCGCCCACGGCATCCTCGTGATGATCTGGGGTGCCGTGGCGGCCGTCATCGCGTCCGCCTACGGCCTGGGTGTGGGCATCACCGGGCTCGTCGTCACGGTCATCGTGGTGACCGGAGTACTCGCGGCGGTCGTGGGTGTCGCTCCGCTACTGACGCGCAAGGACGACGTCCGCACCAGCTGAGATCAGTGGCCGGCTTCGTGCCAGGTGCGGCCGATGCCCACGGAGACGTCGAGTGGCACCGAAAGATCAGCGGCGCTCGCCATCTGCGCGCGCACCAGCTTCTCGAGCTCGTCGCGCTCCCCCGACGCCACCTCGAACACGAGCTCGTCGTGCACCTGCAGCAGCATCCGCGACGCCATGGATGCCTCCTTCAGCGCGCGGTCGACGCCCAGCATCGCCACCTTGATGATGTCGGCGGCCGATCCCTGGATCGGCGCGTTGAGCGCCATGCGCTCGGCCATCTCGCGGCGCTGGCGGTTGTCGCTCAGCAGGTCGGGGAGGTAACGGCGCCGGCCCAGGATCGTGGCGGTGAATCCGGTGGACCGGGCCTCGGCGACCAGGCCGCGCAGGTAGTCGCGGACACCACCGAACGTCTCGAAGTAGTCGTCCATGAGGGCCTGCGCCTCGCTGGTGCCGATGCCGAGCTGCTGGCTGAGGCCGTAGGACGACAGGCCGTAGGCCAGGCCGTAGTTCATCGCCTTGATGCGGGCCCGGAGGCCACCGTCGATGTCGCCGGGATCGCGCTCGAAGACCTTGGCCGCCATGACGGTGTGGAAGTCGTGACCGGAGCGGAACGCCTCGATGAGGTCGGCGTCCTCGGACAGGTGCGCCATGATGCGCATCTCGATCTGGCTGTAGTCGGCGGTGAGCAGGGTCTCGAACCCGTCGCCGACGGTGAACGCCTCGCGGATGCGACGGCCCGACTCGGTGCGGATCGGGATGTTCTGCAGGTTCGGGTCGGCCGAGCTGAGCCGTCCGGTGGCGGCGATCGTCTGGAAGTACGTGGTGTGGATGCGGCCGTCGGGCGCGACGGTCTTCTGCAGGCCCTCGACCGTCTGGCGCAGCCGGGTGACGTCGCGGTGGGCCAGCAGGTGCTCGAGGAAGGGGTGCTCGGTCTTGGCGAACAGGGTCTGCAGCGAATCGGCGTCGGTGGTGTAGCCGGTCTTCGTGCGCTTGGTCTTCGGCATGTCGAGCTCCTCGAACAGCACGACCTGCAGCTGCTTGGGCGAGCCGAGGTTCACCTCCTTGCCGATGACGTCGTAGGCCTCCTGCGCGGCACCGAGCATCCGCTCGGTGAACTCGGAGTGGAGCGCGTCGAGGTGGTCGGTGTCGACGGCGATGCCGTCGGACTCCATGCCGAGCAGGACGTCGACCAGCGGCAGCTCGACGTCGCGCAGCAGCGTCAGCGACGCCTGCGAGTCCAGCTCCTCCTCGAGGACACCCCACAGCTCGAGAGCCGCGTGCGCTCGTTGCACGGCGACCTCGGCTCCACCGTCGTCGTCGAAGGAGAGCTGCCCGGAGTCGTCGCCTCCGGCCAGGAGCTCGCGGTGGAGGTAGCGGACCGAGAGGTCGGCGAGGTCGTAGGCGCGCTGGTCGGGCTTGACCAGGTAGGTGGCCAGGGCGGTGTCGGCCGCGACGCCGGCCAGGGTCCATCCCTGGGCGGCGAGCGCGTGTGCCTGGCCCTTGGCGTCGTGCAGGACCTTGGGCCGGTCTGCGTCGGAGAGCCAGTCGGCGAGCGCCTTCTCGTCGTCGGGCCCGAGCTGCTCGACCGTGATCCACGCGGCTGCGCCCGTGCCGGCGGCCAGCGCGACGTGCTCGGCGCGGGCACCAACGGGACGGGTGACGCCGACGACCTCGACACCCAGCGGTCCGTCGTGGGCGTGCTCGGCCAGCCACGCGGTGAGCTCGCCCGGCTCGAGGCGGAGAGATGGTGAGGTCGGCAGCGGCGTCCGGCGTGGTGGACTCGTCGCCACCACCGAGGTAGTCGAACAGCCGCTCCCGGAGTGCCGCGAACTCCAGCGCGTCGAAGACCTCGTGGATGGCGTTGCGGTTCCACTCGGTGGTGAAGGCCAGGTCGGCGGGGCCGGCGGGCAGGTCGAGGTCGTTGACGAGCGCGTTGATGCGCCGGTTGCGGAGCACGTCGTCGAGGTGGTCGCGCAGCGACTCCCCCGCCTTGCCCGGAATCTGCTCGACGTCGGCGACCAGGGCGTCGAGCGTGCCGTAGGAGGCGATCCACTTGGCGGCGGTCTTGGGCCCGACACCGGGAACGCCCGGGAGGTTGTCGCTGGTCTCGCCCACCAGTGCGGCGAGGTCGGGATAGTGATGGGGCGTGACGCCGTACTTGTCCTCGATCGCGGTGGGCGTCATGCGCGCAAGGTCGGACACGCCCTTGCGTGGGTAGAGCACGGTGGTCGTGTCGCTGACGAGCTGGAAGGCGTCACGGTCGCCGGTGCAGATGAGCACGTCCATGCCGGCGGCCTGGGCCTGGGTGGTGAGGGTGCCGATGATGTCGTCGGCCTCGAAGCCGTCCTTCTCGAACGTGGTGACGCCCAGCGCCTCGAGGACGTCCTTGATGAGCGAGATCTGCCCCGTGAACTCCGCCGGGGACTTGCTGCGATTGCCCTTGTAGTCGGCGTACGCCTCGGTGCGGAACGTCTTGCGCGAGACGTCGAACGCGACGCCGACGTGCGTCGGCTGCTCGTCGCGCAGGACGTTGATGAGCATCGACGTGAACCCGAACACGGCATTGGTGTGCTGCCCGGTGGTGGTCGAGAAGTTCTCGACCGGAAGGGCGAAGAAGGCACGGTAGGCGACGGAATGACCGTCGATCAGCAGCAGGCGATCCACCTGACCGACTCTAGCCACGTCCTGCGACATCGCGATCAGGCGACCCGGGTCCCCTTGATGGTCCACGAACGTGCCGTCAGTTCGATCGAACCGTTGTCCGGCGCAACTTCGACGCGGAGCCGTTCACGCAGCCGATCAAGGTCCGCGGAGGAAAGAGAGGCGCAGTATCCAGGTGCTGGACCCTGACCGCTGAGGAACGGATTCCAGAAGTCGTCGAAGTCGTCGAACGTCGTCGGCACCGCGATGTCACTCTGCTCGACGTCGGCCAAACCTGCCGACTCGAACAAGTGACGGAGTGGTTCGGGGCGGCACTGCGGGAACCGTGCCGACTCGTCGAGGTCTACGGCAGTGGGATCGATCTCAGCCGCGACATCCCAGAACAAGCGCAACATCTGCATGCCCTCGGCGTAGTCCCACACGTAGGCAGCCACCGTCGCCCCGACCTTCGCCACGCGCGTCATCTCGGAGAGCGCCGCGTCCGGGTCGGCGATGAAGTTCAGTACCAGTCCGGACACCACGTAGTCGATGGATGCGTCGACCGCAGGCAACGCCGTGCTGTCGCCGACGACGAGCTCCGACCGCTCGTCATCGATGGTGCTGCGAGCGTGATCCACGAAATCAGGCGAGGGATCCACGCCGACCACGTAGGAGGGCCGCGCGTCGCGGAGAATTGTTGAGATCAGAGCACCTGATCCGCAACCGACGTCGATCCACGCAGCGTCTGACCGCGGTTCGAGCCACTGGACGAAGCGTTCGGCAACAGGGCGACTCCACCGTCCGATGTAGCCGTCGTAGGCGGCTCCACTCGACCAGTTCTCGACCATGACTGTCAGCCGGGTCGAAGGGGTCGCCGCTCGCCCTGGTGGCGCCTCATCGTGCGACGTACGGCGATGAGCTTGCCGGTGTCGCGGGAGTTGGTGGCCTTCGAGGAAAGTCGGGAACGCAGCTTGCTCGCCTGGATGCCGCGCAGGACGGCGATCTGGTTGAACCCGATCTTCGTGAGGTACCGGTTGGGTTCGCGCGCGTGCGCCGGGATCGACGCGACGACCATCTCGCAGTCGCGCTCCTCGCCGTAGGACAGCGCGGCGGACAGCAGGGTGGATGCGACGGTGCGCCGACGGTAGCGAGGCGACACCTGGAGCTCGGTGACCACGAGCACCCGGTTCATGGTGACCGGCGTCAGCGTGCGGATGTCGCACACCGTGGCGCCGACGATCTCGCCGTCCTGGAGGGCCAGGATGATGCGCTTGTCGGGAGCCCTGAGGGCGAATTCGAGCGCGGCTGCCGCCTCGGGGACGTCGGGTTCGCGCCACAGCATCTGCTGCGTGAACGCCTCGGAACCCTCGTCGAGACTGGATGCGGCGCACTCCGACCACAGCGAGATGAGGGCGGCGGCGTCCTCGCGATCCGCGTCGCGCACCACGATGGGATGACGGCTCGACATGTGTTCCTGTCCTGCTCAAAGGGCAACGTGCAACCCGGTGCTGGTGGGTCGGATGGGATGAGAGACTACCCGAGCACCTGCGTGGTTGAAAGATCTTTCACCTGCGAGAAAGGACAGTACATGTTCATCGGCGCAGGCACGGTCACGAACGTCGTGGCGGTGCTCATCGGCGCCGGTCTGGGCATGCTCATCGGCCATCGCCTCCCCATCCGCGTGCGGTCCACCGTCACCACCGCCCTCGGCCTGGTGACGCTCCTCATCGCCGCACAGGCGGCCGCCGACGTCGCCGCCCCGAAGCTCGTCGACGCGGTCGGGACCGCAGCTCCCACCATGGTCGTCCTCGGCTCCCTCGTGCTGGGTGGCATCGCCGGATCGTTCCTGCGGCTGGAGGCTCGCCTCGAACAGTTCGGCGGGTGGATGCAGTCCCGCATGTCACCGAGCGGGGCGGGCGAGACCCGCGAGCGCTTCATCGAGGGCTTCGTGCTCAGCTCCCTGGTGTTCTGCGTCGGACCACTGACGATCCTGGGTTCCCTCAACGAGGGGCTGGGCAACGGCGCCGACCAGCTCCTGCTCAAGTCAGTGCTCGACGGCTTCGCCGCACTCGCCTTCGCCGCGTCATTCGGCATCGGCGTGATGGCGTCCGCGTTGCCAGTCGCTCTCATCCAGGGCTCGCTCACCGTGGTCGGCGTGCTGCTCGGCTCGTTGCTCCCCGAGGCCCACCTGCTCGCCCTCACGGCCACCGGCGGGCTCATCCTGATCGGTGTCGCCGTTCGGCTCCTCGACCTCAAGCCGATCCCGGTCGCCGACCTGCTTCCCGCCTTGATCGTCGCGCCGGTGCTCACCCAGATCGCCGTGCTGGTCCACTGACGGCGCGCCACCGTCGGACTTCATCGAACTGTCACCTGCGAACGTCCGAGGGGATGTCCGTGACTCCCTGGTGTGGTTATGCTCACGATCAACACGTGCGGGTCACCACCCGCACCCCCGACCACAGGAGTACTGCGTGCGACTGCGACTGGTGGCACTGCCTCCATTGCTCGTCTTGATCTCGTTGCTCGGCGCCACCGCACCAGCGCAGGCCGAGCCCGGCGACGACATCCTCGACGTGGTCGGCACCCTCGTCGACACCCGCACCGATCCACCGAAACCCGTTCCCGGGGTCGTCATCAACGTCGAGATCGACGGTGAGCAGGTCGCCACCGGAACGTCGGATGCAGAAGGCAAGTACTCGATCGCCCTGCCCGGCACGCCGGACGAGCTCGTCGGCGAGAAGATCGTCGTCACTCTCGACACGTCGACACTCCCCGCCGGCACCACGCTGACTGACGAGAAGAACATCTCCCGCACGGTCACCATCAAGACCGACTTCGACATCCCGATCGGCTACCGCATCGGCCCGAAGGTCGACGAGAGCAGTGAGATCGTCCGCAAGGCGACCCAGAGCCTGGTCAACGGCCTCTTCCTCGGGCTTCTCCTGGCTCTCGGGTCCCTCGGCATCTCGCTGGTGTTCGGCACGACCGGACTCACCAACTTCGCGCACGGCGAGCTCATCACGTTCGGCGCACTCGCCGCTTTCATGTTCCAGGACCAGTGGGGATGGGCTTTCCTCCCGGCAGCCCTGGTCGCTCTCCTACTGTCCGGCGCCTTCGGCTACGTGAACGACGTCTTCCTCTGGAAACCGCTCAGAGGGCGAGGCACGGGCCTCATCGCCATGATGATCGTCAGCATCGGCCTCGCCATCTTCCTGCGCAACGTCTTCCAGTACTTCTTCGGCGCCGACAACCACCAGTTCACCGAGGTGGGCATCCAGCGCAGACCGTGGGAGATCGGGCCGATCGATCTCTCCGCCCGTCTCTTCTGGAGCGGGGTCATCTGTGCCGTCGTGCTGATCATCGTGTCGGTCGCGGTCCAGCGCACCAGGCTGGGCAAGGCCACCCGAGCGGTCTCCGACAACCCCGCACTCTCGGCGTCTTCTGGCATCGACGTCGACCGCGTCATCCTCACCGTCTGGATCGTGGGCACGGCGCTCGCCGGGCTCTCCGGGATCCTCTGGGGGATGAACTACGGATTCGACTACCAAGTCGGGTTCAAGATCCTGCTCCTCGTGTTCGCCGGCGTCACCCTGGGTGGCCTCGGCACCATCTGGGGCGTCATGGCGGGCAGCGTGATCGTCGGAGTGCTGGTGGAGATGTCGTCGTTGGTGCTGCCGCCCGAGCTCAAGTACGTGACCGCTCTCGTGGTGCTGATCCTGGTGCTGCTGATTCGACCTCAGGGCATCCTCGGACGCGCCCAACGGGTCGGCTGAGGGAAGGGAGACGACATGAGCTGGTTGGACGTCCTCAGCGGAGCGATCGAGCAGGCACTCGGCCCCCAGGCGATCATCTACTGCCTGGCCGCGATCGGCCTCAACATCCACTTCGGCTACACCGGTCTGCTGAACTTCGGCCAGGCCGCGTTCATGATGGTCGGCGGCTACGCGGTCGGCGCCATGGTCCAGAGCTGGGGCCAGAACCTGTGGCTGAGCATGATCGTCGGTCTGTTGGCCGCCGTCGTCCTCGCTCTCATCCTCGGTGTGCCGACCCTGCGGTTGCGGGCCGACTACCTGGCGATCGCGACGATCGCCGCGGCGGAGGCCATCCGGCAGGTGCTCGGCGCGGCCAGCCTGAACGACCAGTTCGGCGGCCAGGACGGCCGGTTCGGCTTCGCCGACTCGCTGAAGGCCCTCAACCCGATACCGCAAGGGGGCGCCGACTTCGGGTTCGTCTCCTGGCGAAGCTATGACTTCTTCATCATGATCCTCGGCTGGTCGCTGTCACTGCTGCTGTGCGGCCTCGTCTTCCTGCTGATGCGGAGTCCCTGGGGTCGTGTCCTCAAGAGCATCCGTGAGGACGAGGACGCCGTGCGCAGCCTCGGCAAGAACGTCTACGCCTACAAGATGCAGGCCCTCATCCTCGGCGGCGTGATCGGCGCGATGGCCGGCATCATGAGCGGCGTCGCCACCGACAACGTCGCACCGTCGGACTTCGCCACCGACACCACGTTCTTCGTCTACACGGTGCTGCTGATCGGCGGAGCGGCTCGCGTGTTCGGGCCGGTGGCCGGTGCACTGATCTTCTGGTTCTTCCTCAACGGGCTCGACCTGTTCTTCGACAAGGCGACCGGCGACGACATCATCCCCGACTGGATCATGACCTCCGACCAGGCCAGCCTGATGCGACTCATCGTCCTGGGCCTCGTGCTGATGCTCTTGATGATCTACCGACCGCAAGGCATCTTCGGAGACAGAAGGGAGCTGGCGATCGATGGCCGTTGAGACGGACAGGGTCACCAAGCCGGGGCAGACCAAGAACGACGCGATCCTCGTCGCCGACAACGTCGTCCGGACGTTCGGCGGCCTGAGGGCCGTCGACGTCGACCACTTCGAGATCGAGCGGGGCAAGATCACCGCCCTGATCGGGCCGAACGGTGCCGGCAAGACGACGTTCTTCAACCTGCTCACCGGGTTCGACCGCCCCGACACGGGCACGTGGACGTTCAACGGCGAGAGCCTCGACGGCGTGCCGCCCTACAAGGTCGCCCGCAAGGGCATGGTGCGCACGTTCCAGCTGACGAAGGTGCTCTCCCGCCTCACGGTCATCGAGAACATGCGCCTCGGCGCCACGGGCCAACGCGGCGAGAAGTTCTTCCCGAGCCTCTTCAAGTTCCTCTGGCGCGACCAGGAGTCCTCCAACACCGATCGAGCCAACGACCTCCTCGGACGCTTCACGCTCGACACGAAGCGCGACGACTTCGCCGGCTCCCTGTCTGGTGGCCAGCGCAAGCTGCTGGAGATGTCCCGCGCGCTCATGGTCGACCCCGAGCTGATCATGCTCGACGAGCCGATGGCCGGCGTGAACCCGGCCCTCAAGCAGTCGCTGCTCGGGCACGTGAAGTCGCTGCGCGACGAGGGCCGCACCGTGCTGTTCGTCGAGCACGACATGGACATGGTGCGCGACATCTCCGACTGGGTGGTCGTCATGGCGCAGGGCAAGATCGTGGCCGAGGGCCCGCCGGACGACGTCATGGCCGATCCCGCCGTCATCGACGCCTACCTCGGTGCGCACCACGACACCGAGCTGTCGTTCGAGGACGAGGAGAAGATCGCCGCCGAGGCGGCAGCCGAGATCGAGGCCGAGATCAAGGAAGCCGAGGAGAGCTGATGACCGAGTCCGAAGCGTCCAGTGCGTCAGTCGACACGTCATCGGCCGAAGGTGCCCTGCTGCGAGCCGACAACCTGGTCGCCGGCTACCTGCCGGGGGTCAACATCCTGAACGGTGCGAGTCTGCACTGCCACGACGGCGAGCTGGTGGGCATCATCGGCCCGAACGGCGCCGGCAAGTCCACCTTCCTCAAGTCGTTGTTCGGACTCGTCAAGGTCCACGAGGGCACCGTGACCCACAAGGGTGAGGACATCACCAACGAGCGCGCCGACAAGCTCGTCGCGTCCGGCATCGGCTATGTCCCGCAGACGAACAACGTGTTCCCGTCGCTCACCGTGGGCGAGAACCTCGAGATGGGCGTCTACCTGGCCCCGAAGACCTTCCCCGAGCGGTTCGACTACGTCGCCAACATCTTCCCGCGGCTCGCCGAGCGCAAGGACCAGCGCGCCGGCTCGCTGTCAGGCGGCGAACGTCAGATGGTCGCCATGGGTCGCGCGCTGATGATGGAACCATCGGTGCTGCTCCTCGACGAGCCGTCCGCCGGCCTCTCCCCCGCCCTGCAGGACGAGGTCTTCCTGCAGACCAAGCACATCAACGCCGCCGGCGTCTCGGTGGTCATGGTCGAGCAGAACGCCCGGCGCTGCCTGCAGATCTGCGACCGCGGCTACGTGCTCGACCAGGGCAAGGACGCCTACACGGCCAGCGGCGAGAAGCTCATGAACGACCCGAAGGTCATCGAGCTGTACCTGGGGACACTCGCGAAGGCCTGAGGTTCACCGCCACCCACAGGGCGAAGCCGAACAGCAGCAGCCCGCAGACGATGTCCGCGACGATGTGGAGCTGGCGCCACCACACCATGTCGGTCGCGCCCGGCACGGCGTAGTGGGCGAATCCCACCAGACCGCTGCCGGAGTAGACGGCGATCGCGACAGCCGCGGCCGCGATCCGTCCACGCATGAACAACCACACCCCCAGGACGCCGAACGCCGTGAAGATGAACCACCCCGCCGCCACGAGCGTCTGGCTCGGTGAGACGGCGGCGAGCGTGGTGCCCGGATCGGCCTGCGGGTAGTCGGCGTAGTTGACGGTGTTGTCGATGTAGTGGACGACCGACACCGCGACGGCCACCCCCATCAGCACCAGCAGCGGACGCAGGGCGGCTCGGGAGTCCATGGGAGCGACGCTACCAACGGCACGCGAAAGGGCCCCGGCGAGTTCGCCGGGGCCCTTCGCGTTTGGAGCTAGATCACTCGACGACGCCGGTGATGTAGTCCGTGTTGTTGTACTTGTTGTCGTTGTTGTACGCGAAGATGCCGATCGTGGCCTTCGACGGGGAGCCCGTCTTGTTCAGATCGACCGGACCGGAGACACCGTTCGTAATCGATGTCCGTTCCGTCCTTCACCAGCTTCACGCAGTCGGCGAACGTCGAGCACTTCTTCACCGTCGCGCGAGATGTTGACCAGCTCGGATGCGATGGCCTCGCCGGAGTCGTTCTTGGCTGCCTCGGCAGCCAGGGCCGACATGACCGTCGCGTCGTAGCTCTCCGGACCATAGGTGAAGTCCTTCAGCTTGGGATCGACCTCGAGCATGCGCTTCTTGAAGTCGTCCTTCAGCTCCGCACCTGGGTACGTGGCCTTGATGCCCTCGAGCGTGCCCTTCGGGAAGTCCTTGCTGTAGTCGGCGGTGTTGCCGTCGACGAAGTAGGTCTGGACGTCCTGCGGGCCGATGCCGGCTGACTCGAAGCCAGGAATGATCTTCGTGGCTTCGTTGAACGAGATCAGCACGATCGCGTCGGGCTTGGCATCCTTGATCTTCTGGATCTCGGACGTGTACGACGTGGCGTCGACGCTGTAGAGCACCTTGGCCGCGACGTTGCCGCCCTGGTCCTTGATCGTCTTCTCGACGTTGTCGGCAAGCGCCTCGCCGTACGCTTCCTGGCGAGCCAGGATCGCGACGCTCTTGGCACCGTCCTGGAGAACCAGGTTGCCGAGCACGTTGCCCTGCAGCACGTCCGACGGAGCGGTACGGAAGTACATGCCCTTGTCGTCGTAGGTGTCGAAGGCGGTCGAGGTGTTGGCCGGCGAGAAGTGCACGACGCCGGCGTTGATGATCTTGTCGATCACGCTGAGCGAAACGCTCGAGCTCGCGGCACCGATGATGGTGTCGACGTTCGCGCCGAGCAGCTTGTCAACCGAACCGGGTGCGATCTTCGGCGTTCCGTCACCGGAGTCGGCCTTGGTCGCCACGACGTCCTTGCCGAGCACGCCACCGGCCTCGTTGATGTCCTTGACGGCCAGATCGACGCCGGCGAACTCCGGCGGGCCGAGGAAGGCGAGGTCACCGGTCGACGGCAACAGGGAGCCGACGGTCAGAGTTCCGTCGCCCTTGGCTACCTTGCCGGCGTCGTCTCCGTTTCCGCCGTCATCATCGCCTCCGCCACACGCGGCCAGCACGAGCGTGCTGGCAGCGGCGACAGCGGCAAGACGAATAGTCTTGGTACTGCGCTTCATTGATCCTCCGGGTGGTCGGTCGATCGACCCGGGACGGGCCGATGAACGGGTATGCCCGAACGTAGTCGCCAGAAGGGTCAAATAGGCCTCCCTGATGCGATTGATCTGCTTCGTAGCCCTTTTGTAACCCGAAGCGCTCTCACGGCTCCCGATCGAGCTGCGGACCCTTCTCGATGACCTGCTGCGCGACCTGGTGCATCGAGAGTCTCAGGTCCATCGCGGTGCGCTGGATCCAGCCGAACGCCTCGGGCTCGGTGAGCCCGAGCGCCTCCTGAAGCGTCGACTTGGCCCGCTCGACGGCCTTGCGTGCCTCGAGCCGCTCGGTGAGGTCGTCGACCTCCCGCTCGAGACCGGTGATCTCGGCGAAACGGCTCATCGCCATCTCGATGGCGGGCACGAGGTCGGTGATGGTGAACGGCTTGACGAGGTAGGCCATGGCACCGGAGTCCCGAGCCCGCTCGACCAGCTCGCGCTGGCTGAACGCGGTGAGCATCACGACGGGGGCGACGCGGTCGCGGCGATCTGGGCCGCGGCGGCGATGCCGTCGAGTCGCGGCATCTTGACGTCCATGACGACGAGGTCCGGCCGGTGCTCCATCGTGAGGGCCACGGCCTCCTCACCGTCACCGGCCTGGGCGACGACCTCGTAGCCCGCCTCAGCCAGCATCTCGGCCAGATCGAGCCTGATCAGCGCCTCGTCCTCGGCGATCACGACGCGTGGCCGAGCCGCCGGGGCTGGTTCGATCGGGGACGCATTCACGTGAGAAGGTTATCCGGCGACGACGCTGGCCGAGGTGGCGGAATGGTAGACGCGACGGTCTCAAAAACCGTTGTCCGAAAGGGCGTGCGGGTTCGAGTCCCGCCCTCGGCACCCGCTAGGGCCGCACCGGCGCAGCCGTGCACTCGTGCTCGTGCTCAGCGAGGATCTCGCGGCGTTCGGCGGACGGTGGGCAGAACGGGATCGCCGCAAGGGAAACGGCAGCGGCCCCGACCAGCGTGGGCGCGTAGCCGGCGTACTGGATCGCGATGCCGGCCAGCATGGGCCCGGCGAGGGTGCCGATGGTGAGCGCGGTGCTGACGGCCGCGAGGCCGGCAGCCGGATGACCGGCGAACACCCGCGCACTCCAGATGCCGTGGGCGGCGATGACGGTGGCGTAGAACGCGCCGAAGAGGACGGCCGCCACCAGGACTGCGGTCAGGTTCGCCGTGGCCGCGGCGAGCAGCCCCAGCGAGGCCGCCAGCAGCGCAGTCGAGCCGAGGTAGCTCGGCCGCAGTCCGCGTCGCTCGAAGACGACTCCGCTGAACGACGCCAGGAGCATCGCCGCACCGCAGACCGCGTAGACGATCCGGGCTGACGTGGCGTCCAGCCCGGCGCTCCGCATCGCGTCGACGCTGAACGCCCACCAGACCGAGCTGCCCGCGCCCACGAGAACGGCCGACACCAGCAGAGGACGGGACTTGGGGCAGAAGAACCAGCTGACGCTCAGCTGCGGGCGACGCAGCTGCTCGGACGTCCGCGCCGGGGCGAGGAACACGGACAGCGCACCGACGGCCACGGCGACGAGGACGAAGACGACCCAGGCGGTTCGCCATTGGTCGCCGGCCACGATCGCGACCGGTCCGGCCAGGGCGACACCCCAGCCGGTGCCGGAGCTGATCGTCGACCAGACGACGTCGCGGCGCTGCTCCGGGACGTCGCGATCGACGATGTCGGCGTACGGCGGGAAGGCCATGCCAGATGCTGCGCCGGCCAGGAGGACTCCCAGAGCCAGTGCCGTCACGCCCTGGGCGGTGGCGATGGCGACCATGCCCAGCACCGCGAAGGCCGCGGCACCGCCGACCGCGACACGAGGTCCCCAGCGGGTCGTCACCGCGACCACCCCGATGTTGGCCACCAGGTAGGAGGCATAGGCCGCGGACGAGATCAGTCCCGCAGCGCTGGCGCTCATGCCGATCTCCGCCCGCATGTCGGGCAGCAGCAGGCCGTATCCGTACCGGGCCAGCCCGAACGTCACGGCGATCATCAGCGTGCCCGGCACGAGCACGCTCATCACGGCCCTTGGCTTCTCTCGGGCTTCAGGCATCGGCTTCCCCCTTCGCCAACGGACAACCGTCTGCCGCATCCTCCGCATTCCCGACGCAGCCATACTCACCTCATGGACCCGTTCTACGCCCAGCTCGACGAGCACACCTTCACCAGCAGTCCGTCGACGGCGGCACCGTGGGGGCCAGACCGGCAGCACGCTGGTCCCCCGTCGGCGCTGCTGGCCCGGGCGATCGAGCGGTTCGAGCCACGTGAGGGCCACCGGCTGGGTCGGGTGAGCGTCGACATCCTCGGTGCCGTGCCGGTCGCCCCGCTGCGCATCAGTGTCGAGAGACTGAGGACGGGGCGCCGGCTGGAGCTCTTCGAGGCGAAGGCCGAGGCGAACGACCGCGTCGTTCTGGTCGTCCGTGCCTGGCGGGTGGCCAGGACGCCGGACGACTTCCCGTCCCGCCCCGAGGCCGGCCGCACCAGCCAGACGGACCTACCGGCACCCGAGCCGGTTCGCTGGGACGGCATGTACCTGGACGGCTACGTGTCCGCCATGGACTTCCGGTTTGAGCGCGGCTCGTTCGAGGAGTTCGGACCGGGCATGGCCTGGGGACGACAACGAGTACCCCTGGTCGACGATGAGGAACCGACCCCGTGGCAGCGGGTGCTGGTGGTCGCGGACTCCAGCAACGGGATCAGCCTGGCGCTCGATCCGGACCAGTACCCGGCGATCAACTGCGACCTGTCGGTGACGCTGCATCGCGACCCGTTGACCGAGTGGGTCGGCCTCGACTCCACGACCACGATCACGGCCGGGTCCGGCGCGATGACCACCTCGACACTGCTCGACCGCGACGGTCCGATCGGCATCGCCACGCAGGCGCTGCTCGCCGGTTGAGCGTCAGGGCTTGGGCAGCGCGTCGCCCAGCATGGTGTCCTCGTCGAGGTCCGGGTCGTGGTACGCGGGTGAGACGCGGTTGATGGCGTCGCCCATGTTGTGGATGCGCAGGGCGTTCGTGGAGCCGGCGATGCCGGGCGGGCTCCCGGCCACGATCACGACCTGCTGGCCCTCGTCGCACCGGCCGATCTCGAGCAGGGCCTTGTCGACCTGAAGCACCATGTCGTCGGTGTGCTTGACGTACGGGACGTGGAACGTCTCGACTCCCCAGGTCATGGCCAGCTGGGACCGCACGACCGGGTCGGGCGTGAACGCGATGACCGGGATGTGCGAGCGATAGCGGGACATGCGTCGGGCGGAGTCACCGGACGTCGTGAACGCCACCAGGTACTTGGCGTCGACGGCCTCGGCGACGTCGGCAGCGGCGCGGCAGATGACGCCGCTCTTGGTCTTGGGCTTCCACGTGAGGGCCGCCATGCGCAGCAGGCCCTGCTGCTCGGTGGACTCGATGATGCGAGCCATCGTGCGCACCGTCTCGATCGGGTACGCCCCCACGCTCGTCTCGCCCGAGAGCATCACGGCATCGGTGCCGTCGAGCACCGCGTTCGCGACGTCGGACGCCTCAGCACGAGTGGGGCGAGGCGCCGAGATCATCGACTCCAGCATCTGGGTGGCGACGATGACCGGCTTGGCGTTGCGTCGGGCCTTCTCGACGATGAGCTTCTGGACGATCGGCACCTCCTCCAGCGGCAGCTCGACGCCGAGGTCGCCGCGGGCGACCATGACGCTGTCGAAGGCGTCCATGACCTCGTCGAGGTTCTCGACCGCCTGGGGCTTCTCGATCTTGGCGATGAGGGGCCGGAGGATGTCCTCCTCGCGCATGATGTCCCGCGCCTCCTCGGCATCCTTGGCCGACTGGACGAACGACAGGGCGATGAAGTCGACTCCCTGGCGCAGGGCCCAGCGGAGATCCTCGATGTCCTTCTCGCTCATGGCCGACACGCTGACGTGGACGCCGGGCAGGTTGATGCCCTTGTGGTTGCTGATCTGGCCGCCGATCTCGACCGCTGGTCGTCACGTCGGTGTCGGAGACTGCGGTGGTCCGCAGTCGGACATTTCCGTCGTCGATGAGGATCTCGTCGCCGGCGCTCACGTCGCCCGGCAGGCCCGCGTACGTGGTGGAGCAGCGGGTGGAGTCGCCCTCGATCGCGTCGGTGGTGATGATGAACTCGTCGCCGTCGGCCAGTGTCACGGGACCGTCAGCGAAGGTGCCGAGTCGGATCTTGGGACCCTGGAGGTCGGCCAGGATCGCGATGGCCTTGCCGACGTCGGCGCTCGCCTGCCGCACGTGCGCGTAGACCTTTTCGTGGTCGTCGCGCGTGCCGTGGCTCATGTTCAGGCGGGCAACGTCCATGCCGGCCTCGGCCAGCTCCCGCACACGTTCATACGTGTCGGTGGCTGGTCCGAGGGTGCAGACGATCTTGGCTCTACGCACTCGTCAAGCGTAGTGGTCCGGGGTTACTACGCCCTAGTAGCGGTCAGTCAGCGATCGATTTCACCACGTGCAGCCGACGAGGCGCGGCCTCGTCGGCGGAAGAACGCATGCCGACGACCGGCCAGTCACGAGGACGCGATCGCCTCCACCGCGTCCAGACACGTGGTCGTGAGTGGTGCCACCTTGGCCGGGAGGTCATCGCTCATGTCGTACGTGAACAGGGTGCAATTGACCACGGTCTTGCCGAAGACTCCGGAGATCTGGAGACTGCCGGACCCGCCGTCCAAACCACTGCAGTGGTCACCCCAGCTCGGCTCGCCAAATCCTGGATCCTGCACCTTCTCGCAGACGCCGCCGTCCTCCACGTAGCTCGAGATCACGATCTCCTGATCCTTGGCATAGGTCTTCATCTTGTCGGCCGAGGTCTTCGCATCGGCAACGCTGAAGAGCAACGCCTCGGCGCCTTCTTTGGCGGTGATATCGCACCCCGTGGAAGTCCACAGCAGTGGATCTCCTGACTTGTCCTTGATCGCATCTCCGGCTGAACTCTTCCTCTCCTCGCCCGCGACATAGCCGAAGGTCGCAGTCTTTCCCTGTGGCACCTCGAGGATGGTTGCCGCATCTGCGCGGTCCATCTCCCCACAGATCTTCTCCGTGGGCGTGGTGACAACGGGGAAGGCGCTTGACGGGGCTTCGGCAGCCGGGACCTCAGCCTTGCCGTCATCGGAGCTCGCGTCTCCACCGCCGCACGAAGCAAGGAAGAGCAGCGCTGCCAGAGTCAGAATCGGGAGCGTTGTGGGTCGTCCCTTGAACATGGCCGGAGCCTCTCTGTTGGCCCCGGACGCTCACCGTAGCGGGCGGTGGCGATGCCTGACTCACATTCTGAGACATTCCCGATGTCGCAGGAGTTCGAGTCTGTCAAGCACGAGGGAGCGCTCGGTGGGTGGGATCGGCGATGGCAGGTTGGTCGAGCCCGACAGGAAGGCGTCGACCCCGGCGGCCGCGCTCCGGCCCTCGGCGATGGCCCAGACGATGAGCGACTGCCCACGGCCCGCGTCACCGGCGACGAACACTCCGTTGACGCTGGACATGTAGGTGTCGTCGCGCACGATGGTGCCCTGAGCATTCAATTCGACCCCCAATTGTTCAACCAACCCGTTGGTCTCCGGGCCGGTGAAGCCCATCGCGAACAGCACCAGCTGCGCTGGGAGGGTCCGCTCGCTGCCGGGGACGTCCACGAACGAACCGTCCTTCATCTCGACTTCGGAGATCCGCAGACCGGTGAGGTGGCCGTCCTCACCCACGAACTCCTTCGTGGAGACGGAGTAGACCCGATCGCCGCCCTCCTCGTGTGCGGAGGCGGTGCGGAAGATCATCGGGTACATCGGCCACGGCTGGTTCTCCGGGCGGCCCTCTCCCGGCTGGGCCATGATCTCCAGGCTGGTGACGGACTTCGCCCCCTGCCGGATGACCGTGCCGAGGCAGTCGGCGCCGGTGTCACCGCCGCCGATGATGATGACGTCCTTGTCGGTCGCGAGGATCTGGTCCTCGACCTCTTCGCCCAGGGCCACCCGGTTGGCCTGGGGCAGGAACTCCATGGCCTGGTGGATGCCCGACAGCTCACGGCCCGGTGCAGGCAGGTCGCGACGCACGGTCGAGCCGATCGCCAGCACCACCGCGTCGTAGCGGTCGCGAAGCTGGGTGCCGGTGAGCTCGCCGCCGACCTCGATTCCGCTGCGGAACACGGTGCCCTCGCGACGCATCTGGTCGATGCGCCGATCGACCTGGACCTTCTCCATCTTGAACTCGGGGATGCCGTAGCGGAGCAGGCCGCCCGGCTTGTCGTCGCGCTCGTACACCGCGACGGTGTGACCGGCACGGGTGAGCTGCTGAGCAGCGGCCAGACCGGCAGGGCCGGACCCGACGACGGCGACAGTGCGGCCGGTGAGCCACTCCGGCGGCTCGGGACGCACGTTGTAGCGCTCCCACGCCTTGTCGATGATCGACACCTCGACGTTCTTGATGGTCACGGCGTCCCGGTTGATGGCCACGACACAGGCGGGCTCGCACGGCGCCGGGCACAGTCGACCGGTGAACTCCGGGAAGTTGTTCGTGGCGTGGAGACGGTCGATGGCCTCGTCCCAGTCGTCGCGCCAGACCAGGTCGTTCCACTCCGGGATGAGGTTGCCCAGCGGGCAGCCGTTGTGGCAGAACGGGATGCCGCAGTCCATGCAGCGGCCGGCCTGCTCGTTGATGATCGGCAGCAGGGCCTTGCCGATCCCGCCGGGATAGACCTCGTTCCAGTCGTTGACGCGCTCCTCGACCGGTCGCTTGGGCGCCTCCTCGCGGGGCGTCGTCATGAATCCGCGTGGGTCAGCCACGGGCGGCCACCTCCATCATCCGAGCGGTCGTGTCCTCGTCGGAGAGCCCTTCGGACTCCGCCTGCTCCTGAGCCTCGAGGACTTTTCGATAGTTGACGGGCATGATCTCGGTGAACCGCTTGAGCGACTGCTCCCAGTGGCCGAGCAGCTGCTCCGCGACGGCCGAGCCGGTCTCCTGCTGGTGCTTGCGCACCAGCTCCTGCAACTCGTCGGCTCGCCTCCCCCGGGACCGGCCGCAGTTCCACCATGTCGGGGTTCACCAGGGAGTGGTCGAGGTCGAGGATGTACGCCGTGCCTCCGCTCATGCCGGCCGCGACATTGCGTCCGGTGGGGCCGAGGATGACGACCTTGCCGCCGGTCATGTACTCGCAGGCATGGTCGCCGACGCCCTCGACGACGGCATGGACGCCGGAGTTGCGCACGCAGAACCTTTCTCCGACCTTGCCGCGCAGGAAGATCTCGCCACTCGTCGCGCCGAAGCAGATGACGTTGCCGGCCACGATCTGGGCCTCGGGCGTGAACTGCGCCTCGCGCGGCGGCCGCACGATGATGCGTCCGCCGGACAGCCCCTTGCCGACGTAGTCGTTGCCGTCGCCCTCGAGGCGGAGCGTGATGCCGCGCGGCACGAACGCGCCGAACGACTGACCGGCCGAGCCGAGGAACGTCAGGTCGATGGTGTTCTCCGGCAGGCCCTCGCCGCGGTAGCGCTTGGTGAGCTCGTGGCCCAGCATCGTGCCGACCGTGCGGTTGACGTTGCGGATCTCGAGCTGGGCGCGCACCGGCTCGCCCTTCTCCAGCGCGTCCGCCGAGAGCGCGATGAGCTCCTGGTCGAGCGCCTTGTCGAGGGCGTGGTCCTGGCCGACGGTCTGGTGCAGCACGGCGTCCTCGGGCAGCTCGGGCACGTAGAAGATCGGCGCGAGGTCGAGCCCGTCGGCCTTCCAGTGGTCGACGGCCGGTCGCGTGTCCAGCAGCTCCGCGTGGCCGATGGCCTCGTCGATGGTCCGGAAGCCCAGCCCGGCCAGGTACTCCCTGGTCTCCTCGGCGATGAACTCGAAGAAGTTCACGACGTGCTCGGCCTTGCCGGCGTACTTCTCGCGCAACGTCTTGTTCTGCGTCGCCACCCCGACCGGGCACGTGTCCAGGTGGCAGACCCGCATCATGATGCACCCGCTGACGACCAGCGGCGCGGTGGCGAAGCCGTACTCGTCGGCGCCCAGCAGGGCCGCGATGATGACGTCGCGGCCGGTCTTGAGCTGGCCGTCGGTCTGCACGACGATGCGGTCGCGCAGCCCGTTGAGGAGCAGCGTCTGCTGGGTCTCGGCGAGTCCGAGCTCCCACGGTCCGCCGGCGTGCTTGAGCGACGTGAGCGGCGACGCCCCCGTGCCGCCGTCATGACCGGAGATGAGCACGACGTCGGCCTTGGCCTTGGAGACACCGGCCGCGACCGTGCCGACGCCGATCTCGGCGACGAGCTTGACGTGCACGCGTGCCGACGGGTTGGCGTTCTTGAGGTCGTGGATGAGCTGCTTGAGGTCCTCGATCGAGTAGATGTCGTGGTGAGGCGGCGGAGAGATGAGCCCGACGCCCGGCGTGGAGTGGCGTGTCTTGGCGATCCACGGGTACACCTTCGGCCCGGGCAGCTGGCCGCCCTCGCCGGGCTTCGCGCCCTGCGCCATCTTGATCTGCAGGTCGTCGGCGTTGGTGAGGTACTCGCTGGTGACGCCGAAGCGTCCGGACGCCACCTGCTTGATCGCCGAGCGGCGCTCGGGGTCGTACAGACGCTCCGCGTCCTCGCCGCCCTCGCCGGTGTTCGATCGGCCGCCGAGGCGGTTCATGGCGATCGCCAGCGTCTCGTGCGCCTCCTGGCTGATGGAGCCGTACGACATCGCACCGGTGTTGAACCGCTTGACGATCTCCGACACCGGCTCGACCTCGTCGATCGGCACCGGCGGTCGCACGCCCTCCTTGAACCCGAAGAGACCGCGCAGCGTCATGAGCCGCTTCGACTGGTCGTCGACGCGGGTCGTGTACTGCTTGAAGACGTCGTAGCTGCCGGTGCGGGTGGAGTGCTGCAGGCGGAAGACCGTCTCGGGGTCGAACAGGTGCTCCGGACCCTCGCGGCGCCACTGGTACTCGCCACCGACGTCGAGGTGTCGACGCGCGGCGACGATGCCGTGGGTGGGGTATGCCTTGGCGTGGCGGGACGCGACCTCCTGGGCGATGACGTCGAGCCCGACGCCGCCCAGCTTGCTGGAGGTTCCGGTGAAGTAGGCGTCGACCAGGTCCTGGGACAGGCCGACCGCCTCGAAGATCTGCGCACCGGTGTAGGACGCCACCGTGGAGACGCCCATCTTGCTCATCACCTTGAGCACGCCCTTGCCGAGGCCGTACGCGAGGTTGCGCAGCGCCTGGCCCGGCTCCATGTCCTGCACGAAGTTGCCCTCGCGGGCGAGGTCCTCGGCCGACTCCAGCGCGAGGTACGGGTTGACGGCGGTGGCGCCGTAGCCGATCAGCAGGGCGACGTGGTGCACCTCACGGACGTCGCCGGTCTCGACCAGCAGGCCGGCCTGCGAGCGCAGCTTCTCGCGCACCATGTGGTGGTGCACCGCGCCGGTGAGGAGCAGCGACGGGATGGGTGCGAGGTCGGCGTCGGAGTGACGGTCCGAGAGCACGATGATGCGAGCGCCGTCGTCGATCGCGCTCGACACGTCGGTGCAGATCTCGTCGAGCCTGGCCTTGAGGGCCGCTCCCCCGCCGTGGACGTCGTACAGGCCGCGCACGACGTGGACGGCGAACCCCGGCATGTCGCCGTCGCGGTTCATGTGCCGGATCTTTGCGAGCTCGTCGTTGTCGATGACCGGGAACGGCAGCTGCAGCATCCGGCACGACGCCGGGCTGGGCGTCAGCAGGTTCGCCTCCGGCCCCATGGTGCCGGCGAGCGAGGTGACGACCTCCTCGCGGATGGCGTCGAGCGGTGGGTTGGTGACCTGCGCGAACAGCTGGCTGAAGTAGTCGAACAGCAGCCGCGGCCGGTCCGACAGCGCCGCGATCGGGGAGTCCGTGCCCATCGAGCCGATCGCCTCGGCGCCGGTGCGGGCGATGGGTGCCACCAGGATGCGCAGCTCCTCCTCGGTGTAGCCGAACACCTGCTGACGACGGGTGACCGACGCGTGGGTGTGCACGATGTGCTCGAGGTCGGGAAGGTCGTCGAAGCGCACCAGGCCGGAGTACAGCCATTCGTCGTACGGGTGCTCGGCAGCCAGCGTGGCCTTGACCTCGGTGTCCTCGATGACGCGGTGCTCGGACAGGTCGAGCAGGAACATCTTGCCCGGCTCGAGGCGGCCCTTGCGGGTGATGGTCTTCTGGTCGATGTCGAGGACGCCGGCCTCGGACGCCAGCACGACGAGGCCGTCCTCGGTGATCCAGAAGCGTCCCGGCCGCAGTCCGTTGCGGTCGAGCACGGCGCCGATCTGGGTGCCGTCGGTGAAGGCCACGCAGGCGGGGCCGTCCCACGGCTCCATGATCGAGGAGTGGAACTCGTAGAAGGCCCGGCGGGCGGGGTCCATGACCTCGTCGTTCTCCCACGCCTCGGGAATCATCATCATGACGGCGTGCGAGAGCTCGCGGCCGCCGAGGTGCAGCAGCTCGAGCACCTCGTCGAACGACGCCGTGTCGCTGCCCTCGGGGTCGCAGATCGGGAAGAGCCGCTTGAGGTCGCCGGGGATCAGGTCGCTCTCCAGCGTCGCCTCCCGGGCCCGCATCCAGTTGCGGTTGCCGCGGGCCGTGTTGATCTCGCCGTTGTGGGCGATGAACCGGAACGGGTGCGCCAGCGGCCAGCTCGGGAACGTGTTGGTGGAGAACCGGCTGTGCACGATGCAGAGCGCGGACTCCATGCGCTGGTCGCGCAGGTCGGGGAAGAACGCGTCGAGCTGCTTGGTGGTGAGCATCCCCTTGTAGACGAGGGTGCGGCCCGACAGCGACGGGAAGTAGACGCCGGCCTCGTGCTCGGCGCGCTTGCGCAGGCAGAAGGCGAGGCGGTCGAGGTCGATGCCGCTGCGCGGCTCGCCGGTCGCGGTGGCGAAGACGAGCTCGAAGGAGGGCATGGCGCCACGCGACATGGAGCCGAGGATGTCGGGGTTGACCGGCACCTCGCGCCAGCCGAGCAGGGTGAGGCCCTCCTCGCCCGCGAGCGTCTCGATCGTGGCCTTCGACTCGGCCGCCTCGTCGGCGTCGACCGGCAGGAAGGCCATCCCGACGGCGTACGTGCCGGCCTCCGGCAGCTCGATGCCCTCGTCCTGGGCGATCTCGCGCAGGAAGCGGTCGGGCACCTGCAGGAGCATGCCCGCGCCGTCACCGGTGTCGGGCTCGCCGCCGACGGCGCCGCGGTGGTCCAGATTGCGCAGCGCGGTGAGGCCGTGGGCGACGATCTCGTTGCTGGCGACCCCGGTGAGGGTCGCGACCATGGCGACGCCACAGGAGTCGTGCTCGTTCCGCGGGTCGTACAGACCCTGCGCGGGAGGCTGGGTCGAGAACTGAGAGTGCACTGCAGGCCCCTTTGGCTGGCGTCGTCGAAACGGAACCGGGGACGACGTTGGCCCTAGTCAGCCCTCCAAGGCTACATGCCGTCGCGGCGGAGAGTCAGCCGAGGCTGATGCCGACCAGGTGCCCGATGAGATACGTCAGGCTGGCCGCGACACCACCGAGCAGGAGCTGGCGTACACCGCCGAACCACCACGACCGCTCGGTGAGCTGGGTGACCAGTGCACCGCAGGCGAACAGGCCGACCAGCGAGAGCGCGACGATCGGCCACAACGCCTCGAAGCCGAACAACAACGGCAGGAGCGGGACCAGCGCCCCGAGGGCGAAGGCGAAGAACGACGACACCGCAGCGAGCCATGGCGAGGCGAGGTCGTTCGCGTCGACCCCGAACTCCTCTCGCGCGTGCACCCCGACGGCGTTGTCGACGTTGCGATGGATCTGGGACGCCACCTCACGCGCGGTGTCCTCCTCGACGCCCTTGTCGACGTACATCGCCGCGAGCTCGGCCTCCTCGGCCGGCCCGTTGCGCTCGATCTCCCGGCGCTCGATGTCGATCTGCGCGAGCGCGAACTCCGACTGGCTCGCCACCGAGGTGTACTCCCCTGCCGCCATCGAGAACGCACCGGCGGCCAGGCCGGCGAGGCCGGCAAGCAGCACCGGCTTCGTGCCGTCGCTGCCACCCGAGACCCCCATGACGAGCGCGAAGTTGGACACCAGCCCGTCCATCGCGCCGAACACGGACGGACGCAGCCAGCCTCCCGTGACGTCGGGGTGCTCGTGATCGATCGCTCCGCTGTCGGGAAGGGGCGTCTCCGGAGAGGGTTCGTTCGGGTCGAGAGCATGGCTCATGGGCTGAAAATACCGAGAATCGGCCGCCGTGACACCGAAGGTGAGGCTGCACTCAGGAACGTCGGAAAACGGCATCGCTCGCGACGGCTTGGCGCTACGGTGAATCGCCTCATCCAAACCACACGTGGAGCTCCCATGAATTTTCAAGAAGCCATCCGCAGCGTCCTGTCCCAGTATGCCGGGTTCACGGGCCGCGCCCGCCGGTCCGAGTACTGGTTCTGGTACCTGGCGACCTTCGTCGCCTATCTCGTTGCCGTGATCCTCGACAGCATCATCGGCATCCCCCTCTTCGTCGTCGTCGTGGCGCTGGGCGCGATCGTCCCGACCATCGCCGTCGGGATCCGGCGGCTGCATGACACCGACAAGAGCGGCTGGTTCCTGCTGATCGGACTCATCCCGCTGATCGGCGCCATCGTGCTGATCGTCTTCTTCGTCACCGACAGCGGACCCGACAACCAGTACGGCCCCAACCCCAAGGGTGAGCCCGACCTGGGTGCTGCGCCGCCCGCCTACGGCGCCCCGCCGGCGGTCTGACACAGGCCAAACCGTCAGGAACGTTCAGTCGGTCTCAGGACCACCGGATGCCGGGGCCTCGGCCCCGGCATCTGCCGTGTCGCGGACCTTCCTGCGAGCCCAGATGAAGTAGGCCGTGGCCAGCACGAACATGATGATCGACGTCCACACGTTGAGGCGGAAGGGCCCGAGGTGGTTGACGGTGTCGATCCGCAGCATCTCGATCCAGAAGCGCCCGGCGGTGTAGAGCATCACGTAGAGCGCGAACGCCCGTCCGCCGGTGAGCTTGAGTCGCCGGTCGATCGCGATGAGGAGCGCGGCGGCGGCGAGGTTCCAGAGCAGCTCGTACAGGAACGTCGGGTGGAACGTCGCGAAGTGCTCGTATCCGGGTGGGCGGTGGACGGCGTCGATCTCCAGACCCCACGGCAGGTCGGTGGGCTTGCCGAAGAGTTCCTGGTTGGCGTAGTTGCCGAGACGCCCCACGGCCTGCGCGACGAGCAGGCCGGGTGCGAGCGCGTCGGCAACCGCACTGAACCGGACGTCGTACCGGCGGCAGGCGATCAAGGCGCCCACCGCGCCACCGGCGATCGCGCCCCAGATGCCGAGGCCGCCTTGCCAGATGAACAGGGCGTCGACCGCGTTGCGGCCCTCACCGAAGTAGAGCTCAGGGTCGGTGACGACGTGGTAGATGCGGGCGCCGACGATGCCGAAGGGAATGGCCCAGATCGCGACATCACTGATCAGGCCGGGCCGGCCTCCTCGTGCGGTGAACCGCCTTTCGCCAATCCAGAGCGCCAGCAGGGCGCCGATGATGATGCCGAAGGCGTAGGCGCGCAGCGGCACCGGTCCGACGTGCCACACCCCCGACGACGGACTCGGAATGGATGCCACCAGTCCTGTCACGGTCAACCCAGTCATCGCGCCATCCCATCACGCAGCTCCCGGGACAGCTCACGCACGGCGTCGACGCCGCTCGATCCGCCTTGTCCGTCGAGCAGGCACCGCACGAGCGCCGAGCCGACGATGACGGCGTCGGAGAACGTTGCGACCTCCTGCGCCTGGGCCCGGTTGCTGACCCCGAGCCCCACGCCGACGGGCTTGTCGGTGACCTTGCGCAGTCGCTCGACCAGGGTGGGCGCGAGCGAGCTCGTCTGCTCACGCTGGCCCGTGACACCCATGACCGACGTGGCGTAGACGAAGCCGCTCGACGCGTCCGCCGTCATCGCGAGGCGCTCGTCGGTCGATGACGGCGCGACGAGGAAGATGCGATCCAGCCCGTGGGCTCGGGATGCGTCGATCCACTCCCCAGCCTCGTCGGGGGTCAGGTCGGGAGTGATCAGTCCCGCTCCCCCGGCATCGGCCAGGTCGGCGGCGAACCGGTCGACGCCGTACCGCTCGACGGGATTCCAGTAGGTCATCACGACTGTCGGCACGCCCGTGCCGGCCGAGGCGCGCACGACGTCGATGACGTCGCTGGTGCGCGTTCCACCCGACAGGGCGCGATCGGCCGCGGCCTGGATGACCGGACCGTCCATCACCGGGTCGCTGTAGGGCAGCCCGACCTCGACGAGATCGACGCCGCCCTCGACCATGGCCTCGATCGCCGCGATGGAGGTCTTCAGGTCGGGGAAGCCCGCCGGGAGATAGCCCACCAGCGCGGCCCGATTCTCGGCGCGGGTGCGCTCGAAGAGGTCGTCGATGCTGGATTGCGGCTCTCTGCTCGATGGCGGCTCTCCGCCGCGGGCCGCGCGCTCGCTCATTCCTCGACACCCTCCTCGAGGACGACCGGGCCGTCCAGCAGCCCGAACCACTCGGCGGCGGTGTGGACGTCCTTGTCGCCGCGGCCGGAGAGGTTGACCAGGATCGTGGCGTCCGGGCCGAGCTCCTTCGCGAGCACCAGTGCACCCGCAAGCGCGTGGGCCGACTCGATGGCCGGGATGATGCCCTCGGTCTTGCAGAGCAGGTCGAACGCTGCCATCGCGTCGGCGTCGGTGGCCGGCACGTACTCCGCGCGGCCGGTGGCGGCGAGGTGGGAGTGCTCGGGTCCGACCCCCGGGTAGTCGAGGCCGGCCGAGATCGAGTGCGACTCGATGGTCTGGCCGTCGTCGTCCTGCAGCAGGTACGACCGCGCACCGTGGAGGACGCCGACCTGGCCGGCCGAGATGGTGGCTGCGTGCTTGCCGTCGGGGAAGCCCTCACCGCCGGCCTCGATGCCGACCAGACGTACGTCGTCGTCGAGGAACGCGGTGAACAGTCCGATCGCGTTGGATCCGCCACCCACGCAAGCGACCGCGACGTCGGGCAGGGCTCCGAGGAGCTCGAGGCACTGAGCCCGCGCCTCGTCGCCGATGCCGCGGGTGAGGTCGCGCACCATCGACGGGAAGGGGTGTGGCCCGGCCGCGGTGCCGAACAGGTAGGACGTGTGGTCGACGCTGGCCACCCAGTCGCGCAGGGCTTCGTTGATCGCGTCCTTGAGCGTGCGGCTGCCGGTGGTGACCGGGATGACCTCGGCACCGAGCATCCGCATCCGCGCGACGTTGAGCGCCTGCCGCTCGGTGTCGACCTCGCCCATGTAGACGGTGCAGTCGAGGTCGAGGTAGGCGCAGGCCGTGGCTGCGGCGACGCCGTGCTGCCCGGCGCCGGTCTCGGCGATCGCGCGGGGCTTGCCGATTCGCTTGGCCAGCAGCGCCTGGCCGAGCACGTTGCGGATCTTGTGCGCACCGGTGTGGTTGAGGTCCTCGCGCTTGAGCAGGATGCGGGCGCCGGCGGCCTCGGAGAATCGGGTGGCGTCGTACAGCAGGCTGGGGACGCCCGCGTACTCGCGCAGCATCCGGTCGAGCTCGGCCATGAACACCGGATCGGCCTTCGCGTCGGTCCAGGCTTGGTCGAGCTCGTCGAGCGGCGCCACGAGCGCCTCGGGCATGAAGCGTCCGCCGAAGCGGCCGAAATGGCCGGTGGGGTCTGGCTGGGTGTAGGTCATCGGTGCACTTTCAGACGTCGCTGGGACAGGAGGGCGCGGGCCTCGAGAGGCAACCGATCACCAGCGGTGCTGAAGCGCCGGGTGCGCGCCGGCCGCGACGAGATCGGCGACGGTGGCGCGGGGGTCGTTGTCGCGGACGAGCGTCTCGCCGACCAGCACGACGTGCGCGCCGGACTTGGCGTACTCGAACACGTCGTGGGGGCCGCGTACTCCCGACTCGGCGATCTTGACGACGCCGTCGGGGATGAGCGGGGACAACCGCTCGAACGTCGTGCGGTCGACCTCGAGCGTGCGCAGGTCGCGGGCGTTGACGCCGATGAGGTCGGCACCCGCCTCGGCGGCACGTGTCACCTCGTCCTCGTCGTGCACCTCGACCAGCGGCGTGAGTCCGATGGACCGTGCCCGCTCGACGAGGCTCTCGAGGGCGTTCTGCTCGAGTGCGGCCACGATCAGCAGGGCCATGTCGGCGCCGGCGGCACGTGCCTCCCAGAGCTGGTACGAGGTGGTGATGAAGTCCTTCCGCAGCACCGGCACGTCGACCTGGGCGCGCACGGCACGGAGGTCGTCGAGCGTGCCGCCGAAGCGGCGTTCCTCGGTGAGGACGCTGATGGCGGCGGCGCCACCGGCGGCGTAGTCGGCGGCCAGGGCGGCCGGGTCCTTGATGACCGCGAGCTCACCCATGCTCGGGCTGGACCGCTTGACCTCGGCGATGATGGACACGCCGTCGGCGCGGAACGCCGGCATCGGGTCGAGGGCGGGATGCTGCCGATCGGCCTTGGCCTTGAGGTCGTCGAGCGGGATCTGCGCCATGCGCTCGTCGAGGTCGGCGGCCACGCCGGCGAGGATCTCTGCCAGGACGCTCATGGTTCCTCCCTCGTCGACATCGGATCACTTCCAGAGTAGACCGCCCGGGATGCATGCCTTGAAGGGGTGCCGGAACGGTTCGCCAGTCACTACAGTCTGGGCATGACCACCAACGATCCACCTCCATACCCGGACGATTCGACTCCGAACGACAATCCGCCACCTGCAGGTTCCGGCGAGTCCCCTACCTCAGATCTCCCCACCTACGGTTCGGTGCCGCCACCCGAGGGCGCGCCACCCCCGCCCCCACCGCCGCCGCCCAGTGCACCTGGCGGGTCGGCCGAGGGTTTCGAAGCCACTGAAGCCATCGGTTACGGATGGAACAAGTTCAAGGACAACGTCGGCCCGATCCTGCTGGGTGTCCTCATCGTGATCGTGGTGTCGATCGTCGTGAACGTGGTGGCCGGGATCATCTCCGGCGCCGGCGGCTCTCCGTTCGGCGGCAACGCGATGGAATTCAGCATCGTCACCGTCCTGGCCAACATCGTGTCGACCGCTGTCGGCATCGTGCTCAGTGCGATCTTCGCGCGTGCTGCCCTTGACCTGGTGGACGGTCGACCGTTCGACTTCATGGGCGCGTTCGGACGAATCAACATCCTCAACGTCATCATCGCTGCTGTCCTGGTATCGATCATCGTGACGATCGGGTTCATCCTCCTGCTGATCCCCGGGTTCGTCGCGCTGTTCCTCACCTGGTTCACGACTCTCTTCGTCGTCGACGACGACGCCGAGTCCCCGGTGAAAGCCATCGGCGACAGCGTGAAGCTGGTCAGCAGCAACGTCGGGCCGGCGCTCCTGCTCGCTTTGCTCAGTGTTCTCGTCATCATCGCTGGTGCCATCGCGCTCGTGGTTGGCCTGATCGTGGCCTACCCGATCGTGGCGATCGCCAGCGCGTACGCGTACCGCAAGTTCAGGGGACAGCCGGTCGCAGCCTGACCGTCCAGAAAGGTGGGCGGGTCTCCTCATCGTGGCGATGAGGAGGCCCTAGGGTGTGATCCATGTCGAACGAGCCACCGCCGTATCCCCGTCCAGAAGGTGAGGACGCGCCGTCCTACCCGGGCCCGGGCCCGGAGCCCACTCCTCCCGCCGGCCCGCCAGCCGGACAGCCGCCCGGCCCGCCGGCTCCTCCCGGCTACGGAGCACCGCCACCCGGTGCCCAGACGCCTGGTGGAGCGTACGGCGGACAGGCCCAGCAGAATCAGAAGGCCCTGTGGTCGATGATCCTCGGCATCCTGGGCCTCGTGTGCTGTGGGCTCTTCGCCGGCATCCCGGCGATCATCCTCGGCCACATGGCCAAGAAGGAGATCGACACCGCACCCGGACAGACTGGTCGCGGCATGGCCCAGGCCGGTTTCATCATGGGCATCATCAGTGTCGTGCTCAGCATCGTGGGCATCATCGTCTACGTGGCGATCATCGGTGCGGCCATCTCCAGCGGCGAGTTCCAGGGCAACGAGTTCTGACCTGAAGGATCAGGGCGCGAGCCAGGATCCCCATGGGGTGTTCCGGACGATCCCGAACACCACTGCCGCGGCCAGCAGCAACCACGCCGTGCGCTCACTGAGTTGAACCATGCCGCCGGGCCTCCCTCTCCACCGGCGGACCAGCCAACCCAGCCAGAGCGCGCCGACCGTGACCGCAGCCACCACGACGAGTGCATTGCTGCTGATGGCCGCGACGACGTCGCCGTGGACGAGATCGTGAATCGCACGCAGTCCACCGCATCCCGGACACGGACGGCCCGTGATGAGCAGGAACGGGCAGTAGCCATAGGAGCCTGCACCATGTGGGTCACGCAGGTAGAGGAGCGTCGCGGCGGCCAGGCCGGAAGCGCCGACGATCATCGGGACCCGCATCAGCTCGGTCCTCGATCGAGAGATGACCTGATTCGTCACGGCGCACCTTCTCGGTAGCCCTCCCGGAACCCTTCCTGAAACTCCTCGGTCGAGATCATGAACCCGAAGAAGACGAACCCGATCACCGCCAGGAGGATGCCGATGACGCCAAGAATCAATCCGGCAGTCGCCATGCCGCGGCCCGTCTGCATGCCGTCCGAGGCTTCGATCTCCTTCCTGCCAAGGTTGCCGACAATCGCAGCTGGGATCGCCGCGAGGATGCCGAACGGACAACACACGAGGCCGATGATGCCCAGCACCAGCGCCCAGGTTGCCTTCTGGTTCGTCTGACTCGGCGACCCGTACGCAGGGACCGGCGGCACCGGCTGGCCGTAGCCAGGAGGCTGCGGTGGTGGGGGCTGGCCGGAAGGGGGCGGTGGGCCGGCGGGACGCGGGTTCTCGCCGGGATCCTGGCCCGGATACTGCGGGTACTGCGGCCCGTCGCTGCTCACGCGCGGGTCAGTGCTCGGGTTGGTCGAGGCCCATCCCCGCGGCAGCCATCACGCGCCCGACGACACCGGACAGCAGGGTGACGGCGACACCCACCCAGAACAAGGTCCAGTTCGGGTCGGGGATCAGCGCGAGACCGCCGATCGTGATGCCGAGGAGGCAGACCAGGACGGCGGTCCAGGCCGCGGGTGACGATCCGTGCGACATGCGGGCTCTCCTCAGGAGTCGTTTGGGTGATCGAGCGTCAGCCTACTCGGTCGGATCGCGGCCTTCGTCGAGCGCCGCCCAGAGGTCGTCCTCGGTTCGGGTGTCCTCCTTCTGGCCGGTCGGCGACTCGTACCGACCCCCCATGGTCGGCCACCTTGCGGCCAGACGGATGACGACCAGCCCCAGCAGGGCGGCGAGGACGAACGAGGCACCGGCGAGCACCGGCCAGACCGCGACGTGGTGTGCATCCGGTGCGTTGTCGCCGGTGAACGCGGTGGAGCTGCGGACGGCGTCGTCGAGCGCGCCGTCGAGGGTCGATCCCCCGGTGGCGACAAGGAAGGCCGCGCCGATGCCGACCACGACCATCAGCACTCCGACGACCCAGCGCACCCGCACCGACGCGGCGAGCACGGCCAGCGACCCGGTGACCACCACGAGCGCCAGCGCGGGGACGAGCGGCTGCGCGTCGGTGCCCGAGACGGCGACGGGGTCCGGTGGCAGGCCCTCGGCACGAACGGTGGCCTCGACCCACGTGCGTGACGCAGCGAAGAACGCCAAGCCGCCGCAGGCGAGCAACGTCAGCACGACCGGGGCGTACAGACGCCGAGAGGTCACAGCAGGGAACTCTCTGGGGGGAATTGCGCGGCCTCTTCGCCTTCGAGCTGGCGAATGGCGGGCAGGTATCGATCGTTAACCGTCTGGACCGGGAGACGAGCGGGCTGGTCCTGGTGGCAAAGACCGCGGCGGCCGCGCGGCAGTTTGGATTGCTCATGCAAGCAGCAGCGAATCGCGAAGGAATACCGGGCGATTGTGTGGGGCTGGCCGGAATGGGACGCGATTGCCTTCGATGCGCCCACTGGCGCGTCAGGGAGCGCACAGCCACGTCGCCGATTTATTTGAAGCAGGCGATCCATCCGGATGGCGCGGAGGCGCACGACGGAGTTTCGCGTGGAACGACGCTTCCAACGCGAGACGAGCGCGGGTCGCCAAATTTTCCGTAGTCCGCGCCGTGCCGCGCACCGGAAGAACTCATCAGATTCGCGTGCACCTGGCGGCTCTCGGTCATCCAATCGTCGGCGACAAAATTTACGGACCCGACGAGCAGCTTTATCTCGAGTTCATCCGCACCGGTTGGACCCAGGAGCTCGCAGCGCGACTACTGTTTCCACGGCATGCGCTGCATTCGGCGCGAGCTGGCGGTCGAAGACGTAGGCACGTGGGAAAGCGCGTTGGCTCCCGATCTAAGCAGAGTGGCTCGTAGCCGACCCTTGAGAGGCCCGACTACATGCTTCACTTCGATGTCCGCGAAGCGAATCATCTTGCCGGCAAAGTTGTGCTCGGTCGCCAACTTCAGGCCACCGAATGTTTCATACTTCTCCCAAGTGCCGTGCATGACGGTGTCGGCCTTGGGGATGTAGTCCCAGGCCCGGACCAGCTTTGTCTCCGGATCGATGTAGAGAAGGTATTGATCCTCCGGCGTCATTCCCACCTTCTCGAAGTTCAACCGCAACGCCTCGCACGCGACACCCTCGGCTTCCTTGCTGCCCTCGTAGGTCAGCTTCACTCCCGGATCGAGGACCTTCAGCGGCGCGAGCAACCAATATGAGTCGTTCGTCCATCGCGCGAATGCCGCCTTGCTATCCTCGTCTTGCGCGGGCGCGGCGAGATTCACGGTGACATCCTTGCCCTTCCATTTCACCTGGTCGGTCCCGTCCGCCATCTTCCAATGATGCTCGACGTGCGCGAGCTGCTTTCCCGTCCTGCTCGACGATGAAGGTGAATCTCAGTTCCTTCACCTTGGACCAGTTCTCGCCGCCGCTGGCTCGCCAAACGTCTTTCGCCAGTTGCTTGCGCTTTCGCATCCGACTCCTGCGCGCAAAGAGGCGGTCACGCTCGAGAGAAGAACAGCCCCAGAGAGTGCGATGAGATGCAGATTCATACGGCGAAAGTGCCAGCGTGTTGCTGCATTGCAATCGCACTCGACCGCAATATCGTAGCGCCCGACCATGCGCCTTCTTCGTCTATTTCTTTCGCGTTTCGATGCTGCTATCGCTGGCTCCTTCGCTCATGCCGGAAACGAAGCCGTAAGCAGGCGCCTGCGCGATCCGAGCGAGTTGGACGCGCCCTCGTTCGAGATGGCCGCCGAGACCTCTTATCTTCTGGGCTCGCTTCGGGAACCCGAACAGCTATGAGGTCGGCGCGCAGTTCATCACCGCGCGTTGGCGTTGGGGCACGATCGAGAACGACGGCTGGATGCGCGGTTACAATCAGGTCTATGCCCTCGCCATGGCCGAACCGATCTTCCGCGGCCCGGAGAATTTCTATTACGGCATCTCAGCTCGGCCTGCGTTACAACTTTGTCCAACCCGGCAGCCGCTTTCAGCCGTACGTCTCCGGCGGTGTCGGGACTCGGCTGGATCGACAGCCACGCCGACGTCTTCGGCGCGCAGGGACAGGATTTTACCTTCAATATCCTGAGCGCGATCGGCGTTTCCTACAAAGTGAACGAGCACGTGAAAGTGACCGTCGGAGCGCTTGTACGAACACTTTTCGAACGGCGGGCAAACCGATCCCAATCCAAGTCTGAATCTTTTCGGACCGCAGATCGGCGTCACCTACTCCTTCTAGCTCGGCGGTCGCTGAATCATGGCCGCGCCGGAGGAAAATGTATTGGTCGTGCGGCGCAGTCTTTTCGACGAGCTGGGCAGCTTCCACGGTCTCAACTTCGAGCCCGAAAAATATCTGAGCGCGCTGCTCTCGCGCGGAAACAACTTCTTCCTGCCCGCGCGCGCAGGCCGAGAACGATCCTTCCCACAAACAGATCATTCCCTACGCGCTGATCGCCCATGGCGACACGGTTCTGCATTACGTCCGCGGCAAGAAAGCGGGCGAACAACGCCTTGTTTCGAAAGGCTCCATCGGCATCGGCGGTCACATGAACGATAGCGACGAATCGCTTTTCGCCTGGGACGAAGCCGCCTATCGCGCCGGGCGTCGAACGCGAGGTCAACGAAGAGCTGAAAATCGAGACCACTTACGAGGATCGCATCGCTGCCCTGCTAAACGACGACACCACCGAGGTCGGACGCGTGCATCTCGGGATCGTGCACGTCTTCCAGCTGGCTGAGCCGAAAGTGCAAAAGCGCGAGGCGATGATCACGAACCTCGCCTTCCTCACGAAGCAGGAATTGCTCGAGCGCCGCGACAATCTGGAGACCTGGTCGCAGATCTGCGTGGACTCGACTGGACCAGCTCCTGCGGGCTCGAGCGGCTTAACTGCGGCCCGGCCGCCCGCAACAGGATTTCGCCGTTTCGAATCACGACCCGGTACTTTTGTTTGCCGGTAGGCATCGCCGAATTTGTTTCGCGAATTGACCTTGATGTCGACCGCGTAGCCGACGACGCTTCCCTCCGTTTTTGAGCGTGCGCTCGCCTGCGGTCGGTTCGCCCCATTCGATCTTCGGCGCTGGCGGCATCAATCAGCCGGGATTCCAGCCAACGTCATGATGATGTCCCGATAGGCGATCGGGTAAATCGCCATAGACCTGGGGTCTGTCGGCGGAAGGCGGCTTCGCTCTCGGGTTCTGTCTGCGCGTTCGTTGCCGTCGAGTGCCAACGCAAGTCAGCGCCAGCAAGCGCCACTAGATGTGCGCCAGGCTCTTCTCATGCTCCGAACTTACCGCGCGAATTCGAGCAAGCCAAGCCTCGCACGCGGACCTACGGGCGCTCGTCGATCGGGACGACCTTCTTGCCGACCGGCTCGCCGACGTATTCGCTCAGCGGACGATAAAGGCGGTTGTCCTCGAGTTGCTCGAGAATGTGCGCGCACCAACCCGAGGTGCGCGCGATCGCGAAAACCGGCGTGAACAGATCAGTCGGAATCCCGAGCGAATAGTAAACCGTCGCGGAATAGAAATCGACGTTGGCGTTCAGCTTCTTCTTCTCCCGCATGAGCTCGGCGATGCGCTCGGACATCTTGATCCACTTCGGCTCGCCCAGTTGGCCGCTCAGCTTCACCGCCATGCGCTGCAGATGCGGCGCGCGCGGATCGAGCGTTTTGTAAACGCGATGGCCGATGCCCATGATCTTCTTCTTCTGCGCGAGCTGCTCCTCGATGTAAGCGTCGACCCGATCCTCGGAGCCGATCTCCTCGAGCATTTGAATCACGCCTTCGTTCGCGCCGCCGTGCAGCGGCCCCTTCAGCGTCCCGATCGCCGAGGTGATGGCCGAATAAATATCGCTCAGCGTCGAGATCGTCACGCGCGCGCTGAACGTCGAGGCATTCATCCCGTGATCCGCGTGCAGCACGAAAGCCACATCCAGCGTGTCGGCCGCTTCCTTGCGTCGGCGCTTCGCCGCTCATCAGGTAAAGGAAATGCGCGGCCTCGCTCGAGATCGCCGCGAACCGGCGGGAGCGGTTTCCTCTCGCGCGCACGATGAAAATAGGCCGCGATGACGCCGATCTTCGCCGTGATGCTGCGGGCGCGGCGTCGATTCATCTCCGGCGTCGCTTCGCTTTCCCGATCTCCGGATCGTAAAGGCCCAGCATCGAGACCGCCGTGCGGATGACGTCCATCGGCGCGGCGTCTTTGCGGCGCGCCCTTCAGAAATTCGATCACCCCCTCCGGCAACTGCCGCAGCGCGCGCAGCGTCCCCTCGCATTCAGTCAGCTCCGCGCGGTTCGGCAGACGGTTGTTCCAGAGAAGGTAAACCACCTCCTCGTAGCTGACCTTGCCGGCCAGCTCGTTGATGTCGTAGCCGCAGTAAACCAGCTGGCCTTTGTCGCCGATCACGTCGCTCAACCGCGTCGAGTTCGCGACCACGCCTTCCAAACCTTTGGTGACGACCGGCATGTCTTACTTTCGCCCTTTCATTTGCTCAATCAAAGTATCTGCCATCGTCGCAGGAGTATCGGCCACCGCAATGCCGGCGGCTTTCAATGCCTCGATTTTTCCCGCCGCCGTTCCCTTCCCTCCAGAAACAATCGCGCCCGCATGGCCCATCCGCCGTCCCGGCGGCGCCGTCGCTCCGGCGATAAACGCGGCCACCGGCTTTTCGCAATTCTCCTTGATCCACTCGGCCGCCTCTTCTTCCGCGCTGACCGCCGATTTCGCCGATCAGGATCATCGCGTGCGTGTCTGGATCGTCGTTGAAAAGCTTCACCGCATCGAGATGCGACATGCCGTTGATCGGATCGCCGCCGATGCCGATGCAGGTCGATTGGCCATGGCCGCGCGAGGTCAGTTGCCAGACCGCTTCGTAAGTCAACGTGCCGGAGCGCGAGATCACACCGACGTTGCCCGGCTTGTGAATGTAGCCCGGCATGATGCCGATCTTGCATTCGCCCGGCGTGATGATGCCCGGGCAATTCGGGCCGATTAGCCGGCTCGGTTTGCCATCCATCTGCGCTTTCACGCGCATCATGTCCATCACCGGAATGCCTTCCGTGATGCAAATGACCAGCTCCACTCCGGCATCCGCCGCTTCGAGAATCGCATCGCCGGCGCCCGCCGCCGGCACGAAAATAACCGACACATTGCAACCGGTCTGCGCGCGCGCTTCCGCGACCGTATCGAAGACCGGCACCTTGCCTTCGAATTTCTCGCCGCCCTCGCCCAGGCGTCACACCCGCGACGATGTTGGTGCCGTATTCCATGCATTGCTTTGCATGAAAGCCGCCGGTCTTGCCGGTGATGCCCTGCACCAGCAGGCGGGTGTTCTTATCGACGAGGACAGACATGCGCTATTCCGATTTCCTTTTGTGCACGAGCAGCCTGTTCCCATCGGGATCGCGGAAGACGCGCCATCCAACAAACCGGCGTCTCGAACTTCTCCATGTCGAAGGTCACGCCGCGTTCCTTCAGCTTCGCGATCGTCGCATCGATGTCATCGACTTCGAACGCGATCGAGGTTCCCTCGCGCGACGGCTGAAAAGCGGGATGGGAGCCCATGCCGATCGCGACGCCGCCTAGCTCATACTCCATCCACGTCCCCTTTTCCTCGACGACGCTGGGCTTCAACTCCAACACGCCTTCGTAAAATTTCCGCGACCTGGCGAGATCAGTCACCGCGATGGCGACAAACGCGACTTCCTTGATCACGCCGTCCCACCCTTCTCGGCCGCGGTCTTCAGCTTGTGGATCACGAGCTTGTTGCCGTCCGGATCCTGGATCGCCGCCATCCGGCAAACCGGCGAATCGAATTTCTCAAACTTCACCTTCCGCTCTTCCAGGCGCGCGATCGCCTCTTCCAGGTTCTCCACTTCGAGCGCCGCGCTCGTGCCTTGGTCGGACGGCTTCCATTGGTCGCCGATGCACGCGACCGCCAGCGTCCCCTCGCCGATGGAATACTCGGTCCACATCTCGCTCGTCATTTCCGGGTCGGGCTGCAATCCGAGCACGCCTTCGTAAAATTCGCGCGCCCGTTTCATGTCGGTCACTGGAATCCCGATAAATGCAATTTGCGTGATCTTCATTTTGCCTCCGCTGCTTTTACTGCTTTCTGCGCCGCGTCGCCGAGATCGTCCGCCGCGATCACGGCCAGTCCCGACTCCGCGATAATCTTCTTGCCCGGCTTCCACGTTCGTGCCTTCGAGCCTCACGACCAGAGGCACCGGCAGGTTTACGGCTTTGACCGCGTTGACGATCCCCTGCGCGATGACGTCGCACTTCATGATCCCGCCGAAAATGTTGACCAGGATCGCCTTCACGTTCTCGTCCGAGACGAGAAGCTTGAAGGCCTGGGTCACCTGCTCTTCGGTCGCGCCGCCGCCGACGTCGAGGAAGTTGGCCGGGCTGCCGCCGTAAAACTTGATGATGTCCATCGTCGCCATCGCGAGGCCGGCGCCGTTCACCAGGCAGGCGATATTTCCATCGAGCCCGATGTAGTTGAGACCGTATTTCGAAGCCTCTACTTCTCGCGGATCTTCTTCCGCAACATCTCGCAATGCAGCGACTTCCGGATGACGGTAGAGCGCGTTGTCGTCGAAATTAAACTTCGCATCGAGCGCCAGCACCTCGCCTTTGTCGGTCACGACCAGCGGGTTGACCTCCACCATCGAGCAATCCGAGCGCGAGGAAGGTTCGGTAGAGTCCATCGAACAACTGTCGAGGCGGCTTTGATTTGCGCCGAAGTGAACCCCAGCTGCCTCGCCAGCTTGCGGGTCTGATACGGCTGCAAGCCCAGCCAGTCGATCGACCGGCTCGCGGATGATCTTCTCCGGCGTCTTTTCCGCCACCGCTTCGATCTCCACCCCGCCTTCCGTGCTCGCCACGATCATCGGCGCGCCCGTCGCGCGATCGAGCAGAATGGCAAAATAAATCTCGCGCTCGATCTCCACAGACTTCGCCACGAGGACCGTGTTGACCACGCGCCCGGCGGCGCCGGTCTGATGCGTCACCAGCGTCTGCCCGAGCATCTTCGACGCGATCTCACGTCGCCTCGGCCGGCGATTTGCAAAGATGCACGCCACCCTTGAACCCGTTCGCGAACGTCCCTTTCCCGCGGCCACCCGCATGGACCTGGGCCTTGACCACGAGATCTTCGGTCGCCAAATCGCGCGCCACCTGTTCCGCCTCCTCAGGCGTCCGCGCCGCCTTCCCGGCGGGCGTGGCGACTCCGAACTTCTGGAGCAACTCCTTGGCTTGATACTCGTGGATGTTCATGCGGCTAGCTGTCGCGCACCACTAAGCCGTTGAACGGCAAACGCGGCAATCGTTTTTCTTCGCTGGAGTAGAGCAAGCGACCGCTTGCCGCAGGGCGACGGCCCGTGACTCGGAGCGTTTCCTGCATCAAAGTCCGCGAATATGAATCTGACCTATTATGGCCACGCCTGCTTCTCCGTGGAAGTCGCCGGCAAGACACTCTTGTTCGATCCATTCATCACTCCGAATCCGCTCGCCGAGAAAATCGACATCGAAAAGTTGAAGGCGGATTTCATCCTGGTCTCGCATGGGCACGGGGACCACGTAGCTGACGTCGTCGCCATCGCCAAGCGGACCGGCGCGACCGTGATCACCTCCTTTGAAGTGGGCGAATGGTTCGAGTCGAAGAAAGGCGTGAAGAATGTTCAGGCGATGAATCACGGCGGCGCGGCCAAAACCGCGTTCGGCCGGGTCCAGCTCACGGCCGCGGTGCATAGCAGCTCGATGCCGGACGGCAGCTACGGCGGAAATCCTGTGGCTTCGTCATCGAGTCGAACGACGGCAATTTTTACTACTCCGGCGATACCGCGCTGACGATGGATATGAAACTAATCGGCGAGAAAACGGAGTTGCTCTTTGCGGCCCTCCCGATCGGAGATTTCTACACCATGGGAATCGAAGACGCCTTGCGTGCAGCCGATTTGGTTAAGGTGACGAAGATCGTCGGCGTGCACTACGATACCTTCCCGCCGATCAAGCTTGATCGCGAAGCCGCGCTGAACACCGCCCGCGCGGCAGGCAAGGAACTGCTCCTCCCAAAAATCGGCGAAACCATCAAGCTGTAGAAATGGCCACGAAGATTCCATTCAAGGTGGGCGTCGTCGGACATTTCGGCCTCGCAGTGCGCGACCCGAAGCGAAGCGCGAAATGGTTCGAGCGCGCGCTCGGATTCAAAAAGCTCTTCGCCTTCGAAGACGGCATCGCCATTGGAAACGACAACGTGACGATCGCCCTCCACAAAGGGAAACCGTCACCGCGGACGATCGGGCACATGTCATTCCATTTGCCCAACATGGCGGCGCTGCGCAAAGCCCTCGCCCATCTCAAGAAGCACAAGGTCGACCTCGAAGATCCCGGCGAAGAAATCGGACCCGAAGGGCCCGGTTCGCCACACATGGGGCTTTGGTTCCACGATCCCGATGGTTATCGCTGGGAGCTAAGCGTGCAGAATGGCCGCGTCGTGCCGTAAGGGCCGGCACGGCTCTCGTCTTGTCTGGTGGTCTCCGATTTGAAATAACCAGTCGACATGTGGCGCTCGCGCGTGCTCCCAGAGATCGAACGGCTCGACGCTGAACGCGACCATCAACGCATTACCTTTCTAAGTTGCCGCGTCGATTTTCCGTGGGACACGACGCGCGCGCTGGAGTTTGCGCTCTTCCGCACCTTTGCCGTGCCGGCAATCGGTGGACTGCTCCACAAGACCGGCGAGTTCGAATGTCGCGGGCAAAAGCGTTACGACGACACCGATATCATCGTCAGCGAAATCATGGAGCACGGTTACGACAGCGACCGCGGCCGCGCCGCCATCGCCCGCATGAACGCTTTGCATGGCCGCTTCAACATTCGGAACGAAGACTTTCTCTATGTGCTCTCGACCTTTGTCTTCGAACCGATTCGCTGGAACCAGCGTTTCGGCTGGCGTCGGATGATCGAGAAGGAGCGGCTCGCCGCAATTCTACTTCTGGCGGGAAGTCGGTCGCCGGATGAACATCCACGATCTGCCGCAATCGTACGAAGCCTTCGAGCGATTCAATCAAGATTACGAGCGCGACTAACTACCGCTATACCGAAGCGAACGGCCGCGTCGGCGCGGCCACGCGCGAGCTTTTCAAAAGTTGGTTCCCACGCTGGACGCGACCGTTGGTCGAGCGTGGAATCAACGCCGCCCTCGACGAACCGCTCATCGAAGCGTTCGGTTTCGCGAAGCCGTCTCGCGGTCTGCGTCGCTTCGTCGAATTATCGCTCCGTCTCCGCGCTCGCGTCATCCGACTGCTCCCGCGCCGCCGCCGTCCGCTCTTGCGGACGGAAATGAAACAGCGCAGCTATCCGTGCGGTTACGCCGTCGAGCAGCTCGGTCCGCCCGAACCGCTACGCTTCGCCGCCGCGATCCCAAAGCGGAGTCCAAGGTCGCCGATAAAACGGCGAAGCAACGGATGACCGGCAAAGGCTAACGCAGACAGCCGCCCGCTCTCGCGCGTCGACCGGCCCTAAGGATTGCTCGCGCCGCTTTCTGTAGCGGCAGCGGCGGATGCTCGCTTCGCGGCCCATCTGGCCTTCATGGCTGCCGCTAACTCTGCGCGACGTTCGGGAGAGATTTTAGTTTCCTCTTCGCCTTGCGAGCACTCGTTCGTTTTGGCACGACGGCCGCCCGTTTCACCGGGGTCTTTCGCGCTGCGACGCTGGCTCTCGTTTTCTCGGGCTTAGAGGCCTTCGTCGGTTTTCGCTTCTTCCTGATGACTGCGGATGTCGCGCTGGCTCCGAGCTTCATGGTCAGCTTGGCCAGCTTCTTCGCATCT
>CAVSDS010000003.1:0-59044 GCA_963726885.1 uncultured Actinomycetota bacterium | reverse complement strand
CCCGTCGGATTGGTCACACCAAGTGGCGGCTCCTGAGCGGGCGTTCATACACTTCGCCCTATGGTCTCCGATCCCGGTGTCGTGCCGGTTCTGCTCGCCGAGGGCGTCGAGGTCGACGTCGCGGACTGGGAGAAGGCCACCGCCGCCGTCCTGCGCAAGACGAAGAAGCTCGCGGACGACGCACCCGACTCCGACGTCTGGGGTCTGCTCGCACACCAGACCCTCGACGGCATCAGCGTCACGCCCCTGGGCACACCGGCGCTCACGGACGACCTCGCCGACCCAGGCCTGCCCGGCCAGGCACCGTTCACCCGTGGCGCCACCGCCACCCGCGAGCTCGACGGCTGGGACGTCCGCTCCTGGTTCACCGACCCGGACGTCGACGTCACCGCCGACCACGTGGTGGCCGACATCGAGAACGGCGCCAACTCGCTGTGGCTCACCGTGGGTGAGGGCGCGATCCCCGTCGACGCGATCAGCCGCGTGCTGGAGCCCGTGTTCGTCGACCTCGCTCCCGTCGTGCTCGATGCTCCCGAGGCACCGCTCGATGCCGCCCGCGCCCTCGACGCACTCATCGAGGCCAAGTCCGTCGAACCCGCGCCCGGCATGAACTACGGCGCGGACCCGATCGGCGCGTCGGTCCGCGGGTGGGGCGAGACCGATCTGTCCGTGGCCACCGAGGTGGTCGAGCTGGCCCGGGCTCGAGGCGCCCGCGGCATCGTCGTCGACGCCACGGCCGTGCACGACGCCGGGGCGTCCGAGGTGCAGGAGCTCGCCTACTCGCTCGCCGCCGGCGCGGCCTACCTCCGGCTGCTCGTCGACGCCGGACTCACCGTCGACGAGGCGGCCGGCCAGATCGACTTCCGGTACGCGGCGACCGACGAGCAGTTCATCACCATCGCCAAGCTGCGCGCCGCGAGACGCCTCTGGAACCGCGTCGCCGAGCTGAGCGGCGTCACCACCGATGCTCGTGGGCAACGGCAGCACGCGGTCACGTCGCGGCCGATGATGTCCGTCTACGACCCGTACGTGAACATGATCCGCACCACCATCGCCGCGCTGGCGGCCGGCGTGGGCGGCGCCGAGGCCGTCACGGTGCTGCCGTTCGACGAGCCGCTCGGGCTGCCGGAGGCGTTCAGCCGACGGATCGCCCGCAACATCTCCAGCCTGCTCATCAGCGAGTCGCACGTCGCGATCGTCACCGACCCGGCCGGCGGCGCGCACGCGGTGGAGAAGCTCACCGACGACTTCGCCCGCGCGGCCTGGACGCTGTTCGGCGAGCTCGACGCCGCCGGCATCGTGGCGGCCATCGCCGACGGCAGCCTCGCCGAACGCATCTCGGAGACGGTCGAGACCCGTGGCCGCGACGTCGCCACGCGCGTCCGCCCGATCACCGGACTCACCGAGTTCCCGAACCTGCACGAGGAGACGCCCGAGCGCCGTCCGTACGGCCGCGAGCCCGTCGTGCATCGCTATGGCGAGGCGTTCGAGCTGCTGCGCGACGACCGCGCGGCCACCCCGGTGTTCCTCGCCACGATGGGACGCATCGCCCAGCACACCGCCCGGGCCACCTTCGCGGCCAACCTGTTCGCGTCCGGCGGCATCGACACCGTGACGGCCGGAGCCACCGAGGGCGTCGACGACGTCGTCAACGCCTACCGCAGTGCGCCCAGAAGGGCCGGCGACACCCCCGTCGTCTGCCTGGCCGGCCCCGACTCCCTGTACGAGGAGTGGGGATCCGACCTGGTCACCGCGCTGCGTGAGGCCGGCGCTCGTCATGTGATCGTCGCCGGGAAGGCCGAGGTGGGTGCGGATGTCGGCGCTGATGATTCTGCCGCCGCGGGCCTCGACGCCCTCGACTTCCTGCACCGCGTCCGAGACGAGCTGAGCACATGAGCGAGCGCCAGCGAGTGAGTCATCAAGGCGTCATGCCAGCACCTTCGGATCATTGGTTCATCTCGGAGGTGGTGGCATGAGCATCCCGGAGAGCTTCGCCGACCTGCCACTCGATCCCGACGAGCCGTACAGCCCCGACCCCCAGGCGTACGAGCGCGCCACGGACGGTGCCGAGCCGTGGGAGTCGCCCGAGGGCATCCCCGTGCAGGCGCTCTACACCGCCGCCGACCTCGACGACGTCGACGCCCTCGACACGTACCCCGGTCTCGCGCCCTTCCTGCGCGGCCCCTACCCGGCGATGTACTCGACCCAGCCGTGGACGATCCGCCAGTACGCCGGCTTCTCCACCGCCGAGGAGTCGAACGCGTTCTATCGCCGCAACCTGGCCGCCGGCCAGAAGGGGCTGTCGGTGGCCTTCGACCTCGCCACCCACCGCGGCTACGACTCCGACCACCCACGCGTGCGTGGCGACGTCGGCATGGCCGGGCGTGGCGATCGACTCCATCTACGACGCGCGCCAGCTCTTCGACGGCATCCCGCTCGACGAGATGAGCGTCTCCATGACGATGAACGGCGCCGTGCTGCCGGTGCTCGCGCTCTACATCGTCGCGGCCGAGGAGCAGGGTGTGCCGCCTTCGATGCTGTCCGGGACCATCCAGAACGACATCCTCAAGGAGTTCATGGTCCGCAACACCTACATCTACCCACCGGCGCCGTCGATGCGGATCATCTCCGACATCTTCGCGTTCACGGCCCAGAAGATGCCGCGGTTCAACTCCATCTCGGTCTCCGGCTACCACATCCAGGAGGCCGGGGCGACGGCCGATCTCGAGCTCGCCTACACGCTGGCCGACGGAGTCGAGTACATCCGCGCCGGTCTCGACGCCGGGCTCGACATCGACGCGTTCGCGCCGCGGGTGTCGTTCTTCTGGGCCATCGGCATGAACTTCTACATGGAGATCGCCAAGATGCGCGCCGCCCGGGCCCTGTGGTCACGTCTCGTGGCGGACTTCAAGCCGGAGAATCCCAAGTCGCTCAGCCTGCGCACCCACAGCCAGACGTCGGGCTGGTCGCTCACCGCCCAGGACGTCTACAACAACGTGGCCCGCACCTGCATCGAGGCGATGGCCTCGACCCAGGGCCACACGCAGAGCCTGCACACCAACGCCCTCGACGAGGCCATCGCGCTGCCCACCGACTTCAGCGCCCGGATCGCCCGCAACACCCAGCTGCTGCTGCAGCAGGAGTCGGGCACGGCGCACACCATCGACCCGTGGGGCGGCTCGTACTACGTCGAGAAGCTCACCCACGACCTCGCGAACCGGGCGTGGGCGCACATCCAGGAGGTCGAGGGAGCCGGCGGCATGGCCAAGGCCATCGAGGCGGGCATCCCCAAGATGCGCGTCGAGGAGGCCGCCGCACGCACCCAGGCGCGCATCGACTCGGGGCAGCAGGCCGTCATCGGCGTCAACACCTACCGCCTGCCCGACGAGGACCCGCTCGAGGTGCGCGCGGTCGACAACGCGTCGGTGTACGAGCAGCAGGTGGCCAAGCTCGAGAAGCTGCGTGCCGAGCGCGACCAGGACGAGGTCGACCGCACCCTCGACGCCTTGACGAAGAGCGCCGAGAAGGGCGGGGCGCACGGCTCGCTGGACGGCAACCTGCTCGGCCTCGCGGTCGACGCCGCTCGTGCCATGGCGACGGTCGGCGAGATCTCCGACGCGCTGGAGAAGGTGTACGGGCGCCACCAGGCCGTGATCCGTACGATCTCAGGTGTGTACCGCACCGAAGCCGGCCAGGGCGGAAACATCGCCAAGGTCATCAAGGCCACCGAGGAGTTCGAGAAGGCCGAGGGTCGTCGGCCCCGCATCCTCGTGGCCAAGATGGGCCAGGACGGACACGACCGCGGCCAGAAGGTCATCGTCACGGCCTTCGCCGACATGGGCTTCGACGTCGACGTCGGCCCGCTGTTCTCCACGCCCGAGGAGGTCGCCCAGCAGGCCGTCGACGCCGACGTGCACATCGTCGGCATCTCCAGCCTCGCCGCCGGCCACCTCACCCTGGTGCCACAGCTCAAGGACGCCCTCGAGGAGCTCGGTCGCGACGACATCATGGTCGTGGTGGGTGGCGTCATCCCGCCCGACGACGTCGCGAGCCTCAAGGAGATGGGTGCCGCCGAGGTGTTCCTCCCGGGAACGGTCATCGCCGACTCCGCCCTGAGCCTGCTCGACAAGCTCCGCACCAGCCTGCAGCACTGATGCCTCCCTCTGGCGGTGGCGATCTCGCCGAGGACGTCCTCGCGGGGAAGCGGGCCGCGATCTCGCGCGCCATCACCCTCGTCGAGTCGAGCCGTCGCGACCACCGCGCCGACGCGCGGGCGCTGCTCGAGACCCTGACGCCGAATGTGCCGCTGGCGGTGCGGTTCGTGTCGGCATCTCCGGCGTCCCGGGCGTCGGCAAGTCGACGTTCATCGAGGCGCTCGGCAGCTGGCTGGTCTCCGAGGGGCACAAGGTCGGGGTGCTGGCCGTCGATCCGTCGAGCATGCGCACCGGCGGCTCGGTACTCGGTGACAAGACGCGCATGGCCGCGCTGGCCGTCAGTCCGGAGGCGTACATCCGGCCGTCGCCCACCGCGGGCACTCTCGGCGGCGTCGCCCGCGCCACGATGCAGGCGATGACGGTGCTCGAGGCGGGCGGGTTCGACGTCGTGCTCGTCGAGACGGTCGGCGTGGGCCAGTCCGAGATCACCGTCGCCGGCATGGTCGACACGTTCCTGTTCCTCACCCTGTCGCGCACCGGCGACCAGCTCCAGGGCATCAAGAAGGGCATCCTCGAGATCGCCGACGTCATCGCCGTCAACAAGGCCGACGGCGACCGCGAGCAGGAGGCCGAGGCGAGCGCCAAGGATCTCGCCGGCGCGCTGCGGATGGTCTACGCCGGGACCAACGACTGGGTGCCGCCGGTGCTCACGTGCTCCGCGATCGAGGGGCGTGGCATCGACACCGTCTGGCAGCGCGTCATCCGGCACCGCGAGTTCATGGGCAAGAACGGCCTGCACGACAAGCGGGCCCAGCAACAGCTCGACTTCACCTGGGCGCTCGTCCGTGACGAGCTCGACCAGCGGCTGCGGACCGACGACGACGTCGCCGCCGTCCGCGCCGAGGTCCGCGACGCGGTCCTGGCGGGGGAGATGCCCGCCGCCACCGCGGCCGACAAGATCCTCGAGGCGTACGACTCGGATTGATAGTCCGAAAGGACTAGAAACGAGTAGCCCGTTGTGACTACCCTCCGAGGAGCGCCGATCACAGTGGTCGGCGATTCAAGGGGGGAAACACCTATGTTCCGACGAGTTCTCGTCGCGGCGGCAGGACTGGGCGCCACGATCGCTCTGTGCCTGTCGACTGGCAGCGCCACCGCGTCGCCCGTGGCCGCGGAGAATCCTGATCCGGCCGCCAGCAAGTCCATCGGCAAGGCCGCACAGGAGAAGACCAAGGACTACTGGACCGAGTCGCGCATGAAGAAGGCGAAGGACGGCAGCCTTCTGGTCCGCGACCGCGACGAAGTGACGTCGGAAGGCGCCGTCGCCAAGGGAGAGCCGACCGTGCTGCGCGGCTCGACCGGCACGGCGAAGAAGCCCAAGCCGACTCCGCAGGCGTTCGGCGGCGGCTACTACACCGGCGGCGGCAAGGTCGTCCAGACGACCGGCAAGGTGTTCTTCACCCTGGCCGGCAGCGACTACGTGTGCTCCGGCAGCTCGACCGTCGCGGCCAACAACAGCCTCGTGCAGACCGCCGGGCACTGCCTCAACGAGGGACCGGGCGCCTTCGCCTCGAACTTCACCTTCGTTCCGGGCTACGACGACGGCGCTGCGCCGTACGGCCAGTTCGCGGCGACCACCCTGTTCACCTCGAACCAGTGGGCCAACCAGGGCGATCTCGACTACGACATCGGCTACGCGGTGGTCGGCACGGCGGGCGGCTCGACCCTCACCGGCGCCGTCGGCGCCCAGGGCGTCGGGTTCAACCTCGCTCGCAACGCCACGATGTACTCCTTCGGCTACCCGGCAGCCTCGCCGTACGACGGCACGGACATCGCCTGGTGCAACGGACCGGTCGCGGCCGACACGTACGGCGGCAGCCAGGACCAGGGCATGGTCTGCAACATGACCGGCGGCTCGTCCGGCGGACCGTGGTTCATCAACTACAACGAGACCAGCGGCATCGGCACGTTGAACTCGTTGAACTCCTTCAAGTACACCGGCGGACCGATGAGCGATCGGATGTTCGGCCCGTACTTCGGGAGCGTCATCCAGGGTGTCTACAACGAGGCCCAGGGGTGATCTCCACGGAGGAATGACCCTGCGGAACTAGCCCAAGTAGTTCTAAAGGACTACAACATGCGCTAGGGTCTGGTTAACAAGCCATCGCGTGAGCGACCATCTCGGGGGGACGGTCGAGACGCGAGCAGGGGGACCGAAGGGCCCGGTCGTCTCGGGGGGGACGACTGGGCCCTTCCCCATTCTCCCCACCAGTAACCTGTGCCCATGAATCAGTCAGCCTTCTATGGCGTCGTGGCCGCAGCCAACCTGACCTTGCTCGGCCTCTGGTGGGTCGCGGTCAAGGACCGGACCAATCTCGTCGGCCACAAGGATGCGGCGTCACGCCGTGCCGCCTACCTCGTGTCGTTGCAGTTCGCCATCCCGGCCACCGCTGCTCTGCTCGCGCAGGTCAATCCGGACGAGAAGGCGATCTGGCGCTTCGCCTTCGGGACCGCGGGCATCGTCGGCGCGATCGGCATCGCCCTCCTATCCCAACAGATCTGGAGCGGCACCGTCGCCAAGTACTCCCCGATCCTGTTCGCGGTGTTCGGCATCCCGGCGTACGTGCTCGTGGCCGTCGTGGCGTTCGTCCCCACGGTGGTGGCCGATATGGGCCTGACGCTCTAGCCCATCGAGGTCGAAGGCATGCTGTTCAGCGCACTGATCTTCCTCGGCGTGCAGGAGGCCTGGGTGGTCTCGATGACGCCGACCGAGGAGGTCGAGACCGAGGTCGAGATCCCATGATCGTGGGCACCTCGCGCGATCGCAGCGCGTGGGAAACAGTCGAGCAGCTCTGATTCAGCCGGGGAACTCCGACGGGTCGGGGCCGGTGCGCTCGCCCCGGTCGAGTGCGCTGATGGCGTCGACCTCGTCGTTGCCGAGCTTCACCTCGGTGGACGCGAAGTTCTCCTCGATGCGTTCCGGCGTCACCGACTTCGGGATGACGATGTTGCCCAGAGCGAGGTGCCACGCGAGCACGACCTGGGCCGGCGTCGCGTCCTTCTCCTCCGCGAGTCCGGTGACCACCGGGTCGTCGAGCACTCCGCCCTGGGCGAGCGGGCTCCAGGCCTCGGTGACGATCTCGTGCTCGTCGTGGAAGGCGCGCAGCGCGTCCTGCGTGAGGTAGGGGTGCAGCTCGATCTGGTTGACCACCGGCACGGTGAGGCCGAGGTCGAGCAGGCGCTGCAGATCCTCGACGCGGAAGTTCGACACGCCGATCGCGCGGATGCGGCCGTCGGCGTGGAGCTGCTCGAACACGCGCCAGGTCTCGACGAAGAGGTCCTTCTGCGGCGCAGGCCAGTGGATCAGATAGAGGTCGAGCACATCGAGCCCGAGCCGCTCCATGCTGTCGTCGAACGCCTGCGGCGCTGCCTCCTTGCCCTGGCGGTTGTTCCACAGCTTCGTCGTGATGAACACCTCGTCACGCTTCAGCCCGGAGGCGGCGAAGGCCCGGCCGACGCCCTCCTCGTTCTGGTAGGCCCGAGCGGTGTCGATGTGGCGGTAACCGGCGTCGAGAGCACGGGTGACGATGCCCTCGGTGTCCTCCGGCGGCACCTGGAAGACCCCGAATCCGAGCTGGGGGATCGTCACGCCGTTGTTGAGCTCAGTGATGGGAACAGTCATGCATTCCACCGTAGGACGACGGTGGTGAGCCGGCCTCTCCTACGGCGTCGAGACGCAGTCGGAGGACGAAGCGACGGTCAGCCCGCGAGCGGCATCCGCAGCGCGGGACCGCCCGAGGTTCCACTCGAGCCAGTCGTCGTCGCTGGTGAGATCCATGTTCGCCAAGGCGCAGCCACGCACGTCCGCGGGGTATTCGGCCACCGTCGGGACGGCATCCGACGACAGGTCGCCGAAGTAGGCCCAGTCGATCTTGCCGGACTGCTCGAAGCGATCCAGGTTGTGTGCCGCGATCCAGGCGTCCGGGTTGATCGCAGCCAAGGCGAGCAGCATCCCGGCGGCGCTCAGCAGCGCCATCCGCGGAAGCCAGCGTCCACTCAGGCTGATCCCCGCGACGATGACGCCGACGACGACCAGGCCGAGCCAGGCCTCGAAGAAGTCGACGAGCAGCCGGAGCTGGCTGAACCCGTAGGCCTCCTGGTAGAGGTTCATGCGGTACAGAGCCGAGGCGACGACGACCAGCGCGAGCACGCACAACAGCCCGAGGGCACCGCGCAGCCACAGCCGGTCGGTCGGAGTCTCGACGGACGCCTTGCGTGACGCCGCCCAGACCACCAGGAGCGTCAGCGCGGTCGCCACGATCAGCTGGCCGAAGCCCTGGTGCACGTACTCCGCGTAGGTCAGTCCGGTCGTGCGCTGGAGGTAGTCGTGACCACCGAAGAACACCGTCGCCTGCGCCACGAGGAACATGAGGAACACGAGGTCGACCAGAGCCACCGGCGCCAGCCACTCGTAGCGGCTCTGCACCGGGCGACGGCCTCCGTCGGCCATCGGGATCGCGGGTGGGTTGAGGGCGAGGTAGGCCGCAGCCAGCGTCACGCCGCCGACGGCGACGGTGACGAAGAATCGCGCCACGAACATGTCCATCTGCAGGTCCGGGACCACCGCATCCGCCCACGTCGCGAACAGGGCGTCGGCGGAGGCGAACAGCAGGCCGAACACGACCAGCCCGAGGAAGGACCAGATCGCCGTACGCATCACCGCGGGAGCGTTGCCGGTGCCGGTGATGCTGCGCAGGGTGCGGCCGAGCCAGGGCATGCCGCGCAGGCCCGCCAGGGGCCAGGACACCGCTGCCACGACGAAGTCGGGGAGACTCCGGCCGCGGGCCAGGCCCGCCATGCAGACGATGCTGCCGATGAACAGGCACGGCACGGCGATCCACTCCGCGTCCCGGACGACGACGGGAACGGCGAGCAGCACGCACAGGGCCGCGCAGGCCAGGGTGAACGGGTCCCGTCGGTTCTTGGCCGCGTAGAAGACCGTCGCCCCGAAGGCCATCAGGACGAAGAACGTGCCCAGCCCGAGGTTCCGCTCGGGGAGGATGAGGCCCGCCAGCACGCCGACGCCGACGGCGGCCAGGAGGATGCCGGCTCGGGCCGGCACCCCCTGCTCGGGCCACATCCGGCCGAACAGGTCCCCCGGTGCGGGGTTGGGTGACGTGGACGGACGTGCTGAGGGCGGTGGGGGCGACGGGCTCTGGGTCGTGGGCATGGCGATCTCCTCGTGACGGTCGGGTGGAGCGGTGATGCCCGGTTCGATCGGGAGCACGGCGCGCACCTGCGCCCCGCTCTCGCCTGGGGCGGGATCGGCGAAACCGATGGACCCGTGGTGCAGGTCGGTGACCCATCGGGCGATGGCGAGACCCAGACCGGTTCCACCGGTCTGGCCGCCGGTCTGCTCCCGGAGGGTGCCGAAGCGTTCGAAGACCTGCTCCCGGCTCTCTGGCGCGACGCCGGGTCCCTCGTCGGTCACCTCGAGCCACCAGTCGGCATCGCTGGCGGTACCGGAGACGTGGACGGTCCCGTTGGCCGGGCTGTGCCGGGCCGCGTTGTCGAGCAGGTTCGCCACCAGCTGGCGGAGCCGCGCCGGGTCGCCCTGCACGGTGAGGTCCGCAGGCGTCGTCCGGACGTCGTACGTCACCGAGTGCGGAGCGACCGCAGCCTCGGCGACGGCACCGTCGAGCAGGTCGGACACCCGGATCGACTGGACGTCCAGCGGCGTCACGCCGGCGTCGACGCGGGAGAGGTCGAGCAGGTCGTCGACCAGGCGGCCGAGACGTTCGGCCTGGTCGAGGGCAGCCTGCAAGCCATCGGGATCAGACGGTGCTGGATTGGATTGGGCCACCCCGTCGACGAGGTTCTCGAGGACGGCGCAGAGAGCGGCCAGCGGCGTCCGCAGCTCGTGGGAGACGTTGGCGACCAGGTCGCGTCGCTGCCGGTCGACGGTGGCGAGGTCCTCGGCCATCGTGTTGAACGCCCGGGCCAGCTCGCCGACCTCGTCGCTGGAGGTGGTGTGCACGCGCCCGGAGTAGTCGCCGCGCGCCATCTGCTGGGCCACCTGGGTCATCTGGCGCAGGGGAGAGGTCATGCCGGTGGCCAGCAGCTGGGTGACCGCGAGCGCCAGCAGGATCGTGACCGGGATGCTCAGCCACGGCGCGACGGCATCGCCGGCGCCGATGGTGGCGAGCACGGAGGCCACGGTCACGCTGGCCGCGACCAGCAGCCCGAGCTTGACCTTGATCGAGGCGACCCGGTCGAGCGGGGACTGGTTGGTACTCACACCGTCTCCAAGGCGTAGCCGACGCCGTGGACGGTGCGGACCCGCTCGGCGCCGATCTTGCTGCGCAGGGCCTTGACGTGACTGTCGACGGTGCGTGTGCCGGATGCTCCGGGCCAGCCCCAGACGTCGGCCAGGAGCTTCTCCCTGGTCAGTACGTGCCCCGGGGCCGCGGCGAGGCAGACGAGGAGGTCGAACTCCGTCGGCGTGAGCCGGACGTCGTCGTCACCGATCCGGACCTTGCGCGCACCGGCGTCGATGGTCAGCGCACCGAGCTCGACGGGCCGGGACGTGGCCAGCGCACCGGCCCGCTCGACGCGGCGCAGCAGGGCGCCGATCCTCGCGACCAGCTCGCGCATCCGGAACGGTTTGGTCAGGTAGTCGTCCGCGCCGACCCCGAGACCCACCAGGATGTCGGCCTCGTCGTCACGGGCGGTGACCATCAGGACGGGGACCGGTCGCTCGGCCTGGATGCGGCGGCAGACCTCGTGGCCGTCGTACCCGGGAAGCATCACGTCGAGCACGACCAGGTCGGGCGCCTCGGTGCCGAACCGCTCGACCGCGCCCGGCCCGTCCCATGCCTGGACGACGTCGAACCCCTCGGCGCGCAGCCGATCGGTGATCGCCTGGTTGATCACCCGTTCGTCCTCGACGACGAGGATCCGGCGAGCAGCGCTGTCGGTCATGTCTCGACAGTAGGAGCGGGCCGCGTCAGGAGTTGTCCGAAACACGTGAAGGTTCTGTGCAGATCGGGTTCCGCGACCCGCACTCAGCGCCGGCGCTCGATGAGCGAGCGGCTCAGGCCTCGGCCCACTCCGGGTTCCAGCCCTCGATCTCGTCGGCCTTGCGCTCCTTGGGGCCGGTGTAGATCGACGACGGACGGATGAGGCGTCCGGTGCGCTTCTGCTCCAGGATGTGCGCGCTCCACCCCGCGGTGCGGGCGGAGGTGAACATCGCCGTGAACATGGGTGGCGGGACCTCGGCGTAGTCGAGCACGATGGCGGCCCAGAACTCCACGTTGGTCTCGAGCACGCGGTCGGGGCGACGCTCGCGCAGCTCCTTGAGCGCAGCGTCCTCGAGGGCGGTGGCCACCTCGGCGCGCGGTGCGTTGAGCTCCTTGGCCGTGCGTCGCAGGGTGCGGGCGCGGGGATCCTCGGCGCGATAGACGCGGTGGCCGAAGCCCATGAGCCGCTCGCCGGCGTCGAGCAGCTTCTTGACGTAGGCCGTGGCGTCGCCGGACTTCTCGACCTCCTCGATCATCGTCAGGACGCGGGCGGGCGCGCCGCCGTGCAGGGGGCCCGACATGGCGCCCACGGCTCCGGACAGGGCGGCGGCGACATCGGCTCCGGTGGAGGCGATGACCCGGGCGGTGAAGGTGGAGGCGTTCATGCCGTGCTCGGCAGCCGACACGAGGTAGGCGTCGATGGCCTTGGCGTGGTCAGGATTGACCTCGCCGCGCCAGCGGGTGAGCATGCGCTCGATGATCGTGTCGCACTTGTCGATCTCCGCCTGCGGCACCATCGGCTGCCCGACGCCGCGAGCCGCCTGCGCCACATAGGAGAGGACCATGACCGCCGTGCGGGCCAGGTCCTCGCGGGCTTGCGTCTCGTCGATGTCGTAGAGCTGCTTCAGCCCCCACGCGGGAGCCGTGAGCGCGATGGCGCTCTGCACGTCGGCGCGGATGTCGCCGGAGTGGACCGGGATGGGAAACGGCTCGGCCGGGCCGAGGCCGGGCTCGTAGCTGCCGTCGACCAGCAGCCCCCAGATCTTCTCGAACGGCACGCGACCGACGAGGTCGTCGATGTCGACGCCGCGATACCGGAGCGCAGACCCTTCCTTGTCGGGCTCGGCGATCTCGCTCTCGAACGCGACGACTCCCTCGAGCCCGTGGTGTACCTCTACGCCATCACTCATGAGCGACATTGTGCCCTGTGCGCGTGCCGTTCACGGCCCGGCACCCCGCCGGGGCGCATTACGGTGGGCACCATGGAGTCCCCTGACCTCGCGGCCCTGCGTGCCGAGTACGCACGGGACGGGCTCGACGAGGAGGACGCCGGTTCCGACCCGGTCGCCCTGTTCGGTCGTTGGCTCGATGACGCCGTCGCCGCAGGGATCCACGAACCGAACGCGATGGCGCTCGCGACGGCGGACGCGACCGGGCGTCCATCCGTGCGCATCGTGCTGCTGAAGGGCTTCGACCCGGCCGGCGCGGTGTTCTACACCAACTACGACTCGCGCAAGGGCGGCGAGCTCGCCGCCAACCCATGGGCGTCGGCGGTGCTCCTCTGGCACCAGATCCAGCGGCAGGTGCGGATCGAGGGTCGGGTCCAACGCGTGGACCCGGCTCAGTCCGACGCCTACTTCGGGTCACGCCCCCGTGGAGCGCAGATCGGGGCGGTCGCGTCGCGGCAGTCCCGGTCGATCGAGGACCGCGATGCGCTCGAGGCCCGGATCGCCGACGTCGAGCAGTCGTTCGACGGTCGCGACGTCGAACGACCGGAGCAGTGGGGCGGGTACCGCATCGTCCTCGATGCGCTGGAGTTCTGGCAGGGCCGCGCCGATCGCGTGCACGACCGGCTCCGGTTCACCCGTGCGGGTGACGGCTGGTCGCGCGAGCGCCTGCAGCCTTAGAGCTACCGCCAGCTGCTGACGATGACGGCGATGACCGGGAGCTTGACCAGCCAGTCGCCTCCGTGGATGACCGCCAGCTTGAGCGGGGTGCGCTCGTGGACGATCGCGCCGATCCACAGCACGAGAGGGAACCCGACCCACAGCAGGAGTCCGAGCCCGAGGCCCTCCACCCATCCGTCCGTCCCGATCTGCGCCGCCAGGCAGGCGACGACGGTGGACAGGATGGCGCAGCGCACGATCTCGGCGGCGAGCTGCCACGACTTCATGGAACCGTCGGCGGACTCACTGACCGTGGCGAGCTGCTTGCCGAGGATCGCGTAGTAGAAGCCGCCCAGGACGAAGGTGACGACAGTGGCGACGAAGATCGCGATCAGGTTCACGTCCGGCATCATCGCACCTCGACCGATTCCGCGACGTCCGGCGACGATCCTCGGCCGAACAGGCGTCGGACGAGTGCACGAGTGGTGAAGGGGTCGCGGAACGGGGTCTGCGGGACGAGCAGCATGCCCAGATCCGGAATCTCCACCAGCACGGTCCGTCCGTACCGGCTGAGGCCGTAGACGCGCGCCTCGTGGACGCTCTCGCGCTCGAAGACCTGGATGTCGAGGCGGGCCCTCTCGTAGTACGAGGTGACCCGGCGGCAGAAGCCGAACGGCAGTCCGTCAGCGGTCAGCAGCTCGATCGCACCGGACGGAGCCTTGGTGACCATCGCTCGGATCGGACGGGAATCGGCCAGCGCTCGCTTCTGGTCACGGAGTCGTCCCCGCGGCCGCATCCACAGGAGCACCGCGAGCAGGAACAAGGGGGCGCAGAGTGGCCCCCAGAAGTTCATCCACTGAGGGTCGCTCTCCTCGGGTCCCATGGGGTCGAACTGGCCCGTCGGATCGACCCGCACGGTGATCGTCTGGCCGACCTTGAAGTCGGCGGCGTCGCTGACCTGGGTCTCGTACTCCTTGCCGTCGACGCGAAAGTCGACGAAGTCGAAGGCACGTGTCGACGCTGGTCACCTCGGCATCGCGTGGCTCAGCCCGTGCGTCCAGGTCGGCCAGGGTGTCGCGGGCGTTGACCCAGAGGCCGAGGATGGCGATGGCGAGGACGAGCGACATCCCGGACAGGACCCAGGACACCCATGGATTCCGGCGCTCGAGGGACAGGAAGGGCTCCGGCGGCAGGGAATGGTGTTCGAGTCGCTGCAGGTCTCGCGCCACGGCCGTCTGGCGCCTCGCGAGCACGAGGTCGGTGACGAACAGCCCGAGCCAGAAGATCTCGATCGCGAACTCATGGGGCTCGCGGGTGCTCGGAGCCATGATCAGCAGGCAGCCCACCAGCAGCCACATGCCCAGCCGTGGACGCACCCACCCGATCGCCAGGCTGACGACGAAGATCACGGACAGGACCAAGCCGAGCATCATCTCCAGCGAGATGTTCTCCTGGATGGTGTCGTTCTCGATGGGGTCGTTCCAGGTCGCAGCGAACAGGACGACGGCCGTCAGCGGCAACGCCCATGCGATGAGGAGCTGGGGTACGCGCTTCCGCCACCCCCGCATGTCATCTGCGCCCAGCACCCCCACGGCGGCAAGGCTAGCCGCCATGGGTCGGGTCGCGGGGTGAAATGATCCTGTCGTGAGCAGTCGCGGGGGATTCGGCAGGCTGCTGACGGACATCCGCCCGCTGCGCGCGTCCAAGGACTTCCGGAGACTGTGGTTCGGGCAGTCGATCTCGCAGCTCGGCCAGCAGATGAGCACGATCGCGATCGCGTACCAGGTGTACCTGCTCACCCGATCGTCGTTCGCCGTCGGGCTCGTGGGTCTGTGCGCACTGTTTCCACTCGTGCTGGGCGGCCTCTACGGCGGCGCCCTGATCGACGCCTTCGACCGGCGCCTCGTTGCGCTGTGGTCGGCGGCCGGGCTGTGGCTGTGCTCGGGCGTGCTGGTCGTCCAGGCCCTGATCGACCTCGACTCGGTGGGCCTCCTGTACGTCGTCGTGGGCGTCCAGTCGGCGATGTTCGCGGTCAACAACCCGGCCCGGTCGGCGATCCTGCCACGCCTGCTCCCGATGTCGCTCCTGCCGGCGGCGAACACGCTGAGCCAGGCGTCGTTCAACCTGGGCTTCACCGTCGGGCCGCTCCTGGGCGGCATCGTCATCGCCTGGCACGGCGTGGAAGCCGCCTACGCCCTCGACGCCCTGACCTTCACCGCCGCGATCTACGGGTTGGTGCGGCTCCCGTCGATCCCTCCCGTGAACGCCCTCGGCCGCGCGCCGGGGCTTCGATCGGTCGCCGAGGGACTGCGGTTTCTCCGGAACGCGCCCAACCTGCGCATGACGTTCATCATCGACCTCTGCGCCATGGTCCTGGCCCAGCCGCGGGCCCTGTTCCCGGCACTCGCACTCACCGTGTTCGCCGGCTCGGCCACGACGCTCGGTCTGCTGCAGGCTGCACCGGCCATCGGCTCCCTGGTGGCGTTCGCCGTATCCGGCTGGATCTCGCGGATCCATCGCCACGGGGTTGCCATCGCCATCGCCGTCGTCGCCTACGGATCGTCCGTCGCGCTCGCCGGTGTCGGCGTGATCGGCTGGCCGGGCGCGCTGTGGCTGGCTGTGGCGTTCCTCGCCGGTTCAGGTGCGGCGGACATGATCAGCGCCGCCTACCGCACCACCATGCTGCAGTCGGCGGCTCCCGATGAGCTGCGCGGCCGCATGCAGGGCGTCTTCACCGTCGTCGTCGCCGGCGGCCCGCGTCTCGGCGACTTCCTCATCGGCTCGCTCGCCGAGCTCACCAGCGAGGAGCTGGCGATGGTGATCGGTGGCGCGGCGTGCATCGTCGGGGTGCTCGTGTCGGTCGCGCTGCAGCGACGTTTCCTCACCTACGACGCCCGCGACCCGTCCCCCTAGATTCCATCGGATTTCGCGCGTTGTCACCGCTGCGAGTGACGCGTACATTGCGATGCGCGGGGGTAGCGAAAGGGATGTCATGACTGACCGCATCAACACCAACGCGACAACCCCACGCGCCAACCTCTCGTTGGGCCTGGGCATCGCTGCGATCGCAGCGCAGATCATCGCCATGGTCGCCAACGGCGACGGGGACAAGTACGGCTGGATGTGGATCGTGATGGCGGTGCTGGCGCTGGGCGCGCTGGTGACCGGACTCACGGCCCGCGTCGACGGGAAGATCCCGGGCCGAGCCGTCATGGGCATGGTCATCGGCGCGCTGCTGGTCCTCCTGTTCGCACTCTTCGCCTTCGGCGTCCTGGAGTAGCGAGAAGTCAGGAGAAGTCGGCGATCTGGATCTCGATCCAGGTCTGCTCGGCGCGACCGAGCAGCTCGCCGTCACGGGTGTACAGCGCGGTGGACGTCAGGAACTTGCGGCCGTCGTGCTGGTCGAGACGTCCGGTGGCGAGCAGGTCCTCGCCGGCTCGCGGCCGGCGCACCACCTCGGCCGTCATGCGCCCGAGGACCATCGGGTACTGGCTGAAGTCCGCCGCCCATCCGCCGGGACAGTCGAGCGCGGCCCACGAGACCGGAACGTCCAACGTCCCGTCCGCCTGGCCGAAGGCCTCGTGCGGCGTCCACGCCGTGGCCGTGCGGCCGTCGCCGCAGGGGCCGGAGAAGAGCCGCAGGCCCTCGCCCTCGGCCCGCGCCGTGCCGCAGGTGAAGCAGTGGTCGAACGGGTGCGAGTGGAAGCCGGGGTAGGCGGCGTGGCCCGCAGACGCCTCCGCCTCGGTGGGACAGGGCACCACCTCCCGATCGAACGAGCCGGTGACAGCGGTGCCGATGAGCCCTCCGCCGGCAGTGACCAGGCGGACTTCATCCCCTCCTGAGTCGACGCTGTCCCGCTCCCAGGTCAACGGTGTGTCGAGGGGCGGCGGCTGTCGGAGCGTCGAGGTGCTGATCGGTGCACCGTGCTCGTCGCCGAGCATGCCGCACACGTATCCACCGTTGCCGGATCGCACGGGACCGTTGAACTGTGCGGGGATCGTGACCATGCGCCCAACCTACGACTGGTCAGGCCCGGTGGGCATCGGCGGATTCCCGGATGCGGGCGAGGTACGCCGCCCACCACTCGTCGTCGTCGACGTCGTCAGGACTCGACCGGTGTGCCCGTCGATGGTCTCCCGAAGGATGTCGGCATGGCGGGCGTGCCGTGCGGTCTCGGCCACCACGCGAACCAGGAGTTTTTGTGTTGATGTGGTTGCTTAGCAGATGTGGCGGCGGTCGCCGCCCCGGACATCCCACTGATGGACATGCCTCCAACGTACGGGGCCTCGTGTGTGGTCACCATGGGACAATGGTGTCGTGAGCGAGCTGATCGACACCACCGAGATGTACCTCCGCACGGTCTACGAGCTGGAAGAGGAGGGCATCGTCCCCCTCCGTGCCCGCATCGCCGAGCGCCTGCACCAGAGCGGACCCACCGTCAGCCAGACCGTGGCCCGCATGGAGCGCGACGGCTTGTTGTCGGTCGAGGGCGACCGCCACCTCGAGCTCTCACCCAAGGGTCGTCAGCTGGCCACCCGCGTCATGCGCAAGCACCGCCTCGCCGAACGGCTCCTCACCGACGTCATCGGTCTCGAGATCGAGTTCGTCCACGAGGAGGCGTGCCGCTGGGAGCACGTGATGTCCGAACAGGTCGAGCGACGACTCGTCGAGCTGCTCGAGCATCCCTCGGAGTCGCCGTACGGCAATCCCATCCCCGGGCTCGCCGAGCTGGGCGAGACCGGCGACGCGACCGAGTTCCTCGACGGCGTCGAACCGCTCACCAAGGCCGTCAGCGGCTCCGTCGAGCCGGTGCGGCGCATCGTGCGGCGCATCGCCGAAGAGCTCCAGAAGGACACCGAGGTGATGTCGGTGCTGCGCCGGGTCGGCGCACTGCCCGGCAACGACGTGCTGGTCTCGCAGGGGCACGACGGCGTCGTCGTCGCACGTCAGGCCGAGACGGCCGAGATCGACGCCGAAGCCGCCGCGCACATCTTCGTGTCGCTCTAGGAAGCGTCGCCCGAGGCGGTCTCGTCGGCCGTCCGTGGCCCGGCGTCGCGGCCGTGCTTCGGCGGCATCGGGATGAACCCGCTGGTGCGTCGCACGTACTCGTCGTAGCCGGGCTTGCTCTCGCGCATGCCCTTCTCGTTGAGTGCCGCCCCGGTGACCTTCGTGAGGAAGAACGTCATGGCGATCGGACCGATGATGCTGGCCACGCCCGTCCACGACGATGCGGCCACGATCCAGATGCCCCACCAGACGCAGGCGTCGCCGAAGTAGTTGGGGTGGCGGGTGTACCGCCACAGGCCCCGGTCCATGATCTTGCCCTTGTTGTCGGGGTCCTTCTTGAACTGGGCGAGCTGCCAGTCGCCCACCGTCTCGAAGAACATCCCGACGAGCCAGACGACGAGGCCCAGCCAGGCCTGCACGGTTCCGAGGCCTTCGTTGTTCATGCCCACCATCACGGGCATGGAGACGAGCCACATCGCGACACCCTGCGGGATGAACACGCGTCGCAGGGCGACCTGGGCGAACGAGCGCCCGTCGGCCTCGGCGAGCTGCTGGTAGCGAGGGTCCTCGCCGGCCTTGGAGTTGCGGCTGTTGAGGTGGAACGCGAGCCGGAGGCCCCACACCAGCACCAGGGCGAACAGGAAGATCTGGGGCTGGGGCATCCCGTCGCCGTATCCGGTGACGAAGAGGGACACGAACGCCACGAGGATGAATCCGAGCCCCCACGCGGTGTCGACCACGGTGAGCTTCTCCTTGCGGACGGCCACCCACATCGTGAAGCCCATGACCGCGGCCACGTGACGAGGCCGAACGCGATCGTGATGAGGCTGTGCGAGCCGTCGTTGACGATCATGAAAACCACTCCCGGGGTGAGGTGGGCATGCCGCTCACGCCGGTGCTCGACGGCTTGACGGCCAGGATCTGGTCTACTCCCATGCGGTTCTCCTCGAAGGCCAACGATCCGCCGGCCAGGTAGAGGCGCAGACGCGCGACATCTCCTCGCCGACCAGGGCGACGGCCGTGGTCCAGTTGTCTTCCAGGTTGCGCGACCACGCAGCCACGGTCTGCGGGTAGTGCTCACGCATCGCCTGGACGTCGCGGATCTCGAGCCCCGCGCCGTTGATCAGTCCGATCGTCTTGGCGAGCGGCTTCATGTGCATGTCGGGGGCGATGTACGTCTCGATGAAGGGCCCACCGCCCGGGCTGTCGCCGGGCTGGTCGTTGCTCCGCGATACCTGCTGGATGAGCACCCGCCCGCCCGGACGCAGGTAGCGATGGATCGACTCGGTGAACACCACGTACTCCTCGTCGCCGACGTGCTCACCCATCTCGACCGACGCGATGGCGTCGATGGTTCCGTCCGTGACTCCGGCACCCTCGAGGTCGCGGAAGTGGCGCAGGCTGACGTCGACGCGACCCTGGAGGCCGCGCTCGGCGGCTCGCTTCATCACGAAGTCGCGCTGTCGCTGGAGAGGGTGACCCCGACGACGTGGACGTCGTAGTGCTCGGCCGCGTGCAACGTGAGCGAGCCCCATCCGGAACCGATGTCGACATCCTCATGCCGGGCTGGAGACCGAGCTTGCGGCAGATGAGGTCGGCTTGGCGCGCTGCGTGTCGACAGCGTCATCTCGGGTGACACGTGGAAGCCGCTGGAGTACGCCATGGTGTCGTCGAGGTCAGCTCGTAGAAGTCGTTGGAGAGGTCGTAGTGGTGCGCGATGGCGGCTCGATCTCGCTCACGGGAGTGCAGGTCGCCGGTGGCTGCGACTCGGCGGCCGGGATCTCGGGCCGGCGTCCGATGGCGCCGGTGCGCAGGGCGAGCCCGGCCGCCCGGGCGAAGGTCCGCAGGCGGATGCGCGGCTTGGCGGCGTCGGGATCCGCGGCACGCGCGTCGCGCACCGCCGACCACATCGAGGCTGAGGCCCTGGGCGAGGTCGCCCTCGACGTCGAGGTACCCCTTGACGTAGGCGCGCGCGACACCGAGGTCGCCGGGTGACCACATGACGTGCCGCAGCGCGCGCTTGTCGCGGATGACGACCACCGGTGCACCATCGACGCCGGCCTCGCTGCCGTCCCAGGCGCGGAGGCGGATCGGAGGGCTGATGCCCAAGGTTCCTCGGCCAGCGAGAGCAGACGTGCGGCGATGGTCACCGGTCCATTCAATTGTGGCCAACCGGCTTCCGCCATCTGAATTTCCCGGGGAGGTTGGCGCAACTGGCAGGATGTGGACATGAGGATGGGCGAGCGACTCGGACGCTGGTTCAGGCGCACGGGGAGCGAGATCCTCGGTTGACGCTCGTCGTCATCGGCATCCCGTTGCTGCCGCTCCCGGGCCCCGGCACCATCGTGCTGGTCGCCGGAATCGCGCTCCTCGCGCCGCACTACGCCTGGGCGCGGCGGATCCTCGATCACTTCGGCGTCAGGCGGTCGAGGCCGCCCGCTACGGGGTCGCCACCATCCCACGCATCACGATCAGTGCCCTGGGTGGCCTGTGGCTCTTCGCGGCCGGTGTCGTGTGGTGGATCTCCCGTCGATTGCCAAGTTCGACGTGCTCGGCGTCGGCTTCGGCCACCGGCCGGCCGCCGGGTGGGGGACCGGGATCGGCCTGATGGCCTCCGCCGTGGCGGCCTGGACGTTGCTCGCGTACAGCGTCCGTCGGTGGCGCGATCCCGAGAACGAACACACTCCCGACGACAAAGCGGGACCCCGAACGGCCTGACGGTCGTCCTCGACCCTGGGCCGGCGTTACTTTTGGACGTTGGTCTCGTTGCTGGATCAGATCCCCTTCGAGAGTGGGCAAGGTGATCACCTCCCGAGAGGCAGTTCATCCGTGACGAGCACCAAGTTCCGCGCCGTGGCGCGCCTCGCCCTCCTTCCTCTCCTGGCGGCGACGCTGGTGTCGCTGCCGGCCCCCACGTCGGCATCGTCCGATCGTGATGACGAGGCGGCCGACATCGTCGAGACCGCCCCGGCCGGCCGACCGCTCGAGGTGGTCGTCACGTCACGCACGGCCGACGGCGCGCTGGTCATCACCACCACCGTGGCGAAGACCACGGCCAAGGCGACAGACCTCCTCGCCAAGGCCCTCGGTCGCTCCTCCACCGTCGGTGCGGAGATGAACCAGCGCGTCTCGATCGACGCGAACTACAACGACACCTTGCGTCCGCAGCAGTGGGCACTCACCGCTCTCAAGGCTGAGACGGTGCACCAGTCGACGAGGGGGTCCGGCGTCACGGTGGCCGTGATCGACACGGGCGTGAAGTCGTCGCACACCGACTTCGACGGCATCCTTTCCGGCACCGACTTCGTCGCGCCCGGCACGAGCGCCAACGACGAGAACGGCCACGGCACCCATGTCGCCGGCATCATCGGCGCGGTCTACAACAACAAGAAGGGCATCGCCGGCATGGCCCCGAAGGCCAAGATCCTGCCGGTGCGGGTCCTCGACCGGAACGGCAGCGGCACCACCGCCAACGTCGCCAAGGGTGTCCTCTACGCCGTCTCGAAGGGCGCGAAGGTCATCAACCTGTCGCTCGGCACCACGGCGAGCAGCACGGCGCTGCAGTCCGCGGTCGCCGAGGCGATCAGGAAGAACGTGCTCGTGGTCGCTGCCGCAGGCAATCGTGGCTGCGGCCTCCTGGGCAGCCCCACCGAGTACCCGGCGGCCTACCCCGGTGTGGTCGGTGTCGGCGCCGTGACGCAGTCGCTCCAGAGGGCATCCTTCTCCAGCTGCGGCTCGTGGGTCGACGTCGCGGCACCCGGCCAGGGCATCGTCTCGACGATGATCCGCAGCTCCGTCGGCCTCGGATGCGCATCGACCGCCGACTACTGCACCATCTCCGGAACGTCGATGGCCGCGCCCTATGTCGCCGCCTCCGGCGCCCTGGCCATCGAGGAACGCGGGTGGAGCCAGTCGACGGTAGCCAGCCGTCTCGAGTCCACGGCCACCGACCTGTCGCCCACGGGCAAGGACCGGAACACCGGTGCGGGATTCATCAACCCGTTGAAGCTCATCACCAACTGACGTCCCGGTGTCGCATGATGGCGGCATGAGCAGAACAGCAGTGCGATGTCGTCGTGGTGGGTCTCGGCCCCGGAGGTGAGGCCCTGGCCGCGAGGCTGGCGAAGGCGGGGCTCGAGGTGCTCGGCATCGACGGCGGCCTCGTCGGCGGGGAGTGCCCCGACCGGGCTGCATCCCGAGCAAGATGATGATCCGGGCGGCCAACCCCCTGATCGCCGACGCCCGCCGCCTCGTGGGACTACGGCGGCCAGCGTGCAGGTGACGCCGGACTGGGCCCCGGTCGCGCGGCGGATCCGCACCGAGGCCACCGACGACTGGGACGACAAGGTCGCCGTCGACCGCTTCACCGGGCAAGGGCGGCACCCGTTCGTCCGTGGCCGCGCTCGAAGCTCGCCGGGCCCGGCAAGGTCGAGGTCAAAAACGGCGAGGGGTCCACATGGCCCCCGCCCGCGCGATCGTGCTCCCCGGGACCGGCGGCGCGCCGACGATCCCGCCGATCGAGGGCCTCGCCGGCACCCCCTACTGGACCAACCGCGAGGCCGTCGAGACCGAGTCGGCCCCCCCTGCGTCGCTCATCGTCCTCGGCGGCGGCGCGATCGGCGTCGAACTGGCGCAGGTCTTCGCGCGCTTCGGCAGCAAGGTCTCGGTCGTCCCGAGGCCGTCCCCGACTCGTGCCCGCCGAGGAGCCCGAGGCGTCCGAGCTGATCGCGGACGTGCTGACGTCGGAGGGCATGGACGTGCGAGCCGGTGTCACGATCGACGGTGTTGCCCACGACGGCGAACGGTTCCACGTCACCTGTGGCGACGAGACGCTCGAGGCCGAGCAGGTCTTGGTCGCGGCGGGTCGCAAGTCGCGCATCGACGACGTCGGGCTCGACACCGTCGGCGTCGACGGGTCGGGTCGCTTCCTCGAGGTCGACGACGACCAGCAGGTCGCCGACGGGCTGTGGGCGATCGGCGACATCGTCGGGCGTGGTGCCTTCACCCACGTCGCGATGTACCAGTCGGAGCGGGCCGCGCGGTCGATCCTCGGCGAGACGCAGGAGGCCTACGACACCAGCTTCCCGCGGGTCACCTTCACCGACCCGGAGGTCGGGGGAGTGGGCCTCACCGAGCAGCAGGCACGCGACCGAGGAATCTCGGTGGAGGTCGCGACATCGTCGGTGGCGTCGAGCAGCCGCGGGTTCGTCCACGGTCCCGGCCACGAGGGACTCATCAAGCTCGTCATCGACTCCGATCGCGACGTGCTCGTGGGTGCGACGAGCGTCGGTCCGACCGGAGGCGAGACCCTCGCCGGGCTCGCGGTGGCGGTCCGCGCGGAGGTGCCGATCTCGACGCTGCGCAACTCCATCTACGCCTACCCGACGTACTGGCGGGCGGTGGAGTCGACGCTGCCCTGATTGCCGCCCACGCCCGGCATCCGAGCCAGGCCTGATCTGCCGCCCACGCCCGGCATTCGAACCAGGCCGCAGTACCTACGCCCGCTTGAGGAGGCGAAGCACCTGACGCTCCAGGGTCCGGCTCACCGGCGCGCCCGGTGCGATGCTCCGGTTGCCGGCGGCCACGGTGATGCCGTCGTCGAAGAGGTCGATGACACGAGGGTCCACGTAGGACCCGCGAGCGACGGTCGGGGTGTTGCCGAGGTGGTCGCCGACCTCGCGCATGGCCGCCGCGACCGATCGCTTGCGCGCCGTCTTGTTGGACGCATCGGACTTGGCGAGGGCGTGGGCGGCGATGACAGTGCCGCGCCAGGTGCGGAAGTCCTTGGCGCTGAAGTCCTCACCGAGCACGCCCTTGACGTAGGTGTTGACGTCGTCGGCGACGAGGTCGCGCCACCGGCGCCCGTCCTTGAACGCGAGCAGGCGTTCGCCGCCGCTTCGCCGGCGCAGCAAGGCGTCGAGCACGGCACCGCACGCGGTCGTCGCGGACGGTGACCTCGACCTCCTGGCCCGACTTGGCCGTGTAGCTGAACGTGAGGCCGCGGCCATTGCGCGTGACGTGCTCCTTCTCGAGGGTGGTGAGGCCATAGCTCTCGTTCTCCTCGGTGTACCGGTCCGAGCCGATGCGGAACATCCCGAGGTCGAGCAACGAGAAGGCGGCGGCCGAGACGGTGGTGAGGTCGAGCTCGCCCGCCGAGGTCAGGCGGCGTGCCGTCAGCCGGTGCCGTATCAGTGAGCGCGCGAACTGCTCCATGTGGACGAACTTCTCCGCGTCCCGACGGGTCCGCCACCGTCGGGGTGGTCGAGGTACTGACGCCGGCCTGCGTCGTCGGTGCCGACTGCCTGCAGGTGGCCGTTCTCGGCCGGGCAGATCCAGACCTCGGTCCAGGCCGGGGGGATCACGAGCTTCTTGCACCGGTCGATGTCGACGGTCTCGAGTGCGGTTCCGCTCTCGTCGAGGTAACGGAATCCACGTCCGTGCCGCACCCGCGACCAGCCGGGCATGCTCGCGGAAACACGCCTGAGTCGGACCATGGCGGAAGCCTACGGCGGGCTCACGCTCGCCCGCTGACTTCGCGAGACCGTCGAGGACGACCTCCAACCCGAACTCGAACTCCTCGCCATAGTCGTAACCGGGCTTCATGACGTGCTCGACCGTGAACTCGAGCAGGTGGGGATAGTCCCCGGCCGTGAAGAACGACATCATCTGCTCAGCGACCTCGAAGAGGCCTGACTCGGGCCCGTTGATGGGCAGGGTCGCCTCGGACAGGGCGAAGCCGTAGACGTAGGCGTCGATCAGGGCGAATGCATGGGCGGTCATCTCGACTCGAGAACCCCGCCTCTCGCAGCGTGCCGATGACGGCGTTGTGGTGCTTCAGCGTCGCCCACCCGGGGCTGGTCCGTGTCTCCACGAGCCCGATCGCCCAGGGGTGACGCCGCATGGCCTCACGGGCCGAGGCGGCCCGCCGTCGCATCTCCTCGTGCCAGTCGCCGCCGATCGTCGGCAGCTCGATCTCGGCGAAGACGAGGTCGACGATGCCGTCGAGGATCTCCTCCTTGTTCGCGACGTGGTGGTAGACCGACATCGGCTTGACCCCGAGCTCCGTGGCCAGCGAGCGGATCGTCAGGGACGCGATCCCGCCCGCATCCGCCACCGCGACAGCCCCTTGCAGCACCCGCTCGCGGCTGAGTCGGGGGCGCGTGGCGCTGTCTCGTGCAGGCATCGATTCTCCCGTAGTTCTTTCGGGCCATAGGCCGTTCGTACTTTGTACGGTACCGTAACCGTACTAAGTACGTCGCTCGACACACGAGGCCATGCTGTCTCCTTCACGAAACGGACCCACATGACGAACAACGTCAGGGAAGCCTCCTCGGAGCTTCACCGATCCGATGCCTCGACCTGGTCGATCCGGACCGCCGGTCTCGTGGCCGGTCTCGCACTCATCGCGATGTCGGTCCTGGCCGGCTTCGGCAACTTCGTCGCCGTCGAGGGGCTGGTCACGCCGGGAGACGCGGCCACGACGGCCGACGACATCCTGGCCGCCGAGGGCACGTTCCGCCTCGGGGTGCTGGCCCTGTACCTGGTCGTCGTGCTCGACGTCGTCGTCGCCTGGGCGCTCATGCGGGTCTTCGAACCGGTGAGCAGGAGTCTTTCCCGGCTTGCGGCGTGGTTCCGGGTTGCCTACTCGGCGATCTTCATGGTGGCCATCAGCCAGCTCGCGGGAATCCCCGACCTGCTGGGAGCGAGCGGCGCCGGCGCGTTCACCACGGAGCAGGTGCAGGCCCAGGCGCTGCTCAAGGTCGATGCCTACCACGACATCTGGTTCGCCGGCCTCATCCTCTTCGCGGCACATCTCGTGATCGTCGGATACCTGGCCTACCGGTCGGGCTACGTCCCCAAGATCCTCGGAGCCCTGGTCGTCGTCGCCGGCCTCGGCTATGCATTCGACAGCATCGGCACGGTGCTCAGCGCGTCGCCGCCGGAGATCTCCACGATCACCTTCATCGGAGAGTTCCTCCTGTGCTTGTGGCTCCTGATCAGAGGCCGGCGCATGTCGGCCGGAACGGATCATCATGCAATCTGAGGCCCGGGAGACCGCGATGGGGACGACCGACGACACCACGATGCAGGCCATCGTCCAGGGGGCGTACGGCTCGATCGACGTCCTCCGGTACGCACGGACGACTCGTCCGGTGATCGCCGACAACGAAGTGCTCGTCAAGGTGCATGCGGCCGGTCTCGACCGGGGAACCTGGCACATGATGGCCGGCAAGCCCTACCTCCTGCGCGTGATCGGCTTCGGCTACAGCAAGCCGAAGAACCCGGTGCCGGGCATCGACGTTGCCGGCACCGTTGCCGCCGTCGGCTCGGCCGTCAGCCGGTTCGCCGTCGGTGACGAGGTGTACGGGATGTCCCGCGGCTCCTTCGCCGAGTACGCCGCGGTCCTGGAGGACAAGCTCGCCATCAAGCCCGCGAACCTCACGTTCGAGCAGGCCGCCGTGGTGCCGATCTCCGCGGGCACCGCGATCCAGGCGCTCGTCGACTCCGGTCATCTCGAGGCCGGCCAGAAGGTGCTGGTCCTGGGTGCATCCGGCGGTGTCGGCAGCTACGCCGTGCAGCTGGCCAAGGCCCTCGGGGCCGAGGTCACCGGGGTGAGCAGCGCCGCCAAGCTCGACCTGGTGCGGTCCCTCGGAGCCGACCACGTGCTCGACTACACGCAGGACGACTTCGCCGACGGATCGCGCCACTACGACCTCATCCTGGACGTCGGAGGCCTCCCGACGCTGTCGCGTCTGCGTCGGGCCCTCACGCCCACCGGCACGGCCGTCATCGTCGGCGGTGAGGACGGCGGCAACTGGACCGGCGGCTTCGGTCGGAGCCTGCGAGCCCCGCTGGTGTCCATGTTCGTGCGCCCGCGCCTGACCATGCTCGCGTCGAAGGAGCGAGCCAGCGACCTCGAGCGGCTCGCCGAGTACCTCGAGGCCGGCACGGTGACGCCCAGCGTCGACCGGACCTACTCGCTCGACCAGGTTCCGGACGCCATGCGCCATCTCGAGGACGGACACGTACGCGGCAAGGTCGCCATCACCATCCCTACGCACGACGAAGGACGCTCATGACCACGCAGATCCAGATCCCGGCCGAGAGCTCGAGTCGCGCCGGCACCATGTCGAGACGGGCCATCGCGGTCGTCGTCGGCATCCTGTTCTTCGTCCAGATGCTCACGGCGATGTTCGGCACGGCCATGATCCAGTCGTTCGTGGACGGTGACAGCACAGGACGACCGATCGCCGGCGTTCTGCTGATGATGTGCTCCGGCCTGGCCGTGGTGGGCATCGGCCTGCTGATGTACCAGGTCCTGAAGGACGTCCATCAGCGGCTGGCCTTCTGGTACCCGGTGCTCAGGATCGTCGAGTTCACCGTCTCCGCCGCATGTGGCGTCTACCTGCTGACTCAGCTGCAGGTCGTCCCGAACCACCTGCTCTGGGTCTACATCCCCACGGGCATCGGCGGTCTGATCCTCACGTACCTGCTGTTCATCTCACGGCTCGTCCCTCGGCCCATCGCCGTGCTCGGTCTCGTCGGGTATGCCACCTTCCTGGCGGCCGTGCCGCTCGACCTCCTGGGCGTGCTGAACATGAACGAGGGGATGGGGATGCTCGTCCTGGCACCGGGCGGACTGTTCGAGTTCGTGTTCATGCCGATCTGGTTGATCGCCAAGGGATTCGCGCCACAACCGGCCGCCAAGGTCGCTGCGTGAACCACGTGGACGGTCCGATGTCCGGTCGGACGGTGGTCGTCACCGGTGCCACGAGTGGCATCGGCAAGGCGACCGCCGTCGGTCTGGCCGGGTTGGGTGCCCGTGTCGCCGTCACCGGACGGGACCGCGGTCGCGCCGAGGCCGCCGCCGGCGAGGTCCGGGCAGCTGGTGGGACTGCGGACGCGTTCGTGGCGGACCTGTCGTCCCAGGCGGAGGTGCGACGGCTGGCCGGCGAACTGATCCAGACGCTGCCGCGGATCGACGTGCTGGTCAACAACGTCGGCGGCTACTGGGACACCCGCCACATCACGGCGGACGGACTCGAGCGAACGTTCGCCGTCAACCACCTGGCACCGTTCCTGCTCACGAACCTGCTGCTCGACCGATTGAAGCAGAGCGCTCCCTCGCGGGTCGTCACGGTCGCGTCCAACGCCCAGTCCTTGGGACGTATCGAGTTCGACGACCTCCAGGGCGAACGGTCCTACTCCGGCTCGCGGGCCTACAACCAGTCCAAGCTCGCCAACGTCATGTTCACCTATGAACTGGCCAAGCGGCTCCGGGCCACGTCTGTCACGGCCAACGCACTGCACCCCGGCGTCGTGAGCACCGCATTCGGTGCCGAGGATCCCGGCATGACCCAGCGGCTGGTCGTGCCCTTCATGCGGCCGTTCATGAAGTCCGCCGACCGTGGCGCCGCAACCTCGATCCACCTGGCTTCAGGACCGGACCTCGAGGGCGTGAGTGGCGTCTACTTCGTCAAGGGCACGCCCACGACCTCGTCCAAGCAGAGCCACGACGAGGCCGTGGCGGCCAGGCTCTGGCAGGTCAGCGCCGATCTGGTCGCACACGGCGCAGTTGCCTAGCGCCCTACGGCCCGGCGTGGAGTCTCGGTGTTGGCCTGACGCACGCGCTCGAACGCTTCCGCGTTGAGCTGTGCCTCGTCGTCCGTGAGGTGCTGCGCCTGACCCTCTGTGTGTGCCCCCGGCAGGACTCCGTCGGGCGCTGAGCGCCCTCCTCCCCGAATCCTGAACGCCGGGCAGTTGCGAGGAGAACCCCGAGTTCTCGTGTGTGCCCCCGGCAGGACTCCGTCGGGCGCTGAGCGCCCTCCTCCCCGAATCCTGAACGCCGGGCAGTTGCGAGGAGAACCCCGAGTTCTCGTGTGTGCCCCCGGCAGGACTCCGTCGGGCGCTGAGCGCCCTCCTCCCCGAATCCTGAACGCCGGGCAGTTGCGAGGAGAACCCCGAGTTCTCGTGTGTGCCCCCGGCAGGATTCGAACCTGCGGCACTCGGTTTAGGAAACCGATGCTCTATCCCCTGAGCTACGGGGGCTCGGCGTGAGACTACCGCTCAGGCGTGCGGAGGACCGAAGGCTTCGGCCTCGCCCCTCCTCTCATCCTCGGCCATCATGACCGCTCCTTGCCCCAATCGGCGGATTGACGCTGCAGCCCTACGCTCGATCACGTGATCACACGGGTTCTCGTCACGCTCTGCGTCCTCGCGGTGATGACGCCTCTGGTGTCGTGCAGCCCAGAGTCGTCGACCCCATCCGGCCCGGCCTGTTCGCCGGCCAACCCGCCCGAGGACGGAACCACCCGGCACAGGATCGAGTTCCAGGGAAAGGAGCGCACCTACCTCCAGCACCTTCCACCCGGCTATGACGGTCGCACCCGTCTGCCGGTGATCATGCTGTTCCACGGCCTGGGCGACAACGCGGACGGCATCCTGGCCTGGACCCAAATGGACGAGCTCGCCGACACCGAGGACGCCATTGTCGTCGTGCCGGAGGGTGGGAGAACCGACCTGGCCTGGGACTTCAGTGCGGGGGCGAACGACCCGGACTCGGACGTGGCGTTCGCGCACGAGCTGCTCGAACGAGTGAAGGACACGACGTGCGTGGACGAACGTCGCGTCTACGCTGCCGGCTTCTCGAACGGCTCGACGCTCACCATGGCTCTCGCCTGCGAGGACTCCCGCGACTTCGCCGCCTTCGGCGCTGTGGCAGGCCCGTACTACGACCCGCGCTGCGACTCAGCCCCGCCGCGCCCCATCATCTATTTCCACGGCGCGAACGATCTGATCATCCCGTACGCGGGTGCGAAGACCATCATCGGCGACCTCCCCGGGGTCGCCGAGACGCTCACCTACTGGGCCGCACACAACGAGTGCGACACCCCGGCCAGGACGTCTCGCGTGACGGCAGACGTCAAGGTGTCGCGATGGACCGGATGCGCTGCCAACAGTGACGTCTCGGCCTACCTCGTCGCCGGTGGCGATCACACCTGGCCGGGCGGCTTCGATCGGCCGGACTCGGACGGCATCAGGGCCACCGAGCTCATGTGGGAGTTCTTTTCCGAGCACATCGGCGCCCTCGGTGCAATTTTGGACAAGCCGTTGCTACCCTGACGAGACATCCGGGGGGCCACACCTCGTCGCCCGGATCCGACCACCACATCGGAGTGTTACGTGAAGGTTCTCCTGACCGGAGGCAGCGGAGTCATGGGTCGATCGACCATTCCGGCCCTCCACGACGCCGGACACACGGTCGTCGGTCTCGCCCGGTCAACCAAGGCGGCAGCGGTGATCGAGGCTCGAGGAGCAGAACCGGTCAGCGCGGACCTCTTCGACTCCGACTCGCTCGCTCGAGCGATGCAGGGGTGCGACGCCGTCGTCAACTTCGCCACCCGGGTCCCCATCGGATTCACGATGCTGGTCCCCGGCGCGTGGCGCGCGAACGATCGCATCCGCAGCCATGGCACCGGCATCGTGGCCAAGGCCGCCCGCGAAGCCGGAGTCGGCCGCATCGTCCAGCAGAGTCTCAGCTTCGTCTACGCCGACAACGGCGACGACTGGATCGACGAGCACAGCACCATCGAGCTCACCCGCGCCTCGGAGCACGTGGTCGTGGCCGAGGGTGAGATCGACGACTTCACCCGCGCAGGCGGCGTGGGCGTCTCCCTGCGGTTCGGCCAGATCGCCGGGCCGGACGGCACCACCGCCTGGCTGCTGCGCCGAGCCCGTGCCGGTCGGCCGGTCGGCATCGGCGCCCGCGACTCCTGGGCCCACGTGGTCCACGCCGACGACATCGGCACCGCTGCCGTCTCGGCCCTGACTGCTCCCGCCGGTGCCTACAACGTCGGAGCCGAGCCAGTGAAGCGTGGCGACATGGCCGACACCTTCGCGCTCGTGAGCGGGCGCAAGGAAGGCCGGTTCTTCAACAAGGCGATCATGCGACTCGGTGGTCAGCGCCTCGAGATGATCTCGCGCTCGCAGCGCGTCAGCTCGCAGCGCTTCTGCGACCGCACCGGCTGGCACCCGCAGTACCCCAAGCTGACCCCGGACTGGTTCGACGGTGTCATCTGAGTCGAAGGCCGAGCGCGAGCGGCGTCGCCGCGCCGCTGAGCTGCTGGGTGACCTGATGCCGGACACCACCAGCGACGAGTCCGACGAGGGCTGGAGCGAGAAGGACGAGGGCGGCACGCGCGACGACGAGCTTCGTCGCGACGTACCGCCCCATCACGGGTAGGTCAGATGGCCGGGCCCGGACCCGGATCGATGCGGCGACCGCCCTGCAAGCGAGTCACGAATCTCACGCAGCAGCGCGATGTCCTCCGGCACATCCTCGGGTGCCTCTTCGACGCCGCGCCTGCGCCGCTCCTGGATCTTCTGCATCGGCACGACGATCGCGAAGTAGATGACGGCCATCGTGACGACGAAGACGATCAGCGCGTTGATGATGCCGCCGATGTCGATGAGGGTCTTGGGGTTGTCGCTGAGCAGGCGGAATCCGAAGCCTTCACCATCCGAGCCCCCGATGGTGGCGAGCAGGGGATTGATGAAGAAGGTGCCGAATGCTGCGACGAGCGAGGTGAACGCGACGCCGATGGCGATGCCGACCGCGAGGTCGACCACGTTCCCCTTCATGATGAATTCCTTGAAACCCTTGATCATGGTGGCCCCCTTGGCCGAGTTGGACGGTCACCGGAACCCTAGCCAGTGACCAACCGGCTGGCTACGACCGCGAAGCCAGCACGCTCAGCCGTGCGTCGAGCGCTCGTTCGGCCAGCCGGAGCGCGTCGTCCTCCGTCGTCGCGATGCCGACCGGCACGCCACCGGAGTCGTCGTCGGATCGCGGGAGTGTGACGACTTCGACGTGACGTGCGACGACTTCCGCCTCGGCCCCGCCGTCCGGATCGACCGCCACGACGTCGACACGATCGCCCACGCCCAGACTCGACAGCGCGTCGGCGTCGGCGAGACGGATGGTGGCCAGCACCGTCCCGTCCGGAAATCCGCTCATGCGATCGGCGTGCAGGACCCGTCGGTCGGTGACCACCTCGCCACGGCGCATCGGCCCGGCCACGGTGCGGCCGACCACGGCGTCGACGTCCTGAGTGCTGTGTGCCGGCACCGCCGACTCCGGTAGCTGCACGTGATGCACGTCGTCGGCGCCCAGCACCGTGCCGCTGGCGAGATCGCGCGCGGCGACGACGACTGCACGGCCGGGAGGTTCGGCGCGGAGCGCACCGAGGGCGAGCAGGACCGCGAGCCCGGCGAACAGGGCGGCGAGCGGACGGCGATGGCGCAGCACGAGGCGCGAGATGGTCTCCACGCCCGGAGGCTAGGACGGGGCCTGCCGGTCGCGCCTTCAGGCGTCCACAAGCTGCAGACCGAGCGTGGATTCAGGCGGCGAGGGCTTGGTGGGGTGATCCGCGGGCGAGCTCGAGTCGTCCGGAATGGACGAGTGTGTGGCACTTGCGGCAGAGGCCGATGAGGTTGTCGAGGTCGGTGCGTCCGCCGTGGGACCACCAGGTCAGGTGGTGGTTGTGGCTGATGGGGTGCCAGCAGGCGGGTGCTGCGCAGGTGCCGCCTTGTCTGCAGTGAGATGGCTTTGGCTTGTCGTGGGGTGGCGAGGCGTTCGGTCCGGCCGACGTCGAGAACCTCGAGGTTCTTGCCGACGTCGTGATGAGGAACGGGGTGACCTCGGCCCCGCAGAGCAGGTGGGTGAGGAGGCCGGGCCCGATCGGTCCGAACCCTTCGAGCGTTGCGGGCTGGAGGTCGAGGTCGAGGGTCTTGCGGGCCTGCTGCTCGGCCATGGCCTTGAACAGGTTTCGGCGTCGACGGTGATGTTGATGTGGGGGCGGATGCCGTTGTCGGCCGGCAGGCCGTGCTCCAGCACGGTGGTGCAGATGTCGTCCAGCGCACCCATCCGCCGTTCCGACGGCTTTCCTGGTCGTCGTCGGCGTCGCGTGGGACGGAGAGGTTCTTCAGGATCGTGTTGAGCTTGGCGCCGGTCTCGATGTCGAGGAACCCGGTGAGGTGCTGGCCGGGACGCGCTCCTCCGTCGCGCTCGGTCGCGGCTTCGCCGCTGCCCGGCCGTCGGGCTTCGCCCGACCCATGGTGACGCCGTCACGGACTTTGGCGTGGAGCTCACCCGGTGTGACGTGCTTCGCGACCTCCAGCAGCGGTTCCTCGATCAGCCGGGTCTCGGCCACCCCGACATGCTTGAGCGCATAGCGTGAACGAGACGACATGCTCGAACGAGACCAACCCCGACCGAGCCGCCTCGGCCACCGCGGGCAGGTCACGGAAAGTCGGCGCTGCCGCGCACCATCTGGCGGGTCAGGGTCGCGTCCTGGTGCAGCTCACGACGGGCCCAGGTGCTGATGCTGGAGGCACCGTCGGCCTCGTGCTCCTTGGCCGCGTCGCATCGCCGCGAGACGCTCACTCATCGCGGCGTCGATCGCGTGTCGCGCGGCGGCCAGGGCCCGGATCTCATCACCGGTCGAGGTGGTGACCGACCGCATCGCCCGCGCAGCATCGCGCAGGGTGGCGATGGTGGGTTCGACGTCGGCTGGCATGCTCTCGATTCTACTCGAACACACGTTCGTTAACCAGTGGAAAACCCTGTGGATTCACGGAATTCCGCGACCGCCATCAGCTCAGCTCTCGCTCGGCCAGCCACGCCGCAGCGGCCCGCTTTCCGGCCCGGGCCAGCCAGGCGTCGTACACGGTCTCGGCGAGCTCCTCACGGTCGAGCTCGCCGATCCGGCTGCCGCGCAGCAGCACGGACGGATGACCGTTGAAGTGCGGCGTGGTGAAGAACGGCGTCGACTCGTCGAGCACGAGCGCCTGCTTCTCTTCCTCCGATGCGACCCAGAAGACGATGACGTCGTCGTAGCGCTCACCGGTCTCGGGATCGAACGCGTCGGGACGCGGTGTGCGGAAGAAGACGAAGCTGCGCTTGCTGACCTGGTAGATCGCGTTCTTGGTGTCCGGATACACCGTCGCGCCCGGCATGCCACGAGCGATCTCGTGGACGTCGTCGACGGTGGCGCGTCTCATCCGCCCGTGGGGGCCGGGGTGGTGGACGACGAGCTGCTGCCTGACGAGCTGCTGCTCGACGAACCGTTCGTGGATTCCTTCTTCGTCGACCCCTCGCTCGACGACTCCTTCTTGGCGCCGTTCTTCGAGGGCTCGCTCTTGGGGGAGTCCGACGAGCTCGACGCGGGGCGGCTGTCGTTGCGGTAGAAACCGGAGCCCTTGAAGACGACTCCGACCGCGTTGAACACCTTGCGGAGACGTCCCGAGCACTCCGGGCACTCGGTGAGGTTGTCGTCCGTGAACGACTGGACGACCTCGAGTCCCGCACCGCACTCGGTGCACTGGTATTGGTACGTGGGCACGACTGACTCCGCTCCTGCTGACAGACTTCCCAAGGGTACAGTTGCCGTCATCGTGACCGATCCCGTCCCTGCCGGACCAGTCTCATGACCGAGTGGTTGCTGCTCCTCCTCTCCGTCTCCCTGATGTTCGCGTGCGGGGTCTTCGTGGCCGCGGAGTACGCCTTCGTCACGGTCGATCGCGCCACGATCGAGCGCGACGCCGAGGCCGGCGACAAGAGTGCAGCCGGCACGCTCAAGGCGCTGCGCACGCTCTCGACGCAGCTCAGTGGCGCCCAGCTCGGGATCACCATCACCAACCTGATCATCGGCTTCCTGGCGGAGCCTGCTCTGGGCACGTTGCTCCGCGAGCCGTTCGAGGAGCTCGGACTGAGTGACGGCGCGGCCAGGGCGTCCGCCTACGTCGTCGCCCTGATCCTCAGCACGGTCGTGACGATGCTCGTCGGGGAGCTCATCCCCAAGAACATCGCGCTCGCGATCCCGCAGGCCACGGCGTCGTTCACCCAGCTGCCCCAGCGCCTCTTCACGCAGGCGATGGCCTGGCCCATCCGCGGGCTGAACGGCCTGGCCAACGCCATCGTGAGATCACTGGGCGTGGAGCCGCAGGAGGAGCTGCGGTCGGCCCGATCGCCGCTCGAGCTGCGCTCGCTCGTGCTGCGCTCGGCCGCGAAGGGTGCGATCGACGACGAGACGGCCGAGCTCGTCGCCCGCAGCATCGCGTTCGGCGACCGCACCGCGGCGGACGTGCGCACGCCGCGTGTGCACGTGCACTTTCTCGAGGGACGCGACACGGCCCAGGACGTCATCGAGGCGGCCCGCGAGACCGGACACTCGCGCTTCCCCGTCATCGGCCGCAACCCTGACGACGTGCTCGGCATCGTGCACGTCAAGCAGGCCGTGGGCGTCGAGCCGGACCGGCGACGCTCGGTCCGTCTGACCGAGATCGCCGACGTGGCCACCACCGTCCCCGACAGCATCGAGCTCGACCCGCTCCTCACCCTGCTGCGCGACCAGGGGATGCAGATGGCCGTCGTCGTCGACGAGTACGGCGGCACCGACGGCGTCGTCACGCTGGAGGACCTCGTCGAGGAGATCGTGGGCGACATCGCCGACGAGCACGACCGGCTGCTGGCCCGCACCCGCCACCGTCGCGACGGCACGTGGGCACTGTCCGGACTGCTCCGACCCGATGAGGTCGAGGAGCAGACCGACATCCCGCTGCCCGAGAGCGAGGACTACGAGACGATCGCCGGCCTCATCAATGCCGAGCTCGGCAGGCTCGCGGTGCGGGGCGACACGGTCACCCTCCAGCTCATCGGCACGCCCGGCGACGATGAGGACGACCCGCCCCCGCTCGTCGTGCACCTCGCGGTCGAGCACATGGACGGCCGGCGCATCGACCGCGTCGTCATGACCGTCGACGAGCCGCAGCCCGAAGAGGAGGGCGAGTCATGAGCAGCGGGCTCGCCATCGTCATCGGCCTGGTCCTGCTGGCACTCAACGCCTTGTTCGTGGCTGCGGAGTTCGCCCTCATCTCGGCGCGCCGCACGCAGCTCGAGCCGGCCGCCCAAGCCGGTTCGAGGACGGCCAAGCTCGCCCTCCGTGCGATCGAGAACCTCTCACCGGCCATCGCGGCGATCCAGCTCGGCATCACGATGTGCTCGCTCGGTCTCGGTGCGGTCGGTGAGCCCGCCATCGCACATCTCCTGGAGCCTCTGTTCGAGGCGATCGGGATGCCCGAGAGGCTCGTGCACCCGGTGTCGTTCGTCATCGCCCTCACGGTCATCGGCATCGCGCACGTCGTCCTCGGTGAGATGGTGCCCAAGAACCTCGCGCTGGCGGGCCCGGACCGTGCCGTGCTGTATCTCGGTCCGTTCATGCTCGCCGTGGTCGCTGCGCTCCGTCCGGTGGTGGCGGTGCTCAACCGCACGGCCACGCTGGTGGTGCGGATGCTGCGCATCGAGCCGAAGGGCGAGGTCGCCTCGTCGTTCACGCACGACGAAGTTGCCGGGTTCGTCGAGGAGTCGCGACGCGAGGGCCTGCTCGACGAGGACGAGTACGGACTCGTCTCAGGAGCCCTCGAGTTCCACGAGGGCAAGATCGACCAGGTCCTCCTGCCCCGCCGCGGCCTGGTCACGATCGAGCCGAGCGCCACTCCCGTGGACATCGAGCGGGCGTGCGCGGTCACGGGCTTTTCGCGGTTCCCGGTCGCCAGCGCGTCGGGCGACATCACCGGCTACCTGCACATCAAGGACGTCCTCGAGACCGACGACCACGCCCGAAGCAGGCCGATCGCCGACAAGTGGGTGCGCCCGCTGGCGACCGTCGCCACCGGCTCGGGGCTCTACGACGCGCTGCGCACCATGCAGACCCGCGGCTCCCACATGGCTCGTGTGGCCGACGTGGACGGCACCGTGCTCGGCGTCATCATGCTCGAGGACGTGCTGGAGGAGCTGGTCGGCGAGATCCGAGAGGCCGGGCAGGCATAGAGCAACCGCACCCAGCACAATGGCCGGGTGCGTCGCATCGTGGTGGTCCTGGCAATCCTGGTCGCCGCGCTGCTCGTCGGGTTGTCGATCGTCGCCTTCGTCACGGTGCGCCGGTCGTTCCCCGACACCACCGGTGAAGTGCGTCTCAACGGGCTGCAGGGCACGGTCGAGATCAAGCGCGACGCCCACGGCATCCCCCAGATCTTCGCCGACGACCCGGCCGATCTCTTCTTCGCGCAGGGCTATGTCCAGGCTCAGGATCGCTTCTACGAGATGGACTTCCGCCGCCACGTGACGGCCGGCCGACTGTCCGAGCTCGTCGGCAAGGGTGGCCTGGAGACCGACAAGCTCGTGCGCACCCTGGGGTGGCGTCGTGTCGCCGAGCAGGAGTACCGGGAGCTCGACGCCGACACGCGATCCCTGCTCCAGGCGTACTCGCGAGGGGTCAACTCCTACATCGACGGCAAGTCCGGCTCGGAGCTCTCGCTGGAGTACACCGTGCTGTCGTTGACCGGTCCCGACTACCGACCGGAGCCGTGGACGCCCGTCGACTCTGTTGCCTGGGTCAAGGCCATGGCCTGGGACCTGAACAGCAACATGGCCGAGGAGATCGACCGCACGACGGCGTCGCGGCAGATGTCGGTCAAGGACGTCGAGGCGCTCTACCCCGACCCGCCTCGGTCACACCGGCCGATCGTCACGGACCGGCGCCTTCGCGTCCAGGACGAGAACTTCGGGGAACCACCTCCAGTTCCGGCCGCCGTGTCGGCATCGCTGGAGAGGACAGGAGAAGCCGCTGCTGCCTTGCCGGCGCTGCTCGGCACCGGAGACGGCATCGGCTCCAACTCCTGGGTCGTCGACGGCAAGCACTCGGCCACGGGCGAACCCATCCTGGCCAACGACCCGCACCTCGCGCCGTCCATGCCGGGCATCTGGTACCAGGTGGGACTGCACTGCCGTGAGCTCACGGACACCTGCCCGTACGACGTGTCGGGCTTCTCCTTCTCCGGCATGCCCGGGGTGGTCGTCGGACACAACCGGCGCGTCGCGTGGGGCGTCAGCACGATGTACGCCGACGTCTCCGACCTGTACCTCGAGCGCGTCGAGGGTGACTCCTACGAGTACAAGGGCAAGCAGGTACCCCTCGAGACCAGACGCGAGACGCTCAAGGTCGCCGGTGAAGAGTCGCGCACGATCACGGTCCGTTCCACCCGGCACGGCCCGATCCTCTCTGACGTCAGCGACGAGGTCGCCGAGGTCGGCACGGCCAACGCCGTCGCGCTCCAGTGGACGGCCCTGACGCCGCGTCCGACGATCTCGGCGGTCTTCGAGCTCGACAAGGCGCAGAGCTGGAAGGACTTCCGGGCCGCGGCCAAGAAGTTCACGGTGCCGTCGCAGAACCTCATCTACGCCGACGTCGAGGGCAACATCGGCTACCAGGCGCCCGGCGCCATTCCGATCCGCAGCCGCGGCGACGGCCGGTGGCCGGTACCCGGCTGGGACGGCAAGCACGAGTGGGAGGGCTACATCCCGTTCGACGCGCTGCCGCGGGAGCTGAACCCGCGCGAGGGTTTCATCATCACGGCGAACAACCGGGTCGTGGGTGACCAGTACCCGTACGAGCTCGGCTCCGACACCGCCGCGGGGTATCGCTCGGCACGGATCCGCGACCTGCTCACGTCGAAGGACCGACTCTCGGTGCGGGACATGTCCCGATTCCAGACGGACACCTACAACCCGATCGCCGAGCAGATGTCGGACACGCTGCTCGAGGTCGAGCTCGACACCCGCTTCGCACGCCAGGGCCAGAACACGCTCCGTGCCTGGGACCGTCATCAGGACGCCGACTCTCCCGGCGCCGCCTACTTCAGCGCGGTGTGGCGCAACGTGCTGGAGCTGACGTTCCACGACGAGCTGCCGCGCGAGCAGTGGCCCGACGGCGGCGAACGGTGGTTCAACGTCGTGCGGACGATCATCGACAAGCCGAACAGCCACTGGTGGGACAACCTGGCGACGCCGACGGTCGTCGAGCGCCGCGAGGACATCCTGCGCGAGGCCATGGTGCGGGCTCGTGACGAGCTGACCATGATCCGGTCGCGCAACATCTCCGGCTGGGCCTGGGGGAACATCCATCGACTCACGCTGGTCAACCCGACCCTGGGTGACTCGGGCATCGGGTTCGTCAACCGCATCTTCAACCGTGGGCCGGTGCAGGTCGCCGGCGCCGGCGGTCTCGTCAACGCCACCGCGTGGGACGCCGCGAAGGGATACGAGGTCACGGCGGTGCCGTCCATGCGGATGGTGGTCGACCTCGGCGACCTGGACCGGTCACGCTGGATCCAGCTGTCGGGAAGCTCCGGTCACGCCTACCACGACCACTACGACGACCAGCTGCCCCTGTGGGCCGAGGGCCGCACGCTGCCGTGGGTCTTCGACGACGACGCCGTCAACAAGTCGACGCAGGACACGCTGACCCTGCGCCCGACCACGCAGTAGCCGGCGCAGTATCGGAGCAATTTGGCGATCGTCAAGCACCGACACGCGTGTGACGCATGTTTTTTCTGTGATTAGTGTGTCGCTTGGGGCGAATCGAGATTACGTTGTCTGAATGCGTGTCATCCGCCTCGCGGTCCGTGGGCTGGCCGCCTGCCTGCTGCTGTCGGTCGCGAGCACTCCCAGTGCTCAGGCCGACGACGACCTGTCGGTCGGCGAGCTGCAGGTGCGCCTGGTCGAGACCCGCATGGAGCTCAACGACCTCTACGCCCGCGCCGCCGCGGCAGCCGAGCGGCTCAACGGCGCGACATACGCACTCGCCGAGGCCGAGGCCGCCCTCAAGCGTCAAAAGGCCGCCGTCAAGCGGGCCGAGGCGAGCCTGGCCGTCCAGCGCGACGCCGTGGCGACCCTGACCGTCGATCAGCTCCAGTCCGGCACCGGCACTGCTCGCCTCACCACCTTGTTCGAGAGCGATGGACCGCAGCAGCTGCTCGAGCGCGCCAGCGCCTACTCGAGCACCAACGAGGCGATGAACGCCCGGGTCGACACCCTCACGGCGCGGCAGGTCGTCCGCGATGCCGCCGTACGGAGTGCAGGAGCCGCGCAGAAGTCGCTCCGACAGGCTGCGAAGGACCGGGCGGCCGCGGCCGCGGGCATCGATGCAGCCATCGGCGCGGCCGAGGCCGCCGCCGACGAGACCAGCCACCAGCGCGACACCCTGATCAAGCAGCTGGCCGACGCGCAGGGCGTCACGGTCACCGCTGCGACCCGCAAGCAGGACGCGATCGACGAGCGGCTCGACCAGGGCGGTCCGTCGACACCAGCCGGCGGCCCGGTGACCGAGCCTGATCCGTCCCAGAAAGATCCGGCACCGACAGACTCGACACCCACTGACCCGAAACCGGCTGAGCCGAAGCCGAAGCCCAAGCCGACCCCGAAGCCGCCGCCGGCCGACCCGCCGCCCGCATCCGGGAGCAAGGTCGACCGGGCCATCTCCTTCGCGCAGGCGCAGCTCGGCGAGAAGTACAAGTGGGGCGGCGCCGGGCCCAGCACCTGGGACTGCTCCGGCCTGGTCATGAAGGCGTGGGGCTCGGCGGGTGTGAGCATGCCGCACTCCGCGGGCGCCCAGTACTCCATGACGAAGAAGGTCTCCGTCGGCAGCATCCAGCGAGGTGACCTGGTCTTCTGGAGCAACGGCAGCGCGAAGTCGATCTACCACGTCGCGATGTACCTCGGCGGCGGCAAGATGATCCACGCCCCGCGGCCCGGTCGCGGTGTCGAGATCGTCCCGATCACCTACTGGATCAAACCGGATCTCGCGTCCCGTCCGGGCTGACGCCTCTCGGGGGGACGTCAGCCGGTCGGGACGTGTCGTCGCTACGGCGGCGGGACGCGGAAGAGGCCGGTCTCGGTGACGGCCATCTGCACCCGGACGTCATGGTCCTCGTTCGGCACGGACTCCACCAGCTCGTTCGCGTGGACCACCGCGCACACCGGCGCCGTGACCGACGCCAGCGCGCGGTCGTAGTAGCCGGCCCCGCGGCCCAGCCGGTTTCCGGCATGGTCGACCGCCATGGCCGGCACGATGACCAGGCCGACGTCCTCGAGCGCGTCAGGTCCCAGCCGTGGACCGTCGGGCTCGGGGATGCCGATGGAGGACAGTCGGAGGGGCGCGGCCGGGTCGAACAGCACCCACTCCATCTGGTGGTCCTCGCTGCTGGTGACCGGCACGATGACGTCGACGCCGCGCTTCAGCAGGCCGGTGATGAGTGGCCCGGTGCCCGGTTCGGTGCCCATCGAGAGGTGACACGCGATGCGGTCGACCTGCGTGAACGGGGCGGCGAGCAGATGGGCGGCGATCGCGTCGGCCACCATGAGCCGCTGCTCGGCTCCGCGCTCCTGGCGGCTCCGGAGCACCTGCTGGCGCAGCGAGTCCTTGCTCACCTGCCGACGATAGCCTGTGCCAGTGAGCGGATTGGACGAGGCGCAGCAGAAGATGACCGACGCCGGCGTGCCGCAACGGGCCATCGACGTCTTCACCTCCTTCTACTCCCAGCTCGAGGACGGCGCGACCGGGATGATCGCCGAGGCGGACGTCGAGCCGCTGACCGACCTGGAGAGCGCGTCCGAGCTCGCGCTCGACGACGCCGGTGCCGACGCGGTGGCCTCCACCGCTGTCATCAAGCTCAACGGTGGGCTCGGCACCTCGATGGGCATGGACCGGGCCAAGTCGCTGCTGCCGGTGCGCGCGGACCTGTCCTTCCTCGACATCATCGTCGGGCAGGTGCAGCACATGCGCCGATCGCACGGCGCCCGGCTGCCGCTGCTGTTCATGAACAGCTTCCGCACCCATGACGACACCCTCGAGGCGCTCTCGCGGTACGACGACCTCGCCGTGGACGGGATGCCGCTCGACTTCCTGCAGAACCGTGAGCCCAAGCTGCTGGTCGACGATCTCACGCCCGTCCAGTGGCCGGACGACCCGTCGCTCGAGTGGTGCCCGCCCGGGCACGGCGACCTCTACACAGCGCTCGAGACGTCAGGTGTTCTCACCGCCCTGCTCGACGCAGGGTTCACGTACGCCACCGTGTCGAACGCGGACAACCTCGGAGCCGCTCCGGACGCGGCGATGATGGAGTGGTTCGCCGCCTCTGGCGCTCCCTACGCCGCCGAGGTCTGCCGTCGCACACCGGCCGACGTCAAGGGCGGGCATCTCGTGGTGCGGCGCGAGGATGGCCGCCTCGTGCTGCGCGAGACCGCGCAGACGCCGCCGGAAGATCAAGAGGCAGCGGCAGATCTGACCAGGCATGGATTTTTCCACACGAACAACCTGTGGTTCGACCTCGAGCAGCTGGCGCAGACGCTCGCCGACCGCTCGGGCATCCTCGGCCTGCCGCTCATCCGCAACGAGAAGACGGTCGACCCCACCGATCCGTCGTCGCCGCGCGTCGTGCAGATCGAGTCGGCGATGGGAGCCGCCGTGGAGGTGTTCGACGGTGCGACCGCGATCGAGGTCGACCGCTCGCGGTTCCTGCCGGTCAAGACCACCAACGACCTCATGCTCCTGCGTTCTGACGTCTACGGGGTCGGCGAGGACTTCCGGCTCCGCGCCCAGGTGGAGCCCGCGATGGTCGACCTCGACCGCCGCTTCTACGCCACGATCGCCGACTTCGACGCACGGGTGCCTGACCCGCCGTCGCTCGTCGACGCGACCTCCCTGACCGTGAGGGGCGATTGGAGGTTCGGTCGCGGCGTGGTGGTGAGCGGTGAGGTGCGACTCGACGACGAGGGCACGGCTGGCACCATCCCCGCAGGCACACGGTTAGGCTGAGCCGCATGTCCTCGGATACCCCGGACGCCGGGTCGGATCAGAGCATGCTTCCGCTCGGCCCGGACGGTTCCGAGGGATCGCCGCCCGAGGAACCTCCAGCCCCGTCGCCGGACCCTCCGCCGGCACCTGAGGCCCCGACCAGTCCAGAGCTGTCCAGCCCAGAGCCGTCCCACACGGCGTCGACCAGCCCAGAGCCCTTCAGTCCAGAGCCGACCAGTGCTGGGCCCGGTCCCGACGACCCCGCCCGGGAGGCCCACTCCACCGACGCGCCTCCGCGCCCGATGTCCCAGAGCCGCCGGCGAGCCCAGCACCGACCAGCCCAGCGCCGACCAGCCCAGAGCCGACCAGCCCAGCACCAGAAGCGCCGGCGGACACGGCCCCGGATGCCCCGGAGGAGCCCGAGCCGCCATCGAGCGAGTCCGCGCCGCCGGCCGAGACCTCCGGAGCGCGGCCGAGGCCACGCCCGGCGAGCATCAGCGACGACATGATCACCGTCGAGGACCACCTCGAGCGGATCCTGCGCGGCATCGGCCCGCTCGAGGCGTACGACCAGCCGATCGTCGAGTCGCTGGGGCTCCCGCTGCACGAGAACTTCATCGCCCCCATCGACCTGCCGCGGTTCGCGAACTCCAGCATGGACGGCTACGCGGTGCGCGCCGAGGACGTCCAGGGCGCGACGGCCGAGTCGCCGGTGACGCTGCCGGTGGTCGGCGAGATCGTCGCCGGGTCGGCCAAGCCGTTCGCCATCAGTGCCGGCACCGCGGTGAAGATCATGACCGGTGCGCCCATCCCGCGCGGCGCCGACACCGTCGTCCCGTTCGAGCACACCGACCGTGGCAACGCGCGCGTCAGCATCCAGCAGGAAGCGCCCCTCGGCACCAACGTGCGCACCCAGGGCAGCGACGTCCAGGCCGGCGACCTCGTGCTGTCCGCCGGCACCGTTCTCGGAGCGCGCGAGATCGGGCTCCTGGCCGCACTCGGCGCGCCTCGCGTCAAGGCGCGGCCACGGCCGCGGGTCGTCATCATCTCCACGGGCAGCGAGCTGCGTGAGCCAGGCACCCACCTCGACTACGACTCGATCCATGACGGCAACAGCTACATGCTGGCTGCCGCCGTCCGGTCCACCGGCGCGATCGCGTACCGCGTGGGAGCGGTCGACGACAATCCGCGCTCGTTCCGCAAGGTGCTCTCCGAGCAGCTCGTCCGCGCCGACCTGGTCGTCACCAGCGGCGGGGTCAGCATGGGCGAGAAGGACGTCGTCAAGGAGACGCTGTCCGCGCTCGGCACCGTGACCTTCGACAAGGTCGCCATGCAGCCCGGCAAGCCGCAGGGCTTCGGCCGGGTCTTCGACGAGCAGAAGCCGATCATCACGTTGCCGGGCAACCCGGTCTCGGCGTACGTGTCGTTCGAGGTGTTCGTCCTACCGGCCATCCGGCGCCTGATGGGCCGCACGCCCTACCGGCGTCCGATGGTGCACGCCGTGCTTGCGTCCGACCTGCAGTCGCGCCCGGGAGTGCGTCAGTACGTGCGGGGCATCTTCGAGGTCACCCACCGGGGTGCCAAGGTCACGCCCGTGCTGGGCCACGGCTCGCACCTGCTGGGCGCGCTGGCGAAGTCCAACGCCCTCATCGTCGTCGGGGAGGACGAGACGGCCCTCAATCTCGGCGACACGGTTCGCACCCTGGTGCTCGACAGGCCGTTCTGATGGACAGTGCTGAGTCTCCCCGCCCGGGGCCCGGGACCCCCGCCGGGGAGCTCAGTCACGTCGACGAGTCCGGCGCTGCCCGCATGGTCGACGTCTCCGACAAGCCCGTCACGGCCCGCTCGGCCACGGCCCGGGGACGCGTGGAGGTCTCGTCGCGGGTCGTCGAGCTGCTGCGCGGCGAAGGAGTGCCCAAGGGCGATGCCCTCGCCGTCGCCCGGATCGCCGGCATCATGGCGGCCAAGCGCACCCCCGACCTGGTGCCGTTGTGCCACCCGCTCGCGATCAGCGGCGTCGACGTCGGCCTCGATGTCGTCGAGGACGCCGTCGAGATCTCGGCCACGGTGCGGACGACCGACCGCACCGGCGTCGAGATGGAGGCTCTCACCTCGGTCACGGTGGCGGCGCTCACCGTGATCGACATGGTGAAGGCCGTCGACAAGCACGCACGCATCACCGACGTCGAAGTGGTCGCCAAGTCGGGCGGGCGCAGCGGCGACTGGAGCCGAGAGTGAAGGGCGCAGTGGTCGTCGCCTCGGGTCGCGCCGCCACGGGTGTCTACGAGGACAACACCGGACCCCTGCTCGTCGACGCGCTCAATGCCTGGGGCTTCGACACCCCGGCGCCGGTTGTCGTCGTCGACGGCGACCCGGTCGGTGAGGCCGTGCGTTCCGCGCTCGACGACGGCGCCGACGTCGTCCTGACCACTGGCGGCACCGGCATCAATCCCACCGACCGCACGCCCGAGGCCACCCGGCCGCTGCTCGACCGTGAGCTGCCCGGCGTCGCCGAGGCGCTGCGGTCGCACGGCGTGGCCAAGGGTGTCCCCACCGCGATGCTCTCGCGAGGGCTGGCCGGCGTCTCCGGACGTGCGGTGGTGGTCAACCTGCCCGGCTCGCGCGGGGGAGTGAAGGACGCCATCGAGGTCCTCGCCGACGTCGTCCCGCATGCCGTCGACCAGCTGCGCGGCGGTGACCACGAACGGGGCGACCCCTGACGACGATCGGGTGGCCGGTCACGCTCCGGCATGGTCAGATCGGGGTCCGTCCATTGCGGCGGCGCGATGCCTCGACCTGGCAGCGCCTGCGCCGCGACAACGCCGCGTGGCTCGGACCCTGGGAGGCCACGCTGCCGCCCGAGGCCGGCCATCCGGCGATGTCGTACCGCGCCATGATCGGCACGATGCGACGCCGCGCCAGTGCCGGTCAGTCGATGCCGTTCGCCCTCACCTGGGACGACGAGATGGTGGGCCAGCTGACGGTCAACGGCATCTCGTGGGGCTCGGCACGGTGGGCGAGCCTCGGCTACTGGGTCGCACAGAGCCACGCCGGCCGCGGCATCACCACCACGGCGGTCGCGCTCGTGTGCGACCACCTCTTCACCCAGCTCCGCCTGCACCGGATCGAGATCGCGATCCGGCCGGAGAACACGGCCAGCCTGCGGGTGGTCGAGAAGCTCGGGTTCACCGAGATCGGTACCGCGCCGGGGTTCCTCCACATCGCCGGCGACTGGCGCGACCACCGCGTCTTCCAGGTGCTCGCCAGTGAGGTCGGCGAAGGGCTCGTGACGCGACTGTCGAGGACGTCGCAGGACGACGGACGGTGACGCATCCGGCCACGCGAGCCGGAGATGATCCCCGCCCAGTCACACCAGTCACAGAAGGTTTCACGCGACACACGGCGGCACGTGCCGAGAATCGGTGAGCCGGGGGCCTACGGTTTTGCACGTGGGCACCGGACTGATCGTCGCGTTCGTCGTCGCCATCTGGGCGGCGTACTTCGTGCCGCTCGTGCTGCGTCGCTACGACGAGGCAAGCACGTCCTCGTCGCTGGAGGACCTGAGCCCACTCAGTCGCGTGATCAACCGCCCCACCGCGCAAGCGCAGGAAGCCGAGACGCCGGAGCCCACACCGGCCGTCGACGAGCCGAGTGCCGACGCCGAGACCGACGGCTGAACCGGGACCCCGCCCACGGGCCACCGGCACCGCCGCGCGCCTGGCAGCAAGGCGACGGAGACGCACTCTGCTCACGCTTCTCCTCGCCACCGCGATCGTCGGTGGCCTCGTCGGTTTCCGCGTCATTCCGGTCTGGTCCGTCGCGATCCCGGTCGGGCTCGTGCTCGCGTGGCTCGTCGCCTGCCGCATCCAGGTGCGTCACGAACGCGGCATCTCGTCCAAGCGTGACAAGAAGTCCACGAAGGCAAACTCGGCCGCGAAGGTCGAGGACGAGTCCACGGTCATCGTGTCCGGTCAGGTCGAGGACGTGAACCCGGGACGCCAGCACGTCATGGAGTCCACCCCGCTGGAGTCGAACGCCCTCGACGACCAGATCGTCATCGCCGCTCCGTCGATCGCCACGACGGGCGACCTGGTCTGGGATCCGCTGCCCGTCACCGTCCCGACCTATGTCACGAAACCGCGTGCCGGACGCACGGTGCGCACCATCGACTTCGCCCAGGCGGGTGCCTGGACGTCGGGTCACGTCGAGGGCGAGGACGTCGAGCTGCCCGGCTCGCGAGCAGGCACCGAACGCTGCTCCCCAGCGCGCCGCCAACCAGTAGAGCGCCGCCGGCCGCCTGATATCCTCGGCGGTGTTCTGAGCTCGACTCCATGGGGCTATGGCGCAGTTGGTAGCGCGTCTCGTTCGCAATGAGAAGGTCGGGGGTTCGAATCCCCCTAGCTCCACCGCCCGCGTTCGGCCTCCTCCTCCGAGGAGGGCCAGCGCGGGTTTCTCCATGCTCGTCGAGGAGGAGGCCGCAGGCGGGCGATCAGGCTCGGCGATTCGGGGAGGAGCCTGCGACGGAGTCCCCCTAGCTCCACAACACCCAGGCGCGTCCCTCCTCTCGGAGGGGCGCGCTTTGCCTTGCCGGCGCCGCTTGACAAGAAACCATATGGTTTCCTATTCTGGCGGCCATGGACCTCGTGTTCAAGGCGCTGGCGGACCCGACTCGACGGGCGTTGCTCGACGAGCTGTTCGCCCAGGACGGGCAGAGCCTCGTGGCGCTGTACTCGAAGTTCGACATGACCCGCGTCGGGATCGCGAAGCACCTCGGCCTGCTGGAAGAGGCCGGGCTCGTCGCCACCAGGCGTCAAGGGCGGGAGAAGCTGCACTACCTCAACCCCGTCCCCATCGGGCTCGTCCACGACCGCTGGGTGAGCAAGTACACCGAGGCCTGGACGGCCGGGCTCGTCGGACTCAAGAAGGAGCTGGAGAACACCATGGAGAAGGTCTTCGAGATCTACATCCGCACCACCCCCGAGCGGCTCTGGGAGGCGATCACCGACCCCGACACCAGGCGCCGTTTTCACTTCGGCAACCGGGTCGAGTCGGACTGGGCACCGGGGTCGCCCTACGTCGTCACCAACCCACTCTCCGACGGTCCGCTCATCGAGGGCGAGAACCTCGAGGTCGATCCGCCGCGCCGGCTGGTGCAGAGCATGAACGCGGTGTGGGGCGAGGAAGCCGCCGCATCCGGCACGTCCCGGGTGACGTGGGACATCGATCCGGTCGGCGACTCGTGCCGGCTCACCGTCACGCACGACCAGCTGCCGGAGGACGCCCGCGAGGAGCTGTACGGCGGCTGGCCGATGATCCTGTCCGGGCTGAAGACCTGGCTCGAGACGGGGGAGGAGCTCACCACCCCCGGATCACTGATGTACAAGGGAGATGATCCATCATGACCGCACTGGACCACACGTTCTCAGGGACGATCCAGAAGAGCCGAGACAAGGGCGGCTGGACCTACCTGGTCACCGACTGGAGCGCCGAGTACTTCGGCACCCGGGGCCTGGTGAAGGTCACGGGCACCGTCGACGACCATCCGTTCGAGAGCTCGTTCATGGCGCTGGGTGACGGCACGCACAAGCTCCCGATCACGGCCGCCATCCGCGAGCAGATCGACAAGAACGAGGGCGATGTCGTCACCGTGCACCTGACCGAGCGACGGGACCGCTAGACGGCGATGCTCAGGTTGATCGTCATGCCGTCGTCGACGGAGCCGGAGACCTTCGCCATCTGGAGCGAGTAGCCGTCGGAGAACACCATGTCGCTCTTCAGCGACGTCCTCGTGAGGTTGGCGCTGCTCCCGGTGTAGCCCGAGCCGGCGTACACCTTCCGTGAGGCGTCCTCCGGCAGGGCGATCTGCGAGGTCCGCAGCTTGTCGCTCGCGCCGACGGCCGCCTTCTGGGACGGATACACCTCGAAGTGGATGTGAGGCCACCGTCCTTGGTAGGCCGCGGGGAAGATCGATCGGAACTCGACCTTGCCCTGCGCGTCGGCCACCTGCACGCCGCGAAGGTAGTTCTCGTCCGCGGCTCCCTGGTCGTACATGGAGTAGCGCCCCTGGGCGTCGCAGTGCCAGATGTAGATCGCTGCACCCTCGTAGGGCTTCACGTCGCCGTCGTTCATGTTCAGGATCGTCAGGGCGATCGTGGTGGCGACGCCCTGGGCCACGCCGTTGGCTCCGCCGAAGCTGCTCGTGATGTCGCTCCGGACGATGCCGCTCTCGGTCAGCACGTTGACGCCGTTCGAGCCGTCGGCGGGGAAGGGACCGCCGGTCTCCTCGGGAACCTCGCCCTCCGCGACCTGCACGGACGGCTCGGGGCCGCCTCCACCGGCCGGGGGACCTCCTGACGGGCGCCGCGTCGAGTCAGTGTCGTTGCCGCCGCCGCAGGCGGCGAGGGCGGCGGCCAGCCCGGCGCCACTGAGAAGCCCCAGCGCTCGACGGCGGTTCAGGAGGGTCGGGAGGTCGTGGCCGAGACCGAGGTCGTGCTCCTCGGGACGGTGGTGATCGGGGGTCATGGCGCCAGCGTAAGGACGGCTCGTGAGGCAACGCTGTGACCGTCCTGAAGGTTTGCCGTCAAGCTTGGGGGGCTCGTGCGGCGACGAGGTCGACCAGGTCGGCGATCGAGTCGACGACGCGCGTCGGTCGGTAGGGGAACCGCTCGACCTGCTCAGGCCGGGTCGATCCGGTTCCCACGAGGATCGTGCGCACGCCCGCCTCGAGCCCCGAGATGATGTCGGTGTCCATGCGGTCGCCGATCATCACCGTCGACTCCGAGTGTGCCTGCAGCTTGTTCAGGGCGCTCCGCATCATCAGCGGGTTGGGCTTGCCGATGAAGTACGGCTGCTGCCCGGTGGCCGTGCTGATCAGGGCCGCCACCGATCCGGTGGCCGGCATGGTGCCGTGGATGCTCGGGCCGCTGACGTCGGGATTGGTGGCGATGAACCGCGCACCGTTCTCGATCAGGCGGATCGCCCGGGTGATCGACTCGAACGAGTAGGTGCGGGTCTCGCCCAGCACCACGTAGTCGGGGCTGCGCTCGGTCATCACGTAGCCGATGTCGTGCAGGGCCGTGGTCAGCCCGGACTCGCCCACGACGTAGGCCGAGCCTTCGGGCCGCTGGTCGAGCAGGAACTGTGCGGTGGCCAGGGCCGAGGTCCAGATCGAGTCCTCGGGGACGTCGATGCCACTGGCCAGCATCCGGGCTCGCAGGTCACGGGGCGTGTAGATGGAGTTGTTGGTCAGCACCAGGAACGGTCGGCCGGACTTCTTCAGGGCCTCGACGAACTCGACGGCCCCGGGGATCGGATCCTCCTCGTGGACGAGTACGCCGTCCATGTCGGTCAGCCAGGTCTCGATGGGGCGCGGATCGGTCATGGGTCCATTGTCTCGTGCCCACCTCGTGGCTCCGACGTCAGCCTCCGGCCGCAGCCTCGAGTCGTTCGATGGCCGGCCCGACGTGCTGCAGGAAGCGGGTCAGGGCCTCCTGGGCGCGCGGCTCGCCCATGTGCTCGGGGAAGATCGCGCAAGAGGTTGAGCCGGGTGCCCGCGACCCACGCTGAGAGGTCGGACTCGTCCACCCACGCCATCTCGGTCGCCCAGGTCGTGCTCATGAAACGACCCCAGTCGTCGACCGTGCTCGGGTAGGGATGGGTTGGCGTGAGGCGGTTCTTCTCCTCGTCGTCGTCGCGATGGGCCTCGACGAAGGCCACCAGTGCGGCGTTGAACGTGGGTGACGCCTGGCGCACCTGCTGGATGGTGATCGTCCCCGGACCGAACGTGGGGACCGGTTTCGCCTCGCGCAGGCCCAGGGCCGAGCAGTCGACGTGGAACACGTGGCTGTCTGTCGCCACCTCGCCCTGCTCGAGCACGAGTCGGTTGGTCTCGATCGACCGCAGCTTGCCGAGACGAACGACGTCCTCGATCGTCCGGCAGAGTCCTCCTGCTCGGCCCGGCTGATCATGGTGGCCCGGAACATCGTGGGCGACACCTCCGGGTCGAGCCGGAGCATGCGACCGGACGACTCGAGCCGGTCGAAGAGGTCGGCCACGTCCTCCGCCTGCGCGCCGGCCTCGGCGTCGAGGGAGAGGCCGTACATGATCTCGGCCACCTGGTCGAGCGGCTGCAGGGCGGCCCGGTCGTTGAACCACATGTCGCGGGGTCGGATCCAGCGGATCCGATCGGGGGAGACGTCGTGGTCGAGGAGCCACAGGCAGGCGTCGACGCTCGTCTTTCCCGCACCGATGACGGTGAAGCGCTCGTACTGCTCGACCACCTCCGGCAGGTCGTTGATCGGCCCGAACGCGGCGTCGGTCGCGACGGTGAAGGAAGGCTGGTGGGTGGCCGGGATGGACGACTCCAGCACCGTCGCGTCCACGAGCCGCCGCCGCACCGAGACCGTGTGCACGTCGCCGGTGCTTCAGGTCGCGGACCCGGCCGTCGCCCAGGTGGTCGTGACCGCCGAGGAACCGGGCTCGCCCGTTCGACGTGAGCGCGTCCACGACGCCGTCGAAGTACGCGCAGATCTCGGCGGCACCGGCCTGCTCGTAGAACCCCTGGTTGCGGCCGGACTCGATCAGCCGGTCCTGCCCGAGGGGCGTGGAGGTCACGCCGTAGTACGCCGACGGCGTGTGCAGCTGGACGAACGGGTAGGCGTCCCGCCAGTGTCCGCCCGGACGCTCGCGCCGGTCGACGAGCACGACGTCGACGTCGGCCTCGGCGAGCAGGGAATCGGCGAACGCCATGCCGCTGGCCCCCGCTCCCACGATCAGGTAGTCGGTCTCGATGTTCATCGCTTCTCCTGTCACGACAGCACGTTCACGGTAGTGGTCTTGTAGGGTCCGTCCGATGAAGATCACCGAAGCCGCGGACGGGGTTTATGCCGTCGAGGGCTCCGCCGTCAACTGGACGCTGATCGTCGAGGGGGACGCGCTGACGCTGGTCGACGCCGGCTACCCGGGCTACCACGACGAGGTGCTGGCGTCGATCGCCGAGATCGGGCGGCGGCTCAGCGATCTCGAGGCGGTCCTGGTGACCCATGCCCACATCGACCACATCGGCTCGTTGCCGCGCCTGCTCGAGGAGCATCCGGTGCCGGTGCTGCTCTCGCCCATCGAGGCTCGGCACGCGCGACGCGAGTACCTCGAGCAGGCCACCACCGCCGACGTCGTGCGCAACCTGTGGCGGCCGCGGGTGCTGCCCTGGGCCCTGCACCTGGTGCGCCAGGGCGCCACGAACGACCGCGGTGTGCCCGAGGCGACGGACTTCGGTGATGTCGAGGTCATCGACGTGCCCGGTCGGCCGGTGCCGGTCGCGACGCCCGGCCACACCAGCGGCCACACCTGCTACCTGGTTCCCGGTGCCCGGGTGCTCCTCACCGGGGACGCCCTCGTCACCGGCCATCCGCTGAGCTCGACGACCGGCCCGCAGGAGCTGCTGGGCTTCTTCCACCACGATCACGACAACCTGGGAGCCTCGCTCGACGTGATCGCCGACGTGGATGCCGACGTCATCATCCCCGGCCATGGACCGGTGTACCGAGGTACCCCGCGGGAGGCAGTGGCCGAGCTCAGGCGCGGCTGAAGCGGCGGGAGACCTTCCACAGCAGCCACCCGACCAACGCGACCGCGAGCCACGGTGCCAGCACGCCGGCGAGGGACACGATGCCGTTGACGGTGTCGACGAGGGCGTCCCAGCCCTTCGTCAGGCCACCCTGGAACCCACCCGGCGAGACCGTCGAGGCCGAGCCCTTCTGGTTCAGCTGGACGTTGAGTGTCGAGAGCGCGACCTGGTCGGAGAGCGACTTCCGCTGGGCCTGCAGGCTCTCGAGCTGCTCCTGACGCTGGGTCAGTGCTCCCTCGGCCGTGACGACCTCGTTGCTCGAGTCCGCCTCGGCGAGGATCTTCTCCAGCCGGTCGATCGAGATCTCCAGTGCCTTGATGCGGGCGTCGAGATCCTGGCCCTGCGCGGTGACGTCGTTGTTCTGCACGTCGACCGTGCCGACGTCGCCGTACGTGGCGAGCTGCGTGAGCGCCTTCGACACCTGGCCGCTCGGGACCCGGACGGTCAGCGACGCGGACGCACGCCCCTCGCCGTCCTTGCTCTCGGTGCGGCCGTCGACCCGGCCTGAGGCCGCTTCGACCCAGGCGGAGAATCGCGTGGCGACGTCGCGGGGATCGTCGACGGTGACGTCCACGCTGCCGGTCGTGATGACCTCGCGCACGTCCCGGGGTGCGACCTCCGACTCCGGGGCCGCCGCCTTCGCGCCGGCCGAGTCGCGGAGTGCGCTGTCGCCTGCCACCCCGGGCTCGGCGGCCGACTGGCCCCCGCTGGCCGAGTCGGCGGAGCTGTCGTTCGGGCTCGACAGCTGGGAGAACCCCACGCCCCCGATGACGACGACGAAGCAGGCGGCCGCCAGGACGCCCAGGCCACGGCGGGTGCGACGGCCGCGCCGGGCGACGTCGGCGTCGACGGTGGTCATGATCGACGACCGCATCGCGTCGATGCGACGCTCGTCGAGATCTGGAGTGGTCATGATGTCTCCCTCATGGAACGCAGGTCGGCGCGCAGGCGAGTGCGCAGCCGGTGCAGGCGATTGCGGACGACGGCGTGCGAGACGCCGAGCTCGCGAGCGGCCTGCTCGTAGGTGCGGTCACCCTCGACGCACAGCTCGTAGAGCTTGCGGTCGTTCGGAGCCAGCGAGGCGACCGCCTTGTCGATCTCGGCCCGCACCTGGGCCTCCTCGATCTCCCGCTCCACGGGCGAGTCTGCCCGCGGCGGAGAGCCGCCGTTCAGTACCGTCCAGGACGTCGTCGTCCAGGACGTCGTTGCGTCGCCGTGACGCCCGCCGGTTCGCGTTGAGCGCGGTGTAGCGGGCGGTGACCAGGAGCCAGGGCAGCAGCGACCCGTCGACCGGCCTGATCGCGCGGATGCGACGCCACGCGGTGACGAAGACGTCCTGCGTGACCTCCTCGGCCTCGCTCGCGTCGCGCACCACCGAGTACGCCTGCCAGTAGACCGGCCGAACGTGCCGGTCGTAGAGGTCGGCGAACGCGAGCCGGTCGCCTTCCTGCGCGCGCGTCAGCAGCTCGACGTCGTCGGCGACCTCGGTCGATGTGCTCATACCTACTCCATGTCGCTTGCGGCCCAACCGTCTCACGATCGGGACACGGAATCTCGCGACTAGAATCGGACGATGGGCAGGAAGCCGTCAGCATGAGGCGCTGGACCGTCGTCGCGCTGGCCGCGGCCGTGGTTGCGCTGGCGATGGCCATCGCCGTGCCGATCCTCGACGACGAGGAGCGGGTCGACCCGTACCTGACCTTCGTGACCGCACACCTTGATGTCCTGCCCACGGAACGGCAGCCGATCTCGACGGAGGCGAAGTTCTCCCGCACGATCGCGAAGTTCACCGATCTCGAGAGCGTCGATGCTGCGCTGGACGCCTGCGCCGGGCCCGTTGCGGTGTACCTCGGCGAGGGCCGCCCCAAGCTCGTCGCCGAGCACGACTACTGCGGCGGCTCCGCCTGGATGCCGAAGCTCGACGCGAACGACATCGTCCAGCTGACCGGTCCGGGCGTCGAAGCAGGCCTCTACAAAGCCGAGACGATCAAGTATGTCCCGCGCTACGACTCGACCGTCGACGACATGCCCGACGGCGACGTCGTGCTCCAGACCTGCGTCTCCAAGACGAGGATGGTGCTCGTCGGGCTCCGGCTCGCCGCTCCCGCCGCCACCTGACATATCAGGCATGGGTTGTCAAGTCGCTTGACATGTCATACCTTGATGTCAAGCAACCAAGGAGTATTCACGCCATGACCATCGAAGCCACCATCGACGGCCAGCTCGTCCGCTGGCGCGACAGCAAGCGCTACCTGTGGCTCATGGGAGCCATCATCCCGCTGATCCCGCTCGCGATGTGGGGCCTCTACGCCTGGACCGGATCGACGCTGTCCTGGTTCTTCGGCCCGTTCTTCGTGTTCGTCCTCATCCCGCTGTTCGACCTGCTGGCGGGGCTCGACCCGAACAACCCGCCAGATGAGGTCATCGAGGCGCTCGAGGAGGACCGGTACTACCGCTGGATCACCTACGCCTTCATCCCGATGCAGCTCATCGGGCTCGTCTGGGGCGCCTACCTGCTCGGCGGCGGCACGTTGCCCGGCATCGAGGACCCCTTGACGGTCATCCAGAAGATCGGCCTCGCCACCGGCCTCGGCATGGTCGCCGGCATCGGCATCAACACCGCCCACGAGCTCGGGCACAAGAAGGAGCAGATGGAGCGCTGGTTCGCTCGCGTCGCCCTGGCCCAGACCTTCTACGGGCACTTCTACATCGAGCACAACCGCGGTCACCACGTCCGTGTCGCCACGCCTCCCGACCCGGCGAGTGCTCGCCTCGGCGAGACCGTCTGGGAGTTCTTCCCCCGCACGATGTGGGGCAGCCTGAAGAGTGCCTGGGGCCTGGAGAAGAAGCGCCTGGATCGCCGCGGAGTGTCGCCGTGGTCGCTGAAGAGCGACCTCGTGAACGCGTGGATGTTCTCCGTCGTGCTGTGGGGCGGCCTGATGATCGCCTTCGGCTGGCAGATCTTCCCGTACCTCGTCATCCAGGCCATCCTCGGCATCGCCCTGCTGGAGTCGGTCAACTACCTCGAGCACTACGGCATGAAGCGCGAGCTGCTCGACTCTGGTCGCTACGAGCGTCCGAACCCGAGCCACAGCTGGAACAGCAACAACATCGGCACGAACGTGCTGCTGTACCACCTGCAGCGCCACAGCGACCACCACGCCAACCCCACGCGGCGCTACCAGGCACTGCGCGACTTCAAGGAGGCACCGGCCCTGCCCACGGGCTACGCCGGGATGATCGTCCTGTCCTGGGTGCCGGCCATCTGGCGCCGGGTCATGGACCATCGCGTGCTCGACCACTTCGACGGCGACGTCTCGCGGGCCAACCTGCATCCGCGCAACGCCCAGAAGTACGTCGCGAAATACGGGAGCGGATCGGTGAAGGAGGGAGCGGCATGAGCCAGTTCATCTGCCCCAACTGCGAGTACGTGTACGACGAGGCAAAGGGCGACGAGCACGAGGGCTGGCCTGCGGGCACGGCGTTCGCCGACATCGACCCCGACTGGACGTGCCCCGACTGTGGGGTGCGCGAGCAGGTCGACTTCATCCCGATCGAGGAGTTCGAGCACAACGACCAGGACGGCCAGATCATCTCCGCCGAGACGCGCGCCCGCCCTGATGGCGAGGGGACCGGGTGACCATCAGCTTCCGTGCCGAGGTCCAGGGCATGCTGCGTGAGCGGCTGCTCGACGCGGCACACGAGATGATCGAGACGTCCGGATGGTCGTCGGTCACCATGGCCAAGCTCGCGTCGGCCGTCGGTGTGAGCCGCCAGACGGTGCACACCGAGGTGGGCACCCGCCACGGCCTCGCGGAGGCACTCACGCTGCGGGAGCTGGGCCGCTTTCTCGACCTCGTCCGGGCGCGGATGGGCGCCGAGACCGACATCGTCGCGGGTATTCGCTCGGCCTGCCACGGCGTGCTCGAGCTGGGGGAGTCCAGCGTGTTGGTGCGCACCGTCTTCGGCACCGTGACCGACCAGAACGACGCCGACTTCCTGACGATCCTCACCACGGAGTCCGGCGAGATCGTCGAGGTCGCGTGTGCCGTGGTCACGGAGTGCGCCCGCGAGATGTACGCGCCGCTGCCGTTCACGGACGACGAGCTCGACATCGCAGCCGAGGCCATCGTGCGTCTCGTGCTGTCGGCGCTGACACGACCGTCCAAGCCGCCCGCCGAGGCTGCTGACGACGTCGCCTGGGTCATCGAGCTCGCCCTCGCCGGGGCGAGTGCACGCGCAGAGAAGACTCCCTAGATCCAGCGGTCGAACCACATCCGGTCGCGCCAGGCGTCGTACGGCAACAGCTCGTAGGTCCAGACCGGGAAGAAGTACCAGAAGGCGATGACCACGACGGTGGCCAGCGCGCCACCCGCCAGCCACACGCTGTAGCGACCGCGCGGCGAGGTGAGCTCGCGTCGGGCCAGGTCGATCAACAGGCAGAGCGCGATGATCATGAAGGGCACCGACGCCACGGCGTAGAAGGAGAAGATGGGCCGGTCCATGACCAGCAGCCACGGCGCCCAGGTCGCGAGGAGTCCGAGCACGGGCACCGACCACCGCCAGTCGCGGCGGGAGATCCACACGAAGGCCGCAGCCACCGACGCCGCGAGCCCGGACCACCAGACGGCCGGATTGCCGAGGATCAGAGTCTCCCGGATGCAGGACGAAGATGCCTGGGCGCCGCATTGTTCGGCGGGCACGTCCAGCTGAACGGCTGCACTGACGGGGCGGTCGAGCACCAGCCAGCCCCACGCCTGCGACTGGTAGTCGTGGGTCTGAGTCTCCAGGTAGGCGTCGGTGACGTGGAAATGGAAGGCCATCTGGTGGTAGTGCCACAGGGATCGCATCGAGTCGACGACGTGGCCGACCACGCCGGACGACGGCGACTTCACGTACGCGCCCCACGCTGCCTCGTCGCCATAGCCCAGGCCGAAGCGCTGCTCGTAGAAGCCGTGATGGAGGAGCCAGCCCGTCCATGTCGCGATGTAGATGACGGCCGCCACGCCCACCAGCGTCAGGAAGGCCGGGATGCCCACGGCGAACGTCTGGGTGACCAACGATCGACGCGACAGCGTGCGGTGGCGACCGGAGTCGCGGAGGTGACGCCGCCGGGCCACGACTTCCCAGGCGACGACAGCGATGCCGAACACGGCGAGCGCGTACACTCCGCTCCACTTGGTGCCGCACGCCAGACCGAAGCACACCCCGGCCAGAAGCTGCCACGGCCGGAACACGCGCAGGCGGTCGAGCCGCGACGTCATCCAGTCGTGGTCGGCCACGAGGCACGCGACCGCGCAGACGATCCAGAACGTCAGGAACACGTCGAGCAAGGCCAGCCGCGACATCACGAGATGGGCGCCGTCGAGGGCGAGCAGCAGACCGGCGAGGCAGCCGATGACCGTGGAACCGGTGAGTCGCCGCACCAGCCGGGCCAGCACCAGGACCGTCAGCGCGCCGATGACCGCGGCGCTGATGCGCCAGCCGAACGAGTCCATGCCGAACGCCCACTCGCCCAGCGCGATGAGCCACTTTCCGGCCTCGGGGTGCACGGTCTGCGTGGGCTGGCCCGAGATGAAGAGGTCGGAGAGGTTCCCGGCGACGATGCTCTTGTCGGCGCCCTCGACGTAGTCCTGGGCGTAGCCGTCCTTGAGCATCGACCACGCCTGCTTGGCGTAGTACGTCTCATCGAAGGCGAGCGTCTTGGGCCGCCCGAGGTGCCAGAGACGAACGGCGAGGGCGATCACTGCAACACCCAGTGGACCGATCCAGCCCCAGAGACGGGCGTGGCGGGTTGTCTCGGTCACTCTGCAGATCGTAGGCGCTCCGCGCCCGGTGCGATCGTGGTGACTGGCACGATGGATCCGTGCTCGTCCTCGCTGCCACGCCCATCGGACGCGTCTCCGATGCATCGCCGCGGCTGGCGGAGCTGCTCGCGTCGGCCGACGTGGTCGCCGCTGAGGACACCCGTCGGTTGCGTCGTCTCGCGTCGGACCTCGGGGTCACGGTCGGCGGGCGCGTCGTGTCGTACTTCGAGGGCAACGAGCGCCAACGGACGCCGGAGCTCGTCTCGGCCATCGCCGAGGGGAGCACCGTCCTGCTCGTCACCGACGCCGGGATGCCGAGCGTCTCCGATCCCGGCTACCGACTCGTCGCGGCCTGCGTCGAGGCGGGTCTCGACGTCACGGCAGTCCCCGGCCCGTCGGCCGTGCTGACTGCTCTCGCCGTGTCCGGCCTGCCGGTCGACCGGTTCTGCTTCGAGGGGTTCGCGCCGCGCAAGGCCGGCGAGCGCCGTCGCGTGTTCGGTGCGCTCAGCCGCGAAGCCCGCACGATGGTGTTCTTCGAGTCGCCGCACCGCACCGGTGCCACCCTCGCCGCCATGGCCGAGGCGTTCGGCGACGACCGCCGTGCCGCGGTGTGCCGCGAGCTCACCAAGACGTACGAGGAGGTCGCCCGGGGCACGCTCGTCGAGCTCGTGGGCTGGGCCGAGGGGCAGGAGCACGGTGTGCGCGGCGAGGTCACCCTGGTCGTCGCCGGCGCCGCCCAGGAGCAGCGGGAGCACAGTGCCGACGAGCTGCGCGAGCTCGTCGCCGAGGCCGAGGCCGACGGGCTGAGCCGCAAGGACGCGATCGCCCGCGTCGCCGCCGAGACCGGCGTCCGC
>CAVSDS010000002.1:0-513260 GCA_963726885.1 uncultured Actinomycetota bacterium | reverse complement strand
GAACGGAACCGCGTCGACGACCTCGACGGTGATGGTCTTGCCGTTGGGCGTGTCGTACGAGGCGGAGTCGCCGACCTTCTTGCCGAGGATGGCTGCGCCGAGCGGCGAGGTGGGGGAGTAGACGTCGAGGTCGACGGCGCTGTCCATGCTCAGCAGCTCGCGCGAGCCGAGCAGGAACGTCTCGGTGTCGGTGTCGCCCTTGAACCGGATGGTGACCTTCATGCCGGCCTCGACCAGTCCGTCGTCGGCCGGCTTCTCGCCGACCTCGGCGCGACGCAGCATCTCCTCGAGCTGACGGATGCGGGCCTCGGTCTTGCCCTGCTCCTCGCGGGCGGCGTGGTAGCCGCCGTTCTCCTTGAGGTCTCCCTCGTCGCGGGCGGCAGCGATCTTGGCGGTGATGTCGGCGCGCACGTCGCCCTTGAGGTGCTCCAGCTCCTGCTGCAGGCGCTCATAAGCCTCCTGCGTCACCCAGATGGTCTCGGTGTCGGTGGGCTGTGTCATGAGCTCACTCCCTCTACGTGCGGCACCCCAGGCAAGCGCCCGGGGTGACGCGTCGAGATTACCACTCAATCCGCGGTTTTACACGTTCGCAGAACGCCCGTGACAGCCCGTCGCTCGGTCTCCAGCGAGACGTTCACGCGGACATCCTTCCGGTCGCTCGCGGGCACGGTGACGGTCTTCTCGCCGACGGTCGAGTGGTCCTCCGCCTGCGCGTAGACCGTGCACGTCACGGCCAGTGGTTCGGGCCGATGGACGTTGAGCGTGACGTTCACCTGGTGGTCGTCGACGACGTCGTAGCCGTACAGCTGGGCCGACACGGGCTTCGGCTGGAACGCGACCCAGGCCGCCCAGGCGACGCCGAGCAGCACGCCCACCGCGGCGATGGCGGGCCACAGCCAGCGCGGACGTCCACGGGTGCCGTAGCGGCCTGCGAGATCGGTCACGCCGCCCAGTGTCTCAGGCGCTGCCATCGCCGCGACCTCGTCGTGCCCCGCTCGTGGACCGGGTCCCGAGCCGAGTCGTGTGAATCGCGGTGCAAGGATGGGTGCGTGGCCGAGCAACTCAGACTCATGCACGTGCACGCCCATCCCGACGACGAGTCGAGCAAGGGGGCGGCGTCCACCGCGAAGTACGTCGCGGAGGGTGTCGACGTCCACGTCGCGACCTGTACCGGGGGCGAACGCGGCGACGTCCTCAACCCGAGCTTCGACCACCCCGGCATCATCGACAATCCGTCGCTCATCGCCGAGATCCGCCGTGACGAGATGGCGCGCGCCCGAGACATCCTCGGCATCCGGCAGGACTGGCTGGGCTTCGTCGACTCCGGGTGGCCCGAGGGCGATCCGAAGCCGCCGCTTGCCCGAGGGATGCTTCGCGCTGGTGCCGATCGAGGAGGCCGCCGAACCGCTGGTGCGGCTCATCCGCTCGTTCCGTCCGCACGTCCTGACCACGTACGACGAGAACGGCGGCTACCCGCACCCGGACCACATCAAGTGTCACGAGGTCAGCGTGTACGCGTTCGAGGCCGCGGCCGACCCGGACCGCTACCCGGACGCCGGTGAGCCGTGGCAGGTCTCCAAGCTCTACTACCACCTGGGCTGGAGCTACCAGCGGATGACGGCGATCGCCGAGGCCACGGAACGTCACGGGGTCCAGAATCCGTACGCGGAGTGGCTCGACAAGTGGGAGCGCAAGCCCGAGGACGAAGCGCGGCTCACCACCCGCGTCGAGTGCGCGGAGTACTTCCACGTGCGCGACGAGGCGCTGCTGGCCCACGCCACCCAGATCGACCCGAACGGCTGGTTCTTCTCCGTGCCGCGCGAGGTGATGATGGAGGCCTGGCCCACCGAGGACTTCCAGCTCGTCACGAGCCACGTCGAGACGACGATCCCCGAGGACGACCTCTTCGCCGGCCTGCGGTGAACTGCCGGCTCGTCAGCCGGAGGCGGTCTCCCAGAGGCCGATGAGGTTGCCCTCGGAGTCCTTGCAATAGGCGGCGAAGCCCATCTCGCCCACGGGCTCCCTGGGGCGGACGGTCGACCCGCCGAGCTCGTCGATCGTCGTGAGCGTGGCGTCGATGTCGGCGACGTCGATGACGAGCACCGGTGACGTGATCGGGTCCTGACGCTGGAGCATGCCCCCGTTGATGTACCCGGGCTCGGTCGGGCCGGTCTCCTCGCTGGAGGGCCCGGTGGTCACCAGCGTGTAACCCATCCCCGGCATCGAGGCGAGCTGCCAGTCGAAGGCCTTCTCGTAGAAGGCACTGGCCCGGTCCTGGTCGTCGAACGGAATCTCGAAGTGCACCATGCGACCGCTCATGACGGTCTCCTCTCGTCGGCTGCTTGAGGTCACCGTAGGACGCGACATGGCTCGTGCGCCATAACCCAAAGTTGGGGCCGACTCAGCCATGGCTGTCCTTGGATGTTGTGGCTCAGGGCGAGCTAGTAGCTGTCCTCGCTCAGGTTCTCCGGGCCGCCATTGCCGAGTCCCTCGATGACGTCGACGTGACCCGACCCGTGGCCATCCTCAACGCCGCCCGTGTGCACGAACACGTTCAGTCACACCCCCTCCGGGCGCTCATGCCGATGGTGGGCACACCGCCCGCCACGAATGAAGAGACGGCCTACATGCAGAAATTCCTTGAATCCACAGGGTTTTCCACTGGTTAACGAACATGTGTTCGAGTAGAATCAAGGCATGCCATCAGCCGTCGAACCCACCATCGCCACCCTGCGCGATGCTGCGCGGGTGATGCGGTCGGTCACCACCTCGACCGGAGATGAGATCCGGGCGATCGAGACCGCGATCCAGGCACTCCAGGCCGCCAAGTGCGACCGCCTGGCCGAGATCGACCGGACCAAGGCCCACGTAGCCGACGGCGCGTCCAGCATCAGCACGTGGGCCCGACGTGAGCTGCGCCAGGACGCCGGCCTGACCCGTCAGATGGTCCGCGCGGCGGCCACGTTCCGTGACCTGCCCGCCGTGGGCGCGGCCGCCAGGAGTGGGTTGATCTCGTTCGAGCACGTCGTCTCGTTCACGTATGCGCTCAAGCACGTCGGTGTCACCGAGACCCGGCTGATCGAGGAGCCGCTGCTGGACGTCGCGAAGCACGTCACACCGGGTGAGCTCCATGCCAAGGTGCGGCAGATCCGTGCGGTCCTGCATCCGGACGACCTCGACGAAGCCTGGCGCAAGGGCATGGACAAGCACGACATCCGCTGGCCCGCACCGAGGAGGGCTGGCACCTCACCGGGTTCCTCGACATCGAGACCGGCGCCAAGCTCAACACGATCCTGAAGAACCTGTCCGTCCCACGCGACGCGGACGACGACCGGACGCCGGCAGAACGACGGATGGGCGCACTCGATGACATCTGCACCACCGTGCTGGAGCACGGACTCCCCGCAGACAACGGCATCCGACCCCACATCAACGTCACCGTCGACGCCGACCTGTTGAAGGCGATGGCCGACGATCAGGCCCGCAAGACCCTCGACCTCGACCTTCAGCCGGCAACGTTGGAGGGGTTCGGACCGATCGGGCCCGGCCTCCTCGCCCACCTGCTCTGCGGGGCCGAGGTCACGCCGTTCCTCGTCAAGACGATCGAACGGAACGTCGAGGTCCTCGATGTCGGACGATCAGAACGCCTCGCCACACCCCGACAAGCCAAAGCCATCTCACTGCGACAACAAGGTCTGTGTGCCGCACCAGGTTGCCGCCACCCGATCGCCCACAACCACCACCTCAACTGGTGGTCCCACGGCGGACGCACCGACCTCGACAACCTCATCGGCCTCTGCCGCACATGCCACACACTCGTCCATTCCGGACGACTCGACCTCGCCCGCGGATCACCCCACCACACCCTCGCCGCCTGACCGACTCCTCGCACCGCCGCAGACCGCATGATGGCTCGTGTCTACGCTGGGCACCATGCACGACCTCATGCTCAGCATCGCCACAGCCGATGTCCCGTTGACGCCCGAGAACGTCAGGCCGGGATGGATCGCCATGCTGGTCGTGGGCATCCTGATCGTCGCCACGGTCATACTGTTCCGCTCGTTCGTCAAGCACACCCACCGGGCCAGGGAGCCGTGGCCGGGCGAGGACGACCACGAGGACACCGCCTCGAGCTGAGGTCAGAACGCCAGGTACATCACGTGCAGGCCGACCGGACCCTTCGTCGGATGGATGAAGGCTCCGGGCACCGTGCCGATGATCTCAGGAAGGAGACGGGATTGATGCATCCCGGTATCCCTCCGCCGCGCCCGGTTGAGCGTGTGCTCGACCAGCGCAGTGCCGACGCTGCGGCGCGGGACTCGCTCGACACGACGAAGTTCGCGTTGCTGATGTGCGATCCCGGGCCGGACTGGTTGGGCCCCCAGGTCGCGGCGCCCAGAACCTCATCTCCGTCGACGGCGACCGTCGTGCGCCATGGCGCAGGTGCCAGCCACTTGCCGCGAGCCTGCTCCTCGGTCATGTCCGGCTCGTAGGTGTAGGCCACGCCCTCGGCCAGGACCTCGGCCACGATCGGCCAGATGCCGGCCCAGTCGTCGTCTCGTGCGTCACGGATCTCCACGAGCCCAATCTAGGCATCCCAGTACGTTGGAGACCATGGCCAACCGACTCGTCGACTCGACCAGTCCCTACCTCGTGCAGCACGCCGACAACCCGGTCGACTGGTGGGAGTGGGGCGCCGACGCATTGACCGTCGCGAAGGAGCTCGACCGCCCGATCCTGCTCAGTGTCGGGTACGCCGCTTGCCACTGGTGCCACGTCATGGCGCACGAGTCCTTCGAGGACGCAACCACCGCGACGTTCATGAACGACCACTTCATCAACATCAAGGTCGACCGCGAGGAACGCCCCGACATCGACGCCGTCTACATGCGTGCCACCCAGGCCATGACGGGCCAGGGCGGCTGGCCCATGACCTGCATCCTCACCCCGGAGGGGGAGCCGTTCTTCGCCGGCACCTACTTCCCGGCCGAGCCGCGGCAGGGGATGCCGGCGTTCACCCAAGTGCTGCAGGCACTCGCGGACGCCTGGGAGAACCGGCGCGACGAGGTGAGCGCGGTCAGCGCCGACGTCATCCAGCACCTGCGCCAGGAGATGGACCACGACGGTGGCGCACTCAGCGCCGATGACCTCGACGCCTCTGCGGCGACCCTCTCCAGCCAGCACGACAACGAGGCCGGTGGCTTCGGCGCCAGCCCCAAGTTCCCGCCGTCGATGGTGCTGGAGTTCCTGCTGCGCCAGCACGCGCGCACCGGCGATGCCCGCTCGCTGGAGATGGTCGAGAAGACCTGCGACGCCATGGCTCGCGGCGGACTGTACGACCAGCTCAGTGGGGGATTCGCTCGCTACGGCGTCGACCGGTTCTGGCGGGTGCCGCACTTCGAGAAGATGCTCTACGACAATGCCCAGCTGCTGCGCGATCTACCTGCATCTCTGGCGTCAGTCCGGCTCACCGCTGGCCGAGCGGGTGGCCCGCGAGACCGCCCGGTTCATCATCGACGAGCTCGGCACGGCCGAGGGCGGCTTTGCATCGGCACTCGACGCCGACAGCGACGGCCACGAGGGCACGTTCTACGTCTGGAACCCCAACCAGCTCATGCGGCTGCTCGGCGCCAAGGACGGCGCGTGGACGGCGAAGCTGCTCGGTGTCACGGGGGAGGGGACGTTCGAGCGCGGCTTCTCGACCCTCCAGCTGCTCGAGGATCCCGACGACCCGGAACGCTGGGCCGATGTCAGGGCGCGCCTGCTTGCGTCCCGGGCCGACCGCACTCGGCCGGCCCGCGACGACAAGGTCGTGGCCGCGTGGAACGGACTCGCCGTCACCGCCCTCGCTGAGGCGTCGGTGCTGCTCGACGACCCGTCATTCGGTGAGGCCGCCGTTGCTGCTGCGACGTTGCTGGCCGACGTTCACGGTGCCGGGACCGGCACGTTCGTGCGGGCCTCTCGCGACGGTGTCGCCGGACGTCACGCCGCCGTGCTCGAGGACCATGGCTGCGTCGCGGAGGCGTTCATCGCGGTGCTCGGCATCACCGGTGACCCGGTCTGGCTCGATCGCACTCGCGTGCTACTCGATGGCGTGATCGAGCGCTTCGCAGCACCGGAAGAGGGATTCTTCGACACCGCGGTCGACGCCGAGGCGCTCGTCGTGCGCCCGCGCGACGTCTCCGACAACGCGTATCCCTCGGGCACGTCCTCCGCCGCAGTCGCGCTGGTGGCGTGCGCCGCCGTCACCGGTGAGCACCGGTACCGCGAGGCCGCCGAGTCCGGTCTCGCGTCGGCTGCCCAGGTCGCACGCCAGGCGCCACGGTTCGCGGGCTGGAGCCTCGTCGCCGCCGAAGCGATGCTCGCAGGCCCGGCCGAGGTCGCCGTCGTGGGTCCGCGGCCCGAGCGCGATGATCTGCACCGCGCGGCCCTCCGACTCACCACGCCCGGCGCCGTGGTCATCGCCGCCGATGCCGGCACCCCATTGGCGTTGTTCGAAGGCCGCACCGAGGTCGACGGCAGACCAGCCGCCTACGTGTGCCGCGACTTCGTCTGCCGCATGCCCGTGACGGATCCCGACGCCCTGGAGGACGCCGCGGTCTGAGCCGTCAGCGCTTGGCGCCGCCGGTGAGCCCGCCGATGAACGGCAGCACGACCTGGCACCGTGGCTTCTTCGCGGTGGAGGGGTCGAGCGTGTTCAGCACCAGCTGGGCGGTGACGGGGTCGGCGACGAGCGCGAAGTGCTCGGCGAGGTCGAGCGGGCAGAGCTTCTGCACGACGATGTTCGTCATGCCGGGCTCGATGCCGCTCGTGTACGGCGCCACCAGCTCGTCGTACATCGTCACGAGGTTCGTGTACTCGATGCCGGGCACGGCCGGGGTGCCGCCGGAGCGCAGCTTGGTGAAGAAGTCGGACCCGGTCATGAGCTGGGGCCCGGAGGCGAAGAACGGCTGGAAGACCTTGAACAGCGCCGGCGTGAACCCGAACGGCGTGCCCAAGGTGCTGAGGGTGGCGAGGCCCGCGGGATTCGTGCCGTGCCACAGCGGGGTGATCGAGACGTAGTCGTCGATGAACTGGGCCCCGCCGAGGAACTTCGCGTAGTAGTCGGGCATCACGGTGCCCTCGGAGTGACCGAGGATGTCGACCTTGGTGGCACCCGTGCTCGCCAGGACCTTGGCGACGAAGACCTTGAGCTCCTCGGCGCTGTCCTCGATGGGTCCGAGACCGCCGAAGACGTTCTTGAACTGCGACGGGACGGACGTCGACGTCCCGTACGTCAGCGCGAACACGCAGTAACCCTCGTTCGCGAGCAGCGGGCCGTACGTCTGCCAGTTCGTTCCCTTGTTGCCCATCAGGCCGTGGGCCAGGACGACCGGCTCGGGGTGGGCGGCGCTGGGCTTGCAGGTCCAGTCGTTGGTTCCGGGCGCGTCCGCGTCGATCTTCAGGCCGGCGAGCGCCGCGTTGGGAAGGAACGTGTACGGGACCGGCAGCGGCGTGCCGGGCTCGGCCGCCGACGCGGAGCCGGAGAGGAAGCCGGTGAGCATCGTGACGATGATCAGGAGAGCAGCGAGGCGGGACGATCGTGCGGGCATGGGAGCTCCGAGCCGTGGGTGGGTGCCGCACCGTCAACGACGGTGACCCGCGAAGGGTTATTCCTACCTCGTGTACGCGAGGATGCTGACGCCGATGTAGTGCACGATGAACGCCGCGATCGTGAGCGTGTGGAACACCTCGTGGAAGCCGTACCAGGTGGGCCACGGGTCGGGCCACTTGAACCCGTACACGAGCGCGCCGATCGTGTAGAGACCGCCGCCCACGATCAGCAGCACCATGACCGACGTGGGCGCCTCGCGCGAGAACTCGGGGAAGTAGAACACCGCGGCCCACCCGAGCGCGAGGTACAGCGGCACGTACATCCACCGTGGAGCACCGAGCCAGAAGATGCGGAAGAGCACGCCGAGCAGGGCGCCGCCCCACACCACCGAGAGCAGGGTCACCGCATGGTCGGTCGGGAGCAGCATCAGGGAGAACGGCGTGTACGACCCGGCGATGAGCACGAAGATGGTGGCGTGGTCGACGCGCTTCCAGATCGTCCGGGCACGGTCGCTCCAGCGGCCGGTGTGGTAGACGGCGCTCACCCCGAACAGGGCCAGCGCGCTGAACATGAACACGGCAGCGCCGGCGCGCACGAGCACGTTGTCGGCGAGGACGAGCAGCACCAGGAACGAGATGAACGCGAGTGGCCAGGTGGCGAGGTGCAGCCACCCGCGGAGCTTCGGCTTGATCTCGTTGACGGCCTCGCGGATGGCCTCGGTTGCCTCCTCCGTCAGGGAGTCGGGGCCTCGCTCGGTCATGTGATGAGATTAGCGGCATGAACCTCAGCGACCTGCTCTACGGTGCCTACGAGCGCCGGCTGCTGCGTCGCCTCGATCACACCCGTCTCCCGCGTCACGTGGGTGCCATCATCGACGGCAATCGTCGCTGGGCCAAGGACGCTCGTCAGGACCTCGAACACGGCTACCAGGCCGGTGCCGCCAAGGTCGACGAGTTCCTCGAGTGGTGCCACGAGCTGGGCGTCGGCACGGTGACGTTCTGGGTGCTCTCCACCGACAACCTCCAGCGCCCCGATGGCGAGCTCGCGAGCATCCTCGACGCCGTCGAGGGGTTGGTCGACCGGCTCGCGGCCGATGGCCGGTGGCGCCTGACGTTGATGGGCAGCCTCGACCTGCTGCCACCGGAGTCGGCGGCGCATCTCAAGCAGGCGGCCGACGGCACGGCCGCCGTCGACGGCATGCGGGTGAACGTGTGCGTGGGCTACGGCGGACGCCAGGAGCTCACCGACGCGATGCGGTCGCTGCTGCTGGAGAAGGCCGCCGAGGGCCACGACCTCGCCGACGTCGCCGGCACGCTCGAGGTCGACGACATCGCCGAGCATCTCTACACCAAGGGACAGCCCGATCCCGACCTCGTCATCCGCACGTCGGGGGAGCAGCGGCTCTCGGGCTTCCTGCTCTGGCAGAGCGTCCACTCCGAGTTCTACTTCTGCGACGCCCTGTGGCCGGCCTTCCGCCGCGTCGACCTCCTGCGGGCCATGCGCTCGTACGCCTCCCGCGAACGCCGCTTCGGCACCTGACGCGCATCGCGGCCGGTGGGTCCGGCACACGGTGCCGGGCGTGTCGTGCCTGCTGGACGGCACCTCCGGACGTAGCGTCGAACTGTGTTGATGCTCGCCCCTGAGCCCGGCCGCCCCACTCGTACCGACGACTAAGGGCCTGCGCAGGGCGCGCGCGGCTCACCGAGGAGACAACCGTGGCTGTGAAGAAGAGCGCGAGCACCCGTTCCACCTCCCCGAAGTGCCACACCTTCGTCCTGGACACCAGCGTCCTGCTGGCCGACCCGGCGGCGGTCACGCGGTTCCACGAGCACGAAGTCGTCATACCCGTGGTCGTGATCACGGAGCTGGAGGCGAAGCGACACCACCCCGAGCTCGGCTACTTCGCGCGAACGGCACTGCGGTTCCTCGACGACCTGCGGGTGAAGCACGGGATGCTCGACGTCCCGCTCCCGATCGGCGACGAGGGAGGAACCATCCGGGTCGAGCTCAACCACACCGACACCGCGTCACTTCCGGCGGGATTCCGCCTCGGGGACAACGACACGCGCATCCTGTCGGTGGCGCGCAACCTCGCGAACGAGGGCCACGACGTCACGCTCGTCTCGAAGGACCTCCCGATGCGGGTCAAGGCGTCGGCGGTCGGGCTCACGGCCGAGGAGTACCGGGCCGAGCTGGCGCTGGAGTCCGGCTGGACCGGGATGGGTGAGATCGACGTCGACAGCGCCGACCTCGACACGCTCTACGAGACCGGTGTCCTCGACCTCACTGGCCTGGATGTGGAGGGGGCCCGCGACCTGCCGTGCCACACCGGTCTCGTTCTCGTGTCCGACAAGGGCAGCGGGCTCGGACGCGTGATGCCCGACAAGCACGTCCAGCTCGTGCGCGGCGACCGCGACGCCTTCGGCATCCACGGACGCTCGGCCGAGCAGCGCGTCGCGCTCGACCTCCTGCTCGACCCCGACATCGGCATCGTCTCGCTGGGCGGCCGCGCCGGCACGGGCAAGTCGGCGCTGGCGATCTGCGCCGGGCTTGAAGCGGTCATGGAGCGGAACCAGCACAAGAAGGTCGTCGTGTTCCGCCCCTTGTACGCCGTCGGTGGCCAGGAGCTCGGCTACCTGCCGGGCAGCGAGTCCGAGAAGATGGGTCCGTGGGCACAGGCGGTGTTCGACACCCTCGGCGCCGTCACCTCCACGCCGGTCATCGAGGAGATCCTCGATCGCGGGATGCTCGAGGTCCTGCCGCTCACCCACATCCGCGGACGTTCGCTGCACGACTCGTTCGTCATCGTCGATGAGGCGCAGTCGCTCGAACGCAACGTGCTTCTCACCGTGCTGTCGCGGATCGGGGCGAACTCCAAGGTCGTCCTCACCCACGATGTCGCCCAGCGCGACAACCTGCGAGTGGGGCGGCACGACGGCGTCGTCGCCGTGGTCGAGAAGCTCAAGGGACACCCACTCTTCGCGCACGTCACGCTCACCCGGTCCGAGCGCTCCCCGGTGGCCGCGTTGGTGACGGAAATGCTTGAGGACGTCACGCTCTGAAGTTCGCCTAGCCGGGCACCCCGCCTGTGGCAGAGTTGCGCCCGTGAACAGGAGGGTTGTCGTCGGTGCTGCCCTCGTCCTCGTCTCGTTGACGCTCGCGGGTTGTTCCGGCACCGCGTCGGATTCGTCGCGCGTCCTGCACTGGTGGGTCGTCCCTGATCGCGTGGATGCCCGCTCGATCGCCGAGACCTGCAGCAGCGCGGCCGGGTACACGATCGAGCTCGAGCAGCTTCCCGCCGGCATCGACCAGCGGCGCACCGAGATCGTGCGCCAGCTCGCGGCCGGCAACGACTCGATCGACATCCTGAGCCTCGACACCTCCCTCACGGCCGAGATGGGTGCCGCGGGCTACCTCGCCCCCGTGCCGGCAGACGTTCAGACGGAGCTGAGCAGCGGCGCCCTGCCGAAGGCCGTCGAGGCAGCGACGCATGACGACCAGCTCGTGGCGGCGCCGTGGTGGCTCGACCCGCAGGTGCTCTGGTACCGCGGCACCGCGGCCGAACGGGCCGGGCTCGACACCACCAAGCCGATCGGCTGGGACGACCTGCTGGCCGGCGCGGAGCGACTGGGCTCCACGCTCCAGATCGACGACCTCGACGGCACCGGACTCGGCGACTGGGTGCGCACCCTCATTGCCGCGGCGGGAGGCACGCTTCTGGAGGGCGACGGGCGCGACCCGAAGGTCGGCCTCGCGACCGACGCCGGCCGTGTGGCTGCCGGCATCGTGCAGTTCTACGGGAATGCCGGGATCGGACCCGGACCGTCGCCGCAAGCCCGCACCGAGTTCGCCGGAGCGCGAGGCGGGTTCCTGCTGGCGAGCAGCGCGATCGTCACCGATCCCGTCCTCTCCTCGGTCGTGCCCGACATGAAGGCTGTCCCGTACCCGGTGGTCGAGGGCGAGAGCGTGGCCCCGCTGACGGGAGTGTCCCTGGCCGTTCCGAAAGATGCGCGCAACACCAAGCTCTCGTACGAGGCAGTCGCCTGTCTCACCTCGGCGGAGTCGCAGCAGCGGATGATGATCCAGTCCGGCCACGGGGCGACCCGGTCCGCCGTCTACGAGGCGGAAGAGGTCAAGAGCGCGGTCCCGTCCAGCGGGGTGACGCTCGATGCGGTCGAGACCGGCGTCAATGTGCCGTCCACTCCCTACTGGCAGCGGGTGCGGGCGGCGCTGCGGGACACGTGGTTGCCCATCACCGGCGTCAGTCCGTCGACCACGCCTGAGCAGTCCCAGCGCGCCGTGGTCGACGTCGTCGCGGGAGGTCTGTGATGACGACCCACGGCGTGCGCCGCCGACCGGTCAAGGGCGGATGGGGACTGGTCGCGCCATTCCTCATCGTGCTTGCCGCGCTCACCCTGTGGCCGTTGGGGCGAGCCGTCTACACATCTCTCTCCACCCAGTCGCTGACCACCCCCGACGACACCGCGTTCGTCGGACCTGACAACTACGTCGAGGTCGTCACGAGCATCGACTGGTGGGTCGCCGTCGCCCTCACCCTCGTGTTCGTGGCCGTGGTCGTCGTCATCCAGCTGCTGCTGGCGTCGGGGTTCGCGGGCGCCCTGCGACGCATCACGATCATCGCTCCCTACACCAGAGTCCTCGTGCTCGTGCCGTTCGCGGTGATGGCCACGGCTGCCGCGTTCGTGTGGCGCGAGGGCATCACCACCGGCTTCGCTCCGGCCTGGTTCCACTACACCGGCGACGGCCAGATCTCCGCCCTGGCCTCGGTCGCCGTGGGTGAGATCTGGCGGGGCACCGGCATCACCACCTTGATCCTGCTCGCCGGCCTGACGCGAGTTCCGCCAGGGCTGCTGGAGTCGGCGGTCGCCGACGGCGCCAACCCGCGGCAACGCCTGACCAGGGTCGTGCTGCCCGCCGCCGCACCAGCCGTCGCCGTGGCGGTCGTCTACCGATCGCTGGACGCGTTCCGGGCCTTCGAGGCGCCGCTGCTGGCCGAACCGTCGCTGCCGCAGCTGCGCACCGCTCCGCTCCTGCTCTGGGACACCACGTTCACGTCCTTCGAGATCGGGCTCGGGGCCGCGATGTCGGTCGTGCTGCTCGCCATTGTGGGCCTCCTCGGCACGATGCTCATGCTGCTGCTCCGGGTCAGGAGGGTCGTGTGAGGCCGTCCATCCGCTCGCGCTTCTTCGCCTCGGCGACCGCATTCGTGCTCGGCTTCGGCGTCGCCAACTACGGCATCCTGTACGTGCCCGGCCGTGATCGCTGGCTCTGGTTCGCCGTCGCCATCGTGCTGATGCTCACCAGCGTCGTCGGCGTCCTGATGGCCGACTCACGACGCCGCGTGTCGATGTGGGCGGTGATCGGCCTGGAGATGCTGGTCGTCTTCACCGTCCTGCCGCTGCTCTGGATGTTCACGCTCGCCACGTCGGCCGAGACCGCCACCACGCAGTCGATCGTGCCGATCGACGTCCAGTGGTCGGTGTTCGGCGACGTGCTCGGCAACGAGGCGATCCGGCAGGCGGCCGCGACGTCGGCGCTGGTGAGCCTGATCGCCACCGTCGTGTCGGTGCTGTTCGCAGTGCCGGCGGCGTATGCCTTGGTGCGCCGTCGGGTGCGCGGCGGCCGCGGCGTGTACTTCTTCGTCCTGGCGGTGCTGCTGGCGCCGCTCGTGGCGATCGCCGGCCCGTTCGGCGACCAGCTGCGGATGTTCGGCGTCTTCGGGTCCCGCTACGTGCTCGTGGTTCCCACCCTGATGATCACGCTGCCGCTCGCGTTGTGGCTGAGCGTCACCCTGATGCGCGAGCTGCCGTGGACGCTGCGCGACTCCGTGCGTGCCGACGGCGCCACCCGCGTCCAGTCGTTCCGTGCGTTCGGGTTGCCCATGGTCGTGCCGGCGCTGCTCGTCATCAGCTTCATCACGTTCATCGCGGCCTGCAATGACGCCGTCATCGGCGCGACACTCACGGCCGGCGACGAGTCGCGCACCCTCCCCGCCACGCTCCTGCTGGCGTCCGACCAGTTCGGGCAGCCGTCCGCCGTGGTGGCCGCCACCGGGCTCCTCTGGCTGGTTCCGGCCCTGCTCGTGCTGCTCGCCCTGCCACGCCGGACGATTCGACTTCTGGGAAGGACGTACTGATGACCACGATCGAGGTCCGCCACGTCAGTCTCGACGCACCCGACGGTCGACGCCTGCTCGACGACGTCAGCCTGTCCGTCCCGTCCGGTGCCCGGCTGGCTGTCTGTGGCCCGGCCGGCGCGGGCAAGACCGCCCTCCTGCGGGTGCTCGTCGGACTCGACGACCACACCGATGGCGACGTCGTCATCGGCGGGAACGTGGTGAATGCCGTGGGTCCCCGCCAGCGCGACCTGGCGCTGGTCTTCTCCGACTACGCACTGCACCCGCACCTCGACGTGTACGACAACCTGGCGTTCGCCGCTCGTCTGCGTCGAGGACACGAGATCGACATCGACGACCGGGTCGAGGAGGTGGCGGACTTCCTCGCCCTGGATCACGTGCTCGAGCACAAGCCGTCGGAACTGGATGACAGCCAGCGGCAGCGGGTCGCCATCGGACGTGCGTTGGTCCGTGACGCCCTCGGCTACCTGTTCGACGAGCCGTTCACCGCTCAGGACGGCCGCGTGCGCTCGCACGTCCGGTCGGTCACGACGCAGTGGCAGACCGACCGCAGCCGCACGTCCATCTTCACGACGTCCGACGCGCACGAGGCCCTCACGCTCGCCGATCAGGTGGCGGTCATGCACCAGGGATTCGTGCACCAGGTCGGGTCGCCGCGCGACCTGTACGAGCGGCCCGCCGACCTCTTCGTCGCCGGGTTCCTGGGCGCGCCGGCCATGAACCTCATCCCGGCTCAGGTCTCCGGCCAGCACCTGCAGATGCCCCTCGCGACCGTGGCGCTCGACGACTCACTGAGGCAGGACATCGGGGATCGTACGACGGTGATCGTCGGCATCCGCCCCGAGCAGTGCCACGACGCCACCACGCCGGAGGGGCGCGAAATGACCGACCGGGTGGAGTTCACGACACGCATCGACGACGTCGAGTGGCGCGGCAAGACCCAGATCGTCTACCTCGGCTACGAGCTGGAGGCGGACGTCGAGGAGATGCTCGCGGACATCGAGGACGCTCTCGACTTCGACCTGTTCGGCAACTTCGTCGTGGCCGAGCTGCCCGCGAGCTCGGAGCTGCGCGCCGGCATGTCGGCCCGTATCGTCGTCCCGCGCGAGGCCATCCACGTCTTCGACGCGCAGACCGGCGAGAACCTGATCAACGGCTGATGTTCGCGTCCGTGTCCATCGGCTGGAGCCGCTGGATCGCCGCCGCGTGGGCTGCGCTCTGCGGCGCGGCCTACACGACGCTGGCACTGGTGCGCTTCGAGAAGTTCGAGCCGACGTCGTACGACAACGCCATCTTCGAGCAGGCGATCCGCGGCTACGCGCACCTGCAGGCACCGATCGTTCCCATCAAGGGTCCGGACTTCAACCTGCTCGGCGACCACTTCTCGCCGATCATCGCGCTGGTCGCCCCCGTCTACCGGGTCTTCCCGGCGGCCCAGACGCTGTTGGTCGTCCAGGCGGTGCTCATCGCGGTCTCGGTGTACGTCGTCGCATCACTGGGGCTGCGACGGGTCGGGCTCTGGGCCGGCGGAGGGATCGCGGTGGCGTACGGTTTGTCGTTCGGTCTCCAGTCGGCTGTCGAGGCCGACTTCCACGAGGTGGCCTTCGGGGCGCCGCTGCTGGCGCTGGCCGGCGCCGCGTACGTCGACCGACGCCACGGCCACGTGGTCGCCTGGTCGCTCCCGCTGCTGCTGGTCAAGGAAGACCTCGGCCTCACCGTCGCCCTCATCGGCCTCGTGCTCTGGCTGGCGGGGGAGCGGCGCCGTGGCGTCATCCTGGGGGTGGCCGGCGGCGTGGGCTTCCTGCTCGTCATCCTCGTCATCATCCCGGCGTTCAACCCCGAGGGGAGCTACGCGTACACCGGCGCCGTGGGCGGCGACCGCGGCCTGTTCGAGACCGTGCTCGACGACCCTGGGCGCAAGCTGCTGACCGTCGTCATGACCTTCGCGGTCGCCGGGTTCGCGGCGCTGGCCTCACCGTGGGCGTTGCTGGTGCTGCCGACGTTCGCGTGGCGGTTCGCCGGCGACAACCCGTACTACTGGGGCACGGACTTCCACTACTCGATCCTGCTGATGACGATCGTCGCGGTGGCCGCGATCGACGCGATGACCAGGTTCCCGGCGCTGCGCCTGACCGCCGTGGTGGCGGTGGTGTTCACCGCGGCGATGCAGGTGTCCGCGCCGCTTGGCGCCCTCGTCGACCCCGACCACTACGACCCTCCCGCTCGAGCCGCTGCAGCTGAGCGCGTCATCGCCCTAGTTCCCAAGGGTGCGAGCGTCGACACCGACATCGGGCTCATGACGCACCTGACCACCAACCACGACGTCACCTGGATCGGCACCCCGGGCAATGCCACGCCGGAGTGGGTGCTGCTCGACGTCGGCTCACCGATCTCCTCGCCACCCGACGCCGTGATCTACGCCGAGGACCGCTACGACGAGCCGTACGAGCTGGTCGAGGACGTCGATGGCTACCAGCTCGCCCGCCGCACGCCCTGAGCGGCGTGCGCTGAGCGGCGTGCACTGCGCCGCTCGCGAGAGGAGTCCTCCCAGCATCGCGAGAGTGAGATTCTCCCATCGCGAGACGGACGTTGCGGAGGAGGCTTCACGCGACGCAGGTCATCCTCTCTCGCGACCGGGGAGGACCTCCCTCGAGGGGCGGCGGGCGTGAGAGCCAGGTTTCCCATCGCGAGAAGAGCGTGCCTAGGAGGCATCTCCCGACGCGAGAGTGAGTATCCGTTCAGCTCGGTCCACGGCGCACCCGATAGCGCAGGTGAAGCACCCGGTTGCCCTGAATCACGTCGGGATCCTCCAACAGGTGCTGCGCGTGGATCGACCCGAAGTAGCGCTTGCCGGACCCGAGCACGACGGGTACGACGTCCATGCGCACCTCGTCGACCAGGCCTGCGGCAAGCACCTGGCCACCGACGTCGCCGGCGGCGACCTCGACGATCCGGTCACCCGCAAGCTCCTGCGCCTTGGCCACGGCTGCCTCGACGCCGTCGACGAAGTGGTACGGCGCGTCCGGGTGCCAGCCCTCGGGCCGGGGGCGATGGGAGACCACGACGACCGCAGGCACGCCGCCCGGAGGCTTCCCGTCCCAGCCGTCCGTCATGTCGAAGACGTGGCGGCCGGCGATGGTCGCCCCGATCTGGTCCCAGTACGGCCGGGTGTAGTCGTGCGACGCCTGCGACACCTTCAGCTCGCCGCTCTCGTCCAACGGCACGTCACCGCTGAGCAACCAGTCGAACAGGGGTCCGGGCTGGTCGTTCTCGTCCGCGATGAAGCCGTCCACCGACACCGAGCTGTACATGACTACCTTGCCCATCGGGCGCTCCTCACTTCGGGGTGCCCTCAGGCTAGAGATTCGTGAGCTGTCGCTCTTGTAGGAAATCAATCGGCCGGCAACGGCCAGCTGTCCAGCACGTGGCCGGGATGGTCGCGCAGGAACTGCTGCCGGACCTCGATGTACCGGGTCGGCGTGAGCCCGGTGAACTTCCGGAACTCGTGGGCGAAGTGGGCCTGGTCGAAGTAGCCGGCGCCGGCGGCGAGGTCGCCCCAGTTGACCGGCTCGGCCGGGTCGATCGAGAGGACGGTGGCCGCGAAGCGGTAGCTGCGGGCCAACCGCTTCGGGGTGACGCCGATGATCTCCTTGAACCGCTTCGCCAAGTAGGTGCTGCTGACGGCGGCCGCCACACCCAGGTCGCCGATCGCCACCGCCCCACCGCTCGCCGCGATGACGCCGCTCGCCTGACGGACCAGGTCCAGGCCGTCGGTCTCGCGCTGTCGTCGCGCCAGCTCTTCCTCGAGCACGGTCAGCATCCGGTCCGGTCCGTCCGCTGTGGCCAGACGGTCTCGCAGCTCAGTGGCGGCGGGCCGGCCCCACGCCTGCTCAATCGTCACCGGTCGGTCGCACAGCTCGGCTGCGGGCATCGGCAGGAACGGTGCCAGCCCCCAGGGCTTGAGGTGCACGCCGACGGACCGCGTCGGGCGTGGGTAGCTGAACTCCCACGCGCGGGTGGGCGTGGTGACCACGCAGCCGTCGGCGTATTCGGTCGCCTCGTCAGCGGTGCCGGCGCGAATGCGGAAGGGCGCCCCGAGATTGACGATGAGCAGAGGCGCGGGTGCCGCCGGCAGAATCAACCGGGAGTACGGCGGCTCACCCTCCAGGTAGTAGAGGTCGTCGATCAGCCCATCCAGCGGCGGTCGCGGCACTCTGGACACGTACTCCATGCCCACAGCATCGCTGACGCCCACTCTCACGAGCGGGAAGTGCTACGGGTGCGTCATCGACATGACGTCCAGCGCCGCGTCCAGGTCTTCCTCGGAGATGTCGCCGCGTTCGACGTAGCCCTCCTCGATCACGACCTCGCGGATGGTCTTGCGCTCCTTGACCGACTTCTTGGCGATGGCAGCGGCGTTCTCGTAGCCGATGTACTTGTTCAGCGGCGTGACCACGGACGGGCTGGACTCGGCGTACTCGAGGCAGCGCTCCACGTCGGCGGTGATGCCGTCGATGCAGCGGTCGGCGAGGGTGCGCGACGCGTTGCCGAGCAGCCGCATCGACTCGAGCAGGTTACGGCCGATCACCGGAAGCATGACGTTGAGCTCGAACGCGCCGGACGCGCCGGCGGTGGCGATGGTGACGTCGTTGCCGATGACCTGTGCGGCGACCATCAGCGTCGCCTCCGGGAGGACCGGGTTGACCTTGCCGGGCATGATGCTCGACCCGGGCTGCAGGTCGGGGAGGTGGATCTCGGCCAGGCCGGTGCGTGGGCCAGAACCCATCCAGCGCAGGTCGTTGCAGATCTTGGTGAGGCTCACGGCGATGGTGCGCAGCTGGCCGGACATCTCCACCAGCCCGTCGCGCGCCCCCTGTGCCTCGAAGTGGTCGACGGCCTCGGTGACAGGAAGGCCGGTGCCCTCGGCGAGCAGCTCGATGACCCGCTGCGGGAAGCCGACGGGGGTGTTGATGCCGGTGCCGACGGCGGTTCCGCCGAGCGGCACTTCGGCGGTGCGGGGGAGTGATGCCTCGATGCGCTCGATGCCGCGGCGGATCTGCGCCGCGTAGCCGCCGAACTCCTGGCCGAGCGTGACGGGCGTGGCGTCCATCAGGTGGGTGCGGCCGGACTTGACGACCTCGGCGAACTCCTTGGCCTTGGCTTCCAGCGACTGCGCGAGGTGGTCGAGGGCCGGGATGAGCTCGTTGGTCGCCGACGCCGTGGCGGCGACGTGGATCGATGTCGGGAAGACGTCGTTGGACGACTGGCTGGCGTTCACGTGGTCGTTGGGGTGGACGTCCCGGCCGAGCGACTTCGTGGCGAGCGAGGCGAGCACCTCGTTGGTGTTCATGTTGCTCGACGTGCCCGAGCCGGTCTGGAACACGTCGATCGGGAACTGGTCGTCGTGCTGGCCGTTGGCGACCTCCTCGGCGGCGGCGACGATGGCGTCGGCCATGTCCTGCTCGATGATGCCCAGCTCGGCGTTCGCCTTCGCGCAGGCGGACTTGATCTGGGCGAGGGCACGGATCTGGGCCGACTCGATGGGCGTGCCGGAGATCGGGAAGTTCTCGACGGCTCGTTGGGTCTGCGCGCGCCAGAGGGCGTCGGCGGGCACCTTGATCTCGCCCATGGTGTCGTGCTCGATGCGGTATTCAGTCATGTCCCGAACGATATCCCCGCGCCGGAGGCGCATGATGGCACTGTGCCGGAGCGCATCAATTGGCACCTCCGCAACCTTCGGTGATGACAGCAGTGTGGGCATGAAACCGGTGCAGTGGTTCTTCATCGTGGGTGGCTCGATCTTCCTCCTGGTGGCGCTGTTTCTGCGCGAGATGAACAGCGAAGCCGCGCAGATCGTCGCCCTGACGTTCGGTCTCATCGGGTTCTTCTGGCTGGTGCCGCAGCTGATCATCCTGATGGTGCGCAACCGCCGGGCGGCTGACGTCAGCGTCGCGCGGTGATGATCCAGTACTCCTCGTCGCGTCCCTGCAGACGCACCGGGACGCGCTCGGCGTCGACGTCGACGAAGTGGGCGCGGAGGACGACCCGTAGAGCGGGTGAGTCGGCCATCGACCACACTGCGAGCGTTCCGCCGGGCCTCAGGATGCGCGCGCATTCGGCCACGAATGCGTCCTCGTAGACGGCCGCGTTCCCGGCGTGGACGAGCGAGTCGGGGCCGTTGTCGACGTCGAGCAGGACCGCATCCGCACAGTCGTCGGGTTGCGCAGGCAGAGGTCGCGGACGTCACCGATCACCACGTCCAGGCGTGGATCGACGAGTCCGTTGGCCGCAACGACCTCGGGATGCAGCTCGGCGACGACGACGCGTCGAACCCGGTCGTCGGCCAGCAGCGTGCGCACGGTGAAGCCGAGACCGAGCCCGCCGACCAGCACGTCGCGGGCGCCGTGGTCGAGCACGACCTGGGCCAGCCGCCGCTCGGACGTGGTCTCGACGTCGTCCATGACGAACACGCCGTTCACCCGCAGCTCGAGCGCGCCGTCGTCACGGCGTCGCACGACGACGTCGTCATCGGCCATGGCTACTCGCCACGGCGGGCGCGGGCGCGCTCCATGTCATCGGCGAGCGCGGGGTCCTGGTAGTGGCCGGGCCGACGCAGGTGGTCGATGACGTTCTGCCTGCTCACCGGGTCCTTGTCGAGGCTCATCTTGATCTGGGTCTGGAACCGCGTGATCGGGATGCGCAGGCCGACGGTGCCGCGGGAGAGCGGTCGGCCCTTCTCGGGATCGAGGTACATCGGGTCGTCGACGTGCTGCTCGAAGTGCGCCACGAGCCGGGTGAGCACCCGGAAGTTCTCCTCGGGATCGACGATCTCGGGCACGCCGTAGGCGTGGACGACGCTGAAGTTCCACGTCGGCGCCGGGGACGTGCCGGGCTCGTACCAGCTGGGCGAGATGTAGCCGTGGCGTCCCTGGATGATCAGCAGGACCTCGGAGCCGTCGAACTGGTGGTACTTGTCGTCAGGCCGGCCGACGTGCGTCACGACGGCCAGGTCATCTGACTCCTCGTCGAGCAGCACGGGGTAGTGCGAGGCCACCATGCTGCCGTCGTGGGTGCTGACGATGATGGCCCACGGGAACTCACGGATGAGCTCCCGGACGATCTCCGGGTCCTCGTCGACATGGTGCGGGTTGCGGAGCATCAGCGATCGGTGCCGTGTGCCCGCTCGGCGGTCTTGACGATCGCGTCGATCAGGGTGTCGTAGAGCTGCTCGGCGGAATGTCATGACCCATGCCCTCGATCTCCAGGTGCTCCGCGTCCCGGTATGGCGCGCGCCGTGGCCCGTCCGCCGGACCGGTTGACCATGCGGGTCGGCCGAGCCGTGGACGACGGTGACGGGTACGTCGATCTCGCCGAGCCGCTTCGTGCGATCGGGCTGGGTGACCGCTGCCAGGATGTGCCGGGCGACTCCGCTGGCGATCCAGCCGCGATCGTACGTCTCGTAGGCACGAGCGAGTGACGCCTCGCGCTCCGGCGGGTAGGCCGGTGAGGCGATCGCCTCGGCTGCCCGAATGGCGCGTTTCACGTAGGAGTCGCGGGTGTTGCCGGCCGAGCTGAGCATCATCGGGATGAGCCTCGGGTGGATGTGGCCGACGGTACGGCGTCCGGTGGTCGACATGATCGACGTCAGCGACAGCACTCGTTCGCCGTGGTCGATGGCCAGTGTCTGGCCGATCATGCCGCCCATGGACACCCCGACGACGTGAGCCTGGTCGATCTCGAGGTGGTCGAGCAGGCCGACCGCGTCGACGGCGAGGTCGCCGATCGTGTAGGGAACCGCACCTCGGGCGAGGACGGCGGTGCGCACGATGTCGCGCTTGTTGACGCGGTGCTGGCGCAGCTTCGTGGAGCGTCCGGTGTCCCGGTTGTCGTACCGGATGACGAAGTAGCCCCGCGACATCAGGCGCTCGCAGAAGTCGTTCGACCACCAACCCATCGGCCCACCGAGTCCCATGATCAGGAGGATGGGCGGGTCGTCCGGGCTGCCGAACGTCTCGTAGCAGAGGTCGATGCCCGAGGGCAGGGACGCGAACTGCTCTCCGGAGCCGCTCACGTCTCGTAGTCGACGGTCGAGTACGCCTTCAGCTTGTGCAGCTGGTGCTCGCTGATGATCTTGCGGACCGTCCCGCTGCGCGAGCGCATGACCAGGGAATCGGTGAAGGCCCGGCCCGCGCCGTAGCGGACCCCGTCCATCAGCTCGCCGTCGGTGATGCCGGTGGCGACGAAGAAGACGTCGTCGGAGCGCACGAGGTCGTCGGTGTCGAGCACCACATCGAGCTCGAGCCCGGCGTCGAGGGCGCGCTGACGTTCTTCGTCGTCGGTGGGCCACAGCCGGCCCTGGATGATGCCGCCCACGCACTTCATGGCGCAGGCCGTGATGATGCCCTCGGGCGTGCCGCCCACGCCCACCAGCATGTCGACGCCGGTGTCCGGTCGGGCAGCGGTGATGGCGCCGGCGACGTCGCCGTCCATGATGAACTTGATGCGGGCGCCGGTGGCGCGGATCTCGTCGACCAGGTCGGCGTGGCGCTCACGGTCGAGGACGCAGACGGTGACGTCCCTGACCTGGACACCCTTCGCCTTGGCCACGAGGGAGATGTTCTCCGCGACCGGGAGGCGGATGTCGACGACGTCGGCGGCCTCAGGCCCGGTGCACAGCTTCTCCATGTAGAAGACGGCCGACGGGTCGTACATCGTGCCACGGGGCGCGACGGCCATGACCGACACGGCGTTGGGCATGCTCTTGGCGGCCAGTGTGGTGCCGTCGATCGGGTCGACGGCGACGTCGCAGTCGGGGCCGGTTCCGTCGCCGACCTGCTCGCCGTTGAACAGCATCGGTGCCTGGTCCTTCTCGCCCTCGCCGATGACCACGATGCCGTTCATCTGCACGGTGTTGATCAGGGTGCGCATCGCGTTGACCGCCACACCGTCGGCGCCGTTCTTGTCGCCGCGGCCGACCCAGCGACCGGCGGCCATGGCGCCGGCCTCGGTGACCCTGACCAGTTCGAGGGCGAGGTTGCGGTCCGGGGCCTCGGCGGCGGGCTGCATGCTGTCCACGGGGTCAGAGTACCGGCCAGCTCACTCCCACGGATTCGTCAGCCACTTCTCCCGTAGCGCCGCGAGCACGACGACGCTGAGCGCGAGCAGCACGATGCTCAACGCGATCGCCGGCTCGGGGTCGGTCTGCAAGGCCGTGTAGATCTCCAGCGGCATCGTCCGCGTGACGCCGGGTGCGTTGCCGGCGAACGTGATGGTCGCCCCGAACTCGCCGATCGCCCGGGCCCACGCGAGCACGGCACCGCTGAGGATGCCGGGGAGGGCAAGCGGCACGTTGATCCGTCGGAACGTCTGCCAGAGACTCGCACCGGCCGTGGCCGCCTCCTCGTCGAGGGTCGGGTCGGCGGTGCGGAACGAGCTCTCGACGGAGATGACGAGGAACGGCATCGCCACGAACACCTGGGCCAGCACGACCGCCGTCGTCGAGAACGGGATGGTGACGCCGAACGCCTCGCGCAGCGGTGCGCCGACGAACCCCTGCCGGCCGAAGGCCGTGAGCAGCGCCACGCCCGCGACAACGGGTGGCAGCACCAGGGGCACGGTGACGAGCGCGCGGACGAACCGGCGGCCCGGGAAGGTCACCCGCGCGAGCAGCCACGCCAGCGGCACCCCGACGACCACGCACACGGCCGTGGCGATCGTCGCCGTCATCAGGCTCAGCCGCAGCGCCGAGCGGAGCGACTCCGAGCCCAGGAGACTGCTGAACTCACCCCACGGGGCCCGGAGCAGCAACGCTGCCAGCGGGACGACGAGGACGAGCGTCGCGACGCCCGCCGCGACGGCGATCGCCGGGGGGACGGTCTGGCGGCGTCGCTCAAGCAGCCGGGCCGAAGCCATACGTCTCCAAGAGCTTCTGGCCGTCTGGGCCGGTGACGAGGGCGATCCAGTCCTTCGCGGCATCGGTGTTCTTGCTGCCTTCCACCATGGCGATCGGATCGACGTTGACGACCTCGGACGCGTTCTCGGCCTGCACGACGTCGACCGTGTCGCCAGCGGCCTTCGCGTCGGAGACGTAGACCAGGCCGGCGTCGACCTCGCCGGCTGTGACCTTCGTGAGCACGCCCTTGACGTTCTCCTCCTCGGTCGCCGGCTTGCCCGCGAACTGGTCCAGCTCGAACAGGCGCTTTGCCGCGTCGCCGCACGGAGCGGCCGGAACGCAGACGGCGAAGTCGGCGTCGGCCAGGTCATCGATGCCCCTGATGCCGGCCGGGTTGCCCGCTGGAGTCGCGATGACGAGCGTGTTGGTGGCGAACGACACGGGCTCACCGCTGACGACGTCGGCCGACACCGCCTTGTCCATCGACATCTCGTCGGCGGTCGCGAGCACGTCGGCCGCCAGTCCCTGCGAGAGCTGCTCGACGAGGATGGCCGAGGAGTCGAAGGAGAGCTTGACGTCGACCTGCGGGTTCGCCTCCTCGAAGGTCTTCTCCAGCTCGGTGAACGCCTCGGTGAGCGAGGACGCGGCCAGCACCGTCAGCGTGGACTTCCCCGAGCCGCCGTCGTCCGAGTCGGACCCGTCGGAGCCACACGCCGAGACGACCAGGGCGACGGACGCGAGGGCAAGGGCGAGCTTCTGGGTCATTTCTCGCCTGCGGTCTCGATCGAGACGTTGGTTGACTTCACGACCGCCCAGGCGAGTGAGCCGGGCTCGAGGGCGAGGTCGTCCGCGGCCTCGCGGCTGATGAGAGAGATCACCCGGTACGAGCCGCAGGTCATCTCGACCTGAGCCATCACCGAGTCCTTGGTGACCTTGGTGACGATGCCGCGCAGGCGGTTGCGAGCGCTGCCTGCCGTGGGGCCGTGGTCCGGTGACTCCGCCACCTCGACGGCGAGGCGGGCGAGCTCGGTGCCGGGGATCGCGGCGACCCCCGATCCGGTGGTGGTGGTCTCGAATCGTCCCTGCTGCTGCCAGCGTCGTAGGGTGTCATCGCTGACGCCCAGCAGGTCGGCAGCCTCGGCCATCCGATACTCGGTCATGGGTGTCACTGTATCCGCAGATGCAGGATGTTTCAGCGTGGCTATGTCCGCATGTGCGGCGATGGAGGAGCAGGAGAGGCGCATGAGTGGCACCGGCAGCAGCCGTGGCAACCCGTCGATGGGTGACATCGCGCGGTCCGTTGCCGTGCTCGGTGCCATCGTCCTGACGCTGTTCGCCCTGGGCCGGTTCCTGACGATCACGCCGGACGAGCCGGTCCGCACGGTCGACTACCGGGCCGCGGTCGAGAGCAGCCGTACGGTGGCCGACTTCGAGCTGCTCGCGCCGGAGTCGCTGCCGAAGGGCTGGCGCGCGACCTCAGTGCGGTTCGAGCCCAGCTCGTGGCACCTCGGCGTGCTCACCGACGAGGACGACTACGTGGGCCTCGAGCAGGTTGAGGACGACACCGAGCGTGCGGTCGAGCGTTTCGCACCCGACAGCAAGTCCTTCGGCGACACCGTCATCTCCGGTGAGACGTGGTCGCTCCACACGGGCCCCCGCGACGACCTCACCTACGTGCGGCGTGAGGCAGACATGACGATCGTCGTGACCGGGACCGCCACCCGCGTGGTGATGGAGCGCTACATCTCCTCGCTGTCCGCCTCCTGATCCGGTCGGCCTGGCCGGACGCCTTGGCCAGACGCTCTCGCGCCCCGTCGAGCCACTGCTGGCAGATGCCGGCCAGCTGCTCGCCGCGCTCCCACAGCGCCAGCGCCTCCTCCAGACTCGTGCCGCCCGTCTCGAGCTTCTGCACGACCGAGACGAGCTCGTCGCGGGCCTGCTCGTAGGGAATGTCGGGCTGCTCTCAGCCATGCGGGATCTCCTTCGTGGACAGAGTGCGGACATCGACGCTGCCGTCGGACAGCCTGACGCCGAACTCCTCGGGCACCTGGTCGAGTGCGGTGATGACGCTGCCGTCAGGCCGTTGCGCGACGGCGTAGCCGCGCTCGAGGGTGGCGAGCGGCGAGAGGCTGCGCACGCGGGCCAGATGGTGCCCGATTGCGTCGGACTCGCGGTCGAGCCGATGAGCGACGTCGCGCCGCGCCTGGGCGACTGCGTCGCGGACGACCTTCTGCTGCGCGTCGACCACGGTGACCGGGTTCGCCAGCACCGGGCGTGACCGGAGCTGGGCCAGCACGTGGGTCTCGCGGGCGAGCATCGTGTGCACGGCCTGCAGCGCGCGGCCGCGCATGGCGGTCACCCGCCAGCTCCTCGCGGACGTCGGGGACGATCGCCTCGGCAGCACCCGTGGGCGTGGACGCTCGGACGTCGGCCACGAGGTCGAGCAGCGGCGTGTCCTGCTCGTGACCGATGGCGCTGACCACCGGCACCGAGCACGCGTACACGGCACGGATGAGCCCCTCGTCGGAGAACGGCAGGAGGTCCTCGATCGAGCCGCCGCCGCGGGAGATGACGATCACGTCGACGTCGCCGCTGACTTCGAGCGCCCGCACGGCGTTCATGACCTCCGACGCCGAGTCGGCACCCTGCATCACCGCGTGCCGGACGACGATGTTCACGGCCGGCCACCGGGCCCGCGCGTTCTCGAGGACGTCGCGCTCGGCGGCCGAGCCGCGCGCGGTGACCAGGCCGATGGCGCGAGGAAGGAACGGCAGCCGCTTCTTGAGGCGAGGGTCGAACAGGCCTTCCGCGGCCAGCAGCTGCTTGCGCCGCTCGAGCCGGGCCAGCAGCTCGCCCTCGCCCTGCGGGCTGATCTCGCGCGCCTCGAGCTGGAGCCGGCCGCTCGGTGGATAGAACGCCGGCTTGGCGTGCACGACGACTCGCGCACCTTCGGTGATCGGGGCCGGCCCGGCGTCCAGGATGCTGACGTGGCACGTGACGGCCATCGACAGCTGGCGCGGAGGTCGCGGAGGGTGAGGAAGCACACCCCCGGACGACGCGTCAGCGTGGCGATCTCGGCCTCGACCCACATGGCGCCGAGGCGGCCGACGTACTCGCCGACCAGCGTCGAGACCTGCCGCAACGGAGCGGGGGAGTCCGCACTCGTCTCCAGGGGCATGGCGCCAGCCTAGGCCGCGGGGACACAGAAGGCTCGGCACGGCCGTTAGACTCGGCGCGTGACGACACACATCGAGCTCGGCATGCCCCCGGTGGGCGGCAGCGTGCTGCTCGCCGACCCGCGCGGCTACTGCGCGGGCGTCGATCGTGCCGTCATCACCGTCGAGAAGGCGCTCGACCTCTACGGCTCGCCGGTCTACGTGCGCAAGCAGATCGTGCACAACAAGCACGTCGTGAACAACCTCGCCGCCCGCGGCGCGATCTTCGTCGAGGAGCTCGACGAGGTGCCCGAGGGCGCCACGGTCGTGTTCTCGGCGCACGGCGTCTCCCCGGCGGTCCACACGCAAGCCGCCGAGCGCAATCTCAAGACCATCGACGCCACCTGCCCGCTGGTCACGAAGGTGCACCACGAGGCCAAGCGCTTCGCCCGCGAGGGCAAGCACATCCTGCTCATCGGCCACGCCGGCCACGAGGAGGTCGAGGGCACCGCGGGCGAGGCTCCCGAGAGCATCACGCTCGTCGAGCACCCCGACGACGTCGACGGCCTCGAGTTCCCCGAGGACGCCCAGCTGTCCTGGCTGTCGCAGACGACGCTGAGCGTCGACGAGACGATGGAGACGGTGCGACGCCTCCGCGAGAAGTTCCCGCAGCTGGAGGATCCGCCCAGCGACGACATCTGCTACGCCACCCAGAACCGTCAGGTCGCGGTCAAGGAGATCGCCCGCGAGTCCGACCTCGTCATCGTCGTCGGCTCCGCGAACTCCTCGAACTCGGTCCGCCTGGTCGAGGTCGCCCTCGAGGCGGGCGCCAAGGCCTCGTACCGCATCGACGACATCAGCGAGCTGGACGAAGCCTGGCTCGAGGGCGTGGAGCGCGTGGGGGTCACCTCCGGCGCATCCGTCCCGGACGACCTCGTGCAGGACGTCCTCGCATACCTCGCGGATCACGGCCACCCCGACGCCGACGCCGTGCGAACCGCCGAGGAGAGCCTGACGTTCTCCCTTCCGCCGGAGCTGCGTCGTGACATGAAGGCCGCCGGCGTCTAGCCGGTGACGGGATAGCGCCGTGGATGTCGCGCTGACGCTGGTGACGCTTGTCGCGATCGCCGTCGCCGTCAGCGCCGTATCCGAACGCTTCTCCGTCGCCGCCCCGCTGGGTCTCATCGTGGTCGGCATCGCCGGCTCGTACCTGCCGTTCGTGCCCGATTTCGAGCTGAGCCCCGAGATCGTGCTCGTCGGCCTGTTGCCTCCGCTGCTCTACGCTGCGGCGATCCGCACGTCGCTCGTGGACTTCCGGGCGAACCGGCGACCGATCGCCCTGCTCAGCGTCGGGCTGGTGCTGTTCACGACGGCCGGCGTCGCGGTGCTGCTGCACGCGGTGTTGCCGATCGAGTGGGCACCGGCCTTCGCGTTGGGGGCGGTCGTCGCACCTCCCGACGCCGTGGCTGCCACCACGATCGCGCGTCGAGTGGGCCTGCCTCGACGCATCGTCACGATCCTCGAGGGCGAGAGCCTGGTCAACGACGCCACCGCGATCGTCGCGCTGCGCGTGTCCATCGCGGCGGCCGGCGGCACGATCACCGTGTGGGAGGTCGGGCTCGGCTTCATCGTGTCGGCCGTCGGTGGCGTGGTGGTCGGCGTGCTGGTGGCGCTGGTCGTCGGCAAGATCCGCCGCCGCATCGACGACACCCTGACCGACGTCGCGTTCTCGCTGCTGACGCCGTGGCTGGCGTACCTGCCGGCCGAGGAGATCCACCTGCCGGGCCTCGACACCCATCCGTCCGGCGTGCTCGCCGTCGTGGTGGCCGGACTCCTCCTCGGACACAAGTCCCACCTCATCCAGTCGGCGTCGTCGCGCATGTTCGAGCGCACGAACTGGGCGACGATCTCCTTCGTGCTCGAGAACGTCGTCTTCCTGCTGATCGGCCTCCAGCTTCGCGACATCGTGAACGCCCTCGGCGACGACGGCCTGTCGCTCGGTCGGGTCATGGCCGCCAGTGGCCTGGTGCTGGTCGGCGTCATCGTGCTGCGCATGATCTGGATGTTCCCGGCGACCTATCTGCCGAGACTGATTCCTGCGGTGCGCCGGGTCGATCCCTCGCCGCCGTGGCAGTACCCCGCGGTGATCGCCTGGACCGGCATGCGTGGCGTGGTCACCCTGGCGGCGGTGTTCCTGTTGCCGGAGGAGACCAAGCACCGTCCTGCGCTGGTCATGATCGCCTTCGTCGTCACGGTCGGAACGCTGCTCATCCAGGGTCTCACGCTCCCCTACGTCGTGCGACGACTCGGCCTCCAACCTCCGGACCCGCACGAGGACAACCTGGAGGAGGCCAAGGTCCACCAGGCAGCGTCGGCCGCCGGACTCGCGTACCTCGAGGAGCATGAGGCCAGCCGCATCTCCGAGAGGGTCCAGCAGCGGCTGCGTCAGCGCGCCACCGACCGCGTCCACGCCGTGTGGGAACGACTGGGCGGACTCGAGACTCCGAGTGCCCAGTACTCCAGGGCGCGGGCGGCGATGCTCGACGTGGAGCGGGCCGAAGTGCTCCGGCTGCGCGACGAGGCATCGATCGACCAGAGCGTGCTGCAACGCGTCCTCGATGCGCTCGACCTCGAGGAGTCGATCCTCGACCGTCTGTCGGAGGACGAGTCGACCGCCGAGCGCGAGACGGACCTGCGACCGCGGTCCCGGCGGTGGTGGCTGCGAGCACCTGGTGGAGGCCACGACGACGCCCACGCCTCGAACGCCCGAGGGGTGCGAGGAGTGCCTGCGCGACGGGCACGAGTGGGTGCACCTGCGGGTCTGCATGGAGTGCGGCCACGTGGGGTGTTGTGAGTCCTCACCGGAGCTGCACGCCACCCGGCACTTCGAGGAGACCGGTCACCCGGTGATGCGCAGCTTCGAGCCGGGTGAGGCCTGGCGCTGGTGCTTCGTCGACAACCTCACCGGGTAGGTGCCGTCGCGACGCGGACGGCGATGGCCGCGAGCGCGAGCACGTGGCCGATGACGAGCGTGACGCCGTGGTCGATGACCGCGGCGATCGTGCGGGCCAGGGCGCCGGCGTCCGGGGGGAGACCGTCGATCACGATGGCCTCGGGGTGGAGCAGCGCGACGTTCCAGAGTGCACCGATCAGGAGCACCGGGGGCATGACACCCGTCGTGAGCAGGGAGCGGACGTCGACGGCCACGGGAGCGGTGACGACGGCCAGCACGAACCCGAGCGAGAACAGGAATCCGAGGCGCCCGTCACTGAGGTCGAGAGCGGTGACGGCACCAAGCAGGACGCACGCGAGGACGACGGCGCCGCGGGCGGAGAGATCCAGCCGCGCCAGCGCGACAGGCGAACGTGCCGTCATCGACGACATACCCATGACGGTAGCCGTTCGAGGCCCTTCGGAGACGGAGCCGCGCTGGAGCTTCATGGACCCAGAATGGGTGGGACCACGGACAATTCGACGTCAGCCGGGCTGGGAGCCACCGGCGATCTCGTACGACCACACCTCGCTGTGCGTCGACACCGGCTTCGGCGCGTCGCCGCCGGCTCGCTCGACGGCCGAGCGGTGTCCCTCGGCGAACGACGGTGAGTTGACCCACGCCTGGAACGCGTCCTCGTCGCGCCACCGGGTGAGCACGAGCCACTGGTCACGGTCGTCGGTGGGCTTGAGCAGCTCGAAGCCCTGGAACCCGTCGGCGTCGTCGACGGCTCCCGCGCGCGCAGCGAACCGGTGCGCGAGCTCGTCGCCGGCCCCGTCGGGCACGGTGATGGCGTTGATCTTGATGACGGTCCCCATGATGCGCAGGCCCTTTCCAATCGAAGAATTCACCCTAACGGACCCATGCCTTCGACCACCCACCGAGCGCAAAGGAAAGCCACCATGAACACCGACCTCGACCTGACCACGTTCAAGGCGCTCAGCTTCGACTGCTACGGCACCCTGATCGACTGGGAGGCCGGCATCGCTGCCGTGCTCGCGCCGTGGGCGCGCGAGCAGGGCCTCGACCTGACGGACGACGACCTGCTGGTCGCCTACGGCGACAGCGAGGCGGCCGTCGAACGGGAGACGCCCGCCGCGCTCTATCCCGACGTGCTCGCCAACGCGTTCCGCCGCACCGGGGACAAGCTGGGCGGCCCGGTCAGCGACGAGTGGGCGACGAGGCTCGGCAACTCGGTGCCCGACTGGCCGGCGTTCCCCGACTCGGCCGAGGCGCTGGCGCGGCTGGCCGAGCGCTACCAGCTGATCATCCTGTCCAACGTGCACCGCGAGGGCTTCGCCGGCAGCAACCAGCGACTTCAGGGCGACTTCGCGGCCATCATCACCGCCGAGGACGTCGGCGCGTACAAGCCGGCCGAGAACCACTTCCGAGCCCTGGACGCCACGCTGCCCGAGCTCGGTGTGGCCGCGCCGAGCTGCTCCACGTCGCGCAGAGCCTGTTCCACGACCACGTCCCGGCCAAGCGCGAAGGCCTCCCGTCGGTCTGGATCAACCGCCGCCACGACCGTCCGGGCTGGGGCGCGACCCCGGAGCCGTCCGGTGAGTGGAGCTACAACCTGGAGTTCCGCTCGATGGGCGACTTCGCCGACGCCGTCGACCGGGCCTTCGGCTCCGACGCCTCGACCTGACTGCCCGCCGGGCGGATCAGCCAGTCGCGCGCAGCAGAACTGCGACCAGCACCAGTCCGAGTGCTCCGACGTCGATCCACATCACCTTGCGCAACGGCGCTCCCACGCCGGGCCGGGCGAGGGCGATCGCGACGAACGACGCCATGCTGATGACCCCGGCGATGATCGCGGCGGTGCGGATCTCGGGCCACCACGGCACGGCGACCAGCCCGAGGCCCACGATCATCAGCAGCACGCCACGGTGGCGCAGCACAGTCAGAGGTCGGGACCGTCGGCCGAGATGCCGTAGGCGGCCGCCGCGCGCTCGACGGAGACCGTCGCCACCACTCCCGGCACCAGGTTCACGATGCCCACCAGCACCAGGAGGGTGTCGGCGAGTTGTCGGTCGACACAGGCCGCTAGCGCGACTCGAACCAGGGATCGCGAAGGTCGTAGTACTCGAGGTCGCGCATGACCGACTGCATGTCTTCCGGCGGATCGAGTTCTTCTCGCCCTCACGCGCGCTGGCCTCGTCGGTGAACGCGATCGTGTTGATGAAGGTCCCGTCGTCCGTGAGTGCGAAGGTGCCGCCGATGATGTCCGGCCGCTCCTGTTGCACGTCGTCAGTGCCGGCGCCCATGACCTCCTTGAGGCGGTCGGCTCGTCGGTCTTGCCGATGATGACCTGGACGAAGCCGGCATCGTCAGAACCGCCGTCCAGCCACACCGTGACGTCGTCGCAGTCGAAGTACTCCGGTGGGCCGTCCATCAGCTCCGACATCTTCTTCGCCATGGCGTCGGTCTCGGGTGGATCGAGAGTTGGCCATGGCGATCTCTCGCGACTCGAACCGGACGACGCCGATGAAGGTGCCGTCGTCGGTGAAGCCCAACGTGCCGCCGAGGGGTCCGCCGATTGGTACGTTGGGGACGTCGTTCCACTCCTGCATGAGGGCGCGCGCTTCGTCCTGGCGCGAGGTCTTGGCTTTGATCACTTGGATGAACACGATGTGCCTCCTTGGGGGTTGGCTCGACGCTATTCCTCCCGGGGCATCGCGGTCCACCGTGGTAGCACGGGCATCCACCAGGGCGCGTCTCCCCCACCCGGTCCGGGGTCGCGTCGCGCCGAATCCCGCTTGGCGGCGTTATCGTCGGTCGCCGCCGCCCCCTAAGCGCTGCGCGCGTGGGAGGTGCCCCCACCCCGGTGCGCCTCCCTCCTCGGCCTTGCCGGATCGAGGCCAGCGCCCCGCGCCCTGTCCGAACCGGACGGGGAGGCACACCCTAGGCTGGTGCCTCGTGGCACTCTCCATCGGCATCGTCGAATTCTATCCCCAACACGGGCGAGTCGGACCCTCTTCAACGCCCTGACGCGCAACAACATCCTCGCTGATAACTACCCCTTCGCGACCATCGAGCCGAACATCGGCGTCGTGGGCGTGCCGGACGCGCGCCTCCCGGTGCTCGCCGACATCTTCGGGTCGGCGAAGATCCTGCCGGCCACCGTGCAGTTCGTCGACATCGCCGGCATCGTCCGCGGCGCGTCCGAGGGTGAGGGCATGGGCAACGCGTTCCTGTCGCACATTCGGGAGTCCGACGCGATCTGCCAGGTCACCCGCGTGTTCCGGGACGAGGACGTCGCTGACGTCGACGGCAAGGTGTCGCCGGCCGACGACGTCGAGACCATCTCCACCGAGCTCGTCCTCGCCGACCTGCAGACCGTCGAGAACGCGCTCCAGCGGCTGGAGAAGGAGGCCAGGCGCGACAAGGAGGTGGCCGCCCAGTACGCCGAGGCCCTGAAGGCCCAGGAGGTACTCGCTGCCGGCGCCGGCATCTTCCAGTCCGGTCTGGACGCCGCGCTGCTGCGCGACCTGCACCTGATGACCGCCAAGAGGCAGCTGTTCGTCTTCAACTGCAGACCGACGAGCTGGCCAACAAGAACCTCAAGGCGCGCATGCGCGAGATCGTCGCGCCGGCGGAGGCCATCTTCCTCGACGCCAAGAGCGAGGCCGAGCTGGCCGAGCTGTACGAGGAGTCCGACGCCATCCGCGCCCGTCGAGATGCTCGCAGACATGGGCGTCGAGGAGCCGGGTCTGGAAGCGCTGGCCCGCGTCGGCTTCGACACCCTCGGCCTGCAGACCTACCTGACCGCCGGTCCCCCAAGGAGTCGCGCGCCTGGACGATCCGCAAGGGCGCAACTGCACCCGAGGCCGCCGGCGTCATCCACACCGACTTCCAGCGCGGCTTCATCAAGGCCGAGATCGTCTCCTACGACGACATCGTCGCCGCCGGATCCATGAACGCCGCCAAGGCCGCGGGCAAGGTGCGTATGGAGGGCAAGGACTACGTCATGGCTGACGGCGACGTCGTGGAGTTCCGCTTCAACGTCTGAGCGGGTGGAGGAACGTCCCTCACACCCGGCCCTCGCTGCGCGCCTTGAGCCCTCGGCCTCGTTCGCCAGGTAGCGGTCGGTCAGCCCGCGGTAGAAACGGCCCATCACCGCGCCGAGCGGCCGCCTGATCGACCGCCAGCGTGACCCGCGTCCGCCATCGGGGAGCACCTCGAGAGTGTGTCGCGCCGTGGTGCGCACACCCGGGGCACGGGCCACCCAGGTGAAGCCGCGGCCGGGCTCCAGCTCGGTCACCTCGTACTCCGTCGGCGGGATCTTCGGCTGCTCGATCCGGGCCTGGGACCGACCCGCAGCGGGCCGTCGTCGAGACGCTGAACGGACGTCACCGTCGAGGTCCACTCGGACCACCGCTCGACGTCGGCCAGCACCTCCCAGACCCGCTCGATCGGGGCGTCCACGTCGATGCTCGCGCTCTGCTCCATCCGTCCATGCTGCCGCGACAGTCACCTCCAGTCCACGCCTGCCATCGATCAACCTCCGTGGCGGTCATGAGCCGCTAGCGTGGGACGCAATGGATCACGATTCCCCGAGGTTTCACCTCTGGCCGCCGGTGGCGATCGCCGCGCCCTGGTCGGTGGGATTCGTCCTCGGTCGGGAGCTCGGAGAGGGAGCCGATCTCGTCTGGGCCTGGTCCTGACCGGCTGGGCGTGCATCGCCGCCTTCGCGGTCTGGAACGGCTGGTGCCTGCTGCTGTTCGCCCGCGGCAACACCGGCCTGCTGCCGGGCCAGTCGACGACCCGTCTGCTCACTTCTGGTCCGTACCGCGTCTCCCGCAACCCGCTCTACGTCGGCCTGCTGGTGCTGTACGTCGGATGCGCGCTGGCGGCGGAGGCCTTGCTCCCTCTACTGCTTCTTCCGGTCGCGTGGGCGGGCCTGCACTGGGGAGCGGTCCTGCCCGAGGAGCGGTACCTGACCACAACGCTCGGAGCACCGTACGAGGAGTACCGCAGCCGCGTACGCCGCTGGCTCTGACCGGCCTGTCGGCGGCCTGACGGAGACTACGTACGTGGCGAGGCGTCCTGAGGTTCCGGCTGAGTGGCTGCAGCGGATTCGCGCGGTGCTCGAGGCGTTTCCCGGGTGCACGGAGGAGGAAGCGTGGGTGGGCATGCGCTGGCGAGTGGGCCAGTCCACCGTCGCACATGTCTTCGGCGGCGAGGACCAGCTGTTCCGGATCACCTTCCGCGCCGAACCCGAGGAGGTGATGGCCTTCCAGCACCTCGGCGAGCCGTACTTCAGGACGGACTGGAGCGACAGCGTCGTCGGGCTCGTCCTTGACGAGGACACCGACTGGAGCGAGCTGTCCGAGCTCCTGACTGACTCCTACTGCGTCCAGGCACCCGCGCGGCTGGCCAGACAGGTGCGTGCGAAAGGGTGACCTTGTGCACGTCGGCCCAGGGTCGACCCTTGTACGCTGCCGTGGCGCGGGTCGCCGAATTGCGTAGTGTCCGTCGGCAGGGGTACGACGCACCGAGAAGCACCGAGAGGTAGGCATGCAACCGAAGACCATCGCCGGGCGCTATGTGGTGAAGAGATCCGTCGGGCACGGGGGCATGGGCACCGTGTGGCTGTGCCGCGACGAGGTGCTCGGCCGCGACGTCGCCGTGAAGGAAGTCGGCAGCATGCCCGGGACGTCCAAGTCCGACCTCGCGCGCGCACTCCGCGAGGCCCGCAACTCGGCGGCACTCAACCATCGCAACGTCGTCTCCGTGTTTGACGCCGTCGAGGACGGTGACCACAACTGGCTGGTCATGGAGTACGTCCCGTCCAGGAACTTGTCCGAGATCATTGCTCAGGACGGACCCCTTCCGCCGGAGCGAGTGGCATGGATCGGGGCTCAAGCCGCTGACGGGCTGGCGGCTGCCCACGCTCGCGGCACGATGCACCGCGACGTCAAGCCCGGGAACATCCTCGTCACCGAGGACGATCACGTGAAGATCACCGACTTCGGTATCGCCCGTACGCACGGAGACACCCAGCTGACCGTCTCCGGCGTGGTGACGGGCACCCCCGCCTACTTCGCGCCCGAGCTGGCCAAGGGCAACGATCCCACGGTGGCAGGGGACGTGTGGGCGCTCGGCGCCACGCTGTACGCGGCGGTCGAGGGACGCCTGCCGTATCCGGATCAGTCCAACGCGATCGCCCTGCTCACCCAGATCGCCTCCGAGCCGCCGCCCGTCCCAGAGCGTGCGGCATTCCTCACCGAGGCCATCCAACGCATGATGGATCCCGACCCGAGCACACGATGGTCGATGACCGATGTCGCACACACGCTGCACCGACTCCACGACCGCCACGGCTCGCGAGGCGGTGGACCCAGCACGGTCTCGCTCACGAGCCCGCTCGTTGCGGCCGATGACACCGCCCCGGGTGACGAAGGCACGAACGCGGCCGACGACGGACCAGCGACCGAAGCCACTCCTGCCGCCGGATCCGACCCGACGCTTTCTCCTTTTCCCCCCCCCGCCGCCGGAACCGGACCCGACACCCCTGCCGTCGAGCAGCGCGGACACTCCGGAGCCCCAGCCGCTACCCCCAGCTGAACACGAGGAACCCCGTGACCCGAGCCGCCGCGCGCACTGCCTGGGTGGCCGCCGCCCTGCTCATCGTGCTGGCCGGCGTCGGGGCGGTCTGGCTCATCGATCGCGACGAAGGCACGCCGCGCGCGGACGACGGTGGCAGCTCGGCCACCCCGTCGGAAGGGCAGGGCGACGCGAATGACGGTGAGGCCTCGGCCGGCGACTCCTCGGTTGCGGGGGACGGGTCCGACGCGGCTTCAGATCCCGCCGGGTTCGTCGAGGACTACTACGCACACCTCCCGAGCGATACCCAGACGGCATGGAAGTTGCTCTCGCCGGCCATGCAGGACGAGGTGGGTGGCTACGACACGTATGCAGGGTTCTGGCAAACCATCTCGGAGGTGCGCGTCGACGGCACGTCCGAGACGAAGAAGCGCGTCGTCGACGTCGAGCTGACGTACACGAGCGACGGAGGTACGGAGACGGAGACGCGACGCATCACGCTCAAGAAGAAGGGCAAGGCATTCCAGATCGCCGGTGACGAGGTGGTCTGACGCCCAACGCGACGATCGTCAGCCGGAGTGGAACACCACGGTGGCGGCGCGTGGCGGTGCAGCTGTACGCCTCAGACGACGTCGTCTGAATCCTCGTCGTCGTCACCGTCGTCGAGACTCCACTTCAGCTGGAACTCGACCTCTTCCTCGTCGTCGCCACGCTCGTGCTCGATCGAGAACTCGGCCCGCTTGGGCACCCGGAAACGCTCCCCGGCGATCTGGATGCGGAACGAGTCCCCCTTCTCGAGAGCGTCCGCGAGGCGGCGCAGCTTCGCCACGACGTCAGCGGTGTCATAGATGCGTTCGATGTCTCGCGCTTCCTTGGCCATGCGGAGATCCTAGGCACTAGCCAAAAAGCGGTAGGGCGCGTTTGCGAGCGAGCGCATCCATGCCGGCCTGAATCGAGTCCTCGACCTCCTGGTACTTGCGCTCGACGTACTCGTCGTCGTCGGCAAGAGCAGGATCGTGGTCGAGCTCGACGGGCGGCATCAGTCGCGTGCGGATCTTGGCGGGCAGCGGGAACTGCGGCAGCGCGGCGGGTGCGATGCCCCACGGGAGCGAGACGGCGATCGGGAACACCTTCAGCCGCAGCATCTTGTCCAGGCCGAGCATGCGCGACAGACGGTCGCCGCGAATGAGCACCGGCATCGCGTCGGCGCCCCCGACGGTCGCGATCGGGATGATCGGCACGCCGGCGCGGATGGCCATCTTCACGAACCCGGTGCGACCAGCCAGGGTGGCTTCGTCGCGCTCGCTCCATGGCCGCAGCGAGTCGACCTCGCCGCCGGGCCACAGCGCCACGTCGCGTCCCTCGGCGAGCGCGGTGGCGATGGAGTCAGGCGCGGCGGGCAGCACGCCCATCGCGCGGAAGTAGCGCCCGACCAGAGGCGCGGCCATCAGCACGTCGTGCGCGGTGCCGAGCAGCGGACGCTCCTCGCCGAACCGGCGCCACCACTGGACGCCGACCGTCCAGGCGTCCCACACGAACGGCGCTCCGGAGTGGATGCCGACCAGCAGCACCGGCTGCTTGGGCACGTTCTCCCAGCCGTCCATCTCCATCCGGAACCAGTAGTTGATCAGCGCGTTCCACACGAACTTCTGACGCTGCATCGTGCCTTCGTCCGGGCCGTCCGTCGACCAGTCGCCGGTGCGCTCGGCCATCCAGCCGCTGACGCCGCCAGACGCATCCGCTCGACGGTCGTCCATCTTCTCGCGCGCCTTCGCAGCGTGCTCGTGGGCTTGGCGTTGCAGGTCGGCCGGTCGGGGATCGGTCATGGCGACGACGCTACCCGCGACCGTCGGTGCCCGCGAGACGTCGACGTGGCGTGGCCTGAGCTATTGCAGGGTCCATCTCTCGCAGTACTCGGACGTGAAGAACTGCCCGTCCTCGAGCACCACGTTGCCCGGGCCCTCGACGATCTTGCTCGAGAGGATCTCGTCGCCCTCCTCGTCGGACGACACCCGGTAGGAGCACGGAAGCTCGGGGTCTTCGGGGCCATCTGATGCGTACGCACCAGCCTGGACATCGAGTCCGACCTCGAAGACGCCGTTCCCGATGCTGTCCGATCCGCCGGACGACGATGAGTCCTCGAGCTCGCGTGCCCGTGCCTCGAGGTCCTGCTCGCGCTGATCGAGGTCGTTCTGCTTCGAGGTCAGATCGCCCTCACGTGACTCGAGCGCGGCCTCGCGTCGATCGAGGTCCTCCGTGGTGGCGCCGGACGACGCGGTGGCATCGTCGATCACGGCAGGGTCCGGGGAACCGTAGCCACCGATGCTCATGCCGAGGAAGAAGGCGAGCAGGCCCACGACCGTCGCCGTGAGCCAGATCCGGCGCTTGTGGTGGTGCTCGTCGTCATTGTCCTCGTCGTCGGTACTCCGCTCGACGCGGTGCGGCGCCGCGGCCGAGCGGTCGTCCGCGGGGATGACCGCGGTGGAGGCGGTCTCGTCGCCGGGCCGGCGGACGTCTTCGGTCCACTGCGTGCCGTCCCACCAGCGGATCATGCCGAAAGCGTCGGTGTACCAGCCCTCGGCGATGGTGTCGTCGTCTGTCATGAAGCCTCGAGTTCGGGTATGGCGACCCTATGGCCGTGTCGTGCCTCGGCGCCAAGATTTGACGACTTTACGCCAGATCGTGCCGAGGTCTCGGGGGAAATGACCTGAAAGACGGCTGTTCACGTTTCTGCCGGCTTGGGCGCCATGACCACTGCGAGCGCCGTGGTGATGGGAACGGCCAGCACGAGTCCGATCGCCCCCACGAGGGTCCGGACGATCTCCTGCCCGACCTGCTCGGTGGTGGCGACGTCTGCGAGCCCACGCTGGTACGCGGTGATGAGGAGCAGCACGGTCATCGCCGACCCGGCGTACGCGAACACCAGGGTGTAGACGCTGGAGGCGATGTGGTCGCGGCCGATGCGCATCGCCGACGCGAAGACGGCGAGGCGGTCGGCGGCTGGTCGCAGCGCGCGCAGCTCCCAGACGGCGCTCGCCTGCGTGACGGTGACGTCGTTGAGCACACCCAGTCCGGCGATCACCATCGTCGCGGCCACGACGCCGCTCAGGTCGAGCGCGGGAACGGTGGCCACCAGCGTCTGGTCGTCCTCCGAGCCGATGCCGTTGAGACTCGTCCAGCCGGTACCGAGGACACCTACCGCGGCGGTCAGGGCGATGCCGGCCAACGTGCCGAACAGGGCAGACGTCGTGCGGATGCTGATGCCGTGCGCGAGGTACAGCACGGCGATCATGATTCCCGTCGACCCCACGACAGCCACCGCCATGGGCGACTCGCCCGCGAGCATGGCCGGCAGCATGAACTTCGTGAGTGCGAGGAGGGTGACGCCGATGCCGACCAGCGCGAAGAGCCCACGCAACCGAGCGACCAGGATGACGAGCAGTGCGAAGGCGACGGCAAGAACGGTCAGTGGCAAACCGCGCTTGAAGTCCAGGAACTCGTAGGACGCCGCCTCGCCCGCGGGCTGGATGCGGATCATCCGCACGTCGTCGCCGACCTCGATGCCGGCACGGTAGCGACCGGGGTCGAGATTGAAGGTGGCCTGATCGTCGCCGGTCGAGGCCGTCACCTTGGCGCAGTCGCCGGACACGGAAGGCTGCTGGTCCGGGCCCTCGCCGCCCGAGTCGCAGTCGAACGGCTGGACTCGGACGACCTCGCCCGAGACGGTGGTGACGCCCTCGCCGGCATACGGGTTCTCCCCGCGAGGCACGGTGTCCGCGTCGGGCCAGAGGACGATCATGCCCGCGATCGCGGCCGCGGCGATGCCGAGGACCACCAGGGCCAGCGCGGACGCGAGGAGGCGACGAGGCTGGCCGTAGTCGACGTCGGTGCTGGTGTGCGAGTGGCCCACGCGTTCAGCCTGCCATGTCTGACACGATCGGGACATGAGTGGTGACGAGCCGCAGGACCTCCCCGGGAACGTCGGTGGCGCGACCAGGATCGGGCGCACCGTGCGCCGCCCGACCGGGCCGTGGACACCAGCCGTGCACGAGCTGCTGACGTACCTCGCAGAGCAAGGACTCCGCGGCGTGCCGGAGCTGCACGGGCTCGACGACGACGGGCGAGAGGTGCTCACCTATGTCGAGGGCCGGGGCGTCCCGGTCGACCGCGAGGTGGTGCTGGACAACGTGCTCACCGAAGCGGTCACGTGGCTGCGTGACTTCCACGACGTCGTCGAAGGGTTCCAGCCGGAAGGTCCGCGCGAGTGGCGCGGGGGAGTGGCCGAGCCCGACGACGGCCAGATCATCTGCCACAACGACCCCGGCGCCTACAACTGGATCATCCAGAGCGGGCACTTCGTCGCGATGGTCGACTGGGACATGGCTGGACCAGGCCGCCCCATCGACGACCTCGCATTCCTCGCCTGGACGGGCGTGCCGCTGTACCGCGACATCGGTCTGGAGGAGACGGCCCGGCGACTCGACCTCCTCGTCGACGCCTACGCCGAGTGGGGTCCGATGACCCTGCTCGACGCCGTCGTGGAACGCATGACCACGGCGTGCGACCGCATCGCCGCAGGTCAGGAGCGCGGCGACCCCGGTCTCCTCAACCTTGGACGCTCTGGCGAACCCCAGCGCACCCGCGACCGCATCGACGCGTTCGTCGACCACGCCAAGGACCGGTCTGAGCCACATGGTTCAGGCGGTCGTCACCGTGGCCCGACGTTCGCGCCGTGTCTTTCCAAACGTGAGGTACAGCGATGGGATGATGAACAGGTTCAGCAGCGTCGCAGTGAACAGCCCACCGAGGATGACCAGAGCCATCGGATGCTCGATCTCGTGACCCGGGATGCTGCCGGCGGCCGCCAGCGGCAGGATCGCCAGGCCGGTGGCCAGTGCGGTCATCATGATCGGCGCCAGCCGTTCCGACGCGCCGCGCAGCACGAGCTCGGGTCCGAACGACATGCCCTCCTCGTGCTCGAGGTGTTGGAAGTGGCTGATCATCAAGATGCCGTTGCGGGCCGCGATGCCGAAGACCGTGAGGAAACCGATCAACGAGCCGAGCGACATCAGGCCTCCGCTCGCCGCCACGGCGAGCACACCGCCGACCAGTGAGACCGGAAGCAGCAGGAACGCCAAGGCAGCCAGTCGCAGGCTGCCGAACGCCGCATGCAGGAGCAGGAAGATCACCAGGAGTGCGGCCAGCCCGTAGACGGCCAGCGTGTTCTGGGAGTTGGTGAGCTCCGAGGACTCCCCGAGCACCTTCACGCTGTACTCCGGAGGCAGGTCCAGCTCCGCAACCCGACGCTCGACCTCGGCGACCACGGCGCCGAGATCCCCACCCTCGGCGATGTTTCCCTCCACGTCGATCCGGCGCGACTGGTCATCCCGCAGGATCGCGTTCGGGCTTGGGGCGAATCGCACGTCCGCCACCGACTTGAGCTTCACCTTCTTGCCGTCGGGGGTGTCGATCGGAAGGTCCCTGATGTCCTGGAAGCTGTGTCGAGACTTGGGCAGCGACCAGATGTGCACGTCGTAGGCCCGGCCGCCGGCGAAGATGTCCGAGACCTCCTCGCCCGCGATGTACACCGAAGACTGACGTCGGATGTCGCCCGGCTTGAGGTCGTGCTTTCGGGCCTTCTCGAGGTCGAGCTCGATCTCGATCTGGGGTATCTCCTTCTGCAGCGCAGCCGCGGTCTCGATGAGACCGGGGGTGTCACCGATCGCCTTGACCGTCTGGTCGGCCAGCTCGGTGAGCGTGGACGGGTCCGGCCCGAAGATGCGCACGACCACCGCCCCGCTGGAACCGGTGAGCACTTCCTTCACCCGCTCACGCAAGTAGGTCTGCACGTCGCGCTGCATGCCTGGGTAGCTGTCGACGGTGTCGGTCACCTTGTCGAGAGTCTTGTCGTAGTCGACCTTGTCGGAGACGCTGATCCAGTTCTCGCCGAAGTACGCGCCATAGACCTCGTCGCTCAGCAGGGCTTGCCCGATGTGCGACCCGCAGTTGCGGACGCCCGGGATCTCGCGCAGGTCCTGGCACGCGGCGACGGAGACCTTCTTCTCCTCCGTGATGGACGTCGACGGCTCGGTGAGCCAGTGCATCAGGAAGTCACGTTCCTTGAAGTTCGGCAGCAGCTGTGTGCCTGTGGAGAGGTACGCGGGCACCCCGATCGCGACGATGACCAATGCCGAGATCATCGCCGGTGCCGGCCGTTTCACCACGCGCTCGAGCACGCTGCCGTACCAGCGCTTCAGCACACCCAGCACCGGCGACTCCTTGTCTCGCAAGGCACCTCGGTGCAGCAGGGCCAGGCAGAGCGCCGGGGTCACCGTCATGGCGACGAGCATCGAGATCAGCACGGCGAGGCCGTACGAGAGCACCAGCGGCTGGAAGAACGATCCGGAGAGTCCCTCGAGGAAGAGCACCGGCACGATCGCCACGACGTTGATGACGGTGGCGTAGGTGATGGCGCTGCGAATCTCGACCGAGGCTTCGAGCACGATGCGCGGCGTCGACTTGGTGCTGCCCTCGGCCCGCGCCTGTCTGAGCCGTCTGACGATGTTCTCGACGTCGATGATGGCGTCGTCGACGACCACCCCGATCGCGACCACCAGCCCGGCGAGCACCATGACGTTGATGGTCACGTCCCGCGTGTCCAGCACCAGGAACGCCGCGAGCAGGGACAACGGTATGGAGATCAGGCTGATGAATGCGGTCCGCACGGTATAGAGAAATGCCGTGATGATCACGATCACCAGCAGTACTCCCAGCAGCAGGGCCTTCGTCAGGTTGTCGATCGAGTCGTCGATGAAGGTGGCGGGCCGGAAGATCGTCGTGTCGAACTCGATGGCCGGAAGTCCCGGGGCCATCTCGGCCATCGTCTCCTCGACGTCCTCGGTGACCTCTTTCGTGTTCGCGCCCCGGTACTTCTGCACGATGAGCATCAGGCCGTCGCCGTCGTTGATGACGCCTTCGCCCCACAGCTGCTGGCTGTCCTGCTTGACCTCGCCCAGGTCGGACATGCGCAGCACCTTGCCGTCGCGCTCGGCGACAGGGACCTTGGCGAGGTCCTCCGGCCCGGTGATCGGCTGGACGTTCTCGATGTTGAGCCGCTGCTGAGCGGTCTCGACGAAGCCGCCCTGCCCGACGGTGAAGCTCTTCGCGTACTGGAGCACGCCCGCGTCGAGTGCCTCCGACCCGGCCTCCATCACGGTGTCGATCGGGACGTCGTACTTGGCCAGGAGGGCGGGGTCCACCTGGACATGGCGCTGCTTGAGCCGCTCGCCGTAGATGTCGACGCCTGCCACGCCGGGGACACGCAGCAGGTGCTGTCGGATCTTCCAGTACGAGATCGAGGACAGCTCGATGAGATCGAGCTGGTCGGACGTCAGGCCGATCTTCATGATGCGGCTCGTCGCGGACAGTGCGGGCATCATCCACGGCGGGCTCGCCCACGTCGGGATGCTCGGTGCGACCTGCGCCACCCGTTCCTGGACGAGCTGGCGGGCGCGGGTCTCGTCGGTGCCCTTTTCGAAGATCAGCCGGATCGACGACAGCTGGGCCACGGACTTCGACCGCATCTCGGCCAAGCCGGGGAGACCGTTGAGTGCCTCCTCGATCGGGACCGTGACGAGCGACTCGACCTCAGAGGTGGAGTTGCCCAGCGCGATGGTCTGGATCTCGACCTGTGGTGGTGCGAACTCGGGGAAGACGTCGACCTTGGAGTCGGGGATCTCCGAGATCGCGAACCCCATGAACGTGCTGGCGAGAAAGATGACGATCCAGCGGAAGTGAAGGCTCCGCGACACGATCCATCGCATGTCAGTACGCCCCGAACTCGAGCTCGGCACCGTGGATCTGCGGCACACCCACGGTGACGATGCGCGCGCCGTCGGCCGGACCTTCGGCGATGTCGACTGTGTCGCCGTCGATCTTGGAGACGGCAACGTCCTCGCGGTGGAAGGACAGACCCGAGGTGTTGACGAAGACGTACGGCTGGCCGTCGGCGTCGTACAGGAGGGCGGCGTACGGGATCCGCCGATCCTGCACGGGCTCGGTCTCCACGCCGATCCGATCGGCCCCGAGCTCGGTGAGAGTCACGATCGGGTGCCCGTCCTCCGTCTCCGCCGGCGTGATCTTCGACGGCTGGTAGTGCTCGACCTCGACGGCCTCGGCCTGCTTGCATGCGGCCGGAGCCACGGCGAGGATGACCGCGACGACCGCGGCCGCCGTTCTGCGGTCGAGCGCCGGGTCGACGGCATTCATCGTGCCGCCTCACTCGTACCGGACCCGGGGTGGGCGGGTTCCAGGTCCATCTCGTCCGCGTCCGGGTTCGGCGCCGGGACCGCCAGGCTGAGCGCCGGCACCACCAGCAGCGCGTGAGCGACCGTGGTGATGAGACCACCGAGGACGACGATCGCCATCGGTTGCAGGATCTCCAGCCCAGCGCGCGAACCCAGAATCGCGAACGGCAGCATCACCGCGGCGATCGCGACCCCGCTCGTGACGACGGCGCCGAAGCGATCTTGGGCTCGCTCGATCACGGTCGTCTGGCGGTCGGCGGCGGTCGCGGCGCCGTCCGCGTCGACCGGCTGGAGCGCCGTGAGCGTGTGCCGGACGGCCAGGACGAACACGGCCAGCAGGCCGGCGCTGGTGGCGATCGTGAGTCCGTCGCCCAGGATCAGCAGGGCAACAACCCCGCCCAGGAGGGCGGCCGGAAGTGTCGCGTAGGCGAGGCCGGCCAGCCGCCAGCTGCGCACCGCCGCTTGCATCAGGAGGAGATACGGCGAGCAGCGCGGCCGCGGCGAACGCGATGCTCTGCCCCTGGTTCACCTCGTCCGCAACGGTCTCGTCGATCACCTTGGTGTGGTACTCCAACGGCATGTCGATGTCCCGCAACCGCCCCTCGAGCTCGTCGGCGACCGCTTCGACGCCTCGGCCGCTGACGTCCATGGTGATGTCGAGCTTGCGGGACACCTCGTCTCGCTGAATGACGGTCGGCGTGCTGCCCTCTCGGATGTCTGCGATCTTGTTCAGCCGCACGTGTCCGCCGTCGGGCTGGTCGAGGAGCAGCGTGCGCACCGCTTCGGTGTCCTTGGCGATCGCCGGGTCACCCTGCACGATGACGTCGAAGACCTTTTGGTCGTCGAACACGCTGCCCACGAGGATCCCCTGCAGCAGAATGGCCTCGGCGCGGCGGACGTCGCCGGGCTTGATGCCCACTTCCTGGGCCTTGTCGAGATCCACCTCGATCTCCAGGGTGGGCTGCTCCTCGGGTGTCTCGATCCGAGGGTCGCGGACCCCGTCGACCTGCTCGACGATCTTCACGACCCGGGCCGCCTGCGTCTTGAGCTCGGCAGGATCCTGCCCGTACACGCGCACCTTGATGGGCTTGTCGGTACCGATGAAGACGTCGAGGCCGTCACCCCGAACGGAGTTCTGGCCGGAGAGCAGAGCTCCGATGGTGCTGACGCGATCGTCGAGGTAGGTCGAGACGTTCGCGGTGACCCCCGTGACCGAGTCGCTGGTGCGCCGGATCGCGGTCAACGTCTTTTCGTAGTCGGCGTCCTGGTCGATCTTCACCATGATCTCGCCGGAGTTGACGTCCACGATGCGGTCGCCGGTGACGGCCCGGCCCACCGAGGCAGCGACGTTCGCGACACCGTCGACGCTTCGCAGCCGGCTGCTGACAGCGGTGGCGAGCCTGGTCATCTCCACGTTCGACGTGCCGGTCGGGCTCTCGAGGCGGACCAGAACCGCCTGATCCTTCAGGTCGGGCACGACGGATCGCGAGAGCCACGGGGCGACCAGGACTACGGCGACCGTGCCGATCAGCGCTACGGCGACGGTCGGGGTGCCGACCAGCTTGGGAAGGAACGACCCGTACCGAGCGGCAAGGCGCCCGTCACCCGCGTCCTGCGCCTTCGGTGGCAACAAGGTGCCGAGTGCAGGGGTGAGAGTGAGCGCGACCACGGTCGCTGCGACCGACGCCGCGACGAACGCGTTCACCAGCGGCTCGATGAAGGCACCGGGCCGGCCCTCGAGGATGAGAAGTGGGAGGACCACAAGGATGGAGATCAAGGTCGCGTAGACCATCGGTCTCACCGCCGCCCTGGTTGTCGCAGCGACACCTCCCGGGCGCGTCATCGCGTCGGCGCCTTGAACGGCCGCGTCGACCACCACGGTCATCGCGAGGGCCAGGCCGGCGATGGAGATCGCGTTGAACGTGTGGCCGGTCCAGTGCAGCGCCAGGGCAGCAGACACCAGCGATACCGGGACGGCGACGACGGCGACGAGCACTTGACGCCAGCGACGCACGCATGCGACGAGGGCGATGAGGAGAAGGACGGCCGCGATGGCGGCGGTGAGCGCGAGGTTGTCCTCCGCCGCGGCGACGTAGTCGGCGGGTCGGAAGATCGTCGTGTCCGTCTCCACGCCCTCGAGCCCGGGCGCGAGCCCCGCCAGCTCGTCCTCGACCTTCTTCGTCACTTCCGTGGTGTCTGCACCCGGGAACTTCTCGACCACGAGGATGAGCCCGTTGCCGTCGTCGACGACCGCGTCGCCGATCAGCGGTTGATGCGCCTCGACCACGTTGGCGACGTCGGTGAGGCGCAGTCGGCCGGCTGTGCCCTCGACCGGCACCTTGCCGAGCGCCTCGGGGCTGGCGATGTTGTCGAAGACGTTGCGGATCGGCAGGCGCTGAGACGGTGTCTCGATGAAGCCGCCTGTGCCGGGGACGGAGGCTTCCAGGTAGCTGACTGGGGAGGCGATCTGCGCGTTCCCGGCCGTGCGGATGACCTGATCCAGCGTCACGTCCTCTCTTCGCAGCTTGTCCGGCTCTACTTGCACCTGGATCTGCTGGTCGCGCATGCCCCACACCGCGACGTTGGCGACACCCTGCACACCCATGAGTCGGGGTCGGATGGTCCAGCGCGCGATGACCGACTGCTGGATCGGGGTGAGCTCGTCGGAATTGAGTCCGATCATCATGACCCTGCTGGACGACGACAGGGGCGGCAGCATCGTGGGCGGCTTCGACACGTTCGGGAACGCCGCACCGCCGAGCTGGGTGAGACGCTCCTGCACGAGCTGGCGGCCCTTGTAGACATCGAAGCCCTGCTCGAAGACCAGCACGATGGACGAGAGCCCGGGCGTGGACGACGAGCGGATCACGTCGACACCCTCGACGCCGTTCAGCAGGTCAGCCTCGAGCGGCACCGTGAGGAACTGCTCGACCTCGGCAGCGGACAAGCCGAGTGACTCCGTCTGGATCTCGACGTATGGCGGCGTGAACTCTGGATAGACGTCGGCGGGCGCATCGGGAAGAGTCGCGATGCCGATGACGACGATGGTGGCCGCCAGACCGACGATGAGCCCGCGCAGCTTCATGGAGCCGCCGACGACACCCCGGATCATCGGATTTCTCGTGCTGCGCTGTGGGCGGCGGGTGTCGAGTGGAGGTGTGTCATGAGACTCCTGTGTGGGAGAGCCGAACATTGGCCGCAGCGGTCACGTACTCGAAAGTTAGACGCTTCGGTTCCGCCATGGAGGATTTCCTGAGAAATTTCACTCGATTTCTCACCAGCCTACTGTTTGCGCAGGTCAGCCAGCCTGATCCAATCTGATGTGGACGAAGACCACGTGAGTGGAGCCGAGCAAAGCCAGTTTCGACCACGACCTCCTGTGGCGTCAGGTGCGCAACGCCGAGAGCGGCATCACGGAACGCACCCCGCCGGCCGCGTACGGTGAGCCATGGATTCCGCACTGACGACCGTCGGCCTGCCGATCGCCCTGGGGATCATCATGTTCGGCCTCGGCCTGTCGCTGACGCCGGCCGACTTCGGCCGCATCCGCCGAGCACCGGTGGCCGTGCTCGTGGCGCTGGCGTGCCAGCTCCTCGTGCTGCCGGCCATCTGCTTCGGGCTCGTCGTGGTGCTCGACCTCTCACCCCTGCTCGGCATCGGGATGATGCTGCTGGCCGCCTCACCCGGTGGCACCAGCGCCAACCTGTTCAGTCACCTGTTCCGCGGCGACGTCGCCCTCAACGTCACGCTGACGGCGGTGAACTCACTCATCTCGATCGTCACCCTGCCGCTCATCACCGGACTCACGATCCGCTACTTCGACCGTCAGGACACCGTCGAGCTGCCGCTGGTCGAGGTCCTCGAGGTGTTCGCACTCGTGCTCATCCCGGTGATGCTCGGCATGCTCGTACGGTCCCGCCGGTCCGACATTCGCAGAGCGGATGGATCGGCCGGTCCGCATCGGGTCGGCGATCATCCTGGCCGTCCTCGTGGTGGCCATCGTCGTCGACCAGCGCGAGAACATCACCGACTACCTGGCGAAGGTCGGGGTCGCCACGGCCGTGTTCTGCGCGCTGAGCCTGATGATCGGCTACTACGTCCCACGGTCTGTTCGGCGTCAGCGACCGTCAGTCCATCGCGTCGTCGATGGAGATCGGCGTCCACAACGCCACCCTGGCGATCTACGTCGCGGTCGAGATCCTCGACGACACGGAGATCTCGATCCCCGCCGCCGTGTACTCGCTGTTCATGTTCGCGTTCGCGGCGCTCTGGGGCAGGTACATCAGCCGGAAGGTGTGACGTCGGCACGACTCAGGGCAGGTTCTGTCGCAGGAAGTCCACCTGGAGGAGGGCCAGGTTCTCGGCCACGACCTCCTGTGACGTCATGTGCGTGACGCCGGAGAGCGGCAGCACCGAGTGCGCCCGCCCGGCCGCCAGGAGAGCCGACGACAGCTGCAGCGTGTGGGCCGCGAACACGTTGTCGTCGGCGAGGCCGTGGATGAGCAGGAGCGGACGCTCGAGCTTCTCGGCGAGGGGGAGCAGCGAGTTGCGGTCGTAGACGTCCGGCTGCTCGTTCGGGTCGCCGAGGTAGCGCTCGGTGTACGCCGTGTCGTAGAGCCGCCAGTCCGTGACCGGTGCGCCGGCGACGGCGACGTGGAAGATGTCCGGGCGGCGCAGCACCGCCAGCGCGGCCAGGTAGCCGCCGTAGGACCACCCGGTGATGCCGACGCGCGCCGTGTCGACGTCGTCCGGGAACTGCTCGGCGACGGCGTCGAGGGCCACGATCTGGTCGTCGAGCGTCATCCCGGCGAGCTCGTGCCTGACCGCGCGCTCCCAGGCGTGACCGCGTCCGGGCGTGCCACGGCCGTCGGCGATCACGACGCAGAAGCCCTGGTCGGCCAGCCACTGGGCCTGCAGGAACATCCGCGACGCGGTCAGCACCCGCTGGGCGTGCGGACCGCCGTAGGGATCCATGAGGACGGGCAGTCGACTCGAGCCGAGCTCGTGGTCGCGGGGGAACAGCACGGCGGTGCGAAGTGCGTGCGGTCCGGCATGCAGGAGGGTGACCGCGGGCTCGAACGGCGGCGGCTCGCTCGCCACGGTGAGCTGACGCGTCTCCTCGTCGCGATGGACAGTGACGGTGGTCGACGGGTGGTCGAGCGCGGAGCGGATGATGACGGTCGTCGGGCCGCCGATGACGGCGCCGTGCACGGCCGGGCCGGCGGTGATCGGCTCGGCGCTGCCGTCGAGGCCGAACCGCACGACGTGCACCTCGGTGGGTTCCTGTGATGCCGAGGCGATCACCGAGTCGGGATGGGTGCTCACGATGCTGCGGACCTGCCAGGTCAGGTCGCTGATCGGCTCGCCGTCGACCACCACGCGGCGCATGCCGTCGACGTCCTCCAGGCCGACGAGCCGTCCGCCCTCGGCGTATCGAGGTGTGCTGGTGACCTCCACCCAGTCGTCGTCGGCGAGCTCGCGAAGCACCTGTGTCGATCCGGTGGCGACATCGACCTGCAGGACCTCGCGCGCGTCGCTGGTCGCGGCTCATCACCTGCAGGACCGGATCGCCGTGCCGTGTCCAGGTGACGCCGACGAGGTACTCGAAGTCGTCGCGGTCCCAGGTGACCTCGGTGCGCGAGCCGTCGAGGCCGACGTGCCAGAGCGTGACGATCGCGTTGGGTGTGCCGGCGGCCGGATAGCGCTGGGCGGCCGGCTGGCGGTCCGGGTGCTCAGGATCGGCCACGTGCCACACGTGGACCGGTGCCTCGTCGTACTTCTCGACGAGCAGCGAGGATCCGTCTGGCGCCCACCAGAAGCCGCGGTGCCGGTCCAGCTCCTCGGCGGCGATGAACTCGGCCTGGCCCCACACCTCGGTCGGCGCCTCCGGCTCGACGAGGACGCGCTCGTCCTTCCCGGTGATGCCCATGACGCGCAGCGCGCCACCGGAGGCGTATGCGACGTGCCGCCCGGTCGGGTCCACGCGCGGGTCGATGACCGCACCGACGCTCGGCAGGGAAGTGACCGCGCGACCGGCGAGATGGACGGCCCATGCTCGTGCCGGACAAGGCGAATGCGGCCCACCTGCCGGTGTCGTCGACGCTGAAGTCGACGAGCCCGGCGCTCGACTCCCGGCTGCGCTCACGCCGGGACCGTTCCTCGGCCGACAGCTCCTCGCCGGCCTCGCCCAGCAGCGCACCCGGGTCGACGAGCACGACCTCCTCGCCGGTGGCGACGTCATGCTCCCAGAGCAGCCCCGTGCGCGTCACGCCGTCGGGCGTGCGGATGTACCAGACCTTCGACCCGTCGGGTGACACCGAGATGTTGCGCGGGATGCCGAGCGTGAAGCGAGCCGTGCGAGCAGCGAGCCGGGGGAAGGAGACGGTCATGCACCCATCTCACCATCCGGGGAGATCGACGCTGGCCGTAACCTTGCCCCATGACCCTGGACGACCGCCGGATGCTGCTCGTGCACGCCCACCCCGACGACGAGAGCATCAGCAACGGCGCCTCCATGGCGCGCTACGTCTCCGAGGGCGCGCAGGTCACGCTCATCACGTGCACGGCCGGCGAGGAGGGCGAGATCCTGATGCCCGAGATCGAGCACCTCGCCTCCGACCAGGACGATGGTCTCGGTCCCCACCGGGTGGAGGAGCTCGAGACCGCGATGAAGATTCTCGGCGTCACCGACCACCGGTTCCTCGGCGGTGCGTTCCACTACCGCGACTCCGGCATGCAGTGGGCGCCGGACGGACACGCCGCCCCGCTCGACGAGACCCGCGACGGAACGTTCTGGCACGCCGACCTCACCGAGGCGTCGACCCTCCTGGTCGAGGTCATCCGGGAAGTGCGTCCGCAGGTGCTCGTCACGTACGACGAGTTCGGCGGATACGGCCACCCCGACCACATCCAGGCCCATCGCGTCGCCACCTACGGTGCGTCGCTCGCCGCGATTCCCTCGTACCGTCGTGATCTCGGCGAGGCGTGGGACGTCCCCAAGATCTACTGGACCGCGATGTCCGCCAGCGCGATGCGCGAGGGGCTGCGGGAGCTGCGCGATGCCGGCGACACCACGACCTTCGAGGGCATGGACCCCGACAACCTCCCGCCGTTCGCGGTCGAGGACGACGACCTCGACACGATGATCGACGGCACCGCCTTCTTCGAGGCCAAGATGGACGCGATGCGCGCGCACGCGAGCCAGATCGCCACCGACGGCCCGTTCTTCGCCCTCTCCAACAACTTCGGCAATCGCGTGTGGGGTCACGAGTTCTATCGCCTGGTCAAGGGAACACCGGCTCCGCCCGAGGGTGCCGCGCTCGAGGACGACCTCTTCGCCGGACTGTGATCACGCGCCTCGGGCTGGCGCTGCTGGGTGCCTACGTCGCGCTGATCGGCGCCGTGGTGCACCGGCATCGCGTCGAGCTGCTGGGTGTCGACTGGCCGTGGGGTCTGGTCCTGGCTCTCGGTGCCACGGTGGCCGTGGCCATGGGGGCCGGACGTCTCGGCCGTCTCGGCGAGACCTGGTACGCCCTCGGGTGGGCGGCCGCGATCCTCGCCCAGTCGCTGTCGCCGAACGGGAGCTTTCTCCTGGCCGGCGACTGGCTCGGATGGGCGTACTCCCTGCTGGGCATGGGGTCGCTCGGGGTCGTCATCGTGCGGAACTCTAGGGTCGAGCGGTGACCGAGTCCGTCGACCAGACCGCCTTCCGTGGAGCCCTGGGCCGATTCGCCAGCGGCGTCACGGTCGTCACCACAGTGGTCGACGGCGTCGACCACGCCATGACCGCCAGCGCGTTCACGTCCGTCTCGCTCGACCCGCCGCAGGTGCTCGTCTGCTCGCAGCGCACGAGCCGCTTCCACGCCGCCGTGCTGGAGTCGGGGGCCTGGGGAGTCTCGATCCTGAGCGACCGTGGCCGCGCGGCGTCGGCCTGGTTCTCCAATCGCGGCCGCGAGCTCGAAGGCCAGTTCGACGACATCCCGCACCACCGCGGCGCGCTCGGCGTCCCCTTGCTCGACGCCTCCCTCGCCTGGCTCGAGTGCCGCACGATCGGCGTCCACGACGGCGGCACCCACACGATCCTCGTCGGCGAGGTCACCTGGGCGGGCGTGCAGGCGGACGACGATGACCCGCTGCTCTACTACCGCTCCCACTACGGAACCATCGTGCGGTCACCGGAGAGCGAGAAGACGTTCTACGAGTCCGGCGACGCCTGAGCGTCCTGGGCACGTCGAACGATCTCACCGAGCGCGGCAACCCCACGGGCGACCTGGTCGAACGGATCGGGTCCGAGCTTGTCGACCAGGTTCGCCTGCAGCCACAGGGTGGAGAACCCGTGCGAGACGGACCAGCCGGCGACGGCCAGCGCCTCCGCCTCGTCGTCGGTCGCGTCCGGGGCGATGGCGTGGCGGGCGCTTTCCACGAGGACGTCGAATGCGCCGTCGCGTGCGGCGACGAGCGCGGGGTCGTCGAGGTCGTACAGCGTCGGACGGAACATCACCTCGAAATAGCCGGGGTGCTCCAGCGCGAACAGGACGTAAGCCGTTCCGCCGGCGATGAAGCCCTGCTCCTCGAACGCGACGGGCGCGATCGTCTTCGTCATCAGGTCGAAGCCTTCGATGGCGATGGCGGTGAAGATGCCGGCCTTGTCACCGAAGTGGTGCGCGGGGGCCGCGTGCGAGACACCGGCCCGGCGGGCGATCGCCCGCATGCTCAGGGCGGAGGCTCCTTCTGCCGCCACTTCGGCCACGGCAGCGTCGATGAGGGCCTTCCTGAGGTCGCCGTGGTGGTACGGGCGCTCGGCCGCGCTGGAAGAAATAGGGGCCGCCATGACGCCAACGGTAGCGCAATCTTGACATTGACAAGATCAACGACACGCGGGAGACTGGACCGGGAAGTCCACGGTGGGAGGCACCCATGCACGAGTACGACGTCGTCATCGTCGGCGCCCGGTGCGCCGGCTCTCCGCTCGCGACGATGCTGGCCTCGGCCGGTCTCGACGTCTGCGTCGTCGACCAGGCGCGATTCCCCAGCGACACGCTCTCCACGCACGTCATCCAGCCGCACGGCGTCGGCATCCTCGATCGCCTCGGCATCCGGGAAACCCTGCTCGATCAGGGCGCGGTGGAGATCGTCCGCTTCTCCCTCATCAACGACGACGTGCGCATCGACGGCGACGCAGACCCGGGCGAGATCCCAGGGATGTGCGTACGTCGGGTGACCCTCGACGACGTGCTCGTCAAGGCTGCCGAGTCGGCCGGCGCGGAGGTCCGCACCCGGACGAAGGTCACCGGCGTGCTTCGCGAGGGCGACCGCGTCGTGGGAGTCGAGACGGGCGATGGTCCGATCCGGGCCAGGCTCGTCATCGGCGCCGACGGCATGCGCTCGAGCGTGGCCGAGTGGGTCGGATCGGGGGAGTACCACGTCGTCCCGGGCGGTCGATTGATCGCCGTGGGCTACTTCGAGGGCGTGACACATACCGAGGGGCACCTGCGCATCGGACGTGTCGGCGACCACGCGTTCCTCGCATCACCGACCGACGGCGGGCTGTACATGGCCGGCATCGGAGTCTCGCTCAGCAACAGCGCCGAGTTCATGGCGGATCGCGAAGCGGGCTTCGACCGGGGCCTGGCGGCTTGGCCGGAGCTCGCCGACATCGTCGCGGGGTCTACCCGCGTCGGGCCGATGCGGATGATCACCGAGTGGCACAGCTTCTTCCGCGAAGCTGCCGGGCCGGGATGGGCCCTGCTCGGCGACGCCGGTCACTTCAAGGACTTCACACCCGGGCAGGGCATCTCGGACGCGCTCCGGCAGGCCGACAATCTCACCCCAGCCGTCGTTGCGGGACTGGCGGACGACGACGCGGTTCTCGATGCTGAGCTGCGGCGCTGGTGGGCCTGGCGCGACGACGACGCCTGGGACATGTACTGGTTCGCGTCCGACATGGGCTCGCCCGGCGCCTCCACGCCTCTGGAGACCCGAGTCCTGCGCAATGTCTCGAAGCGGCCAGACGGAGCCCGCGACCTGCTCAGGGTGTTCGACCACGAGATCCTGCCGTCCGAGCTCCTCACCAACCCGCGTCTCATGCTCGCCTCGCTCCAGGCGCTCGCCGACCGACCGAGCCAGCTGGGATCGACGCTGCACGAGATCGTCGCGGCTGCTCGGGAGCAGAGGCGGCGGGACTGCGTCCGGCCGCCGAGCACCGACCCGCTTCGCCTGCCGGCGACCGTGAGCGCCGTCTGACAGGAAGAAACCGGACCCCGATTTCGAGTTCGGGACCTGTTCCTGCGACGATCGTGCGCGTGGCCGATGACGACCAGCACCCTCCTGAGGGCGACGAATCGCGCGATTCCGACGCCGACGAGGTAGACACACCAGAGCTCGAGCCGGAGCTGGTCGAGGAGAGCGACGAGCTCGACCTCGACGACGTCGACGAGCCCGTCGAACGCGATGAGCCGGTCGACGCGGCCCAGCCCTTCGACGTGCCGGCCTGGTTCGCATCGAAGTCATCGTCGGAGGACACGCCCGACGAGGACTACGCACCGAGCTCCACGGAGGAGGACGCACCCAACGCGGACGAGATCCCGCCGGGCCGTGAGCGGACGCGCAAGATCCTCATCGGCGCGCTCCTGGTGCTAGGCGTCCTGTACATCGTCGGCTTCGTCATGACCGGCCTGCGGATGCCTGCGAACGCCACGATCGGTGGCGTCGACGTGAGTGGCAAGTCACCGGGAGCCGCCAAGGAGGCCGTCGACCGCGAGCTGAGCCCGCGCGTCGGCCCAGGAGGTCGTGCTCGAGCACGAGGGCAAGCAGTTCACCGTCGACCCGAAGACCGCCGGCCTCACCTTCGACCTCGACCGCAGCATCGACGACGCCGGTGGCAACCACAGCTTCGATCCGCGCAAGATGGTCGGCCTGGTGTTCGGCACCCATGAGTTCGACCCGGCCGTCGACGCCGACGAGGACTCGCTCGGCGGCATCGTCTCCGCCATCGCGACCACGGTCGACGTCGAGGTCGTCGAGGCCCAGATCACCTTCCCGAAGTCGAAGCCCACGCCGCGGGAGCCCAAGGCCGGTCTGGTGGTCCGCAAGGCCGACACGGTGCGGGCCGTCATCGACGGGTACCTCGTGGCCCGTGGTCCGATCGACGTGCCCACCGCCGTGGTCGAACCGGCGGTCGACGCCGACGGTCTCGACGAAGCCATGACCGAGATCGCCGAACCGGCCGTCAGCGGGCCGGTCGTCATCCGGGTGGGAGAGAAGAAGGTGAACCTCCCGGTCAGTGCCTATGCACCCGCGCTCGTCGTGCGCGTCAAGGACGACAAGCTCCAGCCCGACATCGATCCGGAGAAGCTGGCCAAGCCACTCACCGACTCGACGACCGGCATCGGGAAGAAGGCCGTCGACGCGACCGTCAAGGTCGAGAACGGCAAGGCCGTGGTCGTGCCCGGCAAGGAAGGTGTCGGTCTCCAGCCGAAGGAGATGGCGGTCAAGCTGGTCCCGGCGATCACCGAGACCGGCGACGCCCGCAGCGTCGAGATCGAGGCCAAGGTCGTCGACCCGGAGTTCACGACCGAGGACGCGAAGAAGCTCAAGATCAAGGAGAAGATCAGCTCGTTCAGCACGTTCTTCCCCTACGCGGAGTACCGCAACGTCAACCAGGGCCGTGCCGCCGAGCTCATCGACGGCACCATCCTCGAGCCCGGCGAGACGTTCAGCCTCAACGACACCGTCGGCGAGCGCACGGTCGCGAACGGCTTCACCAAGGGCACTGTCATCAACGGCGGGGTGTTCCGCGAGGAGCTGGGTGGCGGCGTGTCCCAGGTGGCCACGACGACGTACAACGCGGGGTTCTTCGGCGGGATGGACGACGTCGAGCACCACCCGCACGCGTTCTACATCGACCGGTACCCGATGGGCCGCGAGGCCACCGTCTACTACGGCAACCTCGACATGCGGTTCCGCAACCCCACGGACTACGGCGTGCTCATCCGCGCGAACGTCAGGCGCGAGCACGCCCGGCCGCCAGGGCGAGATGCACGTGGAGCTGTGGAGCACGAAGGTGGTCGACATCAAGGCGGGCCTGTCGAAGAAGAGCAACTTCCGCAAGCCGGGCAAGCAGTACGACGACTCCGACCGCTGCGTGCCGCAAGGCCCGATCCAGGGCTTCAACGTCGACGTCACCCGCACGTTCCTGCGCGACGGCAAGGTCGTGAAGCGCGAGACCGACACGGCCGTCTACCAGGCCGCCGACCACGTCATCTGCGGCAAGAAGCCGTAGGGATTGCCGGCAACCTGCTTCAGCTGGGGCGTGGCTCCAGGTATCGGTACTCGTGGTGGTCGACGAATCCGTACGGCTCGTACAGCGCGAGTGCCGCGGTGTTGTCACGCATCGTCTGCAGGTAGGCCTTGTCGGCCCCGCGTTCCGTCGCCCAGGCGAGGGTCGTGTCGACGATGCGGCGGGCCAGCCCTTCGCGTCGGCGCTCGGGAACGACCTCGACCGCTGACAGGCCGGCCCACTCGCCGGTGACGACGACGCGACCGATGGCCACGGTCGGATCGCCGATCGCGACGAACCCGACGGTCCGAGGTCCCTCGAGCACGGCGCGGGCGACCTCGCGATCGTCGGCTCGCGGATAGAGGCCGAGCCATGTCTCGTCGGCCGTGGACGACACGCGAGCCTCCGGGTCGGCCTGGTGGGCGTCGCCGAGGTCGGCGACCTGCACGATCGCACCGGGACGCTCTCCGGTGCCCGGCCCCCAGCCGGCGTCGAGGAAGTTCTGCTCGTGGGGGGACCCGATGGTCACCTGGGCCCGCGGGGTGGCGTCGTGGGAGTCGTAGAACTCGACCACGGCGGCCAGCGCGTCCTCGAACGCCAGGCCGGGATCGCCGTGCACGGCCACCGAGTTGGCGCGTCCGGTGAACCCTCCGGACGCCCGCAGCTCCCACTCGCCGAGCGGCTCGCTGACCACGGCCGGCCATCCGCGCGAGGTGATGCGCGACAGCTCGTCTGCGCTGAAGGACGAGGTCGGCCGCGTCCGCCGGGGTCGGTCCGGCACGACCTTCCAGGTGACGATGTCGGCCAGCCCCACCCGGGCCAGGCTGCCGTCACGACGCTCGACGCATGCCTCGTCCTCGGTGAGCTCGATCAGCCTCCCCACCACGTCGGTCATGGCGGGCCCGCCGCTCGGGCCGCGCCCACCGACCGCGTACCGCACCATGATGCGGCGTCCGCGGGCGTCCCGATCGATGGTCATGACGGGAGCCTTTCACGCCCGGTCACCGGCTCGGGAGTCCATGTGGTGGACCTGACGTCCGGCCCGGTTGAAGGGGCCGGGATACTTGGGTGAGCCCTGAGCAGGAGGAGTTGCCGTGACCTACGTGATCGCCCAGCCGTGCGTGGACCTGAAGGACCTCGCATGCGTGGACGAATGCCCCGTCGACTGCATCTACGAGGGCAAGCGGATGCTCTACATCCACCCCGACGAATGCGTCGACTGCGGCGCCTGCGAGCCGGTGTGCCCGGTCGAGGCGATCTTCTACGAGGACGACACGCCCGCGGAGTGGAAGGAGTACTACGACGCGAACGTGCACTTCTTCGACGAGATCGGGTCGCCCGGCGGCGCGGCCAAGACGGGTGCGATCGACCTCGACCACCCGATCATCGCGGCCCTCCCGCCGCAGAACCAGGAATGACCAGACCAGTTTCCGCTCGGTTCCCGGACTTCCCGTGGGACACCATCGCCGAGGCGAAGTCGCGGGCCGCGGCCCATCCCGACGGCCTCGTCGACCTCTCGATGGGCACGCCGGTCGACCCCACCCCGGACGTCGTCCAGAAGGCGTTCGCCGACGCGTCTGACGCCCCTGGCTATCCCACGGTCGTCGGCCCGGCCGCGCTCCGTCAGGCAGCGGTCGACTGGCTGGAGCGTCGTTTCGGCATCACCGGGCTCACCGCCGACCACGTGCTGGCGACCATCGGCTCGAAGGAGCTCATCTCGAATCTCCCGAGCCAGCTCGGCCTGGGGCCCGACGACCTGGTCGTGGTGCCCGAGCTCGCTTACCCGACGTACGAGGTGGCTGCTCGCTACGCCGGGTGCCAGGTGGTGGCGGCGGACTCGACGGTCGGGATCGGCCCGGCTTCGCCGGCCCTCGTCTTCATCAACTCCCCGGCGAACCCGCACGGCCTCGTCCTCGGGGCCGACCACCTGCACAAGATGATCGCCTGGTCACGTGAGCGCGGCGCCCTGCTCGTCGCCGACGAGTGCTACCTGGAGTTCGTGTGGGAGGGCGAGGCCGTATCGGTGCTGCACCCCGAGATCAACGGGGGATCGCTCGACGGAGTGCTGGCCGTGCACTCGCTGTCGAAGCGGTCGAGCATGGCGGGCTACCGCGGCGCCTTCGTCGCCGGCGACCCCGCAGTGGTCGCCGAGCTGCTCGCCGTGCGCAAGCACCTCGGTTTCATGGTTCCCACGCCGGTCCATGCGGCGATGATCGCGGCCCTGGACGACGACGCCCACGTCGACCGGCAACGCGCCACCTACGCTGCCCGACGCTCGATCCTGCGCACGGCGTTCGAGTCGGCGGGCTTCACGATCGAGCACTCCGAGGGCTCGCTGTTCCTGTGGGCCACGCGCGACGGCGAAGCCTGCCGCGACACCATCGACTGGCTGGCCGACCGTGGCATCCTCGCGGCGCCGGGCGACTTCTACGGCAGTGCCGGCCGGCACCACGTGCGCATCGCGCTCACCGCCACGGACGAGCGCGTCGCCTCGGCCGCCGCCCGCCTCGGTCGCTAGCCGACGCTGATCACGACGACGTCACGATCGCCGGAACCGACGGCGCCGGTGTCGACGACCCAGTCGTCGGGGGAGTGTTCGGCGGTCCAGACGTGGCCGTCGAACGCGACCGAGGAGACCTTGAGCCGGGTGGCGTTGCCCACCGCGTAGTGCGCGAGTCCCCACCCCCGGGCCTCGACGTCGGGCGCGCGTCCGGTCAAAGGGAGGCGGACGGTGCGCTCGCCGACGTCCATCGCGATGTCGCCGAACGCGTGCTTGACGTCGTCGGCGACGGCGCCCGGCCGACCGCCCGCGACCGGGTTGATCCGGCAGCTGAACGCGGCCGGGCTGTAGCCGCGCAGCGACGAGGCGAGCGCGCGAGCGTAGTCCTCGTGCTGGGCGTACGCGCCCGGGAACGCCGAGCGCTGCACGCGCTGGGCCGCGTCGGTGATCGACATCTGCTCGTAGCCCTTGACCTTCTCCAGGCCGCTGTAGAACCGGCGGATCGAGTATCGAGCATCGAGAATCTGCTCGCGCGTGCCCCAGCCCTGGGACGGTCGTTGCTGGAACAGGCCGACGGAGTCGCGATCGCCGTAGTCGATGTTGTGGATCTTCGACTCCTGGAAGGCGGTCGCGATGGCGATCGTCGTCGCGCGCGGCGGCAGACCACGGCGCTGCGAGATGGCCGCCATGAGCGTCGTCCACCGGGCTTGTTCGATGTCGATCTGCGCCCGCGTCTCGCCTACCTCGGCGACGCAGTACTCGCTGCGCAACGGCTCGCGGTCGCGCAGGACCGTGGCGACGAGAACTCCGGCCGTGACCAGCCCGGCGAGGATGACCCAGCGCAGCCTCATCCTGCGGGCCCAGGGCACGTCACTCTAATTGGCATGCAGGTCGGCGTTGAGCTCCGAACCGCTGCGGTCGCCGCGCGGCCTGGCCTCGAGAGCCCCGGTCTCGGAGTTGGTGAGGAACAGGATGCCGTCCTGGCCGGACAGCTCTGCCGCCTTGATGACGGTGCCATCGGGCATCCGGACCTTGCTGCCGGCGGTGACGTAGGTGCCGGCCGCCACGACACAGTCGTTGCCGAGGGAGATGCCGATGCCCGCGTTGGCGCCGACGAGGCTGTTCTCGCCCACGCTGATGACGGTCGTGCCGCCGCCGGACAGCGTGCCCATGATGGACGCCCCACCGCCCACGTCGGAGCCGTTGCCGATCGTGACGCCGGCCGAGATGCGGCCCTCGACCATCGCGGTGCCGAGCGTGCCGGCGTTGAAGTTGACGAAGCCCTCGTGCATGACGGTGGTGCCCTCGGCCAGGTGGGCGCCGAGCCGGACCCGGTCGGCGTCGCCGACGCGTACTCCGCTGGGCACGACGTAGTCGGTCATGCGGGGGAACTTGTCGACGCTGGTGACGTTGACCATGCGGCCGGCCGCACGGGCACGGGCCCGCGTGTGCTCGAAGCCGCGCACGGGGCACGGCCCGATGGACGTCCAGACGACGTTGGTGAGGAGGCCGAAGACGCCGTCGAGGTTCTGGCCGTGCGGCCGCACGAGTCGGTGCGAGAGGAGGTGGAGCCGCAGGTAGACGTCGTAGGCGTCGCTCGGTGGCTGCTGCAGGTCGTCGATGACGGTGTGCACCACGACGGAGCGGACGTCGCGCACGCGGTCGTGACCGGACAGGGCGGTGAGCTCCTCGGGCTCGTGGCCGCGTTCCGGGGCCGCACCGAGGCGCGGTTCCGGGTACCAGACGTCGAGCACCCTGCCGCTCTCGGGGGCGCCGTTGTCGAGGGTCGCGACGCCCCAGGCGTGCGCTCCGGGATGGGACTGCTCCATTCCTCCACGGTAACGGTCACCACGTGGCGGGTGGTCGGGCCCGGCGGGGTGCCGGGCCGTGGGCGGCAGATGCGCACTGTGCCTAGGCTGACGACCATGGCTCTCGTGACCTTCAAGGACCTCTGCGTCGACGTCAACGACTCCCGTCCCGCCTCGGAGTTCTGGGCTCGCACGCTCGGGCTCGAGCTCACCGGGTTCGACGACGACCCCGACGAGTTCAAGCTGGTCGGGCCCACCTCGCAGCACACCGTCTGGCCGAACGTGGTGCCGGAGCCGCACGAGGTCAAGAACCGCGTCCACCTCGACGTCTGGGCCGACTCCCTCGATCACTTCGCCGACCTGAAGCGCCAGAGTGAGCCCGGCCAGTTCCCCTGGACGACCTTCTTCGATCCCGAGGGCAACGAGTTCTGCGTGTTCGTGAAGGACGACCTGCCCGACTACCGGTTCAAGACGGTCGTCGTCGACGCTGCCGAGCCGCGCACGATCTGCCACTGGTGGCAGGAGCTGCTGGGCGGCACGATCGGGGCGGACGAGAACGAAGAGGCGTTCTGGGTCACCGACATCGACGGCGTGCCGTTCGAGGGGCTCGACTTCGTGCCCGGTGCCCGAGCCGAAGACGGTCAAGAACCGGGTTCACTGGGACGTCGACCTGAACCCTGGCATCGAGGTGGCCGACCTCGAGGCCGCCGGCGCCACCGTCCTGCGCCGCCCGGACGACGAGATCCGCTGGACGATCATGGCCGACCCGGAGGGCAACGAGTTCTGCGTGTTCGCGCGCCGCGACTAGTCCGCGCGGTCGGGCCACCCCGATCACGTAGGCGGCCTGACCGAGGTGCTGCCAGCAGTCGCCGAGCACGCTGACCAGCCGGGCGGAAGCCGTCACCGGTGGATCCCACCGGGTGTCGACGACGCGCTCCAGCTCGTCGGGCGTGAGTCGTTCGATGTAGCCGAGCGTGAGCGCGTGCACGTCGGCGTGGTAGCCGTCGAGCAGCGTGGCATCGGCTCGCACCGAGGCGACCTCCTCGGGCCCGTGGCCGAATCCGGTGTCGTCGGCAGGCAGCGGGAGGTCGAACCGCTCGCGCCACGACGTCCAGGCCTGCTCGACGCCGGCGAGCTCGGCGACGTGATCGTCCTGGATCCGGATCAGGTGCCAGAGCAGCCAGGCCGGCGTGTTCGCCTCGCTGTCGACGCGGAAGGTGGACACCGGTTCGTCGAGGCCGTCGGTCAGCCTCTGCACGAGTCCGCGCAGGCGTCCGAAGGCGTCGGTGAGCAGCGTGACGGTCGGGATGTCGGTCATGGGTACCAGTCCTCCGTGGGAGAGTGAACGCATGGCCATTCTCGACCTGTCGCGTGACGTCGTCGCGTTGACCGCCGACCTGGTCGACATCGCGTCGGAGAGCCTGGCCGAGCAGGAGATCTGCGACGCGGTCGAGGTCGCTCTCGCGGCCCTGCCACATCTCGACGTCGTGCGCGACGGACACACGCTCGTCGCCCGTACATCTCTCGGACGAGGCGAACGCGTGGTCGTCGCCGGCCATCTGGACACCGTTCCGGCCAATGCCAACCTCCCGTCCCGCCTGGACGGCGGCGTGCTCTGGGGCCTCGGCTCCTGTGACATGAAGGGCGGCGTCGCCATCGCGCTGCGCCTCGCCGCACATGTCCCTGCGCCGACGCGCGACGTCACCTTCGTCTTCTACGAGGGCGAGGAGATCGCCCACGAGTTCAACGGACTCGGCCGCGTGGCCCGCGAGCGTCCCGACCTGCTGACCAGCGACTTCGCGATCCTGATGGAACCGACCGACGCGATCGTCGAGGCGGGTTGCCAGGGCACGCTGCGGGTCGACGTGATCACGCGTGGCGAGCGGGCGCACTCCGCGCGGTCGTGGAAGGGCAGCAACGCCGTGCACGCGGCGTCCGAGGTCCTGAACCGGCTCACCACCTACACGCCGCGCGAGGTCGAGATCGACGGCCTCGTCTACCGCGAGGGCATGAACGCCGTCGGCATCAGCGGCGGGGTCGCCGGCAACGTGGTGCCCGACGAGGCCCGGGTCAGCGTCAACTTCCGGTTCGCACCCGATCTCGACGAGAAGCAGGCCCTCTCGCACGTGCAGGAGCTGTTCGAGGGTTTCGAGATCGAGGTCACGGACACCGCGCCGGGCGCGCTGCCCGGCCTCGACCATCCGGCGGCGTCCGCGTTCGTGGAGGCCATCGGGGTCGCGGTGAAGCCCAAGTACGGCTGGACGGATGTCGCGCAGTTCACCCAGCTCGGCATCCCGGCCGTCAACTTCGGGCCCGGCGACCCGATGTTCGCCCACAAGGCCGATGAGCACGTGCCCGTCGAGCACCTGATCCGCGTCGAGGAGGCGTTGACCACATGGCTGACGACATGACCATCCCGCCCGAGGAGTCGCACAAGGGGCCGGTCCGGCTGCGCGGACGCCATCTGCAGAGCAGCACCACCGACCAGCGCCTGCTCGACTCCCGCGGCCAGGGCGAGTGGGTGCACACCGACCCGTGGCGGGTGCTGCGCATCCAGGCGGAGTTCGTCGAGGGCTTCGGGGCCCTGGCCGAGCTCGGGCCGGCCGTCGCCGTCTTCGGCTCGGCCCGCATCCAGCCGGACGACCCGATGTACGAGACCACGCGGCTCATCGCCGAGAAGCTGTGCGCCCGCGGCTACGGCATCATCACCGGCGGCGGACCGGGAGCGATGGAGGCCGCCAACCGGGGCGCCAGCGAGTGCGGTGGCGTGTCCGTGGGTCTCGGCATCGAGCTCCCGCACGAGCAGGGCCTCAACAACTACGTCGACCTCGGCATCAACTTCCGCTACTTCTTCGTGCGCAAGACGATGTTCGTCAAGTACTCACAGGGCTACGTGGTCATGCCCGGCGGCTTCGGCACGATGGACGAGCTGTTCGAGGCGCTGACGCTCGCCCAGACGCAGAAGATCACGTCGTTCCCGATCGTCCTGTTCGGCACCGCGTACTGGCAGGGCCTGATCGACTGGGTCCGCACCACGATGCTGGCGGACGGCAAGATCAACCAGCCCGATGTCGACCGCCTGATCCTCACCGACGACGTCGACGAGGCCGTCGAGTTCTTCGACGCCGTCGCGGCGGGCTAGCCCGGTGCCGCAGGTCAACGACGTCCACTCGCGCCTCAACGAGACTCGGGTGGACCGCATCGTCCCGGCCGATTCGATCGATGCCGTGGTTCGCACGGTGCGCGAAGCCCAGACGTCAGGCACGGCCGTGTCGATCGCCGGCTCGCGGCATTCCATGGGTGGTCAGCAGTTCGTGACGGACGGTCTGCTGCTCGACATGCGGCCGATGCGTCAGGTCCTCGACTTCGACCCTGTCGCAGGGACAGTCGAATGCGGTGCCGGCATCGAGTGGCGGGAGCTGATCGGGGACTACCTGGCTCGCCAAGAGGACGGGTCCGGCTGGGGCATCGCGCAGAAGCAGACCGGTGTCGACGAGCTGACCGTCGGGGGATCGGTCTCCGTCAACTGCCACGGGCGCGGGCTCGCCATGCGACCTCTCATCGACGATGTCGAGTCGCTGACCTTGGTCGACCCGGAGGGCGAGATCCGCCGCTGTTCGCACACCGAGGAGCCGGAGCTGTTCCGTCTGGTGGTCGGCGGCTATGGCCTGTTCGGCGTCATCACCTCGGTCACGCTTCGGCTCGCGCCGCGACGCAAGCTCGAGCGCGTCGTCGAGCTGGGAACGATCAGCGGCCTCATGACGGCATTCGAGGAACGCATCCGCGACGGCTTCGTGTTCGGCGACTTTCAGTTTGCCATCGATGAGCAGTCACCCGGCTTCCTCGACGACGGGGTGTTCTCCTGCTACCGGCCGGTGGACTCGCACACACCCATCCCGGAGGGACAGCGCGAGCTCTCGGACGAGGCATGGAAGGAGCTGCTCTGGCTGACCCACACCGACAAGTCGCGCGCCTTCGACCTCTATGCCCAGCACTACCTGGCAACCTCGGGCCAGATCTACTGGTCGGACACGCACCAGCTCACGTCCTACGTCGAGGGCTACCACGAGGAGATCGACCGTCGTCGCGATGCGGCCCATCCGGCGACGGAGATGATCGGGGAGCTCTACGTCCCGCGGCACCGACTCGCGGACTTCATGGCCGCAGCGGCGGACGAGCTACGGCAGAGCGGCATCGACGTGATCTACGGGACCGTGCGGCTGATCGAACGCGACGATGAGAGCGTCCTCGCGTGGGCGCGGGAGCCCTGGGCCTGCATCGTGTTCAACCTGTGTGTTCCGCACACCGAGGACGGCCAGGAACGCGGGGTTGCGGTGTTCCGCTCGTTGATCGATCTCGCCATGCGACGCGGCGGCAGCTACTTCCTCACCTATCACCGCTGGGCTCGCCCCGACCAGGTGGAAGCCTGCCATCCGAGGCTGCGTGAGTTCCTGGACGCGAAGCGTCAGCACGACCCGGAGGAGCGCTTCCAGAGCGACTGGTACCGGCACCTCCAGGGAACGCTGAGTCAATCGCGACTTTGACGGCCCTCGGAAAGCTCGGTGCGCAGGTCGGCGACCTCGGACCGCAGCGACTCGATCGCCGCAAGACGTCGGACTCGGCCTTCTCGACCTCGTTGATCACTTCGGCGTCGTCCTCCTCGTGCTGCTTCTCCAGCGCCTCGACGGCGACGGCGATGAACAGGTTCAGCACGATGTACGTGGAGATCAGGATGTAGGTGATGAAGAACCCCCACGCGGCCGGATGCTGGTCCGTCACCGGCTGGATGACCTTGGCCCAGTCGTCGCCGGTCATGACCTGGAACATCGAGAGCAGGGAGGTGGGGAGGTCGCCGAAGTTCTCGGGATCGGTGGACGAGAACATCTGCGTGCTCATCACGCCGGCCACGTAGATGAGCATCACGAGCAGCGCGCCGATCGAGATCATCCCGGGGATGGTCGCGGCCAGCGCGGCGACGACCCGGCGCATCGACCGCACGGCCGACAGCAGGCGCAGCACGCGGAGCACCCGGAGGACTCGCAGGACGCTGAGCGTCCCGGACGCCGGGATGAGCGCGACGGCGACGACGACCAGGTCGAACAGGCTCCACGGGTCGCGGAAGAAGTCCCGGCCGTGCGCGTAGATGCGCAGGGTGATCTCCACGACGAAGATCGCCACCGTCACCCAACCGAGCGTCACCAGCCATGGGAACGCATCGATGAGCCGGGGCGACGTCTCCATCCCGAGGACGATCGCGTTGACCACGATCACGCCGATGATGAACCACTGGAACGTGGGCGCATCGACGAACGCGCGGACGCGCAGACGGGGATGGGGCACGGATCCTCCACGTACGGGAAGGGTCATCGTAGCGAGGGGCACCCAGCGGAGGTGAACACGGCTGGACACCGTGCTGTGCATTTCTGGCGGGAGTCGATGGCACGATCGACGCGTGAGTGACAGCGACGACACGGTGACGGGCGCCGATGGTCTTCGGCGCTGCCCCTGGGGCGCCGACCCGGCGATGCTCGACTACCACGACCGCGAGTGGGGTCACGAGCTGCGCGGCGACGTCGCCCTCTACGAGCGGATGAGCCTGGAAGCGTTCCAGTCCGGCCTGTCGTGGGCGATCATCCTGCGCAAGCGCGAGGGATTCCGGGCCGCGTTCGACGGTTTCGATCCGGAGGTCGTGGCCGCGTACGGGCCGGCCGACGTCGACCGGCTGCTCGGCGATGCCGGCATCGTGCGCAACCGGCTCAAGATCGAGGCCACCATCCACAACGCCCGCAATCTGGTCGAGCTCGACGCGTCATTCTCCGATCTGCTGTGGTCGTTCGCGCCTGACGACCATCCGGCGCCGATCCGCCTGGCCGACGTGCCCGCCACGACACCTGAGTCCGTCGCCATGGCGAAGGAGCTCAAGCGGCGGGGATTCCGGTTCGTCGGGCCCACCACGGCCTACGCCCTCATGCAGGCCACGGGCATGGTGAACGACCATCTCGCCGCGTGCGCGTTCCGTTCGTAGCGCACTGGCCGAACCGCTCGGCGCGGCACCGAGGCGATGCCCCTGGCAGGCCGTACGCTGGCCGAATGTCGACCCGAACCCCTGCCGAGTCCGCATCCGAACCGACCCGTCGCGCGCCTCGTTCGCACCGGTCCTTCGCCGCCACACTGTTGATGGTGAGTGCCGTCGGAGTGGTCGTGGCCGCGGTCCTCATCGGCTCCACGGTCGCCCTCACGGTGGCCGCTGGCGTACGCCCTCGTGGCCGGTCTCACTGCCGCTCTGCTCCTCGAGAGCGTGGTCGCCCAGGTCCGGCGTCTCTGGGCGTTCGACCGCGCCAACCTCGCGAAGGCCTACCGCACGGAGGCTGTCGCCAAGTCCGCCGAGCAGATCGCGTTCGCCGACCTGATGGCCTCCCGCATCGGGGATCGGCAGGCCCGGATCATCCGGCTCGGGACGGAGATCCGCCTGGCGGAGCGTCGGCGCGACGAGCTCGGCAACTCCCTCGCCGACGAGAAGGAGCGTTCGTCCGAGCTCGAGGCGTCGCTGGCACAGGTCCAGGACGATCTCGCTCACCTGCGCGACGCACTCACCGCCAGCGAGGCCGCCGAGAAGCGTGCTCGCGCCGAGGTTGTGGCTTGGGAAGCCCAGGGTCAACAGCTCGCCTGAACCTGCCGTTCCTCCTTTTCGACGATGGGCGATAATGGTGGTGCGCGTCCCGCCGGGCCGGTGGGACGTCTCCCGCGCAGAGAGCGCTCATGTACAGACGAGAGGGGAACTCATGGCGGCCATGAAGCCTCGGACCGGAGACGGACCGATGGAGGTCACCAAAGAAGGACGGTGCATCGTCATGCGCGTCCCGCTCGAGGGCGGAGGCCGCCTCGTGGTCGAGCTGAACAACGAGGAGGCTGCGACGCTGGGCGATGCCCTCAAGGCAGTCTGAGCCCCGACCGTGCACGGATTGACGGTGAGGTGGTCCCTCGCCGACGCCCCACCCGACACCCTCGACAAGCTGCGCACCTATGTCGAGGACGTCTCGTTCTCGCACTTCGCCGGCCTCGAGGGACTGCGGTTCAAGTCCTGGCGAGCGCGGCAGGGTGAATGGTTCGAGGGCAGCTATGTCTTCGCCAGCCCCGAGGCACGCGACGCCTTCCAGGCCGACTTCGAGCCCAAGGCCGCGGAGTCGGCCGGCAGCACCATCATCGGCAGCGCGCCGATCCTGATCGAGCCCTGCGAGATCGTGGCCGTCGTGCGCGGCCCGTCCGGGTTCCGCTCGTCGGCCAGCTTCGAGCGCTAGGTCACTCCACGAGCTGGGCGGCGAGCATGCCGTCGCCCACGGGCAGCAGCACGGGCCTGAGCTGCTCGTCGTTCGCCACCCGCGTGAGCAGCTCGCGCACCGCGAGCGTCTCGGGGTCGCGCCGCTTCTTGTCGGCGACCCGATCGTGCCACAGGGCGTTGTCGAAGACGATCAGCCCGCCGGTGCGCACGAGGCGCAGGGCCTCGTCGAGGTACTCGCTGTACTCGACCTTGTCGCCGTCGAGGAACACCAGGTCGTAGCCCTGGTCGGTGAGGCGCGGCATGACGTCGAGCGCCGACCCGGCGATGAGCCGGAAGCGTTGTGGGGGAATGCCGGCCTCGGTGAAGGTCTCGCGGGCGAGCCGCTGGTGCTCCGCCTCGAGGTCGACACTGGTGAGCACGCCGTCAGGGGCCATGCCGCGCAGCAGCCAGAGCCCGGAGACGCCGGTGCCGGTGCCGATCTCGGCCACGGCCTTCGCGTCGATGACCGACGCCAGGAAGCGCAGGGCGGCGCCACCGCCGGCGCCGATGGGCGAGATGCCGACTTCCTCCGCACGACGACGGCCGGCGGCGAGGTGGTCGTCCTCGCTCACATAGCCTTCGACGTACTCGAGGCTCTCTGCGCTGGTGATGGTGTGCTCCTTCTCGGGTTCTTCCGCTCAGCATAGTGAGAGCCGTGCGCGAAGTCCGGGTGCCGAGCCGCGGATGCTCCTCGGGAAATCGGGCAGGATTGTCGCGCCGGAATATGCTGGGAACGGTCAGCCTCCTCTGGGCGTTCTCTCAGGGAGAAGGTCGACGATCAGTGGCATGAAGGCAGATGACGTGGCAACCACGGCAACGAGCACCGAGTGGGACGACATCGTGGCGGAGCACTCCGCCCGCGTCTACCGGCTCGCCTACCGTCTCACCGGCAACCGCCAGGACGCCGAGGACCTCACCCAGGACGTGTTCATCCGCGTCTTCCGCTCGCTCGACAAGTACGAGCCGGGCAACTTCAACGGCTGGATCCACCGGATCACCACCAACCTCTTCCTCGACCGCGTCCGGCGCACGTCGCGCGTGCGCATGGACGCCTTCGCCGACGGTGCCGAGGACCGGCTGCTCGGCGGACGAGATCGTCCCCGAGTCGGCCGTGCACGATGCCGCGTTCGACCCGGACATCGAGGCGGCGCTCGCGTCGCTGCCCGAGGAGTTCCGTGTCGCCGTGGTGCTCTGCGACGTCGAAGGTCTCTCGTACGAGGAGATCGCCTCCGTTCTCGGCATCAAGCTCGGCACCGTCCGCTCGCGCATCCACCGCGGCCGGACGCAGCTGCGCGATGCACTCGCCCACCGGGCCCCCGGGCGTGGTCGCACGAGATTTTTGGGGCCGATCGGAGTCTGAGTGGCACACCTCGGTGACGATGTCGCAGCGTTCGTGGACGGGCAGCTCTCGCCCGATGCCACGCGCGTCGTCGAGTCACACCTCGAGGACTGTGAGCAGTGTCGCCAGGCCGTTCGTCAGCAACGCCTGCTCAAGTCACGGATGGGTGGCGTCGGGCATCCCCAGCCCCCACCGGGCCTCGTCGCGTCGCTGAGCACCCTGCCCGATTCGCCGTCGGCACAACCGTCCCGGTCCCGGACGAGTCACGCCTGGTGGTCGCACCTGGGCATGGGTTTCGTGCTGCTCGGTGCCTCGATGGCGGTCGTGGCCATCGCCTATGTCGTCGGACCTGCGGACTCCGAGGACGACGAGGTGGAACCGCCGTTCGACCGTTTCGCCGCCGAGTTCCTGGCCTCCGGTCACCGCGCCTCGGGCTCGCTGACCGTTGCGGCCATGACCGAGCTCGACGAGTACGGCTGGCCCTGTCATGCCCGCCTCGGTGGCGGCATGGAGCGGGTCGCCGGGAACTATCGCAACGACCAGGAGACGGTGGCGCTCGTCTACAGCGACGGCATCGACTCGCTCAACCTGTACGAGCAGAGCGGAGCGCTCGACCCCGGGTCCGTGGAGGAGTTCGATCGCCGCGTGCTGGCGGAGCGCCACGTGTGGGTGCGAGACGGTCGGCCACGGGTCGTCACCTGGAACGCCGACGGTGTCGTCTTCACGATCGTCACCGAGCTCGACGACGACCGGGTCGGCCAGGCAATCGCCGATCTCCCGCGCGGTCCGGCCCAGCCGGATCCGGTCGAGCGCATCGGCGACGGCCTCAGCCGCATGACCACCTGGATCTCGGCCGCCTGACTCGCGATTTCAGCTCGACGCGGTCTCCCACACGAACCCGTCCGGGTCGACGAAGGGCTCGACGTCTGCGTTGATGGCGATCCGGTGCGATCCGGTGCCGTCGGGCGAGACGCCGGCGTTCTTCGCGGCGGCCTTGCGCGGGTAGAGCGAGAAGCCGATGGCTCCGGACGAGGACTTGAACTCGACGTACTTGCCGCCGAAGCTCTTCTCCACCTCCAGGCCGTGGTCGACGTAGAACTGCTTGCTCGCCTTGACGTCGTCGACGCCCAGCAGCAGCACGACGTCGTCGATCTGCCGGGTGTCGGCGCCGGTCTCCTTCTTGGATGACGTCGCGATCGTCCAGATCGCCCCGTCCGGGAGCCTGCACGGCACCGCCGTATCCCCAGAAGCTCTTCTCGGCCGGCTTCAGCGACGTCGCGCCGGCTTCGAGGGCGGACTCGACGAGGCTGTCGACGGTGCTCGGCTGTGGGACGACGAGCGACAGCGTGTAGCCGCGAAAGCCGGTCGTCGGCGGCTCGGAGGCGCGAACGCTGCACCTGGTCTCCCAGGCCGAAGGCGGCGCTGTAGAAGGTCTCGGCGGCCGAGGGGTCGGACACCTCGAGGGTGACGGATTCGATGGTGGTCATGGCTGCTCCCGTGTGTCGATCATGTGGCGTGGCAGCCACGCTAGCCGCGGAGACAGGGCGGGTGCTTCTTGATTCCTGATCGTTCCGGACAGCGAGACCTAGGTGGCGTCGGGGTCGAACGGCGGGCGCTCGTCCGGCCGCAGCTCGCGGGTTCTGGGAGTCGGCGCGACCGCGGTGTCGCCGTCGCCGAGGATGTTCTTGCGCACCACCTCCCGTGGGTCGAGGTCGCGCAGCTTCAGCCCGGAGAAGTCCTCGCCGATCTCGCGGCCGAGGTCGTTCTTCGCGTTCTCGGCCATGCGGCGCACGGTCCGGATGAACCGGCCGGCCTGCTTCGCGAGGTCCGGCAGCTTGTCCGGCCCGAACACGATGACACCGACCATGCCGATCATGAGGATCTCGGGCCAGCCCATGCCGAACATGGCGGGTCTACTTGCCGGCGGGGGAGAGCCCGAGCTGCATGCCGGCCAAGCCGCGCGAGCGTCCGGCGATCCGGTCGGCAACGCCGCGGAGCACCTTGGCGGACTCGGAGTCGGGGTCGGTGATGACGATCGGCTCGCCGGTGTCGCCACCCTCGCGGAGCTTCTCGTCGAGGGGGATCTGTCCGAGCACGGGGACGTCGTAGCCGAACCGCCCGCTCAGCGTCTGCGCCACCTTCGCCGCGCCACCGGAGCCGAAGATCTCCAGGCGGTCGCCCGACGGCGTGTCGAGGTACGACATGTTCTCCACGACGCCGATCACGCGCTGGTGCATCATCGACGCCATCGTCGCGGCCCGCTCGGCCACGGTGGCCGCGGCGGGCTGCGGTGTGGTGACGACCAGGACCTCGGCGTTGGGCAGGTGCTGCCCGAGGCTGATGGCGATGTCGCCCGTGCCGGGCGGGAGGTCGAGGAGCAGGACGTCGAGGTCGCCCCAGTAGACGTCGCTGAGCATCTGAACCAGTGCGCGGTCGAGCATGGGCCCGCGCCAGGCGACGACCTGGTCCCTGCGGGGCTTGAGCATGCCGATGCTGATGACCTGGATGCCCTTGACCGGCACCGGCATGATCATGTCCTCGACCTGGGTGGGACGGAGATCGCCGACGCCGAGCATGTCGGGGATCGAGTGACCGTAGATGTCGGCGTCGATGATGCCGACCTTCAGGTCGCGCTCGGCCATCGCGAGGGCGAGGTTCACGGTGACGGACGACTTGCCGACACCGCCCTTGCCGGACGCGATGGCGAAGACCTTGGTGAGCGAACCGGCCTGGGCGAACGGGATCTCGCGCTCGGTGCGGTTGCCGCGCAGCATCTGCTGCATGTCCTTGCGCTGGTCGTCGGTCATGACGCCCATGTCGACGACGGTCTGGTGGTCCGGTGCGACCGTGGCGACGGCCGCGGTGATGTCGCGGTTCAGCGTGTCCTTGAGCGGGCAGCCGGAGACCGTGAGCAGCAGCCCGACCGTGACGGTTCCGTCATCGACCGTGACCGACTCGACCATGCCGAGCTCGGTGATCGGGCGCTTGATCTCCGGGTCGTTGACGCTCGCGAGCGCTTCACGGACCTGGTCCTCGGTGACTGCTGGCATGGGGCCCATCGTACGGGGCTGGTCTTCGGCATCCCCATCGCGGCGGATCGTGATACAGTTAACCTAGAAGTTAACAATTGGACGGACAGATGGGCCGGCGATGATTCCTCAGGATCTCGATCGGGTGCTGGAGGCCTTGGCCAACAAGCACCGGCGGGAGATGGTCTACGTGCTCGGCCTCCAGCCGTGCGCGATCAGCCAGCTCGCCGACATGCGAGACCTGTCGCTGCCGGCGATCCACAAGCACGTCAAGATCCTCGAGAACGCCGGACTCGTGACGCGCAAGAAGACCGGACGCACGACGTTCCTCACCCTCGACCGCCGAGCCATGCAGAGCCTGCAGCAGTGGCTGGGGCAGTTCCACACGTACTGGGGGAGCGAGGACGCGTCGTTGGCCAACTATTCCGACTACCTCAACCGCACCACCGTCATGGAAAAGGACTGATGATCATGAAGAAGTTCGTGCTGCTCTACCACGGAACCCGCGACCAGGCTCCGACCGAGGAAAGCACCGCCGCCTGGATCGAGTGGTTCGGCTCACTGGGCGACAAGCTCGTCGACGCCGGCAACCCGTTCGGCCAGGGCCGGAAGGTCTCCGCCGGGAACACCACGGAGCTCGCGCCGAGCGCTGAAGGCGTCACCGGGTACACCCTGATCAACGCCCAGGACATCGAGGAGGCGGAGAAGATCGCCCTGTCCCACCCGAGCGTCCCGGCCATCCTGGTGTACGAAGCGATGCCGATGTAGGTGGTTCCTCAGCTCTCCGGAGCGCGTTCGCTGTCGGACTGCTCGAGTGCCTCGAGCAGTCCGCGCAGCTCGCCACGGAGGAAGTCGCGGGTCGCGACCTCGCCGATGCCGAGGCGCAGGCTGGCGACCTCGCGGGCCAGGAACTCCATGTCGGCGTGCGACTGGGCGTTGGCGTCGCGGTCCTGCTCCTGCTGCACGCGGTCGCGCGCCTCCTGCCGGTTCTGTGCGAGCAGGATGAGCGGCGCAGCGTATGAGGCCTGCAGCGACAGGATGAGCGTCAGGAAGATGAACGGGTACTCGTCCCAGCGGGCCCGCTCGGGACCCCAGGACGCGTTCCAGGCCACCCACACCAGGACCACGACCGTCATCCACGCGAGGAACGTGGCGGTGCCCATGAAGCGGGCGAACCGCTCGGAGAAGCGACCCAGGCGGTCGCCGTCGGAGCGTGGACGCAACGACCGTCGCCGGCTGCTGGGCTGGTCGAGACGGGGGCGGGAGCGTTCAGCCACGGGCGGCCACCTCCCTCGCTGCGTCGTCGCCGCGCTCGCGCCAGCCCTCGGGCAACAGGTGGTCGAGGACGTCGTCGATGGTGACCACGCCGAGCAAGTGTGCGTTCTCGTCGACCACCGGCAGCGCCACGAGGTCGTAGGAGGCGAGCAGGCTGGCCACGTGCTCGAGGGTGGCGTTCGGGTGCGGCCACTCGATGTCGTTGTCGGCCAGTGCGCCGACGAGCGTCGACGGCGGCTCACGCAGCAGGGCCTGGAAGTACACGACGCCGAGGAAGCGACCGGTGGGTGTCTCGATCGGCGGTCGGCACACGTAGACCATCGACGCGAGTGCCGGCCCGAGCTCAGGCTCGCGCACGCGGGCCAGGGCCTCGGCGAGCGTGGCGTCCGGCGGGAGGATCACCGGCTCGGTGGTCATCATGCCGCCGGCGGTGCGGTCCTCGTAGACGAGCAGGCGGCGGACGTCGTCCGCGTCCTCGGGCTCCATCAGCTGGAGCAGCTCCTCGCTCGTGGGCTGCGGGAGCTCGCCGAGGAGGTCGGCTGCGTCGTCGGGGTCCATCTCCTCGAGCACGTCCGCGGCCCGCTCCGGGTCGAGGATGCCGAGGATCTCGACCTGGATGGCGTCGGGAAGCTCTTCGAGGACGTCGGCGAGCCGGTCGTCGCCGAGCTCGGCCGCGACCTCGGTGCGACGCTTCGCCGGCAGGTCCATCAGCGCGTTGGCGAGGTCGGCCGGCCGCATCTCGTGCATCGTGGCCAGCAGGTGCGTGGCGCCCTGACCGGTCTCCTCGGTGGTCAGCCCGGAGACCTCTGACCACTCGAGCACGTGTGTGGGGCCGCGGCGGCGAAGACGTTTGCCGCTCTCGTGCACCGCGACCTGCGAGAGGTGCCAGTCGCGGCGCGGGTCCTGCTCCATGGAGAGGTCGAAGACGGTGCCACGGCGACCGTCCGGCAGGGCGACCGTGCGGTCGAAGAGCTCGTGGATGGCGAGCGTCTCGGCCTTGCGCTTCTCGAACTTGCGGACGTTGAGCACACCCGTGGTGATGACCTGACCGGTGTCGAGAGAGGTGACGCGGGTGATGGGCAGGAACACCCGGCGACGCCCGAGGACCTCGACCACGAGTCCCACGACGCGAGGCCGCCGGCCGTCGGGCCGCACGGCGACGATGACGTCGCGGAGCTTGCCCACCTGGTCGCCCGCGGGGTCGAAGACCGCCTGACCCGCGATTCGGGACAGGAAGATGCGACCGGGTGTGGCGCTCACGCTCAAACCCTACCGGCGCATGGGCGGCCGGTCCGGGAGGTCGGCAAGCGTCAGGATGCAAACCGTTGCAGGCCGTCCTAGTCTGATGTGCGGATCACATGTCACTAGGGGGACACATGACGATCGCCGTGCTCGACAGGGAACGCACCATCGCCGGCCCGGGGTTCAACCGCTGGCTCATCCCACCGGCCGCCCTGGCCGTTCACCTGTGTATCGGGCAGGCCTACGCCACCAGCGTCTACAAGACGTCGCTCGTCCAGCACTTCGACACCAGCCTGACGGCGATCGGCATCATCTTCTCGATCGCGATCGTGATGCTCGGAGTGTCTGCCGCCGTGTTCGGCACGTGGGTCGACACCGGCGGTCCGCGCCGTGCCATGGCCACCGCGGCCGCCTGCTGGGCCGTCGGCTTCTGGGTCGGCGCGTTGGGCATCTCCACGTCACAGCTGTGGCTGGTCTACCTCGGGTACGGCGTCATCGGTGGCATCGGGCTGGGCATCGGGTACATCTCGCCGGTCTCGACGCTCATCAAGTGGTTCCCCGACCGGCCCGGCCTCGCGACCGGGATGGCGATCATGGGCTTCGGCGGCGGTGCGATGATCGCGAGCCCGTTGTCGTCGAAGCTGCTCGGCATCTACGACCCGTCCTACGACGCGGCGACCGGGGTGGCCTCCGGCGCGTCCGTGTCCAAGCTGTTCCTGACGCTCGGCATCGTCTACCTCATCGTCATGCTGTTCGGTGCCTGGCTGGTGCGAGTGCCCCCGGAGGGCTGGCGTCCGAAGGGATTCGACCCGGCGACGGTGGTGGAGAAGCCGCTCGTCACCACCGAGAACGTCTCGGCGTCGAACTCCATCCACACGCCGCAGTTCTGGCTGCTCTGGACCGTGCTGTTCTGCAACGTCACCGCCGGGATCGGCATCCTCGAGCAGGCGGCACCGATGATCCAGGACTTCTTCCGGGAAGGTGACTCGTCGTCGGTCTCCGGCGCTGCGGCAGCCGGATTCGTCGGGGTGCTCTCCTTGTGCAACATGCTCGGACGGTTCGTGTGGAGCTCCACGTCCGACATCGTCGGTCGCAAGTACATCTACATCATGTATCTCGGTCTCGGCATCATCCTGTACCTGACGCTCGCCCTCGGCGGCGGAGGCACGGTCGTGCTGTTCGTGATCATCGCCGGCGTCATCATCAGCTTCTACGGCGGCGGGTTCGCCACCGTGCCGGCGTACCTGCGTGACCTGTTCGGTCCCTTCCAGGTCGGAGCGATCCACGGACGCCTTCTCACCGCCTGGTCCGCCGCCGGTGTCGCAGGCCCGTTGATCATCAACGGATTCCTCGACGCCCAGGGCAAGCCGGGCAAGCTGACCGCGCCCGACTACCGCACGGCACTCCTGACCATGGTCGGCGTGCTGGCGATCGGCTTCGTGGCCAACCTGCTGATCCGGCCGGTCGACGAACGCTTCAACGAGCCGAAGCAGGATGAGTCGCGGCCGAAGGCTGCGGAGGCGGCGTCGGTCGAGGACGAGGAGCACGGAACCTCAGGGCTGCTGGTCGTCGCGTGGCTCGTGGTGAGCATCCCGCTGGCGTACGGCGTGTACGAGACATTGGTGAAGGTCGTCGATCTCGTCGGGTAGAGTGGGGTCATCGGCAAGCTCGCCGGTGATCAGGGAAGTCCTCTCGTGAATGCGGCCGGCTTCATGCCCCGTTCCCACTCCTTTTCGCCTCCTCTGAAGGACCTCAGAGGAGACCCATGTCCGCCGTCGTTCCCGACGCACCCCTGCCTGTCACGATCACCGAGCCCACGTTCGACCACGCGGTGTCCATGCCGCTCGGCACCACGGCCGTCGTCTACTGCGAGGGCCAGTTCGGTGAGCAGGACGGCAAGACGGCGAACGGGCTGGTGCGTCACTCCGAGCGGTACGAGATCCTCAGTGTCATCGACAGCCTGCAGGCCGGTGCCGACGCCGGAACATTCCTCGACGGCACCGCCAACGGCATCCCCGTCCTGACCAACCTGGCCGAGGCCATCGCCCACGCGGGCAGCGTTCCCGACTACCTCATATGCGGCGTGGCGCCGGCCGACGGCCTGCTGTCCGCCGCCCAGCGTGAGGTCCTGCTCGACGGGATCGCCCGCGGCATGCACATCATCAACGGCCTCCACGAGTTCCTCAACGACGATCCCGAGTTCGTGGCCGCGAGCCTGCTGGCCGGAGTGACGATCACCGACGTCCGACGTCCCAAGGAGAAGCGCGACCTGCACCTGTTCTCCGGCCGGATCATGGACGTGACCTGCCCGCGCATCGCCGTGCTCGGCACGGACGGCGCGATCGGCAAGCGCACCACCGCCACCCTGCTGGTCCAGGCCCTCAACGCCCGCGGCATCCACGCGGTCATGGTCGGCACCGGGCAGACGACCCTCATCCAGGGCGGCAAGTACGGCGTGGCGCTCGACGCACTCGTGCCGCAGTTCTGCTCCGGTGAGGTGGAGAACCAGGTCGTCGCGGCCTTCGAGGGCGAGGACCCGGACGTCATCATCGTCGAGGGACAGGGCGCGCTCAGCCACCCGGCCTACATGACGTCAGCCCACATCCTGCGAGGCAGCCGGCCCGCCGGCGTCATCGTGCAGCACGCACCCGGACGCGTCATGCTCGGCGACTTCCCGATGGTCGCCATGCCCACCGCGGCGAGCGAGGTGAAGCTGATCGAGTCCTTCATCGACACCAAGGTCATCGGCATCACCGTCAACCACGAGAACCTCACCGACGACGAGATCGGCACGGCCATCGCGCGGCTCGAGCGCGATCTCGGCCTGCCGGCCACCGACCCCCTCACCCGCCCCATCGACCAGCTGGTCGACATGGTGCTGTCCTCGTTCCCGGCCCTCGCGTCCCGCGTCTCTGCCAGACGATGAGCATGCCGCGCCTCGAGATCGATCTCGAGGCCGTCGAGCACAACACCCGCACGCTGGTCTCGCGGCTGTCCCCGCTGGGCATCGCCGTCACCGGCATCACCAAGGCCTCCCTGGGATCGCCCGGAGTGGCCGCCGCGATGCTGCAGGGCGGCGCCGGCGGCCTGGGTGACTCGCGGATCGAGAACCTCGCCCGGCTCAGCGCCGGTGGGATCGACACGACGACCACCCTGATCCGGTCGCCCATGATGAGCCAGGCCCCGCTCGTCGTGCGCCATGCCGACATCAGCCTGAACACCGAGGCCGTCGTCATCGACAGCCTCGCCGCGGCCGCGGTGAGTCACGGCACCACACACGGTGTGGTCGTGATGGTCGAGCTGGGCGACCTGCGCGAAGGCGTGCCTGTGGGCGACGTCCTCGACCTGTGCCGTCACATCACTCCAGACACCGGGCGTCCAGCTCGCCGGGCTCGGAACCAACCTGGCCTGCCAGAGCGGCGTCGTGCCCGACCAGGTCAAGATGGACGAGCTGTCTCGCCTCGTCGAGAAGGTCCAGACAGGCTGCAACCAGGGCCTGGCGATCGTCTCCGGTGGCAATTCCGCGAACCTCGACTGGGCCCTGAGCACCGCCGACGCGGGCCACGTCAACGACCTGCGTCTCGGCGAGGCCATCCTGCTCGGCACCGAGCCACTGCACCGTCGCGTGGTCGACGGCCTGCGCACCGATGCCTTCACGTTGATCGGCGAAGTGATCGAGGTGAAGACGAAGCCGGCGCTGCCGTGGGGCGACCTCGCCCAGGGTGCCTTCGGCACTCCGCCGGCTCGCCACGACGGCGAGCTCGTCCGGCAGGCCATCGTCGCGCTCGGTCGGCAGGACACCGACCCCGACGGCCTCACACCGCCTGCGGGCATCACGGTCTTGGGGATGAGCAGCGACCATCTCGTGCTCGATGTCGGCGACCACGGGGTCTCCGTGGGCGACGAGCTCGCGTTCGGTCTGGGCTACGGCGCCCTGCTCAGGGCAGCAACGTCGCCCTTCGTCGCGAATCTGGAGAAGGTGCACCATGAAGGACTCGAACCGCAAGCCAGCTGACGATCGTGCCCTCACCGCTCCCGGGAGCCGGCGACGGCTGATCCTGATCGCCCTGGCGGTGGTCGTGCTCGTGGCCTCGGTGTTCCTGGGGCAGTACGGCCTGATTCCCTTCGGACTGCTCGTCGCCTTCAGCGCCGACGCCGACGAGGAGAAGGCCAGGCGCTCGGTCATCGTCAGCCCGCGCAACCTCGGACTGGCGTTCGTCATGGCGGCGGTCTTCACCTGGTTCTGGCTGTGGCAGGTGGATCTCGGAGTGGCCACGATCGTGCTGATCGGGGGCGCGCTGATCGCCATGCCGCTCGCGCTCCAGGAGACGGTGGGCCATGCCGCGAGTGCTCGCACGGTCACGATCACCCGGCGCAGCCTCATCCTGAGCATCACGGGTCTGGTGGTCTTCGTCGCTCTCTACTACAGGCGCGGGGAGAACTTCACCATGCTGACGGCGGTGTGCGTCATGCTTCCTCTCGTCCTGGCGGTGTCCCGGGCGTGGCGCGTACGCCGCGGGCGGATCGAGCTCGGGCTGCTGCGTCACCCCTTCCGTCGCGACCTGCGGCCCCATCTGGTCCAGGCCCTCAACATCTGGCTGTGCTGCGCGCTTCTCGCGTGCCTCGTCGCCGTCGGTGGTGCCCACTTCGCCCGGATCGGGTACAGCCTGAACGCCGCCCAGTTCAACCTCGTGGTGGCGGTTTTCGCAGCGGGTCTGGTCGTGCTGGCCGCGTTGGCGGTCGTCCCTCGACGGCGCGTCTACCTGGCCACCAATGCGCTCGTGGCCGTGATCTCGGGCTTCCTCGCTCTCCAGCTCGTCCAGATCTCCGTTCCACCTTCTGACGCGATCGCCCTCGACTCGCCGCTGGCGGGGGAGTGGTACGTGTCCAACGCCGGTCGCAGCGACCTGATCAACGGGCACTCCCCGAACGAGAGCAACTCCCTCGACTTCCATCGCATGGGCGCGAATGGGCGAACGCACACGGGCGGACGTGACGCCCCGCTGACCGACTACGCCGGCTTCGGCCAGCCGGTGCTGGCGCCGGCCGACGGCCAGATCGTCGAGGTGCAGAACGACTTCGCCGACACCCCGGCCGGCACGAACGGCGACTACGCCAACAGCGTGGTGCTGGACATCGGCGACGATCGCTTCGTCGTCATGGGCCACCTCAAACAGGGCAGCGTGAAGGTCCAGGTCGGCGATGTCGTGCGGCGTGGTCAACCGCTCGCGGCGGTCGGGAACACCGGTCACACGAACGAGCCGCACCTGCACTTCCAGATCCAGGACAACCCCACAGGTGACGCCATGCGGACCTACCCCATCGTGTTCCGCGACGTGCGCATCACCAGGGGCGGTGCCTGGCCGCGGGGTGACGGAGCCGAGCTGCGCACCGGCGACTTCGTCACGCGGCTGTAGGCGTGCGCGATTCGGGTGTGCGCGATCTCCGCCGTATCGCCTTGATGATCTGCACGACCTGCGCGATCAGGTAGACGCTGGCGGAGACGGCACCGATGACGAGCACTTCCAGCCCGATGGACGGGAGGAATCGGTCGAGGTCGCTGTTGTGCACGCCATAGGCGGCTGCACCCAACGCAAGTCCGACCACGACCGCAACCGGACTGCTCAACGGCAGGACCCGCCCCGGAGGAGTGGGCCTGAACAGGTTCCAGCGCACGAATGCCCCGTAGGCGATGACGTTGGCACTGAACTGGATGTTCATCATCATCAAGACGCCGAAGTGGAACAGGGATGCCACCGCGATACCGATGCGGAACGTCCGCCACCACAGCACGGCGACGACGAGGCCGCACTCCAGGGCCACCGTGAACCAGTCGAGGGCTTCCCAGAAGAAGCCGAACTCCTCGACCCTGAGCATGAGGGGAGCGAGCAGCTGGTTGCGGTCGTGGTTCACGTATCCCGAGAGGAAATGGCCACGCACGGCCTGTGTGTCGAGGTCGAGCCACCCGGAGCGCAGCTTGGCCGAACCCGCGGTGAAGAAGCCCAGGCCGATCATGAACGCGAGCAGGCGCATGGCCCACTGGGACGCCTCGATGCGTGGTCGACCCGACCGGGCGGCCAAGGATGCGTCCACCGACATCGCTCCGCCCCAGCCCGAGAACGCCATCACCAAGGGAACGAGGAGGACGAAGATCGGATGGTCGATCTTGCCGAAGCTGTAGGACAGACCGGATCCGGTCATCATCGCCAGGGCCAGCAGCAGCGATGTCGCCTTCGTCTTGAACCCGATGATGAGAAAGCCGATCAGCACGGCGATGGCGAGCTCGAGCGCCTCCAACGCGCCCCGTGACGGGATCGAGTCGAACAGCATGATCGGCCCCGGCGGAGGATCGAACTGCGCCTCCGGCTGGGCCGCGATGCCGCCCAGGCCGGGCACCGTCACGAGCGCGATGAGGCCGTAGATGATGCGGTATCTCGCCAGATCCTCGACCGTGAAGTCGCCGCGTCGGCACCAGGCGTCGATGCGCTCGATGATCTTCTCATCACTGGTCACCGCCGGTCAGGTCGATCTGATACTCCGACAACGTCCTGATCCTCGATGTCTGGCGCGTGCCGAGATCGAACCGCCACCGCTCCCACCGTGCCGTGAGCACTCGTGGTTCGGCGTCCAGGGAATCGGCCAGGTTCGACCGGAGCGTCTCGCGGGTCTCCGCGTCGATCCGCGGGGACTCGTCGTCCTCCCGGGGGAACATCGCCTCCAGCACCCGGCGGCGCTCAGGGGAGTTCGAGTTCGGGAGGAGATCCTCCTGGTCGATGGCCAGGCCGTCGACCAGGAGGACGATCTCGCTGAACCTGACTCCGCTGCCGAAGTCGAAGACGTCCGAGAAGCTCGGCTGGAACAGGCCCGGGTACGGCTCGGCCACGTGTTCGTTGATGTACATCTGCACCGGCATGGACAGGGCGACCACGGCGAAGACCGTCGGCACGGCCCATGTGCGCGTGCGAGGTCGATCCAAATCCACCGGCACAGCATCGCAGACACGGACGCAGGTCTGCCCGGAGTCCCGCCCGACCGTGACCGCTCCTGACGTCCGGCTCCGCTCGGGGCCGAACCAGGTCGCCAGTGCATCCTCGAGCCCCGACTGGCTCCCGTCTCCGACCCAGGCCACGTGCCCGTCGGGCCGGACCAGGACCGCCGGGGGAGCGGTGACGTCACCGATCACCGGCAGCTCCCACGGGCCGTCGTAGGAGGCGTCCACCAGCTGCACCCGGTCCTTCCACGGCGTGATGTCGATGCTGTCGCGCTCGCCGAGGTTGAGCAGCACCGGACGGGCCTCGTGCAGGAGCGTGAACACCCGCAGCGCGCCTTCGGCCGTGTCCAGGTCGAGATCCGGCATGCGGCGCCCGAGCAGCGGATGGCCCTCGCCGAGGTCGTAATGGACGTCCAGCCCGGAGACGATGCCGACGATGTACTTGCGCGACTCCTCCATCGCCATCAGCTCGGTCATCAGGCCACGAAGCACCTCGATCCGCTCGTCGGGCCACAGGAGCACGCCCTGCGCCACGATGTGCTGCATCGCGCGGGCCTGAACCGGGTGCCGCTCGTCCTGATAGGTGTCCAGGAGGCTGTCCGGAGAGACGCCCTTGACCACCTGGGCGAGCTTCCACCCCAGGTTCACGGCGTCCTGGATGCCGAAGCCGATGCCCTGCCCGCCCCAGGGGTGGTGGATGTGCGCGGCGTCGCCGGCCAGCAGCACCCGCCCCTCGCGGTAGGCGGCCGCCTGCCGGCAGGCGTCCGTGAACCTCGAGATCCACGTCGCGCTGTGGACGCCGTAGTCGGTGCCGTAGATCTCCTTCAGCGCCTGACTGAGATCGTCCAGGGTGGGCTCGTGGCAGGTCTCGATCTCCTTCTCAGTGATCATCATCCGGACCGGCCCGCTGTCCGCGAAGACGACCTGGCCGTCGACGATCTCGTAGTCCACCCGACCGAGGCCATGGGTGCCGAGGGCGTCCTGGCGCATGCCCATTCCGGCGTCTCGGCCATCTCGACCTCGGCGATCATGGCGCTCCTGGTCGCGTCGAAGCCCGGGAACTCGATGCCAGCCGCCTTCCGGATTCGACTGCGCCCACCGTCGGCCCCGACCAGGTACCTCGCCCGCAGCGTCTCGCCGTCGGCCAGCTGGACGTTGACGCCCGTGTCGTCCTGGGTGAAGCCGACCGCCTCGCGCTCGCGATGGATCGGCACCCCGAGCTCCTCGACCCAGCCGGCCATGATCCGCTCGATGTGGTTCTGCCACAGCCCGAGCGTGTACGGATGACGGGTCGGGAAATCGCTCACGTCCCGCCCGGGCGCGATCTGCCCCTCGGCGATGAACCGGTCAGCGACCCCTCGCTGGTCGAGGATCTCGATCGTGCGTGTACGGAACCCGCCTCCGCGAGAGCGCGGCGTCCCCGAGGCCTTGAGCCGCTCGATGATCGCGGCATCGACACCAGCCAGCGTCAGCTCGGCGGCCAGCATCATCCCGGTCGGACCGCCCCCGGCAATGATCACGTCAGTCATGCAAGAACCCCCTCTGAACCGGCCCGTTTTTCGGGCACGGTCCAGCAGTGTGAGGCATGTGGGGGGTCTTGCCGCAAGCCCCCATGTGCGCTATAGATTGGGTAGTGGCAAGGAGTTCTGCTCCTTGCCATTCCCATGTCCAGACCCGGCGACGTTCCGGCTCGAGCGGGTCAGCCCGGTTCGGAGTCGGCGACGCTCTCGTCGACCAGCGCACTCACCGAGTCGCGGACGGACAGCTTGTGCAGCAGCGCGAGCCGCGCCGCCTCGTCCGAGTCGTGGGCGCGCAGCGCGGCCATGATCCCCTCGTGCTCACGTTGGGAGATCGCCATCCGTTCGGGAAAGCTCCGGAACACGCGCTGGAAGCCGGAGTGGCGCTGCCAGATGTCCATCGTCAGCTCCCGCAGCATGTCGTTGCCGCAGCTCGCGATGATCGTGCGGTGGAACTCCCGGTTGAGGTCCGAGAAGGCCGGCCCGTCCTGCGCCTCGACGGCCGCATCCATCTTCGTCATCAGGGCGTCGAGCTCCGCGAGCTCGTCCTCGGTGACGCGGTCGGCGGCCAGGCCCGTCGCGACGCTCTCCAGGTGCGAGCGGATGAAGTAGGTTTCCTCGACCTCCTTGGAGGTCAGCGTGGTGACCCGGGCGCCGACGTACGGCGCGGTCTCGACGAGGCCGTCGGCCTCCAGCATGCGCAACGCCTCGCGAACGGGGATGTCGCTGGCCTGGTACTGGTTGCCGACGTCGCGCATCACCAGCCGGGTGCCGGGTTCGATGTCGTTGGACAGGATCCGTTCGCGCAAGGCGTTGTAGATCGACCTTGACTTCAGGTTGGCCATGGCGTGATGCCCTCTCGAAAATGCCTCTGTCTACCGAGGAACATATCTGATATGGTCCGTCGAAACGACCACCTGGGTGGCTTTTCCGCCTGAATCGCGACGAAACGCGCCGCCCCTCCGGTCCGATAGGAGCTGGGATGAAGAAGTTCTGGGCACTGGCTGCAGCGATGACACTGGGCCTGTCGGTCCTGACCGCCTGTGGAGGCGACGGTGACGGGGGCGGCGGCGATGGCGGCTCGATCAAGGTCGCCCTGGGCGACATCGAGTCCGTCGAGACGCTCGCGCTGTTCATCGCGCTCGAGCGGGTTCGCGAGCGTGGAACCGAGGTCGAGCTGATCGAGCTGGCCGACGAGGACCTCGCCAACCAGGCCGTCGTCGGTGGACAGGCCGACGTCGGGCTCGGGGCGCCCTACGCCCTGATCCAGGGCTCCAAGGCACCGCTGCGGATCTTCTGCCAGCTGTCGGCTGCGCGCTTCTTCCCCGTCGTCGACAAGGCTGCCTACCCCGACTGGCAGGCGCTGGACGGTGAGACCTTCACCGTGCACTCGCGTGGCTCGACGACGGAGGCGCTCGCGAAGATCGTGGAGCAGGAAGAGGGCATCAAGTTCGGCAAGATCAGCTACGTGCCGGGTGCGGAGGTCCGCGCGACCGCCCTTCTGCGCGGCAACGTCAAGGCAGCGGTCCTCGACATCCCCAACAAGAACTACGTGATGGGCGAGGAGCCCGGGAAGTTCCAGGAGCTTCCGGTCCCCGAGACCAAGGCCAGCGACGAGGTGCTGTTCGGCAACACCGAGTGGCTGAGCTCGAACGAGAAGTCGGTGCAGGTCCTCCTGGAGGAGGTCCTCAAGGTGTGGCGCTCGATCAACGAGGACCCGAACTACGTCGTGGAGGAGCGCAAGCGGCTCGACCTGCTGCCCGACCTTCCGGCCGACCTGGAGAAGGAGCTGCTGCCCTACTACGAGGAAGCCTCCAAGGGCGGCTTGTTCACCGAGGACTGCGGCGGCGAGCCTGCCGCGCAGGACGACTTCGAGTTCTACGGTGCCGCCGGACAGCTCAAGGGCGACCCGGCTGGTCTGAACGTCGCGGACTTCTGGACGCTGGACTCGGCGAAGAAGGCCGTGGCGACCGTCGAAGGCGGTAACTAGCAGGTGGCTTCCACAGTCGTAGCCCGGACGGGCGCGCTCAGCGCCCACCCGTGGGTGCTGCGGGGTGCCTCGATCCTGGTCGTGCTCGGTCTGTGGGAATGGGCCGGCACGGTCCCGGTCAGCATCGCGTTCCCCAAGTGCAGCGAGACGCTCGTCGCCTTCGGCTCGATGCTGGCCGACGGCACGTTCGCCGGCGGCCTACGCCGAGACGGCCGGGCCGCTGATCGTCGGCGTGCTCCTCACCGGGATCGGCGGCGTGATCGCGGGCCTGGTGATGGGGCTGTCCCCACGTGCCGAGTGGTTCGGGCTGCCGGTGTTCATCGTGCTGCAGGCCTCGCCCTCGGCCGCGATCGTGCCGCTGATCACGTTCATCTACGGCATCGGCTTCGCCGCCAAGGTGTTCGCGGTGGTGCTGCTCAGCGCCCCGGTGATCGTGCTGAACTCCTACCGCGGCATCGCCAACACTCCCAAGTCCCTGGTGGAGATGAGCAGCGCGTTCCTCGCCACCCGGTGGCAGCGCGTGCGAAAGATCGTCATTCCGGCCGGCAGCGGGCTGATCTTCGCCGGGCTGCGGCTCGGGCTCGCGCAAGGTTTCACCGGCGCCATCCTCGCCGAGCTCATCATCACCCCGACCGGCGTCGGAGACCTGATCACCTTCAACCGCTCGGTGGCGGACTATCCACGGATGTTCGCCGCCATCCTGTCGATCATCCTGGTCGCGAGCATCAGCATCACGCTGTTGCAACGGGCCGAGCATCGACTCTTTCGTCCCGAGATGAGGGCACTATGACCGAGAACGCGAGCACCACCTCCGAGCCCGGAGCGGCGCCGCCCGACGGAACGCCCGCGGTCCGGGTCAGCGACCTCACCAAGGAGTTCGGCGACAACAAGGCGCTGGGTGGCGTCACCTTCGACATCCCGCGAGGCGAGCTGACCAGCATCATCGGTCCCAGCGGCTGCGGCAAGACCACGACGCTGAAGATCATCGCTGGCCTGCTCGAGGCGACCTCCGGGCACGTCGAGGTCGATGGCATGCGGGTGACCAAGCCCGGGCCGGACCGGGCGTTCGTGTTCCAGGACTTCGCTCTGATGCCGTGGGCGACGGTGCTGCGCAACGCGGCGTTCGGGCTGGAGCTGCGCGGCGTCCCGAAGGCCGAGCGCGAGAAGATCGCCCGAGAGTACGTCGCCAAGGTGGGCCTGGCCGGCTCCGAGGACGTCTACCCGCACCAGCTCTCCGGCGGAATGCGGCAACGCGTCGGCCTCGCCCGCGCGCTCGCGGTCGACGCGGACATCCTGCTGATGGACGAGCCGTTCGCGTCGGTCGACGAGCAGATCCGGCGGAAGTTCCAGGAAGACCTGCTGCACCTGCTCGCGGTCGAGAAGAAGACCGTGATCTTCGTGACCCACTCGATCGAGGAGGCCGTCTACGTCTCCGACCAGGTCGTGATCCTCACCCGGGGACCTTCCCAGGTGTCGAAGGTCGTCCGCCCGGGGATCGATCGCAGTGGCGGATCCGACGCTATTCGCCGTAGTCCCGAGTACCTCGACTGGGTCGAAAAGATCTGGGCCGAGCTGCAGGACTACCTGGAGGAATGATGGAGCTTCGTGGTCGCCGAATCCCGATGGCGTTCTCGCTGTTGGTGTGGTTCGTGCTGTGGGAGATCGTCGGCCGGCTCGAGCTGGTGTCGCTGATCCCGCCGTTCTCCTCCTCGATCAAGGCCATGGCGGAGGTCGTCCCCTCACAGACGTTCCTCGAGGCCGCATCCATCACCTTGCAGGCCTTCGTCATCGGGATGGCGCTGTCCTTCGTCCTCGGCATCGGCGTCGGGATCTGGATGGGCACGAGCAAGGCCGTCGGCTCCCTGATGGGCATGTGGGTCAACATCTTCGAGAGCTCACCGCTCACCGCCGTCGTGCCAGCACTGATGGCCCTGCTCGGCTTCGGCCTGCCGACCATGATCGTGACCGTGTTCTTGTTCTCGGTGTGGGTGATCGCCCTCGACACCCAGGTCGGCGTCGAACGCGTCAATCCGTCCCTGATCGAGATGGGCCGGTCATTCGGCGCCACCAAGCGCGTTCTGTACCTGCAGATCGTGCTCAAGGCCGCCTTGCCCGAGCTCCTCGCCGGCATCCGGCTGGGCCTGATCCGCGGCCTCAAAGGCGTGATCATCGGTCAGCTCCTGATCGCGGTGGTCGGGGTCGGCTACCTGTTCGAGCTGTACTCCCGGAACTTCCTGATGCCGGAGTTCTGGGCCCTCCTGATTGTCTTGTTCGGCTTCGCCTTCCTCGCCTCCGAGGCCGTCGCCCATTACGAACGAAAGGTGTCCTTCTATGCATCGAGCCGATGACGACACGACGGACTACGCCATCGCGCCGACCGTCACCACCATCCCGGTGGACGGCACGGACGCGGTCTTCCCGGTGGCCCGGGTCTACTGCATCGGGCGCAACTACGCCGAGCACGCGATCGAGATGGGCCACGACCCGGACCGCGAGCCGCCGTTCTTCTTCATGAAGCCGGCCGACGCCGTGGTGCCCACGGGCAGCCGGTTGTCCTTCCCGCGACAGACCGAGGACCTGCACCACGAGATCGAGCTGGTGGTGGCGCTCGGCCGGGGCGGCAGGGACATCGAGGTGGACGACGCGCTGGAGCACGTCTTCGGCTACGCCGTGGGGCTGGACATGACGCGTCGCGACATCCAGGCCGTGGCCAAGAAGGCGGGTCGCCCCTGGGACATGGCCAAGGGCTTCGACGAGTCCGCGCCGTGCAGCCCGATCCGGACCGTGCAGGACGTCGGCCATCCGGATGCCGGGGAGATCTGGCTGCGGATCAATGACGAGCCTCGCCAGCAGGGCAACCTCGACCAGCAGATCTGGAAGGTGCCCGAGGCCATCTCCTACCTGAGCACGCTGGTCACACTGCGACCCGGTGACCTGATCATGACCGGGACGCCGGCCGGCGTCGGCGCCGTCCAGCCGGGCGACCAGCTCGAGGGTCACATCGACGGAGTCGGCGACCTGAGCATCACCTACGAGGGACGACCCGCCAGCTGAATCCGACTGCGCTCCGAGACGTCAGGCCGCCGTCAGCCAGCCGGAAGAGGCGGATTGGCTCCTTCGCCGGGGGCGCCGCCGTCATCGTCGGGGCCACTGCCGTAGCCGTCGTCATCGTTGGGTTCGTCGTCTGGTTCTGGTGAAGTCTCGTCCAGATTGTCGGGATCAAAGTCCTGTTGCTCCGGGGGCAGTGCGGACATCTTCTTCTCCCTTCTCGTGCATTCACCGCACCCTCACGTGGAGGACAGATGCGGCCGATGGTGCGCCATCAGGGACTCGAACCCCGAACCCGCTGAGAATCGACGCACATCCTGTGGAACTTCTCGCGTTAGCCTAACAGTCGACTTGACCTGCGGAAACGTCCAATCTTGAGTGATCGCGACTGGCGGCCAGTTTGCGCATTCTGGCGGTGCTGGGGATGGCGTCAAGCAGGTACGTCCTTTCGCCGCGAATGTTTCCCGGGTGATCGGACCGACTGGACCTGCGGATGGATCCTTCCAACTCGAGTTCTTTGAGTAGGAGGCCGAGGTACCTCAGCGCGTCAATCGGAAGCGGACACGTGCGTCAGGTCGATGACCCAGGAGCCTTCTTCAGTTGAATGTGCCTGGGTCGGTGGAACGACTGACGGGTCGGCCGCGTCGAAGTTTCGTTACCCCACGGGAGTGCAGCACCCAACCAGCGACGACAAGAATGGCACCGAACGCAAGGAACCCGAGATCCCAGGAGAGCGGAGCGCCGAGGTCGTCTCGTACGTGGTGGACCTGAAGAAGGTGGTGGTCGACGACGCCTTCGACGAGGTTGAACAGGCCCCATCCGGCGAGTAGGAGTCCGGTGTGGAAGGGAAGATTGGGAGCGAGTCTGCCCTGCTTCCATCCGCGCAACATCAGCACAGAGCCAGCGAGTACGAAGACCCAGGTGGCCGCGTGAAATAGCCCGTCGGCGACGGTGTTCATCTCCAGGCCGGTAACGGTCGTCGTGGCTTCTTGGTGGCTGATCATGTGATGCCATTGGAAGAGTTGGTGAAGGACGATCCCGTCGACGAAGCCACCGAACCCTATGCCCATCAACAGGCCCGGCGCTTTGGACGGCAACTCCTGGGTCTGTAGGTCGTTGCGTTCGGACATGACTCCGACGGTAGGTACGACTTGGCATTGTGCAACGCGGGGAGCCCGCTGACGATCATTCCGGGACGGGCAATGGTACGAATCTGCGCGTCCACTTCTGAGGCGAGCGTGGCGCACGTCTCGTCAGGCGAGGGAGAGGAAAAGCTTCTCCAGCTTCTTGGCGTCGACGCTGTCGAGCCCTTCGCCGTCGCTCAGGCACTGTTGCAAGCCGGTGGCGACGATGGCGAAGCCTGCACGGTCAAGGGCGCGGGAGACTGCGGCGAGCTGGGTGACGACGTCCTCGCAGTCGCGGCCTTGTTCGAGCATGCGGAGTACGCCGTCGAGCTGACCCCGGGCGCGCTTGATGCGGTTGGTGACCGGGATCATGCCGGCCGGGTCTAGTTCCATGAGTGCTCCTCGGTCTTGGTGCAAGCGCGGCGTAGCGCCTCAAGTTGTCGATACCCGGTGGGGTGTTACGGTCATCAGTGTACCGATACCCCCCTAGGTATTTGAGAGGAGCGGGCTTGCATGTCTGATGACGAGACACCTGAGGTCGACATCGACCATTTGGCCGCTGCAGGCGATGACGCGACTGTGGTCGACGTCCGCCAGTTCGATGAGTACGCAGAAGGTCATGTCCCGGGCGCGATGCTGATCCCCATGGGTGAGTTGGCAGCGCGGATGCATGAACTGGATGGCAGTCGTCCGGTCTACGTCGTCTGTGCGTCCGGCAATCGCTCCCAGGCCATGACCGATGTGTTGCGAGACGCGGGGTTCGAGGCACGATCCGTGGCCGGCGGCACTAACGCCTGGATCAAGTCCGGCCGACCCATCGAGCGGGCTACCCGATGAACGAGGAGCAAGGGACCACCCAGCTCGTGCGCGGGATCACCATCGTGCCGATCGACACTCCGACGCTCGGGGACCGCAGCTACGTCGTCCATGACGGGCAGGTCGCGCTCGTGGTCGATCCTCAGCGCGACATCGACCGCCTCTTGCCGGTCCTGGAAGATGCCGGCGTTCGGCTCACGCACGTGTTCGAGACCCACATCCACAACGATTACGTCACGGGCGGATTCGCGTTGGCGCAGCGTACCGGTGCCGCATATCTGGTCAACGCCGAGGATGAGGTCTCCTTCGACCGCACCCCTGTCCACGACGGCGAAACCGTGCAGGTCGGACGGATGCGGCTGACGGCCCTGTCGACACCCGGCCACACCTTCACTCACCTTTCGTATGCACTGGCCGACGACTCAGGCGAGCACATCGGTGTCTTCTCGGGCGGGTCACTGCTGTTCGGCTCGACCGGACGTCCTGACCTCATGGGGCCGGAACACACCGACACGCTGGTGCGCCACCAGCACGCCTCAGCTCACAAGCTGGCTCGCCTCCTCCCGGATGACGCTGGAATCTTCCCAACCCACGGGTTTGGATCGTTCTGCTCATCGACGCAGTCGGACGCCACGGAATCGACCATCGGGCAGGAGAAGCGGTCCAATCCCGTTCTGACGCAGGACGAGGAGGCCTACGTCCAGGAGTTGCTGGCCGGGCTGGGCGCCTACCCGGCGTACTACGCGCACATGTCATCACGAAACATCGAAGGACCCGGCGAGCCCAACCTCTCCGCACCGTCCAAGGCCGACCCGAGCGAGCTGCGCCGGCGCATCGAGGCCGGCGAGTGGGTCGTCGACCTGCGCAACCGGACGGCATTCGCGGCAGGTCATGCCCCGGGTTCACTGAACTTCGGGCTCGACGGAGCGTTCGCGACGTATCTGGGGTGGCTGATCGTGTGGGGCACCCCGGTGACCCTCCTCGGCGAGAGCGCCGAGGACATCGCCGAAGCGCAGCGGGAGCTCGTCCGAATCGGCATCGACCAGCTGGCCGCCCAGGCCACCGGTGGGCCCGAGCAGTGGACTGACGATGACATCGCCTCCTTCCCCACCGCCACCTTCGCCGATCTCGAGCAGGTCCGACGCCACCGCCCGGTGGTCGTCCTGGACGTCCGACGAGAGGACGAATACGACTCGGCCCGAATCAGCGGTGCGGTCAACATCCCCATCCACGAGCTGCCGCAGCGAATCGACGAGGTCCCCGAAAGCGAGCTGTGGGTCCACTGCGCCAGCGGCTACCGCGCGTCCATCGCTGCGTCACTTCTCGACGCCGCCGGACGCAAGCTGGTAGCCATCGACGACACCTTCGACAACGCAGAGAAGGTCGGTCTCAACCTCGCCGGCCCAGACGCCTGACCAGGTGACACTCCTTCTCGCGGTCGCCGCTGGAGCGCTGATCGGCCTCAGCCTGGGTGCGCTCGGCGGTGGCGGCTCCATCCTCGCCGTCCCGGCATTGGTGTATCTACTGGACCAGACCGCCTCTCAGGCCACCACCGGGTCTCTCGTCGTCGTGGGCGTCACCTCGTTGACCGGGGCGGTCACAGCGCAACGATCTGGCAACGTCACATTGGCCCGCGGCATCACCTTCGGTCTGGTGGCGATCGGCGGCGCCGCTGCCGGCTCCAAAGCGTCCACACTGGTGAGCGAACCCGTGCTGTTGACGGCGTTCGCGGCACTGATGCTGCTCGTCGGCGGGCTGATGGCCCTGCGGCTGGTGCGCCACGCCCGCGCCGGCACGGCGGGTGGCGCCCACGCAGCGCGGCCGATGCTGGACGACCCGATCATCTCGCTGCGCGAAGGATTCCTGTGCGACTGCCCCCGAGCCGTCAAGGTGTTGGTCACAGCAACGGTCGTGGGACTACTCACCGGGTTCCTCGGCGTCGGCGGAGGTTTCCTCGTGGTTCCCGCCCTGACTCTCGCGTTGGCGCTGCCGATGGAGTATGCGGTGGGCACCTCCCTGGTGGTGGTCACCATGACCAGCGCCGCCGCCCTCGCGGTCCGCGCCGGCACTGGTACAACACCGGACTGGACGCTGGTCGCCACGCTCACCGCCGCCTCTGCCGTCGGCGGCTTCGCCGGTGCCCGGCTGGCCGGCCGCATCGATACTGCAAAGCTCACCGTTGCGTTCACAGCCCTGATCCTCGGCGTTGCCTTTTACACCGCCACCCAGGCGGTACCCGGGCTGATCTGATGACAGTGCACCCGCACGTCCACCTTCGCCCAACTGATCGCCATCACACCCAAGGAGAAACCTCGATGTGCCGAGCAACCCGATGCAAGACGTGCGGCAAGACCACCTGGGCTGGCTGCGGCCGACACGTCAACCAGGTCAAGGCCAAGGTCCCAGCCGACAATTGGTGCCCTGGTCACCCGCGAACTAGTAGTGGTGGGCGCGGCTGGTTCAGCCGCATTTTCAGCCGGCTGTAACCCACCGGGAGCCCGCTCGCCTCGTTCGTGCAGGTCAGAGACCTCTCACGTTGGTGCGCCATCAGGGACTCGAACCCCGAACCCGCTGATTAAGAGGCTGAGCAACCTGTGCCGCACCGTGCTGTCTAGTGCTGCTCAGTCTGGCAGAGAGGGAGGTGATGCCCTAAGAGGTGTCGTCTAGTCCCGGCTTGTGCCGAGCCGTCTGTGAGAGGTCGGTGAGAGGCCCCCACCTCCCCGACTCCCCAGGACGCGCTCTAGCGGGTAACGCTCACCGTCGCGCTGGATGGACCGGATTTTCCACGTCGCGCGGGGCCTTTGATTTTCGGCCGAGTTTTCCAGCGGGATCAGCGGATCGGACCACTAGCCAGGCTTGTTGAATACGCCCTGGATGAACACCGTGCGCCCGGCGTCGGTGTTGCGCCCGGAGTTACTCATCTTGACGGCTGCCTGTTCTCCCAGCACGAGATGCATTCCAAGCGGAGGAGGGGCGCTGGAGCCGCTCGCACCCGACGCTTGCGCCTTCGCCTGCTGTGCCTTGCGCGCCGCCACGATGTCGGCGGTAATGTCGCGCCAGGTGCGCTCCAGGAGACCTGCACCGCGGATCAACCCGCGGAGGGATTCCGCATCGGCCAGATGGCTCTGGTTGGGGCGGCTCGCCCATGGGACCGGAAGCTCGATCGGCTCGCCGTTCCCCGCGCAGATTTCCTGGCAGACGAACAGCCCGCCCGGCCTGACTACCCGGGCGATTCCGGAATACAGGCGGCGCTTGTCCCGGATGTTCATCTGCATTTGTATCGTCCACACCACGTCGAAGCTGGACGCGGCGAACGGAAGCTCCAGGGCATCACCCGCCTGAAAGCGGGTGCGATCGGACAACCGCGTCATCCGAGAAAGGGCGTTGGCCACCCCGCAGAACTCAGGCGAGAGATCGATGCCTGTCACGTCGCAACCCAAAGTTGCGGCGAGGTAACGCGCCGGGCCGCCCAACCCGCTGCCCACGTCGAGCACTCGCGATCCTGGCGGAATCTTTGCAAGCTCCACCAATGCGCGCGTGGCCGAACGTCCAGCGGAGTGAAACTCGTCGGCCGGCGCGAGATCTTCGTGCGTGACCGAGTCCAGGTCCTTGCCGAGAGCTTGCAACCCCGCCACGATTCGCGGCAGAAGTCCGCCCGGCTCGTAGGGACGAAGCATTTCCTCGTGCGACTCGCCCATGGACGCAAATCCTGCGCGGATCTCGGGGAGCCGTCAAGAGACCTAGGGAGGTGGTGCGCCATCAGGGACTCGAACCCCGAACCCGCTGATTAAGAGTCAGCTGCTCTGCCAATTGAGCTAATGGCGCGCGACGAGAAACCTTAGCAGCCGATTCACGGGCCGACGAAATCGCCGGCGGCCACGTTCGCGCCGCGATGGAATCTCGCCGTGGCGGCGAGCACGACGAGGGCGCCGACGATGGCGACGACGGCCGTGGTGGCGGACTCCGGCGCCTCGTTCAGCCGCCCGAACGCCACCCATGCGAACCCCCACGCGATGGCCGCCGCCACCGCCCAACGACCGCCGAACGACCGGGCCAGGCCGATCCCGGCGACGGTGACGACGACCACTGCGGCGGCGGCCGCCACCACCTCGACCGTGCGGGCGACGGAGACGTCGCTGTCGGTGAGCGCCGCGGCCACGTTGGCGACCGTGGCGACGGCCACCCAGCCGAGATACAGCCCGAAGGTTCCGTCGGTCACCACCAGGTCGACTCGACTGACCGGCTGCTGCTGGTGCAGTCTTCGGACGATCTCGAGGAGGGTCGCCAGGAGGGCCAGGATCACGACGACGCTCAGCCAGATCCAGCCCTGCTGCGTGACCAGCAGCCACGTCGCGTTGAGCACCATCGAGACCGCCGCCAGCCACCCGATCCGGCGCATTCGGGTCGACGTCGTCAGAGCCGGCGCCCACTGCCACACCGTGTAGGCGGCGAGGCCGGCGTAGATGACCGACCAGATGGTGAACGCCGGCCCGGCCGGCGCCACGAGTGTCGCGTTGTCGGACAGGGACCCCCCGGACGTCTGGGCGACGGGAGTGCCGATGACCCCGGTGCCGACCAGCGTGCCGACGGCACAGAAGATCGCGGCGAGGGTGACGGTGATCTGTCGAAGTCGGTCGCGGCTCACCACGTCAACGCTAGCGAGATCGACACTTTCTGCTGGTCAACCGAGAGTCTCGAGCAGTGCGTGGGCGGCGTGATAGCCGGAGATGCCGCTGACGTTGCCGCCCCGACGGGCTCCGCTGCCGCACATCAGGACGCGGTCGTGGGCCGTCGCGACGCCCCATCGCTCGGCCGGAGTGCGCGGCTTCTCGTCCTCCTCGAGCCACGGCCAGGCGATGCCGCCGTGGAAGATGTTGCCGCCCGGCATCGCCAGCTCGGCCTCCACCTGGGCGGGCGTCTTGTGCTCGACGCCGAGGATGAGCGGTTCGAGCGGCTCGGCCAGGTAGGCGTCCAGCGCACCGAGGACTTGGCGGTACGCCGCCTCGCCCGCAGCGTCGTCGAGGAGGTTCTCGTACGGGGTGTGCAGGCCGAAGTAGGTGAGTGTCTGCGCGTCGGAGTCGGCGAGCTCGGGGCCGAGGATCGAGCGGTCGGTGAGCGTGTGGCAGTAGACCTCGCCGGACGCGAACGGAGCCTCACCCCGCGACGCTGCGGCGTGCAGCTCCTCCAGCTGCGACATCGCCTCGTTGACGTGAAGCGTGCCGGCGAACGCGACCTCGGGGTCGTGACCCGACCGGAGGCGGGGGAGTCGCGACACCAGCAGGTTGATCTTGAACTGCGAGCCGGACGGTCGTGGCGGCAGCGGATCTCCCAGCAGGCCGGCCAGCACGTACGGCGCCACTCCGGACAGCACATGGTCGGCGACCACCTCGAAGCCCTCGCCCGTGACGCTGACGCTGTCGTCAGTGACCTCGATCCGCTCGACGGTGCAGCCCGTTCGCAGATCGGCACCCGCCTCGCGTGCCACTCGTTCCAGCTCGGCCGTCACCGTGCCCATGCCCCCGACGGGCACGCGCCACTCACCGGTGCCGTTGCCGAGGCGGTGGAAGAGGAAGCAGCGGTTCTGCACGAGCGACGGGTCGTGCAGCGAGGCGAACGTGCCGATCAGGCCGTCGGTACCCACCAGCCCGCGCACGAGATCGTGCGTGAACCGGCGCTCGAGCGCGATGCCCAGTGGCTCCTCGACGACGTCCGACCACGTCACCATCTCGACCTTGTCGCGCAGGTTGCCCATGTGGGGGAGTGGCTCGAGAAGGGTTGGGGCAAGGGCGCGGGTCAGGGTCTCGACGTCGGCATCGAGCTTCTGCCACGCCTCGTGCTCGGCGTCGGAACCGGTCAGCTCGCGGAACGACCGACGAGTCGCCTCGCCGTGGTCGGTCTCGACGAGCAGGCCGCCGTCGTCGTACGGCGTGTAGGACGCCGTGGGGCGCGAGCGCAGCTCGAGCCGGAGGCCGAGGTCGTCGATCAGCGCGTCGGGCATGAGGCTCACGAGGTAGGAGAAGCGCGACAGGCGTGCGTCGAACCCGTCGAACGGACGCACGCTCACCGCCGCTCCGCCGAGGTGGTCGAGGCGCTCGAGCACCACGACGTCGAGACCGGCGCGGGCCAGGTAGGTGGCGGCGACGAGGGCGTTGTGTCCGCCCCCGACGATCACGACATCGTGGTCAGCCGGCATACATCCGGTGGGTTCGTCGCTCGACCCACCCGGCGATCGCCGCGAGGGCGATGTAGCCCACGAGCGCGGTGATGGCGAACTCGGTCGGGGACTCGGACGTCGGGCCGAAGTGCGCGTACAGCTGGAAGACGGCGAGCAGCCCGACGAAGCCCCAGACGAGAGCCTTGCCGCGATCAGAGAACCTCGCGGCGCGGGTGTAGACCCACGCACCCAGGACGAGGACCAGGAGCTCCAGTGGCAGGGCGATCGCGGCGTGGTCCCACAGTCCGAGCCCGACCTTGGTCGAGTCGTCGTCGTAGATCGGCAGGTCCGGTGTGTGCATGAGGAGGTCGAGCAGCCAGTGGGAGAAGCTCGCCAGCGCCACGAGTGCGAATCCCAGAGGCTTACGGGCTGCCGGGAAGACGGCCGCCACGATGGCCGCGAAGATCACGGACATCACCAGTGAGCCGACCAAGCCGTGGGAGAACGGCATGAAGTAGAGGTCGAGGTCGTTCGACTCGGTGAACCCCTCGGTGACGCGCACCTTCTCGACCCCGGCGAGCACCAGCGTCATGAAGACGAGGTCGAGCCATTGCACGGCGAGGAACCACACCCACAGGGGCAAGAAGACGCCCGAGCGGCTGGCGGCGAAGGAGACGGAGTAGTGGCCCACGAACATGGCAGCACCCTAGCGGGCGGCCACCGAGGTTCAGAGATGCTTGAGCGCCTCGCGCCTGGACAGCGGGCTGAGCTCGTGCGCGTCGGCGAAGGTCCTGCACCCAGTCCGGGTCGACGCGCGCGACCTCGCGCAACGCCCATCCGATCGCCTTGCGGATGAAGAACTCCGGATCGGCCACGTTCGGCTCGATCACCTCGACGAGCAGGGCGCGGTCGACGCGATCTCGGCGCCCGAGCTGGCTGAGGATCGCGAGTCGTCTCAGCCACATGTCGTCGGACGTCACCCCAGCGTCGGACCTCCATCGCGGTCGGCTCGGGATGCGCGTCATGGAGGTCGGCGATCCGGTGCGCGACCTCGTCGACGTGGTCCCACCAGGCGCCCGTGACGGCGATGTGCTCGTAGAGCGGGAGCAGCTCGAGACGTCCCTTCGCGAGCCGCAGAGCGGTGAGCGCGGTCGCGGCGTACCGCTCCTCGCGGTGCGTCGCCTCGTCCCAGAGCCGGCGGGCCGAGCGTTCCAGCTCATCGAGGTCGGCGGGCGGATTCGAGCGCGCAGCGGCCTTCGTGAGCCGCCGGACCTCCGGCACCCGTACGCCGAGGAACGGCATCGAGGACTTCATGTACGCCTGCTGACCAGGGGCCAGAGCTGGGTCGGCATGCTCGCGCAGCGATCCGTCGAATCGAGGTGACCAGGTCGTCCATGCCGAGGAGCCTACGGAATATTGACGCTAGTTGAACGTTGAACTAGTGTAGAGACCACACGAAGGAGTGCACATGCCTGCCGTCACCGCCCCCGACTGGACCGTCCTTCCGCGCACCGTCGCGGCCCGGCCGGATGCCGAGGACCGAGCGCCCATCAGCGTCACCAGCGCGCCGCAGGGCTACGAGGGTGAGGGATTCCCCGTCCGCCGCGCGTTCGCCGGCGTCGACCCGGCCCGGCTCGACCCGTTCATCCACATGGACCAGATGGGTGAGGTCGAGTACGCCCCGGGCGAGCCCAAGGGCACGCCGTGGCACCCGCACCGCGGCTTCGAGACCGTGACGTACATGATCGACGGCGTCTTCGACCACCAGGACAGCCACGGCGGCGGCGGTTCGATCACCGACGGCGACACCCAGTGGATGACCGCCGGAAGCGGGCTGCTCCACATCGAGACCCCGCCCGAGTGGCTCGTCGCCAAGGGCGGCCTGTTCCACGGGTTCCAGCTGTGGGTCAACCTGCCGCGCGACTCCAAGTGGCTCCCGCCGCACTACCAGGACATCCGCGCCGGCGACGTGGGGCTCGGCGCCTCGCACGACGCCGGCGCGCTCATCCGCGTCATCGCCGGTGAGGTCGACGGCATCAAGGGCCCGGGCAGCACCCACACGCCGATGACGATGGTGCACGCCACCGTCTCTCCCGGCGCGGAGATGACGCTGCCGTGGCGCACCGAGTTCAACGCCCTCGTCTACGTGATGAACGGCGACGGCTACGTCGGCCGCGATCGCCGTGCCGTCCGCACCGGCCAGCTGGCCGTGCTCGGCCATGGCGAGACGATCACCGTCGGCGCCGACGACCGGCAGGACTCGCGCCACCCCGCACTCGACGTCATCGTGCTCGGCGGCCAGCCGATCCGTGAGCCCATCGCCTGGGCCGGCCCGTTCGTCATGAACACCAAGGCCGAGGTCCTGCAGGCGTTCGAGGACTTCCAGAAGGGCAAGCTCGGCACCATCCCGTCAGTGCCACACGCCGACGTCCACGGTGAGCTCAAGCCCGCAGGACTAACCCTCGCTAGGGTGCCTCCATGGCTGAGGCACGCTATGTCGGCGCGATCGACCAGGGCACCACGAGCACCAGGTTCATGGTCTTCGACCACGACGGCTCCGAGGTGGGTCGTCACCAGCTCGAGCACGAGCAGATCCTGCCGCAGGCCGGGTGGGTCGAGCACGACGCGACGGAGATCTGGGAGCGCACCCAGGACGTCATCCGCGAAGGGCTGCAGGCGGCAGGCATCGAAGCCGCGGACCTCGCGGCCATCGGCATCACCAACCAGCGTGAGACCACGGTCGTCTGGGACCGCCGCACCGGCGAGCCGTATCACCACGCCATCGTCTGGCAGGACACCCGCACCGACGTCATCGCCAAGCAGCTCGAGAGCGACGGCCACGGCGACCTGATCCGGTCACGCACCGGACTGCCGCCGGCCTCGTACTTCGCCGGCGGCAAGCTGCGCTGGATCCTCGAGAACGTCGACGGCGTCCGCGAGGACGCCGAGGCCGGGCACGCCATCTTCGGCACCATGGACACGTGGGTCATCTGGCAGCTCACCGGCCTGCACATCACCGACGTCACCAACGCGAGCCGCACGATGCTGATGGACCTGGAGACGCTCGACTGGGACGACGAGCTGCTCGCCCTGTTCGGTGTGCCCCGCGAGATGCTGCCCGAGATCCGGTCCAGCTCCGAGGTCTACGGGACGACCAGCGCCGACGGCCCGTTCGGCGCCGAGGTCCCCGTGGCCGGCGACCTCGGCGACCAGCACGCCGCCCTCGTCGGTCAGGTCTGCTTCGAGCCCGGCAGCCTCAAGAACACCTATGGCACCGGCAACTTCCTGGTGCTCAACACGGGCACCGAGATCGTGCGGTCCGAGCGGGGCCTGATCACGACCCTCGGCTACCGCTTCGGTGACGAACCCGCCGTGTACGCGCTGGAGGGCTCGATCGCCGTCACCGGCTCGGCCATCCAGTGGCTGCGCGACCAGCTCGGCATCATCGACGACGCCGCCGAGACCGAAGCCCTGGCAGCCGAGGTGGACGACACCGGCGGCATGGCCTTCGTCCCGGCGTTCTCCGGTCTGTTCGCGCCCTACTGGCGCTCCGACGCCCGCGGCGCGATCGTCGGGCTCTCGCGGTTCAACACCAAGGCGCACCTGGCCCGCGCCGCGCTCGAGGCCATCTGCCAGCAGAGCGCCGACGTCGTCGAGGCGATGGTGGCCGACGCCGACCTCACGCTCGACGTGCTCAAGGTCGACGGGGGAGTGACGTCCAACTCGCTGTGCATGCAGATCCAGGCCGACGTCCTCGGCGTCCCCGTCAGCAGGCCCGTCGTCGCCGAGACCACCGCCCTCGGCGCCGCCTACGCCGCCGGCCTCGCGGTCGGTTTCTGGTCCGGCACCGACGAGCTCGTCGACAACTGGTCCGAGGGCGCCCGCTGGGAGCCAGAGTCCGATGACGAGCAGCGCAAGACCGGCCAGGGACCAGTGGGCCAAGGCGGTCGAGCGCACGCTCGACTGGGTCGAGGAGTAGCGCGGGCCGATCCTGAGACGCCCGAACCGGCGACAAGGATGTCTTTGGTTGGATAGGCCCATGCGATCGATCCCCCTGTCTCCGCAGCACCGCGAGGCCGCCCTGGCTGCCATGGGCTCCCAGCAGCTCGACATCCTCGTCGTCGGCGGTGGTGTGGTCGGTGGCGGAGCGGCACTCGACGCGGCCACCCGCGGCCTCAGCGTCGGTCTCGTGGAGGCCCGCGACTTCGCCTCGGGCACGTCGAGCCGGTCCAGCAAGCTCGTCCACGGCGGCCTGCGCTACCTCGAGATGCTCGACTTCCGGCTGGTCGCCGAGGCCCTGGCGGAGCGGAGCCTGCTGCTGGAGAAGATCGCCCCGCACCTCGTCCGCCCGGTGCCGTTCATCTACCCACTCACGCACCGCATCTGGGAGCGCTTCTACGCGGGCTCGGGTGTGGCTCTCTACGACTCGATGGCCTTCCTGTCCGGACGCGGGCGTGGGGTGCCGCGCCACCGACACCTCAGCCGCCGCGGCGCGCGCCGGCTCATGCCGGCGCTCAAGAAGGACGCCCTCATCGGCGCACTGCACTACTACGACGGCCAGGTCGACGACGCCCGGCACACGATGTTCCTGTCGCGCACGGCCGCCGCGTACGGGGCCCACGTCGCCAGCCGCACGCGCGTCGTCTCCCTGCTCCGCGAGGGCGACCGGGTCACCGGCGCCCGGGTCAAGGACCTCGAGACCGGCGAGGAGATCGACGTCGCGGCTCGCCAGGTGATCAACGCCACCGGGGTGTGGACCGACGAGACGCAGGGCCTGGCGGGGGAGCGCGGGCAGTTCCACGTGCGGTCGTCCAAGGGCATCCACCTCGTCGTGCCGCGCGACCGCATCCGCGGCGAGTCCGGGCTCATCCTGCGCACGGAGAAGTCGGTGCTGTTCGTCATCCCGTGGGGACGGCACTGGATCATCGGCACCACCGACACCGACTGGGACCTCTCGAAGGACCACCCGGCGGCCAGTCGATCCGACATCGACTACCTGCTCGAGCACGTCAACAAGGTGCTGGTCGAGCCGCTCACCCACGACGACGTGCAAGGGGTGTTCGCCGGGCTGCGTCCGTTGCTGGCCGGTGAGGACGCGGCCACCAGCAAGCTCTCCCGCGAGCACGCCGTGTCCACCAGCATCACCGGGCTCGTCGTCATCGCCGGCGGCAAGTACACGACGTACCGCGTCATGGCCAAGGACGCCGTCGACGCCGCCGTGCAGTCGATGTCGACGATCCACGACCGCAAGGTGCCCCAGTGCTGCACCGAGGACGTCCCGCTGCTCGGTGCCGACGGGTACGAAGCGGTGTGGAACCAGCGCCAGAAGCTCGCCGCCGAGAGTGGTCTCGGCATCGGCCGCGTGGAGCACCTGCTCCGTCGCTACGGCTCGCTCGTCACCGAGCTGCTCGAGCTCATCGCGGAACGTCCCGATCTCGGCAAGCCACTCCTCGGCGCCGACGACTACCTGCGCGCCGAGGTCGTCTACGCCGCGTCGCACGAGGGCGCCCGCCACCTCGACGACACGATCGCCCGCCGCACGCGCATCTCCATCGAGACGTTCGACCGAGGCACCGAGGTCGCCGCCGAGGTCGCCGAGCTGATGGGCGACGTGCTCGGGTGGAGTGCCGACCAGCGCGAGCGCGAGGTCGACCACTACCTCAAGCGCGTCGAAGCCGAGCGCGAGAGCCAGACGATGCCCGACGACGAGACCGCCGACGCGGCCCGCATGGGCGCGGAGGACGTCGTGCCGATCTCGCAGGCGGGTTCACCGGCCTGATGACCGAGCACCGGCACCTCGACGACGAGGAGCACCCGCCGTCGGTGCGAACCCTCGTCACGGTGGTGGTGACGATCGTCGTCGTCCTGGCCATCATCGGCGGGGTGGCCGTGGCGTCGCTGGCGTCGGGCAGCACACGGACGGCCGCGAACCGCCTCGATGTCGGCGACGACCCGCAGCTGGCCATCCGCTCCACCGACGCCGACGTCCTGCTGGTCGAGGGAACCAGCTCCGACGTCGTGATCCGGGCCAAGGTCAAGAGCGGGCTGCTCGAGACGAGCTACGAGCTGCGGCGGCGTGGCAACGAGATCGAGGTCGTGGGCAGCTGCATGAACTGGCTCTCGCCGGGATGCGGTGTCGTCGTCACGGTGGCGGTGCCGGCCAAGCTGCCGATACTCGTCGCCACCGACTCCGCCGACGTGACCGCCAACAGCCTCCGCGACCGCGTCGTGACCATCGCCACCGGCAGCGGCGACATCCGTGGAAGCGGCCTACGGTTGCAGGAGTTCTCGGCCCGCGCCAGCTCTGGTGACATCGACGCGAACTTCGCCGTGCAGCCGTTCGCGTTCAAGGCCCGCACGAAGAGCGGCGACATCTTCGGACGCATCCCGATCGGCGAGATCGAGTACGCCGTCACGGTGAAGTCCGGCAGCGGCACCGTGCGGTCGGACCTGGAGACCGTGACCAACGGGAGGGGCATCGTGCAGGTCGTCAGCGGTTCCGGCGACATCCGGCTGCGCCGATGACCCGCTGAAGGAATGGGAGAACCCCCACCACGAAGTCTCGTGTGCGGGGGTTCTGTGGGGTGGACGACGGGACTTGAACCCGCGGCCACCGGCACCACAAGCCGGTGCTCTACCAACTGAGCTACGCCCACCACGCGTGCCGGGCTTGCACCCGACACGGCGTGGACGAGTGTAACGCAGCGCGGGTGCTGGTCAGGACGCGCCGTCGGCCCCGGCCGGGGGTCCGTCGACGACCTCCGTGGCGAGTGCGCGGGCAGCGTCGGTGTCCGGCCCGGGCGGCGCCACGAACACGGCTTTGCGGTAGTAGCGGAGCTCGTCGATGCTCTCGTTGATGTCGGTCAGCGCGCGGTGGTTGCCGGCCTTGTCGGGGGCGGCGAAGTAGGCGCGCGGGTACCACTGCCGGGTGAGCTCCTTGATGGACGAGACGTCGATGACGCGGTAGTGCATCCAGGTCTCGAGCTCGGGCATGTCGCGGGCCAGGAAGGTGCGGTCGGTGCCCACCGTGTTGCCGGCGAGCGGTGCCTTGCGGGGCTCGGGCACGAACTCCCGCACGTAGGCCAGCACCTGTTCCTCCGCCTCGCGGAGCGTGAGCCCGGCATCCAGCTCCTCGAGCAGACCGGAGGCTGGTGTGCATGCGGGTGACGATCTCGTTCATCTGCTTCAGCGCCGCGTCGGGCGGCTTGACGACCAGGTCGACGCCGTCGCCGAGCACGTTGAGCTCGAAGTCGGTCACCAGAGCAGCGACCTCGATGAGGGCGTCGTGCTCCAGCGAGAGGCCGGTCATCTCGCAGTCGATCCACACCAGCTTGTCGTTCACGTCGAGCAACCCTAGTACCCGGGCTTCGAGGCCGGCTTCAGACGGGTCGGTAGGCTCCCCAGCGTGAGCAACGAACGTCAGCAGCGCGCCGCCCGAGCCGAGCAGATGCGCAAGGAGCGTGAGAAGGCCGATCGACGGCAGCGCAACCTCATCACGATCGCCATCGTCGTCGTGGTCCTCGCGCTGGTCGCCGTCGGCGGCTACGCCATCAAGTCCACGAGCGACGCCCGCGCGAAGGAGACCGCCGTCGTCACGCCCAAGGGTGCGACCGACGACCACGGAGTGGAGTTCACCGCCGTGGACGCCGGCGGCGAAGCCCGCGTCCGACCCGGTCAAGGTCATCCTCTACGAGGACTTGCAGTGCCCCGTCTGCCGAGCGTTCGAGCAGGCCAACGGCGCGTTCCTCGACGAAGCGGTCAAGAACGGCGACATCAGCATCGAGTACCGCCTCCTCGCGTTCCTCGATCGCGCCAGCCCCAACCAGTACTCGAGCCGGGCCGGTTCTGCCGCGCTCTGCGCCTTCGACTCAGGTGGCGGCGAGGCCTACAAGAAGGCCGCCAACCTGTTGTGGGCCAACCAGCCGCAGGAGAACTCCGCCGGCCCGGAGGACGCCGCTCTCGTCGACACCCTCGACCAGGCGGGTGTCTCCGGTGACGCCGTGGAGGCGTGCGTGCTGAAGGGCACGTTCGTCCCCTGGCTCGAGGAAGCCACCGAGGCCTCACGTGACGCGAAGATCACCGGCACGCCGACGGTCATCGTCGATGGCAAGAAGGTCGAGGGAGCCAACAAGGGCGTGCCGCAGATCGCCGACATCCAGAAGGCCATCGACGCCGCGAAGAGCGCGTAAGCCCATGGTGGCCGCGGTCTAGGCCGCGCCGAGCGCGAAACCACCGGAGGCCGCGGCGACGCAGGCCACGAGCACGCCGAGTCCGTTCGCTGCCGCAGCGAGCGGACGGCGGTCGAGCAGGAGGCCGGCAGTCTCGAAGCTCGCGGTGCTGAATGTCGTGTAGCCGCCGAGGAATCCGGTCCCCACGACGGCCTGCCAGCGGTCGCCTGCCCCCAGGCCCACCAACACCCCGAGCAGGAACGACCCGCTGACGTTGATCAGCACGGTGGCCCACGGGAAGGTCGTCGGCACCCGACCTCGGACCAGCGCGTCGACGACGAGGCGCGAAGCCGCCCCGAGCCCACCCGCGACGGCGATCAACAGCGAGATCATCGGGCCGCCGCCCTGGCCGTGAGAATGCCGGCCACGGACGCGATCAGGCCGACCACGACGGTCGCGAGCACGTAGCCGAGGGCCAGCCCGACCCGACCGTCGCGCACCAAGCCGTCGGACTCGACAGCGAGAGCGCTGTAGGTGGTGAAGCCACCGAGGAACCCCGTGCCGACCAGCAGACGAGCCGTGCGTCGGTGGCCGACGTCCGATCCGCGCGTCGCCAACCCTTCCAACAGCGCACCCAGCGCGAACGCCCCGACGAGGTTGACCGTGAGAGTGCCGACCGGCAGGCCATCGGACGTGCCGAGCAGCAGCTCGACGCCGTGACGTGCGAGGGACCCGGCCGCACCACCGAGCGCGACGAGGGCGATGAAGGTGGGCCTGAGGTGCACGGCGACCGGTGCGCCATCCGAACGCTCGTCGACCTCGAGGTCGGGATCATGGGGGCGCGGACGCGGGCGGGACGGGGCCACGCGCGCACAGTACCGCCGTCGAAACGTCGGATGACGGGCGAATTGGCCGCCGCGCGTGGTCCTCGTGACGGACGTACGATGGACAGGCCCGACGGGCGCGACCGGAGACCCCGAAATGATGAGTCGGCTCGGGCCAGGAGGCGTGTGATGGCAATCTTGACAGACGGTATACCGTCTACAGTATGAGTACCTCGGCGGGGATTGTGCTTGCCGGTGGCCGCTCATCCAGGATGGGGACCGCCAAGGCAGAGCTCGAGTGGCACGGCTCCACCCTGTTGCGGCACGTCACCGGTGTCGTCGGCCGTGCCGTCGAAGGGCCGGTCATCGTGGTGCGGGCCGACGGACAGGAGCTGCCAGAGCTCGACGCCCAGGTCGTCGTCCGTGACGACGTGGCGGAAGGCCGTGGGCCGATGCAGGGCCTCGCCGTCGGACTGGCCACCGCGGCCGAGTACTCCGAGACGGCTTTCGTCTGTTCGACAGATCTGCCCTTCCTGCATGCAGCCTTCGTGCGCGCCGTCCTCCGCGGCTTCGAACCTGATGCCGCCACGCCGGATGCGGAGCGCCCCGACGTGGTCCTCCCGTTCGTCCACGGCTACCGGCAGCCGATGGCCGCTGGTTACCGGACCGACCTCGCCCCACGGATCAACAAGCTGCTCGAGGCCGATCGGTTGCGCCCGGCGCACCTGTTCGAGGAGTGCCACGTGCGGCAGCTCGACGACGCGGACCTGTTGTCCGACGTGCGGCTGGCCGCCGCCGACCCGGACCTCGACTCCGTGGTCAACGTCAACCTTCCCGACGAGTACCGCGAGGCACGTGCTCGGATCGCCCCCGAGGTCGTGGTGGAGCGGTTCGGCGTCCTGGCGACCAGCGGCGGAGGCCGCGGGCGAAAGACGATCCGAGCCGCGAACATCGCCTCGGCTGCGGAGCAGATGGGGCTGAAGCTGGACGGCCATGTCATGGCCGCACTCAACGGTGACCAGATCCGCGGTGACGGCCGGGTGCCTCTGATGCGCGGTGACTCCGTGTCGTTCATCTCTGCGGACGCGGGCGGGTGAGCGGTGTGGTGACGCCACCAGGCGGATATTTCGGCAAGGCTCTCGTCGTGGACGTGACCGACGGCTCCACCACGACGGTGCCGTTGCCCGACGACGTCCTGCGCAGCTACCTCGGCGGCGCCGGTCTCGGCGTCTGGTTGATGAACGAGCTCGGACCGCCGGGCGTGGAGCCGCTGGCCGCGGGCGCACCCCTCGCGTTCGTGTTCTCGCCACTCGTCGGAACACCCTCTGACCACCAGCGCCAAGTTCGCCGTGGTCGCGAAGTCCCCGCTGACCGGACTGCTCACGGATGCGCTGGCCTCGAGCCACTTCGCCATCGCGGGGAAGTTCACCGGACACGATGCGATCGTGCTCATCGGGGAGGCAGCCACACCGACCACCCTGTTGGTCAGCGAAGAGGGCGTCGAGCTGGTGGATGCGACAGAAGAGTGGGGCATGTCCGCATCCGACGCCGAAGAGGCGATCCGTGAGCGCTACGGCCGCAGATGGCGCGCGGCCAGCATCGGCCCGGCCGGTGAGAACCTGGTGCGCTACGCGACGATCTCCCACGACGGCCGGCACGCAGGTCGCGGCGGCCTGGGTGCGGTGATGGGATCGAAGAACATCAAGGCCCTCGCGGTGAAGGGCGGCCTGCGAGTCGGCATCGCCGACCAGGAAGCAGTACTGGCCGCAGCGAAGGACCTGCGCGGTCGCTCGTTCGGCCCCGCGACCCAGAAGTACCGCGAGCTCGGGACGCTCTCCAACTTGTTGGCGTTCAACGCGATCAACACGCTTCCCACGCGCAACTTCCAGGCGTCCACGTTCGCTGACGCACCGATGCTGTCCGCGGAGGACCTCGCAGAGAGCCGCTCCGTGACCAAGAACAGCTGCGCATCCTGCACGATCGGCTGCGAGCACATCTATGCCTCCAAGGGCGGTAAGCAGGTGCGGGTCGAGTACGAGAACGTCTTCGCGCTCGGTCCCATGTGCGAGGTCTCCGATCCCGACCAGGTTCTCGACGCCAGCGCCCTGTGCGATGCGCTCGGGCTGGACACCATCTCGGCCGGCGGCACCATCGCCTGGGCGATGGAGTGCGTCGACCGCGGCCTGCTGGATGTGCCCTGGCTGAAGTTCGGTGACGGCGAGGCGCTGTTGCGGGTCTTGGGCGAGATCGGCAGCCGCACCGGCGTCGGCGCACTTCTCGCCGAGGGCTCGAGACGTGCCGCCCGCGAGGTCGGACAAGGCTCCGGCGACTTCGCACCTCACGTCAAGGGCATGGAGATGCCGGGCTACGAACCGCGCACCATGCAGTCCATGGCGCTCGGACTGGCGGTCAACGCGCGCGGCGCCGACCACAACCGGTCCGGCGCGTACGAGGCCGATCTCAAGGAAGGCCTCGACCGCGTGCGGGGGACCGACGACCACGTGCGCGCCGCGATCGAGACCGAGGACCGCGCGGCCATCATGGATTCGATGATCCTGTGCAAGTTCCTCCGCGGTGTCTTCACCGAGCCCTTCGCGGAGTGGGCGGGCCTGCTGTCGAAGGTCACCGGCTGGGACGTCGACGAGACCGAGCTGCGTGAGACGGCCCGACGCATCGTGCATGCCAAGCGAGCGTTCAACCTGCGTGAGGGTTGGACGCCTGCCGACGACTGGCTGCCGGAGCGATTCCTCGACAGTCCGCTCGAGCTGGCGTCGGGACGCACCGCGACACTGCCCACTGAACGACTGCGATCCATGATCGACACGTACTACGTCGAGCGTGGCCTGGACCCCGAGGGCCGACCGTTCGTTGCAGCATCCGTTTCCGGAAAGGCGTCACATCCATGACCATCACCAGTCCTGCTCCGTCGGAAGCCGAGGTTCGCATGGTGGAGCTCACCATCGACGGCCAGAGCGTCTCGGTTCCCGAAGGTACGACGATCTGGGAAGCCGCACGCGGCATCGGGATCGACATCCCGGTGCTGTGCCACGATGAGCGTTACGACCCGGTGGGTGTCTGCCGGATGTGCGTGGTCGACGTGGGTGGACGCGCCGATGCCGCGGCCTGCATCCGGCCCTGCGACCCGGACATGGAGGTCGCCACCTCGACGCCTGAGATCGAGAACCGCCGCAAGGTGCTCACCGAGCTGCTCCTCGACGACCAGCCGCCACGGGACCAGGACCCCAAGCAGACCACCACCGCCGACAACGAGCTCCTCAGCCTGGCCGACAGCTACGCGATCACCGACATCGACGACCTCTTTCCCGGACCGAAACGGGGCACCGACCACTCGAACCCGGTGATCGCCGTCGACCACGACTCCTGCATCCTCTGCGACCGCTGCGTCCGCGCCTGTGATGACATCCAGGGCAACGACGTCATCGGCCGCAGCGGCAAGGGCTACTCGACCCACATCGCCTTCGACCTCAACGACCCGATGGGCCAGTCGTCGTGCGTCACCTGTGGTGAGTGTGTGTCGGCGTGCCCGACCGGCGCGCTCACCAACAAGCCGATCAACAACATCCCCATCCAGCCGCGGGAGAAGCTCGACGCGGTCGACACCGTCTGTCCGTACTGCGGCGTCGGGTGCGCCCTGACCTTCTTCGTCGACCGCGAGCGTGGCGGGATCTCCTTCGCCGAGGGCCGCGACCAACCCGGTTCGCAGGGCCGGCTCTGCGTCAAGGGCCGCTACGGCTGGGACTACGCGGCATCTCCGCAGCGTCTGACCAAGCCCCTGATCCGCGTCGATTCCTCGTACCCCAAGGGTGCGCTCTCGGCGGACGTGCTCGAGGACATGCGTCAGCCGGGACCCGACCGCAAGCGTGGTCGCAAGCCGGGCGGCCTCGTGCCGTACGACGAGGTGATGCCGCACTTCCGTGAGGCCAGCTGGGAAGAGGCGCTCGACCTCGTCGGCAGCCGCCTCAGTGAGATCTACGCCGAGAGCGGCTCGGACGGGATCGCCGGGTTCGGCTCCGCCAAGTGCTCCAACGAGGAGGCGTACCTCTTCCAGAAGCTGATCCGCACCGCCTTCCGGAGCAACAACGTCGACCACTGCACGCGGCTGTGCCACGCATCGAGCGTCGCAGCGCTGTTCGAGGGGGTCGGATCAGGCGCGGTCTCGACGACGTACGGCGACATCGAGAATGCCGACGTCGCGATCGTCACTGGCAGCAACACCACCGCGAACCACCCGGTGGCCTCCTCGTTCTTCAAGCAGGCTCGTCGCAACGGCACGAAGATCATCAACATCGACGCACGAGCGACGACGATCTCCGACCACGCCGACATCTTCTGCCGGATCAAGCCGGGCACCGACGTGGCGTTCTACAACGCGATCATGCACGAGGTGATCCGGCTCGACCTGGTGGACCGGGAGTTCATCGAGAACCGGACCTCCAACTACGAGGCACTGGCCACGCTGGTGGCGGACTACCCGCCGGAGCTGGCGGCGAAGATCACCGGTGTCGACGCCGACAAGATCCGTGAGGTGGCACGGCTCTGGGGCGAGGCCAAGGCCGGAGTCATCTACTGGGGCATGGGCATCTCCCAGCACACGACCGGCACCGACAACGCTCGCTGCCTGATCGCGATGTGCTCGATCACCGGCAACGTCGGCCGGCCCGGCACCGGGCTGCACCCGCTGCGCGGCCAGAACAACGTGCAGGGTGCCTCCGACGCCGGCCTGATCCCGATGTTCTACCCGAACTACAGGCCGATCGAGGACACCGACACCCGGGTGGCGTTCGAGCAGGCGTGGGACACCGAGCTCAACCCGAACAACGGCCTCACGGTCACGGAGATCATCGGTTCGGTCCTGGACGACGGGGTGCGCGGAATGTTCATGATGGGCGAGAACCCGTTCATGTCCGACCCCAACATCAACAAGGTGCGCAAGGCACTGTCCAAGCTGGACTTCCTCGTCGTGCAGGACATCTTCCTCACCGAGACGGCCGAGTTCGCCGACGTCATCCTGCCGGCCTCGTCGTACCTCGAGAAGTCCGGCACCTACACGAACACGGACCGCCGCGTCCAGCTGGGCCGGAAGGTCTTCGACCCGCCGGGCGACGCCCGTGTCGACTGGGAGATCTTGCAGGAGATCGCCAACCGCGTCGGCCTGGACTGGCACTACGAGTCGCCGCGCGAGGTGTTCGAGGAGATGGTGCCGTTGATGGCGGACTACACCAACCTCGACTACGACAACCTCGGGCTCGAGGGCAAGCTCTACCCCAACAGCGATCCCGAGCACACCGACGGCACCGTGGTCCTGTTCGACGAGCGGTTCAACACCGGCGACCAGCTGGCGCACCTCGTGCCGGCTGAGTGGCTGCCGGCCCGGGAGCTGCCCAGCGAGGAGTACCCGTACGTCCTCAACACCGGACGACTCCTGCAGCACTGGCACACCGGGTCGATGACCCGACGGTCGTTCGCCCTCGACGCGATCTCGCCGCGACCCGAGGCGTACATCCATCCTGAGGATGCGGCCGAGCTCGGCCTCGTCGACGGTGGGCTGGCCAGAGTGGCCTCGCGGAGAGGGGAGATCGAGCTCAACGTCAAGGTCTCCCACCGTGAGGCGCGAGGGAACATCTTCATCCCGTTCCACTTCCGTGAGGCGGCCGCCAACCTGCTGACGATCGACGAGATCGACCCGACGGGCAAGATTCCGGAGTTCAAGTTCTGCGCTGTGCGCATCGCCCCAGCGGGCGACCGCGAGAGCGTCCAGGTGGGAGGTGGCGAACAGTGACCGTGGCAGCCAGCAAGTGGGTGGCGCTCCCGGGTGTCGAGGCGCGCAACGGACGGTTCCGGGGTCCGAGCCTGATCCCGATGCTCATGGCCATCCAGGAGCGGCACGGATGGCTGCCGCGCGAAGAGCTCGAGGCGTTGTCGCGCGAGCAGAAGCGGCCGTTGTACGAGATCGAGGGCCTGGTCACGTTCTACCCGCACTTCCGCACCGAACCGCCGAAGGGGGTCACCGTCGCGGTCTGCCATGACCTCACGTGCTGGCTGAAGGGGTCCGAGGACCGGATCAAGGAGATGCACGAGAAGTACGACGGCACCGAGGACGTCGAGCTGCTGGAGATCTCCTGCCCCGGACGCTGTGACATCGCGCCCGCAGCAACCGTCGACGAACGTCCCGGTCGCGTCGAGGAGGTCGACGACTTCGTCGAGCGCCGGCGTCAAGGCGACGAGAACCCGCGCGAAACCGTCTCCTACGGACCGGAGGGTGGCTGGCCCAACGACCCGTACGGTCCCGACGAGCCGCGCTACCAGTCGCTTCGAGCCCTGCTGACGGGGGAGATCACCTCGGAGGAGGTGCTCGAGAACCTCCAGGGTTCCGGCCTGCGCGGCATGGGCGGAGCGGGCTTCCCGACCGGCAAGAAGTGGGAGCTGGTCCGCAACGCCGAGGGCAGCGTCAAGTACGCCATCTGCAACGCGGACGAGTCCGAGCCCGGCACCTTCAAGGACCGGCAGCTGTTGGCCGAGCAGTCGCACCTCGTCCTCGAGGGAATGCTCATGGGCATGGTCGTCACCGGCGCCGAGGAGGGCTGGGTCTTCATCCGGCACGAGTACGGTCCCGAGGAGGCAGTGCTGCACGCCGAGATCGAACGTCTCCGCAGCGAGGGCCTCATCGGTGAGGACGTGCTGGGCACCGGCCGTCGACTGATGCTCGACATCTTCACCTCACCCGGCGGATACATCCTCGGTGAGGAGACGGCCCTGATCGAGTGCATGGAGGGCCACCGGGGTGAACCCCGCAACAAGCCACCCTTCCCCGGCGTCTTCGGTCTGTGGGGGAAGCCGACGCTGATGAACTCCGTCGAGACCTTCGCCGACGTGCCCATCATCGCCTCGCGTGGCGCCGACTGGTGGAAGGACCAGGGCGTCAACGACAGCGACGGGCTGAAGTTCTTCGCGGTCTCCGGGCACGTGGAGAAGCCCGGCGTCTACTGCGTGCCAATGGGCACCTCGATCCGCGACTTGCTCGACGTGGCAGGAGGTGTGGCCGGCGGCGCGGAGCTCGACTCGGTGCAGCCGGGTGGTGCCTCGTCGAACTTCCTCGGACCCGACAGCCTCGACGTGGCACTCGACTTCGACTCCCTGGCCGAGGCCGGCTCGATGCTGGGATCCGGCGCTGTCGTCGTGATCGCCGAGGGCACCGATGCTCTGGCCGCCGCGACCAACGTGTTGAGGTTCTTCCGCAACGAGTCGTGCGGCAAGTGCGTTCCCTGCCGGGTCGGGTCCACGAAGGCCCATGCCCTGCTGACCGACACCCTGGAGGCCGGCGGTGACCTCGACGACGACCGGCGCGAGCGGCTCCTCGAGCTCGAGCTGACCATGCGAAAGAGCTCGATCTGCGGACTCGGCCAGGTGGCCATGGGGCCGGTGGTCAGCGTGATGGGCCGTCAGCGTGGCGGCGCAGAGGCACGGACGCAACACCTCGAAAAACCATCAGACGGATGAAGGCTGCCTCCGGTGGGCGGTAAGGAGTTCTTCACCACCGTGTCGGTGTCGGAGGCGTTGGCAGGCTTCCAACCGAGTCGACGTACCGGTGAGGAGACGGTCCTCCGGGAGGACGCGCTCGGCCGGGTACCGGCGTCCCCGGTGGTCTCTGGCGCGGAGCTCCCCGGGTTCGCCCGGTCCACGGTCGACGGCTATGCCGTCCGAGCCGCTGACACGCACGGCGCGAGCGACGGGCTGCCGGCGTACCTCGACATGATCGGCGCGGTGCGGATGGGCGTTGCCGCCGACGTCGCGGTGCGCCCGGCCACCGCAGTCCAGATCCCCACCGGAGGGGTCATCCCGACCGACGCCGACGCGGTGGTGATGGTCGAGCACACGCAGATCACCACGGCGGACGTGATCGAGGTGACGCGGCCGGTCGCCGTGGGGGAGGGCATCGTCCGCGCCGACGAGGACGTGGCTCTCGGCACCGAGATCGCACCGGCCGGCCGCCCGTTGCGGGCCCAGGACCTCGGACTTCTCGCTGCCGCGGGTGTCACCGAGGTGGCGGTTCGTGCGCGTCCGAGGGTGGCGATCGTGTCCACGGGCGACGAGGTCGTCCCGCCCAGCACCAAGGAGCTGAGCCCCGGTCAGGTCCGGGATGCCACGGCCTCGGCGTTGGCGGGCCTGGTGACCGAGGCAGGTGGCGAGCCCTCACTCCGGGGGATCGTGCCTGACGACCTGGATGCACTGACCAAGACACTCGAGTCGGCCTTGCAGGACAGCGACCTCGTCGTCGTCTCGGCCGGATCGTCGGTCGGAGCCCGCGACGAGACGACCGCCGCGGTGGAGTCCCTGGGCGGACCGGGCATCTACTGCCACGGGCTGGCGGTGAAGCCCGGCAAGCCCACGCTGCTGGCCGAGTGCTCCGACGTGCCGGTGATCGGCCTCCCGGGGAACCCGCTGTCCGCACTGGTCGTGTTCCGACTGGTCGGACTGCCGATCCTCCGCCTGGTCGGCGGCATCTCTCGGCCCCCTGCGGAGCCGACCCGGTCGGCCACCCTGTCGCGCAGTGTTGCCTCGGCCGCGGGTCGGCTGGACGTGGTTCAGGTGCAGGTCCGCGACGACGTCGCCACCCCGCTGTTCGGGTTCTCCGCACTGCTGTCGATCCTCACCGAGGCTGACGGCTACGTCGTGATCCCGGAGGCAGCAACCGGGCTCGAGTCGGGAACTGACGTCACCGTGACGATGTACAGGTAGCGTGACGGCCCGTGCACGAGAGCCCCTTCATCAGCGACGTCCCCACCGAGTCCGCCCTGCGGACCTGGGTCGACACCTGCGCCGCCGCCGGCTGCCCGATGCGCCTCGACGCGGTACGCCTCTCGCTGGAGGACGCGGTCGGGCGGGTGACCGCCGAACCGGTCTGGGCGACCCGTTCCTCCCCCGTCGGGGACTCCGCCGCGATGGACGGCATCGCGGTCCTGGCGAGCAGCACCGCTGGTGCCACGCAGACCACGCCGCTGCAGCTCGGGCCCGATGCGTACGAGGTCGTCGACACCGGTGACCCGATCCCTGAGGGCTTCGACGCGGTCGTGATGCGCGAGCACGTGCACTATGTGACGACCCCCGCCGGAGAAGCAGCGGAGCTCATGTCCGCGGTGCCGCCCTACGATCATGTGCGCTCGATCGGCGAGGACGTCAGTGCCGGCGAGCTGCTGCTGCCCGAGGGGCACCGGCTGCGGCCGGTCGACGTCGCCGCAGCGGCCGCGGCGGGGGCCACCGAGCTCGTCGTCCGCCGCCGGCCGCTGGTGGCCGTCATCCCCACTGGGGATGAGATCGTGCCGGTCGGGTCACCGCCGCAACGTGACCAGATCCTCGACACCAACTCGCTGATGCTGGTCGCGCAGGCGCGAGAGGCGGGTTGCGAATCTTGGGCGATGCCCATCCAGCCCGATGTCCAGGAGCAGATCAGCGCGGCGGTGCGGGAGGCAGCGGCCACCGCGGATCTGGTCATGGTGGTCGCCGGCTCGAGTGCCGGGCGCGACGACTACACCGCTCGGGTGGTCGACGATCTCGGTGAGCTGGCCGTGCACGGGGTCGCCGTGCGCCCCGGTCACCCGGTCGTGCTCGGCGCGGTCGACGCCACCCCGGTCATCGGCGTGCCCGGATTCCCGGTGTCGGCTGCGCTGACGTTCGACATCTTCGTGCTGCCGCTGCTCGCTGCACTCGAAGGCGCGGCGCCGCCCCACCGCCCGCAGGTCCCGGCCCGACTCGCCCGGAAGCTGCCCTCCGTGGTCGGCATGGACGACTGGGTCCGGGTGCGACTGGGCTCCGTCGCCGGCCAGGTGGTCGCGTCGCCGCTCCCGCGTGGAGCCGGCGTGCTGACTTCGCTCGTCCGGGCCGACGGGCTTCTCCTCGTGCCGGCCGGGGTCGAGGGGCACCATGCGGGGGAGCAGGTCGGAGTTCAGCTGCTCCGCCCGTTGCCCGAGATCGAGCGCACGATCGTCGCGATCGGGTCGCACGACCTCGTGATCGACCTGGCGGCCACGGCGCTCCGGTCCGAGGATCCGACGTTGACCTTGGTGTCGACCAACGTGGGCTCGCTCGGCGGTCTCGTGGCGCTGCGCGACGGGCTGTGCCACGTTGCCGGGTCCCATCTCCTGCACCCCGCGAGCGGCGAGTTCACCCTCCCCTACCTCGACGAGATGATGGGCGACCGTGACCTGGCGGTCGTTCGCCTGGTGCACCGGGATCAGGGCCTGCTGGTCCAGCGCGGAAACCCGCATGGGATCACCGGGCTCTCTGACCTGGCAGGTGCGGACCTGTCCTACGTCAACCGGCAGCGTGGTGCCGGCACGCGGATGCTGCTCGACCATGAGCTGCGCCGGCTCGAGATCGACCCGGCGTCGGTCCATGGCTACGCCCGTGAGGAGCCGACGCACCTGGCCGTCGCGGCAGCGATCTCGGCCGGGCGCGCAGACTGCGGGCTGGGCATCATGGCTGCGGCACGAGCCTTCGACCTGGACTTCATCCCGGTGTCACGGGAGCCCTACGACCTGGTGGTCGAGGCCAGCAGCCTCGAGGACCCGCTGCTCGCGCCGCTGTGGAAGCTCCTGGAATCGCCCGACTTCCACGCATCCATCGAAGCCCTGGGCGGGTACAGCACCGAGGCGACTGGCCGACGCATCCGGTGAACTGTATGTTCCATTCATGGTACAGAAGGTACAAGACGTAGCCCGTCAGATCGCTCTCGACGTCGTCGCCGGGCGGCTCGCCCCCGGTGACCCCGTTCCGGCGGTGCGTGCCCTCGCCCAGCAGGTGGGCTGTTCCCCAGGAACGGCCGCCCGTGCGCACACGCTCCTGCGCGAGGCGGGCGTCATCACCGGTTTCCCTCGATCCGCTGCCGTCGTCACAGCGGACGGTGTTGCGGCTGCCCTGGTGATGGGCGCGCGCACCGGCACCATGCGCCTGTCGGGAAGCGACGACCCTGCCCTCGACCTCCTGCTGTCGGCTGTCGGCACGTCCGTCGAGCGCGCCGCAGGCGGCCGGGGGAGCGTGGCCGGACTGGGCCTGCTGGCGCAGGGCGTGGTCGACGCCGCGGCGGTGCACCTTCGGGACGCGCGGACCGGCCAGTCCAACGACTCCTTCGCTCGGAGGGTGCTCGGAGGAGAGCCGGCGATGCTCGTGCACCTGTGGAGCCGCGAGCAGGGCATCGTGGTGCCCCAGGGCAACCCGATGGGGATCAGAAGTGTCACCGACCTCGCCGGCACGAGACTGGCCTGGCGGCCGCCAGGCACCGGGTCACGGCTGCTGTTGACCCGGCTGCTTCGGGACGCCGGGGTCGTGCCTCCGCCCGAGGCCGAGATGTGCGACTCCCACCTCGGGGTCGCGGTGGCGGTGGCCACCGGTGCCGCTGACGCCGGGCTTGCCGTCCGATCGGTCGCCGAGTCGGTCGATGCGGAGTTCCTGCCGATCGAGTGGGAGGACTTCGAGCTGGCGGTGGAACCGGAGTCGATGGGTCTCCTGGCGCCGCTTCTCGAGGTACTCGCCACCACGGCGATCCAGGACCGCGTGTCCGGCCTGAACGGCTACGACCTCCGGCACAGCGGCGACGTCAGGATCGCAGCATGAAGCGGGCAGCGGTCGGCGCCGTCATCGCGGTGAGCCTGCTGGCGACGGCTGGGTGCGGGTCCGATGAGCCTGAGGCCTCCGACGGCGCGAGCGGAAACCTGATTCTCGCGACCACGACCAGCACGCAGGACTCCGGACTCCTGGACGAGATCCTGCCGTCGTTCGACAAGGGCAGTGACTGCGTGGTCAAGACGGTCGCGGTCGGTTCCGGGCAGGCCATCGAGATGGGCGTGAAGGGGGACGCCGACGCGCTGCTGGTGCACTCACCTGAGGCCGAAGAGCAGTTCATGGCCGACGGCCATGGCTCGAGTCGTGAGGCGGTCATGCACAACGACTTCGTGGTGGTGGGCCCGCCCGACGACCCGGCCGGGGTCTCCGACGCCGAGGACGCCGCCGACGCCTTGAGCCGGATCGCCGATGAGAAGGCGCCGTTCGCCTCGCGCGGCGACGACTCGGGCACGCACACGAAGGAGCTGTCGATCTGGGAGCAGGCGGGGATCAAACCGAGTGGCTCGTGGTACATCGAGACCGGCCAGGGGATGGGTGAGACGCTGACCGTCGCCGACCAGAAGAAGGCCTACACGCTGACGGACCGCAGCACCTTCCTGGCCACCGACAGCCTGGAGTCCGACATCTCGTTCGAGGGCTCGGACGACTTGCGGAACAACTACCACGTGATCGTGGTGGACCACGACGGCACGAACGAGGCCTGTGCCGAGGAGTTCTCGAGCTGGATCCTGGACGAGTCGACGCAGGACACGATCGGCGAGTTCGGGGTCGAGGAGTTCGGCGAGCAGCTGTTCGCGCCTGATGCGAAGAACTGATGGTCGAACCGCTGTACGAGGTCCTGGCACGGTCTGCCTACGTGTCGTTGTCGGCGACTCTCGTCGCGTCGGTGATCGGCATCGGGCTGGGCACTGTCCTGGGGCTGGCTCGGCTGCCCGGACGCGGCTTCCTGACTGCCGTCGTCAACACGGGGATGGCAGTGCCCACGGTCGTCGTCGGCCTGGCGGTGGCGCTGCTCCTGTGGCGCAGCGGCCCGCTGGGAGATCTCGGCTTGATCTACACCGTGCGCGGCATGATCATGGCGCAGGTGCTGATCGCCACGCCCCTGATCACGGGGATCACCATGGCCGCGCTGCAGCTGCTCCCGCCGGACCTCCCTGACCAGCTGCGATCGCTCGGGGCGAACCGCGCGCAGCTGGTGGTACGCCTGTGGATCGAGGCGCGGCTTCCGCTGCTGGCTGCGGCGATGGCGGGCTTCGGACATGCCATCTCGGAGGTGGGTTCCGCCACGATCGTCGGTGGCAACATCCACGGCCAGACCCAGGTGATGACCACAGCCATCGTCGAGAACGTCGGTCGCGGTGAGTTCGGTGTCGCGATCCTCTACGGCGTGATCCTGCTCGGCCTGGCGTTCGTCATCAACGCCCTCCTCGTCTCGGTCCAGCGACCGGGGGCATCGTGGGCGCGGAGCTGAGCCTGACCGATGTCCGGCACGTCCGCGACGGGCGCGAGGTGTTGCGCGTGGACAGCCTGGTCGTCGGCCGCGGAGAGCACCTCTCGGTGCTCGGTCCCAACGGCGCCGGGAAGTCGACCTTGCTGCGTCTGCTCGCAGCCGTCGAGTCGCCGCACTCCGGTGACGTGACCGTGGACGGTGTCAGCACGAGGCGCGGGGGAGTGGAGCTGCGCCGGAGGGTCGCCTACGCGACCCAGCGACCGGGGCTGCTCAACACCAGCGTCCGGCGCAACGTCGAGCTGCCGCTGAGCTGGAGGAAGGTCCCGCGCACTCTCCGCGGCGAGCTCGCGCTCGCCGCCCTGGAGCGCTTGAACGTCGCGCACCTGGCGGACCGACCGGCGCGTGCGCTCTCCGGGGGCGAGCAGCAACGAGTCAGTCTGGCCCGGGCTCTTGCCATCGACCCGGCCGTGCTCCTGCTCGACGAGCCGGCCGCCGGTCTCGACGCCCAGTCGCGCTCGGCGTTCTTCGCAGACCTCGAACAGGCGCTCGCAGACCGGGCGACCACGGTGGTCCAGGTGTCGCACCGCGCCGAGGAGGCACTGCGGCTCGCCGACCGTGTCGTCGTGCTCGTCGACGGACTCGTCCACCAGGTCGGCACGCCGGACGTCCTCAACCGGTTTCCGGCCGATGCCCGCGTCGCTGCTCTCGTCGGCTACGAGAACCTGGTCGATGCCCACGTCGAATCGGACGGATCGGTGCACATCGGCCGAGCACCGACGGGGCTGACCAGTACGGAGCTCACTGGTCCGGTGACGGTCGCTGTCTTCGCCAACGGCGTGCGGATCGTGGGTGCCGATGCACCCGGCCTGCCCGCACGGATCACCCGCGTGACGCCGGGGCCCGGACACCGTGCCGTCGCGCTCGAAGGCAGCGTCTCGCTGCTGGCACAGATGCCGATCAACGGCTCGTCGCTGTCGGTCGGCGACGACGTGAAGGTCGCCTTCGACCCTGCGCTCACTGCAGTCCTGCCGAGAGCCGAGGGCTGAGCAGTCGAATCACGCTGCACATTTGACCCTGTTCGGAATATCGGCCTATTGTATGCCGTATACGACAGGAAGGCGATCATGGACAACGCCACCGTTCGCAGCCCGCGATATGCCGTCAACTGTTCGATTCTCTTCACCGAGCTGCCCCTGCTCGAACGACCCGCAGCCGCCAAGGCTGCCGGTTTCGATGCGGTGGAGCTGTGGTGGCCGTTCGACTCGGCAGTTCCCGGGGATGCCGACGTCGATCAGTTCGAGCAAGCCATTCGGGACTCCGGGGTGTCGCTCGTCGGGCTGAACTTCGCCGCGGGGGACATGCCCGGCGGTGACCGTGGCCTGGTCTCGTGGCCGGATCGCTCTCAGGAGTTCCGCGACAACATCGCAGTGACGATCGGGATCGGCGAACGGCTCGGCTGCCGCGCGTTCAACGCGCTCTACGGCAATCGTGTCGACGGTGTCGATCCCGCCGCCCAGGACGATCTCGGGGCGGAGAACCTGGCCCTGGCGGCGAACGCCGCGGCCACCATCGGGGGCACCGTCCTGGTCGAGCCGGTCAGTGGATCCGACAGGTACCCGCTGCTCACGGCATCGGACGCGGTCGACGTGATCACCCGGGTCGAGCAGGACTCCGGGGTCAGCAGCCTGGGGTTGCTCGCGGATCTCTACCACCTCGCCGTCAACGGTGACGACGTGGACAAGGCCATCGAGGCGCACGCCGACCGGATCGCCCATGTCCAGATCGCCGACGCCCCCGGGCGCAACGAACCAGGCACCGGGACGCTGCCGATCGTCCGCCAGGTGGAAGACATCTACGCCGGCGGCTACGACGGCTGGGTCGGCCTGGAGTACAAGCCCAGCAGCACGACCGACCAGAGCTTCGGCTGGCTGCGCGGCGAATCCCTCGGCAGCAACTGACTTCAAGGAGTAGTTCCATGGCACGTATGACAGCTGCTCGTGCAGCGGTGGAGATCTTGCGACGTGAGGGCGTGACCCACATGTTCGGCCTGCCGGGTGCGGCGATCAACCCGTTCTACGCGGCGATGCGCGCCCAGGGTGAGCTCACCCATGTGCTGGCACGCCACGTGGAGGGCGCCTCGCACATGGCCGAGGGGTACACCCGTGCCGCGGCGGACAACATCGGCGTGTGCATCGGGACGTCCGGGCCGGCGGGCACCGACATGGTCACCGGCCTGTACTCGGCGTCGGCGGACTCGATCCCGATCCTGTGCATCACCGGCCAGGCGCCGGTGTCCAAGCTGGACAAGGAGGACTTCCAGGCCGTCGACATCGCGTCCATCGTCAAGCCGGTCACCAAGTCGGCCGTGACGGTGATGGAGGCCGGCCAGGTGCCCGGCACGTTCCAGCAGGCCTTCCAGCTGATGCGGTCCGGCCGGCCGGGCCCGGTGCTGATCGACCTGCCCCTCGACGTGCAGCTCACCGAGATCGAGTTCGACCCCGAGACCTACACGCCACTTCCGGTCGCGAAGCCGGCCGCGAGCCGCGCTCAGGCGGAGAAGGCGCTCGCCATGCTGGCTGAGGCGGAGCGTCCGCTGATCGTCGCCGGCGGCGGCATCGTGAACGCCGACGCCTCCGATCTGCTCGTGGAGCTTGCCGAGCTGATCAACGTCCCGGTCATCCCCACCCTGATGGGCTGGGGCACCATTCCCGACGACCACGAGCTGATGGCCGGCATGGTCGGCCTGCAGACCTCGCACCGCTACGGCAACGCGACCATGCTGGAGTCGGACTTCGTGCTCGGCATCGGCAACCGGTGGGCGAACCGGCACACCGGTGGTGTGGACACCTACATTGAAGGCCGCACGTTCGTGCACGTCGACATCGAGCCGACCCAGATCGGCCGGGTGTTCGCGCCCGACTACGGCATCGTGTCCGACGCGAAGGCAGCGCTGGAGATGTTCGTCGAGGTGGCGCGGGAGCTGAAGTCCTCCGAGTCGCTGCCGGACCGGTCGGCGTGGGTCGAGTCGTGCCAGGAGCGCAAGGCCACCATGCAGCGGCGCACCAATTTCGACGTCGTCCCGGTCAAGCCGCAGCGCGTGTACCAGGAGATGAACAACGCGTTCGGACCCGACACTCGCTACGTCTCCACGATCGGCCTCTCCCAGATCCAGGCCGCCCAGATGCTGCACGTCTACAAGCCGCGGAACTGGATCAACGCCGGACAGGCGGGCCCGTTGGGCTGGACCGTCCCGGCCGCGCTGGGTGTGGCGGCCGCTGACCCGGAGGCCACCGTCGTGGCGCTCTCGGGTGACTACGACTTCCAGTTCATGATCGAGGAGCTCGCTGTCGGGGCACAGTTCAAGGTGCCCTACATCCACGTGGTCGTGAACAACGCCTACCTCGGCCTGATCCGTCAGGCCCAGCGTGGCTTCGAGATGGACTACAACGTGGACCTCGCGTTCGAGAACATCAACACCCCGGAGATCGGTGCGTACGGCGTCGACCACGTGAAGGTCGCCGAAGGTCTCGGCTGCAAGGCGCTCCGTGTCTTCGAGCCGGACGAGATCCTGCCGGCGCTGGAGAAGGCGAAGAAGATGATGGTCGAGCACCAGGTGCCGATCGTCGTCGAGGTCATCCTCGAACGCATCACGAACGTCTCGATGGGCACCGAGATCGACAACATCAACGAGTTCGAGGACCTCGCGGAGAACCGCGAGGATGCCCCCACAGCGGTCGCCTACCGCGGCTAGCCGGTGGGCCAGGTCCTCGTCGCACCAGACTCGTTCAAGGGCTCTCTCTCCGCCTCGGAGGTGGCCGACTGCGTGATCCGTGGGCTTCGGGGGGTCGACGGCAGCATCGACGCGGTCGCGATCCCGATCGCCGACGGGGGAGAGGGGACGCTCGCCGCCGCCCTGGCGGCGGGCTTCTCTCGCGAGCCGGTCCTGGCCAGTGGGCCCACAGGTCGACCCCGTTCAGACGGCGTACGCGCGCCGGGACGGGCTGGCGGTCGTCGAGATGGCCGACGTCTCCGGCCTGGGTCGGCTGCCGGACGGGCGCCTCGAGCCGCTGCTCGCCTCCAGCAGAGGCACAGGAGAAGTGATCGCGGCTGCCCTCGATGCGGGCTGCACGTCCATCGTGCTCGGCGTCGGCGGCAGTGCCTGCACCGATGGCGGAGCCGGCCTGGCCCAGGCGCTGGGCGCGCGGGTGCTCGACGCTCATGGCAGGGAGATGCCTGCCGGAGGCGCCGCCCTGGCCGGGGTCGACAGGGTTGACCTGTCCGGGATGCATCCCGGACTGGCGGGGGCCGACGTCGTGGTCGCCTGCGACGTCGACAGTCCCTTGACCGGGCCGGGCGGCGCGGCCACGATCTACGGCCCGCAGAAGGGCGCCTCCGCCGCCGGCGTGGCGATCCTGGAGAAGGCCATGCATCGGTGGGCCGCAGCCGTCGCCACGGCCACCGGCTCGGACCTGTCCGACCGTCCGGGGGCCGGGGCCGCCGGCGGGGTCGGGTTCGCCGGTCTTGCGCTGCTCGGCGGCAGCATGCGGCCCGGGATCGACCTGATCCTGGAGCTGGTCGGATTCGACGATCGTCTCGACGGCGCTCGCCTGGTCATCACGGGTGAAGGGTCGCTCGACTCACAGACCCTGCGCGGCAAGGCTCCGGCCGGAGTGGCGGCGGCCGCCGCTGCCGCCGGGGTCCGGACAGTGGCGGTGTGCGGGACGTCGAAGCTGTCGCGCGCTGACCTGCACGACGCCGGCATCGACGCGGCGTACGCGCTGACCGACCTCGAGCCTGACGTCGCTCGTTGCATGACCGAAGCTGCGCCGTTGCTGGAGCGTCTGGGCGAGAAGATCGCCCGCGACGAGCTTCAGGCGTGATCCACGGCCCGCGCAGGCGGTAGGCGGGCCCCAAGGCCGACCTGTTTCGTTGAGGCCTTGACATCGCATACAGTAGACAGAACACTATAAACCTTGAGAGAAGGGGAGCTCATGAAGGTTGCAGTGCTTGGGGCAGGGGCTATCGGCGCCTATGTGGGCGCCGCTCTCCATCGCGGCGGCTCGGAAGTCCACCTGATCGCGCGTGGAGACCATCTGGAGGCCATCCGCGAGAACGGAGTACAGGTCTTGAGTCCACGCGGCGACTTCGTCGCGCACACGCACGCGACCGACGATCCATCCGAGGTCGGTCCGGTCGACTACGTCTTCCTTGGACTGAAGGCCAATTCCTACGCGTCGAGCGGTGACCTGATCGCCCCGCTGCTGCACGAGGACACGGCCATCATCGCGGCGCAGAACGGCATTCCGTGGTGGTACTTCCACAAGCTCACCGGGCCGTACGAGGGGCGCCGCATCGAGTCGGTCGACCCTGGTGGTGAAGTCACCCAGACGCTTCCGCTCGATCGTGCGGTCGGCTGTGTCGTCTACTGCTCGACGGAGATCGAGGGGCCCGGCCTGATCCGACACCTCGAAGGCACGAGGTTCTCGATCGGGGAGCCTGACGGCAGCATCTCGGCGCGCACCACGGAGTTCAGCGAGGCCATGATCGCCGGCGGGCTCAAGTGCCCGGTGGAGGAGGACATCCGCAAGGACATCTGGATCAAGCTGCTCGGCAACGCCGCCTTCAACCCGATCAGCGCGCTGTCCCGCGCCACCATGGTCGAGATTGCGACGCACGAAGGCACGCGCGCCACCGTCCGCCTGATGATGGAAGAAACGCTCGAGATCGCAGCAGGCGTCGGATGTCAGCCGGACATCTCCGTGGACAAGCGACTCGACGGCGCGGAACGCGTCGGCGAGCACAAGACATCCATGCTGCAGGACCTCGAGCGCGACAAGCCGTTGGAGCTCGACGTCATTCTCTCGGCTCTGATCGAGCTCGCCGACCTGACCGAGACACCGGCCCCGACACTGCGCGCCGTGCACGCGGTGACGGACCTGCTCTCCACCAAGGTCGGCAACGACACCGCCGAGCCGGCCCTTCAGCCGGGGCCGGCTGCGGCGCCCTGAGACAGACCGTCGGTCAGTCGTCCCGCCCGGACAGCGACTCGATGACGGTCAGCAGTGCGGAGTGGTCGAGCGAGCCGTGGCCCATCGCCTGTGCCGAGGCCACGAGCTGCGCCACGACTCCGGTGACCGGCAGGGAGACCCCCGCCGTTCGCGCGGTGGCCAGCGCGATGCCCATGTCCTTGTGGTGAAGGTCGATCCGGAAGCCGGGCTTGAACTCCCTGGCCAACATGGTGGCCGCCTTGCGATCGAGGACGGTGTTGCCGGCCAGGCCTCCGGCCAGGACTTCGAGTCCGCGTTCGCCGTCGACTCCGGAAGCCTCGAGCAGGACGATGGCCTCGCTGACGAGCCCGATGATTCCGGCCACCAGCAGCTGGTTGGCTGCCTTCACGGTCTGTCCGGCTCCGTGCTCGCCGACGTGGACGATCGTCTTGCCCAGGTGCTCGAGGATCGGGCGGGCTTCCTCGAAGGTCGCCTCGTCACCGCCGACCATGATCGACAGGGACCCTTCGATGGCTCCCGGTTCGCCGCCACTGACCGGGGCATCGAGCACTCGCGCCCCTGACTCCTGGGCGCGCTCTGCCACGGCGACCGACGTCTCGGGTGCGATCGTGCTCATGTCGATGAGCAGCAGGTCGGGCCCCGCGGAGGCGAGGACGCCGTCCTCACCCAGCACGACGTCGTTGACCTCGGGGGAGTCGGGAAGCATCGTGATCACGATGTCCGCTCCGGCGACGGCCTCCTTGATGCTGCCGGCCGACTTCGCGCCCGCCTGCTCCAGGCGCTCCTTCGAGCTCGACGAGCGTGCGAATCCCGTGACCTCATAGCCCGCCTTGACGAGGTTGGCGGCCATGGGCCCACCCATGATGCCAAGTCCGATGAATCCAATCTTCTGCATGGTTGCAGTCCTTTCGGTCGTTCTTGGTAGGGGAGCGGTCAGCCGGGGAACGAGACGAGGATGTCGTCGAGGGCTTCGCGCATCAGCCGTGCGGTCTCGGACGGCGTCTTGCCGACCTTGACGCCGACCGCCTCGAGCGCTTCCTGCTTCGCCTGCGCCGTGCCGGAGGACCCGGACACGATCGCGCCGGCGTGGCCCATCGTCTTTCCTTCCGGAGCGGTGAAGCCCGCGACGTATCCGACGACCGGCTTGGTCACATGGTCCTTGATGAAGTCCGCGGCGCGCTCCTCCGCGTCACCACCGATCTCGCCGATCATCACGATCGCGTCGGTGTCCGGGTCATCCTGGAACGCCTGGAGGCAGTCGATGTGGGTCGTCCCGACGATCGGGTCGCCCCCGATGCCGACGGCGGTGGAGAAGCCGAGGTCCCGCAGCTCGTACATCATCTGGTAGGTCAGCGTGCCGGACTTCGACACCAGGCCGACACGGCCGGCCTTGGTGATGTCAGCCGGGATGATGCCGGCGTTCGACTTGTCCGGGCTGATCAGGCCGGGGCAGTTGGGCCCGATGATCCGGGTCGTGCCCTTGGCCTGCGCGTAGGAGAAGAACTCCGCGGTGTCGTGCACCGGAACCCCCTCGGTGATCACCACGACCAGGCCGATGGCCGCGTCGACGGCCTCGATGACCGCTGACTTGGTGAACTTCGGCGGCACCAGGACCACGGACACGTTCGCGCCGGTGGCCTCCACGGCTTCGGCGCACGAGCCGTAGACGGCGACCGAGGTGCCCTCGAAGTCGACCGACTGCCCACCCTTGCCGGGCGTGACGCCACCGACGACGTTGGTCCCGCTGGCGAGCATCCGCTGCGTGTGCTTCCTGCCTTCGGAGCCGGTCATGCCGGCGACGATGACCTTGCTGTTCTCATCGAGAAAAATAGTCATGATGCGTACGTCCCCCGTCAGTTCTGGCTGGCAAGTTCGGCGGCACGTTCGGCCGCACCGTCCATGGTCTCCGCGAGAGTCACCAGTGGGTGGTTCGCGGTCTCGAGGATGCGTCGTCCCTCGTCGACGTTGTTGCCGTCGAGGCGGACGACGAGGGGCTTGTTGGCCTCATCGCCGAGCATCTCGAGCGCGTCCACGATGCCGTTGGCCACCGCGTCACAAGACGTGATGCCGCCGAACACGTTCACGAACACGCTCTTGACCTGCGAGTCACCGATGATGATCTGCAGCCCGTTGGCCATCACCTCCGCCGACGCTCCGCCTCCGATGTCGAGGAAGTTCGCCGGCTTGACGCCGTTGTGCTGCTCTCCGGCGTACGCGACGACGTCCAGGGTGGACATGACCAGTCCCGCGCCGTTGCCGATGATCCCGACCTCGCCGTCGAGCTTCACGTAGTTGAGGCCCTTGTCCTTGGCCTCCTGCTCGAGCGGGTCGGCCGTGGTCTTGAGCTCGAACCCGGCGTGGTCCTCGTGCCGGAAGTCGGCGTTCTCGTCGAGAGTGACCTTGCCGTCGAGAGCCTCGAGGCTGCCGTCTCCGAGACGGACCAGCGGGTTCACCTCGACCAGGCTGGCGTCCTCCTTGATGAAGACGTCCCACAGCTTCTTGACCAGGTCGACCGCCTGGTCGGCGACCGCCTCGGGAAAGCGGGTGGCGGCCACGATCTCGGTGGCCGTGGCGTCGTCGACGCCGGTCTGCGGGTCGATCGAGATCTTCGCGACGGCGTCCGGATTCGTCCGGGCGACCTCTTCGATCTCGACACCGCCCTCGACGCTCGCGATGCAGAGGTAGGCGCGGTTCGACCGGTCGACGAGGAAGGAGAAGTAGTACTCCTCGGCGATGTCGGCCGCGGGCGCGATCAGGACCTGGTGCACGGTGTGGCCCTTGATGTCCATGCCGAGGATCTCGCCCGCACGGGCCACCGCATCGGCGGGGTTCTCGGCGAGCTTGACGCCGCCGGCCTTCCCTCGGCCGCCGGCCTTGACCTGGGCCTTCACGACCACGCGACCGCCGAGCTGCTCGGCTGCCGCCTCGGCCTCCGCGGCGTTCTCGATCACGATGCCCAGAGTGACCGGCACATCATGCTTGTCGAAGAGCTCTTTGGCTTGGTACTCCATCAGGTCCATGGTGACTGGGGTCCTCCCTCGTGGTCGAAGCCACGGATGAGCATCGATGACGCAAGAAGTCACGATTGTATGCTGTATCCACGGTCAAGAACAACCGCTCGGCGAGGATGCGGGCACCTGGCTGGAAGCCTTCCTCTGGACAACTCGCCACGACAGGAGTAAGAACGATTACATACAGTATCCAGAGGAGCAGGCCATGAGCTCATCCGAGACCCCGGAGACGAGCCCGGAAGCAAGCGCCGAGACACGAGAAGTGCGCGACTACTACGGCCGTGTCTATCGCGTCGGCGAGCCGGTCCACCAGCTGATCGGCCACTCGCGTCGCCGGCAGGCCTGGTTCGCCTGGGCCTGCATGGCTGCCATCAGCCCGCTCCAGTACGCCTTCGGCGTGGCGGCGCTGGGACTGCAGGACGCGCACGGCTGGAGCCTGCGAGAGACCATGTGGCTGCTCGCCCTGTTCGTGGCGTTTCAAGCCATGGTCGCCATCCCTGTGGCCTGGATGCACCGGCACCGTCGTCCGTCGTCCCTCGCGCCATGGGTGGTCGTGGGTGGAGTACTGACCGCGTGCGGTGTGCTGACCCTGGCCCACGTCGACGAATACGCAGTCGCCTTGATCGGCTATGCGCTCGTGGGCGGGGTGGGTGCCGGCCTGGTCTACTCGACGTGCATCACGACCGCCTCGAACTGGTTCCCGGACAACTGGGTCTCCACCCGAAGCTTCGTCACCGGCGGATTCGCGGTCGGTGCGGTGCCCACCATCCTGTTGCTGACCATCTTCTCGTCGCAGCGCGGCCACACGGTGGTGCTCGACATCGCGGCTCTCGCGACCCTCGTGGTGGTGACGGCCGCCGGCCTGCAGCTGAAGGATCCGCCACCGCGCTGGTGGCCACCGGACATCGACGCCCAGCTCTGGGCGCTGGACCGCAACCTGAATCCCGAGCCTGCCGGCCAACATCCCTGCCGCCCGCACGTACGAGCCGGGGGAGGCCATGCGGACGGGGGCCCTCCCGATCATGTGGCTGATCCTGGCCTTGATCTCGGCCGTCTCCCTGTTCGGGGTCGCGTTCATCCCCACCTACGCCGTCGAGGCGGACCTCGGGCTCGTGGTGGGAGGACTGGCCGCAGGGCTTCTCGCGACAGTCAACGGGCTGGGACGCTCGGTTGCCGGTCGGTTGTCCGATCGGTTCGGTCGCCGCAGCGTGCTGGCCGTCGTCCTGGCGGTCGAAGGGCTCACCCAGTTCGGGCTCGCGCTGGCCGGACAGGCCGGAAGCTCGTGGGCGTACGTGTTGTGCGCGATGCTGGCGGGTGTCGGCGGCGGAGCCTTCTACACCATCCTCGGGAACCTCGTCCTGGAGTACTTCGGCGAGAACAGCCAGACCCAGAACCACGCGGTTCTGTACAGCGCGAAGGCCGTCGGGGCCCTGGTCGGAGTGGGCGTTGCCGTGCTCCTGATCGATGCCGTGGGCTACGAACAGATGTTCGTTGCCGCGGGCGTGGTGGGGCTCGTGACGGCAGTGATCGTGCGCTTCCTGAAGCAGCCTGGCCGGCCGACGCTGGTCAGCTAGATCGCAAAAAGTGCGGGGGCCGCAGGGCTTTCACATACTGAAACGTAAATATGGACAACGGTCCGGAAGTGGGATAGGACTGATGACTAACACATACGGTATGCAATCGACAACGACTTTGGGGCTCGGCCCCACTGACCTAACCGATCAGGAGTGACAGCACAGATGGCACAAACAGTGTCCGAGCCCAACGTTGAGGCGGGCGTGCCGGAATCCGAGCAAGGCGCCGAGACCATCTCCGGAGGCCATCTGGTCGCCAAAGCCCTCAAGGCTGAGGGTGTCGACGTGATCTTCACGTTGTGTGGTGGCCACATCATCGACATCTACGACGGCTGCGTCGACGAAGGCATCGACGTCGTCGACGTACGTCACGAGCAGGTCGCAGCTCACGCCGCTGACGGGTATGCCCGCATCACGGGCCGCCCGGGTTGCGCGGTGGTGACCGCCGGACCGGGCACGACCGACGCCATCACCGGTGTCGCGAACGCGTTCCGCGCGGAGAGCCCGATGCTGCTGATCGGCGGTCAGGGTGCCCTGAACCAGCACAAGATGGGCTCCCTCCAGGACCTGCCCCACGTCGACATGATGACCCCCATCACGAAGTTCGCTGCGACCGTGCCGCACACCGCACGCGCCGCCGACATGGTCTCGATGGCGTTCCGCGAGTGCTACAACGGCGCGCCGGGCCCCTCGTTCCTCGAGATCCCGCGCGACATCCTCGACGGCTCCGTACCGATCGAAGAGGCGACCATCCCGCAGGCCGGGCAGTACCGCGCCTCGACCAAGAGCGCCGGCGACCCGGCTGCGGCCGAGAAGCTCGCCGACATCCTGACCAAGGCCGAGAAGCCCGTGGTTCTGCTCGGCAGCCAGGTGCAGACCGCTCGCGCGTCGGACGCTGCGATCGAGTTCGCCCGGACGTTGAACATCCCGACGTTCATGAACGGCGGCGCCCGCGGCACCCTGCCGCCCAAGGACCCGCACCACTTCCACCTGTCCCGTCGCTACGCCTTCAACAACGCCGACGTGATCGTCATCGTCGGCACCCCGTTCGACTTCCGCATGGGGTACGGCAAGCGGCTGCCCAAGGCGGCCACCGTGGTCCAGATCGACATGGACTACCGGACCGTCGGCCGCAACCGCGACATCGACCTCGGCATCGTGGGCGACCCCGGCGCCGTGCTGTCCGCCGTGACGCAGGCGGCCTCGGGCCGGCAGAGCGGCCCCAAGGACCGCAAGGAATGGTTCACCGAGCTGCGAGGCGAGGAGGACGCGGCCTACGAGAAGCGTCTGCCCCGCCAGCTGTCCGACGCGAACCCGATCCACCCGCTGCGCCTCGCGCACGAGATCAACGAGTTCCTCACCGAGGACACGATCTACATCGGTGACGGTGGCGACGTCGTGACCTTCTCCGGTGGCGTCGTGCAGCCCAAGGCTCCAGGCAACTGGATGGACCCCGGTCCGCTGGGCACCCTCGGAGTCGGCATCCCGTTCGTCCTGGCGGCCAAGTACGCACGGCCGGACAAGGAGGTCGTCGCCCTTCTCGGTGACGGCGCCCTGTCGCTGACCGGGTGGGACTTCGAGACGCTCGTCCGGTTCAACCTGCCCTTCGTCGGCGTCGTCGGCAACAACTCGTCGATGAACCAGATCCGCTACGGGCAGGAGCAGAAGTACGGCAAGGACCGCGGCCGGGTCGGCAACACCCTCGGCGACGTCCCGTACGACCAGTTCGCCAAGATGCTCGGCGGCTACGGCGAGGAGGTCCGCGATCCGGCGGACATCGCGCCGGCGATGCAACGGGCTCGCGAGTCGGGTCTGCCGTCCCTGATCAACGTCTGGATCGATCCGGATGCCTACGCGCCCGGAACGATGAACCAGACCATGTACAAGTAGCGACTCACTGTGACGACGGAGGCAAAGACCATGGAAAAGGCTCTCGACGGAGTCCGCGTGCTCGACATGACACACGTGCAGTCGGGTCCCTCGTGCACGCAGATTCTCGCTTGGCTCGGCGCTGACGTGGTCAAGCTGGAGGCACCGACCGGGGACATCACCCGGCAGCAGCTGCGTGACCTCCCAGACGTCGACAGCCTGTACTTCACGATGCTCAACTGCAACAAGCGGAGCATCACGCTGAACATGAAGTCGGATCGGGGCAAGGAGATCTTCACCGAGATGGTGAAGGACTCCGACATCCTGGTCGAGAACTTCGCCCCAGGTGCCATCGACCGGATGGGGTTCACCTGGGATCGGCTGCAGGAGATCAACCCCGAGCTGATCTTTGCGTCGATCAAGGGCTTCGGCCCCGGCGAGTACGCCGACTTCAAGGCGTACGAGGTCGTCGCACAGGCCATGGGTGGCGCGATGAGCACCACCGGCTTCGAGGATGGCCCGCCGGTGGCGACTGGTGCGCAGATCGGTGACTCCGGGACCGGGATCCACCTGGTTGCCGGAATCCTGGCTGCGCTCTACCAGCGCGTGCAGACCGGCCGCGGGCAGCGCGTCGAGGTGGCCATGCAGGAGGCCGTGCTGAACTTGACGCGGGTCAAGCTGCGCGACCAGCAGCGGCTGGCACATGGCGGGCTGAATGAGTACCCGAACAAGGAGTTCGGTGACGAGGTTCCCCGCTCGGGCAACGCCTCCGGTGGCGGACAGCCCGGTTGGGCGCTCAAGTGCGCTCCTGGCGGGCCCAACGACTACATCTACGTCATCGTCCAGCCCCCGGGTTGGGCGCCGATCGCCGAGCTCATCGGCCGACCGGAGCTGGCCGAAGACGAGGACTGGAGCACTCCGACCGCTCGCCTCGACAAGCTCGACAAGATGTTCGAGCTGATCGAGGAGTGGACGATGCAGTTCACCAAGACCGAGGTCATGGAGAAGCTCAACGCGCTCAACGTGCCGTGTGGGCCGATCATGAGCACCCGCGAGCTGATCGAGGACAAGACCCTCGCCGAGCTCGGTGCCGTGGTCGAGGTCCCGCACTCGCAACGAGGCACGTTCAAGACGGTCGGGTGCCCGATCAAGCTGTCCGACTCGCCGGTGGAGGTCGAGACCTCCCCGCTTCTCGGCCAGCACAACTCCGAGATCTACGGCGGCCTCGGCATCGCTGACTCAGAGCTCGACGAGCTCAAGGCCGCGGGGGTCATCTAAGGACTCGCACCACTCACCATCCATCAACTCAATCATCTGGATTTAGGAGAAGGAATGAGCTACGACCGCAAGGTTGTACAGGACGTACTCGACGCGGCACTGGCCGAAGGGCGGACGTCGTTGAGTGCCCCCGAAGCCAAGAAGGTCGCCGACGCCTACGGGATCCCCACGCCCGGTGAGGGCCTGGCCACCACGGCCGAAGAGACGGCCTCCCTGGCCCAGGAGATCGGCTTCCCGGTCGTCCTGAAGATCGTCTCCCCGGAGATCCTGCACAAGACCGATGCCGGCGGCGTGATCGTCGGCGTCGAGGATGCCGACGCTGCGTCCAAGGGCTACGACACGATCGTCAGCAACGCGAAGGCCTACGACGCGGACGCGACGATCACCGGCGTGCAGGTGCAGCAGATGCTGCCGAGCACCCCGGACGTGCAGGAGGTCATCATCGGTGCGGTCACCGACCCGACCTTCGGCAAGATCGTGGCGTTCGGCATGGGCGGTGTCCTGGTCGAGGTGCTCAAGGACGTGACGTTCCGTCTGGCGCCGGCGACCGCCGAAGAAGCCAAGTCGATGGTCGAGGGGATCCAGGCAGCAGAGATCCTCAACGGTGTGCGCGGCGCCGAAGGCGTCGACAAGGACGCCGTGGCGTCCATCATCACCGCCCTGTCTGACCTGGTGAACGACTTCCCGCAGTTCGCTGAGGTCGACCTCAACCCCGTGCTCGCGGCCAAGGACGGCGCGACCGCGGTCGACGTGCGGATCATCGTCGACGAGTCCGCGGGTCAGCCCGTGGAGAGGTTCACCCAGGACGAGATCCTGGAGTCGATGGACCGCATCATGAAGCCGAAGGCGATTGCCGTGATCGGTGCCTCCAACGAGGACGGCAAGATCGGCAACTCGGTGATGAAGAACCTCATCAACGGCGGTTATCAGGGAGACATCTACCCGATCAACCCCAAGTCGGACGAGGTGCTCGGCAAGAAGGCCTACAAGAGCATCACCGACGTCGAGGGCGACGTCGATGTCGCCGTCTTCACCGTCCCGGCCAAGTTCGTCGCCGGAGCGCTCGAGCAGTGCGGTGAGAAGGGGGTCGCAGGCGCGATCCTCATCCCGTCGGGCTTCGCCGAGACCGGAAACGTCGAGCTCCAGGACGAGGCGGTGGCCATTGCTCGCAAGCACGGTGTCCGCATCCTCGGCCCGAACATCTACGGCTACTACTACACGCCGGAGAACCTCTGCGCGACGTTCTGCACGCCGTACGACGTCAAGGGCGGCGTCGCGCTGTCCTCGCAGAGTGGCGGCATCGGCATGGCCATCCTCGGCTTCAGCCGGAGCAGCAAGATGGGTGTCTCCGCGATCGTGGGTGTCGGCAACAAGTCCGACCTCGACGAGGACGACCTGCTGACGTTCTTCGAGCAGGACGACAACACCAACATCATCGCGATGCACCTCGAGGACCTCAAGGACGGCCGCTACTTCGCGGAGACCGCCAAGCGGGTCTCCGAGAAGAAGCCCGTCGTGGTGCTCAAGGCCGGGCGCACGGACATGGGTGCGCGGGCGGCAAGCTCGCACACCGGCGCGCTCGCCGGCAACGACAAGGTGTACGACGACATCCTGCGCCAGAGCGGCGTCGTGCGCGCACCAGGCCTGAACGAGATGCTCCAGTACGCCCGGGGCATCCCGGTGCTACCGACCCCGGAGGGCGAGAACGTCGTCATCATCACCGGAGCCGGCGGCTCGGGTGTGCTCCTCTCGGACGCGGTGGTCGACAACGACCTGACGCTGATGGAGATCCCGGATGACCTCGCCAAGCAGTTCGACGAGTACATCCCCCCGTTCGGTGCGTCCGGCAACCCGGTCGACATCACCGGTGGCGAGCCGCCGTCGACGTACCGCAACACGATTGCGCTCGGCCTCGAGGACGAGCGGGTGCACTCACTGATCTTGGGCTACTGGCACACGATCGTCACGCCACCGATGGTGTTCGCGGAACTGGTGGCCGAGGTCGTGGACGAGTACCGCAAGAAGGGCATCGTGAAGCCGATCGTCGCATCGCTTGCGGGTGACGTCGAAGTGGAGGAAGCAGCTGAATACCTCTACGACCACGGTGTCGTCGCTTATCCATACACCACCGAGCTGCCAGTACAGGTGCTCGGTGCGAAGTACAAGTGGGCTCGCAACGCAGGGGCTCTCGGATGAAGTTGTCCATCACAAGTTAATCACTGGTTCACGCGTGTCGCCGTCAACACAGACACGCGCGATGAGGTCAATCTAGGGGGCAAATAGCCGTGACCGAACCAAGAACTGATAGTCCTTCCGCTCCGGGAGGTGAAGAAGTGTGGCATGCAGGTGGTCTGGATCCCATGCCGATCCGCAAGCTGCCCAAGGCTCCACCATCCATCCACCTCCTGGGCCCGACGGTGTTCCTCGTCGCGCTCGGTGTCGGGATGGGCGAGTCCTACCTCTGGCCACGGCTGGTCCTGGTCTTCGGTCCTGAGATCCGCTGGTTGTTCCTGATCGGCGTCACGCTGCAGGCCGTTGTCCTGCTCGAGATGTCCGCGTTACGCGATGGCCACGGGAGAGAGCATCTTCTTCGGAGCGGCGAGAGTGTTCAAACCGCTCATGTGGCTCTTCTTCGTCTCCGCCATCGCGATCTACATCTGGCCGGGTCACCTCTCGGCAGGTGCGGGTGCGTTCGAGGAGATCACCGGTATCCCGTTCGAGATCACGGCGACGATCGTCTTGCTCTTCGTGGGCGTGCTGTTCAGCTCGCTCAAGAACATCTACGACGTCGTCGAGAAGATCCTCGGTGTGCTGATCGGGACGCTCGTCATCGGCACGGCGATCATCGCCGCGCTGGTCGGCAGCTGGTCAGACCTCGCGGACACGATCGCCGGGATGTTCGCCTTCGGCTACTTCGGCGATGACAACCAGGCCCTCTCGGCGGCATGGTTCCCGATCATCGTCGGGTCGATCGCGTTCGCCGGCCCGTCCGGCATGCAGCAGATGTGGTACACGCTGCAGCTGCGTGACAGTGGCGCCGGAATGGGCTCGCACATCCCCAAGGTCAAGGGGCTTGCGCACCAGGGCGACACGGAGACCATGCCGTCCCGTGGCTACATGTTCGACACCAGCGATCCCGAGGAGATGGAGAAGTGGAAGGGGTGGCGCAAGTGGGTCACCTTCGACGCCTTCCTCCTGTTCTGGGGCATCACCATGATGGTGACGATCTCGTTCACGCTGATCGCGCTGGCTGCTGCGAGGGAGAACCCTGATGTCGGCAGGCTCGTCCAGGGTGACGACCGCGACGCTGCTCTGGTCGCGATGTCGGACGGTTTCGCCGCCGCGGGCAGCCCGGTGCTGGGCACGGTGTTCTTCGCCTTCATCGCCCTGATCGGTCTCAACGCGACGCTGGGCTTGTTCGACTCGTTCTCGCGTGGTCAAGCAGACATGACCTACTACTTCGTGAAGGGCGCGAAGCGGTTCAACATCTCGCAGCTCTACGCGTTCTACCTGTGGGGCGTCATCGTCTTCGGCATCCTGATCATCTTCTTCGGGCCCGCAGATGGACCAGCAGCAATTCTGGACGTGCTCGCGTTCCTGTCCACGTTCGCCATGGGCGCCTATTGCGTGACCCTGCTCCTGGTGAACAACAGGATGCTGCCCAAACCGATTCGTCCAGGAATCTGGAGGAACCTGATCATCGGGTTCGGTGCGGTGTTCTACCTCGGCATGCTGTTCTACAGCTTGGCGCGGTTCGGTGTGGTCGTGAGCTGACGTGACCACATCAGAGATGCGAGAACTCGCTGAGTTCGCTGTGCCGTCGTACGTCATCGGTGCAGCCGCCGCTCTCATCGCCGGAGGGTTGGCCGCAATCGCGGGCCAGCCCTCTGGCTGGGCGGTGATCACGGGACTCGCGCTCGGTGTTCCGATCGCCGTGCTGGGAGCCGGGTACACCACCTTGGTCGGCCTGCAGAAGGCTCCGGTCGGGGTGTTCGCTCCTGCGGCGGCGTACTGGTTCGTGGCCTTCCCCGTGGCGATGCTCGTGCACTCCATCGTCACCGAGTGGCTGTTCACCGGCGGGCCTGGTCTGCCGGCGGGCCCGCTGTGGCAGTTCCTGCTGTACAACGCCCTCCTCAGCATGGGGTTCGCGATCGGCTTCATCTGGTCCCATGAGTTCCTCGGCCGACAGTGGTGGCCGCGCATTCGGGATCACAACCGGTACGCCCTCGCATGCGTCGAGGAGTACAAGGGCCTCGCGAGCGTGCTGAGGGAGCGATCGGACGCTGTCAAGCGGGGACGCGCTGAGAAGCGGCAGCAGCGTGCCGAAGCCCGATCCGCCGAGCGGGGCGCGTAACACACCCTGCGGCGCGCGCGACACACCTGCGCAGCGACTCGACCACCATTCCTGAGGAGAGCGATCGATGGACGTCTCGATGACCGTGTGGGCCGTGACGATTGTCGCGACCCTGGCTGTGCTGTCCGTGGACTTCATCATCGTCGCCAGGAACCCACGCGAGCCATCGATGCGGGAGGCCACCCTGTGGGTGATCTTCTACGTCAGCCTCGCGGTGCTCTTCGGAGTCGGGCTCTCGGTGGTGGCCGGCGGCCGTCCCGGCGGCGAGTTCTTCGCCGGCTGGTTGACCGAGTACTCACTGTCGGTCGACAACCTGTTCGTCTTCCTGATCATCATGGCCAAGTTCGCCGTGCCCCGGCAGTACCAGCAGAAGGTGCTGCTCATCGGCGTCGCCTTGGCGCTGGTGTTGCGTGGCATCTTCATCGCGCTCGGGTCGGAGGCGATCTCACGCTTCGACTGGGTGTTCTTCATCTTCGGCGCGTTCCTGATCTACACCGCCTACAAGCTGGTCGTCGAGGCTGCCGACGACGATGACGAGTTCGAAGAGAACAAGCTCATCAAGTTGGTCCAGCGCAAGTTCCCGCTGTCGAGTGAGTATGACCGTGCACGACTGCTCACCCGCGTGAACGGCAAGCGCATGATCACCCCGATGTTCATCGTGATCCTGACGATCGGCACCACCGACCTGCTGTTCGCCCTGGACTCCATTCCGGCGATCTTCGGCCTGACGCAGGAGCCCTACCTCGTGTTCACGGCGAACGTCTTCGCCTTGATGGGGCTGCGACAGCTGTACTTCCTGATCGGCGGCCTGCTGGACCGGTTGGTGTACCTGTCCTACGGTCTCGCCATCGTGCTCGGGTTCATTGGCGTCAAGCTCATCTTCGAGGCGCTCCACCATCGCGGAGTGCACTGGGCCCCCGAGATTCCGATCCTCGTGTCCCTGGGCGTCATCGTCGGGACGTTGACGTTGACGGCGATCGCGAGCCTCATCAAGTCGCACGGCAGCGAGAAGCCGGCCGACGAGGACGACGACGACGGTGAGATGGTCGCCGCCAAGGCTGACGGCGACACGCCGGACCGAGACTGATCATCGGCCCAGTGGTGGGATCAGCTCTCGGCTGAAGCCAGTTCTGACGCCTGGGTCTCGTGGTACGCCTTGCGGGTGCGCTCGGTGTGCTCGCGCATGATGGTGGCGGCGCCGTCCTCATCACCGTTGGCGATCGCCTCGATCAGGCGGGCGTGCTCATCCCAGGCATCCTGCCCCCGCACCTGGGCGATCGGCGTGTAGTACCAGCGGACGCGCCGGTCGACCTGCGCGGCGAAGCCGATGAGGAACTTGTTGCCGGACATCTCCGAGACCAGGCGGTGCAGCTCGGCGTTCGTGCGCACGGCTTCGTCGACGTCACCGGAGGCAAGGAACTCCTCGCCGCTGGTGCAGAGCTCGCGCAGCTTCGCGACGGGCTCTGGTGAGGTGTGCCGGGCGGCCAGGCGCGCGGATTCGGACTCGAGTGCCGCGCGGGCGGCGAGCAGCTGGTCGACCTCGTTCTCAGCGGGGACGTGCACGGTGGCACCGAACCCCGGGCGTAGATCAACCCAACCCTCGTTGTGGAGACGCTGCAGAGCTTCACGAACGGGTTGTCTGGACACGTCCAGCATGCGCGCGAGCTCGTCCTCGACGAGGTGTTGACCGCGACTCAGAGAGCCGTCGATGATCATCTCGGTGAGCGCCTCGTAGACGGACTCCCGCAAGGGAACGGGGCGCTTGAGAGGCCGGAAACCTGCGGGTCGTGTGGGCTCGGAGCCAACTCTTTGGCTCATCTGGTCCTCCGAAGGAGAGTCTGAGCGGACGTAGACAGTCTACAGAATGCAGCCGACCTTTGGGGGCAATGGCCGGCTGCATCCTGCAAGTATGTCGTGCCCGTGCGCATCAGACGGCCGAACCGACCGTGACCTTCTCGTCCTCGAGCTCGGTTTCAGCGGCGGGGACGTCCAGGATCTGCTCCTGGTCGATCTCGTTGATGTCGCGGAAGTTGGGGCGGGCGGCGAGTGCGCCGAATCGGCGGGTGAAGATCATCGGGGGGATCCTTTCGTGGTGTGCGGATTGATGGTTGAAGCGGCAACTTTGCCGTCTGCATACAGTCAACCAGCGCTGTGACCGACCTATTGCCAGATGCGGTGTGACCTCGATGACAATCACCCGTTTTGACGGTGAGACGCGTCACAAAAGGCCCCCGACCAGCCCAAAGATGGCCATCGTCCGCGTCCGCGTGAGGCCTTCAAACGGGTGCGTATACAGTGTACGATCGTGTGATGACGACCACACCAGCACAGCAAAGGCTCGAGAACGACGTCGTCCTGCTCGACCCGCTGCAGCCGGATGACGCCGCCGACTTGTTCGCCGCCTTCGACGACCCCCGGGTCTGGGCCGGAGGATGGAGCGGCGGACCGGCCGCCCGGCCCGACCAGCCTGAGGGCATGAGCGCCGTGGTGGCCAAGCTGATCTCGGGCGGGTCCGCCTGGGCCGTCCGCGACGCGAAGAGTGGCGAACTGGTCGGCACGGCCAGCCTGCTCGACGTCGACCTCGTCAACGAGCGCTGCATGTTCGGTTCAGCGGCGTACGCGCCGGTCGTGTGGGGCACCCCGGTCAATGCGGCCACGAACCTCGGGCTGCTCGGGCACGCGTTCGACGACTGCAGATTCGGTCGGGTGGAGCTCCAGACGGATGTGCTCAACGCTCCGATGGCGAAGGCCATCGAGAAGATGGGCGCCACGCACGAAGGAACGCTGCGCCGGCACAAGCGGCGCGCCGACGGAACCTTCCGTGACTCGGCGGTCTTCTCGATCATCTCCGACGACTGGCCGAACGTCCGGGATCGCCTGAAGGAACGCATCGGGGCGCAGTCCGCCAGAGCCTGAGGTGGCCCGGCAGGACTCCGTCGGGCGCTGGGCGCCCTCCTCCCCGAACCCGAACGCCGGGACTTGCGAGGAAGTCCAAGTGTTCCTGGGTGCGCCCGGCAGGACTCCGTCGGGCGCTGGGCGCCCTCCTCCCCGAATCCTGAACGCCGGGACTTGCGAGGAAAGTCCAAGTGTTCCTGGGTGCGCCCGGCAGGATTCGAACCTGCGACCTAGAGATTAGAAGGCTCTTGCTCTGTCCAGCTGAGCTACGGGCGCCTGCGGATTCAGCGTAGCGGCGGGGAACCGGCAACTCGGGCATCAGCCGTCACATAGGCTCGACCACGTGACCGACGTGACAGAGACGCCGATCCCGGCTCGGATGCCCAAGTACCGCGAGACGCCGCGTCAGCGCGGCCGTGCGCTGCTCCTCATCGGATTCATCGTGATCGGCGTGGTCGGCGTGGTCGGCGGCACCGCGATCTCCTTCGGCGCCGGCGATCCCGAGGGCGCGGGTCTCTCGATCCTGTTCGCGTTCATCCCCCTGCCGGCGCTGTGGCTCGCGTACTGGTGGCTCGACCGCTACGAGCCCGAGCCGCGTCGCTACAAGTTCGCGGCGTTCGTGTGGGGTGGTGTCATCGCGGTCGCAATCGCCTTGGCGCTCCAGATCGCCATCCAGGCCACGTGGGACCTCTCCGAGGAGCACATGGCGTCCTTCGTGGCTCCGGCCACCGAGGAACCGGCCAAATGCATCTTCCTGCTGCTGACGTTCCTGCGTGCGCGCCGGGTCATCGACGGCTTCCTGGACGGACTCGTCTACGCCGGCCTCGTCGGCATCGGCTTCGCGTTCATCGAGAACATCGGCTACTACGCCGCCAGCTACCTCGGCTCGCCGGACATCAAGATCGCCGGTGCCGAGGGCGTCACCACGACGTTCATCGTCCGCGGCGTGTTCAGCCCCTTCGCGCATCCGCTGTTCACCTCGGCCTTCGGCATCGCCATCGGCATCGCGCTGGCCGTGCGGAGCCGCACCGGGAAGTCGATCATCCTCGCGATCGGTCTCGCGGTCAGCATGGGCCTGCACGCGCTCTGGAACGGTTCCCTGTCGTTCGGCGGCGGCACCGGTTTCGTGCTCGTGTACCTGGCGCTCGGCGTGGTTCTCCTGGCCGTCGGCGTCCTCGCGATCGTCGTGCGGGTGCGTCAGGTGCGGATCCTGGAGCAGTCGTTGACGTACGTCGCCGACCGCGGATGGATCCACCCCGCCGAGATTCCCTACCTGTCGCGCTTCGGCTACCGCAAGAAGGCGCGTCGTCACGCGAGGGAGAACCACGGTCGCGTGGCGGCGAAGATCGTCCGTCGCTACCAGACGCTGGCCACCGAGATGGCGTTCCTGCACCACGCGGTGATGTCCGGGCGCAGCAAGCCGGGCGGCATCGAGCGCACCTACGCGCTGCTCGACGCCATGTACGCGTTGCGACCCATGCTGCGCTTTCCCGAGCCTCTGACTGCGCACCGCCGATGAGCCGACGGACTGCGCTCGCGGTCATCCTGGCGGTGCTCCTGGCAGTTCTCGCCGCCTGTGGAGACGACAGGCCGTCCCCCGAGCCGACGTCCGACGTCGACAGGACGCGGGCCGCTGCCGAGTTCGCCAAGGCGTACGCGACGTTCCGGGCCGACTTCGCCGCGGGAACCGCGCTGGGGGAGGACGACGGCCTGGAGAACGCCACGCGGTCCGTTCGCGCAGTCCGGGCGGCGTACTTCGCCCTCGACACCGCCACGCGCAAGATCGAGATGCCGGAGGACGTCACCACCGACGTCAACGCGATGCTCGGCGCGATCGGTGAGCTCATCGCGGCGCTCGACAAGCAGGGCGCGGCCACGACCACCGAGGACTTCGAGGCGGCGAAGCCGGCGTCGAGCGCCGCCCTGCAGAAGGCCGACGATGCGATCCAGGTGGTCGTCGACGCGCTCGGGGCGGGCACGAGCAACGAGTCGGGGGCCGGCACGAGCGGCACGACGAAACAGCGGAAGCTCGACGTCGACTACGCGCCTGGCGGTTCCGTCGAGGACGTCGGCGCCTGGGTCGCCGACCTGCTGACGGTGGGCGCGGACAACGTGGACCACGAGACCCCGTCCGAGGACATGGGCGTGGTGGTCGCCTGGCGCGCGGCGTTCCCGGAGGTGCTGGGCGACTCCGGGGTGGTCGGGTACGAGCGCGAAGCCCCGGAAAACGGTATCTCCGGCTTCGCCGTGCTCCCGAAGGACGAGAACGAAGAGGCGAGCGGCGACAACCCCTACTACCTCGCCTTCGCGGCGCGCGACGTCGACGGCCACTGTGCCGGTGGAGTGCTCTCGGGCTATCCCGATCCGACCGACCGACGGACCGTGAAGGTGAAGCCCGGCACACGGTGTTCCGGCGCTGCGGTGGCCGCGAAGGCCGGGTACTGAGAAGCACCGTCCGCTGGTCCGTTTGGCCTGTTCGGAGGCGGGTCCGACCGCTCACGGCGGACCGTCCCAACCTACCGACTACGAGCACGGTTCGAGGTCCCGTCGACTAACCTGAAGAGCAGGATCGGACGCCCGACAAGCCCCGAAAGGAGTACCCGTGCCCAGCGAACAAGCCTCGACTGCGCTTCTGGGTGCTCTGTCCAAGCTTCTGGCAGAGGTCTCGGCCGTGCCCCTGCGCCTCGAGGTCCCCGGGGTCGGTGCCGTCCGCAAGCGGCAGGGTGAGGTCGTCGACCAGCTCTCCGACTACGTGATCCCGCGGCTGGTGCAGCTCGACGCACCACTTCTGACCGTGGTCGGCGGGTCCACGGGCGCCGGAAAGTCCACCCTCGTCAACTCGATCTGCGGCGAGCGCATCTCCGAGAGCGGCGTCCTGAGGCCCACCACTCGGTCGCCGGTGCTGGTGCATCACCCCGACGACGCCGAGTGGTTCCAGCCCGACCGCATCCTGCCTGACCTTCCGCGCACCGACGTCCCCACGAACGACCTCTATGCCCTGCGCGTGGCGATGTCGGATCGCGTCCCGCGCGGTCTCGCCATCCTCGACGCCCCCGACGTCGACTCCATCGACCAGGGCAACCGCGAGCTCGCCGCGCAGCTGCTGGCCGCGGGCGACCTGTGGCTGTTCGTCACGTCCGCGTCGCGCTACTCCGACCAGGTGCCGTGGGACTACCTGCGCCAGGCCGCCGAGCGCAGCACGTCCGTGGCCGTCGTGCTCGACCGCACGGCCGCCGACGCCGTCCTCGAGGTCCGCGGCCACCTCGCCCGCATGATGACGACCCGTGGGCTGTCGGACTCGCCACTGTTCACCGTTCCGGAGACGGGCACCGACACCGAGGGTCTGCTTCCGCCCGAGGCGGTCGCACCCATCGTCGGCTGGCTCCACGACCTGGCCGCCGATCCGAACGCTCGTGAAGCCGTGGTGTCCCAGACGCTCGACGGCGCGGTGCGCCACAACGTGCTGCGCACCCACGACATCGCCGACGCCCTCGACGCGCAGATCGAGGCCGCCGAGAACCTCTACAACCAGGCCGAGGAGATCTACGCCGAGGCCACGACATTCGTCGCCCGCGAGTCGTCCGACGGCACCCTGCTGAGCGGCGAGGTGCTGGCCCAGTGGCAGGAGTTCGTCGGCACCGGCGAGATGGTGCGCTCCGTCGAGGAGCACGTCACCCGCATCCGCGAACGCCTCGTCGAGGGCGTCACCGGCAAGCGCACCCGGTCCAACGAGGTTGCCGAGGCGGTCGAGGCGGCCTTGCAGTCACTCGTGGTCGGGTACGCCGAGTCGGCTGCCGAGGCGGTCAATCGCGGGTGGAACGCCGACGAGGCCGGTCGCGCGTTGCTGGCACCCACCCGTGGCCTCGACCGCGCATCGCACGAGGTGCGCACCCGCGCCGAGCGCATCGTCCGCGACTGGCAGGCGGAGATCCTCGAGACGGTTCGCGTCGAGGGTTCCGACAAGCGCATGACCACCAAGTTCCTCGCGTTCGGCGTCAATGGCGTCGGGGCCACCCTGATGGTCGTCGTGCTGGAGCAGGCGGCCGGCCGCGGGGGAGCCGCCGAGGTCGGGCGGCGACTGCTGGAGGCCATCTTCGGACGTGAACGACTCGACGAGCTGTTGGCCGCCGCCCATGGCGACCTGCAGGCGAATGTCGCCGCTCTCCTGCAGGAGGAGAAGCAGCGTTTCCTCGATCTTCTCGACTCACCGGAGACGGTGCGCGCCACCCAGGACACCCTGCGTGACTCTGCACGTCGGGCAGAATACGCTCGGCACACCGATTTCCTGGACGGAGACATCAGTACATGAGTGCGACCCTCCCCGCCGAGGCACCCCCAACAACGGGACCAGCCTTCGGCGGAGACCGCAATGACGTCTCGGCGCGGCTCGACGCCTTGGCCGCTGCTGTCGAAGCCGCCCGAGGTCGCATCGACGACGAGACGCTGGCGCCGGCTGCCGAGCTGTCCGAACGAGCCTCGGGACGCCTCCGGCTCTCCGGCGAGCACACCATCGTCGCGCTGGCCGGAGCCACCGGTTCGGGCAAGTCGTCGCTCTTCAACTCGCTCACGGACCTCGAGCTCGCCGGAGTCGGCGTTCGACGCCCCACCACCTCCTGGGCGCTGGCCTGCGCGTGGGGTCCCGAAGGTGCCCAAGGGCTGCTGGAGTGGATGGGCATCCCGGCGCGTCACCAGGTGTCGCGGCTCAGCATGCTCGACCGTTCCGAAGACGACCAGAAGCTCGACGGGCTCGTGCTGCTCGACCTTCCCGACCACGACTCCACCGAGGTCGACCACCACCTCGAGATGGACCGCCTGGTCAAGTACGCCGACGTGCTCGTGTGGGTGCTCGACCCGCAGAAGTACGCCGACGCCGCCCTCCACGACCGCTACATCCGCCCGATGGCGTCGTTCAAGGACGTCACGATGGTCGTGCTCAACCAGATCGACCGCATCCCGTACGAGCAGCGCGCCCGAGCCCTTGACGACGTTCGGCGCATTCTTGACGACGAAGGCCTGGAAGGCGTCACCGTTCTCGGCGCATCGGCCACACGTGGAGACGGCATCGACGAGGTCAAGCGCGAGCTCGCGCTGCGCATCCGCGCCAAGGAGTCGGCCAAGAGCCGGCTCGCCCACGACATCACGGCAGCGGCGTCGAGTCCTCGCAGACGTGGGCGGAACCAGCGAGGTGCCGGGCATCGGCCCCGTCGACCGCGAAGCCCTCGACCTCGCGCTGCTCGACTGCGTGGGAGTGCCGCAGCTGGTCGAGGCCATCGAGGCATCCACCCGGCGCCGGGCGGCCCGGCTGACCGGATGGCCGGTCACACGATGGCTGGTGCGACGCAGCGACCCGCTCCTGGAGCTGGGCATCGACGCCAACCGCTCGATCTCGCGACTCGTCCGCGCCGCCGAGGTGCCCGGAGAGGCGAACGTGCAGCGCGCCCAGGCCGAGACGGCCGTGCGCGACTTCGCCGAGAAGGCGTCGGTCGGCCTCGAGGGATCGTGGCGTGAGGCCGTGCGCGGTGTCTCCACGTCGAGGTCCGACGACATCGTCATCTCGCTCGACCGCGCGATCGTTGCCGCTGACGTCCCTGTCGCCCGCCCCGCCGTGTGGTGGCGCGTCGTGAACGTCGCGCAGTGGGTGGCCTTCGCCGTGCTCCTGCTGGGGCTCGGCTGGCTGGGCCTCCAGGTGCTGGCCGACAACACTCGCGTCACCATCGCCGACCCACCGGAGGTGGGGGGCTACCGGATGCCGGAGCTGTTGGCCGGCGGCGCTTTCGTGGTGGGTGTCGTCCTGGCCGTCCTGTCCCGGATCGCCGGGTGGGCGACCGCCCGATTCCGGGCTCGCAAGGCCGAACGCTCGCTCACCGAGGCGATCGAGGAGGTCGCCGACCAGCGCGTGATCGGGCCGGTCGAGGCCGAGCTCGCCGCCTATGCGCAGTTCCGCACGAACATCCTCCACGCCCGCGACTAGCCACGCGCTGGCCACGTCCTCGGGCTCACGACCTCGTCGTTAGGGTTGTCGGGTGGCCGAATACGTATTCACCCTCCGCAACGTTCGCAAGAAGCTGGGCGAGAAGCTGGTGCTCGACAACGTCACGTTGTCGTTCCTGCACGGCGCCAAGATCGGCGTCGTCGGGCCCAACGGCACCGGCAAGTCCACGCTGTTCAAGATCATGGCGGGGATGGAGCAGCCCAACAACGGCGATGCCATCAAGGATCCCGATGCGACGGTCGGCATCCTGCTGCAGGAACCGCCGCTGAGCGAGGGCAAGACGGTGCTCGAGAACGTCGAGGAGGCCGTCGCCACCATCAAGGGCAAGATGGATCGCTTCAACGCCATCAGCGAGGCGCTCGCGGACCCCGATGCCGACTACGACTCCCTGCTCGCCGAGATGGGCGACCTCCAGGCCGATCTCGACCACGCCAACGCCTGGGACCTCGACTCCCGGCTCGAGCAGGCGATGGACGCCCTGCGCTGCCCGCCGCCGGACGAGCTCGTCGACCACCTCTCCGGTGGCGAGCGACGCCGCGTGGCCCTCTGCAAGCTCCTGCTGGAGCAGCCGACCCTTCTGCTGCTCGACGAGCCCACCAACCACCTCGACGCCGAGAGCGTGGCCTGGCTGGAGGCGCACCTCAAGTCCTACCCCGGCGCTGTGCTGGCCATCACCCACGACCGGTACTTCCTCGACAACGTCGCGGAGTGGATCCTCGAGCTCGATCGCGGCAAGACGCACCCGTACGAGGGCAACTACTCCACGTACCTGGAGACGAAGAAGGATCGACTCGTCGTCGAGGGCAAGAAGGACGCCAAGCGGTCCAAGATCCTGGAGCGGGAGCTGGAGTGGGTGCGCTCCAACCCCAAGGCCCGCCAGGCCAAGAGCCAGGCCCGCCTCAAGAGGTACGAGGAGCTGGCCACCGAGGCCGAGCGCCATCGCAAGCTCGACTTCGAGGAGATCAACATCCCGGCCGGCCCGAGGCTGGGTGACCAGGTGCTCGATGCCTCCGACCTGCACAAGAGCTTCGGCGAGCGCGAGCTCTTCGACGGCTTGTCGTTCAGCCTGCCGCGCGCCGGCATCGTCGGAGTGGTCGGCCCGAACGGCGTCGGCAAGTCGACGCTGTTCCGCATGATCGTGGGGGAGGAGAAGCCCGATGCCGGCACGCTCGACGTCGGCAAGACGGTGAGCATCTCCTACGTCGACCAGGGCCGCGGCGGACTCGACCCGAAGAAGAACATCTGGGAGATCGTCTCCGAGGGCCTCGACCACATCAAGGTCGCCAACTACGAGGTGCCGAGCCGGGCCTATGTGGCGTCGTTCGGCTTCAAGGGCCCCGACCAGCAGAAGGCCGCGGGCGTGCTGTCCGGCGGCGAGCGCAACCGGCTCAACCTCGCCCTCACCCTCAAGATGGGCGGCAACCTGCTGCTGCTCGACGAGCCCACCAACGACCTGGACGTCGAGACCCTCCAGTCGCTCGAGGATGCGCTCCTGGAGTTCCCCGGCTGCGCCGTGGTCGTCTCCCACGATCGGTGGTTCCTCGACCGCGTCGCGACCCACATCCTCGCGTGGGAGGGCGACGCCGACGACCCGGCTCGCTGGTTCTGGTTCGAGGGCAACTTCGAGGACTACGAGCGCAACAAGATCCAGCGCCTCGGCGAGGAGGCCGCACGTCCCCACCGGGTCACGTACCGCCGCCTCACCAGGCCCTGAGGCTCAGAAGCGCTTGCCGTGAAGGGTCAGGGTGACCCGTTCCATGATGCGGCCGAGGGCGGCGAGCTCATCCGGAGGCGCGTTCTCGATGAGGTACTCGTGCACGCCGCGGACGTGGGTGTGGGCGGCCTTCTCGAGCACGCTGAAGCCGTGATCGGTGAGCACTGCGCTGACGCCGCGCCCGTCGGAGGAGCACTGGTCGCGGCGGACGATGCCGTCACGCTCGAGCCGGCTGATCGTGTGGGTCACCCGGCTGCGTGAGTGGGCGACCGCAGCGGCGAGCTCGGCCATGCGGATCGAACGGTCAGGGGCCTCCGACAGACGCACGAGGATCTCGTACTCGCCCATCGACAGGTCGTGCTGGGTGCGCAGGTCACGATCGAGCTGATCCAGCATCACCGTGATGCCGCCGAGCAGCGCACGCCAGATGAGCTGCTGCTCCGGCGTCAGCCAGGGAGTGTCGGTCCGCGTGGTCATGTGACCCATCTTACGTACGCCAAGGATGATTGAACGCTCAACCAGTGTTACGTTGGGTAGAAGTTGAACAATCAACTATTAGGAGTGCAGAGTTTCATGACCACCAAGCCACCGCCATCACCACCGGCACCTGGGCGCTCGACCCGACCCACACCGAGATCGGGTTCACCGTCCGTCACCTCATGAGCAAGGTTCGCGGCAAGTTCGAGACCTTCGAAGGCACCGTCACCACCGGCCACGACGTCAGCGACTCGCGCGTCGACGTGTCGGTCGACCTCAGCTCCATCAACACGGGCACCGTGGATCGCGACAACCACCTGCGATCCAGCGACTTCTTCGAGGTCGACACGAACCCGACCATGACGTTCACCTCGTCCAACGTCATCGAGAAGGACGCCGGCGAGCTCGTCGTCATCGGTGACCTCACGATCAAGGGCGTCACCAAGTCGCTTCAGCTCGCTGCGGAGTTCCTCGGCGAAGGTGCCGATCCGTGGGGCGGCACCCGCATCGGTGTCGAGGCCACCGGTCAGATCAGCCGCAAGGAGTTCGGCGTCGACTTCAACATCCCGCTCGAGGGCGACAAGGTGATGATCGGCGACAAGATCACGATCACCATCAACGCCGAGGCCGTTCTGCAGAGCTGAACAGCCTGAACGACCACCAAGGCCGGCCCGGTCCTGAGAGCACCAGTCTCAGGACTCGAGGTCGGCCTTGAGGTTGGTGAGCGTCTTCTCGATGTTCCGTGCCTGGAACTCGGCGAACGTCCGACCACCGGTCACGACCTTGTCGAACGTGTTCGCCACCGCGTCGGGCCAGTGGCGGCGACCGTCCGTCCACGACTCGGTGACTTTCGTGCCGCCCTCCACCTCCTCGAACGCGTAGGCCCAGGTGGCGATGCGAGCCCGGACGAACGGTGAGCGCAGCCCGATCTCGTAGACGTCGAAGGCGAACCGTTCTCCGGGATCGGACACGGTGACCCGGCATCTCGTCCGCCACCGCGCGGAACCGCGCTTGTTGGACCCGACGAACGTCGTGCCGACCGTGGCGGGCGAACCCGGCTCGGGGACGTCGGCGGCCGTGTTCTCGGGGCTCCAGCGCGGCATCTGGCTCGGGTCGGCGACCAGCCGGTAGATGGACAGCGGATCGGCGTCGACGACGACGCTGTCGTGGACCGTCATGGTGCGTGCCATTGCGCTTCTCCTAGGGATGCTTCAGCGGGGAGCCGTCATGCGGACGGCGAGGTCGGCGTGCAGCCGGGCGATGTCGTCAGCCGTCTGCGCGCCGCGCGGCGTGAACCAGCGCACCAGGTCGATGCTCAGCGAGAGAATGGCCCGCCCGGTTCCCGGGACGTCCGCGACCTCGAACGAGCCGTCGGCGACCCCTGCGGAGAGGACGTCCTGCATGACCTTCTCGATCCGCCGCCGGTAGCCGGCGATCTCGGCGCGGTGATCGGGCGTGAGCGCGTCGAACTCGTACTGGACGATGCGGCCGACCCGGCTGTTCACGGCGTGCCAGGTGCTGAACTCCCGCACCATGTGCCGCAGCCGGTCGACGTGGTCGCCTTCCCGTGCGGCGGCCGAGCGGATGACGGCGAGGGCGGCCTGGTGGCCTTCGACGCTGACGGTGAAGAGCAGGCTTTCCTTGGTGTCGTGGTGCACGTAGACGGCGGCGGGGCTCATGCCGGCGCGCAGGGCGATGTCGCGCGTCGTGGTGGCGGTGAAGCCCTTCTCGGCGAACGCCTCGACCGCGGCCTGGAGCAGCCGCTCGCGTGAGGTGATGCCCGGCGGGGGTGCCGGGCTGCGGGCGGCCGACGTCGGTACAGTCATGGCTGCTCCCTTCTCGGTTGACAGCATGACCCAGGAGTCGGATGCTAAGCAAGCGCTTAGTCACCACCGGTGCAGCGTCACCGAGGAGAGGTATCGAGATGCCCGAAGCAGTGATTGTCTCCACCGCCCGTTCGCCGATCGGCCGAGCCTTCAAGGGCTCGCTGACCGAGATGCGGGCTGATGACTTCACCGTCCAGATGGTGAAGGCCGCACTCGCGAAGGTGCCCGAGCTCGACCCGAAGGACATCACCGACCTGATGCTCGGCTGCGGCCTGCCCGGAGGCGAGCAGGGCTTCAACATGGGCCGCGTGGTGGCGGTGCTCCTCGGCTACGACCACCTGCCCGGCACCACGATCACCCGCTACTGCTCCTCGTCGCTGCAGACGACGCGGATGGCGTTTCACGCCATCAAGGCCGGTGAGGGCGACGCCTTCATCTCGGCCGGCGTCGAGACCGTCAGCCGATTCGGCAAGGGCAACAGCGACCACATCGAGGGCCAGACCCTCAAGAACCCCGTGTTCGACGACGCCGTGCAGCGCACCGAGAAGCTCGCGCAGGGCGGTCAGGAGTGGCACGACCCGCGCGAGGGCGACTCGATTCCCGACGTCTACATCGCCATGGGCCAGACGGCAGAGAACGTGCAGCAGCTCATCGGGATGTCGCGCGAGGAGCAGGACGAGTTCGGTGTCCGCAGCCAGAATCTCGCCGAGAAGGCCATCGCCGACGGTTTCTGGGCCAAGGACATCACGCCCGTCACCCTGCCCGACGGTTCCACGGTGTCGGCCGACGACGGGCCGCGCGCCGGCGTGACGCTCGAGGGCGTGTCCCAGCTGCAGCCGGTGTTCCGTGAGGACGGCACCGTCACGGCAGGCAACTGTTGCGCACTCAATGACGGCGCCGCCGCGGTGGTCGTCATGAGCGACACCAAGGCGAGGGAGCTCGGCCTCACGCCGCTCGCGCGCATCGTCTCCACCGGGGTCACCGGCTTGTCGCCGGAGATCATGGGACTCGGTCCGGTCGAGGCCACGCGCCAGGCGCTCCACCACGCGGGCATGACGATCGACGACATCGACCTGTTCGAGATCAACGAGGCGTTCGCCGTGCAGGCGCTTGGCTCGGCGCAGAAGCTGGGCATCCCGATCGACAAGCTGAACGTCAACGGCGGCGCGATCGCTGTCGGCCACCCGTTCGGCATGACCGGCGCCCGGATCACCAGCACGCTCATCAACTCGTTGCAGCACCACGACAAGACGTTCGGCGTCGAGACCATGTGCGTCGGTGGCGGCATGGGCATGGCGATGGTGCTCGAGCGCCTGAACTGATGGGCACTCTCGACGACCAGGCGCGGAGGCGCTTCGATGACAGAGTGGCGATCGTCACCGGTGCCAGCCGCGGTATCGGGCTGGCCTGTGCCGAGCGACTCGTCGCGGACGGCGCCAAGGTGGTCATCACCGCGCGCAAGGAGGAAGCGCTCGCTGAAGCGGCGGCTTCGCTGGGCGACGGGAACGCGGCGTGGGTCGCCGGCCACGCCGACGACGAGGCGCACCAGGACGAGACGGTCGCGAAGGCGCTCGAGGAGTTCGGCCGCCTCGACATGCTGGTCAACAACACCGGCATCAACCCGGTGTACGGGCGGATGATCGACGTCGACCTGGGCGCTGCCGAGAAGATCCTCCGCGTCAACGTGCTCTCGGCGATCGCCTGGGCGCAGAAGGTGTATCACGCGGCGCTGGCGGATGGCGGTGGCGGCATCGTCAACATCGCCTCGATCGGCGGGCTCAAGCCGGCCCCCAACCTCGGCATGTACGGGACGTCGAAGGCCGCGCTCATCCACGTGACGCAGGAGCTGGCGCTGGAGCTCGGTCCGGACGTCCGGGTCAACGCGGTGGCGCCGGCGGTGGTCAAGACGAAGTTCGCCGGCGCGCTGTACGAGGGCCGCGAGGACGAGGTCGCCGCGACCTACCCGCTCAAGCGGCTGGGCGTGCCGCCTGACGTCGGCTCGGTGGTGGCGTTCCTGCTCTCCGAGGACGCGTCCTGGGTGACCGGCCAGACGATCGTCATCGACGGTGGGCTCACGCTCACCGGGGGAGTGTGACCCATTCCACCGAGAAACATGAGGAAACCCTCGCATAAAAGTTGAGGTTTCCCTCACGTTTTGCGATGATGGTCGTATGACGACGATTTCCACGACCCCGTCCACCCCCACGACATCAGAGCGCCGCAAGGCCCTCGTCGACCGCATCGCCGACGGCACGCCATATGCCGTCGCGTTCGGGGGCCAGGGCTCGCCGTGGCTCGAGCCGCTGGCCGGTCTGGTGCGTGACTTCGCCCTGGAGTCCGAGCTGGAGTCGCTGATCAAGAAGGCCGACTCGCTCGTCGCTCCCGTCTCCGCCGACCTCATGCGGTCGGGCATCCCGTTCACGCCGCTCGCGTGGACCGACGTGCTGGCCGTGCGCGATTCAGCCCCCGCGGCGGAGAGCCGTCATGATGCCGACGATGACGATGCTCCCGACCTGCCGGACGCCGACCTGCTGGCCTCGCCCGCCGCATCGCTGCCGGGCATCCTGCTCACCCAGCTCGCCGGCCTGCGCGCCCTCAAGAGCCAGGGCCTCGACCCGCGTGACATCCGTCCCGTCTCCGTCATCGGTCACTCGCAGGGCGTCATCGCCGCCGAGGCGCTCGCCACGAACGCCGGCCCCGACACCGAGGCCGAGCTGCTCGCGTACGCCCGCCTGATCGGTGCAGCCGCCCAGGTCGTCGGACGTCGCCGCGGCCTGCTCGGTGCCACGATGCTGAGCGTCACCGGCGAGAGCCCCGAGCGCGTCAAGGCCGCGCTCGCCGACCTCCCCGACTCGGCGCGCGTCGTCATGAACCTGCGCAACGGTCGCCGCAGCGTCGTCCTGTCCGGACCCGAGGACGGGCTTCGCCGGGCCACCGGGCTGCTCGAGGACGTCACCGAGACCGAGAAGGCCGCCCGTGAGCGCCACACCACCGGTGGCGCGCCGTTCGCGCCCGTGCTCGACCCCATCGCGACCGGCCTCGCGTTCCACCACCCCGATCTCGCCGAGACCGCCGACCTCGTCGCCGCCTGGGCCGAGGCCTGTGGCCTCGACGCCGGGCTCGCCCGCACCCTGACGCTGCGCTCCGTCGTCGAGCCGGTCGACTGGGTCGACTCGCTGGAGTCCGCCATGGACGCCGGCGCCCGCTGGGTCATCGACCTCGGCCCCTCCGACATCGCCACCAAGCTGTCGGCCCGTGAGCTCCGCATCCGTGGCGTCGGTGTCGTGCCGACCACGACGCGCGAGGGCCACCGCTCACTCACCGCCCCCGGCGCGACGCCCCGCGTCGCGACGCCGTGGGCCGCCTACGCCCCGTCCGTCGTCACGCTTCCCGACGGCACGCTGCACGCCGAGACCCGCTTCAGCCGGCTCACCGGACGCTCGCCGATCCTCCTCGCCGGCATGACGCCGACCACCGTCGATCCCACGATCGTCGCCGCAGCCGCGAACGCCGGCTTCTGGTCCGAGCTCGCCGGCGGCGGTCAGGTCAGCGAGCCGATCTTCGCCGAGAACGTCGCCAAGCTCGACGCGCTCCTCGACGACGGCCGCACCTACGCCTTCAACTCGCTGTTCCTCGACCCGTACCTGTGGAAGCTGCACCTCGGTGGCCAGCGTCTCGTGCAGAAGGCCCGCGCGGCCGGTTCTGCCGTCGACTCGGTCGTCGTCACGGCCGGCATCCCCGACCTCGACGACGCCGTCGCCCTCGTCGACGAGCTGCGCGAGGTCGGCATCGAGCACATCGTGTTCAAGCCCGGCACCGTCAAGCAGATCCGCCAGGTCGTCGACATCGCCAAGGCCGTGGCCCCGCTGCCGCTGATCGTCCAGATCGAGGGCGGCAAGGCCGGCGGCCACCACTCCTGGGAGGACCTCGACGAGCTCCTGCTCACGACCTACGCCGACCTGCGCTCGCACGACAACATCGTCCTGGTGGTCGGCGGCGGCGTCGGCACGCCCGAAGCCGCGTCCGCCTACATCGGCGGCACCTGGGCGCACCGCCACGGGTACCCGACCATGCCGATCGACGGCGTGCTCGTCGCCACCGCGGCGATGGCGACCCTCGAGGCGACCACCTCACCTGAGGTCAAGCAGCTGCTCGTCGACACCCCCGGCACGCCCGAGTGGATCGGTGCCGGCACCGCTGTGGGTGGCATGGCGTCCAGCCGCAGCCAGCTCGGCGCCGACATCCACGAGATCGACAACACCGCGTCCCAGACCGGTCGCCTGCTCGACGAGGTCGCCGGCGACGCCGAGGCCATCGAGGCCCGGCGCGACGAGATCATCGAGGCGCTGAACCGCACGTCCAAGCCGTACTTCGGCGACGTCGACTCCATGACGTACGCCCAGTGGCTGGCCCGGTTCGTCGACCTCTCGGGCACGCCCCGCTGGCTCGACGTCACCCTGCGCGACCGGTTCCACGCGATGCTGCAGCGCGCCGAGGCCCGTCTGCACGCGTCCGACCACGGCGACGTCCCCACGCTGTTCGCCACCTCGGCCGACGTCGAGGACGGCGACGCGTCGCTGGCGCTGCTGCTCCAGACCTACCCCGAGGCCGAGGACGTCATCCTGCACCCGGCCGACGTCCCCTTCTTCATCACCGAGTGCAAGCGCCTCGGCAAGCCGGTCAACTTCGTGCCGGTGATCGATGCCGACATCCGTCGCTGGTGGCGCTCGGACTCCCTCTGGCAGGCCCATGAGGCCCGCTACGCCGCTGACGGCGTCTGCGTCATCCCCGGCCCGGTCTCCGTGGCCGGCATCGACCGGGTCGACGAGCCGGTTGCCGACCTCCTGCGCCGATTCGAGTCCGCGGTCGTCGACGACGTCGTGGCCGGTGGCCGCTCGCCGCTCGCCGTGACCGGTCGCCGACGTGTCGAGGACGCCTCCGAGGTCGTGTCGCTCGCGCTGGCCGCCCCGGACGTCGTCTGGGCCGGTCGCACCGTCCGCAACCCGGTTCAGCGACTCGGTGACGGCTGGGTCCTCGTCGACGCCGACCGTGCCGAGCACCCCGAGACCGGTGCCGTCATCGTCCCGGACGGCCGCACCGCCGTGCTCTCCGTCCCGCTCGCGCGCGACGGTGAGGTGCTGTCATTGCGCCTCGACATCGGCGACCAGGCCGCGACCGGCGCCGTGCCCGTCATCACGACCGACAACGCCGCGACGGCGATGCGCTCGCTGACCGCGGCCGCAGCCGCCGGCATCACCCCGGCGATCGAGAACCACCGCGCGACGATCGACGCCGTGTGGGACCCGGACCTCGTGGCCGACCACGCCGGAGTCGTCGGTGTCGACGGTTCCGCCGGCGTGCCCGACGTGCTCGTCGGACTCGCCTGGCCCGCCGTGTTCGCCGCGGTTGCCGACGCGACCACCGCCGACGGCCACCCCGTCGTCGAGGGCATGCTCGATCTCGTCCACCTCGACCACGCCATCGACCTGACCGCGGGCCTGCCGGAGACGACCTCCGAGCTCACGATCACCGCGTCCACCTCGTCCGTGACCGACACCGACATGGGTCGCGTCGTCGCCGTCGAGGTCGAGATCGCCGCCGCGGCCGGAGGTCGTCATGATTCCGAGGGCGGACAGCTCGCCACCCTGGTCGAGCGGTTCGCCGTGCGCGGTCGCCCCGGCGACTCCGCACTCGTCGACCCGGTCCGGGCCGGCGGCACGCTCGACGATCCCCGCGAGACGCCGCGCCGTTCGCGCGCGTCGGCGACGCTCTCCGCGCCCGAGGACCTGTCGGCCTTCGCGGCCGTGACCGGCGATCACAACCCGATCCACACCAGCCTCGCCGCCGCGCGGCTGGCCGGTCTGGGCTCCCCGATCGTCCACGGCATGTGGATCTCGGCCGCCGCCCAGCGCGTGCTCTCCGTCGAGACGGGTCGCCGCGTCAGCGGCTGGACCAGTCGCTTCATGAGCCCCGTGCGCCCGGGTGCACGCGTCGACGTCCGCGCCGACCGCGTCGCGCTCGACTCCGGCGACGAGGTCGTCGACGTCACCTGCCGCGTGGAGGGCGAGGTCGTCATGGCCGCGTCCGCCCGCCTCGCAGCGCCGCGTACCGCCTACGTCTTCCCCGGCCAGGGCATCCAGCATGCCGGCATGGGCATGGCCGGCTACCAGCGCAGCAAGGCCGCCCGCGTGATCTGGGACCGTGCCGACCAGCACACCCGCGACCGGCTCGGCTTCTCGATCCTCACCGTCGTCCGCGACAACCCGACCGAGATCATCGCGGCCGGCACGTCGCACCGTCACCCCGACGGCGTGCTGTTCCTGACCCAGTTCACCCAGGTCGCCATGGCCGTGCTCGGCGCGGCCCAGATGGCCGAGCTGCGCGAGGCCGGCGCCTTCGTCGAGGGCTCCGTGCTCGCGGGTCACTCCGTGGGCGAGTACAACGCACTCGCCGCCGTGTCCGGCGTCATCCCGCTCGAGGCCGTCGTCGAGGTCGTGTTCCAGCGCGGCTCCGTCATGCACACCCTGGTGCCGCGTGACGCCGAGGGCCGGAGCAACTACCGGCTCGCGGCCATCCGTCCGTCGCAGCTCGGCATCGCCGATGAGGACGTCCCTGCGTTCGTCGAAGGCGTCGCAGAGCGCACCGACGAGTTCCTCGAGATCGCCAACTTCAACCTCAAGGGCTCGCAGTACGCCATCGCCGGCACGGTCGCCGGACTCGAGGCGCTCGAGGCCGAGATCGAGGAGCGCCGTGCGGCGTTCGGTGGCAAGGCCGCCTTCATCCTCGTGCCGGGCATCGACGTTCCGTTCCACTCCCGCGTCCTGCGCGGTGGTGTGCCCGAGTTCCGTGAGCGTCTGGAGGAGCTGCTCCCCGCCGCGATCGATCCGGCCACGCTGGTCGGGCGCTACGTGCCGAACCTGGTGCCGCAGCCGTTCAGCCTCGACCGCGACTTCCTGACCGCGATCGCCGAGCTGGCGCCTGACGGCCCGCTCGACGACGTGCTGGCCGACTTCGACTCCTGGTCGCAGCGCTCCGGTGAGCTCTGCCGCCTCGTCCTGATCGAGCTCCTGGCCTGGCAGTTCGCCAGCCCGGTGCGCTGGATCGAGACCCAGGACCTCATGTTCGGCGCGCGGGCCGATGGTGGCCTCGGGATCGAGCGCCTCGTCGAGATCGGCGTGGGCTCGGCCCCGACCGTGGCCAACCTCGCCTCGTCGACGCTGAAGCTCCCGTCCGTCCAGCGCACCCTCGGTGGGCCCGTCGAGGTCCTCAACGCCGAGCGCGACGCCGGTGTGCTGTTCGGCACCGACGAAGAGCCGGTCGAGGACGACGAGCCGGTCGACGAGCCCGTCGAGGACACGACGGCCGACCAGCCCGCCGAAGCCCCGAAGGCCGCGCCGGCCACCTCCTCCGGCCCGCGTCCCGACGACCTGACGTTCGGTGCCGCCGACGGCACGAAGCTGCTCGTCGCGTGGTGGACGAAGCTGCGTCTGGACCAGATCGGTGCCGCCGACTCCATCGAGTCGCTGTGCGACGGCGTGTCCTCACGCCGCAACCAGCTGCTCGTCGACCTCGGCGGTGAGCTCGGGCTCGGTGCCATCGACGGCGCCGCAGAGGCCGACATCCCGACGCTGTCGACGCAGGTCACCGGCCTGGCCCGCAGCTACAAGCCGTTCGGCCCCGTGCTGAGCGAAGCCCTCGCCGACCACCTCAAGAAGGTGCTCGGTCCTACCGGCAAGAAGCAGGCTGCCATCGCCGATCGCGTCACCAACACGTGGGAGCTCGGCCCCGGCTGGGCCAAGCACGTCCTGGCCGAGTTCGCGCTCGCGACCCGCGACGGGTCCAGCGTCCGTGGTGGCGAGCTGGGCACTGTCTCCGGACTGTCATCGGCCGCCGACGTCGAGTCGGCCATCGATGCCAGCGTGCAGGCCGTCGCGGATCGCCATGGCGTCACGGTCGACCTTCCGAGCGCCGGTGGAGGGGAGGCGACCGTTGACGCCGCCGCCCTCGCCGAGATCACCGGTGAGATCACCGGTGCCGACGGCGTGCTCGCCAGCACCGCCCGTCACCTGCTCAACCGCCTCGGCCTCGACGACGCACCTGCGACCGTCGAGACGTCGAGCGACGATGCTGAGGTCCTCGCACGAGTCGAGGCCGAGCTCGGCAGCGACTGGGTCGGCCTCACCGCTCCTGCGTTCGACGAGCGCCGCGCCCTGTTGATCGACGACCGCTGGGCCAGCGCCCGCGAGGACGTCGCCCGCATCGCCGCCGGTCACGACATCGACGCGACGTTCCTGGGCACCGGTGACAGCGTCGCCGGCCAGGCCCGCTGGTGGGCGTCACGCACCGACGACGCCGCCATCCGCGAGCGTCTCGAGCTCATCGCCGACGAGGCAGTGAGCGACGAGCCCGGCACCCACGCCGGCGAGGTCGCCCTCGTCACCGGCGCGAGCAAGGGCTCCATCGCCGCATCCGTCGTCGGTCGCCTGCTCGCCGGGGGAGCCACTGTCGTGGCGACCACGTCGGGCCTCGAGGACCGCAAGATGCGGTTCTTCCGCGAGCTCTACCGCTCGAACGCCCGTGCCGGCGCGGCCCTGTGGGTCGTGCCCGCCAACATGGCGTCGTTCACCGACGTCGACGACCTCGCGGCGTGGATCACGTCCGCGCAGACCCGCTCGGTCGGCAGCACGACCGTCGTCGTCAAGCCCGCCTTGACGCCCACGGCGCTGTTCCCGTTCGCGGCCGGCCGGGTCGCCGGTGACCTCACCGACGCCGGCAGCCGGGCCGAGATCGACACCCGCATCCTGCTGTGGTCGGTCGAGCGCCTCATCGGCAAGCTCGCCGCCGAGGGACGTGACCACGACATCGCCGCCAACCTCCACGTCGTGCTCCCCGGTTCGCCGAACCGCGGCATGTTCGGTGGCGACGGCGCCTACGGCGAGGCCAAGGCCGCGCTCGACGCGATCGTCGCCAAGTGGAGCGCCGAGCGCACGTGGGGCGACCGCGTGACGCTGGTCCACGCCATCATCGGCTGGGTCCGCGGCACCGGCCTGATGGGCGGCAACGACCCGCTCGTCGAGGCCGTCGAGGCTGCCGGGGTTCGCACCTGGGCGCCGGACGACATGGCCGAGGCCCTGCTCGACACCTGCACGCCCGAGTCGCGCAGCAGCGCGGCCGAGCATCCGCTCACGGTCGACCTGACCGGCGGACTCGCCGACATCGACATCGACATGAAGGCTCTCGCCGCCGAGGTGGAGCGCCCGGTCGCCGAGACCGTCGACGAGACCCCGGCCATCTCGGCCCTTGCACCGTCGCCGGCCCAGCTGCCGGCCGCCGAGGTGCCCGAGTGGGGCGAGGTCACGGCCCGTCCCGAGGACCTGGTCGTCATCGTGGGTGCCGGCGAGCTCGGCCCCTACGGCTCCGCACGCACCCGCTTCGAGATGGAGGTCGACGAGGAGCTCTCCGCCGCCGGCGTCCTCGAGCTGGCCTGGAACACCGGGCTGGTGACGTGGGACGACAACGTCGGTGGCTGGTACGACACCGAGAGCGGCGACGCGATCGACGAGTCCGAGATCCACGAGCGCTACCACGACACCGTGGTCGAGCGGTGCGGCATCCGCACCTACGTCGACGACGGCTCGATGAAGGACAACACGGCGCCGTTGCTGACGTCGGTCTACCTCGACGACGACCTCACCTTCGGTGTGGGCAGCGAGGCCGAGGCTCAGGCGATGCACGACGCCGACCCCGAGCACACCGTCATCACCTCCAACGCCGACGGCGACTGGAGCGTGACCCGCAAGGCCGGCACCGAGATTCGGGTGCCGCGCCGGATGAAGCTCTCGCGCACCGTCGGTGGGCAGATCCCGACCGGGTTCGACCCCGCCGTCTGGGGCATCCCGGCCGAGATGATCGAGGGCGCCGATCGCGTCGCGGTCTGGAACCTCATCTGCACCGTCGACGCATTCCTGTCCAGCGGGTTCACGCCCGCCGAGCTGATGCGCTGGGTGCACCCGGCCCTCGTGGCCAACACCCAGGGCACCGGCATGGGCGGCATGAGCTCCATGCACGCGCTGTACATCAACACGCTGCTGGGCGAGAACAACCCGAACGACATCCTCCAGGAGGCGCTGCCGAATGTCATCGCCGCACACGTCGTGCAGTCGTACGTCGGCAGCTACGGCGCGATGATCCACCCGGTCGCCGCCTGCGCCACCACGGCCGTCTCGGTCGAGGAGGGCGTCGACAAGATCCGCCTCGGCAAGGCCGAGTTCGTCGTGGCCGGTGGCTTCGACGACCTCAGCACCGAGGGCATCATCGGGTTCGCCGACATGTCGGCCACCGCCGACACCGGCGCGATGCTCGCCAAGGGCATCGACGAGCGCCGGGTCAGCCGCGCCAACGACCGTCGTCGTGGCGGGTTCGTGGAGTCCCAGGGCGGCGGCACGCTGCTGCTGGCCCGCGGTGACGTCGCGGCCCGCATGGGCCTGCCCGTCCTCGGCGTCGTCGCCTACGCGGCCTCGTTCGCCGACGGCGTGCACACGTCCATCCCGGCCCCCGGCCTCGGCGCTCTTGCGGCGGGACTCGGCGGACGGCAGTCGGCCCTGGCCGGCTCGCTCGCGTCGCTCGGCCTCACCGCCGACGACATCGGCGTCGTCAGCAAGCACGACACGTCGACGGACGCCAACGACCCGAACGAGTCCGAGCTGCACGAGCGGCTCGCGGCGGCGATCGGCCGTAGCGTCGGCAACCCGCTGTTCGTCGTCTCGCAGAAGACCCTCACCGGTCACGCCAAGGGCGGAGCCGCAGCGTTCCAGCTCGTCGGGCTGACCCAGGTGCTGGGCTCCGGCACGGTGCCGCCGAACCGCAGCCTCGACTGCGTCGACGACGTCCTGGCCGAGCACGAGCACCTGGTGTGGCTGCGCGAGCCGCTGGCCGCCGGTCCGCTGAAGGCCGGTCTGGTCACGAGCCTCGGGTTCGGCCACGTGGCCGGGCTCATCGCCCTGGCACACCCGCAGGCGTTCCTCGAAGCGCTCGATCCCGCCGATCGCGCGCGCTACACCGAGGCGTCGCGGACCCGCACGATCGAGGGCCGGCTGCGGCTGTCCCGCACGATGTGCGGCGGCGCTCCGGCGTACGTGAAGCCGGCCGGACGACGTCTCGGCAAGAACGGTGTCCGCAACCTCGAGGCGTCCATGCTGCTCGACCGGGACGCGCGTCTCGGCACCGACGGCGTCTACGCCGGACCGGGTTGTTCATGACGGGGAGGGGTGCCGGGCATGGCGGCTCTCTGAGCACAGTTCTCGGAGTGGGAGTCGACCTGGTCCACGTGCCGTCGTTCGCGGACCAGCTCGACCAGCCCGGCTCGGAGTTCGCCGACGTGTTCACGCCCGGCGAGCGCCGGGACGCGAACGGACGCCCCACCGACGCCGCCAGGCACTTCGCCGCCCGCTGGGCGGCGAAGGAGGCCGTGGTCAAGGCGTGGTCGGCGTCGCTCTACGGCACGCCGCCGGTGATGGGCGATGAGGCGCTCCGCCTGATCGAGGTCGTCCCCGACGCCTGGGGCCGGCCGCGCATCCTCCTGCACGGCGAGGTCGCCAAGCACCTCGAAGGCACCAGCGTGGACATCTCGCTCAGCCACGACGGCGACTACGCGATCGCCTACGCCGTGCTGCACCGACCCTGATCGTCGCGGTCCGGGCAGGATGGTCGGATGCGGCTGCTCCTTCCGGCTCTCGTGCTCGTCAGCGCGCTGGCGACCTCCTGTGGTGGCGAGGCCGACCGACCGACGACTGACCGGTTCGATTCCGCCGCAGCCATGACGTTCCTGGAGCAACAGGTCGCGCTGGGCCCGCGCCCGGCTGGCTCGGAGGCGTCAAGGACGCTGGCCGACCGGCTCCGTCGTGAGCTGCCGAACGGCAGGTACCAGGCCGTGCCCGGCGGGCTGCGCAACGTCATCGGCACGGTCGAGGGTCGCGATCCGCAGCGAACGGTCGTCGTCGGTGCGCACTACGACACCAAGGACGAGCCCGGTCTCGTCGGAGCGAACGATGGCGCTTCCGGCACGGCGGTGGTCGTCGAGCTGGCGCGCCGGCTCGAGCCCCGCGAGCTGCGCCCGACCGTCGTGTTCGTGCTCTTCGATGGTGAGGAGGCGCCGCGGGGGAGCGACGACTTCGAGCGGGACGGGATGCGCGGCAGCAAGGTGGCGGCGAGGGACTTCGTCGGTGCCGAGGCCATGATCCTGCTCGACTTCGTCGGCGACCGTGACCTGTCCATCCCGCGCGAGGCCAACTCGGATGCGGACCTGTGGGCGAAGCTGAGGTCGGCCGCGACGCGAGTCGGTCAGACTGACCACTTTCCGGATGAGCGGGCCGGCGCGGTGGTCGACGACCACGTCCAGTTCGCCACGCGCGGCGTTCCGTCGATCGACCTCATCGACTTCAGCTTCGACTGCTTCCACGAGCCATGCGACGATCGCTCGGCCGTGTCCGAGAGCAGCCTGGACGCGGCCGGGGAGACCGTGCTCGAGCTGCTCCGCTCGTGGTGAGCCCGAGTCCGCTCAGTCGTTGTCGGCCGAGAGCAGATAGGCCATCAGAAGTCGCTTGAGCTCGACCACCGCCTCCTCGTGACTCTGGTTGTCACGGATCGAGAAGTTCAGCATCGAGTACACGACGTGGATGATCACCTCGGCCATGATCGTGCGGCGCTCGCGCGGTGTGCCGGGCGTCAGCGGACCGAGAACGTAGGCGACCTGGGTGGCGAGCTCTTTCTCGGTGACGGCCGCCGTGGCGCGGGTGGCCGGAGTCGACTGCACGGCGTGCCACACGGCGCGGCGCGACGGGTCGCCGGTCCACAGCGCGGCCACGTGGTCGATGAGACGGTCGAGGAACTTCAGCCAGTCCAAGGACGGGATCTCGTTGGCGAACTGCTCGAGCTCCTCGCGCACCCCCACGGCGTCGACGCGATCGAGCTCGCAGACGATGACGTACTTGTTCTGGAAGAACTGGTACAGCGTGCCGATCGGCAGGCCGGCGCGATGTGCGACCTCTTCGCACGTGAACGACTCGAATCCGACTTCGAGCAGCAGCTCACGCGACACCTCGAGCAGGTGGTCGAACTTCTTGTGGCTGCGCTCCTGAGTCGGGCGTCGCCGGGGTTCGAGGATTTCCGCGGTCACGCGCTGACTCTAACTCTCTGTTACACGCCCAGCGTGGAGGCCCGCAGTGATGAGCGGCTCGATGAGGTCGCCGATACCGTCGAAACCGCTGCCGAGCGTCTGGCCGTGTGTGTGCCGGTAGTGGATGCCCTCGAGGATGACGGCGAGCTTGAAGAACGCGAGCGCGAGGTGGAAGTCGAGATCGCTGACGTCACGCCCGGACTTCGCGTGGTACCGCTCCAGCACCGCGTCACCGGGCAGGTAGCCGGGTGCGAGCGGGGCATCGGTGACCATGGCCTTGATCGCGCCCGACGGCTTGCCCGGATCGTCTTGCAGAGTCTCGGCGAGCTGCTGGTAGGCCAGCAGCACGGCGACGTCGGTGAGCGGGTCGCCGAGCGTGCTCATCTCCCAGTCGAGCACGGCCGTGATCGTGTCCCTCCATCCGGCGCCGCGTCGACGAGCACGTTGTCCAGCCGGAAGTCGCCGTGCACGATCGTGGCGTCTCCGCCGGCGGGGATGTCGCGCTCGAGCTTCGCGATGAGCTCGTCCATGCCGTCGAGCTCGCGACTGCGGGAGGAGTCGAGCTGCTTCTTCCATCGCCGGACCTGCCGTTCCAGGTAGCCGTCCGGACGACCGAAGTCGCTCAGCCCCACGTCGGCGGGGTCGACCGCGTGCAGGGCCACCAGCGTGTCGACCAGGCGCTCGGTGATGCCTCGGGTGCGGTCGGGGCCGAGCTCCTCCAGCTGGGTGGCCCGGCCGTAGGGCGTGCCGCGCACCAGCTCCATGACATAGAACGGCGCACCGACCACCGTGTCGTCCTCGCACAACGCGAACGTCTCGGGCACGGGGACGTCGGTGGGTCCGAGTGCCGTGATCACCCGGTGCTCGCGGGTCATGTCGTGCGCGGTGGCGAGGACGTGCCCGAGCGGTGGGCGCCGGACGATGACCTCGGTCGAGCCGTCGCTGACGGCGTACGTGAGGTTCGACTTGCCGCCGGTGATGAGCGTCGCCTCGAGCGGTCCCGACAGCAGGCCGGGGCGCTCGGACTCGAGCCAGGTGGCCAGAGCGTCGGTGTCGAGTCCTTCCACAGTGCTCATGGGATCGGGTCAGTCCTGCGGTCCGCCGGCGACGTAGATGACCTGGCCGGACACGAATCCCGCCCCCTCGCTGACGAGGAACGAGACGGTGTGGGCGATGTCCTCCGGCTGGCCGACACGGGCGACGGGGATCTGCTCGGCGTTGTACTTCTTGAAGTCCTCGAAGCCGACGCCGAGGCGCTCGGCCGTGGCGGCGGTCATCTCGGTCTCGATGAAGCCGGGTGCGATGGCGTTGGCCGTGATGCCGAACTTGCCGAGCTCGATGGCCAGCGTCTTGGTGAAGCCCTGGATGCCGGCCTTCGCAGCGGAGTAGTTGGCCTGGCCGCGGTTGCCCAGCGCGGACGTGCTGGAGAGGTTGACGATGCGGCCGAACTTCGCCTCGGTCATGTGCTTCTGGGCGGCCTTGGACATGAGGAACGCGCCGCGCAGGTGGACTCCCATCACGGCGTCCCAGTCCTCGACGGTCATCTTGAACAGCATGTTGTCGCGGATGATGCCGGCGTTGTTGATGAGCACCGTGGGCGGGCCGAGCTCGTCGACGACGCGCTCCATGGCGGCGTCGACGCTCGCGGCGTCGCTGACATCCGCCCCGACGGCGAGGGCGGCGCCCCCGGCGGACGCGATGGCGTCAACGGTGGTGGCGCAAGCCGACTCGTCCAGGTCGAGGACCGCGACCCGGAAGCCGTCGGCAGCGAGCCGTTGGGCCACGCCGGCGCCAATGCCGCGCGCGGCTCCGGTGACGATCGCGATTCTGGACTCGGCCACGGTGAACTCCTTGGTAAGCGCTCGCTTAGACCTGAGGCACGCTAGCAGAGTGAATGCCGGCCCAGACTCACGGATGTTTGCTCAGTCGTAGCGGACACCGGTGACGTGTCGGGGCCGTTCACCGACCGGTGTGGGAGTCATGTAGTCGGGACCGTAGGTGTCGACGAGGTACTGGTGCGAATCTGCGGTCTCGGCGCTCTGCCGGCCATGTGGTCTCTGCAAGGGGGAACAGCGACTCGCGCCGGTGCGTCCACTTCGCGTACATCCCGAATTCGCCCACCGCAAGCAGGCTGCCGTTGCGCCGGCGCCGGCGCCGACGAAGCCACCGATGCAACGCACCGACCGCCCAGTCCGGCGTGCTCGCGGCGAGACGCCACCTCACCCGTCGGCGTCCCTTCAACGCGTCCGACCCGGCGATCTCGGCCGCCCAGCCATGGGTGCGAACCAACCACGCCAGCTTCGCCTCGATCCGCCGGACGAGTCTCCGCGGCGACACGGGGTCGACGATGAAGATGTCCACGAACCATCCGTTGTGGAGTGGCGCGTGAAGGCCGAACAGGGCAGCGAACGTGCTGTCGGTGTCTGTGCCGTTCACATGGACCTTGGCGTCGACGGTCACGTGGGGGTCGTCCTGGGTGGTGAGCACCGTGTAACCGGAGCCGAGGTGTTCTGGCGCCTCGGCGATGAATCGCTCGCAATCCGCCAGGAGTAAGCGCTTGCTCAGTCGGTTCCAGACCGTAGCAGAAATGGCCCGAACCAAAACGTGAGGTTTTCCTCATCTTGCTGTATAGTTGAGGAAAGCCTCATGTTTCACCAACCACGACCGGAGACGACGTGACTCAGCTCGACACCCAGCAGGCTTCGACCCAGGCGACATCTGATCATCGGAGCGTCCTCACGCAGCGACGCGACGAGCAGTTCGCCAGAGTCGAGCCGAAGGGAACACGCTCGTACACCGCTCTCGAGCGGGCCGAGACCCTCGTGGATCCGGGCACCTTCGTGCTCCTGACGCCTTTGCGCAAGGCGGGACCCACGAGCAGTAGCGGTGTCGTCACCGGATGGGGCATGACCAGCGGCCACCCCGTCGTCGTGATCAGTCACGACGCGGCGGTGGGCGCTGGGGCGATCGGTGCAGTCTTTGCCGAGACGGTGATGGCCGCCCAGCGGCTTGCCATCGACAAGGGCTACCCGATCGTCTACATCAACGACTCCGGCGGCGCCCGGATCCACGACGGCATCCATGCCCTGCACGGCTGTGGCGGCATCTTCGCGCTCAACGTCGAGGCCAGCCACAAGGTGCCGCAGATCTCGCTCATCCTCGGACCAGCCGCGGGCGCGGCCGCCTACTCGCCGGCGCTCACCGACTGGACGATCATGGTCAAGGACCAGGCCCAGATGTTCCTGACCGGCCCGGCGATCGTCAAGGCCGCCACCGGCGAGGACGCGTCGGCCGAGGACATCGGCGGCTCCCGCATGCACACCACGGTCAGTGGCGTCGCGCACCTCGAGGTCCCGTCCGAGGACGCGGCACTCGATGCGGCGCGCAGCCTCCTCTCGTTCCTGCCGGCTCACGTCGGCGGAGCCCAGAAGCTCGTCGAGCCGCGTCCCGCCGACGCGGACGCGGTCGAGCGACTGCCGTTCGTCGTGCCCGACAAGTCCAGCGTCGTCTTCGACATGAACGAGGTCCTCGACGCGGTGCTCGATGATCGCGAGCGCCTCGAGATCATGCCGACCCACGCGCCCAGCGTGCTCACCCTGTTCGGTCACATCGACGGCCATCCGGTCGCCGTCGTGGCCAACCAGCCGCAGGCCCGCGGCGGCATCCTCGACGCCAAGGCGTCGGTCAAGATCTCCCGCTTCGTCGAGTTCTGCTCGAAGTTCGGCCTCCCGATCCTCACCTTCGTCGACGTGCCCGGCTTCCTGCCCGGCACCGTCGAGGAGGGCCGCGGCGTCATCACGCAGGGCGCCACGATGCTGCGTGCCTACGTCGAGGCGTCCTCACCCGTGCTCACCGTCGTCGTCCGCAAGGCCTACGGCGGCGCCTACATCGCCATGGGCGCCAAGTCGCTCGGCGCCGACTTCACCTGGGCCTGGTCCGGGTCCGAGATCGCCGTGATGGGTCCCGGTGGCGCTGTGGCGCTGCTGCACCGTCGTGCGCTCAAGGAAGCGGAGCAGCCGGAGGTCCTGCGCGACGAGCTGGCCGCCGAGTACCGCGAGAACGTCGCTCGTCCCTACCTCGCAGCCGAGGCCGGTATCGTCGACGACGTGATCCTCCCCGAGGAGACCCGCGGTCGCATGGTCGATGCCCTGCGCATGCTGACGCACGAGTCTGCTGGCTGATGCACGAGGCCAAGGCCGAGATCGTCGCCAACGTCTGGAAGCTTGTTGCTTCCCCCGGCGACGAAGTCGGGGCCGGCGACGTGATCGCCGTGCTCGAGACGATGAAGATGGAAATCCCGGTCATCTCGCCCGTGAGCGGAAGCATCTCCGAGGTGAGGGTGACCCAGGGACAGATCGTCCAGGAGGGCGACGTCATCGCGGTCATCGACTGACCCGTCTGTTGGGCCTGTCATGCTCGTGCCCGTGCACGACACCCACATCCCGATGCGCTGGGCCGACCTCGACCAGCTGAACCACGTCAACAACGTCGTCTACGTCGACTACGCGATGGAAGCCCGCGCGCAGCTCGTCGACGACGGGCATCTCGAGCCTGACCTGCCGATCCGTCGAGCGCGCGTCGAGTTCCTGCGGCCCCTGCTGCTCAGCAGCAAGCCGGTGATGGTCCGATCCTCCGTCGAGGATGACGTGGAGACCTACGAGATCCGCTCGCAGGACGGCTCCGGCCTGTTCAGCACGGTCGTCGTGGAGCACGGCACACCCCAGACCGTCGACGACAGCCGCGGCGCCACGCTGGAGATGAAGATCCGTCGCTCGGACGTCGGTCCGGACGGATCGGTCACGCTCACGCGGTTGTTCGAGCTGTTCCAGGAGGCCCGCATCCTCACGTTCGGCCGCGCCCTGCCGCACCGTTCCGCCGGACGGTTCGTCGTCGGACGGGTCGACATCGCCCTCGGCGAGCCGCTGCCGTGGCGTGCGGAGCCTTACCCCGTTCAGGGACACATCGCGCACGTCGGCCGCTCGTCGTTCAGCTCGACGACGCGGATCGACGGCGGTCGCCACGGATCGGCGACGGCCACGCTCGTCGGCTTCGACATGGCGACCCAGGCGTCCCGGCCGCTCGAGGACGACGAGCGCGAGGCCCTCACCGCCGGCCTGCTGCCCGTCGACTAGGCCTGAGCGTCGGCGTCGGCCGTGTTCACCATGAACGTCGCCGCGTGCTGGATGTACGCCCAGAACTCGGCGTCCTGCTCGGGTGTCAGCTCGACGGCATCGAGGCCCTCGCGGAAGTGCTTGAGCCAGTGATCGCGGGCCTCCATCGTCACGGCGAACGGGGCATGGCGCATGCGAAGGCGCGGGTGGCCACGCTGGGTCGAGTACGTGGTGGGCCCGCCCCAGTACTGCACGAGGAACATCGTGAACCGCGCGGCCGCGGGCGCGAGGTCCTCCTCCGGGTACAGCGGACGCAGCACCTCGTCGGTGGCGACGCCCTCGTAGAAGACCTCGACGATCCGGGCGATCGTCTCGTGGCCGCCGATCTGCTCGTAGAACGTCGGACCACCGGTCGTCGACTGGCTCACTGCTCCTCCGCTGGCGGCTGACCGGGGATGAAGGACGTGGGGATGTGGATGCCGGCCTGGTCGAACCGAGCCTTGATGCGCTGGCGCAGGGCACGGGCAACTGGCCACTGCTGCAGGGGAGCGGTCTTCAGCACCACTCGGACGACAGCGCCGTCCTTGTCGAACCGCTCGACGCCCCACACTTCGGGCGCCTCGATGATGATGTCGTGGTAGCGCTCGTCCTCGTACATCGCGGTGGCCTCCTCCTGGAGGAGCTGCTGCACCTGGTCGAGGTCGGACTCGTAGGCGACGGTGATGTCGAGCACCGTGCGGGCCCAGTTCTGGCTCTGGTTGCCGACCCGCAGGATCTCGCCGTTGCGGACGTACCAGACGGTTCCGTCGACGTCGCGGAGGCGAGTCACGCGCAGGCCGACGGCCTCGACGGTGCCCACGGCCTCGCCGAGGTCGACGGAGTCGCCGACGCCGTACTGGTCCTCGAGGATCATGAAGATGCCGCTGAGGAAGTCCTTGACGAGGTTCTGGGCGCCGAAGCCGAGGGCGATGCCGACGATGCCGGCGCTCGCGATGATCGGGGCGATGTTCACGCCGACCTGATCGAGCGCCATGACGATGACGATCGCGAAGATCAGGCCGCCGGCGATGCTCTTGAGGATCGATCCCATCGTCTGGGCCCGCTGCTGGCGGCGCTCGCCCGCGCCCGGGCGCAGGTCGGCGAGCACGGCACCGGCCTTCGTGCTCGCGATGACGCCGGGCACGGCACCCGCACTGGCGCGCCGGACGACGCGATCGATGGCGCGATTGACCAGCCAGCGGAACAGGAGCCCGACGACGATGATGATGATGATCGCCCCGGGCGTGGTGACGTACCACGGCAGCTCTTTGTCCCCGGGCAGGTCCCATTGCGCCGGGAGCAACCAGTCGAGGTAGGACATGTCTCCAGCGTACGGGCGGCTACGCTGAGCCCATGAAGGCTCTCGCTCGCACTGTTGCGATTCTCACGTCCGCGACCGTCCTGCTCGTGGCGACGGCCGGCTCGGCCCTGGCCGACTCCCCGAGCACCTGGGTGGAGGGTGCTTCGCGCAGCAAGCTCGAGAACCTGATCTTCTTCGGTGGATCGACGGTCGGACTCATCGTGGTCATCTCGCTGTTCGCGCTGCTCACGGCCCGGAACAACTACGTTCCACCGCCGCCGGGCACCGACGTCGAGGTCTCCGACGCGCACTGACCGACATTGGGCCATTTGTCCCATTTCGGCATGCCGGTGCCTCTCTTGCTGCCATCATCAGCGCGGGAGAGACAACCGAAAGGCGCGTCCATGAAGCTTCGAGCCGGTCTTGCCATCGCTGTCCTGCTGCTGGCAGGTGCATGCGGCGGATCCGATGATTCACCCGACGACAAGGCGAGCCCGACGAAGTCACCGTCCGCGAGCGAGCCGTCCGCCGTGGAGCTCGTCGCGGCGCCTGGTGCTGTCGGTCCCGTCCTCGTGGGCATGACGGTCGACGAGGCCAACGCGACCGGGTTCTTCGAGCCGCGCGAGACCCCGGACGATGATCCGTGCAAGGAGGCCTACGGCCCCATCCAGTGGAAGGCGCCGCACACGGAGGACCTGCTGGTGGGTGTCCGCAACGAGGGCCCGACCAAGGACGAGATCGGCGTCATGGGCATCCGTGACTCGGTGAAGACCGCCAAGGGTGTGGGCATCGGGTCCACGCTGGACGACGTGAAGGCGGCCTACCCGGACGCGAAGGTCGAGGAGTCCGAGGCGTCAGGTGCCGTCGTCTTCCGCAAGGACGGCGAGAAGTGGCTCGGCATCGCGTTCAACGAGCAGCCGAACGAGGTCAAGGGCAGCTCGAAGGTGATCTTCATGGAGGTCACCTCAGGCGAGAAGCCCGTCGCGTACCTGAGCGGCTGCAGCTACTAGTCGCTCACGGCATCCTTTGGGCCCGCAAGGCCCTCGCCAGGTCGTCGCGACCCTCTGACACGTAACGGGTCGCGACGGCCGATGCGGACGTCGAGCCCAGCCACGCGTCGACCTTGTCGAGCGCCGCCTGCGACGGGTTGGCGAGCGGGAACAGGAACATCAGGGCGTTCTGGCCGATCCAGACTCCGTGATCCTCGATGATCGTCTCGGCCATCTCGAGATAGCGGTCGACGAACGGCTCGAGAACCTCGGCCTGGCCAGCCACCTGGAAGGCCTCCGCGATGTTGCGCCGGGTCTCGTTGGGGGTGCTGGGGTCGACGACGGCCCGCTGCCATGCCTCCTCCTTGGCCTCGGCCGTCGGCCGGATCGCCAGCGCCGCGGCCGCACTCTCCTGCCCGGAGATGGTGTTGTCGCGCTCCCGCTCGGCGGCGATCTCGTCGGCATCGGCTTCACCGAGGCGGGCGAGGGCGGTCACGAGGGTCCAGCGAAGATCGGTGTCGACGCTGAGTCCGTCGAGGTCGCCGTCGAGGATCTCGCGCAGGCGTCCCGGGCCGGATGCTGCACTGGCGTAGGCCCGGACGAGCGCGAGCTGGTGGTCGCTGCCCGGGTCGGCCGCGTCCACGAGGGCACGGAGGCCGGACTCCCAGCGCTCGGCCAGCTCGGGCCGGGCGGCGTCCGAGGTGAACAGGCTGACGGCGCTCTTGCCCTGCCTCAGCAGAGAGCCGACCGCGGTGAGATCGGTCTCGGAGCCGACGCCGGCCAGCACGAGGGACACGAAGTCCGACGAACTCAGCTCGGCGTCGCGGGTCATGTCCCAGGCCGATCCCCAGCACAGGGCGCGCGGCAGCGACTCGTCGAACGTGGCGATGCTCTCGAGCAGGGTCGCGAAGGAGCGCTCGTCGAGCCGGATCTTGGCGTAGGTGAGGTCGTCGTCGTTCAGCAGCACGAGATCGGGCTGACGGTGGTCGAGCAGCTCGGGGATCGACGTCGAGGCACCGCGCACGTCGGTCTCGACCCGCTCGGTGCGCACGAGACGTCCCTCGACCTGGTTGTAGAGGCCGATCGCGATGCGGTGCCGGCGCAGGGTCGGGAACGCCTCGATGGCCGTCTGCTCGACGGCGAAGGACGTGAACATCCCTTCTTCGTCGGTCTCGAAGTCTCGCGCGCATGGTGTTGACGCCGGAGGTTTGCAGCCACTCCTTCGCCCACTCGCCCAGCTCGCGGCCCGACGCCTCCTCCAGCTCGGCCAGAAGGTCGGCGAGCTCGGTGTTGCCGAAGGCGTACTTGGTGAAGTACGAGCGCAGCCCCGCGAAGAAGTCCTTCTCGCCGACCCAGGCGACGAGCTGCTTCAGGGCCGACGCTCCCTTGGCGTAGGTGATGCCGTCGAAGTTCGCCTCGACCGCCTGCAGGTCGAAGTTGTCGGCGGCGATCGGGTGGGTCGACGGCAGCTGGTCCTGTCGGTAGGCCCAGTTCTTGCGATTGTTGGTGAAGCCGGTCCACGCCTCGGTGAAGCGGGTGGCCTCGACGGACGAGTGGTGCGCGGCGAACTCGGCGAACGACTCGTTCAGCCACAGGTCGTCCCACCACCTCATGGTGACGAGGTCGCCGAACCACATGTGCGCCATCTCGTGGAGGATCGTGTTCGCCCGCTGCTCGTAGGCGGAGACCGTCTGGCGGCTGCGGAACAGCATCTCGTCGCGGAACGTCACGCAACCGGCGTTCTCCATCGCACCCATGTTGTACTCCGGCACGAACAGCTGGTCGTACTTGCCGAACGGGTAGGCCATCTCGAACGCACCCTCGAAGAACGCGAACCCCTCCTTGGTGATGCCGAAGATGTCGTCGGCGTCGAGGTGCTCCACCAGCGACTGGCGGCAGAACAGGCCGAGCGGGATGTCGGCGAACTGGCCGTGGTGGACGTCGCGCACGACGTGGTACTCGCCGGCCACCAGCGCGGTGATGTAGGTCGACATCACCTCAGTGGGCGCGAAGTGCCAGACGCTGACACCGTCGTCGGTCAGTGCCTCGGGTTCGGGCGTGGGGGAGTTCGACACGACCTGCCACCCGGACGGCGCGGTGACGTGGAACTCGAACGTGGCCTTGAGGTCGGGCTGCTCGAACGTGGTGAAGACGCGCCGGGCATCGGGCACCTCGAACTGCGTGTAGAGGTACGGACGCCCGTCGACGGGGTCGACGAACCGGTGAAGGCCCTCGCCGGAGTGTGAGTACGCGCAGGTCGCCTCGACCCGCAGCTCGTTCTCGGCCGACAGGTCGGTGAGGGGGATGCGGCTGTCCGCGTAGACCGACGGGTCGATCGACGTCTCGTTCAGCGTGATCGAAGAAACCTCGCCGCCCACGAGGTCGACGAACGTGGACGCACCCGGTGTGGCGCCGAAGCGGATGGTGGTGATGGAGCCGAACCGAGTGTCGGATGGCTGGGTGAGGTCGAGCTCGACGACGTAGGTCTCGGTGGAGACGACCGCCGCGCGCTCCCGGGCTTCTTCGCGGGTGAGATTGGTACCAGGCATGCTTCACTCTTTCATGGGGCACGATGGACTCGTGAGCCTCCCGACCCCCATCTCGTTCGCCGAGTCGCAGCGCTCGACGGTGGGCATCGAGTGGGAGCTTGCGCTGGTCGACGCGGACTCCGGCGATCTTCGACAGGTGGCCCAGACCGTCCTCGATGCCGTGGCGCCCGAGAGCGGTCGCGAGCACCCGCTGATCCGCCAGGAGCTGCTGCTCAACACCGTGGAGGTCGTCTCCAGCGTCTGTCGCACGGTGGGTCAGGCCGGTGCTGACCTCGAGCGCGCGATCGAGGAGATCCGCCGTGTCACCGACCCGCTGCGGGTCGAGCTGATGTGCGCCGGCACGCACCCGTTCGGGCGCTGGACGCAGCAGAAGGTCACCGACAAGGAGCGCTACCAGACGCTGATCGACCGCACCCAGTGGTGGGGACGCCAGATGCTCATCTACGGCGTGCACGTGCACGTCGGCATCGAGGACCGCGACAAGGTGCTGCCGATCAGCGCGGCGATGCTCTCCTACTACGGCCACCTCCAGGCGCTCAGCGCGTCGTCGCCGTTCTGGGGCGGCAAGGAGACCGGGTACGCCTCGAACCGGGCGCTGATGTTCCAGCAGCTGCCCACGGCTGGCCTGCCGTTCCACTTCCAGAAGTGGACCGAGTTCGAGGCCTACGTCCACGACATGCTCACGACCGGCGTCATCGACGTGTTCGACGAGATCCGGTGGGACCTGCGGCCGTCACCGAAGTTCGGCACGTTGGAGGTGCGCGTCTGCGACGGCATCCCGAACATGGCGGAGCTGATGAGCATCTCGGCCCTCACGCACTGCCTGGTCGAGCACTTCTCGTCCGAGCTCGACGCCGGCCACACGCTGCCGAACATCCCGCCCTGGTTCGCCCAGGAGAACAAGTGGCGCTCGGCCCGCTACGGCATGGAGTCGATCCTCATCCTCGACGAGCACGCCGAGGAGGAGCTGGTCACGACCGACCTCGAACGCCTGCTCACGAGTCTCGAGCCCGTCGCCGAGCGGCTCGGGTGCGTCGACGAGCTCGGCGGCATCCACGACATCATGTCGGGCGGTGCGTCGTACCAACGCCAACGCGCGGTGGCGGCCCGCAACGACGACCAGATGGACGCCGTCGTGGCCTCGCTCGTGGAGGAGATGCGGGCCGGTCGTCCGCTGCCGTGAGGCGTTAACCTGCCGCCATGGTGCTGATGCCAGACGCAGCCGACTACCTGCGCCTCCTGGAGGAGGATGCGAAGGTCACTGCGGGATGGAGCTTCGAGCAGATCCGTGAACGTGCCCGGGCGGCCGCGATCGATGCCGGCGACCGGATCGGGCTCGACGACGTGCGTGACGTCGACGCGGCGGGCGTGCCATGCCGCCTCTACCGGCCACGCATCGGCGCGCCCGTGGCGTTGTACGTCCACGGCGGAGGATGGGTGCTGCACGACCTCGAGACCCACGACGCCTTCTGCCGCGAGCTCGCCCACCGCACCGGATGGGCGCTGCTCTCCGTCGACTTCCGCCGCGCCCCGGAGCATCCGTACCCAGCGCCGCTCGACGACGTGGAGACCGCTGCGCGGTGGCTGCGCGAGGAGGGACGTGGCCTGCGGCTCGCGACCGAGATGGTCGCGGGCATCGGTGACTCGGCTGGCGCCAACCTGCTCGCCGGGCTCACGATCCGCGCCCCGGACCTCCTTGACGCGCTGGTCCTCATGTACCCGCCGGTCGACGCCGCCGCGACATACGCCGACGAGGACAACGCCGCGCTCGACTCCACCGGCATGCGGGCGTTCTGGGACGCCTACGCGCCGGGCGCCGTGGGGGAGGAGCCGGAGGTCAGCCCCCTGCGCGCCGACCTCGCCGACTTCCCGCCGACGCTCGTGATCACCGCCGAGCACGACATCCTGCGCGACCAGGGCGAGGCGTTCGCCGCGGCTCTCGCCGACGCCGGCGTCGACGTCACCGCCTGGCGGGCGCTCGGCACGATGCACGGCTTCTGGCGTCTTCCCACGGTCCTCGCCGCCTCCCGGGCGGCCGTCAACACGGTCGGTGCGTTCCTCACGCAGCGCCGGGCCAGCTCGACCTGACAGACTGCCGCCATGCGCGTGCACATCGGCTCCGACCATGCCGGCTTCGAGCTCAAGTCCCACCTGATCACCTGGCTCTCCGACCACGGGTACGAGCCCGTCGACCACGGCGCCGCCGACTACGACGCGGACGACGACTACCCGCCGTTCTGCATCGCCGCCGCGCAAGCCGCGGTCGACGAGCCCGGGTCGCTGGGCATCGTCATCGGCGGGTCGGGCAACGGCGAGCAGATCGCTGCCAACAAGGTGAAGGGCGCCCGAGCGGCCCTCGCCTGGAGCACCGAGACGGCTGCGCTCGCCCGCGAGCACAACAACGCCCAGGTGGTCTCCGTCGGCAGCCGCATGCACACCACCGACGAGGCGACGGCGATCGTCGAGACGTTCCTGACGACCGCCTGGAGCGAGGCCGACCGGCACCAGCGGCGCATCGACATGCTGCTCGCCTACGAGGAGACCGGCGAGATTGCCTGAGGGCCACACGCTTCACCGGGTGGCCGCCTCGCTGCGCCACCACCTCGGTGGCCGGACCGTCACCTCGACCAGTCCGCAGGGACGCTTCGCCGCCGGCGCCGCGCGGGTCGACGGTCGGCGTCTCGTGTCGGCCGAGGCCTGGGGCAAGCACGTGCTGGTGGGTTTCGAGGACGTGGCCGAGAGTGTCCACGTGCACCTCGGCCTGTTCGGCGGATGGACGGTCACGAAGTCCGAGACCGTGCCCGACGTGGTCGGTGAGGTGCGGTGGCGCATGAGCGGCCCCGGTGCGACCTCGGACCTGCGCGGCCCGACCGCCTGCGAGCTCCTCACGCCGGACGAGGTCGCGTCGCTGCTGGCGCGACTCGGCCCCGACCCGCTCCGCGACGACTCCGACCCCGAGCGGGCGTGGCAGCGGATCTCGGCGTCACGGTCGCCGCTGGCGACGATGCTCATGGACCAGACGGTGGTGGCGGGCGTCGGCAACGTCTACCGCGCCGAGGTGCTGTTCCGGCACCGGTTGCCTCCCTTCCTGCCGGGCCGTGAGCTGGACCGCCCCACGTGGGACGCCGTGTGGGCCGACCTGGTGCTCCTCATGCGCGACGGCGTGCAGACGGGCCGGATCGACACCGTCCGTCCCGACCACACGCCGGAGGCGATGGGACGAGACCCGCGGGACGATCCCCACGGTGACGAGGTCTACGTCTACCGGCGTGCCGGCCTGCCGTGCCTGGTGTGCGGGACGCCGGTGCTCACCCAGGTCGTCGCAGGGAGAAACCTGTTCTGGTGCCCAGAATGCCAGCGCGCCGATAGGCTCACTCCGTGAGTTCGAGGCTGCGAAGCGCGCAGGGGGCGCCAGCCGCCTACATGCGCGAAACCGCGCTGGCGTGGCGGCACGGAACGCAGCGCGGACAGTTCTTCGCCATGGCCGCGCTGGTCGTCATCACGATCGTCACGCTCGTCGCGTCGCTGGTGAGCTACAACATCGTGCCGGTGGCGTCGTTCGTCCTGCCCCTGCTGCTCGGCAGCATCGTGCTGCGGTACCGGCCGTTGCTCGTCCTCGTCGGGCTCGTGGGAGTCTGCTCGGCCATCACGGTGACCAACGAGACGCTGACCAACGGGTGGTCGTCACCTCGCCTCAGCAACATCGTCACCCTCGTGCTCGTGGCCGCCGTCATCCTCTACGCGTCGAGCCGCTACCAGAGCGGCCTTCCGGGCCCTCTGGGAGAGGCGATGCTCGTCGAGCTCAACGACCGGCTGCAGGTGCAGGGTGTCGTCCCCGATCTCCCGAACGGATGGCGTTCCCAGTCATCGGTGCTGTCGGCCGGCGGGGCGAAGTTCGCCGGTGACTTCCTCGTCGCCAACCTGTCCGACGACAAGGCCCACCTCGAGATGGTGCTGGTCGACGTCTGCGGCAAGGGGGTCGGAGCCGGTACCCAGTCGCTGCAGTTCGCCGGTGCCCTGGGCGGGCTCATCGGATCGCTGCCGCCGCTGGGACTGTTCTCGGCGGCCAACGACTTCCTGCTCCGTCAGCACTGGGAGGACGGCTTCGCGACCGCCGTCCACGTGCTGGTGAACCTGGACACCGGCGAGTACTCCGTCATCAACGCCGGCCATCCGCCGGCCCTGCACTGGATGCACCGCGACCACGTCTGGGCGGTCGACAGCGCCCGCGGCACCGCCCTGGGCGTCCTCGAGCGTCCTGACTTCCGTCGCAGCACGGGCGTGGTGGAGCCCGGCGACGCGCTGATGTTCTACACCGATGGCGTGGTCGAGTCGCGGTCACGCGACGTCGGCAGCGGCATCGACTGGCTGCGGGGTATCGCGGCTCGCGCCGTGCTGTCTGACGGCTTCGACAATGCTCCTCACCGGATCCTCGCCGACGTCACCGGCGGTGACGACGATCGCGCGGTGCTCGTGCTCGACCGCGATCGTCCGGTGGTCGACTACAGCCAGAACCTCTAGGTCTCTATCCCCGCGGCTGAGGGAACTGGCTGCGCATGGCCCGGTCCCACATCCGGTCCGTCATCAGGCTGCGGGACGCGAGTGCCACCTTGGCCGACGCCGTGACCTTGTACCGGGGCCGCGGCCGTCGTGCCTCGAGGACCTTCTCGATGACCTTCGCCACGGCATCCGGCGAGCCGCCGAAGTACCTCATCGGTCCCTTGTAGATGTCGCTCGTCGCGCTTGCCACCGTCTGGTTGAAGGTGCCGTACGGCCCGTCGTCGTCGAGATCCATCGACCCGACGGCCGCCTGGTCGAAGTTGGAGGTGATGAGCCCGGGCTCGATGATGACGACCTTGATCCCGAAGCCGGCCACCTCGAAGCGCAGGGCGTCCGAGAACGCCTCCACCGCGTACTTCGTGGCGTGGTAGGCGCCGCCGCCGGGGAAGACGAGCTTGCCGCCCATCGAGGAGATGTTCACGATGCGGCCGTCGCCCTGCTTGCGCATCGTCGGCAGCACCAGCTGGCTGAGCCGCAGCAGGCCGAACACGTTGGTCTCGAACTGGCGGCGCACGTCGTCGACGTCGAGCGTCTCGGATCGCACCGGACTGGGAGTACCCGGCGTTGTTGACCAGCGCGTCGATCCGTCCGGACTCGGTGGTGACGGCGTCGACCGCGGCGACCATCGAGGCCTCGTCGGTGACGTCGAGCGCCAGCGTGCGACACCCGGCGCTCTCGAGCCCGGCCAGCGTCTCGGGCTTGCGTGCCGTGGCGTAGACGGTCCAGTCGCCCTTGGCGAGCCGGGCCGCGGTCGCCTGGCCGATGCCGGACGAGCAGCCGGTGATGATCACGGTCTTCATGGCGCGATCATGTCAGGCTGACGAGCCGTCGACCCACATCTCGAGAATCACGAGGCTCCCGTCGGACGAGACGTGGACCTCGGCCTTCTCGGCCTGGTCGTTCGACGCCACGCGAGCAGGAACCGCCACGGGTGAACTCCTCGAGCGGCGGATCGGCCCAGGTCTCGAACGCGCGTGTCATGGCCGCACAGGCGTCTGCGCCCGCTGGCACCTGCCATGCCCTGACGACGTGTTCTGGCTCCCCCTGGCTCCGGGTGCAGGATTGCTGCTGGTCATGATTCGGTCCTTCGAGCGCGATAGGGCACGTTAGGGCACGAACGCCGTAACGTGGCCCGCCGTTAGACCATCTGGGAGGGTTTCCACACCCACCCAGACCAGCGGTGATACTGCGAGCGGACGACGATCCCTGAACGGGCGCCTTCGGCGCATCGGAGGGGCCCGATGAGTCTCGTCGTCCGCGGCGGACGCTTGCGGCGTGGAGCGGACGACGAGACTCGAACTCGCAACATTCTGCTTGGAAGGCAGAGACTCTAACCAATTGAGTTACGTCCGCGTGCTGCGTGAGCAGCGCGTCCATGATGCCACAGGGTCAAGCCGCGACCCAGTCCACCGTGAGCTGGGCGAGCCGGTGCTCAAGACGTGATGGGGGAGCGGGACTCGGGAGCAGTCCGTGCGACTTGAGCCGGTGGTGCCGGCGACACAGCGGCCGGAGATTCGTGCCGCTCGTCGGCCCGCGTGGGTGCGGAATCTCGTGGTCGAGGTCGCACAGATCGGCAGGCCGAGAGCACGTGGAGAAGGCGCAGGTGCCGTCGCGGGCCTGGACGCCGAGACGCAGCCGCTCCGACGGGAACCGCCCGAGCTCCGTGACGTCGAGAGCGCGGCCGGCGGGATCGGTGAGCAGCCGGTGGAACAGCGTGCCCGGCTCAGCGGCGAGCTCGCGGACGAGCTCGGCCGGCAGGGCGAGCTCTCCGTCGAACGTGATGCCCGGTTCGTCGGTGAGTCCGGCGAGCGAGGTGATCGGCACGGTGACGGCGATGACCGCACCGCCGTGCGAGTGGCCGGTGGGTTCGTCGTCGAGGGTGATGCGCCCGAGCGCCAGGTCGGCGAGCACGTCGGAACGGGCCTGCTCGAGGGTGAGGTGCAGGGTCGCCGTCGGCGCGCTTCTCGGCCAGACGTGACAGCAGACGATCGATGCGATGCGCCGCCGTGCTGGGGACGAAGGCGTTGAGCCACGACCAGCCGTCGGGCCCGTGCTCGACGTAGACGCGGCGCTTCTCGGCCTCGCTGCGTTCGCGATCGGCCGACCGGTCGGGCTCGGTGCGCGCGATGAACCGGCGAAGCCACGCCTTGAGCTGAGCGGTGGTGTGCGTCGCGGCGACGTCGACGACCGTCGCGGTCGAGGATGAGGACGGAGTCCGTGTCGCACAACCGGTGCGCCGCCTCGGCGACGAGCTGGACCCGGAAGGCGTCGATGCGGCCCGAGCGGTGAGCGAGCCACACCTCCGGGAGGGTCGAGCGAACCCTGCGCATCTGGCTGAGTCGCACCTGCACCGTGCGGGTGGGCTGACGCAGCACCTGGCCGAGCGATTCGGCTGCCGCCGATGCCTCCAGATCACGCACCACGGGGTCGTCGTGGCGCTGTGCCTCGTGACGCACGTGGTCGGCGTAGGACAGCATCCGATCGCCGATGAGGGCCTCGAGACGTGCCCGCTCGACCTCGAGCACGCCGATCTCGGCGAGCAGCTCGGTGCCGGTATCGGTGCTGGTCAACGCCATGTTTCCAACCTAGACGCGACCTCTGACAAGGCGGTTCGACGAGGCGTCGTTAGCGTGGGGATGTGGACAAGGAAGAGACGATGAGCGCCCTTCTCGACCTCGAGCGCCGCGGTTGGGACTCGCTCTGCGACTCGACCGGGTCCCAGTTCTACGGCGACCTCATGACCGACGACGGAGTCATGGTGCTCGCCAACGGGGCGGTGATGAATCGCGATGCCGTGGTCGCCTCGCTCGAGCACGCGCCGCCGTGGCAGAGCTACGACATCGAGGACGTCCGGCTCGTCGAGGCCGGCGCCGACGCAGCCGGCCTCGTCTACGTCGGAACGGGCTATCGCGACGGCGACCAGCCGGCGTTCGTGGGCGTCATGTCGAGCTTCTACGTGCGCCAGGACGGGCAGTGGCGATTGGCGATGTACCAGCAGACGCCGACGTCACCCTGACCTGACTCGCACGTCCGCTGCCGCCTTCGTCTGCTCGGTCGCGAACAACGCGCGCTCCTGCGCCGCCCAGACGTCCCACCACGGCTCGAACACCTCGCCGTCTCGCGCCATGGCCCTCGCGCGGCGGACGTCCGCGGGAGCATCGACCCACACGAGCAGGCTCAGGTACGGGCGGATGATGCGTGACCCGCTGCCGCATCCGTCGAGCACGAGGAACCGTTCAGGTCGGACGTCCAGCATGTCGCCGGGACGGTCGTCGACCCAGTTCCACCGGCGAATCCTGGCGACCTCGCCGGCAGCCAGTGGGGCGAGCAGGTCGCGGGCCACCACCGGAGGCATCGCCGCGAGTCCGTGCCACCCCGGGACGAGCTCGTCGACGCGCACGAGCACCGCTCCGAGCCTCTTGACGAGCCGATCGGCCAGCTCGGACTTGCCCGACCCGCTCGGCCCGTCGACCGCCACGACCGTGGTCGACCCGCAGGCCGGCAGGCGATCCCGGATGGTCGAGACGAGCTCGTCGTAGCGGATTCGCGTCACCGTGCCAGTCTCCACCCGGTCGGGATGACAGGATTTGAACCTGCGACCTTCCGCTCCCAAAGCGGACGCGCTACCAAGCTGCGCCACATCCCGTCGACGATTGATTCTAGGGCCATGCCGATTCGGGCTCTCGGGGCATGCGTGCGAGACTGGTCCACGGTCGAAACGTGACCGCCGCACCGGCGACGGACGCCGACCACCCGCCAATCATTGCAGGAGTTTCCACGTGAAAAGCAGCACCGAGTCCCTGAGCCCGACCCGGATCAAGCTCACCATCGAGGTGCCGTTCGAGGAGTTCGAGCCGAGCCTCGACGAGGCGTACAAGACGATCGGCTCGCAGGTCACCGTTCCCGGCTTCCGCAAGGGAAAGGTTCCGGCCGCCGTCGTCGACCAGCGCGTGGGCCGCACCGTCGTGCTCGACGAGGCCATCAACAGCGTCCTGCCGCAGTGGTACAGCCAGGCGGTCCAGGAGCAGGAGATCCAGCCGCTGAGCCAGCCGGAGATCGACCTCACCAAGTTCAGCGACGGTGAGCCCATCGAGATCACGGCCGAGCTCGACATCCGCCCCGAGATCGAGCTGCCCGACGTCTCGGCCATCTCGGTCGAGGTCGCCGACGCCGAGGTCGCCGATGCCGACGTCGACGAGCAGATCGAGGGACTGCGCGAGCGCTTCGCCACGTTCACCGAGGTCGAGCGTCCCGTGCAGGACGGCGACTCGCTCACCATCGACCTCGCCGCCACCGACAAGGACGGTCAGTCCATCGACGGCGCCGAGGCCGAGGGCATGCCCTACACCGTCGGCCAGGGCGAGGTCCTCGACGGCCTCGACGAGGCTGTCATCGGCCTCGAGGCCGGCGGCACCGCCACGTTCTCCAGCCAGCTGGTCGGCGGTGAGCTCAAGGGCAAGGACGTCGACGTCACCGTCACCGTCACCGACGTCAAGGAGCGGCACCTGCCCGAGCTCGACGACGAGTTCGCCCAGACCGCCTCCGAGTTCGACACCATCGACGAGCTGCGGGCCGACCTCCTCGAGCGCGTCACCCGCGGCAAGCGCATGGAGCAGGCCAACGAGGCACGCGACCTCGTGCTCGACGAGATCATCGGCCAGGTCGACGTCCCGCTGCCCGACTCGCTCGTCGCCGAGGAGCTCAAGTCCCGCCGCGAGCAGGTCACCCAGCAGCTCGCCTTCGCCGGCATGAGCATGGAGGCCTACCTCGAGGACGAGGGCCAGACCGCCGACGAGTTCGAGGCCGACCTCGATCGCCGCGTGCGCGAGTCGATCATCGCCCAGTTCGTGCTCGACCAGGTGGTGGCCGACGGCGAGTTCGGCATCGACGACACCGAGCTGAGCCAGCACATCATGCGGCGCGCCCAGCAGTCCGGACAGGACCCGAACTCCTACGTCCAGCACATCATGGAGCACAACCACGTGCCCGAGATGATGAGCGAGGTGCTGCGCGGCAAGGCGCTCGCCTCCCTGGTCGAGACGGCCACCGTCAAGGACGCCTCCGGCAACGACCTGGAGCTCTCGCGCCTGCGCGCCGACGGCACCGTCGCCACCGACGAGGAGCTGGCCGAGGAGGCGGAGGCCAAGGCCAAGAGTGCTGCCGCCGCCATCGCCGAACCGGCAGCTGAGGCTCCGGCCGTCGCTGAGGAAGCGGACGAAGCCGACGAGGATGAGACGGACTCAGCGAGTCCTGCGAGCTGACGTCCGGCCAGGTCGAGTGGGCAGACGCGCGGAGCGCGTCCGTCGCATCGAGACCTCGTCAGCCATCGGGCTCGGCCGAGCCTGGACCCTCACCGGGTCTCGATACGCCGAACGCCTTCGGCGTGCACACTCGACCTGGCCCGCCGTTCGCTCGCTGCGCTCGCTCAGACGGTCACAGTGACGAAGAACGCGCGCTCCCAGGTTCCGATCGGGCTCGGATACCGGCAGTATGGGCCCATGCCCCCCAGCCCCGACGCATATGGGCCCGCGCGTACGACCGACGTCGCAGCCCTCGCGCTCGACCACGTCGACCGCCTGATCGTCGGCACCGTCCGTGACATGCATCAGGCGGTCGCCACCCGCGCCTTCCGCGCCACGCGTGTCGTGGGCGGACGCGTCCCGGAGTCCGTGCACGACGCGGCCGCGACCTCGCTCTACGGCGCGATCTCCGGCTTCCTCCGGGTCTCGAGCGCGGGCGTCCGAGCGCTGGCGGCCCGTGGCATCGGCCGTCCGGTCGAGACCACCCGGCGCGGTCGTCAGATCGTCGCCGCGGTCAACGGACTGATCGGTGACGAGCTCCGCATGCTCGACGACCCGCAGGCGATCGTCATGGCGGTCCGCAAGGACGGTGTCGACGTGCCGGTCACGGGCTGGCAGGTCGCCGAGGCCTTCCGCGGCGGCTCCAGCCACCTCGTCGTCTTCCTGCACGGTCTGTGCGAGGACGACGAGTCGTGGTTGCTGGGCGAGAAGCACCCGCGGAGCCACCTACCCGTCTCGCGTCTGCAGGCCGAGACCGACGGCACGCCGGTCATGATCCGCTACAACACCGGCCTGCACGTCTCCGAGAACGGCAAGCACCTCGACGTGCTCCTGCAGCAGCTGGTCGAGGCGTGGCCGGTCAACGTCACGCGCATCACGCTCGTCGGCCACTCGATGGGCGGCCTGGTCGCCCGCGCCGCCACGAACCACGCCACGGCGGCCGGCCAGACCTGGCACCACCTCGTCCGCGACGTCGTGTGCCTCGGCACGCCACACGGGGGAGCCGCCCTCGAGAAGGTCGCGCACGTTGGCTCCCGCGCTCTCCGCTACCTGCCGGAGACGCGGCCGTTCAGCGCCATCCTCGAGTCGCGCTCGGCCGGCATCGTCGACCTCCGCCACGGCTACATCAGCAACGACGAGTGGGAGGGCCAGGACCTCACCGGTCAGTGGGGCCTCGACCGCATCGCCGCGGCACCGTTGCCGCGCGCCGACTACTACTTCATCGCCTCCTCGCTGGGCGCCTCGCAGCGGCATCCGCTGAGCTCGGTGCTCGGCGACGTCCTGGTGCGCGTCTCGTCCGCAACGGGCGTCACACGCCAGGGGCCCATCGTCCAGGGCGCGCGATCCGAGTACGTGCCGAGCGCGCACCACTTCGCCCTCCTCAACCACCCGCGTATCGCCGACCTGCTGGTCCAGTGGCTCAACGCCCGCGCCAGCGACCCGCCCGCCCTGACGGCCGCCGACACCCACCTCTGACCACCTCACTCCCACCCCTAGATCGAGGACTCCATGGCCACCCCCATCCCACCCATCGAGGCGACCATCGACATCGACGCCCCACCAGCACGGGTCTGGCAGATCGTGTCGGACCAGCGACGCATGAACGAGTGGAGCCCCGAGACCTACCGCCAGAAGTTCTTCGGCGACGAGATCGGCCTCGGCACCCGCAGCCTCAACCTCAACAAGCGCAAGGGCTTCTTCTGGCCCACGGCCAGCCGCATCACCGAGTTCGTGCCCGAGCAGCGGCTCGCCTTCCGCGTCTACGGCCCCGGCGACGTGTGGTCGTACGAGCTCACGCCGAACGGCGAGAGCACGAGGGTCACCGAGCGCCGCGAGCTCGTGGGCGGAAAGCGGACGTTCCTCTCCAAGATCACGGCGGCGGTCGCGCTCGGCGGCATCGACGAGCACGACGTCGAGCTCGTCGCGGGCATGGAGACCACGCTGGCCCGCATCAAGGCCGAGGCCGAGCGGTAGGACGTCTGCCGTCAGCGAACAGGGGGTGTCATCGCGTGTGTCGGGCACCTTCGCCGTCTAGGTTTGGCACGTGAACACACAGAACCCTCAATCCCATGAGCACCGCATGGATGCCGGCGACCTCGGTCCCCAGGACCTCGACGGCCACATCTACCAGCGCCTCCTCAAGGAACGCATCGTCTTCCTCGGGTCGGAGGTCAAGGACCAGAACGCCAACGCGATCTGCGCCCAGATGCTGCTGCTCAACGCCGAGGACGACAAGTCCGACATCTTCCTCTACATCAACTCGCCCGGTGGCTCCGTCGACTCCGGCATGGCCATCTACGACACGATGCAGTTCATCCCCAACGACGTCGTCACCGTGGGCATGGGCCTCGCCGCCTCGATGGGCCAGTTCCTCCTCGCGGCCGGCACCAAGGGCAAGCGGTACGCCCTCCCGCACGCGCGCATCATGATGCACCAGCCCTCCGGCGGCATCGGCGGTTCCGCGTCCGACATCAAGATCCAGGCCGAGCAGAGCCTGCTGCTCAAGAAGCAGCTCAACGAGCTGCAGGCCCACCACACCGGCCAGACGCTCGAGCAGATCGAGCTCGACTCCGACCGCGACCGGTGGTTCACGCCGACCCAGGCCCAGGAGTACGGCTTCATCGACCATGTGGTCCTCAGCGCAGGAGACGTCAAGTGAGCTACTACATCCCCCAGTGGGAAGAGCGCACGTCCTACGGGTTCCGGCGCATCGACCCCTACGCGAAGCTCTTCGAGGATCGCATCATCTTCGTCGGCACCCCCATCAGCGACGACGTCGCCAACGCCGTCATGGCCCAGCTTCTCTGCCTGCAGCAGATGGACCCCGACCGCGACATCCAGCTCTACATCAACTCACCCGGCGGCTCGTTCACGGCGATGACGGCCATCTACGACACGATGCGCTACCTCAAGCCCGACGTGCAGACGGTCTGCCTCGGACAGGCCGCCTCGGCCGCCGCGGTGCTGCTGGCCGCGGGTGCGCCCGGCAAGCGTTACGCGCTGCCGAACAGCCGCATCCTCATCCACCAGCCGTACACCGAGGGCACCGGCGGTCAGATCTCCGACCTGGAGATCCAGGCCAACGAGATCATCCGCATGCGCACGCTGCTGGAGGAGATGATCGCCAACGCGACGGGCCAGAGTGCCGAGGACGTCAGCCGCGACATCGAGCGCGACAAGATCCTCACCGCCGAGCAGGCTGTCGAGTACGGAATCATCGACCAGGTCTTCGACACGCTGAAGACGGCAGCGGTCTGACCCGCGACGATCGCGGGTTCGGCCGGTACTGTGAAGAAAGACGACTTCGGTTCGCCCGACGACTTCTGTTCGCGCCTGCGAAAGGACATCACACGTGGCACGCATTGGTGAGACCGCCGATCTGCTGAAGTGTTCGTTCTGCGGCAAGAGCCAGAAGCAGGTCAAGAAGCTCATCGCCGGCCCCGGCGTCTACATCTGCGACGAGTGCATCGACCTCTGCAACGAGATCATCGAGGAGGAGCTCGCCGAAGGTGCCGAGCTCAGCCTCGGCGAGCTGCCCAAGCCGCACGAGATCTTCGAGTTCCTCGGCGGATACGTCATCGGTCAGGACGCCGCCAAGAAGTCGCTCGCCGTGGCTGTCTACAACCACTACAAGCGGGTGCAGGCGCAGGCCTCCAGCGGACGCAGCAAGGACGACGGCGTCGAGCTGGCGAAGTCCAACATCCTGCTCGTCGGCCCCACCGGCTGTGGCAAGACGTATCTCGCCCAGACGCTGGCCCGCATGCTCAACGTGCCGTTCGCCATCGCCGACGCCACCGCCCTCACCGAGGCCGGCTACGTCGGTGAGGACGTCGAGAACATCCTCCTGAAGCTCATCCAGGCCGCCGACTACGACGTCAAGAAGGCCGAGACGGGCATCATCTACATCGACGAGGTCGACAAGATCTCGCGCAAGAGCGAGAACCCCTCCATCACCCGTGACGTCTCGGGCGAGGGCGTGCAGCAGGCGCTGCTGAAGATCCTCGAGGGCACCACCGCCTCGGTGCCGCCGCAGGGCGGACGCAAGCACCCGCATCAGGAGTTCATCCAGATCGACACCACCAACGTGCTGTTCATCGTGGGCGGCGCGTTCGCCGGCCTCGAGGAGATCATCGAGCAGCGCAGCGGCAAGATGGGCCTCGGGTTCAACGTCGACCGCACCGAGATCACCCCGGCCGGCGAGCCCGAGAAGCTCTACTCGAAGGTGCTCCCGGAGGACCTCCTCAAGTTCGGCCTCATCCCGGAGTTCATCGGACGCCTTCCCGTCATCGCCGCCGTCGACAACCTCGACCAGGACGCGCTCGTCTCCATCCTCACCCAGCCGCGCAACGCGCTCACCAAGCAGTTCGAGCGGCTCTTCGAGATCGACGGCGTCGAGCTGGAGTTCACCCGTGAGGCGTGCGAGGCCATGGCCGAGCTCGCGCTCGCGCGGGGCACCGGAGCCCGCGGCCTGCGCTCGATCATCGAGCACGTCCTCCAGCCGGTCATGTACGACATCCCCGGCCGCGACGACGTCGCCAAGGTCGTCGTCACCGCCGAGACGGTCCAGGGCACCGAGGGCCCGACCGTCCTCTCGCACGACGAGGTCGAGAAGAAGGCTTCCTAGCCGAGTCGGCTCAGGCCGGCTGGCTGTCGAGGTCGTCCTCGACGAGGCCGGCGATCGTCTCGACGAGCTCGTCGTCCTCGCTCTCCACCACCACCTCGTCGCCCATCTTCGCGCCGAGCGTCATGATGAGCAGCGCCGATCCGGCGTCGACAGGAGTGCCGCCGGGCTTCGAGATGGTCACCGGCGACGACGCGGCCGAGGCCGCCTGGGCGATGACGGCGGCCGGCCGGGCGTGCAGCCCCACCGACGATCCGACGGTCACGGTCTTGCTGGTCATGTGCTCATCCTTCGGTCGGACGGAGTGATCTTGACGGTGGGTACGCTCCACAATATTGGTTCACGGCGTCACCACTCATGGAAGGTTCTCGCGCATGACGGTCCTGCAAGGCACCGGTGTCGTCCCGGGGATCGGCACAGGTGCCGTCGTGCGGCCCACGCCGCGGCCGACCGTTCCGGCTGAGGAGTCCAAGGCCTCGGCCGAGGAGGCCGCCGCACGCTTCAGCGCAGCCGCGGGGACGGTGGCGCAGAAGCTCGAGCAGCGCGCCTTGAAGGCGAGCGGTCCCACGGCCGAGGTGCTCGTGGCGACAGCCGCCCTCGCGCGCGACCGCGGGCTCGTCGGACTCGTCTCTGCGCAGCTCGATGCAGGCAAGGGCGTCGCGGCCGCCACCGTGGCGGCCGTCGAGCAGCTCAGCGACATGTTCCGCAGTGCCGGCGGGCTCATGGCCGAGCGGGTCAGCGATCTGCAGGACATCCGCGATCGGGTGGTCGCGGAGCTCACGGGCCAGCCGGAACCAGGAATCCCGATGCCCGCCACTCCGAGCGTCCTGTGCGCCGACGACCTCGCGCCGGCCGACACCGCCGGCTTGGATCCGTCGGTCATCGTGGCGATCGCCACGTCCCTCGGAGGCGTCACGAGCCACACCACGATCATCGCCCGACAGCTCGGCATCCCGTGCGTCGTCGGCTGCAGCGGACTCGATGATGTCGAGCGCGGCACCGAGGTTCTCGTCGACGGGACGACAGGCGAGGTGGTGCTCGACCCCGATCCGCAGATGGTCGAGCAGCGAGCCGCGGCGGCGCAGGCTGCAGCGGAGGCTGCGGAGTCGTGGGTCGGACCGGGAGCGACGTCCGACGGCCACCCCGTGGACATCCTGGCGAACGTCCAGGACGGCGCCGGCGCCGGTCGAGCCGCGGACACCCACGTCCAGGGCGTCGGACTGTTCCGCACCGAGCTGTGCTTCCTCAGCGCCGATTCCGAGCCCACCGTCGAGGAGCAGGCGACCATCTACCGCGAGGTGCTGGATGCGATGGGCGAGCGCAAGGTCGTCATCCGCACGCTCGATGCGGGTTCTGACAAGCCACTGGCGTTCGCGAACCTGCCGGACGAGCCCAACCCGGCCCTCGGGGTGCGTGGCATGCGGCTCGGCATCCGCGACGAGGGCCTGATGGATCGCCAGCTTGACGCCATCGCCACCGCAGCTGAGGGCGCTGCGGGCGACGTGTGGGTCATGGCGCCCATGGTGGCGACTGAGGAGGAGGCCGCCTGGTTCGCCGCCCGAGTGCGCGAGCGTGGACTCAAGCCGGGCGTGATGATCGAGGTCCCAGCTGCCGCACTGCTGGCCGACCGGATCCTGCGCCACGTCGACTTCGTGTCGATCGGCACCAACGACCTCAGCCAGTACACCCTGGCCGCTGACCGCATGTCATCCGACCTGGCGCACCTCACCGACCCGTGGCAACCGGCCCTTCTTGCCCTCGTCGGCCAGGTCGCACGGGCTGGCCGCGAGGCCGGAAAGCCCGTCGGAGTGTGCGGGGAGGCCGCGGCCGACCCACTGCTCGGCTGCGTGATGGCCGGGCTCGGCGTCACGTCACTGTCGGCTGCGAGCACCGCCGCTCCGGCTGTCGGTGCTGCGATAGCCGCGCACACGCTCGCCGAGTGCCAGAAGGCCTCCGAGGGCGCTCTCGCCGCAGCGGACCCGGCGTCGGCCCGCGAGGCCGCCGCCGAAGCGCTGGGCTAGGTCGCGTCGGACTCCGTGGCGAGCGTCGCCGCGACCTCGAGTCCGTCGGCATCGCCGTCGGCCACGAGCTCGACGTCACCGACGACGCGACCGGCAGACTTGACGTCGTCGAGGGCCGAGGTGAGCAGGTCGAGTGCCTCCTGCGAGGCGCGCACGGACACCGCGGTGACCTCGGTCTTCTGACCGACCTTGGCCACCGACTTCGCGCCGCGGATGCCCGCGAGCGCCTCGGCGGCCGTCGCCAGCAGGGCCGGGTCGCTGGGCTCGGCGGACAGGTCGACGTCCGCATCGGGCCAGGCGGCGCGATGGACCGAGCCGTCCTGCCACCACGACCATGCTTCCTCGGTGACGTACGGCAGGAACGGCGCGAGCAGGCGGAGCTGCACCGAGAGGGCCAGGGCGAAGGCGGCGCGGGCGGACTCGCCGCCGGCGTCCTCACGGCGGGCCCGCTCCTTGACGAGCTCGAGGTAGTCGTCGCAGAAGTTCCAGAAGAACTTCTCCGCGACCTCGAGGGCCGAGGCGTAGTCGTAGTCGTCGAAGTGCCTCGTGGCCGACTCCACCACCTGTCGCAGTCCGTGCAGCATCGCGAGGTCGAGCGACTCGGTGACGAGGGAGGGGTCGAGCAACGACGTGTCGGCGCCGAGGCCGTACTGCTCCTCGGAGGCGAGCACGAACTTGCTGGCGTTGAGCACCTTCATCGACAGCCGCCGGCCGACCTTCATCTGGGCCTCGTCGAACGGTGAGTCGGCACCCGGGCGGGCACCGGCAGCGCGCCAGCGCACGGCGTCGGCGCCGTACTTGTCGAGGATCTCGTCCGGCACGACGACGTTGCCCTTGGACTTGCTCATCTTCTTGCGGTCCGGGTCCACGACGAACCCGGAGATGGCCGCGTGCGACCACGGGGCGACGCCGAACTCCAGGTGCGTCCGCACCACGGAGGAGAACAGCCAGGTGCGGATGATGTCGTGGGCCTGCGGACGGAGGTCCATCGGGAACGTGCGCTGGAACAGGTCGTCGTCGCGCTCCCAGCCGCACACGATCTGCGGGCTGAGTGACGACGTGGCCCAGGTGTCGAGGATGTCGGGGTCGGCGACGAAGCCGCCCGGCTCGCCGCGCTGCGACTCGTCGAACCCGGGCGGGGCCTGCGACGCCGGGTCGACCGGGAGCGTGTCCTCGGCGGCCAGGATCGGGTCGTCGTGGATCGGCTGGGCGTCGTCGTCGAGCCGGTACCAGACCGGGAACGGGATCCCGAAGAAGCGCTGACGCGAGATCAGCCAGTCGCCGTTGAGTCCCTCGATCCAGTTGGTGAACCGCGACTGCATGTAGCCGGGGAACCAGGCGATCTCGTCGCCACGGGCCACGAGCGCGGATCGCAGGTCGGTGTCGCGGCCGCCGTTGGTGATGTACCACTGACGGGTCGAGACGATCTCGAGCGGCTTGTCGCCGCGCTCGTAGAAGTTCGCGACGCGCTGGGTCGGCTGCGGATCGCCCTCGAGGTCGCCGGAGGCGCGGAGGGCCTCCGCCGACATCTCACGGGCGGTGAACGTGGTCTTGCCGGAGAGCTCGGCGAACTGCGCGCGGCCGGCGTCATCGGTGATCCACTCGGGCACGTCGGGGAGGATGCGGCCGTCGCGGCCGATGATGGTGCGGTTCGGCAGCTGCAGCTCGCGCCACCACTGGACGTCGGTGAGGTCGCCGAACGTGCAGCACATCGCGATGCCGGCGCCCTTGTCCATCTCGGCGGCGTGGTGGGCCAGCACGGGGACCTCGACGCCGAACAGGGGCGAACGGACCGTCGAGCCGAACAGGTGCTGGTAGCGCTCGTCGTCCGGGTGGGCGATGAGCGCCACGCACGCGGCGATCAGCTCCGGACGCGTGGTCTCGACATGGACCGGGCCGCTCTCGTGGTGGTAGGCCACCCGGTGGTACGCACCGGGATAGTCGCGCGCCTCGAGCTCGGCCTGGGCGACGGCGGTCTGGTACGTGACGTCCCACAGCGTGGGCGCGTCCTGCTGGTACGCCTCGCCGCGCGCGACGTTGCGCAGGAAGGCCCGCTGGGCGACGCTCTGCGACTCCACGCCGATCGTCGTGTACTTCTGGGTCCAGTCGATCGACAGGCCGAGGGTGCGCCACAGGCGCTCGAAGACCTTCTCGTCCTCGACGACGAGCTCGTTGCACAGGTCGATGAAGTTGCGCCGGCTGACCGACACCTGTCGTTTCGGGTCAGGATCGGCCGGGGGAGTGAAGTCCGGCTCGTAGGGGAGTGAGGGGTCGCACCGGACGCCGTAGTAGTTCTGCACCCGCCGCTCGGTGGGCAGGCCGTTGTCGTCCCAGCCCATCGGGTAGAAGACCTCCCGGCCGCGCATGCGCTGGTACCGCGCGATGAGGTCGGTGTGGGTGTACGAGAACACGTGGCCGACGTGCAGCGACCCGGAGACGGTCGGTGGCGGGGTGTCGATCGAGTAGATCTCCTCGCGCGTCTTGCTCCGGTCGAAGCGGTAGGTTCCCTGCTCCTCCCAGCGCTGCGACCAGGCTGGCCTCGAGGCCTTCGAGCACGGGCTTGTCCGGGACTGCATTCACGAGGCGACAGTCTAGGCGCTGAGGTCAGACGCTGGCCGGGACCTCCGTCTAGCATGCGGGTCCCTCGAGTCGTTCCGGTCGTGGAGACATCATCGCGCAGCGTCACCCGAGGCGGTGCCCAGGCCGCTGCGATACTGAACGCGATGAAGCCCACATACGCCCAGGTCGAGCAGTCACTGCTGGACCGGTGGCCGGAGACCAGGCTCGACCCGACCCTCGACCGCATCCGCAGCCTGTGCAGCCTGCTGGGCGATCCTCAGCACGCCTATCCGGTGATCCACCTCACCGGCACCAACGGCAAGACGTCGACGGCTCGCATGATCGACGCGTTGCTGAGGGCCCTCGACCTGCGCACCGGGCGGTTCACCAGCCCGCACCTGCAGTCGATGACCGAGCGCATCTGCCTCGACGGTGAGCCGCTGACCGAGGAGGCCTTCGTCGACGCGTTCGCCGACGTCGCCGCCTACGCGCAGATCGTCGACGACTCGACTGAGTGGCCCGCCCCTGTCGTTCTTCGAGATGACGGTGGCCATGGCCTATGCCGCGTTCGCGGATGCCCCGGTCGACGCGGCCGTCGTCGAGGTCGGGATGGGCGGCAGCTGGGACGCCACGAACGTCGCCGACGGTCAGGTCGCCGTCGTCACGCCGATCGCCATGGACCATGCGGCCTACCTCGGCGACCGCGCCGAGACGATCGCCAAGGAGAAGTCCGGCATCATCAAGGCCGGCTCCCACCTGGTGCTTGCCGAGCAGGAGCCGGACGTGCTCGAGGTCGTCCTGGGGCGCGCCGCCGAGGTCGGTGCCACCGTGCTGCGTGAGGGTGTCGACTTCGGCGTGTCCGAGCGGCTCACGGCGCTGGGCGGCCAGCAGGTCGACCTGCAGGGCGTTGCCGGTCGCTACGACGAGATCTTCCTTCCGCTGCACGGCGCGCACCAGGCCCGCAACGCCGCGTACGCGCTGGCGGCGGTCGAGGCCTTCACCGGGTCGAACGAGCTCGACGCCGATCTCGTGCACACGGCCTTCGCCGACGTGTCGTCACCGGGACGCCTCGAGGTGGTGCGTCGCAGCCCCACGGTCCTGCTCGACGCGGCCCACAATCCGCACGGCATCGAGGCGGCGCTGGAGGCGGTGCAGGACGCGTTCACGTTCAGCCCGCTCATCGGCGTGGTCGGCGTCATGGCAGACAAGGACGTCGACGAGATCGTGCGCCTGCTCGAGCCGGTGCTCGCGGAGATCGTCTGCACGCAGAACAGCACGCCCCGCGCGATGCCGGCCAGCGAGCTGGGCGAGATCGCCGACGACGTGTTCGGGGCCGAGCGGGTCACCGTCGTCCGGCGCCTCGACGACGCGATCGAGCGGGCGATCTCCTTCGCCGACTCCAGCGACGGCTACGAGGACGCGATCGGCAGCGGCGGGGTGCTGATCACCGGCTCTGTCGTCACCGTCGGGGAGGCGCGCCTGCTGTTCGGTGGCGAGCCCCAATGAGGTCAACACCGTGAGAGCCCCCAAGAGAGCACTGTGCGCGGCGATGCTGTCGCTCGAGGCCGTCGTCCTGGCCCTGAGCGTGCCGGTGATGATCTCCGTCGAGGACGTCGACACCGGACTTGCGGTCGGTCTGGGTCATCGGTCTCGCCGTGCTGTTCGTGCTGACCGCCGGTCTGCTGCGCCGCCCGTGGGCGTACGTCCTCGGCCATGCGCTGCAGGTGGCGGCGATCTGCCTCGGGTTCCTGGTGCCCGCGATGTTCTTCGTCGGCGCGATGTTCGCCGTGCTCTGGGCGACCGCCTACCTGGTGGGCCGCAAGATCGAGGCCGACAAGGCTCGCTGGGCTCGGTAGTCTCGGCCCCATGGTCCGAGTGCTGGCAGTCGCCGATGAGGAGGTCCCCGCATTCGAGTCGCGCGCGCGCGACCTGCGCGTCGATCTCGTGCTCGCGGCCGGCGACCTCCCGTGGGACTACCTCGAGTCGCTCGTCGCGCTGCTCGACGCTCCGGCGGCCTACGTGCCCGGCAACCACGACCCCCTGACGGGCCCCGGCGTCGGCCCGCAAGGGCTCGTCGACGTCGATGGGCGCGTCCAGACGATCGGCGGCCTGCGGGTCGCCGGCCTCGGCGGGTGCGTCCGCTACAACGACGGCCGGCACCAGTACACCCAGGCCGAGTACGACAAACGAGCCCGTCGGCTGCTCAAGGAGGCCGGGGAGGTCGACGTCCTCCTCACCCACGCGCCGCCGCTGGGCCTGGGTGACGAGTCCGATCCACCTCACGTCGGCATCTCGGCGCTGCACGGCGTGCTCGAGACGCTGCGTCCGAGCTGGCACCTGCACGGGCACATCCATCCCTACGGGATGCACAAGCCCGACCGGCAGCTCGGCCCCACGACCATCCGCAACGTCATCCCGTGGCAGCTGATCGACATCGAGCCGCGGACGGCAGAGCCGGCGACGGCCACGGCCGGACGGTGGGCCTGACATGGTGTACGACTCGGGATCGCCGCGCGTCGACGCCGAGAGCGACTTCATGAAGGTGCGGCGCCACCAGGTGCTGTCAGCGCTCGCGGCCCGGCTGCGGAACGACACCGACGACGTCGTGCAGTCGATGTCCTTCGACGAGGTCGTCGAGGCGCTCGGCCGACGGGCTGAGAGCTACGTCGGCACCAAGGTCATCCCGCTCGACGCGATCGTGGGGTCGGTCGACAAGGTGCGTGACTTCGACCGGCGATTCCGGCCGACGTCAGGACGCAGCCGTGAGCGCTGGGAACGGCTCTCCCGTGCCAGCCGGACCGGCGAGATCATCCCGCCGATCGACGTCTACCAGGTCGGCGACTCCTACTTCGTCCGGGACGGCCACCACCGCGTCTCGGTGGCGCGCAGTCTCCGCCTGAAGGTCATCGAGGCCAGCGTCACGGCCATCGACACGTTCCTCACCCCGGTCGACATCGGTGCCCGTGCCGATCTCGAACGCAAGTTCTGGCGCCGCCTCATGCTGGAGCGCGTCCCGTTCACAGGTGAAGCGCGGGCGGCCGTGGCGGTCGACGACCCCTTCGACTACGGCGTCATCGCCGAGACCGTCGAGGCCTGGGCGGCCCGCACGATGCACGCCGAGGGCGCCTACATCGACAAGGCGACGATGGCGTCACGCTGGTACGCCGAGGAGTTCAAGCCGGTCGTCGACATGATCGAGGACGCCGGCGTGCGGGGCGAGGACGAACGACCGGCCCAGGCGTACCTGCGGGTGGCGGGGGAGCGTTACCGGTTGATCCGCGAGCACGAGTGGAACACCGAGGTCATGGACGCCGTGACCCGGAAGGGCAAGAAGAAGCGCTGAACGCCGTTCAGAGTCCGACGGTGAGGTTCTCGCCGGTGGACGGGTCGAACAGGTGCATCTTCGCGGTGTCGACGAACAACGTGGCGTCGTCGTCCTCCTTGACCGTGCTCGCCGCGTCGAGCGACACGACGAGCTGGGTGCGCAACGAGTCGCTGTCCTGCTCGCGGGCGAGCTCCTTGAGCTGGTTCTGCACCTCCGCCTCGGCCTCGTAGGGGACGTAGGCGTACTGCTGGTCGCCGAGCCACTCGCGGACGTCGATGCGGGCCTCGAACGTCTGTGACGAGTCGACGTTTCCGCCCTCGATGACCGACACATCCTCGAAGTGCTCCGGCCGGATGCCGGCCATCAGCAGACCCTTGCCCGCCGTCTTCTCGGCCTTGTCGGCGGGGATCTTGAACGTGCCGAACGGCAGGGTGACCTGGTCGCCCTCGACCGTGGCCGGCAGGAAGTTCATCGGCGGCGAGCCGATGAAGCCCGCCACGAACAGGTTGACGGGCTGTTCGTACAGCTCCCGAGGCGTGGCCAGCTGCTGCAGGATGCCGCGCTTCAGGACCGCGACGCGGTCACCGAGCGTCATCGCCTCGGTCTGGTCGTGGGTGACGTAGACCGTGGTGATGCCGAGGCGCTTCTGCAGGCGGGCGATCTCGGTGCGCATCTGGCCGCGCAGCTTGGCGTCCAGGTTCGACAGTGGCTCGTCGAACAGGAAGGCCTTGGCTTCGCGGACGATCGCTCGTCCCATCGCCACGCGCTGACGCTGACCGCCGGACAGGTTGGCGGGCTTGCGCTCCAGGTGCTCGTCGAGCTCCAGGGTCTTGCTCGCGTCGCGGACCTTCTCGTCGACCTCCTTGTCGCTCATCTTGGCCAGGCGCAGCGGGAAGGCGATGTTCTCGTAGACGGTGAGGTGCGGGTACAGGGCGTAGTTCTGGAACACCATGGACAGGTTGCGGTCGCGTGGCGCCAGGTCGTTGACGCGGTCGCCGCCGATCACCATGTCGCCGGACGTGATGTCCTCCAGGCCGACGATCATCCTGAGCAGCGTCGACTTCCCGCAGCCGGACGGCCCGACGAGGATCATGAACTCCCCGTCGGCGACATCGATGCTGATGTCGTTGACGGCTGCGAATCCGTCGCCGTACTCCTTGACGATGTTCTTCATCTCGATGGCTGCCATGGGATCAACCCTTCACTGCACCGGAGGTCAGACCGGCAACGATTCTGCGCTGGAACAACAGGACGATGATGATGATCGGAATGGTGGCGAGCACCGCGGATGCCGCAAGGAGTGACGCCGGCCGGGTGAACGGGTCGGGCCCGACGAAGAACGCGAGCGACGCCGGGATCGGCCGTGCTGCCTCCGTGGAGGTCAGCGATATGCCGAACACGAAGTCGTTCCACGCGAAGAAGAACGTCAGGATCGCGGCGGTGAAGACGCCGGGAGCTGCCAGCGGCACGATCACCTTGCGGAACGCCTGCCACGAGGATGCCCCGTCGACCTGGGCGGCCTGCTCCATCTCCCAGGGGATCTCGCGGAAGAACGCCGACAGCGTCCAGATCGCCAACGGCAGCGTGAACGACATGTAGGGGATGATCAAGCCGATCCAGGTGTCGTAGATGCCGAAGGCCCGCCACATGTCGAACAGCGGCCCCACGAGCGAGACCACCGGGAACATCGCGATCGCCAGGGACATCGAGAGCACCAGGCGCTTGCCCCTGAACTCCAGCCGGGCGATCGCGTACGCCGCGAGCGTGGCCACGATCACCGAGAGCACCGTGGCGATCAGACTGATCCCGATCGAGTTGAAGATCGCCCGCCGGAACTGATCGTTGTCCCAGCACCGCTTGGTAGTTCTCGAAACCGACGTTGGTGCCGGCAGAGGGGAAGAAGCCCGGGTTGCCGACGGTGATGGATTCCTGGGACTTGAGCGACAGGGAGATGATCCAGACAACCGGCAGCAGGCACCAGCCCAGGATCAGCAGGAGGCCGACGCCCGTTCCGATCTTGGTCTTCATCTCACGCCTCCTGCCGGGCCTGGGCCAGGTCGACCCGGAACACCTTGATGATGAGATAGGCCACCAGCAGCACCGACAGGAACAACAGCACCGACAGCGCCGAGCCCATGCCGAGCTGGAACTGTTCGATGGTTTGTCGATAGGTCAGGAAGCTGATCGACTCCGTCTTCTCCGCACCGTTGGTCATCACGAAGATGTTGTCGAAGATCCGGTAGGCGTCCAGGGCGCGGAACAGCACGGCCACCATGATCGCCGCCTTCATGTTCGGCAGGATCACCTTGAACAGCCGTTGCCACCAGGTGGCACCGTCGACCTTGGCCGCCTCGAGCATGTCCTCGGACACCTGGGCCAGTCCCGCGAGCAGCAGCAGCGACATGAAGGGAGTGGTCTTCCAGATCTCCGACACGCAGATCGCGACCACCGCGGAGAACGTGTCACCGAACCAGTTGAAGTCGTCGCCGATGAAGGGGAGCCAGCCGTTGACGAATCCGTTCTGGAACGAGAAGGCGAACTGCCAGGCGAATCCGGAGACGACCGTGATGATGCCGTAGGGGATGAGGATCGAGGTGCGCACGACGCCTCGCGCGAAGATCAGCCGGTGCATCACCATGGCGAAGGCGAACCCGATGATCGAGCTCGATCGCGACGGTGAACACCATGTAGAACACCGTGATGCCGGTGGTCTGCCAGAACAGCGAGTCGGTCAGGGCGGTCAGGTAGTTCCCCGCCCCGACGAAGGCCTTGTCGTCCGGCGCGGTGAGCGAGTAGTTGTAGACCGACAGCCAGATCGCCCGCAGCATCGGGAACGCGGTGACGATCAGCATCAGGATGATCGCGGGTGCCACCAGCTTCTGGCCGAGCCGAGTCTCGGCACGGGAGCGGTCGCTGACGACGGCTTTCGTGCCTTTCGGTGCCGGTGCGGTCGCCGTGGTCACAGCAGCGCCTTTCCTTCGAGGACGGCCTGCAAGTAGTCGGCCGATCGCTTCGGTGTGGTGTCCGGGTCCACGGAGTTGGGCGAGTGCCAGCGGGCCTGGATGGCACTGGAGATCAGCCCGTAGAACGCGCTCTTCGGCCGGGGACCACCCTCGTCGACGCTGGTGCGCCACAGCTCCACCAGGTCAGCGGGGTAGGAGCCGTCCTCGATGACCGCCTCGTAGGCGGAGTTCGTGGAGGGCATCAGGCCGTCCGTCAGGGCCAGGTCCACCTGGATCTCCTGGGAGGTGATGCACTCGCCCGCCTCCATGGCGAACTCGGGATGCTTGCTGTAGGCGCCGACCCCGATGTTGATGCCGCCGATCGGTGGCTTGGACGCCTGGCCCTCGACGGTCGCCGGATAGCGCGCCCAGCCGAGATCCTCGAACTGCTCCTTGTCCGCGGGTCCGCCATCCTTGCCGACCAGGCCCTCGTAGTTCTTGTACACGAACGTCCAGTTGGTCATGAACTCACCGGCCCCGTCCGCGGGAAACATCTGCCCGAGGCTGGTGCCCTCGTTGGACACCGAGAAGTCCGGCTGGGCGGCGGGGGAGTCCGCCAGCTGCTTGATGACCTCCGCGGCGGCGCGACCGGCATCGGAGTCGATGTCGACCTTGGCGTCGTTGCCGGCTTCGGTGTCGGAGACGATGTCGCCGCCGGCTCCCTGCACAGTGCGTTGATCCACACGACGTACGCCTCGTACTTGTTGGCCTGGACGCCCACGGTGCCGTCGTTGTCGCCGGCCGCCTGGATGACCTGGTCCCAGGTGACCGGCTGGGTCAGGTCGAGGCCGGCGGCCTCGGCGAGCGACTTCCGGTACCAGAGGACCTGGGTGTTCGCCCACAGCGGGAACGCGAAGACCCCGTCCTCCCAGGTGACCGTGTCGGCCGCACCCTTGAGATAGTCACCGGTGCCGCCCTCGACACTCTTCTGGACCTCGTCGGCGACGCTTCCCTTGACTTCGGCCAGCCAGCCCGCGTTGGCGAACTCCGCCACGAAGACGGGGTCGAGGTTCATCAAGTCGGTGGTCGAGTCCTCGGCCGCGAGACGCCGGGCCAGCTGCACGCGTTGGTCCGTGGCGCTGGTGGGCAGGCTCTGGATCGCGATGGTGTAGTCGTCGGTGCTGCACTTCTCGGCCCACTTGATGAAGGTGTCGACGCCGTCGGGGTTGATGTACCAGTTGAGTGTCGGCTTGCCGGAGTCACCGCCGCACGCGGCGAGCCCGGTGAGTGCCAAGACCGACGCCGCGACCGCCGCGACGGCCCGCTTGATCGTGGGTCGCGACGGATGGTGCTCCGTCATCTGACCGCCCCCTCCGCCTCGTGTGACTCCCATCACGTGACTGAACGTATTGCCGAAGTGGTGCAACACGCAAGAGCAGGTCATCCGGGCAGATCGATCTCCGCCCAGACCGCAGCGTCGATCGGCACATCGAGTCCGACCGGCTCCTCCGAAGAGCTCGACACCAGCACCCGCGCGCCGTCCGGGAGCCGCGCAGGCGACGTCCCGATGTTCGCCAGCACGAGCACGGTTCGGCCGTCGGCGGTGGACGTCGTGAAGGCCAGGACGTCGGCGGAACCCGCGTCGAACCAGGTCAGCGATCCGCGGCCGAGGCGCAGCTCGCGCCGGAGCGAGAGCAGCCGCCGATACAGCTCGAGCGTCGAGCCGTCCGCGCCGCGCTGGCGGTCGACCGCAAGGGCGCCGTACTCGGAGGGTTGGGGGAGCCATGACTCCGCGCCCGGGCCGAAGCCGAGGGACGGAGTGCTGCCTTCCCAGGGCATCGGTACGCGGCAGCCGTCGCGGCCACGCTGGGTGTGGTTCGAGCGTTCCCATGTCGGGTCCTGGCGGACGTCGTCGGGCAGGCGGGTGGCATCCGGGAGGCCCAGCTCCTCGCCCTGGTACAGGTACGCCGATCCGGGCAGACCGAGCATCACGGTGGTGGCCGCGCGGGCCCGCCGCAGACCGAGGGCCGGGTCGGGCTGTGGGTCGTCGGCGCCGATGCCACGGGGCGACCCCAGCCCGGGCGACTGCTCGAACCCCAGTCGGCTCGCGTGACGGACGACGTCGTGGTTGGACAGCACCCAGGTCTGCGGTGCTCCGACGGCCTCGGCGGCGCCGAGCGTCTCGGAGATGGTGTGCCGCAGGTCCTCGGCGATCCACGGCGTCATCAGGAACTCGAAGTTGAACGACTGGTGGAGCTCGTCGCCGCGCACGTAGCGCGCGAGTGCGTCGGCGGGCCTGACCCACGCCTCTGCGCAGAGGATGCGGTCTCTGTCGTCCGCCGCCCACGGCCCGGCACCCCCGCCGGGATCCTCACTGGAGCGGACGTACTCGTCGGTGATCTGCCGCCACCGACGGTAGATGTCGTGCGTACCGGGCTGGTCCCACATCGGAGCCTGTGCGGTCGGGTTGGTCTGGTATCCGTGCGGGATGTCGGCGTCGGGGAGTCCGTCGGCCTTGACCAGCCCGTGCGCGACGTCGACGCGGAACCCGTCGACGCCGCGGTCGAGCCAGAACCGCAGCACCGACTCGAGCTCGTCACGGACCTCGGAGCTGGTCCAGTCGAGGTCGGGCTGGCTCGCGTCGAACAGATGGAGGTACCACTGGCCGGGAGTGCCGTCGGGCTCGGTGACCCGCGTCCAGGCCCGACCCGCCGAAGGTGCTCGTCCAGTTGTTGGGCGGCTCGTCGCCGCTCTCGCCACGGCCGTCGCGGAACAGGTAGCGAGCACGTTCGGGACTCCCGGGTCCCGCTCGCAGCGCCTCCTGGAACCAGGCGTGGTCACTGGACGTGTGGTTCGGCACGAGGTCGACGACCACCCGGAGTCCCACCTCGTGGGCTCGTGCGAGGAGGGCGTCGAAGTCCGAGAGCGACCCGAACAGCGGGTCCACGTCGCGGTAGTCGCTGACGTCATAGCCGGCGTCGCGCTGGGGCGATGTGTAGAACGGCGAGAGCCAGAGCGCGTCCACTCCCAGGTCCGTGAGGTGCTTCAGACGAGCGGTGATGCCGGGGAGGTCGCCGACGCCGTCGCCGTTGGAGTCGGCCCACGAGCGGGGATAGACCTGATAGATGACGGCGTCACGCCACCAAGACGTCTCGCTCATGGATCCCCTCCCGGGCTGGTTGACGCGCGCTGCCGCTACGTTAGCGAGCATGGAGAGAACGCTCGTCCTGCTCAAGCCTGATGCTGTCCGACGAGGCCTCGTGGGCCAGGTGCTGTCGCGATTCGAGGCGAAGGGCCTGACCATCGTCGCGATGGAGCAGCGCACCATCACCGGCGAAGCCGCGGATGCACACTACGTCGAGCACGTCGAGCGCGACTTCTACCCGCCGTTGCGCGAGTTCGCCACGTCCGGGCCGCTCGTGGCGATCGTGCTCGAGGGTGACGAGGCCATCACCGTCGTCCGCACCCTCACGGGAGCCACGGACGGCCGCAAGGCCCAGCCGGGCACCATCCGCGGCGACCTCTCGCTGTCCAACCGCGAGAACATCGTGCACGCCTCCGACTCCGCCGACTCCGCCGAGCGCGAGATCGCGCTCTGGTTCCCAGATCTGGCTGGCACTGCCCTCCCATGACCTCCGTCGGCGTGCTGGGCACGGGCATGGTCGGGCAGGCGTTCGCCGCTCGTCTCGCCGGCCTCGGCGTCGACGTCGCGGTCGGTGCTCGATCGGCCGACTCTGCAAGCCTCGCCCCGTTCGGTGACCTGGACGTCCGCACCGGCTCGTTCGCCGACGCGGCCGCACATGCCGACCTGCTCGTCAACGCCACCAACGGCATCAACTCGCTCGCCGTGCTGGAGTCGATCGGTGCGGAATCGCTCGCGGGCAAGACGGTCGTCGACTTGTCCAACGAGCTCGTCCCGGTCGAGGGCGGGTACCCGGCGCCGGCGGCCTCGCCCGAGCGCTCGATCGGCCGACGCCTGCAGGAGGCGTTCCCGGCGACGTTCGTCGTCAAGAGCCTCAACACGATGAACTGCACGATCATGGTCGACCCGTCGGTGGTGCCCGGCGACCATGTCGTCTTCCTCAGCGGCGACGACGCAGACGCCAAGATCCGCGTGCGCGACTTCCTCGCCACGCTCGGCTGGCGCAGCGAGCAGATCGTCGATCTCGGCGGCATCGACACTGCCGCGGGGCCCGAGATGATGATGAGCGTCTGGATCGCGGTGACGATCGCCCGCGGTCAGGGCGCCACCCGGTTCAACTGGGCCATCAACTCGGCCTGAGTCAACCGGCAGCGACGACCGTCAGACCAGGATCTGCGGCGCGAGCTGGTGGACGACGTCGTGGAACTGGCCGCGCACGTCCTCGGGCAGCCAGATGATGTCGTTCGATGCCGACGCCATGTCGATGTCACCCTGCAGCGTCACCACGTCGACGACCTGGCGGGGGTAGTCGCGCTCGCGATCCTCGAACGCGACGAGCGAGACTCGCACCTGCACGCCGAAAGGGTTCGGGTTGACGAGCCCGATCCCCCAGAAGTCCGCGGGATCGGCTGTCGCCTTCTCCTGGAGGTCGATCATGACGGTCCGAACGTCCGCCTCCAACGCGGGGTGGTCGTCCTGGGAGAGGTCGACGAGCTCGGCGTCGACGCGCCGCACGTCCCTGGCGCCGGGACCGTCGAAACGCAGGATGTCCTGTCCCGTCCCGCGGGCCGGCAGCAGTGCAAGACCCTGGTCCGAGCCATGCACGGTCCGGGTCACGACGTGGGGGAGCTCCCGGCCCCAGATGTCGCGGGCGACGTAGCGGAGGGTCGGTACGAGCGAGACGTCGCTGCGGTTCTCCATCCAGACGACCTGATCGATCTCGCCGTCCGTCGCCGTCGGGACGTATCGCAACGACAGCGGTGCCCGGTTTCGCCTTCCTCTCACGCCCCCGAGCCTAGATCGTGGCGCCGGTTACGCTGACGTCATGCCCGTCGAGTCCGTGTTCTCGCGCCTGGAGCCGCTGCTCCCGAGCGTGAGCAAGCCGATCCAGTACGTCGGCGGCGAGCTCAACGCCACCGTCAAGGACTGGGACTCCGTGCAGGTCCGGTGGGCGCTCATGTATCCCGACGCGTACGAGGTCGGACTTCCCAACCAAGGCGTGCAGATCCTGTACGAGGTGCTCAACGAGCGCGACTGGATCCTCGCCGAGCGCACCTACGCCGTGTTCGCCGACATGGAAGCGGTCATGCGTGAGCACGCGATCCCGCAGTTCACTGTGGACGCCCACCGCCCGATCCGTGACTTCGACCTCCTCGGCATCTCGTTCGCCACCGAGCTCGGCTACACCAATCTCCTCACCGCGCTCGACCTCGCCGGCATGCCGCTGCACGCGGCCGACCGTGGCGACGACGACCCGATCGTGCTGGCGGGCGGACACTCGGCGTTCAACCCCGAGCCCATCGCCGACTTCATCGACGCCGCCGTGCTGGGCGACGGCGAGGAGATCGTGCTCGCCATCAGTGACGTCGTGCGCGAGTGGAAGGCCGAGGGATCACCCAAGGGAGACCAGCAGAGTGGGCGCGACGAGCTGCTGATGCGACTGGCCGTCTCCGGCGGTGTCTACGTGCCGAAGTTCTACGACGTCACCTACCTGCCCGACGGCCGCATCCAGCGCGTCGTGCCGAACCGCCCCGGCGTGCCGTGGCGCGTCGCCAAGCACACCTTGATGGACCTCGACGCCTGGCCGTACCCGCGCAACCCGCTCGTGCCGCTGGCCGAGACGGTGCACGAGCGGTTCTCCGTGGAGATCTTCCGTGGCTGCACGCGCGGATGCCGCTTCTGCCAGGCCGGCATGATCACGCGGCCGGTGCGCGAGCGCTCCATCGAGGGCATCGGTGCCATGGTCGAGAACGGCTTGGCGAAGACCGGCCTCGACGAGGTGGGGCTGCTCTCGCTCAGCAGCGCCGACCACTCCGAGATCGGCGAGATCGCCAAGCAGCTCGGCGACCGGTACGAGGGCAGCAACACGTCGCTGTCCCTGCCGTCGACCCGCGTCGACGCCTTCAACGTCACCCTTGCCAACGAGTTCAGCCGCAACGGCCGCCGCTCGGGGCTCACGTTCGCTCCGGAGGGCGGCAGCGAACGGCTCCGCAAGGTCATCAACAAGATGGTCACCGAGGAAGACCTCATCCGCACCGTCTCCGCCGCGTACTCGCACGGCTGGCGCCAGGTGAAGCTCTACTTCATGTGCGGCCTGCCCACCGAGACCGACGAAGACGTCATGCAGATCGGCGAGCTGGCCAAGAAGGTCATCGAGGTCGGCCGCGAGGTCTCCGGCCGCAGGGACATCCGCTGCACCGTGTCGATCGGCGGCTTCGTGCCCAAGCCGCACACGCCGTTCCAGTGGGCCGGCCAGCTCGACCACGAGACCACGGACGAGCGGCTGCGCAAGCTGCGGTCGTCGGTCCAGTCCGACAAGCGGTTCGGCAAGGCGATCGGGTTCCGGTACCACGACGGCCAGCCCGGAACCATCGAAGGACTGCTGTCGCGTGGAGACCGTCGCGTCGGTCGCATCATCGAGGCCGTGTGGCGCGACGGCGGCCGGTTCGACGGCTGGAGCGAGCACTTCTCCTACGAGCGGTGGGAGGCCAAGACGGCCGAGGTGCTGGCGGACCAGCCGGTCGACCTCGACTGGTACACCACCCGCGAGCGCGAGTATGCCGAGGTCCTTCCGTGGGACCACCTCGACGCCGGCCTCGACCGCGACTGGCTGTGGGAAGACTGGCAGGACGCGATCGACCCCGACGGAGCCCGTGAGGTCGACGACTGCCGCTGGACGCCCTGCTTCGACTGCGGCGTCTGCCCGCAGATGGACACCGAGATCCAGATGGGTCCCACCGGCAAGAAGCTGCTGCCGCTGTCTGTCGTCTGAGGTACCTAGGTACTGCCTCAGGCGACCGAGAGGCGTAAATAGGGCGGTCACCCGATGTCCGGCCTCTACCTCAGCGACGAAGGTTGGTGATGTCGAAGGAGAACATCATGACCATCATCACTGACTACACCACCCACACCGAAGCACAGCAGTTCGAGCGTGAGCTGTTCGATCGTCTCGAGCAGCGTCGCAACATCGCCGAGCGTGGCGTCGAGAAGTTCGGGGGCCGCCTGGCCTTCGCCGCACACCTCGCTCGTCGCGCCCGTGCTTCCCGCGCGAACTGACGCTCAACGACCGAGCTCGTCCTCGAGGAACCGTTCCCGATTGACGACTGTTCCGAACACACCGATGAGGAACGCGGTCACCAGCAAGACGACCACCGGCACCGTCCAGGTGCCGGTGGCGTCATGCAGCAGGCCGGTTCCCAGCGGCCCGAGGCCGGCGATCACGTATCCGATGCTCTGCGCGAAGCCCGAGAGGGCCGCGGTCCCGTCGGGTGTGCGGGCTCGTCTCCCGATCATCGTGAGCGTCCACGTGAACGCGCACCCGCCCACCCCGAGCAGGATCGCCCACAACCAGGGGAGCGCAGCGGGGGCGATGAGGACGCCGGTCCAGCCGGCCATCGTCACCGCAGCGAACAGCCACGGCAGCACGGGCCGCGCACCAGCCCACGCGATGAGCGCCGGGAGCGCCAGGGTCAGGGGGATGCCGACCGCGCTGAGCAGGCCCTGCATGGCTCCGGCGGCTCCCGTCGACAGACCGCCGTCGTGCAGGATCGCGGGGAACCAGCCGAACTGTGCGTAGGCCTGGGCCGACTGCGCGCCGAAGCACAGCGCCGTCGCCCAGGCGAGCTTCGAGCCCGCCAGCTGTCGCACGGTGAGCGTCGACGGGTTGCTGTCGACGTGGAGGTCGTGACCCAGGAAGCGCAGCCACGGCAGCAGCGTGAGGGCCGCGAGCAGCGCCCACGCGCCGATGCCGGTTCTCCAGCCGCCGAACGCGTCGGCCACCGGCACGGTGACGACCGAGCCGAGTGCCGCTCCGGTCATCAGGGCTGCGCCGTACAGCGAGCTGATCAGGGGGATCCGGTCCGGGTAGTGCACCTTCGCCAGCACCGGGAGGATGACGTTGCCGACCGCCGATCCGGCCAGGGCGACGACCGAGAGCAGCAGGAACGCACCCGAGCTGTCGACGAATGCGCGGAGAGCGAGCCCGATGGCCGTGACGGCCAGCAGCACGGCGGTGGTCCGGTGCAGCCCGACCTTCCTCACGACGCGATGTGAGCCGCTGCCGAAGATCGCGAAGCAGAGGACCGGCAGGGTCGTGAGGACGCCCGCCACGCTCGCGCTCATGCCGAGATCGGCGCGCAGGGCGTCGAGCACCACGCCGATGCTTCCCACGGCCACGCGGAGGTTCAGCGCCAGCAGCACGATCGCGGCGCCGACGAGGAGTCGTCCTGACGGGCGATCTTCATGGGCCACCCGTCCATCCTCCACATACGCTTGACGCGTGCTGACACCGGATGAGCTCGAGGCCGATCCACGGTTTCCCTGGACGAGGGAGCTGCAGCCGAAGACGCTCGGACCCCGCGAGGTTCCGGAGCCGACGAGGATCGGTGTCGAGGCCGCGGACTGCCCGCTGTGCGAGCGGTCCGACGACGGCTACCTCTGGACCGACGAGCACTGGCGGCTCCTTCCGTTCGAGGGAATTCCGCTGCGGGGCGGCGTCATCCTCGAGAGCCGGCGTCACGTCGACTCGTTCGTGGATCTCTCGACATCCGAAGCCGCGTCGATGGGTCCGGTCGTGGCCAGGGTCGAGCGGGCCGTCCTGTCCATCGGTGAGGTGGGCCGGGTCCACGTGGCGCGGTGGGGCGAGGGGATCGCGCACTTCCATCTGTGGGTGATGCCGCGACCACTCGGCGTGATGGAGCTCCGCGGGCCGGGCCTGATGCCGTGGATGGACGCACTGCCACCGCTGGATCCCACCATCGCCTTGGAGGCGCACGAGGCGATCGCCGCCGCCATGGCTGACTAGTCTCGAGCCGTGGACACCTTGGAGGGCACCCCGAACCCGGAGGCTCCGAATCCGCAGCTGCCGATCGTGCAGAAGCTGCGCATCCGGTACGCCAAGCGAGGTCGTCTGCGCTTCACCAGCCACCGCGACTTCGCCCGCGCCTTCGAGCGAGCGGTGCGACGCGCCGGTGTGCCCATCGCCTTCTCGTCCGGATACAGCCCGCACCCGAAGATCTCGTATGCCAATGCCTCACCCACCGGAGCGGCCACAGAGGCTGAGTACCTCGAGATCGGGCTCACGCGAGAATGCGACCCGGATGCCGTCCGCGCCGATCTCGACGCGTCGCTCCCGCCCGGGCTCGACGTCCTCGAGACGGTCGTCGCCGCAGGTCAGGGCTCCCTCGCCGATCGACTGCAGGCGAGCGAGTGGTCGATCGAGCTCGTCGGGGTCGACGTGGACACCGCATCGGCGGCCGTCCGGGCCTTCCTCGAGGCCGACGTCATCGAGGTCGAACGCATGGCGAAGAAGGGGCTCCGCACCTTCGACGTCCGGGCCGACGTGCTGGCTCTCGAGGTCCGTTCAGGTGAGTCCACCGCACAGCCGTGTGCGATACTGACAGTGGTCCTCCGACATGCCACACCGTCGGTACGACCGGACGACGTTCTCGCCGGACTCCGTTCCCGCGGAGGCCTGCAGGTCGAGCAGACGCCAGTGGCGACTCGCTCGGCGCAGGGCCCGCTCGATCAGAAAACCGGCATGGTCGGCGATCCACTCGCCATCGACCGCGACGCATCGTAAGACAGGTGCTGACCGCGGCGAGCGGGAGGATCACCGTGTGACAGGCCTTGACCGTCGCCCGCCCCCGGAGCGCGTGGCGCCCCGGTCCACCGAAGGCTTCAGGCCCGCCCTGAGCGGAGCCCGCAGACGTACAGCCCCAGCCGGATCATTTCCGGCTCGCGGGCGAAGGAGAGCACATGCTCGACGACAACGAATCATCCGAATCATCCACCAGCACCTCGACCAGACGACGCGCCGCCGGCCGACCGGCCGGACCGCCCGCAGCGCTGAACACCGACATCTTCGCGCCCCCGGCCGAGACGAAGGCTGATCGCCCGGCGAAGAAGACCGCCGCGGCCCCAGCGGACGACGGGGGCGACCCGCCCGCCAAGAAGGCTGCGGCGAAGAAGGCCCCCCCGCCAAGAAGGCCGCGGCGAAGAAGGCACCCGCCAAGAAGGCCGCCAAGAACGACGACACCGCCCAAAGCGAGTCGACCGACAAGGCCGACGACAGCTCCAAGACCGACGACGCCCCCAAGAGCGGCGTCATGTTCCAGCCCCCGGAGACCACCACCCTGCCGCCGCGGCCCAAGCCCGAAGCATCGGACGACCGCCAGGACGACCGTGACGACGATGGTGACGGCGACGACGACGGGCCTCGCCGCCGGCGACGCAGCCGCGGAGGCCGTAGGCGCCGCAAGGGCGACGACGGTGACGGCGGAAACGACAACCAGGGCAAGCAGGACAACCAGGACGACGACTCCGACGACGGTGACGGGAACGCCACCCGCCGCCGCCGCCGCCGCGCTCGCTCCGGCGAGGGCGCGTCCAGCTCGTCCGACGATCCAGAGAACACGGTCGTCAAGGTGCGCGAGGGACGCAGCGCCGAGGACGAGATCACCGGCGTCAGCGGTTCCACCCGGCTCGAGGCCAAGAAGCAGCGTCGCCGCGAGGGCCGCGAGGCTGGACGACGCCGCGCACCGATCGTCTCCGAGGCCGAGTTCCTGGCCCGCCGCGAGTCGGTCAAGCGCGAGATGGTCGTGCGCCAGCGCGACGACTACACCCAGATCGCCGTCCTCGAGGACTCCGTCCTCGTCGAGCACTACGTCGCCCGCGAGTCGCAGACCTCGGTGATCGGCAACGTCTACCTCGGCAAGGTCCAGAACGTCCTGCCGAGCATGGAGGCAGCCTTCATCGACATCGGCGCCGGCCGCAACGCCGTGCTGTACGCCGGTGAGGTCGACTGGAGCACGCTGGGCAACGGCAAGCAGCGCAAGATCGAGGACGCGCTGACGCCGGGCCAGACGGTGCTGGTGCAGGCCACCAAGGATCCCATCGGCCAGAAGGGCGCCCGCCTCACCAGCCAGGTGAGCCTGCCCGGACGGTTCCTCGTCTACGTGCCGCGCGGCCAGACCAGCGGCATCTCCCGCAAGCTCCCCGAGAACGAGCGGGTCCGCCTCAAGGCGCTGCTCAAGGAAGTGCTGCCCGAGGACGCCGGCGTCATCGTGCGTACTGCCGCCGAGGGCGCCACCGAGGATCAGCTGACGCGTGACGTCACCGCGCTCAAGGCGCGCTGGGAGGACATCGAGAAGAAGGTCGAGGCCGGCAAGGCGCCTGAGCTGCTCTACGCGGAGCCCGACCTGATGATCAAGGTCGTCCGTGACCTCTTCAACGAGGACTTCACCTCACTCGTCATCGAGGGCGATGACGCCTGGGACAACATCTCGGCCTACATCAACCACGTCGCCCCCGACCTCGCCGACCGCGCGAAGCAGTGGGAGCCCGACGCCGAGGACGCCAAGAGTGCCGACGCGTTCTCCGCGATGCGGCTCGACGAGCAGATCCACAAGGCGCTCGAGCGCAAGGTGTTCCTGCCCTCGGGCGGCTCGCTGGTCATCGACCGCACCGAGGCGATGACGGTCGTCGACGTCAACACCGGCAAGTTCACCGGCTCCGGCGGCAACCTCGAGGAGACGGTCACCAAGAACAACCTCGAGGCAGCCGAGGAGATGGTGCGCCAGCTCCGGCTGCGCGACATCGGCGGCATCATCGTCATCGACTTCATCGACATGGTGCTCGAGAGCAACCGCGACCTCGTGCTGCGCCGCCTCGTGGAGTGCCTGGGTCGCGACCGCACCCGTCACCAGGTCGCCGAGGTCACGTCGCTCGGACTGGTCCAGATGACGCGCAAGCGCATCGGCACGGGTCTCCTGGAGTCGTTCAGCACCGACTGCGAGCACTGCAAGGGCCGCGGCGTCGTCATCACGGCGGAGCCGGTCGAGCCCAAGAAGGACGAGCCGCGTCGCGGCAACCGTCGCGGTGGCGGCGGCGGTGGTGGCGGACAGAAGTCCGACGACTCCAAGGGCAAGGGCAAGGGCAACGCGGCCAAGAAGTCCGGCGCGAAGAAGAGCAGCGCCAAGAACGACACGAAGAAGGACGACGGCCCCAAGGACGACGCCACGAAGGACGATGGTCCGAAGGACGACGCCAGGGTGGACGACGCTCCGAAGGACGAAGCAAAGAAGGACGACGCACCCGTTTTGACCGACGAGGGGCAGGCTCCGTAGAATGGAACGTCGGCGAGCTACGCGCGCCGACGTCGTGTGCTGAGGCACATGCCCCAAGACAACGACACAGCTTTCGATCGATGAATGAGGATCCCGTGGTGTACGCAATCGTGCGCAGTGGCGGCACGCAGCAGAAGGTGGCCGTCGGCGACGTCGTCGAGATCGACAAGGTCACCCAGGGCGAGGGCGAGAAGCTCTCACTTCCCGCGGTGCTTCTCGTCGACGGCGACACCGTGACCACCGACGTCAAGGCGCTCGCCAAGGTCTCGGTCACCGCCGAGGTCCTCGGCCAGACCAAGGGCCCCAAGATCATCATCCAGAAGTACAAGAACAAGACCGGCTACAAGAAGCGCCAGGGTCATCGTCAGAAGTACACCCAGGTCAAGATCACCGGAATCTCGAAGTAGTAGGAGCCTGACAGATGGCACACAAGAAGGGCGCAGCGTCCACCCGCAACGGGCGCGACTCCAACTCCCAGCGGCTCGGCGTGAAGCGCTTCGGCGGTCAGGTCGTCAACGCCGGCGAGATCATCGTGCGTCAGCGCGGCACCCACTTCCACCCGGGCACCAACGTCGGGCGTGGCGGAGACGACACGCTCTTCGCGCTGTCCGACGGTGCCGTCGAGTTCGGCTCCCGCCGTGGCCGCAAGGTCGTCAACATCGTTCCGGCAGAAGTTCCGGCGGAGTAGCCGAGCGAACCCACTTTGGTGAAGGGGCGGTCCGCGTGAGCGGTGCCGCCCCTTTCCCATTTTCAACCAGCAGAGTTCCAGTACAGGAGCAGTCGTGGCCATCCCCAGCTTCGTCGACCAGGTGACGCTCGACGTCACTGCGGGCGACGGAGGGAACGGCGTCGCCTCGGTCCATCGCGAGAAGTTCAAGCCGCTCGGCGGGCCTGACGGCGGGAACGGCGGGCACGGTGGTGACGTCATCCTCCGCGTCGCCCCGGACGTCACGACGCTCATCGACTTCCACCACGAGCCGCATCGCAAGGCCGGCAGCGGCATGCCCGGCGCCGGCAGCAACAAGAGCGGAGCGCACGGAGCCGACCTTCTCCTGACGGTGCCCGATGGCACGGTCGTGCGTGACGAGCACCGGGAGATCCTTGCCGACCTCGTCGGTGCGGGCACCGAGATCGTCATCGCCGCGGGCGGCCGCGGTGGACTGGGCAACGCGGCCCTCGCGTCCAGCAAGCGCAAGGCGCCCGGATTCGCGCTCAAGGGCGAGCCGGGGGAGCACCGCGTCATCACCCTCGAGCTCAAGGTGGTCGCCGACATCGGACTGGTCGGCTTCCCGAGTGCCGGCAAGTCGAGCCTCATCGCCGCGCTGTCACGGGCCCGGCCCAAGATCGCCGACTACCCGTTCACCACCCTCGTGCCCAACCTCGGCGTGGTGACGGCCGGCGGCACGACGTACACCGTCGCCGACGTGCCCGGCCTCATCGAGGGCGCCAGCGAGGGACGCGGGCTCGGTCACGACTTCCTCAGGCACGTCGAGCGCTGCGCCGCGCTGGTCCACGTCATCGACTGCGCCACCGTCGAGCCCGGCCGCGACCCGCTCTCCGACCTCGACGTCATCGAGGGCGAGCTCGCCGCCTACGGGGGACTCGACGACCGTCCGCGGCTCGTCGCCCTCAACAAGGTCGACGTGCCCGACGCGCGCCAGATCGCCGAGTTCGTCCGCGCCGACCTCGAGGCGCGCGGGCTCGACGTGTACGACGTCTCCGCCGCGAGCCACGACGGTCTGCGCGAGCTGTCGTTCGCGATGGCCGAGATCGTCGTCGCCAAGCGCGCCGCGACGCCGCAGGCCGAGTCCACGCGGATCGTGCTCCGGCCGCGCGCGGAGGCCGGTGTGGGTGAGGAGTTCACCATCGTCGAGCGCAGCGGCCAGTGGATCGTCCGCGGCGACAAGCCCGCCCGCTGGGTGCGCCAGACCGACTTCAGCAACGACGAGGCCGTCGGGTTCCTCGCCGACCGGCTCAACCGGCTCGGCGTCGAGAAGCGGTTGCTCGAGATGGGCGCCACGGCGGGCGACGACGTGCTCATCGGCGATGCCGATGACGCGGTCGTGTTCGACTTCGACCCCCAGATCGAGGCCGGTGCCGAGATGCTCGGTCGTCGCGGTGAGGACCAGCGCCTCGACGACAACGACCGCCGCACCAACCAGGAGCGCCGCGAGGAGCTCATCGCGAAGCGCGCGTTCGAGGCCGCTGCCCGAGCCGAACGCGAGAAGGACGGTGTCGACGATCCGCTCCGCAGCGGGGAAGAGACATGACCCGCTTCGTGGTGAAGGTCGGCTCGTCGTCCCTCACGACCACCGAGGGGGGACTCGACGTCGAGCGCCTCGACGCCCTCGTCGACGCTCTCGCAGCGGCGCGCGCCCGCGGTGACGAGGTCGTGCTGGTCAGCTCCGGTGCCATCGCCGCCGGACTGGCGCCCCTCGGCCTGGCCCGTCGCCCTCGCGACCTCGCCACCCAGCAGGCGGCCGCCAGCGTCGGCCAGGGCGCCCTCATGGCGCGCTACTCCGACCGATTCGCCGTGCACGGTCTCGTCGTCGGGCAGGTGCTGCTCACCGTCGACGACGTCACCCGCCGCAGTCACTACCGCAACGCGTACCAGACGTTCGCGAAGCTGAGCGAGCTCGGCGTGGTGCCCGTGGTCAACGAGAACGACACGGTGGCCACCAGCGAGATCCGCTTCGGCGACAACGACCGGCTCGCCGCGCTGGTCGCCCACCTCGTCCACGCCGACCTGCTCGTGCTGCTCTCCGACGTCGACGGCCTGTACGACGGTCCGCCCGGTCGAGAAGGTTCCTCGCGCGTCGCCGAGGTGGCCGGCGAGGCCGATCTGGCCGGTCTCGACATCGCCCGCCCCAGCGCCTCGGCGATCGGCACCGGCGGCATGGTCACCAAGGTCGAGGCGGCGCGCATCGCCACCGGCGCCGGCATCCCGGTCGTGCTCACGGCGGCCGAGCGAGCGGCGGAGGCCTTGGCCGGCGATGCCGTCGGCACCCGCTTCCTGCCCACCGGCCGCCGCCGCCCCACCCGGCTGCTGTGGCTCGCCCACGCCAGCGACACCCAGGGGGCACTGCACGTCGACGACGGCGCGGTGCGAGCGCTCACGATGCGCAAGGCGTCCCTGTTGCCGGCCGGCATCACCGGCGTCACCGGCACCTTCACCGCCGGCGACCCGGTCGACGTCGTGGCCCACGACGGCACCGTCATCGCTCGTGGACTCGTCAACTACGACAGCGCCGAGCTGCCCCAGCTGCTGGGACGCTCGACCCGCGACCTCGCCGCCGAGCTCGGTGCCGGCTACGAGCGGGAGGTCGTGCACCGCGACGACCTGGTGATCGTCGGTCCGACCGGGGGCGCGGAAATCTAGGATGGACGCCATGAAGGAGCAGGTGCACGAGGCCGCCCGGCGGGCACGGCTGGCCGCCACGACCCTGGCCACGCTGCCGCGGTCGGCCAAGGACGCCGCGCTGCTGGCAGCGGCCGACGCGCTGGTCGCGGCCAGTGACGACCTGCTCGCCGCCAATGTTCGCGATGTCGATGCCGCCCGTGCCGGCGGAACGCCCGAGCACGTGATCGACCGGCTCGCCCTCGACCCCGCCCGTGTCGTCGCCTTCGCCCAAGGCCTGCGCGACGTCGCGGCCCTTCCCGATCCCGTCGGCGAGATCGTGCGGGGGTCCACGCTTGCCCAACGGCCTGCGGATGCAGCAGGTCCGCGTGCCCATCGGGGTCATCGCGATGATCTACGAGGGACGCCCCAACGTCACCGCCGACGCCGCGGGCATCTGCCTCAAGTCGGGCAACGCCGTCCTGCTCCGCGGCTCGTCGTCCGCCTCCCACTCCAACGCGGCGATCATCGCCGTGATGCGCGGCGCGATCGCCACAGCAGGCCTGCCGGCCGACGCCGTCCAGCAGATCCCGGCGGACGACCGGTCGTCGGCACAGCACCTCATGCAGGCGCGCGGACTCGTCGACCTCGTCATCCCCCGAGGCGGAGCCGGACTGATCCAGGCGGTCGTCGAGCAGTCGACGGTTCCGGTCATCGAGACCGGCGTCGGCAACTGCCACGTCTACGTCGACGCCGATGCCGACCTCGACATGGCCCTCGACATCGTGCTCAACTCCAAGACCGATCGCACCAGTGTCTGCAACGCGGCCGAGTCCCTGCTCGTCCACAAGGCCGTGGCCGACACCTTCGTGCCGCGCGTGGTCGCGGCACTGCACGACGCCGGCGTCACCATCCACGGCGACCCGGCGTTCGTCGCCACCGACCCGTCCGTGCTGCCGGTCACCGACGAGGACCACGCCACCGAGTACCTCGCCCTGGAGATCTCCGCGGCGGTCGTGGAGTCGCTCGATGACGCCGTGGCGCACATCCGCCGGTTCTCGTCGAACCACACCGAGGCGATCGTCACCTCCTCGCTCGCCGCGGCCCAGGCCTTCGCAGCCGGCGTCGATGCCGCCGCGATCATGGTCAACGCATCCACCCGGTTCGCCGACGGCGGCGAGCTGGGCTTCGGGGCCGAGATCGGCATCTCCACGCAGAAGCTGCACGCCCGCGGCCCCATGGGCCTGCCCGAGATGACGACCACCACCTACGTGGTCACCGGGTCGGGTCACGTGCGCTGAGACCGCTGATAGATTGAGCGCATGTTCACGATCCTCGCGGCAGCCGAAGAAGGCGCCGAGCAACTGCGCGACATCGGCATCCATCCCTACGCCGTCGGCGGGATCGCCATGGCGATCCTCACCATCGCCATGCTCGCCCTGCTGTCGTTCGGCAAGGGTCGCGAGCACACCTGAGTCCTCCCGTGGCCAACGCCGACAGTCCGCGCCGACGCGTCGGCGTCATGGGCGGCACCTTCGACCCCATCCACCACGGCCACCTCGTGGCCGCCAGTGAGGTGCAGTCGTGGTTCGACCTCGACGAGGTCGTGTTCGTGCCGGCGGGGGAGCCATGGCAGAAGTCCGACCGGCAGGTGTCGGCGGCCGAGGACCGCTACCTGATGACCGTGGTCGCGACGGCGGCCAACCCGCGCTTCGAGGTCAGCCGGGTCGACATCGACCGCGAGGGCCCCACGTACACGATCGACACCCTCCGCGAGCTCGCGGCGGCCATGCCGGACGCCGACCTCTACTTCATCACCGGCGCCGACGCCATGGCCCAGATCCTCACCTGGCGCGATCCCGAGGAGCTGTTCGGTCTCGCGCACTTCGTCGGCTGCACCCGTCCCGGCCATGAGCTGGTCCCCGGCACGCTCGGAGGGCCTGCCGGCGAGCGCATCACGCTGGTGGAGATCCCGGCCCTGGCCATCTCGTCCACCGACTGCCGCGGACGCGTCGAGCGCGGTGAGCCGGTCTGGTACCTCGTGCCCGACGGCGTCGTCCAGTACATCGGCAAGCACCGCCTCTACAGCAAGGACACCGCATGAGTGCCGGCGAGCGAGCCATCGAGCTCACCCGGGCGGCGGCCGAGGCGGCGGTCGACAAGCTCGGCCAGAACCTGCTCGCCTTCGACGTCTCCGAGCAGCTCGTCATCACCGACGTCTTCCTGCTGTGCTCGGCGGCCAACCCTCGCCAGGTGCGCGCCGTGCAGGACGCGGTCGAGGAGAGGTTGCTCGGGCTCGACGCCAAGCCGGTGCGGCGTGAGGGCGAGCGCGAGGGTCGCTGGGTCCTGCTCGACTTCTCCGACCTCGTCGTGCACATCCAGCACTCCGACGAACGCGCCTACTACGCCCTCGAGCGGCTGTGGAGCGACTGCCCGCTCGTCGAGCTCCCGTCCACCGGATGAGTCGCCGCATCATCCTGTGGCGGCACGGGAGAACCGAGTGGAACCTCGCCGGCCGCGTCCAGGGCCAGAGCGACGTCCCGCTGGACGATGTCGGTCGTGAGCAGGCGCAGGAGTCGGCAGCGCGCCTGGCCACCCTCGGGCCGACGCGGATCCTCAGCTCCGACCTGAAGCGTGCTGCCGACACGGCAGCGGTGCTCGGCGCGCTGTGCGGATGTCGAGGTCGAGCTCGACGCCCGCCTGCGTGAGATGCACTTCGGTGCTCGCGAGGGACTCACCTGGACCGAGGCGTGGGAGCAGATGCCCGACGGCATGCGTGCGTGGGTCGAGGGTGATGAGTCGAAGATCCCCGGCAGCGAGACCCATCACCAGGCCGGTGACCGGTTCGCCGCCGCGTTGCGTGAGCACCTGGAACTCCTCGGCGCCGACGAGACCCTCGTCGTGGTGGCTCACGGCGGCGTCGCCCGCGTCGGCGCGTGCTCGTTCCTGGACTTCCCGAGAGGCTCGTGGACGTCGTTCGGAGGTCTCAACAACTGCGCCTGGTCGGTCCTCGAAGAGGTCCAGAACGGCAGCATCACCCGGTGGCGGATCGTCGAGTGGAATGCCGGAACTCTGCCCGAGCCGATCATGTCCGACGACGAGCGCCCCGGTTTGGGACAGTCGTCCCCGAGCGGCTAAGATCGGTGACCGGTCTTCGTCCCAGAGTCGACGCCCGCACGGGGCTATGGCGCAGTTGGTAGCGCGCTTCCATGGCATGGAAGAGGTCAGGGGTTCGAATCCCCTTAGCTCCACTCACACGATGTCGGCCCCTCCGAAAGGAGGGGCCGACGTTTGTCATCACACTCTGATCAGGGGGCCGACAGCGTGTGAGATCAGGCTCAGCGCTTCGGGGAGGAGATTTCGACGGAATCCCCTTAGCTCCACTCACACGATGTCGGCCCCTCCGAACGAGGGGGCCCGACGCCTGTGGCACCCAGATCTTGAAGAGATCAGGATGCGCAGCTCCACGGCGAGTCGGCGTGACCTAACAGCTCGCAGGTCGTTGAATGGGGCAGATCTGAGGGGCGATTCTCAACTTTCCCTGAAGATCTGCTTAGATGTACCAACGCAGTCACGCAACCGGGGGCTGCTTCCCACACACAACGCTCATGCACGTCGAGCGTGCAACGACGCTTAAACCAAGGGCGTCAGAGCGGAGTACCAGCGTGAAGCGCACGCCTGTCAACAAGCGTAAGACCGGAAAGAATCTCATCGCCGTTGGCATGGTGACCATGCTCATCACCGTGGCCTTGAGCTACTCAGCCAGCAGCGCCCCGGGCGACGACTCGGTGGCCGAGGCGAGTGCCGTGACCGGCACCGGCCTCTTCGGAATCCTCGACACGGGTGTGTGCGAGGCGGGCTCTCCCAGCGACCCGAACGGTGACCCAGCCTTCTGTGGTCCCGCCCCCGACACGAACGGCATCAACGCCTTCGAGCAGAACGCGAGCGCGAGCAGCGACGGGACGTCCGAAGCGGATGCGTCCATCGCCAGCACCGACATCATCGACCTCGAGACGACCCTGGACATCACCGAGCTGATTCAGGACTTGGCCGAAACCGACCAGACCGGCCCCATCACGACGTTGCTCGGGAGCGCCGGCGGCGCTCTCGCGACCGCGCTCGCGGCCCTCAACCTCGGCGACGTGGCCGCCGCCATCGACGAGGCCTTGGGAACGGCGATCGCGGGAGTCGACGGCACCCTTCCGCTTTCCATCCGGACCGGCGCGGTCTTTGCCGAGTGCTCCGCCGAGCCGGGCGACGCCGAGGGGTCCAGCACGATCGCCGACCTCGACCTGCTGGTCCAGCTCGGTAACGAGCAGATCGCCGTGCCTCTGACGACCGGCACCGACGCGAACTCGAACCTCTTGGTCGACTCCCCGCAGGAGCTGGCCGACGGAATCTTCGACGGCATCAGGGACACCTTCACGATCACCTTCACCGGCTTGCTCTCCCCGCTGAACGTGTTGATCGACGCCATCGAGGACCAGATCGTCGACCCCCTGCTCACTCAGCTGGAGCCGACGTTGCTGGATCCTCTGGCTGACGCGATCGAGGACATCATCTCCGGCACCGTGAACAAGCAGGAGGGTGACGGGGACGAGATCGAAGTGACCGCGCTCGAGCTGCGGGTCCTCGGCGAGACGGGTGTGCTCAAGCTGGCCCGCGTGAGCTGTGGTCCGAACAACGCCGCCGACGACGACGACAACGACAACGACAACGACAACGACAACGACAACGACAACGACAACGACAACGGACAACGACAACGACAACGATTCGGACAACGACAACGACAATCGGATGAGGACAACGATTCCGACGAGGACAACGACAACGATTCCGATGAGGACACGGACGAAGATTCCGATGAGGACTCGGACGAAGATTCCGACGAGGACTCGGACGAAGACTCCGACGAGGACTCCGACGACGACGAGGACTCGGACAACGACAGCGACAGTGACGGCAGTGCCGACGCCGACGCGAACTCGTCGCTGCCCGACACCGGCGCACCGAACCTGTTGCCGCTGGGCCTGCTCGGCATGGGACTCGCGCTGTTCGGCAGCACGATCCTCATCAATGAGCGCCGCCGCCTGAAGGCGTAGCTCGCACCGTACGACCGACGAATGCCCGGTGACCTCCGCGTCGCCGGGCATTCGCCTTTCCACCGTCCAGCCGCCCGTAAGGTGAATCGCATGCCAGAGACCGACGCCGCCCCGGCGCGTACCTGGCGCCAGTCGGTCGTCCTCGGGTTGGCGGTGCTCGCGATCGTGCACTCGGTCGTGGTTGCGCTGTGGTTGGCGCCGTCCGGCCCGGTGCGCCAGACCGTCGGGTCGAGCGGTCTGTCCTCCTACGTCGACCCGTACTTCCGGCAGGGATGGAGCAATGTCCAGCCCAGTGCCCAGCAGGTCGACGAGACACTGCTGGTGCGGGCGCGGATCTCGTCGGGCGACGGTCTGCCCGCCACCACCAAGTGGGTCGACGTCGCGTCCGGTCAGACCGCCGAGCGTCGACACGACCTCACCCCCGGTCGTTCGAGCCTGTCGGCTCGCCGGCTCGCCACGAACCTCAACGCGGCGATGTTCCGGCTGGGCGAGGACGGTCGGGACCTGGTGGCCGGCGACTACGCCACCCGGTCGCTCGCCCAGCTGCGCGACGCCCTCGAGAATCGCGGTGTCGACGACAACGCGATTGCCGTCTACCTGGTCGACGACCAGATGGTCACGCGGTTCGCCTCCCTGTACGCGCAGGCCCGATGGGACGGCGAGGTCGTCGAGGTCCAGTACCGGTCGGGCTACCGGCGTGTGCCGCCCCGGAGCAGTGATGTGCGCGTCCAGGACGTCGACTACACCTGGTTCGACCAGGGGTGGCGCAAGTTCTACCGGGGCCCGGAGGGCGCGCGCACCACGTTCCGCGACTGGGTGGGCCCGTGAGGAAGCGACTGCGCACGTCGATCCTGCCGCGACCGGTGGCTGACGCACGGACGCGTGCTGAGGACTGGCTGACCGCTGAGCGCCACGGTCTGCGCGCCCTTGCCGCGCTGCGTATCGCTCTGGGGGTGTCCGTCCTCGGACTGCTCGTCTCGAACTTCGGCAACCGGCAGACCTGGGTCGGTGAGGGCTCGGTGTGGGCCGAGCCGTTGCGGAACGCGGGTCGGTTCCCCGAGGTCGTGTTGCTCGACGGAGTGAGCGGTGATCTCCTCACCCTCGTCTATGTTGCGGTGGCGCTGGCAGCCCTGGCTTTCACGATCGGTCGGTGGACGAAGGCCGCGAACGTCGTGACGCTGATCGGTTTCATCGCGATCACCGGGCAGAACCCGGTCCTGTCCGAGCCCGCCGACGGCCTGGTCCGGATCGTGCTGCTGTGGATGGTCCTCGTGCGCAGCTCCACGGTCTGGTCGTGGGACTCGACGCACGATCGACGCGACGACGACGCCGTGCCCTCGTGGCTCGGCATCGGGCTGCACAACGTCGGCCTGGTGGGTCTGTCCGCGCAGGTCGCTCTCGTCTATCTCGCCGCGGGCCTGGACAAGGTCGCCGATCCGGCGTGGCAGCGGGGAACGGCGCTGTACTCGACCTTCCAGCTGCCGGAGTACCGGGTCTTCCCGTGGCTGGCCGACCTGATCAGCGGCAGCACACTGCTGCTCGGACTGATCACCTGGACCGTCCTGTTCGTCCAGCTCTTCTTCGTTCCGCTCCTGCTGCACCGCGTCACGCGAGGCATCGTGGTCGGATTGAGCGTCGCGCTGAACGTCTTCTTCGCCATCGTCCTGGCGCAGGTCCTGACGTCACTGGTCCTGATCGGCGTCACGGCCCTGTTCGCGTCCGATCAGTCGCTGGGCCGTCTCGGCGACAGGGTGGCCGGCTCTGGTATCGGTTCGGCGACTGGGTGGTGGAACGCTGGTACGTCGTCGCCGATCGCGCCGATGCCGTGTGGTTCCGGGTGGGAACGCCCGTCGTCGACTGGTTCAAGATCGTCGTCTTTCGACGCTGAAATCCCGGCCTCTTCGTCGACACGGCGGGCCGGTCCACGACGTGTCCGGACGCATTTGTGCTGGCAGAAGAAAGAATTTGACGATTGGTCCGGCACCAATTCGGAACACGCTCGTTGTGTGTTCCAGTAGTCGAAATTGAGAACCGCGTGCCTCTCCCGGGGGCCACACACAATGGGAGCACGATGATCCGCAGGCTGTCAGTCCTCATCATGTCCACAGGCTTGGGCCTCGCACTGGTGCTCGCACCAACTGCGTCGTCCGCCGCCGATCCGCAACCGAATCCGGTGCAGAAGGTTCTCGACTCCGTCGGGAAGTTGCTGACGCCCAAGAATGTTCAAGCTGCGGTCGACGCGCCGCAACCCCCCGCTTCCGATGACGACACGCCACCGAATGAGACGGACGACCCGGTGGGTCCGGACCACGGGGCCACTCAAGGCCTCGACGTCAGGATCGGTGAGCTCCCAATCCTCGGCCTGAACCGCAACAACGCGACGGTCAACGACGACGACACGACCACCGCCGAATCATCCGCGCTGACCGTCCTCGGGTCCGATGTCTTCCCCGCGTCAGCCGGTTCCACCGGCGACAACGATGAACTGAACGAACCCCCGGGGATCGTCCTCGACTTCATCTGCCTTTTCAGCGGAAACAACATCTGCGTCGATGCGCTCTACTCCGAGGCCCATGCGACCGAGGACGCCTCGACCTCGCACGCGCACGCCGAGAGTGGCGTCCTCGGCGCCTGCTTCGGTGGCGGCCTTGCACTTCCTGGGGGCGGCGCGCTGGGAGGCACCATGGCTCAGCTGGCCGGGCAGGACGACGAGCGCCTGCGGTTCTGCGAGGGCCTTCTGGGCGTTGACGTGGCGGGGTCCTATGCCTCGTCGGATCGGGACCGGCAGACCGGACAGACCACTAGCTATGCCGAGGACGTGACTGTTGGTCTGTGCGTGCTTCCCGGCTGCACCCTCCCCGTAGTGCTTCTGGGTTCATACGGCGAGGCCGACTCGGGCAACTCACCGTCCAGCGCGGACCGGGGTTCCGTCTTGCTGGGGATCGGTGGCCCCGGAGGGTTCTCCATCGACCAGCCGGTCGGCATCTCGCTCCCGTTCATCGGTGGCATCTTCCTCAACCAGGGTGAGACCTACCTCGGCCCGGGCATTGCCGGGACGGCTCAGGATGCACTCAAGATCAGTTTGCTGCCTGAATTCTTGCCCATCTTCGCTGGTGCCGGACACACGGAGACCCTTGCTCACAACGATGGCCGCAACGCCGACGACGGCGACGATGACGGCGATGAGACGGCGACGATGACGGCGACGATGACGGCGACGATGACGGCGATGACGACGGCGACGATGACGGCGATGACGACGGCGATGACGACGGCGATGACGACGGCGACGACAGCGCACTGCCGGGAACCGGCGGGCCGTCCTCGGCCCTGCTGGCTCTGGGTATGCTCGGTGTCGGCCTCGGAAGTGCCACCATCGCCTACGGGCGGCGGCCTCGCGCTTGAGCGAACAGGGCTGATGCCAGCTGTGTGACATCGCGATCAGGGCCGGTGTGTACGCACCGGCCCTGATCTCTGTCCTCTGGGAGAACTCGTGAAGCTTCGCATGGTGATTCCCATCCAGATCGCCGTGATCGGACTGCTCGGCGCGATCTACTACGGGTATCACGCAGTGAAGGGTCCGGAGCCCGAGGCCAAGCCCGACCCTGCCTCGCGGACGGCCTCCGCCACGCCCAGCCCCGTGCCGAATGTGAAGACGACCCGGCTCGTCTCCAAGAAGGGCGGCTTCGCCGTCGGCGTGCCCGACACCGTCGCGGCGAAGAAGGTCGGCCCCACCGTCACGATGACGACGGCCGACAAGGTCATGTCCGTCCTGGTCGCACCGATCCAGGGCGGCAGGATCTCCGTGGGCACCGACACGTTCATGCGGAGCATGAAGAAGGCATACACGGACGTTAAGGTGACGAGCACGGAGGCACCGAAGGTCGATGGGCACAAGGCCAGGGCGACGTACGGACGCGCCACGAACGAGAAGAAGGTGAAGATCACCTTCGTCAACGTCGTGGTCAAGGCCGAGACGAGGAACTACGTGATCAACGCGTTCACCGCGGTCGACTCCGACCCTCTGTTCGTCGTGCCGCGGGTGAACGCGGTCATCGACACCTTCGAGGTCGTCGAGTAGCCGTGGCCGACTCCGATTCACGGACGATCTTCGCGGCCATCGCGTCGACGCTCGTCGGCCTGCACCTGCTCGCCGTCACCTTGGCGGCCGTCCCGACGAACGCCGTGTCGGACGCCTTCGACGGTCAGCTGGGCTACCTGACACCCTTCTTCGGGCAGAGCTGGCGCCTCTTCGCGCCGAACCCGGTCGATGAGGACAGGAGCCTCCTCGTCCAGGGCGCCTACGTCGACGGCGACGGAGACCTTCAGATGACGCCGTGGATCAGCTGGACGACGGTCGAGCAGGATGTCATCGAGCACCGGCTCGTCGGCGGCCGCGCCGGCTACATCACCACGAAGTTCTACGGGCCGCTCGACGAGGAGTTCCGGGAGCTCGAGTCGGACGAGCAGAAGACGCTCTCGGCGCGAACCAGTCCACTCTCGCCTCCGTCGTGGAACGCGCTTCGTGACTACCTGGCCCGCATCGGTCCCGACGAGGACGACCTCGCCGACTACCTGCGCTTCGACCGCGCGGCCACGAGGCTGGCCACGAGCGTCGTCGCTGCTCGCACCTCCCACCAGCTCACGGCGGTGCGTTATGCCCTGCGCGAGCAGGGGGTCACCCCGTACGACGCTCGCCACGGCGACAAGGCCGAGCGGCAGGCGGCACGTCCCGAGCCCGAGATGCGCGTGGGTGGCTGGCGCGTGCCCACGTACGGCCCGCCCGCGGAACGTCGTGGCGTCGCCGACTTCGAACGGCGGCACGGATGATGGATCGCGCCATGGCCTGGCTCACCGAGCGGGAGCGCTCGACGTACGGGGTGGCCGTCACCCGCATGATGATCGGGTTCGTCGTGTCTCGTCGCAGCTGCTCCTCAACTGGCCCGATCGCTCGTACACCTGGGGCGAGGGCGGCCGCTGGAACGAGACGGTGGCCGACGTCAAGGGCTACCCGGAGTTCTTCGGCCTGTTCCGTGCGCTGGGCGGGTGGCAGTGGGACGTCGCCTACTTGCTGGTGGTCCTGAGCGGACTCGCCCTGATGGTCGGCGTCTTCACGCGGATCACCACCGTCACGACCGTGATCCTGTGGACGTCGGTCTATGTCGCCAACCCCTACGTCGGCTCCGGCGGCGACGCGGTGCTGCGGATGGTGCTGTTCTACCTCTGCTTCACCGACGCGGGGCAGAAGTGGTCGGTCGACGCCTGGCTGCGCGAACGACGAGGCGGAGACCGGGTCCGGCTCGCCCCGCCGTGGGTGTCGGCCACCCTGCACAACCTCGCCGTCATCCTGATGATCCACCAGATCGTCATGGTCTACGTCGGCTCGGCGCTGTGGAAGGTCCAGAGCCCGGTCTGGATGGACGGGACGGCGGTGTACTTCCCGCTCCAGACCGAGGCGTACTCGCCGTGGAACGACGTGCTCCAACCGGTGTTCGCCAACTCGCTGTTCATCTCGGGTGCGACCTACACCGCCATCGTCGTGCAGCTGTTCTTCCCGGTGCTCCTGATCTACCGACCCACCCGGATGGCTGCTCTCGTGATCATCACCGGCATGCACCTCGGGATCGGATTCCTCATGGGCATCATGTACTTCTCGCTCGCGATGATCGCGGTCGACATGATGCTCGTCAGCGACAAGTCGTGGCTCTTCGCGTCCGACCTCGCCCAGACGCCAGTGGTCGCGTCGATTCCCGTCCAAGGAACCGTCGGGCTCCCTCACCTAGGGTCGTCAGCATGCCCGAGCACGTCCCGACGCGTCACGCGACCGAGCTGCCGTCGGCCGGCCGGCGGGCGATCGTCCTCGCGATCGCTCTGGTCTTCGCCGTCCACTCGATCCTGGTGATGGTGTGGGTGATGCCGACGAATCCGATTCGCGACGCCATCGGGTCAGCTCGGGTCGATGGCTACGTCAACAACGGGATCGTCCCTTTCGAGCAGAACTGGGCGGTGTTCGCGCCGACACCCCGCAAGGGCGGCGAGACCGTCCAGGTGCGGGCCTACGACGGCGAGACCGGCACGACCACGGACTGGTACGACATCACGGCGGACGAGGACGAACGGATTCTGCACGTCCCGAACCCGGCCCGCTTCCACTCGGTGACCCGGCGCCTGGGCGCGGAGGTCAACGATCAGCTGCCCGACCTGACCGAGGCGCAGCGCGACCTGATCTCGTCGGAATCGCCCTCCCGCGAGGATGTCGTGCGCCGGCTCCCGGGCGACCTCATCCGGGTCGACGAGATGCTCACCCGGTTCGGCACGATGTACGCCGTCGCGCGCTGGGGCGATCGCGTCAGCATGGTGCAGGTCCGGGTCGGCCATCGCTCGGTACCGATCTTCGCCAGGCGTGACCGGGTCGACTTCCTCGAGCTGCCGTTCACGTACCGGACCATCGGCTGGCGGAGTGCGCTACGCGGCGACGCGGCGGCCCAGGCGGCGTTCGACGACTACGTCGAGCGCGCACCGGAGGTGGACGAGTGATGCGGTGGCTCTTCGAGGACAAGCGCGCGCTGCACGGCGTCGCGGCGGCGCGGATCCTGTCGGGCTGCGCCGTGCTGGGCCTGCTGGTCAGCAACATCAGACCTCGCGATCTCCTCTTCGGACCGGGATCGGTGTGGGCCGCTCCGGTGCAGGGCGGAGTCGGCGGCGCACCCCACTACTGGCCGACCGAGATCGTCGCTCGGCTGGGCAGCACGGCCTTCCTCTTCTACTACCTCGCCGTCATCGTCCTGGCGGTGCTCTGGATCGCCGGGTGGCGCACGAGGCTGGTGGGCCTGCTCATGCTCATCGGGGAGGTGTCGATCATCGAGCGGGCGCCGCTGGTGGGCGACCAGGGTGACAACATCCTTCGCGTCGGAATCGTGCTCCTGCTGTTCATGCAGACGAGTGACCACTGGTCGCTCGATGCCCGACGCCGCGCGAGACGAGGCGAGCGCCAACCGGTCGTGCCTCTGTGGCTCTCGAATGGCATTCACAACGTCGCACTCGCAGCCTTGGCGTTCCAGGTGGTGCTCGTCTACTTCTCAGCCGGGATGGCGAAGGCGCGCGGAGACCTGTGGCAGCACGGCACGGCGCTGTACTACCCCTTGCAGCTGCAGGAGTTCCGCCCGTTCCCGTTCCTCAACGACCTGTTCACGCACGTACGGACTCGTCGTCGGCATCGCGACGTACGTCGTCATGGTCGTCGAGCTCGGGTTCGGGTTCGCCCTGCTGCACCCGGTGTCACGCCGGATCGCGGTCGCCGCTGTGATCGTCCTGCACGTCTCGATCGCGGTGGTGATGGCGTTGCCGTGGTTCTCGCTGTCGATGCTCGCGTTCGTGGCCATCTTCGTCAGCGCGAGCACCTACGACGCACTCGATCGCTGGCTGCGAGCTCGGGCGCGTGGGCTACTCGGGCGCGATGACCTGAGCCACGCGCCGGCCGGATAGCACGAGGACGATCACGGGGATCGTCAGCGCACCCGCCGCCGCGGTCAGCGTCCCGAAGCCCTGCCAGGCCACGACCAGTCCGGCGAGCAGGCCACCGAACGCGCCCGCCATGTTCAGCGCCAGGTCGCTGAGCCCCTGGACCGCCGGACGGGCTGAGGCCTCGACCGAGCTGGTGAGCATGGCGGCGCCGGCGATGACCGAGGCCGACCAGCCGAGTCCGAGCATCGTGAGCCCGATGGTGATCTGCAGCTCGGAGCTGCCAGACGTTCCGGCGATCGCCACGGCCACGATGAGCATGCACTGCCCGAGCAGGATGGTGCGGGCGGCGCCCCAGCGGTCGCTCATCCAGCCCATGACCGGCGACAACGCGAACATCCCGGCGATGTGCAGGCTGATGGTGAGCCCGATGATCTGCAACGTCGACCCGTGGTCCTCCATGTGAACCGGCGTCAGCGCCATGACCGCGACCATCACGGCGTGCGACGAGGAGATGGCGTAGACGGCGACCAGCGTCGTGCCGCGCACGTGCGGCAGGGCGGCGCGAATCCCGCGGGGCGGGGGGACGGCGTCCTCCGACCGCACGAGCGGGTCTGGGCGCAGGAGCACGAACGTCATCAATCCGGCCAGCGCGAACGCCACGATGGAGAACAGCACCGGTCCGGCCAGATCAGGCACCCCGACGCGACGCGCGACGGTTGCGCCGGGTCCGGTGAGGTTGGGTCCGATGACGGCGCCGACGGTGGTGGACCACACGACCAGCGACAGGGCTCGCCCGACCTGTGAGGGGTCGGCCCGGTCGACGGCAGCGAACCGGGACTGCAGGTTGGCGGCCGTGCCAGAACCGAACAGCAGGAGTCCGAGCAGCACGAGCGGAAGTGACACGAGCTCGGACCCGAGCACGGTGAGGACGGCCCCGGCGGCGCCGAGCATCCAGCCGAGGGTCAGGGCCGGGCGCCGGCCCGCGCGGACGGCCACTCCGGCGAGCGGCACGGTAACCGCCGCGGCACCGAGGGTGAGCATCACGACCGCCATCCCGGCCCAGCCGGAGGATCCGGACACGTCTTTGACGACCAGCGAGCTGATGGCGATGCCCGCGCCGTTGCCGAGCCCACCGACGACCTGCGTGACCGAAAGAACCGTGACGATTCGCCGCTGGACGCGTGTCTTCTCTGCAGTCGTGCTCACACCGGAGCGTATCGCTCTCACCCGGACTCCTACGGCACCATAAGTCGGGCGAAGCCCGACGGCCGGGCAGCGGCGAAGCCGCGAGGGAGCGCGACGGAGGAGCGCGTCCCGGCCATCACCAGATCGTGACGCGCTGGTCGGGGTCGAGCCACAGCTGGTCGTCGGGCTTCACGTCGAACGCCTGGTAGAAGGCGTCGATGTTGCGGACGACCTGGTTGCACCGGAACTCCGGTGGGGAGTGGGGATCGATGGTCAGGCGGCGCACGGTCTCGGCCGGACGCACCTTGGCCTGCCAGGCCTGCGCCCAGGAGTAGAAGAAGCGCTGGTCGGCGGTGAGTCCGTCGATCGGCTCGGGGCGGTGGTCGGCCAGCGCGATCTGCAGCGACTTGTACGCGATGCCGAGGCCGCCGAGGTCGCCGATGTTCTCGCCGATCGTCAGCGATCCGTTGACCGTGTGGGCGTCGCCGCCCTCGGGGGAGAGGTGGTCGTACTGGTCGATGAGGACTGCGGTGAGGGCGTCGAAGGCGGCGCGGTCGTCGTCGGTCCACCAGTTGACCATCGCCCCGGTGCCGTCGTACTGGGAGCCCTGGTCGTCGAAGCCGTGGCCGATCTCGTGGCCGATGACGGCGCCGATCGCCCCGTAGTTGACGGCGTCGTCGGCGTCCGGGTGGAAGAACGGCGGCTGGAGGATGGCCGCCGGGAACACGATCTCGTTCATCGTGGGGTTGTAGTACGCGTTGACCGTCTGGGGCGTCATGTACCACTCGTCGCGGTCGATGGGGGAGCCGATCTTGGCCAGCTCACGGTCCATGGCGACGGCGAGTGCGCGGCGCGCGTTGCCGAGCAGGTCGGTGGGATCGGTCTCCAGCGCCGAGTAGTCCTTGAACTCGTCGGGGTGACCGATCTTCGGCGTGAACGTGGCCAGCTTCTCCAGCGCGCGCTCCTTGGTGGCGTCGCTCATCCACGACAGGGTGCTGATGCTCTCGCGGTAGGCCGCGATGAGGTGCTCGATGAGCTCACTCATGCGCTCCTTCGCGGCGGGCGGGAACTCGGTGCGGACGTAGATCTTGCCGACCGCCTCGCCCATGGCGCCTTCGACGAAGCCGACGCCCCGCTTCCAGCGCGGACGGAGCTCGTCGGTGCCGCTGAGCGTGCGGCCGTAGAACTCGAAGTTGGCGTCGACGAAGGCGGACGACAGGTACGGCGCCCCGCTGTGCACGACGTGCCAGCGCAGCCAGTCGCGCCAGGCCGGCAGCTCATCCTCGACGAGCAGCTTGGCGAGGCCCTCCAGGAAGGACGGCTGCGCCACGACGACCTCGGCCACCGCGGGCGCGGGGATGCGCGCCGCCGTGGACCACGCGGTGAAGTCGAAGCTGGGCGCGAGCGCCTGCAGCTCGGTGGCGTCGACGAGGTTGTAGGTCTTCTGGGTGTCGCGGCAGGCCACCCGGTCCCAGTGGTGGGAGGCGATGCGCGTCTCGAGGTCCATCACGCGTTGCGCCCGCTCGGCCGGCTCGTCGAGACCGGCCAGCTCCAGCATGGTGGCGACGTGGCCGACGTACGCCTCGCGGATGGGAGCGAAGTCGTCGTCGGTGTAGTACGACTCGTCGGGCAGGCCGAGGCCGTCCTGCGAGAGGTGGGTGACGTAACGGTCGGGCTGCCCGCGGTCGGGCGCGATGTACAGCCCGAAGACGCTGCCGACGCCCACGCGCTCGAGAGTGCCGAGGGTGCGCACGAACGAGCCGAGGTCGGTGATCGCCTCGACCTGTCCGAGCTCGTCGGCCAGTGGTTGGGCGCCCAGGGCCTCGACGCGGTCCTCGTCCATGAAGCTGGCGTAGAGGTCGCCGATCTTCTGGACTTCGGGATCGTCGGAGGAGGCGTCGCGGCAGGTCTCGATGATGGACCGCACCTTCTGCTCGGCCTCGTCGAACAGCGTCATGAAGGCGCCGGCGGTGGCGCGGTCGGCAGGGATGTCGGCGGTGCGCAGCCACGGCCCGTTGACGTGCCGGAACAGGTCGTCCTGGACCCGGATGTCGGGATCGAGACCCGAGACGTCGATGGCGGGCTTTGTGGGCGCGGAATCGGCTGAAGTCACGCCAGTAGGCTACACAGCACCACCGCCGGTTCTGATTCGGTTTCTGGTTGACGCCTCGCTAACCTGAGGTCGCACCAAGTTCACCCCGAGGAGTCCCATGCGCGTCATCACGTACGGAACATTCGACCTGTTCCATGACGGGCATCGCCGCCTCCTCGAACGTGCTCGCGCCCTCGGCGACCACCTGATCGTCGCCGTGACCACCGAGAACTTCGACGACGCCCGCGGCAAGCTGAACGTCCAGCAGAGCCTGATGGACCGCATCCAGAACGTCCAGGAGAGCGGGCTGGCGGACGAGGTGATCATCGAGGAGTACGAGGGCCAGAAGATCAACGACATCCAGCGGCACCACGTCGACATCTTCGCGATCGGTTCCGACTGGCTGGGCAAGTTCGACTACCTGAAGGACTACTGCGAGGTCGTCTACCTCGAGCGGACGAAGGGCATCTCGAGCACCCAGCTGCGCAACGAGAACGCCGGGATGATGCGCCTTGGCGTCGTCGGCACCGGCCGCATCGCCAACCGGTTCGTCGACGAGGCGCACTTCGTGAGCGGTGTCGACGTCGAGGGTGCCTGGTCGCGCGACCCCGCCAACGTCAAGAGCTTCGTCGACCGACACGACCTCGACCTGGCCGCCGGCTCGTACGAGGAGCTCCTCGACGAGGTCGACTCCGTCTACATCGCCACCCCCCACGGCACCCACGTCGAGTACGCCCTGGCTGCCATCGAGCGCGGCAAGCACGTGCTGTGCGAGAAGCCGATGACGCTCACCGAGGCCGACTGCGTGCGGCTGCAGAAGGCCGCGGAGGAGGCCGACGTCGTGCTGCTCGAGGCCGTCAAGACCGCGTTCTCGCCCGGGTTCCAGCGCCTCGTCGCCGTGGCCAGGAGCGGGTCGATCGGCGACATCCGCTCCGTCGACGCGACGTTCACCAAGCTGACCACCGGCGACGTGCGTGAGCTCGACGTGGCCCAGGAGGGCGGCAGCCTCTCCGAGCTGGCCAGCTATCCGTTGCTCGCCGTCGTCAAGCTGCTCGGCGAGGACCAGGTCGACATCCGCACGTCGTCCTTCAAGCCGGAGTCGAGTGACGTGGAGCTGTACTCGCGCATCGACTTCCGCTACCCGCACGCCGTGGCGTCGGCGCGCACGGGCCTCGGGGTCAAGGCCGAGGGCGACCTGGTGATCGCGGGGACGATGGGCTACATCTACGTGCCGGCACCGTGGTGGAAGACCGAGTACTTCGAGGTGCGGTTCGAGAACCAGTCGGACAACAAGAAGTTCTACTACAAGTTCGACGGTGACGGCCTGCGCTACGAGATCGCCGAGTTCGGCTCGATGATCCGGCGCGGCGAGCGGGCGACCTTCCGCCTGCGTGCGTCCGAGTCGCAGTGGATGGCCCGCGTGCTCGAGTCCGCGCGCACCGACGCCCACGTGTTCGGCTGACGGCCGCGTGGACACGAAGATCCTGGTCCGGCGGGCCGGGAACTGGGCCCGGCTGTCGTCGAGCTCGACGATCCGCCGCCTGTACCAGCTGGCCCGGGTGACGTACCGACTGCTGGGTCGCTGGTTCCCGTTCCTGCACCTCGGCTGGATGTCGAGCCTCCGCCGTGCGGTCTGGGACGGGGATGACCTCGTGCTGCAGGCCTGGGCCTTCGTCCGCGGCGTCGACCATGGCTCGCAACCGGAGTTCGAGGTGTGGTTGCACCGCCGCTTCAGCACACGACGTATCCGTGCCACGGTGTCGCCGGCGGAGGACTCGGATGTCCTCACCGCCGTGCCCCGCGCCGAGCTCGACTACTCGTCCATGGTGTTCGAGGCCCGATTCGACGGGCAGGCACTCTCCGCGTTGCCACCTGGCGGTACGTGGGTCGTGCGCGTCGGCATCAACGGCGGGCACCGCCGCTCCTGGGGGCCTCTCCGCCGCGTCTACGAGTTCGGCACGCCGACGCTCGTGCGGCTGCGCCCGCTCGGAGAGGATCGCCTGGTCGGTCCGACGTTCGACGAGCGACGCGGTGTGCTGGTCGTGTCACGCAAGCCGGGCCCGCTGGTCCGTGACGTGGCGGTGGACGGCCGCGAGATCAGCCTGCGCGTCGATGCCGGCACCGACATCGAGTCCGCGGTGCTGACCGGGCTGGGCCAGGAGGATGTCCCGCTCGACGCGGTGCCCGATGCCGACGGCGTCCGCCTCGTGGGAACGCTGCCGCCCGGACGGACCGTCATCGACCCGGAGACCGGCGACCGGCATCCTCCGACCTGGACGGGCTTCGTGGGGTCCGGCGCGCTCGAAGCCGCTGATGCTGCTCGACGACGCCATCGGCCACCGGCCCGACACCTCCAGCACCCTGCTCGTACGGGGCGATGACCGCCGGGCGATCCAGGTCGTCGACGTCCCGCACTTCGTGGAGGTCGACGATGTCGAGCGGGTCGACGACGAGTCGCCCCACCTGCGGATCACCGGCTCGATCGTGGGTGATCCTGACGCGTTCTCGCTGGTCATGTCCGCGCCGTTCGTCGACCTACCGGTCACGCTCGACCAGGTCCACGACGGAAGGTTCACCGCCAGCGTCCCGTTGCGTGTCTCCATGTGGGGCGGGGCACCGGCACCACCGCGGCGCGGCGCGTACGACCTCGAGGGTCGCCTGGGCGACGAACCGTTCAGCACCTTCGTCTGCCCGGAGCTGGTCGACCGATCTGCCGGTCGTCGAGTCCCGTCCGGATACGCGCCTGCGGCTCGAGCTCGCACGGCGCGACGGGCTCCGCGTGCGGGTCACGCGCCCCCGCAACGAGATCGAGTACGGCTCGTACCAGCAGGCCTTCCTCTCCGACAAGTACGCACACGGTGAGACTCCCGCGATCGATGCGGTCTACTTCGAGAGCTTCTTCGGCCGGAACGCCACCTGCAACCCGCGCGCCATGGACCGCGAGATCGCCCGCCGGCGTCCGGACCTCCCTCGGTACTGGTCCGTCGACGACTACTCGGTCGAGGTGCCCGAGGGAGCGACCCCGCTGGTCTTCGGCTCCGAGGAGTGGTGGAGGGTGCGGGAGTCCGCGCGGTGGATCGTCACGAACGAGTGGCTTCGACCGGACTTCGTGAAGCGGTCCTTCCAGACGGTGCTGCAGACCTGGCACGGCTCCATGTACAAGAAGATCGGCCTCGACCGCTCCCAGAAGGGCCGCACCCACCTGCAACGGGCCCGTCTCGAGCGCAAGAAGTGGGATCTCTTCCTCTCGCAGAACGCGGAGACCACCCCGATCATCCGACGGGCCTACGAGTTCCCCGAGGGCATCGTCGAGTCGGGGTACCCCCGCAACGACGAGCTGTACCACGCCGACCCCTCTGACGTCGCCGACATCCGCGCACGGCTCGGCATCCCGGAAGGGAACACCGTGGTGATGTACGCCCCCACGTGGCGGGAGGTGGGGCAGGAGGTGGAGCTGCTGAACGTCGCCGAGCTGTCGATCCAGCTCGGCCCCACGTTCACGTTCCTGCAGCGGGGCCACGTGCGTACCCTCGACCTGGGCGCCGGCCTCCGGCACGACAACGTCATCGACGTGAGCACGTATCCGCAGATCAACGACCTGTACCTCGCGTCCGACCTGCTCATCACCGACTACTCCTCGATGATGTTCGACTTCAGCGTCACGCGTCAGCCGATGATCTTCTACACGCCGGACATCGACGAGTACACCGACCCCAAGGTCCGCGGTGTCTACTTCGACCTGGAGGAGATCGCCGCCGGGCCGGTCGTGCGCACTCCCGGCGAGGTCGTCGACCTGCTCGGCTCGATCGACTCGTGGGTGCCCACGTACGAGGAGCGCTACAAGGCGTGGTCCGACCGGTTCAACCATGCCGACGACGGCCACGCCGCCGAACGCGCCGTCGAGGCGCTGTTCGCGTTCGACCCCAAGAAGAAGAAGGGCTAGGGCAGGCCGACGACGGCGCGCAGCATGTTGTGGTCGGACGGAGCCCCGCCGCGGAAGCGCCCGGACGAGTCCAGGTCGACCACGTTCTCGTACTCCAGCACGCGCATCGGCGTGGAGAAGATGTAGTCGATGTACGTGCCGTTCAGCGGCGGGCGCACGCTGCCGATCGGTCGAGCACCGAAGTCGTTGAAGCTGTCGAGATGGGTGTTGATGCGCTTCTCGACGGTGGCGTCGGGTGACGGCTGGTGTGACGACGCCATGACGCCGAGCGGGTCGACGAGGCCGGCCGACGTGAGCGACTGGTGCGCGCCGTACACGTGGTACTGCGAGGCGTTGAGGTCGCCGACGACGAACGCCGGGAGCTTGCCGCGGAGTCGGGTGGTGTCGGCGGCCAGCTGGCGCGCCTGCGCGAGCCGAGTCGGGACCGAGTTGGGCTCGAGGTGGGTGTCGACGAACAGGAAGTCCTTGCCCGACGAGCGTTGCGTGAACACGGCCCAGGTGTAGAAGCGCTGCCGGAACTCGTTGCCGCCGAGCTGGGTGGAGTAGCGCGTCGAGCCCGCCTTCACCAGGCGCACGGCCTTGGTGTTGTAGATGATGCGCACGCCCAGGGTGCCGTTGATCCGCTTGTCGGTGAGCTTCCAGCCGCCCTCCCGCGCGTCGAGCTGGCGCATGAGGTCGTTGAACTGGCTCGTGTTGACGCCACGAGGCTCCGACTGCTGGGCCTCCTGGAGGCCGACCACGTCGAGACCGTGCGACGCGATCGCGTTGGCGACCGCGCCTCGCCGGCTGACCCACGGCGGTCCGCCGCAGCTGTGGCACCGGATGTTGTAGGTGCCGACGGCCAGCGGCTGCGGGTCGTCGGGCTTGATCGTCGAGGTGCGGATGGTCTTGGTCCACGCACTCTTGAACCCGTCCTTGCCCAACGCACGGACGCGCACGACGAACGATTTTCCGGCATCCAGGCCCGTGAACGAGGCGGTACGGGAGTCGGACGTGACCACGCGCGGGTCGTCGAACGAGTCGCCGGACCCGAGCTGCACCCGGTACCCGGTGGCCGACGCGACCGGGTCCCACGCGACGTCGATCGACGCGTTGCCGGCCTTCGCGACCTCGGGGTTCGCCGGCACGAGCAGGGCGGGCTGGTCGGTGTCGGAGGTGCGCGTCGAGGTCGCGCGCGACGCGCTGCTGCGGACCGGGTCGTCGCCCTTGAGCTGCCGGATCGCCTGCACCTTCACCGCGTAGTCGGTCGCGGACGACAGGTCCGGCACCTGCACCTCGGTGCCCTCGACGCGCAGCCTCTCGGTCTTCTTGTCGTGGGTGAGTGAGAGCTCGTAGAAGTCGGAGAACAGCACCGGGCGCCAGCTCACCCGCAGCATGGTGCCGGCGGTCTCGCTGATCCGTGGCGCGGCCGGTGTCGCCAGGCTCGGCGAACCGGTGACGACCTTGGGGTCGAGCAGCACCAGTCCGGCGACGGCGACCATGCCGATGAGAACGCCGGCGACCAGCAGCCGTGACAGGCCGCGGCGGCGAGCGGCCCGGCGACGTCGCCGGGCCCGAGGATTCGCCGTGGACTCGCGTGCTCGGCGGCCAGGCGGTCGCTTCTCGGACAAAGGTTCCCCGGTTCCGGCTCCAGTAGGGTCGAGCGAAGTCTACAAAGAGAGGTCGTGCATGCGGGTCGCAACAGTCGTTCTCGCAGCGGGCTCCTCGCAGCGATTCGGGGGCCGTCCGAAGCAGTTCGAGAAGCTCGGGGACTCGACGGTGCTGCAGTACGCCGTGCGGGCGTTCGTCGACGTCTACCGCGTGGCGGAGGTGTGGGTCGTGACGTCGGTCGAGGATGAGCAGACCACCAGGGACCTGCTCGGCGGCGAGAAGATCACCGGCTACGTGCTCGGCGGGGACACCCGCGCAGCCTCCATGATGCAAGCCCTGGACGTGCTCGACGAGTCGGTGACGCACGTGCTCCTGCACGATGCGGCCCGCCCGCTCCTGTCGAGAGACACGGTCGAGCGCTGCCTCGACGCGCTCGAGGTCGCCGACATCGTGACGACCATCGTGCCGTCGCCCGACGCGGTCGTCGTCCTGGACGAGGCGGGGGAGGACGTGGTCTCGATTCCCGACAGCGACAGTGTGCGTCTTCAGCAGACGCCCCAAGGCTTCCGCCGTGACCTGCTCGTGGGCGCCTGGAACCGCCTCGCCTACCTGCCGAACACCTCCGATGACGTCACCGCGGTGCTGCGGGCCCATCCCGACGAGACCGTCGCCTGGGTGGAGGGTGAACGGCGCACCAAGAAGATCACGTACCCGGACGATCTCACCGTCGTACGGGCTCTCGCCGCCGAGTGGGGCGCCGAGCTCGGCTGATCCGGGTTGTTAACCTTGCGCGATGGAAATGACGCCGGAACCTCGTCCCGGCGTCTCGTACATCATGCCGATCTACAACGAGGTCGACTACGTCGAGGCGGCCGTCTCGAGCGTGCTGGCCCAGGAGTACGACGGCCCGGTCGAGCTCGTTCTCGCTCTCGCTCCCTCGACCGACGGCACCGATGAGGTCGTGCACCGTCTGGCGGCGGGCGACGAGCGGATCACGGTCGTCGACAACCCGGGCATGCACATCCCCATCGGGCTCAACCGCGCGATCGCGGTCGCCCGTCATCCGGTCGTGATCCGCGTCGACGCCCACACCCAGCTCGAGCAGGGGTACACCGACCGCGGTGTCGCCGAGCTGCACCGCATGAAGGCCGACAACCTCGGCGGCATCATGGTCGCGACGGGTCGACCGGGGTTCCAGGCGGCGGTCGCGCGTGCCTACAACAGCAGCCTCGGTCTCGGCGGCGCTTCGTACCACGCGGGGCACGCGGAGCCCGGACCTGCGGAGTCGGCCTACCTCGGCATCATGCGGGCGTCCGCGATCCGCGGCATCGGCGGATTCGACGAGTCGCTGCGGCGCGGCGAGGACTGGGAGATGAACTTCCGCCTGCGCAAGGCCGGTCATCTCGTGTGGCTCGACCCCGGCCTGCGGGTCACGTACTGGCCCCGAGACACCTGGAACAAGCTCGCCCGGCAGTTCCTCTCCACGGGCATCTGGCGTGGTGAGCTCACGCGCAGGCTCGGCGCCAAGAACCCGTTGCGCTTCTTCGCTCCGCCGGCGCTGGTCGTCAACCTCGTGGTGGCCTTGGTCGTCGCCTTGCTGCAGGTCACGGGCGTGCTGAGCGGTGCGGTCGGCTGGGTCGCGGCACTGGTGTACCTCGGGCCGCTCGCCTATGTCGTCGCGCTCGTGGGCGCGGCCATCACCGCGACGGGCTCGCTGCTCGACCGGTTCCGCTATGTCGTCGTCCTGGCCACGATGCACGTGTGCTGGGGCGCCGGATTCATCGTGGGAACGATCCGTGGAGGTGGCGACTCCGTCGACACCTCGCGCGTCGACACCTAGCCGGCGTCGTCGAACCAGCCGGCGTCGAGCATCCGCTGCACGACGCGTCGACCCGCGTTCCCGTCGTCGTGCTCGGTGAAGCGCTCCTGCCAGGTGCGGATGCAGTCGGCATGCTCGTCGCGCTGCGCCGAGGCGTGGACCACGGCCTGGAGGAGGTCGACCGCCGTCTCGACGACCGGCCCGGGAGCCTCGCTCAGCAGGTCGGCGTAGAAGCCGCGCAGCTCGCCCATGTAGCGCTCCAGGTCCGGCACGAAGAAGACGATCGGCCGCCCGGTGGAGACCCAGTCGAACATCACCGACGAGTAGTCGGTGACCAGCACGTCGGCGATGAGCAACAGGTCGGAGACGTCCGGGTACCCCGTGACGTCGACCAGCCCGGTGGCCGCATGGTCGCGGCCGTGTTCCCACGTGCTGCTGTGGCCGCGCACCAGAAGCACGTGATCGGGTCCGAGCGCTTCCGCGAACGCGGCCACGTCGAGGTGATCGATGATCGTGTCGCGGTCCTCGCGCCACGTGGGCGCGTAGAGCACGATGCGGGTCATGTCGTTGATACCGAGTCGAGCGCGGATCTCGGGTGCCAGCTCGGGACGGGAGAGGACGTCGTTGCGCGGGTAGCCCTCGACCCACACCCGACGACGGCGGAACGCATACGCCGAGGCCAGGTGCTTGGCGCTGAACTCGTTCTGGGCGAGCAGGGCGTCCCATCGGCGGCCCTCGCGCCTGGCCGCGATCCTGGTGCGCAGGCCGGCGTCCGGTCGATCGCGGGCGAGGCGCTTGAGCGTCGAGCCGTGCCAGGTCTGCAGGACGTGCTGGTGGGGACGCTTGCGGAAGCGCTTGCGCAGCCAGTCGTTGACGACGAGGACCCGGGCGGACCCACGGACGCGCCACCACTCGCGGCTGCCCTCGATCAGCCGGATCGAGCCTTTCGGGATGGGCACGGACCCGTCGCGCACGCTCCAGTACTGGCGCGTCGACGGCCGCACCTCGGCCAGGACGCGGCCGATGCCATGCGGGTTGCAGGCCGCCGAGCGTCCGCGGTAGCTCTCCAGGAAGACGGCGTCCTCGATGTCTGGGCTGGCGCTTCGATACGCCTTCTCGAGCGCTTGCTGTGCCTCTGCGCCTCGCTCGTCGTCGTCGAGCGGTGGGCCGATCTCGATGACCAGTCCGCCCGCGTGCTCGTGCACGACCGCGCGGAAGAGGTCGTGACGGATCTCCAGGGGCGGTGCCTCGACGTGTACCCGCGACGAGCCGTCGGCGACTTCGAGCCGGTAGGTGCCGCTCGGCAGCGCGAGCGGTTCGGAGCCCCAGCGGGAGGCGAGCAAGGCGAACGACCCTGCGTCCGCCTCGACGCGGGCCCGTCGGCCGGCCAGGGCCGCCTCGCCCTCGAGCCCGCCGATCGTGAGCGTGGCGGTGTCGGGGTGGTACGCGAGTGCGGTGACCGTGGGTTGCTCGACGTGGGGTCGTGGTGTGTCGAGTCCGCCGGGGAGTCCCGTCCGGGCCAGGATCTCGTCGAGCACGCGGTCACCGGCCCGTCCGTCGAGGACGTCGAAGAACTCCGCGCGCAGGTGGCGGGCGTGGCGGTGTGCGGGGCCGCCGGATCCCTCGGTGAGAGCCGTCGTCAACCGGTCGAGCGCGTCGCTCCAGGTCGTCACCGCCCGGCCGCCGGTGAATTCCTCGAACGGCACGTAGAACCCGCGGGACGCCGTGTAGGTGGCGAGGTCCGGCGCGTAGAACACGACCGGGCGCTCGACGAGCGCGAAGTCGAAGACGATGGAGGAGTAGTCGGTGATGACGGCGTCGACGGCCCACAGGATGGGGTTGAGGTCGCGCATCATGTGCGGCCCGAGCAGACGGATCCGGTCCGAGCGGGCGGGGCCGTCGACGTAGCTGCCGCGACCGAGCGGATGGGTGCGCACGAGCAGCACCGCGTCGTTGCGGTCGAGCCAGGCCGCGATGGCGTCCCACTCGGCTGACGTCGGGACTGTGGGGTCGTCCGCACCGTCGCGCCAGGTCGGTGCGAACAGCAGGATGCGAGCCGACGACGGCAGGCCGGGAACGGCCTGGTTGAGCCGTGACCGAGCCTCGGCCCTCCGGCTGGCCTTGTCGCCGGCCAGCAGCACGTCGTCACGGACGTCGCCGATGACCACCACGTTGTCCGGGTCGACGCCGAAGCCGCTCACGATGCTCGGCCGGACGCGCTCCGAGGCCACCGGAAACAACGACAACCCGCGGCCGGCCCTGCGGTAGGCGAACCCGAGCAGCCGCCGCACGACACCGAGGTCGGGCAGGAACGACACCGAGTAGGTCGACGGTGAGTCGAGGTGCAGGTGCTTGAACGGCAACCCGTGCCACAGCTGGACGACGAAGCCACCACGAACGCCGTACCGGTTCGCGTCGCCGAATCCGTGGGTGACGACGATGACGCGTGCCCGCAACGTCGTCCAGAACCCGCGGAGACCGTTCTTGCGGATCGAGTCGAACCCGAGCGCGCGCGCCTCCTCGAGCTCGGCGGCGCTGCGAGCCAGCCACACGAGGCGGGTCGACTCGCCGAGGCGCTCGCGGGCGAGGAGGAACAGCGGGAGGGCGCCTTCGCCGAGCCCGATGCCCGAGCCGAAGACCCACAACCGGTTCGAGCGGGGAACCACGAGGCCGATGACGGCCGAGCACGCGTACAGCGGGAGTCCGAGGAGCTTGCGGGCGTTGCCGGCTCCGAACGTGAAGCTCGCCATGGTTGTCCTGATTCTGGCACGGTGTGTACGACCGGTGCCCGAGGCCCGCGAGGAGTACGGTCGGTGGGTGCGCCGACCGACCCTGCCGAAGGCGATCCTGCACCCGGTGCGGCTGCTTCCCCTCACCTTCTTGGCACTGACGTTCGTCGGGACCCTGCTTCTGCTTCTCCCGTTCGCCAAGTCGGGTGACGGATCGGCCAGCCTGGAGGCGGCCATCTTCCAGTCCACGTCAGCAGTGACGGTGACGGGCCTGGCCACCGTGGACACCTCGACCTACTGGACCCCGGCAGGACAGGCCATCATCCTCGCGCTGGCAGAGATCGGCGGTCTCGGCATCGTCGCCCTGGCCACCGTGCTCGGCCTGTTCATCGGCGGTCGGCTGGGCCTGCGCACCAGCCTGGTGGCCCAGGCCGACATGCACGTGGTGAGTCTGGGCGAGGTCCGGCCGCTGTTCCGCCGCGTCGCCGTGACGATGCTGCTCTTCCAGGTCGTCATCGCGGCCGTGCTCACCGTGCGCTACAGGGTGGCGTACTTCGACGACCTCGGGACGTCCGTGTGGCACGGGGTCTTCGACTCGGTCATGTCCTTCAACAACGCCGGCTTCTCGCTGAACCCAGACAGCATCGTCCCCTACGCCGGCGACACCGTCGTGATCCTGGCCCTCTCGACCGGGGTCTTCATCGGGGCGATGGGCTTCCCGGTGCTCGCCGAGCTGTTCCAGGGTTGGCGTCGTCCGTCGATGTGGACCATCCACACGCGGCTCACGGTCTGGGGGTCGGTCCTGCTCTTCATCGTCGCGGCCGCGTTGTTCCTCGTCTATGAGTGGAACAACGCGGTCACGATCGGTGCGCAGTCATGGAATGACAAGCTGATCACCGGTGTCGAAGCCAGCGTGATGACCCGGTCCGGGGGCCTGAACAGCTTCGACTGGGGCAGCGTCCAGCCCGAGACCCTCAACATCGCCACGGTGCTGATGTTCATCGGCGGCGGCAGCGCCAGCACGGCCGGTGGCATCAAGATCACCACGTTCCTGCTCTTGGGTTACGTCATCCTGGCCGAGCTTCGTGGCGACCCCGACGTGACCGTCGGCCGACGTTCCATCAGTGCGGCTGTCATCCGGACGGCGCTGACGATCGCGTTGCTCGCGGTGATGCTCGTCGTCGGCTCGACGTTCATCGTGATGTCGATGACCGATTTCGGTTTCGACGTGGTGCTGTTCGAGTGCGCGTCGGCGTTCGGCACCGTCGGGCTCAGCACCGGCATCACCGGCCAGATGCCTGTGGACGCCCAGATGACCCTCGCCGTCTTGATGTTCGTGGGAAGAGTGGGCACCATTGCAGCGGCGTCCGCGTTCGTCCTGCGTCGTCGCACCACGCGGTACCACCTTCCCGAGGAGCAACCGATCATTGGCTAAGTCAGGCTCCAACCACGCACCCGTGCTCGTGATCGGCCTCGGCCGCTTCGGCTCGTCGGTCGCACGTTCGCTGGTTCACCTCGGCCACGACGTGCTTGCCGTCGACGAACGCGCCGAGATCGTGCAGAAGTTCGCGGACGACTTCACCCACGTGGTGGCTGCCGACGCCACCGACACCGAGGCTCTCCGGCAGATCGGTGCGGAGCAGTTCGACCGCGCCGTCGTGGGTATCGGCACCGACATCGAGGCAAGTGTCCTCACCGTGCTCAGCGTGGTGGAGCTCGGCATCGACGAGGTCTGGGCCAAGGCGATCAGCGCCAAGCACGCCCGCATTCTCGAGAGCGTCGGCGCCACGCACGTCGTCCGGCCGGAGTCGGCCATGGGCGAGCGCGTGGCCCACATGGTCACCGGCGCGATGATCGACTACATCGAGTTCGACGACGGCTTCGCCATCGCCCGCACGCGGGCGCCGGAGGTGTCCTGGGACCGCACCCTCGAGGAGACCGGCCTCCGGGCGAAGTACGGCATCACCGTCGTCGGGGTCAAGCGTCGCGGCCAGGACTTCACCTATGCGAGGCCGGAGACCTCGATCGCGAAGTCCGACGAGCTCATCGTGTGCGGCTCGACGAAGAAGGTCGAGTCCTTCTGCGCTTTGACGCACAGCTAGACGCACCTGGATCCACGGCGCACCCACCGCTGACACCAGCGGTCTGTCGGCGTGCGGCTTGACCGGTGTGACGCACGCCACTATCTTCGACAGAAGTGAGGATCATTTACACATACGTGCAGGAGCGGCATGACACGACTTGGGGACGATCCCGCGACCGCGCGTCGCACCCTGGAAGCGATGTGGCGGATCCGCCGCTTCGAAGAGGCGGTGGATGACCTGTTCGCTCGGGGGTTGATGCACGGCACCATGCATCTCTCCATCGGACAGGAGGCGTCGGCCACTGGCGCGTGCTTCGCGCTTCGCGACGACGACGCGATCACGTCGACGCACCGCGGGCACGGCCACTGCATCGCCAAGGGGGCAGACCTCGAGCGCATGATGGCCGAGCTGCTGGCCAAGGAGTCCGGCTACTGCCGGGGCCGGGGTGGCTCGATGCACATCGCCGACCCGGCGACGGGCAACCTCGGTGCGAACGGCATCGTCGCGGGGGGCATCCCCATCGCGTCGGGAGCCGGACTCGCCTACAAGATGCAAGGTCTCGACCGCGTCGTGGTGAGCTTCTTCGGTGACGGGGCGACGAACGAGGGTGCCTTCCACGAGGGCGTGAACCTCGCGTCGATCTGGAAGCTGCCGGTCATCTTCGTGTGCGAGAACAACAAGTACGGCATGTCGTTCTCCACCGAGAAGTCGATGGCCGTGGAGTCGATCGCGGAGCGGTCCTCGGCCTACGGCATCCCCGGCGTGACCGTCGACGGCAACGACGTCGAAGCGGTCCACGAGGCAGTCACGACCGCTGTCGACCGGGCCCGCGCGGGTGAGGGCCCCACCCTGGTGGAGGCGCTGACCTATCGCTGGAAGGGCCACAGCAAGTCCGACAAGAACCTCTATCGCACCCGCGAGGAGATCAGCGAGTGGCGCGACAAGGACCCGATCGGGCGCTTCGAGACCCTCGTCGTCGACCGGGGGGTCCTGGACGCCGAGGGTGTCGAAGAGGTTCGCACCGCGGCCACGAACGACATCCGGGATGCCGCGCGCCGCGCGAACGCCGCTCCCGACGCCGACCCCGCCGACCTGCTCGACGCCGTCTACGCGACCGCCTGAGGACACGGACATGACCGCAGAGACGACCACAGAGACCGCCGACAGCCAGGAGATGGGCGAGTCCGAGTCCCGGGTGATCACCTACTCCGAGGCGATCCGTGAGGCGATCGGCGAGGCGATGACTGCCGACGAACGAGTGTTCATGCTCGGTGAGGACATCGGCGTGTACGGCGGTGCCTTCGGAGTCTCGGGCGACCTGTACCACCGATTCGGTGCGGACCGGATCCGTGACACCCCGATCTCCGAGCTCGGCATCGTCGGCGCGGCGGTCGGTGCTGCCCTCGCCGGAATGCGCCCGATCGTGGAGATCCAGTTCTCCGACTTCACCTGCCAGGCCATGGACCAGATCGTCAACCAGGCCGCGAAGATCCACTTCATGCTCGGGGGAGCGGCACAGGTGCCCATGGTGCTTCGGGCTCCGCTGGGCTCCGGGACCGGAGCGGCGGCGCAGCACTCACAAAGCCTCGAAGCCTGGTTCGCGCACGTGCCCGGTCTCAAGGTGGTGATGCCGAGCTGCGCGGAGGAGGTCAAGGGGCTGCTCCTGGCCGCGATCGACGACCCCAACCCGGTGATCTTCCTCGAGCACAAGCTGCTCTACAAGACGAGTGGCCCGGTGCCGGCGGGCAGCGACCGGATCCCGCTCGGCCAGAGCGCGGTGCGACGCACCGGCGACGATCTCACGATCGTGGCCACCGGCATCATGGTGTCGCGGTGCCTCGAGGCGGCCGAGTCCCTCGCCGAGGACGGCATCGACGTCTCCGTCATCGACCCCCGAACGCTTTCTCCGCTCGACGCCCAGCCCATCCTCGACGACGTGTCCCGCACCGGGCGCGCCCTCCTCGTCCAGGAGGCCCCCGGCCACGTCGGGTACATGGCCGAGATCGCCTCGCGCATCGTCGAGTCGCCGACGCTCTACCGTCTGCTCGCCCCGGTGCGCCGCCTGTGTGGGCTGGACGCACCGATCCCGTACGCCCCGCAGCTCGAGACTGCATCCGTGCCCCAGACCGACGCGATCCGCGACGCCGCCAGGACCATGCTCAAGGAGTCGTGATGGCGCGGATCCCGATCATCATGCCCAAGATGTCGATGACGATGACCGAGGGCGAGGTGGCCACCTGGCTGGTGAAGGTCGGTGACCAGGTCAACGAGGGCGATGTCATCGCCGAGGTCATGACCGACAAGGTCGACATGGAGGTCGAGAGCACCCACACCGGGACCCTCGTCGAGATCACCGTCGAGGACGGCATGGTGGCCGTCGGCGAACCCATCGGGTACCTGGAGGGCGAGGAGAGCGGTCTCGGCGACCTGTTCGGAAGCGACGACGACAGCGCCGACGAGGAACCCGCGCCCGAGGAGCCAGCCGGCGACGTGCCGGACGACCCGCCGGTCCCGACGCGCGAGAGCGAGCCTGTCGCGACTTCCGGCCCGATCGCCGCAGTGCCCCGGGCCCGGGGACTGGCCCGCGAGCACGGCCTCGACCTCGACGCAGGTCCGGGGGAGCGGCCCCGAGGGTCTGGTCACCGTCGCGGACGTCGAGACGGCCATCGCTCCGTCGGAGCGCCCGGCCGCAGCGGCCGCAGAGCCCAAGCCGACAACCACCACCCGCAAGCCCACCCGGGATCGTTCGGCCGCGATCCGGGCCGCGGTGGCCCGCAAGATGATCGAGAGCGCGTCGGTGCCCCAGTTCACGGTCTGGCGTGACATCGCGCTCGACGACGCCAACGACCGGCGGGAAGGACTCTCCTGGACCACGGTGCTGCTGCGTGCGTACGCTGCCGCGCTGCGCGACGTTCCCGAGCTCCTGTGCCGATGGGAGGACGACGCCGCGACACCCAGCGGGCCGCCGTCGCTGGCTCTGGCCGTGGCGACGCCCGACGGACTGATGGCGCCGGTCTTCTCCGAGCCGGATGCGGCCGCTCCGCGCGAGCTGGACGACGAGATCAAGCGCGTGGTCGTCAACGCCCAGCAGGGCCGGCAGGACTCGGCCTACCTCGGCGTGGCCAACGGTTCGCTGTCCAACCTCGGCGGCCTCGGCGTCGACCGGTTCCAGGCACTCATCACGCCACCGCAGGCCAGCGTCCTGGCTCTCGGCTCGATCAAGCAGCGGCCGACCGCGGTTCCGGGCGGCCTGGGACTTGCCCTGACGGTCACCGCCGGTCTCACCGTCGACCACCGGCTCGCGGACGGAGCCCACGCCGCCACCCTGCTCGAGCGCTTCGTCGCGCACATCGGATGAGCCAGGTGCACGTGGCACCACGCCGCGCCGGTCAGGCCGAACCCCTTGACGTGACGGGGGTCACACGCTTAGATGGGGCAGATGTGAATGTAGTCCTCACGGAGGTGAGAATGCCACCAGCACGCGATCCCGGCGTTCTCCTCGCGGCCGCCCGCCTGTACTACGTGGAGGGCCGCTCCCAGGCCGAGATAGCCAAGGAGCTGGGCACGAGCCGCTCGAACGTCTCCCGGATGCTCACCGAGGCGCAACGGCAGGGCATCGTCGAGATCAGGATCGTCGATCCGTCGGGCCGGGTGCCGGAGCTGGAGGGCGAGCTGCAGACGATGTTCGGCCTCGCCGACGTCCGGGTCGCGGTGCGTGCCCTCGGTCCCGCGGAAGCCCAGGTCGGAGCGCAGGCCGCACAGCTCCTGCTGGATCGAGTGAAGGACTCGATGACCGTGGCGCTCTCCTGGGGGAACGCGCTGCAGTCCATGGTCTACGCCGCGACCGCCGATCGTGACCACGCCATCACCCTGGTGCAGCTGGTCGGCGGGATGTCCTCGGTCACCAACTCGATCAGCGGCTCGGAGCTGGTGCGGGAGCTGGCCGTGCGGCTGGGCGCGTCGTACCGGTTGCTGCTGGCGCCCGCGGCTCTCGGTTCCTCGGTGGCCGTCGAAGCCCTGATGGCCGAGACGTCCATCGCGCAAGCGCTCGCGGAAGCGCGGGCCGCGGACATGGCCTTCGTCGGGATCGGCACCTCGGGCCACGGCTCGTCAGCCGCCGTGCTGGCGTCGTTGGGCCTGTCGGCCGAGGAGGAGAAGGCCTTCTGGGAGGCCGAGCCGGTCGGCGACATCGCGGCGCGCTATTTCAACGCGGCAGGTGCCCCGATCCACGGCCCCGTCGAGGACCGCATGGTGGCGGTGACCCTCGAGGACCTCTCGCGGATACCCAACGTGGTCGGCGTGGCGTATGGCCGCGCCAAGACCCCCGGAGTGCTGGGTGCCCTGCGGGGACGCCTCATCGACTCCCTCATCTGTGACGAGACCCTCGCGCGCAGCCTCCTCAGCGAGGGGCGTGCTCATGCTGCCGACCAATCGAGAGGGACAGGAACATGACCGCGATCATTCTCATCGTCGCCGTGGTGGCCGGATGGATGGTGCAGATGTACTTCACCTACCGGCAGAGCATGGCGTTCAACCGGGAGGTCATGGCGCTGCGCAAGAAGGGCACCGTCTCCGTCGGTGTCGCCGGCAAGCGCTACCGCGGCGGGCGGGCATTCGTGGCGATCGCCATCGACGACCACGGCGTCGTGAGGGACGCCCTGACGCTGGTCGGATTCACCACGTTCAGCCGGGCCAAGCCCCTGCCAGGCCTGCTCGACGTCGAGACCAGCCGGATCCTGGCCGAGGAGCAGCTTCCCGGCCTGAGTCGGCAACAGCACGAGGCGGCCCGACAGGCGGTCGACCTCGCACGAGCTCGTGTCCCCGTCTCGGGACGAACAGAGGAGGCCACGTAGAGAACGCCAGAGCGCCGGCCATCGGAGTGGAGCCCGATCCGACGTCCTGTTCAGCCAACGAGATCAACCGTTTCGCCATCAGTCACCACGAAGTCCGACCTGATGGTCCACTCGACGAGGAGTGATTATGTCAATGTCCCTGGTCTTGGCGGGCATCGCCCAACAAGACGAACCCACTGTGGAGAAGCCGGAGGGTTTCTTCGGCGCACTCGCCACGGGCGCCGAATGGTTCATCGGTCTGTTCCAAGAGGGTGGTGAGGTCTTCATGGGCCTCCTCACCGGCATCATCCCGACCTTGGTGGTCCTGCTGGTCTTCGTGAACACGTTGATCCGGTTGATCGGTCCGGAACGGATCGACCACCTCGGTGAGGTCGCCGCGCGGCCCGGCCTGATCTACTACCCGATCCGCTATCTGGTGCTGCCGGTCCTGGCCGTCTTCTTCCTCACCAACCCGATGGCCTACACCATGGGTCGGTTCCTTCCGGAGAAGTACAAGCCGGCGTTCTACGACTCGGCCGTCAGCTTCGTCCACCCGATCACCGGTCTGTTCCCGCACGCTAACGCGGGGGAGCTGTTCGTCTACCTCGGCATCGCGGCGGGCATCACGGGACTCGGCGGCTCGACCGCTGACCTCGCCGTCCGGTACCTGCTGGTCGGCATGCTCGTGATTCTCATCCGCGGCATCCTCACCGAGCTCATCACCGCTCGGATGATGTCCCGTCGCACCAACGAAGAAGAGGAGGTCACGGCATGAGCACCGACGCCACTCAGCCCGACGGCAATCAGCCCAATGCCACTCAGACCGACACCGAACGCCGTGGCCCCATGGATCGCATGAACAGCGTCGTCGTCACGGTCGGCAAGAGTGTCGGTGGGGTCGTCGGCGTCCTGTACCAGGCCGGCCGGGATGCGATCGACACGATCATTCGCAACATCCTGCCGTTCATGGCCTTCATCGCGATGCTGATCGGCATCATCAACGCGACCGGGCTGGGCGACTGGCTCGCGCACCTGGTCGAGCCGCTGGCCGGCAGCCTCATCGGCCTGCTCGCGATCAGCATCTTCTGCTCGATCCCCATCCTGTCGCCCATCCTCGGTCCGGGTGCCGTCATCGCCCAGGTCGTCGGTGTCCTGCTGGGCACGCACATCGCCCGGGGCGACATCCCGCCGCAGTACGCGCTGCCCGCGCTGTTCGCCATCGACCCGCAAGTGGGGTGCGACTTCATCCCGGTCGGTCTAGCCCTGGGCGAAGCCGAAGCCGAGACGGTGGAGGTCGGCGTTCCAGCCGTGCTCACGTCTCGGCTCATCACCGGTCCGCTGTCCGTCGTCATCGCGTACTTCGCCAGCTTCGGCATGTACCAGGGCCTCGGCGAGTAGCCGCACCCACCTGACAACCAAGGAGCACATATGCCCGACTACAAATCAGTGAACGTCAAACAAGGACGCGGCGGCTGGGGTGGTCCTCTCACGGTCACCCCGACCGACGACAAGCCGTACATCTACTCGGTGACGGGGGGAGGCATCCACCCTGTGGCGGCTCGCATCGCCGAGCTGACCGGCGGGGAGCCGTTCGACGGGTTCAAGAGCTCGGTGCCGTTCGACAAGATCGCCGTGGCCGTCATCGACTGTGGCGGCACGGCGCGCGTGGGTGTCTACCCGATGAAGAAGGTGCTGACCGTTGACGTCCATCCGACGTCACCGGCCGGCCCGCTGGCGCAGTTCATCACCGAAGAGCTGTTCGTCTCCGGCGTCAAGTCCGAAGACGTGGAGCCGGCGTGAGTGAGACCACCGCCCCGACCAGGGTCGTCTACGAGTCGTCGGTGACGGCCGTAGGCGGCCAGGTCGAGGAGTTCCTCCCGCACGGCATGCTGATCTTCTTCGCCGATGAGTCACCGGCCGAGCTCCACGACATGTCGGTGCGGCACGTCGCCACGGTCTCCGACGAGGGACCGGAGCCCGGTGACACCATCACCGTCGGAGACGTCGACATGGAGGTGCTCGCGGTCGGTCCGGTCGTCAGGGACAACCTGCTCCAGCTGGGTCACCTCGACCTCAAGGCCAACGGTCTGACCGAGGCCGACCTGCCCGGTGACGTCAACGTCGCCAAGCAGACCTTGCCGCTGCCCTCGCAGGGTGATGCCTTCCGCATCACGCGCGGGGGGCAGCCGTCACCGGGAGGATCCCCGTGAGCTATCGAGCCAGACTGGCGGCCCGGGAGGCCGAGATGGGTCGTCCGCTGCGCGTCGGCCTCGTCGGGGCCGGGCAGATGGGACGCGGCTTCGCGGCCCAGCTGCTGAGGACGCCGGGAGTCACGCTCTCGGCGGTCCTCGACGTCCAGCGTGATCGCGCCAGGGAGGCGCTGGCCCAGTCCGGGCTGGCGATCTCCGCCGCCGAGACGACCGACCAGGCCGTGCAGGCCATCGAGAACGGCGAGTCGGTCGCCCTCGGAGGCATCGACGAGCTGGGTGCACTGCCGCTCGACGTCGTCGTGGAGGCGACAGGCGTGCCCGACGTCGGAGCCCGCGTGGCCTTGCAGTCCCTGCTGGGTGGCATCGGGATCGCGACCCTGAACGTCGAGTCCGACGTCACCGTGGGACGTCTGATGGCCGAGGTGGCCACCAAGTCGGACGCCATCTACTCGGTGTGCCGGGGCGACGAGCCGGTGGAGACCAAGATCCTGGTCGACTACGCCCGCGACCTCTCCTTCGACGTCGTGTGCGCCGGCAAGGGCAAGAACAACCCGCTCGACGTCTACGCCACGCCGGAATCGTTGGCGTCCAGCGCCGCGGGCAAGCAGATGAACCCGAAGATGCTGTGCAGCTTCGTCGACGGCTCCAAGGCCATGATCGAGATGGCCGCGCTGGCCAACACGACGGGCCTGGGCGTCAGCAAGCGGGGCATGCATGGCCCGCCCTCGACGGTTCCGACCCTGCACCAGACGTTCGCCCTCAAGGAGGACGGCGGCATCCTCGAGAAGGCGGGAGTGGTCGACTACTGCACCGGTCCGGTGGCTCCGGGAGTGTTCGTGGTGATCCGCACCGAGGACGCCTACGTGAACCACGAGATGACCTACCTGCAGATGGGGGACGGGCCGTACTTCTCGCTCTACCGGCCGTACCACCTGGCGAGCATCGAGGCACCGTTGACGGTCTTCGAGATGGCGCTCGACCACCGGGCGAGCCTCACCGCGGAGCACTGGACCGCCGAGGTGGGCGCGACGTCCAAACGACCGCTGACCGCCGGAGAGACGATCGACGGCGTGGGCGGATCCATGGTGCGCGGGCTCATCGACGACGCCGACGACTTCGCGCGGGACCATGCGGTCCCACTCGGTGTGCTGGCCGGGGCACGGGTGACGCGCGACCTGCCGGTCGACCACATGCTGACCTACGACGACGTCGAGCTGGATGAGTCGTCGCTGATCGTCGGGCTCCGGCGGCTCCAGGACCAGTCCGTCGAGGGGTCGATGCCGACCCTGGACGAGCTCACGGCGCTGGTCGCCTCGGGCTGAGCCCTGGGCGTACCCGTACCGTGGGGACGTGACGTCCTCGCCGCAGACCGTGCTGGTGCTCGGCGACCGCGGCACCCTGCCCTTCGAGGCGTTGCACGGAGAGCCCCTCTACTTCCACGGGCTACGGGCGCTCGTGCAGGCCTTCCCGGTCGAGGCCACGATCACTGTCGACGACGACCACCTGACGCGCGTCCGGGCTGAGGTCGAGGCCGTCGGCATCAGTGCCCGGGTCGTGACCGCCGGCATGTGGTGGGAGGAACGCGAACTGCTCCCCGCCGACGATCTCCTCGTGCACGACGCGCTCTGTCCGCTCACCACAGCGCAGTTCCTGCGACAAATGCGGGAGCGGGTGGATGGGCGGGCCGGGTGCTCCTTCATGTCGTTCCGGCCGGTGACGGACACCACGAAGACCGTGGTCGACGAGCAGATCAGCGGCACGATCGATCGACAGGGCCTGGCGGCGCTGATGTCGCCCGCCGTGGTGCCGGCTTCGTTGCTGGCCGGCGCCATCCAGGCCGACCGGATGCCGCCACTGTCCGACTTCGCGGAGCTGGCGACCTGGCTGCGTGGCCTCGGCGACCTGGAGCTGGTGAAGGCGCCGTCGATGGCGCTCCGAGTCGACGACGCCTCCGCGGTGAACCTGCTGGAGTGCCTGGACGAGGTGGGACGCCGGGTTCGCGTCGAGCCGGGAAGGCCGCGTGAGGTCGGACGTCCGCTCAGCGGCGGATCAGGGACCAGAACTCCCTGACGAACTTCTTGGGCTGCCGCAGGATCGCAGCGGGGAGCTGACGGGCGTACGCGAGCGGGTCGCGGGCGGCGCGGTGCAGCATCCGGCGGGGCTTGCTGACGATGCGACCTTCGAGGTCCTTGACGTACGCCGGCAGGAGGGCGCGCTGGGAGAGCTCGAACTGGGTCTGGCACACCGAGCACTGGACCGACTCCAGGAGCCGCCCCGCGTAGTGCAGCTCGTGGTTCCTGACCTTCTCGCAGGTCTCGCAGTAGAGCTGAGCGTGCTCGATGGTCATGGGTGCTCCCCGGTGTGTCGCAGATCGCGGAGGTGCGGGCGCTCCCGGTGAGGAGAGGTTCCGTCCGAGAGGTCCCAGTGAGCCTTCGCCAGGAGCCGCTCGGCCAGGAACAGGTCCTCGGGGAACGTGATCTTGATGTTGCCCGCATCGCCCGGAATGCACCAGACCGGAAGGTCGGTGTATCGCTCGATGCAGCTGGCCGTGTCGGTGCCGACGAACTCGTCCTCCTTGGCCCGGACATAGGCATCCAGGAGGGGGCGGGCGAGGAAGGCTTGAGGTGTCTGCACGGCGACGACTGACGGAGGAGGCTGGCCGTCGTCGCGGGATGCGGTGAGGTGTCGCTGGTGCCGCACCGGGATCGCCCCGCCGTGCTCGGCCGCGGCGGTGATGACAGCGGCGAAGAGGCCCGTGTGAGCGAGTGGCCGCGCGGCATCATGGATGACCACGACATCGATCTCGCCCGCGTCGATGTCCGGCGCGAGCGCCGTGAGTGCCTTCAGCTCCGACTCGTGGCGAGTGTCGCCGCCGGTCACGACCCGGACGGCGGGCGGCTCCACTTCGCGGTCCAGGACCTCCTGCACGACGTCACGGTCCTCGTCCCGCACGACCAGGACCGTGTGGGTGATCTCGGGGAGCAGCCGCGCCCACCGGATCGACCAGGTGAACACCCGACGCCCGGCGAGGGGCAGCAGCACCTTGTTGGTGTGGTGCTCGGCCCGGCGCCCGTCGCCGGCCGCCAGCACGACCAGCGCCGCCCGCACCCCGTCGGGGCCGAAAGCGGCGCTGGTTGCGGGCGAAGACACGCAGGCGAGCGTATCCGCTCAGGCCACGTCCCGGCGGCGGTGGCACCAGGCCGCGACGACCGCAGCGACCACCACGTAGGCCAGCAGGGTCGTGACGGCGCGCCCGCCGCTGACGGTCTCGGCGACGCCCGGTGCCGAGCTGCCGATGCGCTCCGGAGTGAGGGCCGCGACCAGCGAACCCGCGTTGACCCCGGGCAGGACGTCGCGCATCGGTTCCAGGGACGACAGCACGGTGCGAGCCATGGCCGAGAGGAGGTTCTCGATGCCGAGCGCCCACACGATGCCCAGGCCGACGGGCAGCGCGACGCTGCGCAGCACGATGGCGAGGGCCGCGCCGATGCCCGCCCACGTCGACAGCACGAGCGTGCCACCGGCGTAGCCGGCCGCGAGGTGGCCGACGCTGGGCAGCGCGGCAGACTCACCTTCGGACAGGGCGATCACCGTGGACGTCAGGGCGCTCATGGCGAAGAGGACCACGACGGTGCCGGCGATGAAGGTGAAGACGGCGAGCAGCTGCCCGGCCAGTACTGACAGGCGGGCCGGCCGCTGGGTCACGATGGTCTTGAACGTCCCCCACCCGTACTCGCTGCCCAGCACGAGCGCGCCGAGGGCGAGGGCCAGGGCGCCGGCGAACACCGGGAACCCGCCGAGCGTGTTGGTGACGATCTGCGCCGGCAAGGTACCGGCGAGCAGCTCCTCCGGGGTCGCCCCGGCGTCGAACCCGCTCGGGTCGGCGGAGCGGTAGGACAGGTAGGGGATGACGAAGCTGAACACCTGGTTCAGCACGATCATCGCGGCCACGATCGTCCAGGCCGCCGGGCGGCGGACCAGGGCGAACAGCTGGGCCCGCGTGACGTCGATGATGTGTGCTGCATTCATGACGCGACTTCCTCAAGCTCGATGTCTCGTCCGGTGATCTCGAAGAACACGTCCTCGAGCTGGCGCTCGTCGCGCCGGACCTGGGTGATGTCGACGCCGGACATCACGAGTGCCCGGACGATGGAGGCGGTGTGACGTGGGTCGGCGTCGATGCGCAGGTCCGTTCCCTCACGCCTGACGTCGTCGACGACGTCGAGGTCGCGGAGGACGTCGGTGGCCCGGTCGGTGGGGTGCGCGGCCACGAGCAGGCTGGTGCCGCCACGCAGGGCCTCCACGGTGGATTCGGCGACGATGCGGCCGTCGGCGATCACGGCCACGCGGTCGCAGACCTCCTGGACCTCGGCCATGAGGTGGCTGGACAGGATGACGGTGCGGCCCTGCCGTCCGAGCTCGACGACCAGCGCGCGCATGTCGCGCATGCCGGCCGGGTCGAGTCCGTTGGTCGGCTCGTCGAGCACGACCAGCTCGGGATCCTTGAGCAGCGCGGCGGCAACGCCGAGTCGCTGCTTCATGCCGAGCGAGTAGGCCGAGAAGTGATCGCGACCGCGGCCGCTCAGGTCGACCGCGGCGAGCGCGGGATCGATGCGGTCGGCCGGCACCCCGGCGAGCCGTGCGACGACCCGGAGGTTGTCGCGGCCCGACAGGTAGGGGTAGAAGGCCGGACCCTCGATCATGGATCCGGTGCGCGCGAGTGCCGACGGCGAACCGGCCGTCTCGCCGAGCACGGTGGCCGTGCCTGACGTCGGCCGGACGAGTCCCAGCAGCATCCGCAACGTCGTCGTCTTGCCTGCCCCGTTCGGGCCGAGGAACCCGTAGATCTCCCCGGCGCGAACGGTCAGGTCGACGTGGTCGACCGCTGGGCTCGCGGACTGGTCGTAGAGCTTGACCAGGCTCTGCGCCCGAATGATGGGTGCCTCGATGACGGGTGGTGCGGTCATCGCCGGCCCCTGCGGTTCTCGTCGAGGACGGCGAGACGGGCGCGGTACTCGTCCTCGTCGATCTCGCCGGCGGCGAAGCGCTCGGCGAGCTTGCTCCGGCCGGTCGACGGGCCGTGGTCGTGCCAGCGGCGACGGCGCATCGTGCCGAAGAAGGCGAAGACGGCGATGATGACGAGCAGCCAGAAGATCGGGAAGATCGGCCACCAGGCACCAGGTCCGTCATACCCGTGGCCGCCGTTGGCGGCGAGGGTCATGAAGGTGTTCATGATGATTCTCCTTTGCGAGTCGGTGTGCTTCCACACTCCTTCGCGAAGGCCGCTGGGTCGTCGCCCAGCGGGGGACACCTGGCCTACCTCAGGGGGAGTACGAGGTACGTCAGGACGTCCATCCGGGACGCACGAGCCCGGTCTCGTAGGCGAGCACCACCAGCTGGGCGCGGTCGCGGGCGTGCAGCTTCGTCATGGCCCGGCTGACGTGCGTCTTCGCCGTCGCGGGGCTCAGCACGAGTCGCTCGGCGATCCCGTCGTTGCTCAGGCCCTCGCCGACGAGCGCGACGATCTCGCGCTCACGCTCGGTGAGGGGGTTGAGCACGTCGGTCGGCGCGGACGGCCGGCTGCGTGTCGCGAACTCGGCGATGAGCCGGCGCGTGACACTGGGCGACAGCAGGGCGTCGCCGCCGGCGACCGCCCGGATGCCGGCAAGGAGGTCGACCGGCTCGGTGTCCTTCACCAGGAACCCGCTGGCGCCGTGTCGCACCGCCTCGAACACGTACTCGTCGAGCTCGAACGTCGTGAGGATCACGATCCGGACGTCGGCCAGGGCCGGGTCTGCTGTGATCCGGCGGGTGGCCTCGAGACCGTCGACCTCGGGCATGCGGATGTCCATGAGCACGACGTCGGGCTTGCTCTCGCTCACCACCACGACGGCTTCGAGCCCGTCGCCGGCCTCGCCGACCACTTCGAGGTCGTCCTCGGCGTCGATGAGTGCCTTGAAGCCAGCGCGCAACAGTGCCTGGTCGTCGACCAGCACGACCCGAGTCGCAGTGCTCATGTTGGTGTACCCCCCAGAGGCAGTGTGGCGTGCAGTCGGGCTCCGCCACCAGAGGCAGAGTCAGATGTCGCGGTGAGATCGACGCTGCCGCCGAGCGCGGACGCGCGTTCGCGCATGCCGCGCAGGCCGGTGCCACCGTGCTCGACGCCGGCATCGGCGTCTTCGGGCCCGCGCCCGTTGTCGGTGACGGTCAGGTCCAGCTTGTGCGGGCCGACGGCCACGGCGATGCGAGCCCGGGTGGCCCCGCTGTGCCGGACGACGTTCGTGACCGCCTCCTGCGCAATTCGGTAGGCGGCGGTGCCGATGGACGCTGGTACAGATCCCAGGTCGCCGCTCACCTCGACGGTGGTCGTGACGCCGGCGTGCGAGGCCCGTTCCGCGAGCTCGGCGAGGCCTTCCAGCCGCGCGACCGGAGCTCGAGGAGCCTCTTCGCCTTCCGCGCGCAGCACACCGATGAGGGCGCGCAGCTCAGTCAGTGCTTCCTTGCTCGCATCCTTGATCGTCGTGAGTGCCGTCTCGACTTGTCCCCCTTCTGGCACCGCCTTGCGGTCGACCAGGTGCAGTGCAACTCCGGCCTGCACGTGGATGAGCGACATGTGGTGGGCCACGACGTCATGCAGCTCACGGGCGATGCGGAGCCGTTCCTCGCCGGCCTCACGCCGCTTCTCCTCGGCCCGAGCTCGCCGGTGCTCCATCATCCGGGCCCGGTTCAGCCGGACCAGCTCGCCGATGGCCAGCACGAGCAGGCTCCAGGCGAGCACGCCGGCCGCGTAGCCCCACGACCAGGTGTCGTGCGCGAAGTACTGGATCGCCATCGACAGGAGAAGGAGACCGGCGACGGCACCCCACGCCTCGACTCGGCGACTCCGGGCGACGTTCACCACGGCGGAAATCACGAACGACGCGAAGACCGGTCCGGCGGCATAGCCCATCGCCACGTACACGGACGTGATGGCGGTGACGAACAGCAGGACGGTGCGGGGCCGACGGCTCAGGAAGTACAGGCTCGCCGGGCCGGCCAGCGCGATCAGGACGGCGATGACGTCGGGCGCGCGCGCATCCGGCTGGTTCCGGGAGGCGCCGAACGTCCCGACGACTTGCACGAACGCCAGGAAGACGGGCGCGACGACCCAGAACCGTCGCGGAGGTCCGTAGTACGGGGGAGACACGTGACCACGGTAGGGGAGCCGTTGCGTCGTGGCGTCCCTCGTCGGTCGCATGAGCCACTACTCCACCGGATGTACGACGCGACGAAGTGCCAGTCTTTGGATAGCGTGCCGTGGAGGCGGCGGTTGGCCGAATCGCTCGTTCACAAGGGGGGCTCGTGGTCCAGCACTGGGTGACCGCGACGGACGACACGTTCCGTCTCGATGCCGGCTTCGTCGACTACACCATCGTGGCGATCTACTTCGCCGTCGTGATGGGCATCGGCGTGCTGGCTCGACGACAGGTGTCCACCAGCATCGACTTCTTCCTCTCGGGCCGGTCGTTGCCGGCCTGGGTGACGGGCCTGGCCTTCATCTCGGCCAATCTCGGCGCGGTCGAGATCATGGGCATGTCCGCGAACGGTGCGCAGTACGGCATGGCGACGGTCCACTACTTCTGGATCGGCGCCGTTCCGGCGATGCTGTTCCTCGGCGTCGTGATGATGCCGTTCTACTACGGATCCGGCGTTCGCAGCGTGCCCGAGTTCATGCGCCTGCGCTTCGGCACCGGCGCCCACCTCGTGAACGCGCTCAGCTTCGCCATCGCCCAGCTGCTGATCGCCGGCATCAACCTCTACCTCCTCGCCACGATCGTCAACCGGCTGCTCGGGTGGCCGTTGTGGGTCTCCCTGGTGGTGGCGGCCGCCGTCGTCCTTGCCTACACCACGCTCGGTGGCCTGTCGGCCGCCATCTACAACGAGGTGCTCCAGTTCTTCGTGATCGTCGCGGCGCTGCTGCCGCTGACGATCCTCGCGCTGCACAAGGTCGGCGGCTGGGATGGCATCAAGGCCGGCGTGCAGCCCGGCCAGGAACAGCTGTCCTCGTGGCCGGGGACGGAGCTGACCGGCATCAACGACCCCTTCTGGTCGGTCGTCGGCATCGTGCTCGGACTGGGATTCGTGCTGTCGTTCGGCTACTGGACGACGAACTTCGTCGAGGTCCAGCGCGCCATGGCATCGTCGTCGATCTCGGCGGCCCGGCGGGCACCGATCATTGGCGCCTTTCCCAAGATGTTCGTGCCGTTCATGGTCATCATCCCCGGCATCATCGCCGCGATCATCGTTCCCGAGCTCGCGGACTTCAAGGCCGGGGAGGGAGAGGGCGTCACGTACAACGACGCGATCCTGCTGCTGATGCGCGACCTGCTGCCCAACGGCATGCTCGGCGTCGCCATCGCCGGCCTGATGGCCTCGTTCATGGCGGGCATGGCGGCCAACATCTCCGCGTTCAACACGGTCTTCAGCTACGACCTGTGGCAGCAGTACGTGCTCAAGGACCGCGATGACGCGCACTACCTGTGGATCGGGCGGGTGGCGACCGTCGGGGCGACCGTGCTCGCGATCGGCACGGCGTGGTTCGCCTCGAACTACGACAACCTCATGACCTACCTGCAGGTCCTGTTCGGCTTCTTCAACGCGCCCTTGTTCGCCACGTTCATCCTCGGCATGTTCTGGAAGCGGATGACGGCCGCGGCCGGCTGGACCGGTCTGGTGGCCGGTACTGCCGCGGCGATCTTCGTCGCGGTCCTGAGCGAGGATGCGCTGGGCGGGGCGAGCATCGGCGTCATCGGGCTGTCTGGCCAGGGTGCCGGCTTCGTCGCCGCGGGTGCAGCGTTCGTGGTCGACATCCTCGTGAGCGTGGTCGTGTCCGTGCGGACCAGACCGCGGGTCGAGTCCGAGCTGAAGGGACTGGTGTACTCGCTCACACCGAAGGAGTCGCTCGTCGACCCCGACGAGGGAGCCCTCCCTTGGTACCAGTCACCGACGAAGCTGGCCGGGATCGCACTCGTCCTGGTCATCGTCCTGAACCTTCTCTTCCTCTAGGAGATCGGCATGAGCTCGCAAGCCACGCGCCACACCGCAGGCCTCTTCGACATCCGCGTGATCATCGGATCCCTCCTGGGCCTCTACGGGATCGTCCTCACGCTGCTCGGCCTGTTCGGGGTCTCGGACGCCGACCTGGAGCGTGGTGACGGCCTCAACATCAACCTGTGGGCCGGGCTGGGCATGCTCGTCGTCGGCATCGCGTTCATCACGTGGGCACGCCTGCGGCCGATCGTCGTGCCGCCCGACCCTGAGGAGAAGGCCGCGGACCACTGAGGCAGGCTTGAGCCTGTGAGCGAACACCCGTGGCAGATCGACGCCCTCGACCTGGACGGCTACCTGGCCAGGATCGATGTCGCCGGCGGAGAACCCACTCGCGAGGCTCTCGACGAGCTGCACGAAGCGCACGTGCGCACCTTCACGTTCGACAACATCGACGTGCTGCTCGGCACACATCCCGGCGTGACGCTCGAGGCGGTGCAGGAGAAGTTCGTCACGCGAGGCAGGGGTGGCTACTGCTTCGAGCACGGCACCTTGTTCGCCGCCGTGCTGGAGCGCCTCGGCTACGACGTGCGACGCCTCCTCGGACGCGTCGGACCGCCGACCAGGTCGCCCCGCACGCACTGTGTGGTGGAGGTGTCACTCGACGGCGAGAGGCTGCTGGCCGACCCGGGATTCGGGATGAGCGTCATGCGTCCGATCCCGCTGTACGACGGAGCCGAGGACGATCACCACGGCTGGCGCTATCAGGTGCGACGCGCCGATCGTTCCGTGGCCGGAACGGGGTGGGAGCTCCATCGCCTGCGCGAGCAGGGCTGGGAGCTGATGCACACCACCGACGAGCTGCCCGTGCAGCCCGTCGACGTGACGATGGGGCACCACTACACGAGCACCTACCCGACGTCGCACTTCAGGCGCGGACTGATGCTGTCGAGGCACGGCGACGGCCGGCACACGATGGTGTCGACCGACGCCGTGACGATCCGTCGGCCCGGCGAGGCCACCGAGCACCGTGAGCTCGAGGACGGCGAGCTCGAGCAGATGCTGGACGAGCTCGCCGTGCCGCTGACGCCCGAGGAGCGATCGCGGCTGGTCGGCGTGGTGGCCTGGCTCAGGCGGTCGGGTTGACGCCGTCGCCGCCGGCACCGGCGGACCAGTCGGGCAGCTCCTGGAGTGCCCACCGGTTGCCGTCGGGATCGGCGAAGTAGACGAACCGGCCCCACGGCTGCTCGTCGACCTCGCTGGCATCGACACCCCGCCCGACGAGCTCGGCGCGGATCTCGTCAGCGTTCGACACCACCATCTGCATGTTGTCGAGCGAGCCCGGCGTCATCTGGGTGACGCCGACACCGATGGTGATCGAGCACGCCGATCCGGGCGGCGTGAGCTGCACGAACCGCACCTCATCGCTGACGACATGGTCGTGGTCCGCGTTGAACCCCACCTTGTCGACGTAGAACTCCTTGGCCCGGTCGACGTCGCTCACCGGGACACCTATCAGCTCCAGTTTCATGTCCATGCCACAAAACCTAGTGGGAAACGGGGACAGTAGAGTTCGGTCGGTGACCAGCCCCGACAGCCCGACCTCCGAGACACCCACGGACAGCGGAGCGTCGGACACCCCTGCCCACCGCTACACCAGCGGTCTCGCGGGGGACATCGAGCGGCGCTGGCAGGACCGATGGGAGTCCGAGGGCACGTTCGAGGCCCCCAACCCGGTCGGCGATCTCGCCACCGGCCACGCCGGATCCGAGCTGCCGGCCGACAAGTACTTCCTCATGGACATGTTCCCGTACCCGTCCGGAGCGGGGCTCCACGTGGGGCACCCCCTGGGCTACATCGCCACCGACGTCACGGGCCGCTACAAGCGCATGACCGGCGCCAACGTCCTGCACGCGCTCGGCTACGACGCGTTCGGGCTTCCCGCCGAGATCTTCGCGGTGGAGACCGGCCGCCACCCGCGCGAGACGACGCTCGAGAACATGACCACCATGAAGCGCCAGCTGCGGCGCCTCGGCCTGGCGCACGACCCGCGTCGCTCGTTCGCCACCATCGATCCCGACTTCGTCCGCTGGACGCAGTGGATCTTCCTGCAGCTCTTCAACTCCTGGTACGACGCCGAGCGGAAGACGGCCCGCCCGATCGCGGAGCTGATCGAGAAGCTGGGAACCGACGATCCCGACGTCATCGACCAGCATCGCCTCGCCTACGTCGACGAGTCGCCGGTGAACTGGTGTCCCGGGCTGGGCACCGTGCTGGCGAACGAGGAGGTCACGTCCGAAGGCCGCAGTGAGCGCGGCAACTTCCCGGTGTTCAAGCGCAACCTCCGCCAGTGGAAGCTGCGCATCACGGCCTACGCCGACCGCCTCATCGACGACCTCGACCGCGTCGACTGGCCCGCGTCCGGCAAGCTCATGCAGCGCAACTGGATCGGCCGGTCGCACGGCGCCGAGGTCGCGTTCCCGGTCGAGGGATCAGACGTCACGATCGACGTGTTCACGACGCGGCCGGACACCTTGTTCGGCACGACGTACATGGTCGTGTCGCCGGAAGCCGAGCTCGTCGACCAGATCGTCGCGGACGCCTGGCCAAACGACGTCGACCCGCGCTGGACCGGCGACGCCGTCACGCCGGGTGACGCCGTCGCCGCCTACCGCGCGCGGGCAGCAGCCAAGACCGACATCGAGCGCCAGGAGAACCGCGACAAGACGGGAGTGTTCACCGGCACGTTCGCCGTGAACCCGGTGAACGACGACCGGATTCCCGTGTTCGTCGCCGACTACGTCCTCGCCGGGTACGGCACCGGCGCGATCATGGCTGTGCCCGGGCAGGACGAGCGCGACTGGGAGTTCGCCGAGGCGTTCGGCCTCCCGATCGTCCGCACGGTGCAGCCGCCCGATCCGGGTTCGACGATGCGGTTCCCGGCGACGGTCCGTACCTCGGCGAGGGGCCGGCGATCAACTCGAGCAACGAGTCGGTGAGCCTCGACGGCCTCGGAATCGAGGACGCCAAGTCCACGATCAACGCGTGGCTCGAGCAGCAGGGCAGTGGTCGCGCCACCACCACCTACCGCCTGCGCGACTGGCTGTTCAGCCGCCAGCGCTACTGGGGCGAGCCGTTCCCGATCGTCTACGACGAGAACAACCACCCGATCGCGCTACCTGACTCGATGCTGCCCGTCGACCTGCCGGAGGTCCCGGACTTCTCGCCGCGCACCTTCGAGCCCGACGACGCCATGAGCACCCCCGAGCCGCCGCTCGGCCGGGTTGCCGAGTGGGTGAACGTCGAGCTCGACCTCGGCGACGGGCCCAAGCAGTACCGCCGCGAGACGAACACGATGCCCAACTGGGCCGGCTCGTCCTGGTACGAGCTGCGCTACACCGACCCGCACAACACCGAGCGGGTGGCCGATCCCGCGAACGAGCGGTACTGGATGGGACCGCAGCCGTCGCGGCGACCCGACGACCCCGGTGGCGTCGACTTCTACATCGGCGGCGTGGAGCACATGGTGCTGCACCTGCTCTACGTCCGCTTCTGGCACAAGGTGCTGTTCGACCTCGGCTACGTCTCCAGCGAGGAGCCGTTCCACCGGTTGTTCAACCAGGGCTACATCCAGGCCTACGCGTACACGAACGCACGCGGCTCCTACGTGCCGGCCGAAGAGGTCGAGGAGACCCTGTCCGCATCCGGCGACGCCACGTTCACCTGGCAGGGCGAACCCGTCACGCGCGAGTACGGGAAGATGGGCAAGAGCCTCAAGAACATCGTCACGCCCGACGACATGTACGAGGCGTTCGGTGCCGACACCTTCCGCGTCTACGAGATGTCGATGGGCCCGCTCGACGTCTCGCGTCCGTGGGAGACCCGCGCCGTCGTCGGGTCGCAGCGCTTCCTGCAGCGGGTGTGGCGGCTCGTGATCGACGAGGAGACCGGGGCGACCAAGGACTTCGACGACGAGCCAGACCTCGCCCTCACCCGCGCCTTGCACCGCACCATCCACGGTGTGCATGCCGACATGGAGGCATTGCGGTTCAACACCGCCATCGCCAAGCTGATCGAGCTCACCAACCTGGTCACGAAGGCCGGCACCCATCCGCGAGCCGTCGTCGAGCCGCTGGTGCTGATGCTGGCGCCGTTCGCCCCCCACCTGGCCGAGGAGCTCTGGTCGCGGCTGGGACACGAGGACATGCTCGCCTTCGAGCCGTTCCCGCAGGCCGACCCGGCGTTGCTGGTCGAGGACTTTGTCACATGCGTCGTCCAGGTTCAGGGCAAGGTGCGTGCGAAGCTCGAGGTGTCGCCGACCGCCGGCGACGACGAGCTCAGTGAGCTCGCGCTGGCCGAGCCCAACGTGCAGCGTGCGATCGACGGCCGCGAGGTGCGCCGGGTCATCGTTCGAGCGCCCAGGCTGGTCAACATCGTCGTCTAGGCTCACCTCCATGAGCGTCGCGATCGTCACGGACTCCACGGCGTCCCTGAGTTCCGTCGACGCCGCGCGAGAGCGCATCACCGTGGTCCCGCTGCAGGTCGTGATCGGCGCCGACGTGTACACCGAGGGCGTGGACGTCACGTCCGAGATGATCGCCGAGGCTCTCGCCGCCTTCGTGCCGGTCAACACCTCGCGACCCACACCCGAGGACTTCCTGGCCGCGTATGAGCAGCTGGCTTCCGAGGGTGCGACGGCGATCGTGTCGGTGCACCTGAGCGCCAAGATGTCGGGCACGCTCGACTCGGCGGTGCTGGCGTCCAAGCAGTCATCCGTGCCGGTCACCTGCGTCGACTCCCTGCAGGTCGGCATCGCCACGGGGTTCGCCGCCGGACGGGCGTCGCGCGTCCGCGATGCCGGTGGTGACGCGCTCGCCGTGGCAGACGCCGCACGCGTGGCGGGGGAGTCGTCCACGACGATGCTCTACGTCGACACGCTGGAGTACCTGAAGCGCGGCGGACGTGTCGGGGCGGCCGCCGCCCTCATCGGGTCGGCCCTCGCCGTCAAGCCGTTGCTCACCCTGCGCGACGGGCTGGTCGTGCCGCTGGAACGGGTGCGCACCACCGGCAAGGCGCTGTCACGGCTCGAGGCTCTCTCGGTCGAGGCGTGCGAGGCCTGCCCCGACGGCTTCGACATCGGCGTCCAGCACCTCGCCAACGAGTCGGTCGCCGACGCCGTCGCGCAGCGCCTCGCGACGACGCTCGAGCGCGGCACCATCGCGGTCGACGAGGTGGGCGCCGCGATCGGCGCCCACGTCGGACCGGGCATGGTCTCGGTCACCGTCACGCCGCGGGAGTAGCCCGGCCTGGCCGGAGCTCGAGCATCAGCGCAGCGACGAACAGGCAGCCGAACGCCATGGTTCCGGCCGGGAACGGGTGCCCACCGAGCAGGAAGATCGCCGCCAGTCCGATCAAGACCCATTCACGTCGTGGCGCACCCTGCGCGCGGGCGGCTAGAGCCAGCACGCCGAGCGCGATTGTCAAGCCTGCAGCCCCGATGATGCTGAGCGCGAACGGCGGCCCGAAAGCCGGCCATCCCTGCACGACGTCGAGGACACCCTCGGCCTGCGAGGCCGACAAGTCTCGAGCGCTCCTCATGGCGAGGCCCATCCCGATCCCGGCCACGGCGTCGTAGGCGCTGAAGAAGACCATGAAGAGCCCGACACCAACGCGCGTGGTCCAGCGGTTGACGCGTCCATAGCCGTCCGCCAGGAGCATCACCGACAGGGCGACTGGTCCGATGAGCGCGAGCTGGATGAAGTGGAACCCGGCGAACCACGTCGCCACGTCCATCACCGCCTGCGCGTTGAACGCCGGCTGAGGGTGAATGATCTCCAGGCCCGCGAGCAGCAGCGGTGGGACGAGGATCAGCACGCGACGCCATGTCACGGGCACTCGCCATGTCGGATCGGGTCCACGATGTGTGCTCGTGCGCTCGACTGGTTGAGTCATGGTGGTCACCTTCCTGTTGGTGCCATGGGTCTACGGCACGTCGATCTGTTTCGGCTGAGTACGTGAGAGGTTCGCGGGCCCGGTGGTCACTACGATCGCTGCAGCAGCGACGACCAGGAAGGCGACGTAGATCAGGTACGGCTGCGTGAGGTCCCTGCCGAGTGGCGCGAGAAACAGGCTGATGGGCAGGTTGGCGGCAGCGTGGTAGAGGACGACGATGAGCAGGCTTCCTCGGGTGCTGTTGTACATCCAGGTGCAGATCACCGACGCCGCGACGACGCTCAGGAAGAAGGCCGGAAAGATGCTGGGCCACCGGAAGTCAGAGCCGGTCAGGTACAGCGGCAGGTGCCAGCATCCCCAGATCGCTCCGATGACGAGGCTGGAGGTGAGTGCGCTGCGGTTCCGCTGCAGGTGCGGCAGGGCGAATCCCCGCCATCCCCATTCCTCGCCCATCGCGCTGCCCGGGAAGATGGAGAGGGTGAATATCACGAGGGCGCTGACGATGGTGGCACCTGCGGCCGGGCCGCTTCCTCCCTGAGCGATGCTCAGGCCGAGGCCGAGAGGTACCAGTGCGGTCAGGAGAAGGATGGCCAGGTACCAGCGAAGTCCGACGCGGGCCTTCAGCAAGCGGCCGAGCAGCTTCTTGACCGCACTCCCGCCGTGAAGGTGGGCGACCAACAGAATGGCCACCACCGAAGGCACCATCGATCCAAGCACGAGAAGGACGAAACCGATTGGACCGGGCATGTCGTCGCGGAGGACCACCAAGGGCGTCCACAGGGACCACGTCGCCGCGTAGCAGAGCACGAAGAAGGTCACCACCGGGTGGCGCCGCACCAGGTTCGAGGCCCGAGAACGCTGGGGGTCGGACGTGACGGTGGTCGGCGCTGGGCCGTTCGGCTCGTTCTGGATGACCTGTGACTTCATGGCCGCTCTCCTTGACGTTGGAATTGAGTCAAGGCTCGCAGCGTCGGCGGTGAGGCGTAAGGCGGCTGACAGGCCCTTTCGGGGGGCGGGTTTCTGGTGTCGTTTCGAGCGGGCTTTCCCCGCGAATGCGCTCCGGAGCGTATCTTCGAGATCAGGCGCTTCCGTCCCGGCCCTTGATCGATGCGCTGGGGGTCGAAGGAGCGCAGGCCAATTTCTGCTTCTGCAACGACCCTCGCTGAACGCCCGGGAACTCCGCGCGCGCCGACGCCGGCTGTCCTCTGGACGTGTGCGCTCATCGGCGCTGCAGCGGCTGTGTCGTCCTTCGTCCTGGCGCTGACGAGCGAGGTGGTGCACGGGGAGCTGGGGGAGCCGATGGTGGTCGCGATCCTCGTGAACGCCATCACCCTCGCCTACGTCGTGTGCGGGGTTATTGCGTGGTGGCGCAGACCCGACAGCCGGTTCGGTCCGCTCATGATCGCCGTGGGATTCGGCAACTTCTTGTCGACCCTTTCGTGGACCAGCAACGACCTCGCGTACACGGTCGGGCAGGCGCTCGACCTGCTACCTCCGGTGCTTTTCCTCCACGCGTTCCTCGCCTTCCCCAGCGGTCGACTCCGGGGGAGAGTCGCCCGAGCGATCGTCGTCTTGGGCTACGTGACGGCCATCGGGCTCGAAGTGGCCCGGATGATGCTTGGGGGATTCGGACCGCACAACCTGCTCGAGCTCGCTCCGAACGCAGCGGCGGCGGACGACGTGGCGCGCGTCCAGTTCGTGGTGGTCAGCATCGTCTGCCTGGCCGGCGTGGGCGTTCTCGCGACGCGAAGGCGGCGGGCGGGGCGCCCGTTGCGCCGCTCGTCGTCGCTCCTCGTCGACGCGTTCGCGCTCGGGCTGGTCATGATCGCCGTGCTCTTCCTGTCGCAGGCCTTCGGCGTCTCCGTCGTCGCCGAGACCCGCTGGGCCACCTTCGCCGCTCTCGTGCTCGCGCCGATCGCGTTCCTGGTCGGGCTCCTCAACCAGCAACTCGCCGGATCAACAGTCGGGGAGCTCGTCATCGAGCTCGGAGCGGAGCCTGCGCCGGGCGATCTCCGCGACGCCCTGGCCCGTGCACTTCGCGATCCATCACTGACCCTGGCCTATTGGTTGCCCGAGTTCGCCAGCTACGCCGATCTCGACGGACAGCCCGTGGAGCTTCCCGAGACCGGCGGCGACCGGGCGACCACGATGATCGATGACAGGGGCGGGTCACGCGTCGCCGTGCTCATCCACGACCCTGCCCTCGACGACGAGCCGCGGCTGCTCGGCGGGGTGGCCGCCGCTGCCGGCATCGCGCTCGAGAACGCACGGCTCCATGCCGAGCTCCGCGCTCGGTTGGATGAGCTGCGCGGATCGCGGGCGCGAGTCTTCGAGGCCGGCCGCAAGGAGCGACAGCGACTGGAGCGGAATCTGCACGACGGCGCGCAGCAGCGGCTGATCGCGCTCTCGCTCGAGCTGAGCCTGCTCGAAGCACAAATCCACGACCAGGGCGTGAGCCGCGGGCTCGGCGACGCCAGGCGCGAGATCGCCACCTCGCTCGAAGAGCTCCGTGAGATTGCGAGGGGAATCCATCCGGCCGTCGTCACCGGTCACGGGCTCGACGTTGCGCTGGAGCAGCTCACCGCACGTGCGACGGTGCCGGTCCGCCTGACCGTCGACGTCGACGGGCGACTTCCCGAGTCGTTGGAAGTCGCCGCCTACTACGTGGTCTCGGAGAGTCTCGCGAATCTCGGCAAGCACGCACTCGCCAGCGCTGCTTCCGTCATGGTCCGCCAAGACGATGGTGAGGTCGTGATCGAGGTCGTGGACGACGGAATCGGTGGTGCCGACACCGAACAGGGCTCGGGACTCCGCGGACTGGCGGACCGGATCGAGGCACTTGACGGTCGGCTGCGGATCTGGAGTCCGAGCGGTGGCGGCACCCGTGTCAGGGCGGAGATCCCATGCGCGCCGTGATCGCCGAGGACAGCGTCCTGCTCCGTGAAGGCCTGCAGCGATTGTTGAACGAGAATGGCATCGAGGTGAAGGGTGTCTGCGAGACAGCCGAGGACCTGCTCCAGATGGTGCGGGACAACTCACCGGACGTCGCGATCGTCGACATCAGGCTGCCTCCCACGCACAGTGACGAGGGTCTCCGCGCGGCGATCGAGATTCGCGCAAAGCATCCATCCACTCGAGTGCTGGTTCTCTCGCAGTACGTCGAGATCGGATTGGCGATGAAGCTGCTCGCCGACTCGACGGAAGGGGCCGGCTACCTGCTCAAGGACCGCATCAGCGACGTCGACGAGTTCATCGCCGCGATCAAGCGCGTCGCGAACGGCGGCTCTGCGATCGATCCGATCATCGTCTCGACACTGCTCTCGAAGCGCCGTGACGGCGATCCCCTCGAGAACCTCACGCCCCGGGAGCGGGAGGTGCTCGAGCTCATGGCCGAAGGTCGCTCCAACCAAGGGATCGCGGACAAGCTGGTGATCACGCTTCGATCCGTCGAGAAGTACGTCTCCAGCATCTTCGCCAAGCTCGGCCTGCCGTCCGACAGCACCGACTCGCGCCGTGTGCTCGCCGTGCTGCTCTTCCTGCGGTCCTGACCGTGAAAGTCGTCCACCGGCTGGTCCGACCAATGGTGTGTCCACAGCGACGGAGAGATGCCTCGTCCGTCACGCAGACCGTGCCTAGCGTCGCCGTGTGAGACCCCTGCAGCCCTTCGACACCGGTGAGACCCGGGCCGAGGTCGCGCGGCGCCGGCTCGCGCAGCTCGCTGCGTCCTTCGACGCGGAGATCCCGCGCGAGAAGCCCGACGACGAACCGGTGGTCGCACGCCGGCGGATCGACGCCGCTCACGTGCGCGTCCTGGTCACCATCGCCGTCGCGGCCGGCGTGCTTCTCACCTGGTGGCTGTTGTCCGAGCGGCCGCGCACGTCGTCGCCCGATGCGGTCACCCTGGCCGCCACGCCCTCGCCCTCGGGTGCGGACCCGAGCGCGGCCGGGGAGCTCGTGATCGATGTCGAGGGGAAGGTGAAGCACCCGGGCATCGTCACCCTGCCGGCTGGGTCACGGGTGCACGAGGCGATCGCCGAGGCCGGGGGAGTGCGCGGCAAGGTCGACACCTCGACCCTCAACATGGCGCGCGTCCTCACCGACGGCGAGCAGATCCTCGTCGGTGTCGAACCCGCTCCCGGTGACCCTGCCGGCGGAGCGTCGGCCGCGGGCGCGCGCATCAGTCTCGCGTCGGCCACGCTCGAGCAGCTCGACACCTTGCCGGGCATCGGACCGGTGACGGCCCAGGCGATCCTCGACCACCGGTCCGAGCACGGGCCGTTCACGTCCGTCGACGACCTGCTCGACGTCAAGGGCATCGGCGAGGCCACGCTTGCGGACATCCGCGACCAGGTGACTCCCTGACGCACGACGTCCGGCTGGTCCTGCCGGCGCTGACCACATGGGGTGTGTGCGCCGTCGTGGTGGGCGCCAGTTCGACCGTGGCACTCGTCGTAGCGATCCTGGCGGTAGTCGTGGCTGGAATTGCGGTCGGACGGTCTCGGGCCCGCTCGCTCGCACTGGTCGCCGTCTGCGTGGCCGCCGTGGCCGCGTCCTGTGCGTGGCGGCTCGGGCAGACCCAGCACTCGCCGCTGGACGAGATGGTCGACCAGCACCTCTTGGTGACGCTCGACGTCGAGGTGAGTCGGGATGCCCGCGTCTTCACGCGGTTCGGCCACGACGCCGGTGTCGTCGGAGTGCGCGTGCTCAGGGCCACCGCCAAGGGAAGCACCGTCGCCACGCGCGAGCTGGCCACGGCCTTCGTCGACGGCCCGACGGACGACCTCGTGGTCGGTCGTCGGCTCACGATGGTCGGACGCCTTGCCCCGTCCGACACCACCAGCGAGGTCGCAACGATCGACGTCGTGCGTCGCTCGCCGACCCGTCCGGCCGCGTGGTGGTGGGAGGCATCGGAGCGGGTGCGGGCAGGTGTGCGGCATGCGGTGGCCCACACCGGGCGCGATCCGTCCGCGCTCGTGCCGGCACTCGTCGACGGTGACGACCAGCGCATCTCCGACGAGGTGAGGGAGGAGTTCCGGCGCAGCGGTCTCACGCACCTGCTCGCCGTGTCGGGCACGAACCTCACGATCGTGCTGGCGGTGGTGCTGGTCCTCGCACGCTCACTGGGCGTGCCGCGCCGCGTCCTCGTCGCGTCGGGACTCGTGTCCGTGGTCGCCTTCGTGCTGCTGGCCCGTCCTGACCCGAGCGTCGTCCGCGCCGCCGCGATGGGTGTGGTCGGTCTCGCCGCACTCGGCCTCGGCAGCCGCGGCGGCGTGCGGGTGCTCTCAGTGGCGATCGTGGCGCTGCTGTTCATCGACCCGTGGCTGTCACGCTCGCTCGGCTTCGTCCTGTCGGTGTGTGCGACTGCCGGGATCCTGCTCGTGGCGCCACCACTCGCACGACGCCTGGAGCGATGGATGCCGCGCTGGTGTGCTCTCGCCGTCGCCGTGCCGATCGCCGCGCAGCTCGCCTGCACCCCGGCCATCGCGGCGATCTCGGGCGAGGTGTCGCTGGTTGCGGTCTTCGCCAACCTGCTCGCGGGGCCCATGGTGGCGCCGGCGACGGTCGCCGGCCTCGCAGGTGGTCTTCTCGACCTGGTCAGCGCCCCGGTCGCGCGAGTTCCGGGCACCGTGGCCGGGTGGTGCGTCCGCGTGATTCTCGAGGTCAGCCATGTCTCGTCCTCGCTGGCCGGCGCGTCACTCGGCTGGTCGGCGCCGTGGTGGGTGCTGATCGTCCTCGTCCCACTCGTCCTCGCTGCGATGTGGAGGCTCGCCGGGCATCCCGCGGTGGTCGTCGGGCTTGCGCTCGGCCTGGGGCTCGCCATGTGGCGACCGCCGCAGGTGGGTTGGCCACCAGACGGCTGGGTGATGGTGGCGTGCGACGTCGGTCAGGGCGATGCCACGGTCGTTGCCACGGGCGACGGTTCGGCCATGCTCGTCGACGTCGGTCCGGAACCGGTCGCGGTCGATCGCTGCCTCGACCGGCTCCGCGTCGACCGACTGCCGGTGGTCGCCATCACCCACGCCCATGCCGACCACGTGGACGGCTGGTCCGGTGCCGTCACGGGTCGCGACGTCGGCCCGGTCGTCGTCGGTCCGACGGGCGGCTCTCGTGACGCAGATGCTGCGCCTCGCCAGGTCATGGCAGGGCAGGCGTTCCGGGTCGGGCGGCTGTGGGTCGAGGTCCTCTGGCCTGGTTCCGAAGCGTCGGGTCGGGTCCGACGGGTCGGCGATGAACGACGCGAGCCTCGTGCTCCGGGTCACCGTGTCCGGACCGCGGCCCGTGCGGTTGCTGCTCACCGGCGATGTCGAGCCCGACGCCCAGGACGCGCTGCTGCGACGGCACCCGGACCTGGCGGCCGACGTCATCAAGATGCCGCACCACGGCAGCGGACGGCAGTCGGCCCGCTTCTTCGAAGCGGTGGGTGCGCGCATCGCCACGATCAGCGCAGGCGAGGACAACGACTACGGACATCCCGCCGCGGCGGCCCTGCGGCTCCTGCGGTACCAGCACGTCGCGTGGTGGCGCACCGACATCGACGGCGACATCGCCGTGGTCATGCGTGACGGTCGGCTGTCCGTCATGACGCGCCACTAGTCTGATCGCGTGACGGTGTTCGGCAAGATCCTGCTCATCAGCGGCAACGAGGAGTTCCTGGCCGACCGCACGCGGGCCCGCGCCATCGGGGCCGTCACCGGCGAGCAGCCGGAGTGCGAGGTCGCCAACGCCTCGGCCGCGGGCCTGGGAATCGGCGAGCTCGCCAGTCTCATCAGCCCCTCTCTGTTCAGCACGTCCAGCGCGCTCGTGCTCACCGAGCTCGAGAGCCTCCCCGACCCAGCCCAGGAGGAGCTGACCGCCTACGCTGCGTCGCCCTCACCCGATGTCGCGGTCGTCCTCATCCACGGCGGCGGTCAGAAGGGCAAGAAGCTGCTCGACCTGTTGCGTGGGCAGTCGAGCGTCACGGAGGTCAAGGTCGAGGCGCCCAAGTACGAGCGCGAGTTCGTCGCGTGGGTCCGCACCGAGCTGCGCGACCTCGGCGCGACCATCGACGAGGAGGCCGCCACCAACTTGGTCGCCTCCGTCGGTCAAGACCTGCGAGCCCTGGCCGGTGCCGCCGACCAGCTCGCGTCGACGATCGAGAAGGGCGACGCCGTCACGGTCGAGGTGGTGCGGCGCTACTTCGGGGGCCGCGCCGACGTCCGCGGCTTCGAGATCGCGGACGCGGCGATCGACGGCCGCATCAACGTCGCCCTCGAGCAGGCCAGGTGGGCGGAGGCTGCGAGGGTTGCCCCGGTGCTCATCACGAGCGCGTTCGCGAGCGGGCTGCGCTCCCTCGCCAAGCTGGCCGACGCCCCGGGTGGACTGTCCGAGGCCGAGCTCGCACGCCACATCGGTGCACCGCCGTTCAAGATCCGGATCCTGCGCCGGCAGCTGCGGGCGTGGGACACCGCGGCGCTCGCCTCAGCCCTCGATGCGGTGGCCGGCGCCGACATCGACGTCAAGGGAGGCGCCGCCGACCCGGCCTACGCCGTCGAACGCATGGTGCTCCAGGTGGCGGCCGCGCGCCGGGCATGAAAAAACGCCCCGGGTGATCCCGGGGCGTTTCATGCGTCAATGGCGCGTTTCAGAGCGAGGCGGCCTTCTGGGCGATGGCTGACTTGCGGTTGGCAGCCTGGTTCTTGTGGATGACGCCCTTGGAGGCGGCCTTGTCGAGCTGGCGGCTTGCGTCGGCGGCGATCGCCTTGGCGTCGTCGGCCTTGCCGGCGTCGACGGCCTCGTGGAAGCGTCGGACGGCCGTCTTCAGCGCGGAGCGCACGGCCTTGTTGCGGTCGCGAGCCGCGTCGTTCTGCCGGTTGCGCTTGATCTGCGACTTGATGTTCGCCACGTGGCTGACCTGTCTGTTTTCGTCCGATGGGTGGTGGTGCAAGAGAATTGGCGTGCCGTGTCATCTGCTGGGCACGCGACCGCTGACGATACCAGTCACGGCCGTGGCGCCTCAAATCGACTGCGGCTGGAACAATGGCCGGACCATGACGAAAACCCCCGCTGCCGGAGTTCCCCAGCCCGGCGCGACGGACCCCCAGATCCTGCGCAACTTCTGCATCATCGCGCACATCGACCACGGCAAGTCGACGCTCGCCGACCGGATGCTGCAGCACACCGGCGTGGTGGAGGGTCGGGCGATGCGGGCCCAGTACCTCGACCGCATGGACATCGAGCGGGAGCGCGGCATCACCATCAAGAGCCAGGCGGTGCGGGTCCCGTTCGCCGCGGCGGACGGCCAGACGTACATCCTGAACCTGATCGACACCCCCGGCCACGTCGACTTCACCTACGAGGTGAGCCGCAGCCTCGAGGCGTGCGAGGGCGCGGTGCTGCTGGTCGACGCCGCGCAGGGCATCGAGGCCCAGACGCTCGCGAACCTCTATCTCGCGATGGAGGCCGACCTGCACGTCATCCCGGTGCTCAACAAGATCGACCTGCCGGGCGCCCAGCCCGAGAAGTACGCAGCCGAGCTGGCGCACATCCTCGGGGGCGACCCGGACGACGTGCTGCGGGTGTCGGCCAAGACCGGCGAAGGCGTCGAGACGCTGCTGAACACCATCGTCGAGGAGGTGGAGCCACCGCAGGGCGATCCCGACGCGCCTCCGCGCGCCCTGATCTTCGACTCCGTCTACGACACCTACCGCGGCGTGGTCACGTACGTCCGCGTCTTCGACGGGTCGCTCACCCACCGCGACCGCATCAAGATGATGTCCACCGGCGCCGTGCACGAGATGCTCGAGGTCGGCGTCATCTCTCCCGATCCGGTCAAGGCGGGCAAGATCGGCGTCGGCGAGGTCGGCTACCTCATCACCGGCGTCAAAGAGGTCCGGCAGAGCCGGGTCGGTGACACCGTGACGTCGAACATCCACGGCGCCACCGAGCCGCTCGGTGGCTACCGCCACCCCAACCCGATGGTGTTCGCCGGCCTGTACCCGATCGACGGCGACGACTACCCGGGCCTGCGCGACGCTCTGGAGAAGCTCCAGCTCAACGACGCGGCGCTGTCGTACGAGCCGGAGTCGTCCGGGGCGCTCGGCTTCGGCTTCCGGATCGGCTTCCTCGGCCTGCTGCACCTGGAGATCGTCCGCGAGCGGCTGGAGCGTGAGTTCGACCTCGACCTCATCTCGACGGCGCCGAACGTCATCTACCGCGTGGAGATGGAGGACGGCACCGAGGTCGTCGTCACCAACCCGAGCGAGTATCCGACCGGCAAGATCGCGAAGGTCTTCGAGCCGGTCACCAAGGCCACGGTGCTGAGCCCGTCGGAGCACATCGGCGCGATCATGGAGCTCTGCCAGGCCCGCCGCGGCCAGCTGCAGGGCATGGACTACCTGTCCGAGGACCGGGTCGAGATCCGCTACACGCTGCCGATGGGCGAGATCATGTTCGACTTCTTCGACGCGCTCAAGAGCCGCACCAAGGGCTACGCGTCGCTCGACTACGAGCCCACCGGCGAGCAGGAGTCCGACCTCGTCAAGGTCGACATCCTGCTGCAGGGCGAGATCGTCGACGCCTTCAGCGCGATCGTCCACCGCGACAACGCCTACGCGTACGGTGTCGCCCTCGCCGGCCGGCTCAAGGAGCTCATCCCGCGCCAGCAGTTCGAGGTGCCCATCCAGGCAGCGATCGGGGCCCGCATCATCGCCCGCGAGAACATCCGCGCGCTCCGCAAGGACGTCCTCGCCAAGTGCTACGGCGGCGACATCAGCCGCAAGCGCAAGCTGCTCGAGAAGCAGAAGGAGGGCAAGAAGCGCATGAAGATGGTGGGCCGCGTCGAGGTCCCCCAGGAGGCCTTCATCGCAGCGCTCTCCACCGGCGACTCACCGAACCAGACGTCCAAGGCCTGACCGGTTGGATGCCGTCTGCAACCCCCGTTCAGCGCCACCTGCCGTGGGTTAAGGTGACCGGAACCACATACCCGCAGAACGTCGTGTGAAGGATGCCCATGAGCCCCGTTGTTGCCACGCCGGAACAGCTCGAAGTGATCGAGAGTCGCGCGCCCAGCGTCGCTCGGATGTTCTACGACCGGGTCGAGAAGTCGGCCAACCGTGAGGCGTACCGCTACCCCGACGAGGACGAGGTCTGGCACTCGCTGACCTGGGCCGAGACCGGCGAGCACGTCACGCGTCTCGCGGCCGGACTCGTCGCGCTCGGCATCGAGCCGGAGCAGCGCGTCGCCATCGCCTCGGGCACCCGGTACGAGTGGATCTTCGCCGACCTCGCGATCAACGCCGCCGCGGCCGCCACCACCACGGTGTATCCCACGACGGCAGCCGAGGACATCGCGTTCATCCTGGCCGACTCCGGCAGCCGCATCGTGTTCGCCGAGGACGACGAGCAGATCAAGAAGCTGGTCGAGAAGCGCTCCGAGCTGCCTGACGTGATGAAGATCGTCACGTTCGACGGAGAAGCGGACGGCGACTGGGTCATCGGTTTCGACGACCTGGAGGCCCTGGGTGTCGACCTTCTCGCGAAGGACCCGAAGGTCATCGAGCAGCGCGTCGCCGCCATCGAGCCGGGCGACCTCGCCACGCTCATCTACACGTCTGGTACCACGGGGCGTCCCAAGGGCGTCCGTCTCAGCCACGACGGCTGGACGTTCGAGGGCGCCACGCTCCAGGCCGGCGGCTTCCTCACCGAGGACGACCTGGAGTTCCGCTGGCTGCCGATGGCCCACTCCTTCGGCAAGGTGCTCCTGACGGCCCAGCTGGCCGAGGGCTTCGCGTGTGCCATCGACGGCCGGGTGCCGAAGATCGTCGAGAACCTGGCGATCGTCAAGCCGACGTTCATGGGAGCAGCACCGCGCATCTTCGAGAAGGCGTACGGCCGCATCGTCGGCATGGTCGAGGAGGAGGGCGGCGCCAAGCTCAAGATCTTCCGGTGGGCCGAGAGCGTCGGCCGGGAGTACTCGCGCACCATCCAGGCCGGCAAGACCGTGTCGCCCGTCCTCAAGGCCAAGCACGCCGTGGCCGACCGCCTGGTCTTCTCCAAGGTCCGCGACCGCTTCGGGGGCCGGATCAAGTTCTTCATCTCCGGCGCCGCGGCGCTCTCGAAGGACATCGCCGAGTGGTTCCACGGTGCGGGCATCCTCATCCTCGAGGGCTACGGCCTCACCGAGACCTCGGCCGGCGCGTTCGTCAACCGTCCCGACGCCTACAAGCTGGGCACGGTCGGGCCTGCCGATGCCGGGCACCGAGGTCAAGATCGCCGAGGACGGCGAGGTCCTGCTCAAGGGCCCGAACATCATGCAGGGCTACCACAACCTCGACTCCGAGAGCGCGTCAGCGCTGCTGCCCGGAGGCTGGCTCGCCACCGGTGACATCGGCGAGATCGACGACGAGGGCTTCCTGCGCATCACCGACCGCAAGAAGGACCTCTTCAAGACGTCGGGCGGCAAGTACGTCGCACCGTCCTACGTCGAGGGCACCTTCAAGGGCGTCTGCTCGCTGGCCAGCCAGATGATCGTGCACGGCAACGACCGCAACTTCTGCACGGCCCTGATCACGCTCGACCCCGATGCCGTCGCCGGCTGGGCCGAGTCGCACGGCATGTCCGGCAAGTCGTACTCGGAGGTCGTGTCCTCACCGGAGATGCACGACGTCATCAGCCACGACGTCGACGAGCTCAACGCCAAGCTCAACCGCTGGGAGACGATCAAGAAGTTCGAGATCCTCGACCACGACCTCACGGTCGAGTCCGGCGAGCTGACGCCGAGCCTCAAGCTCAAGCGCAAGGTCGTCGAGGAGAACTACCGCGACATCCTCGACGGCTTCTACGCTGGCTAGATGCTGACCGACGGACCGCCCATCCCTCCGGTGGACGGTCCGTTCGGCGTGTACGTGCACGTGCCGTTCTGCTCGGTGCGCTGTGGCTACTGCGACTTCAACACCTACACCGCCGACGAGCTGGGTGAGGGTGCCACTCGTGCGTCGTACGCCGACACCGCCATCGCGGAGATCGAGCTGGCCGCCCGCACGCTGGCCATGCACGGTGACCTCCCGACGGTCGAGACCGTGTTCTTCGGCGGCGGAACGCCGACCCAGCTCCCGTCGGCCGATCTCGTGCGCGTGCTCGAGGCGCTGGGCTCGACGTTCGGGCTCGACCCCGGTGCCGAGGTGACCACGGAGGCGAACCCCGACAGCGTGACGCCCGCGTCACTCGCCGAGCTGCGTGACGGCGGGTTCACCCGCATCTCGTTCGGCGTCCAGTCGGCGGTGCCGCACGTGCTGGCCACGCTCGACCGCACGCACGACCCGGCCCGCGTCCCCGAGGCGGTCCGCTGGGCGCGAGAGGCCGGGTTCGACCAGCTCAGCGTCGACCTCATCTACGGGACGCCGGGGGAGTCCCTCGACGACTGGAGCGCCAGCCTCGACCACGCGCTCGCGCTGGAGCCCGACCACGTGAGCGCCTACGCCCTGATCGTCGAGGAAGGCACCGCGCTGGCCCGACGGGTCACGCGCGGGGAGATCGAGGCGCCGGACGACGACCTGATGGCCGACAAGTACCTGATGGCAGACGATGTGCTCACGTCGGCCGGACTCGGGTGGTACGAGCTGTCGAACTGGGCTCGAGACGACGCCGCGCGATGCCGGCACAACCTTCTCTACTGGCACAGCGCCGACTGGCTGGGGATCGGCCCCGGAGCGCACTCCCACGTGGGCGGTGTGCGCTGGTGGAACGTCAAGCACCCGGCCGCCTACGCGCAGCGGCTGGCGGCGGGGGAGTCGCCGATGCACGACCACGAGGTGCTCGACCCGTCCACGTCGGTGCTGGAACGAGTGATGCTCGAGGCCAGGCTGCGCGAGGGTCTGCCGCTCGGCATCCTCGAGGGCGGTCGCGGCGCCGTGCCGGGGCTGACCGACCGAGGCCTGGTCGAGGTGACCGGTGACCACCTGGTGCTCACCCGCGAGGGTCGCCTGCTCGCCGACGCCGTGGTGCGCGACCTCACTCCTTGATCGGCCCAATGATCGGCGCGGTGACGAAGTCGATGAGCTCCTCGACGCGGCCGAGGAACGACGGTTCGAGGTCGGCGTAGGACCCGACCCGGCCGAGGATGTGCTTCCAGGCGCGGGCGATGTCGGCCTGGTCGCCGTGCGGCCAGCCGAGCGCCTCGCACACGCCGTGCTTCCAGTCCGTGCCGCGCGGCACCACCGGCCAGCGGTCGAGGCCGAGGCGGTCGGGCTTGACCGACTGCCACACGTCGACGTACGGATGCCCGACGACGAGCACGTGCGCGCGACCCGACACCTGCTCGGCGAGACGGGTCTCCTTCGACCCCGGCACGAGATGGTCGACGAGGACGCCCAGCCGGCGTTCGGCATCGGGATGCGAACTCCTCGACGACCGCGACCAGGTCGTCGATGCCGCCGAGGTACTCGACGGCGACGCCTTCGACCCTCAGGTCGTCACCCCAGACCTTCTCGACGAGCTCGGCGTCGTGGCGTCCCTCGACGAAGATGCGGCTCGGCAGCGCGACGCGGGCGCGGGCGTCGTCGACCTTGCGCGAGCCGGACGCGGTCCGGGTGGGCCTCGGCGGCGCCTGCCCGGTCGGTGCCACCAGGACGACGGGCCGGCCTTCGAGCAGGAATCCCGGACCGAGCGGGAACACCTTGCGGACGAGCCGTCGATCCTCGAGCTCGACCGTCCCGAGGTCGCGCTCGACCCGCATGATCTCGCCGCAGAAGCCCGTGACGGCCTCCTCGACCACGAGACCGCGCTCGGCGACGGCGTCCTCGGAACGTCCGCGTGGCGGTTTGCGCCAGTCGTCTGCCAGCACGTCGTTGCCGTAGCGATCAGGCATACAGCACCCCGAGCAGTCGCTGATGGAAGTCCTCCAGCTCGTCCCGCGTCATGTCGCCGTCCGACGTGAGGATCTGGGATCCGGGCTTGGTCAGCCCGATGGCCAGGTCGACGGCACTGGCCCACGCAGGGGTCGCGGCGGACGGATCGTTGCCGGCGAGGTCGCCCAGCGCGACGGTGTCGGCATCGGGCACCACCAGCACGAGCTCGCCACCCTCAGGACCGTCCCCGAGATGCACGATCTCGACGTAGCGGTCGCCCAGGTCGCCGGCCCAGACCGCGCTCAGCGAGCCGCCGCGCGACTCGTGCTCGATCGTCGTGCCGTCGGAGATCGAGACCAGCCGGGGACGATAGGTGAGGGTGCGCTCGCCGCCGCTGACCACCACTGCGTCGCCCTCCGCAACGATTCCCTCCATCTCGCTAGACTGGCACTTGCCCCAGTCGAGTGCCAACGCGACGCGCCCTGACCAAGAGAGTGAGTGTGCCCATGTCGGACGACCGACGGCTCGACGTGCTGCGCGCGATCGTCGAGGACTACGTCGCCACCCAGGAACCGGTCGGCTCGAAGGCGCTGGTCGAACGTCACCACCTCGGCGTCTCGCCGGCCACCATCCGCAACGACATGGCCGTGCTCGAGGACGAGGGCTACATCGCCCAGCCGCACACCAGCGCCGGCCGCGTGCCCACCGACAAGGGCTACCGCATGTTCGTCGACCGCCTGGCCACGGTCAAGGCGCTCTCGGCGCCCGAGCGCCGGGCCATCGAGACCTTCCTCACCGGCGCCGTCGACGTCGACGACGTCGTGCAGCGCAGCGTGCGTGTGCTGGCGCAGCTCACCAACCAGGTCGCGATCGTCCAGTACCCCTCGCTCACCCGCTCGACCGTCCGCCACATCGAGATCGTGGCGCTCGAGAACGCCCGGGTGCTGCTCGTCGTCATCACCAGCAGCGGCCGCGTCGAGCAGCGCATCGTCGAGCTGGTCGAGACGCCGTCCGAGCAGCTCATCCTCCAGCTGCGCAGCCACCTCACCGGTGCCACCGTCGGCGAACGGCTGCCGGAGGCATCCCTGCGACTCGCCGAGATGCTCGACTCCTTCGCACCGGCCGACCGTCCGATCGTCACGTCGATCGTCACGACGCTCACGCACGTGTTCTCCAACGAGCACTCCGACGAGCGCATCGCGGTCGGCGGCACGGCCAACCTCGCCCGCTTCGGCTCCGACTTCGACACCGCCATCCTGCCGGTGCTCGAGGCGCTGGAGGAGCAGGTGGTGCTGCTCCGTCTGCTCGGTGAGGCGACCGCCGGCACGCACGTCAGCTTCGGCGCCGACACGGGCAGCGAGAACCTGGTGGGCACTGCCGTGGTCTCGTCGCCGTACGGTAGCGGCGGGCAGGCACTGGCAACGCTCGGCACGCTCGGCCCCACCCGCATGGACTATCCCGGAACCATGGCCGCCGTCGGCGCCGTCGCCCGCTACGTCGGCCGACTGCTCAACGACGGCTGACGAACCAGAGGATCAATGGCACAGGACTATTACGAGCTGCTCGGCGTCGGACGCGACGCCGGTGCCGACGAGCTCAAACGGGCGTACCGCCGTCTCGCGCGTCAGCTGCACCCCGACGTCAACGACGCTCCCGACGCCGCCGACCGCTTCAAGGAGGTCACCGTCGCGTACGAGGTGCTGTCCGACCCGCAGAAGCGGTCGATCTACGACCGCGGCGGCAACCCGCTCGGCAGCGGCCAGCACGGTTTCGGCCAGGGCTTCAGCTTCGACGACATCATGGACGCCTTCTTCGGCCAGGGCAGCGCCCGCGGGCCGCGTTCGCGCACCCAGCGCGGGCAGGACGCGCTGCTGCGCCTGACGATCGACCTCGCCGAGGCGGCGTTCGGCGTCACCCACGACCTCAAGGTCGACACGGCTGTCGTGTGCACGACCTGCGACGGGACCGGCGCCAACGAGGGCTCCGAGCCGGTCACCTGCAGCACCTGCCACGGCCACGGCGACGTGCAGCACGTGCAGCGCTCGCTGCTCGGTGACATTCGCACCTCGCGACCCTGCCCCACCTGCCACGGCTTCGGCACCGTGATCCCCGATCCGTGCCACGAGTGCGGGGGAGACGGCCGCGTCCGCACCCGCCGCTCGCTCACCGTCACCATCCCGGCAGGCGTCGACCAGGGCACGCGCATCCAGCTCTCCGGCGAGGGCGAGGTCGGCCCGGGTGGCGGACCTGCCGGCGACCTCTACGTCGAGATCGAGGTGGGCCGCCATCAGATCTACTCGCGCAAGGGCGACCAGCTGCGGTGCCAGGTCACGGTGCCGATGACGGCCGCGGCTCTCGGCACGCACATCGACATCCCGACGCTGGAGTCCGACCTGCAGGACCGCGAGGTCAAGGAGGACGGCCACGGCGACACGGTGGGCGTCGACATCACGCCCGGCACGCAGTCGGGCGACGTCGTCACGGTGCGCGGCCAGGGCGTGCCGCGCCTGCGCGGACCCGGTCGCGGCGACCTCGTCGTCCAAATCCTGGTGGAGACACCCGACCAGCTCGACGACGACCAGCGCGACCTGCTCCAGCAGCTCGCGGTGCTGCGCCACGAGGAACGCCCGGAGGCCCGCCTCGGCGCGTCGCACAAGAGCGTGTTCGGTCGCATCAAGGACGCCTTCAGGTAGGAATGATCCATGACCGACGACTGCCTCTTCTGCTCCATCGTGGCCGGTGACGTGCCCAGCGACACCGTGGCCGAGTCCGATCACGCGGTCGCGTTCCGCGACGTCAACCCGCAGGCGCCCACGCACGTCCTCGTCATCCCACGGATCCATCAGCCCGACATCGGCAGCCTCGCGGAGGCCGAGCCCGAGGCCACCATCGACCTCCTGGCGCTGGCGCGTCGCGTCGCCGAGGACGCGGGCGGCTCCTACCGGCTGGTGTTCAACACCGGGGCTGACGCGCAGCAGACCGTCTTTCACTGCCACGCGCACGTGCTGGCCGGTCGCGAGCTGGGCTGGCCACCCGGGTGACCGATAGAATCACGGACATATGACCGACGAACCCGTGCCGCACACCTTCACCGTGCCTGCGAGCATCGACGCCGTGGCCCTCTTCGGGTCGGCCGATGAGTTCCTCCGCCTGATCGAGTCCTCGTTCGAGGCGAGCATCCACGCGCGCGGAAACGTCATCACGGTCACCGGCCAACCGGGCGAGGCGGCCCTCATCGAGCGCCTCCTCGACGAGCTCGTGGCCATCGTCCGCACCGGTCAGGCCCTCAGCCGTGAGCTGATCGAGCGCAGCATCACGATGCTCCGCACCGAGACGCAGGAGCGCCCGGCCGACGTGCTCAGCCTCAACATCCTGTCGAACCGTGGGCGCACCATCCGCCCGAAGACGCTCAACCAGAAGCGTTACGTCGACTCCATCGACAAGCACACCGTGGTGTTCAGCATCGGCCCGGCAGGCACCGGCAAGACGTACCTCGCGATGGCCAAGGCCGTGCAGGCACTGCAGGCCAAGGAGGTCAGCCGCATCATCCTCACCCGGCCGGCGGTCGAGGCAGGGGAGCGGCTGGGCTATCTGCCGGGGACGCTGAGCGAGAAGATCGATCCCTACCTGCGCCCGCTCTACGACGCGCTGCACGACATGATCGACCCGGAGTCGATCCCCAAGCTGCTCACGAACGGCACCATCGAGGTCGCGCCACTGGCCTTCATGCGAGGGCGCACGCTCAACGACTCGTTCATCATTCTCGACGAGGCGCAGAACACCACGCAGGAGCAGATGAAGATGTTCCTCACGCGCCTGGGCTTCGGCTCGAAGATGGTCGTCACGGGCGATGTCACCCAGGTCGACCTCCCGACCGGCGCCAAGAGCGGCCTGCGCGTGGTGCGCGACATCCTCGACGGCGTGCACGACATCCACTTCACCACGCTGACGTCCCACGACGTCGTGCGTCACAAGCTCGTGGGACGCATCGTGGCGGCCTACGACACGTTCGAGGCCGAGGCGAGTGCGCCTGCACACTCCGAGACTGGCCATGAACGTCGACGTTCTCGATGAGTCCGGGGCCGACACCGACGTCGTGGCCCTCACGCAGCTCTGCCGGTTCGTCATGCGCCGCATGCGGCTGCATCCCGCCACCGAGCTCACCGTCCGGCTCGTCGACGCCGACACGATGGCCGTCCTGAACCAGCAGTGGATGGACAAGTCCGGCCCCACCGACGTGCTCTCGTTCCCGATGGACGAGCTCACGCCCGGCCGGGACGATGAACAGGAGGAGGAGTCCGGCTACCTCGGCGACATCGCGATCTGCCCGCAGGTCGCGGCGCAGCAGGCGCCGGCCGCGGGACACAGCACGTCGGATGAGATCCAGCTGCTCACCGTGCACGGCATCCTGCACCTGCTCGGGTACGACCACGCCTCGCCCGACGAGCACCAGGAGATGTTCGGCGTGCAGGGGCGGCTCTTGCTGGAGTGGCAGCGTGGCGGCGATCCAGAGCCTGAGCCGGCGAGCACGTCGTGATCGTCACGCTCGTCGTCTCGTCGATCCTGCTCGCGGTGGCGGCCGGGGTGCTGGCCAGCGTCGATGCCGCGGTGTCGTCCTTCTCACGGGCCAGGGCGCAGGAGCTCACCGAGGAGAATCGCGGGGGAGCGGAGCGCCTCGGGCACATCCTCGACGACCCGGCGCCGTACCTGAACTCCGTGCTGCTGCTGCGGGTCTTCTGCGAGACGGCGAGCGTGGTGCTCGTCGCCCTCGTGGTGGCCAACCAGGTCGACGGGCTCTGGACCCGCATCCTCGTCGCCGTGCTGATCATGGTCGTCGTCAGCTACGTCCTGATCGGTGTGGGCCCGCGCACCCTGGGCCGTCAGAACGCCGAGCGGATCGCGCTCGCGTCGGCCCTGCCGGTCATCGGCGCCACGCGTCTGCTGGGGCCGATCCCGCGGCTGCTGATCGTGCTCGGCAACGCGCTCACCCCGGGCAAGGGGTTCCGCGAGGGGCCGTTCGCGTCCGAGGTCGAGGTCCGCGAGCTGGTCGACCTCGCGGCCGCGAGCTCCCTCATCGAGACCGACGAGTCGAAGATGATCCAGTCGGTGTTCGACCTGAACGACACCGTCGTGCGTGAGGTCATGGTGCCGCGCACCGACCTCGTCTACATCGAGGGCACCAAGACGCTGCGGCAGGCCATGTCGCTGTGCCTGCGCAGCGGCTACTCGCGGATCCCGGTCATCGAGGACAACGACCTCGACGACGTGCTGGGCATGGCGTACCTGAAGGACATCACCAAGCGGGTCTTCGACAATCGCGCGGCGGAGTCGACCGAACGGGTCGACTCGATCATGCGGACCTGCCTGTTCGTTCCCGACACCAAGGTGGCGGACGACCTGCTCAAGGAGATGCAGGCCCAGCGCACCCACGTGGCCATCGTGGTCGACGAGTACGGCGGCACGGCCGGCATGGTCACGATCGAGGACATCCTCGAGGAGATCGTCGGCGAGATCACCGACGAGTACGACTCCGAGCCTGACGAGCTCGAGGCCCTGGCCGACGGCTCCTACCGGCTGAGTCCCCGTTTCGACGTCGACGACCTGGCCGACCTGTTCGAGGTCCGCATCGACGATGACGACGTCGACTCGGTCGGGGGCCTGCTCGCCAAGCACCTCGGCAAGGTGCCGATCCCCGGCAGCTCGGTCGAGGTCGCCGGGCTCGAGCTGCTCGCGGAGGCACCGTCCGGACGCCGCAATCGCATCGGGCGCGTGCACGTCAGCCGGGTCGCCGATCAGGCGCAGTCGGTAGCCTCGGCGCATGGAGTCGCCACGAACGGAACCGGGCATGACCCTGAGCCCTGAGGACGAGAAGCTCATCACTCTGGCCCGCACCTCGCGCGCCCGGACGCAGTCGGCCCGCGGCGCAGCCGTCCGCGACCTCGACGGGCGCACCTACGTCGCCACGACGGTCAAGCTCCCTTCGCTCGATCTCGCCGCACTCGACCTCGCCGTCGCCATGGCGATCTCCTCAGGTGCCACCGGCCTGGAGGCCGGCGCCGTGGTGACGACCCGCGACGGCGCCATCGTCGACCTCAGCACCGTCCGCGAGCTGGCCGGCAGCGATGTGCCGGTCTACGTGGTCGACCACGAGGGGACGATCGTGTCGGTGCGAGCTTCATGACGAGCTGCCGCTCGGTGGCCTCGTGACGACGTCCGGCTCGACCGGATTCCGCTCGGGCTTCGCCTGCTTCGTCGGCCGCCCGAACACCGGCAAGTCCACGCTCACCAACGCCATCGTGGGCGGCAAGATCGCCATCACGTCGTCCAAGCCGCAGACGACGCGGCACGCCATCCGCGGGCTGGTGCACCGCGACGATGCTCAGCTCGTGCTCGTCGACACCCCCGGCCTCCACAAGCCGCGCACGACGCTGGGGGAGCGGCTCAACGACCTGGTCCGAGCGACGTGGTCCGAGGTCGACACCGTCGGCCTGTGTCTGCCGGCGGACGAGCGCATCGGGCCCGGCGACCGCTATCTCGTGCGCGAGATCGCCCGGCTCCGCCGCAAGCCCGTGCTGGCCATCGCCACCAAGACCGATCTCGTCTCGCCCAACCGCCTGGCCGAGCACCTGATGGCGATCCAACGTGCCGGCGACGAGGCCGGGCTCACGTGGCGCGACGTCGTGCCCGTGTCCGCGGTCGCCGGCGACCAGGTCCAGCTGCTCGCCGACCTGCTGGTCGCCACCCTTCCCGAGGGCCCACCGCTGTACCCCGAGGGGCAGCTGACGGACGAGCCGGAGGAGACCTTGGTCGCCGAGGTCATCCGTGAGGCTGCGTTGGAGGGCATGCACGACGAGATGCCGCACTCGCTCGCCGTCGTGGTCGAGGAGATGGAGTCCGACCCGCGCAGACCCTCCGCGGAACGGCCGCATCGTCGATCGTCCGGGCCTGCTGTCTTTGTCGAGCGCGACAGCCAGAAGGGCATCATCATCGGGCACAAGGGTGAGCGCCTGCGCGACATCGGCACGACGTCACGCACCCAGATCGAGCTCATCCTCGGCAGCCCGGTCTTCCTCGACCTGCACGTGAAGGTGGCCAAGGACTGGCAGCGCGACCCCAAGCAGCTGCGCAAGCTCGGGTTCTGACTACCGGGTCTGGAACCCCCGCAGTGCTTCGGGTTCCTCCTCAGTCACCGTGACGTCGTCGACGTCGGCGTGTGGCGGGCCCTGGCGGCACCAGGCGATCAACTGGTCTACCGCGTCCGCTTCACCCTCGAACACGGCTTGCACGGTGCCGTCCGGCTCGTTGGACACCCACCCCGCGACACCGGCCGACGTCGCTTCGTCACGGCAGCTGGCCCGGAAGAACACGCCCTGCACCCGACCGCTCACCACCACCTTGCGTCTCACCACGCATCCACCCTAATCGGTCCGATCTCCTGTGCATGAAACCTTGCTTGACCTGCAGTTCCTTTGCGTATAATCGTATGTATGTTCGAGGAAATCGAAGTCGAGGGTCTGCCTCGGTGATCGACGCGCACGACTTCTCTGCGGACCACGATCTGGACTTCGGTGCCGTCGGTTGACCCGCCACCACGTGATCGCTTTCGACGCCGACGCTGCCCATGAACGGGCCGAACGGAACCGCGCCGACCAACGAGTCAGCCTCCACCCCGACGCCGACGGAGCCGCCGTCCTGCAGGTCCGCGGACCGGCCGAACAGATCATCGCCGCCCACCAGGCGCTCACCACCTGGGCCAAGGGCCTGCGGGCCACCGGTGACGAACGCTCGATTGGCCAGATCATGTGCGCCACCCTGGTCGAACGACTCACCGGAGTGGCTCATGCCGACGGCATCGACGTCGAGATCGGCATCTCCGTCGGTGCCGACACCTTGCTCGGCGCCGACGACACCCCGGCCGATCTCGACGGCTACGGACCCATCACCCCCGGCCTGGTCGACGACCTCATCTCCCGCGCCCACCGCACCTTCTACCGCCGACTCATCACCGACCCGCTCGACCACACCCTGATCGGTCGCGACCCGCGTCGTCGCCGCTTCGACGGACCACTCAACGGATTCATCCGAGCCCGCGACCGACACCGGTGCCGCCAACCCGGCTGCCAGCGAGGCGACCATGGGTCGGGCGAAGCCCGACGGCCGGGGCGCGGCGAGCGCCAGCGAGTCGCGCGTTGAGCGCGAGGAACGAGCGCGACCCGGCCAACACGTACACCAGCCCTGCACCCACCGTCCTCACCCCGCGACGGATGTGAGACACGATGGGTCCATGGAACCGGTAGAGGCACTGGACGAGATCGCGTTCCTGCTGGAGCGCGGACGAGAGTCGACGTACCGGGTTCAGGCGTTCCGGAAAGCGGCTGCGGCGATCGCCGGCATCGACGACCTCGCGGCGCGCCGTGGCCGCCTCACCTCGATCGACGACGTCGGCAAGACGAGTGCCGAGGTCATCCAGCAGGCGCTCGACGGCGACGTGCCGGACTACCTCGCCAAGCTGCGAGCCGGCGGCCAAGGTCCGCTGGCGCCGGGCGGTGAGGAGGTCCGCGCGAAGCTGCTCGGCGACCTGCACACCCACTCCACCTGGTCCGACGGTGGTTCGCCGATCGACGTCATGGCCCGCACCGCTCAGCGTCTGGGCCACCAGTACATGGTGCTCACCGACCATTCTCCGCGGCTCACGGTCGCCAACGGGCTGAGCGCGGAGCGGCTCGCCGAGCAGCTCGACGTCGTGGCCGAGGTCGACGAATCGCTCGAGGACTTCCGGCTGCTGCCCGGCATCGAGGTCGACATCAACGAGGACGGGTCGCTCGACCAGACGCCGGAGATGCTCGCGTCGCCTCGACGTCGTGGTGGCGAGCGTTCACTCCAAGCTCCGGATGGACCGCATCGGGATGACCCGGAGGATGCTGAAGGCGGTGGCCGACCCCGCGACGAACGTGCTCGGACACTGCACCGGACGTCTCGTCGAGGGTTCCCGCGGCAAGCGTCCCGAGTCGCAGTTCGACGCGAAGCGGGTGTTCGCCGCCTGTGCGGAGAACGACGTCGCCGTCGAGATCAACTCCCGCCCCGAGCGCAGAGACCCGCCCGACAAGCTCATCGCCGTCGCGCTCGACGCCGGCTGCCTGTTCAGCGTCGACTCCGACGCCCATGCGCCGGGCCAGCTCGACTTCCTCGACCACGGCGCGGCCCGCGTCCAGCAGCTCGGCCTGCCGCTCGAACGGATCGTCACGACGTGGCCGGTCGACCGCCTCCTCGAGTGGTCCAAGGCAAAGCGCTGACACAGGTAGGGGCGTGATGACCACCGATGTGCTTACCATCGGGCATGGATCTCGAGGGGTCAGCAGCAGCGATCGTCGGCAACATCGGACACGTCATCGACGGCAAGGCAGAAGTCGCCGAGACGGCACTGGTCGTCCTCCTGGCCGAGGGGCATCTGCTCATCGAGGACGTTCCGGGCGTCGGCAAGACGGTTCTCGCCAAGGCCCTCGCGCGGTCGGTGAGCTGCTCGGTGCGTCGCATCCAGTTCACGCCCGACCTCCTGCCGTCCGACATCACCGGCGTCTCCGTCTTCAACGTCCGCGAGCGTGAGTTCGAGTTCAAGCCCGGAGCGGTGTTCGCGAACATCGTCATCGGCGACGAGATCAACCGCGCATCGCCCAAGACGCAGTCGGCCCTGCTCGAGGCGATGGAGGAGCGCCAGGTCACCGTCGACGGCACCACGTACGGTCTCGGCTCACCGTTCACCGTCGTCGCCACTCAGAACCCGTACGAGATGGAGGGCACATACGCCCTTCCCGAGGCCCAGCGCGACCGGTTCATGGCGCGCATCTCGATGGGCTACCCCGACGCCGGCGCCGAGCTGGAGATGGTGCGCGGACGCGACGACTCCAACCCCTTCGACGACCTCGAGGCGGTGGCGTCGATGGAGGAGCTGCACGCCATGATCGCGGCCGCCCGAGCCGTCTTCGTGTCGCCGGCGGTCGAGAGCTACGCCATCGACATCGTGCGGGCCACCCGCATCGATCCGGAGCTGCGCCTCGGCGCCAGCCCCCGGGCCACGCTCCAGCTCGTCCGCGCCAGCAAGGCCCTCGCCGCCGTCCACGGACGCGACTACGTGCTGCCCGACGACGTCGACACCCTGGTGTCCTACGTCCTGCCGCACCGGCTCATCGCCCATCGCGGTGCCGCCGGGGCCGAGGACATCGTGCACCGCATCGTCAGCGAGACCCCAGTGCCGGACGGAGCGATCCGACCGTCGTGAGCACGGTGCGCTCGTTGGCGCTGACCCGTCGCGGCGGGTGGTGCCTGCTCGTCGCCCTCAACTGCTTCGTCATCGCCGCGGCCCTGTCCTTGCCGGCCCTGCTCTACGCCACCGGCCTCCTGGTGGGTCTCGTCGCGCTCGCGGTCCTGTACGTCCTCGCTGCCGCGCCGCGCGCGCGGGTCGACCGGACGTTCGCGCCGCCGGTGCTCGAGCCCGACGTCGAGGCCCGCGCGACGCTGCGGTTCGTGAACCTCGCGCGTCTTCCGCTCCCGGCTTCGCGCTGGCGTGACCGCCTGCCAGTCGGCCTGTCCGGCGCTGCCACCGGTCACGTGCCGACGATGCCGCGCACGCGTCGTGGACGCACCGGCCTCGTGCTCACCTACGACGTGCGGTCACAACGACGCGGACGCCATCTCGTCGGGCCGCTCGAGCTCGAGGCCGTCGATCCGTTCGGCATGATGCGCCGCAAGCACCAGCTCGCCGGCACCAGCCCGGTGATCGTGCTCCCGCGGCGGCGCGAGCTCACGCCGCTCGGATCGCTCGGGCTGTCGGACGACGGTTCCGGCCAACCGGCGCCGCAGCACGCCGGCAACGGGGCGGACGACGTGATCGCCCGGTCCTACCTGCCGGGCGACGCCATGAAGCGGCTGAACTGGAAGGCCACCGCGCACCGGGGCGAGCTGATGGTGCGCCAGGAGGAGCGTCAGGTGAACCCGCGTGCCGCGGTGTACCTCGACTGCGACCCGTCCACCCTGGGTACGGCCCGTGACCGCGTCGGCGACTGGGAGCACTCCCCGATGCTGGAGTGGAGTGTGGTGGCGGCAGCGTCGGTGATGACCCACCTCGTGGGCGAGGGATGCATCGTCGGCCTCCGCTCGAGCGACCGGGCGATCGACCGCCGCATCGGCGACGGCCACGACACGCTGTCCGACGCCATGCTCGACCTCGCCGTCGTCGAGCCCGGCGACCAGGACGTCGACGCCGTGGAGCCTCCCGAACGGTCTGTCGTGCTCATCACCGGCCATCTCGACCTCGCCCGCGCCGATCACTGGATCCGGGTCCTCGGCCGGGCGAGCTCGGTGCATGCCTTCGTCGCCGAAGCGACCCGTCCCGAGGCGCTCGAGCGGCTCGACGGCACGCGATGGAGCATCGTCACCTACCGCGTCCAGGACGACCAGGCCGAGCGGTGGCTCGCCTTCGACCGGGTGGTGACCCGTGCTCTGGGCTGATCCTCGCCGCAACCGGGCAGGCCGCGGGCCGACCGTCCCGGAGCGCCGGCCACGGTGGCTCGACCGAGGACTGGTCGCCGTCAGCCTCGTGGTGCTGACGGCGGGATACCGCGTCGTCGTGGAGGGCAGCGACTGGTGGATCACCACGATCCTCGTCACGCTCGTCGCCATCCTCACGTGTGCGGTGCTCCGCGGCCTCGGGCTGCAGATGGTCGCACCCTTCGCCGCGGTCGTCCTGCTCGTCACCCTGGCCTGGGTCTTCGTCCCGGACACGCTGACGGCCGGCATTCCGACGCCCGGGTCGGTGACCGCGCTCGCCGACCTGGTCAGGGATGCCAACGAAGTGATCGTCGAGGAGCAGGCGCCGGTCGCGGCCGCGCGCGGCATCGTGCTGCTGCTGGCCGCCGCGTTCGGCGCGCTCGTGGTCGTCGCCGACGCGTTCCTCGAGCTCCGTCGGGCCGAGGCCTGGGTCGGTCTGCTCCTGCTCGGCGTGTTCGCCGTGCCGGCGATGGTGACCGGACGGACCCCGGGGTTCTGGCTGTTCGTCGTCGCCGCCGTGCCGTGGCTCGTGCTGCTACGGAGCCGGTCGACATCAGGGACCGTGCGGCATCCGCGCCAGCTCAGTGCGCACGTGCCCGCGATCGTGCTGGCCGTGGCCGCCCTGGGATACGCGATGGTGCTGCCGAACGTCGCGCCGGACATCCGTGCGGCGGCCGCGGCTTGGGGCGAGCCGCCGCCGAGCGTCTTCGGGCGTGGCATCAACCCGATGCTCGAGCTCGGCCAGAACCTGCGGCGCAACTCGACCAACGTCGCCCTGACGTACACGACCACCTCCGACGATCCGCTCTACCTGAAGGTCGCGACGCTGCGAGACTTCACCGGCAAGACCTGGCGTCCCGGGACCTCGCTCCCGGGCGACCGGTTCGAAGGGAACCTCGGCCTGGACGACGGCATCGAGACGAAGATCGACACCACGCGCATCGCGATCGAAGGGCTCCAGAGCCCGATGCTGCCGGTGCCGTACGTCGCCCAGGACACCAGGGGACTGGAGGGAGCCTGGCGGTACGAACGCATGGGCATGACCGTCCGGTCGGACTCGAACGACACTCGCGGCCAGACGTACAGCGTCACGAGCCTGACCATCACGCCCACGGCCCAGCAGATGCGCCAGATGAGCACGGTGATCGGTCCTAGCCTCAGCCCGTTCGTGACGCTGCCGGCGGACGTGCCGCAGTCGATCGTCGACACGGCGCGCGACGTCACGGCGTCGGCCCAGACGGACTACGACAGGGCCCTGGCCCTGCAAGACTTCCTCCGCAACGGTGACTTCCGCTACTCCGAGACCGCGCCCGTGGCGGACGACTACGACGGCAACGGCTTGAGCGTCGTGGCGGAGTTCCTGGAGCGCAAGGCCGGGTACTGCGTCCACTTCGCCTCCGCGATGGCGGTGATGGCACGCACGATCGACATCCCGTCGCGCATCGCCGTCGGCTACGCGCCGGGCCGGATCACCGGCGTCGAGGACGGTGACACCGTCTACGCAAACACGTCCGACGACCTGCACGCCTGGACCGAGCTGTTCTTCGAAGGCGCCGGCTGGGTGCGCTTCGACCCGACCACGACCATCGGTTCGGCCACCCGTTTCGAGGAGCCCGCGTCCACGACAGAGGAGGAGGCGGCTGAGGGGACCACCGAGGAGACGAACCCACGCGACCGGAGCGAGGACACCGGCGCCGATGAGGAAGCGAGCGGCTCGACCGGCACGGCGCCGCGCACCTTCGCCGTGACCGGCGCGATCGTCCTGCTGATCCTCGCCACTCCGGGTGCGGCTCGAGAGCTGCGACGCCGGCGTCGGCTGGGGTCCGGCTCGCCCGTGTCGCTCTGGCGCGAGCTGGAGGACGTCGCGCTCGACCTCGGACTCGACGTGCCGGACACCGACACGCCGCGGGGCTTCGCCGCACGGCTGGCCGGTCGCCCCGGGATCGACGCTGACGCGCTGGACCGGCTGCTGCACCGGGTCGAGCTGGCACGTTTCGCGCGACCTTCCGCCTCCGGGGCCGACGCCGAGGGCGTCCGCGACACCGTGGCCCTGACCGATGCGCTCCGGGCCGGCCGTCCGGGAGCGGATCGATGGCGGGCACGGTTGCTGCCTCGCTCGCTCGGCCCACGTCCGGCCGCGTCACGCCGGTCGGCCCCCGAGGAGCTCGTTCCCGTCTGAGCGACGAAATTCGCCGGAACCCTGCCACTCCGCGGGAAATCGGGCTAGAGTCCCTTCAGCCACTCTTGTCACATCTGTCACATCTTCCCCGGGGGGCTCCATGCGCTCGATCCCGCGCACCGTCGCATCGGCATCCGCCGCAGCGGTCCTGCTCGCCGGTCTGGCGACCCCTGCCGCTTCTGCGGAGTGGCCGTCCGCCTCGCCGACGGAGCTGATCCAGACGACCGCGTCGTCCACGAGCGTCTCGCTGACGTGGAAACCGGTGGCCAAGGCCGAGCGGTACCGACTCCAGATCAGCACGAGCTCCTCGATGTCGAACGCGACGTACCAGCGTTCCACCGACACGGCCGAGACCGTGACGGGTCTCCAGCCGGGCCGGGGCTACTACGTCAAGGTCCGGGTCATCACGGCGGCCGGCGACAACCGGAGCGCGTACTCGGGGGCCGTGCGGGCCTGGACGTCGTTCAGCGTCCCCAGCGGCCTGAAGACGACCAAGCGCGATGCGACCTCGGCGACGCTCGACTGGTCCGACGTCGCGGGCGCGCCGCGCTACCGGGTCCTGGTCGCCGACAACCCGGCCATGACGAACGAGACGGCGATCCGCTTCCCGGAGTCCGAAGGCACCGTGACGGGCCTGGCGGCCGGCAAGACCTACTACGTCAAGGTGCGCGTCATCAGCGACGACGGCGTCAACCTCAGCAGCTACTCACCGGTCGTGACGGTCAATCCGTCCGGTGACGACGATGAGGAACCACCGCCGACGGGAGACGGGGGACCGCTCACCGTCGCCTCGTACAATGTTCGCTGCGCGAACTGCTACTCCGGCCAGAACCTCGAACGCCCATGGTCCGAGCGTCGCAGCGTCGTGGTGGCGAGCATCCTGAAGCAGAAGCCCGACGTCATCGGCATCCAGGAGGCGTCGCAGGGATGGCTGACGTCAGGCGGCAAGAAGGTGAGCCTCGCGCAGTTCGAGGACCTGCGGAACCGGCTCAGGTCGGGCGGCACGCCCTACGAGGTCACGAATCCGCACCGCAACAACTGCGCGAACTCGACGACGCCGTCCAGCTGCAAGTACCAGGACCGCGGGGCCTCGAAGGGCACCAAGGTCTTCTTCAACACCGCCACGCTGAAGCTCGTGTCCCAGGGCTCCAAGAAGCTGCCGCAGTGCTCGGGCTGCAACGAGCGGTACGTCGCGTGGGCCGTGCTCGAGCAGAAGTCCTCAGGTGTGAAGTTCTTCTTCGCGACCACCCACATCGAGTACGGCTCGCAGTACTACTCGCTCCGCAAGTCCCAGACCGCGGCGATGATGGACGAGGTCGACAAGCGGAAGGCCAGTGGCATGCCGGCGTTCGTGGTGGGCGACCTCAACGCCTCGCGGTACGCGACCCCGACGAACGCCCCGTACGACGAAGTGATCTCGCACGGGTTCGTGGACCCACTCGGGCACACGTACAAGTCGCCGAAGGTCTCGTCGAAGGCCACCGTGGAGAAGCGCATTCGGGCGAACTACAACACACACAACAACTTCGTCCGCACGGTGCCGCACTACGCGTCGAACGAGAACGGCAGCAACCTCGACTACATCTTCACGACCCGGATGCGAACCGTCTTGTGGGAAACGGTGCTCGACCTGGACTCGAGTGGCAAACTGGCCGGCACCATCCCGTCCGACCACAACATGATCGTCGCGAAGGTGATCCTGCCGTAGTTTTCATGCGCCGGAAGAGAGCAGCCGTACGTGACCACACCAGATCGACGCGAGCGGATCCTGCCCTAAGGCGTGGCACGATCGGCTACCGCAGCAGCATGTCACCGCGTGGGCAGAGCTCTACGGCATATCGACCGGCACTGGCCGGTACCGGTTCCGGAGCTCGTCATGCGACATCGCGCCATCGTCCGTCACGCGTGTCCGGACCTTCCAGCGTCCTTCGTCCGTGACGGTCAGTCGGTGCCGACCGTACGACGATCACCGCGACTACGACGTTAGGTTCGCCGTCGAGGCTCGATCCGCGGATTCGCCGGTCGGCCTCGCCGATGGGGTGAGGCTGCTGAACCTGTTCGAGGACATGGCGACCGTGGGACGCAGGAGCAGCTGGTGCCCAGGCGCAGGTCGCTCGTCGACTGGGATCCCGAGCTGTCGGGCCGTTCCGTCGAGCGACCGGCATTGGAGCCATGCCGGTCATCGGCCGGGGGCTGAGCAGTGTCTATGCGTCGTGCCTCCGAGACGATGACGAAGCACGATCCTCGCGGTCAATCGCTACCGCCCGGATGGGCGATGGTGATCTCGCACGCCGCGTCGTCGGGGGCTCACGACCGCGGCTACACCCTCTTCGACCACGACGAGGTCGCCGTCGGCACCTGGGCGAGCTGACGTGCCCTGGTGCACTCCGGGCTCGCCCACTGCAGCGTGATGGCCGACACGTCGCCGGTTGCGCATCGTGCTCGTCAAGAGACCTCGGCGAACATGCTTCGTGCACGACCGACGGCGACGTGGTGCACGCTGGCACCGTCGAGTCCCACACCTCGTCGAGTACGGTTCGGGCCGACCGGGACGGGTTCGCGCTCGCTCGGCGGCGGCGTCGAGCACCGGCCCCCAGAGTGGGAGTACTGCCGACGGGAGGAAGTCAGCGGCGCGGCGTCGGGCTGCTTTCGCATGCGACGGAGAAGTCGACTCAACCTCGCGGGGCTACGTGATGCAGCGTCTGGACGACTTCGACGCGGTGATCTTCCTGACCCCGACCCAGCTCGAGGACGTCAACCGGCTCATGGGCGAGGGGATCGGCAACCGCATCTCGATCGGCAACGTCTGCATCGTCCCTGGTCGTCCACCCCGAGGGCGGCGTCCGCGCCGCCGCGGAGTCGTGGTCGGTCGCCTCGACGGCGTCAATCGGATCAACCACGCGATCGGAGCCGTGATCGCCAACCAGGACGTCATCAACCCGCTGCACCGCCCGTACCTGGACGTCTACGGCACAGGCGCGCGACAGGCGAGACGTCCCTCCGCGCGGCAGATCGAGAAGGGACGTCGGCGCCGGCGTCGCGCGTTCACCCGCTTTCTCAGCCGCATCCTGGGTCGTCGCGTCGGGAGGGCGATCGGGCTTCGCGTCGATCGGATTCCGCTGCGACCGAGCGCACGGCTGAACGGGTACGATGCCGACGCTCGAGCCCAGTTCGCCGCGGCGACCTTCTCGATGGTCACCAGCAGAAGTGAGGGTTTCGCCTTGACCGTGGTCGAGGCGATGGGCCACGGCTGCATCCCGATCAGCTACGACCCTGCCAGCCTCCCGTACGTGCGTCATGCCGCCTACCGGGGCGGCGACATCGTCACCCACGGCGTCAACGGCCTCCTGGTGCCCTACGACGACCGGAAGGCCCTCGCTGCAGCAGTGCGCAGGGTGATGACCATGAGCCGGGCGGATCGGCGTGCGATGCGTCAGGCGGCATTCGCCCGAGCCCAGGACTTCGACGGCCCACACATCACCGCGCAGTGGATCAAGACGATGCACCAGGCGTTGGCGGCCAAACGCGGACGCGCCGAGGCCGGCTCATGAAGGGCGCTTGGACGCCAGCGCCTTCTCGAACGTCGTGGCCCACTGCTCGGTGACGTGCTCGTCGTTGAACTCGAGCGCACGGCGGTAGGCCGCCTCGCGCAGGGTGGCGAGCTCGTCGCTCGTGGCTTGAGCGAGACGACGGATCTCGGTGGCGACGCCCGTGATGTCGTCGGGCTGCACCAGGAACCCGTCGACGCCGTGGGTGATGATGTCCCCCGGCCCGTAGGGCATGTCGTAGCTGATCGGGATGCAGCCGTGACCCATGCTCTCGATGAGCACCAGGCCGAATGCCTCGTTGTTGCTGGTGAGCAGTGAGAACGAAGCTTCGTCGAACTCCTGGACAGCATGGTCGGAATAGCCACGGAGCGTGACGGGCGACTTGCTCTTGTCGATCTGCTTCTGAAGCCTCTGCTCGAACGGGCCCTCGCCCCAGACGTCGAGCGTGACCCGTCGCAGCCCGACGCGACCGACGCGGTTCATGGCCTTGATGGCGTGGGCGATCTGCTTGCGCTTGTTGAGGCTGGTGAGCATCACACCGTGGAACTTCGAGCGCTTGAGGTTCGGCGGATGCTCGGGAACGTCGCGTCCGTGGGGGATGACGTACCGGTTGGCCCCGGGGCCCATGAGCGCGTCGAAGTCGTCGAGCTGCTGCTGGGTCAGGAAGACGACGCCGTCCCACTGGTCGAGCTGTTCCAGGACGAACTGGCGGCTCGGTCGCAGGGCACCCATGGGCCGATCGCTGCCGGGCTCGAGATGTGACCCGTGGACGAGGTGGGTCTTGACCACGTCGTCGCGATGGTAGTCGACGAGATGGTTGGCAGCCGTCTTCGAGTCGACGATCAGCCAGGCGATCGGATCACGGGGGAGCGTGTCGAGCCACACGCGGAAGAACTCCCAGATGCCGCGCCACCCGCCGAGCGGCTCTCCCTTCGAGTCGCACAGGATGAACGGCTGGTCGTCCTCGCCGGGCACCCGGCGATGGTCGCAGGCGAGCAGCGTCCCGTCGGCACGGAAGTAGTCGATCTGCACGATCTCGTCGTTGTCGTCGCGGAGGACGTGCTTCAACGCGCTGGAGTGGTCGCCGCGCTCGCCGAGGGGGCGGAACGCCGAGTCGGCGCCTCTGGTGAACGTCGTTGCGATCTCGCGAAGGCGGTCGTCGTCCCAGCTCCGGAGGTCTTCCCAGACGTTGGCGATGTGCATGCCGTCGATCATCGCGCCACGGTCGCGCAGGCGTTGGCGCACGACGTCGAAGTCGTCGCGGTGCGCGTACGTGACGATGGTGACCTCGGTGCCGGCAACCCTGACGAAGGCGCGTGACCGGTGCAGCAGGGAATTGGTCATGCCGGCGTATTGGTCGGGGATGTCCCAGGTCACCGCATAGTGGTGGCCAGCTGGGAGCGCGATCTCGGTCACGGCGTCATCCTACGAACTGTCGTCCCTGCCCGGAGCCACCGACACGTTCCTGTTCCCGCTGAGTCAGCATCTTGCTACGATGCTTGCATCATGCGGATCGCGAACCTGCTCCTTCGCTGCCGCGTCGAGGCCCTCTAGACCGGGCCCCTCGACGCGGAGTTCGTCACGACCGGTCGCTTCCAGCCCCAAATCGACCAGCACAGACGAACCGCACCCATGAGGATCCCCCACATGACCAGCAGAGCGAACAACCGCGTATCACCGCAGCAGCCGTCCGGCATGCCGTTCGAGCGCTATCGCGCCTTCACCCCGATCGACCTGCCCGACCGCACCTGGCCGTCCGCCGTCATCACCAAGCCCCCGCGCTGGCTCTCCACCGACCTGCGCGACGGCAACCAGGCCCTCATCGACCCCATGACGCCGGCGCGCAAGCGCCGCATGTTCGACCTGCTCGTGCGCATGGGCTACAAGGAGATCGAGGTCGGCTTCCCGTCGGCCAGCGAGACCGACTTCGCGTTCGTTCGCTCGCTCATCGAGGAGGGCGTCGTCCCCGACGACGTCACGATCTCGGTGCTCACCCAGGCGCGCGAGGACCTCATCGAGCGCACCGTCCAGTCACTGGTCGGCGCCCCGCGGGCCAACGTGCACCTCTACAACGCCCTGGCGCCGCTGTTCCGCCGCGTGGTCTTCGACGCATCGCGCGACGAGGTGCGGGCCATCGCCACGCGCGGCACCGAGATGGTCATGAAGCACGCCGAGGAGCTGCTGCCGGACACGGCGTTCGGCTACCAGTACAGCCCGGAGATCTTCACCGGCACCGAGCTCGAGTACTCCGTCGAGGTCTGCAACGCCGTCATGGACGTCTGGCAGCCGGAGGAGGGGCGCGAGATCATCCTCAACCTGCCGGCCACGGTCGAGATGGCGACCCCGAACACCTACGCCGACCAGATCGAGTGGTTCAGCCGGAACATCAACCACCGCGAGCACGCCGCCGTGTCGCTGCACCCGCACAACGACCGCGGCACCGCCGTCGCCGCCACCGAGCTGGCGATGATGGCCGGTGCCGATCGCGTCGAGGGCTGCCTGTTCGGCCACGGCGAGCGCACGGGCAACGTCGACCTGGTGACGCTCGGCCTGAACCTGTTCAGCCAGGGCATCGATCCGCTGATCGACTTCTCCGACATCGACGAGATCCGGCGCACGGTCGAGTACTGCACGAACCTGCCGGTGCACCCGCGCCACCCGTACGCGGGCGACCTCGTCTACACGGCGTTCTCGGGTTCGCACCAGGACGCCATCAAGAAGGGCCTGGAGGACCTCGAGCGGCAGGCGGACGAGCGCGGCATCGACGTCCGGGAGCTGGACTGGGAGGCGCCGTACCTGCCGATCGATCCGCACGACGTCGGCCGGACGTACGAGGCCGTCATCCGGGTCAACAGCCAGTCGGGCAAGGGCGGCGTGGCGTACATCTTGAAGGCCGAGCACCAGCTCGACCTGCCACGTCGACTGCAGATCGAGTTCAGCCGCATCGTGCAGGTCATGACGGAGGGCGAGTCCAGCGAGGTCGAGCCGGCCGTCATCTGGAGGGCCTTCCAGCGCGAATACCTCGAACGAGAGGATCCGTACTCGCTCGTGACGTTCAGCTCGTCCACCTCGACCGACGGTCACGATCAGCAGGTCGTCGACATGATCGTGAGGGGCCAGGAGGCGTCGTTCAAGGGTGAGGGCAACGGCCCGGTCGACGCATTCGTCGACGGCATTCGCCAGGCGGGTGCCGACATCCGCGTGCTCGACTACAGCGAGCATGCGCTCTCGGCCGGAAATGACGCTGTTGCGGCCGCGTACGTCGAGTGCGACATCGCCGGCGAGACCGTGTGGGGCGTCGGCATCCACGCGAACATCGTGATGGCCTCGCTGCGCGCTGTGGTCTCGGCCGCGAATCGCGCCGGGGCCACGACGATCCCCATCGCCTGACTGGTGCACCGACCAGACGGTCGGACGAGATAGCATCGACACGATGCCGTCATACCCTTCGGCATGGAGTGATTTCCCGCGGTGCGATCCCCACCCGTCGATCGCACAGCGGGCGAGGAGGTTTCGTGGCGCGCATCATCAACCAGGTCGCGGTGTTCGGACTCGGCAAGGTCGGCGAGCTCGTCGCCCTGCTGCTGGCCGACGCGGGTTTCAAGGTCGTCGGCCTCGATGCCGCTCCGCGTCCGGTGCACACGTCCGACGGACTGGAGCTGGAGGTCCGGCCCCTCGACGTCACTGATGACTCGGGCCTCCGCGAGTCGCTGCGCGGTGTCGACGCGGTGGTCTCCTGCCTGCCGTACCACCTCAACATCAAGGTGGCCGAGGCCGCTCACGACGCCGGCGTGCACTACTTCGATCTCACCGAGGACGTGCCCACCACCAACCGCGTCATCGAGCTGGCGGCGGCCGGGCCCCCGGCCGGTCGGGTACCGACCGCGTTCGCGCCGCAGTGCGGCCTCGCGCCCGGACTCATCGGCATCGTCGGCGCTTCCCTGGCCGAGGGATTCGACGAGATCCGCTCCATCGAGCTCAAGGTCGGAGCTCTTCCGCAGAACCCCACCGGACTGCTCGGCTACGCGTTCAACTGGTCGGCCGAAGGTGTCGTCAACGAGTACCTCAACGACTGCGAGGTGCTGCGCTCCGGTCACCGGCAGATGGTGCCGGCCATGACCGAGAAGGAGCGTGTGTTCATCGGCGGCATCGAGCTCGAGGCGGCCCTGACGTCGGGCGGACTCGGCACGATGTGCGAGACGTACGAGGGCCGCGTCAACCGGCTCGACTACAAGACGCTGCGCTATCCCGGTCACTTCCGCCAGATGCATTTCCTGTTCGACGAGCTCAACCTGCGCGACCAGCGCGATCTCATCGGTGGCCTGCTGGTCGATGCCAAGCCACCGGTGAACGACGACATCGTCTACCTGCACGCCGCCGTCGAGGGCGTCAAGGCAGCCGCGCCGTTCCGCGAGAACTACGTGCGCGGCTACCTGCCGGTCGAGATCGGCGGCCGTCTCTGGCGCGCCATCTCCTGGACGACGGCGGCCTCGGCGGTCGCAGTCGTCGAGCTCGTCGCCGACGGCCGGTTGCCCGCCTCCGGCTTCATCAAGCAGGAGGACATCCTCCTGGCCGACCTCCTCGACACCCGCGCCGGTCGACTCTTCGACCACACCACGATCACCCAGTCAGAAAGGGCCTGACATGACCGACATCACCGCTCGCACCCGCGACATCCTCGAGCGCCTCGGCGCCGGCGACCCCTTCGCGTCTGACGGGGACCTGGCCTGTGTCTCGCCGATCGACGGTCACGAGATCGGCAGGCTCCGCGCCCACACGGCCGGCGAGGTCGCCGACGTCGTCGGCCGCTCTCAGTCCGCGTTCGAGCAGTGGCGCAGCGTGCCGGCACCCGTGCGTGGGGCCCTCGTGCGCGAGCTCGGTGAGCTGCTGCGTCAGCACAAGGACGATCTCGGTGCGCTGGTCTCCATCGAGGCCGGGAAGATCGTCTCCGAGGGTCTCGGCGAGGTGCAGGAGATGATCGACATCTGCGACCTCGCGGTCGGTCTCTCGCGCCAGCTGCACGGCCTCACCATCGCCACCGAGCGTCCCGGCCACCGGATGATGGAACAGTGGCACCCGCTGGGTGTCGTGGGCGTCATCTCGGCGTTCAACTTCCCCGTCGCGGTGTGGTCGTGGAACAGCGCACTCGCCTTCGTGTGCGGCGACAGCGTCGTCTGGAAGCCGTCGGAGAAGACGATGCTCACGGCACTGGCCTGCCAGGCCTTGGTCTCGGAGGCGGCTCGACGCGTCGGGGCGCCGGAGCACCTCTCCAGCGTGATTCTCGGCGAGCGCGCCGTGGGCGAGGCACTGGTCGACGACCCGCGGGTCGCGCTCGTCTCTGCCACCGGTTCCACCCGGATGGGCAAGGAGGTCGCCCCTCGCGTGGCGGCCCGACTCGGCCGCTCACTGCTGGAGCTGGGCGGCAACAACGCCGCCATCGTGGCGCCGAGCGCCGACCTCGACCTCGCCGTGCGGGGCATCGTGTTCTCCGCGGTCGGCACGGCCGGTCAGCGCTGCACGTCGCTGCGGCGTGTCATTGCGCACGAGTCGATTCGCGAGGACCTCGTCGCACGTCTCCGTGCGGCCTACGAGACCTTGCCGATCGGCTCGCCGCTGGAGACCACCACCTTGGTCGGCCCGCTGATCGACGAGAACGCGTTCCGGGCGTTCGGTGAGGCCATCACCCAGGCGCAGGGAGACGGGGGAACGCTCGTCACCGGCGGCTCCCAGGCGGTCGAGGCGAGCGAGGCTACCGGTGGCGGCTACTACGTGCATCCGGCGATCGTCGACATGCCCAAGCAGACCGAGATCGTGAAGGCCGAGACGTTCGCACCGATCCTCTACGTGCTGCCCTACCAGGACCTCGACGAGGCGATCACCCTGCACAACGACGTCGCGCAGGGCCTGTCGTCGTCGATCTTCACGCTCGACGTGCGCGAGGCCGAGACGTTCGTGTCGGCCACGGGATCCGACTGCGGCATCGCCAACGTCAACATCGGCCCGTCCGGTGCGGAGATCGGCGGAGCGTTCGGTGGCGAGAAGGACACCGGCGGCGGTCGCGAGTCCGGATCGGACGCCTGGCGCTCCTACATGCGTCGCGCCACCAACACGGTCAACTACTCCACCGAGCTGCCTCTCGCGCAGGGCGTCGAGTTCGGCTGAGCCGGGATTGTCCGAGCAGACTGGCAGATTCAGACCATGAGCAGAGAAATCCAAGTCACGTTCGACTGCGCCGATCCCGCCGCGCTGGCCGAGTTCTGGGCCGAGGTCCTCGGCTACCAGGTGCAAGCGCCGCCCGACGGGTTCGACTCGTGGGAGGCAGCGCTCGCGGCCTTCGGCGTGCCGAAGGACCAGTGGAACTCCAAGTCGGCGATCCTGCCGATCGACGGCGACGGGCCGCGGGTGTTCTTCCAGCAGGTGCCGGAAGGCAAGACGGTCAAGAACCGGGTGCATCTCGACGTGCGGGCCGCGCCGGGCCTCACCGGCGATGAGCGCATGGAGACGCTGGAGGCCGAGTGCGCCAGGCTCGAAGCACTTGGCGCGAGCCGCGCCTACCGCGTCGAACCCGATCCGCCGATGGAGCTCGGCTTCATCACGATGCACGACCCCGAGGGCAACGAGTTCTGTCTCGACTGAGATGTGTCCAGTTGCGCGATGGGTGACGGGAAGGTGATGGCATGCGACGGCTCCTGATCCTGGCGTCCGCGATCGTCTTCGTCGACACGATGTTCTTCGCGGCGATCGTCCCGTTGCTCCCCGGCCTGTCCGACGACTTCGGTCTGTCGAAGACCCAGGCGGGGATTCTCTCCGGCTCCTACGCGGCCGGCACGCTCATCGCCGCTATCCCGGGCGGGATGCTGGCGGCTCGGCTGGGCCCGCGGCAGACGGTGCTGATCGGCTTGTCGGTGATGAGCCTGACCGGCATCGGGTTCGCGCTCGGCCAGGGCTTCGAGGTTCTCGTCACGAGCCGATTCCTCCAGGGTGTCGGGGGCGCGTTCTCATGGGCCGGCGCGCTGGCCTGGGTCGTGCGGATGGCACCGCGCGAGCGTCGTGGCGAGATGATCGGGACGGCGATGGCAGCGGCGATCGCCGGTGTCCTGGCCGGGCCTGCGCTCGGGGCTGCGGCGGACGTGGTCGGCCGCGGGCCGATGTTCCTCGCGGTCTCGCTCGTCGGGCTGGGCATGATCGCGCTCACGCTCCGGGTCGAGGCGCCGCTCAAGGTGCCGTTGCGCGTCGGCGGGCTCGGCCGCGCGGCACGCTCGAGCGCCGTGCGGTTCGGGATGGTCCTGATCCTCGTCCCCGGCCTGCTCTTCGGTGCGATCGAGGTGCTGGTCCCGCTCAAGCTGGACGACCTGGGAGCCGGATCGGGCGCCATCGCCGCCGTGTTCCTCCTGGCGGCAGGGCTCGAGGCGATCGTGGCGCCTGTGGCGGGCCGATCTCGGACCGCCGGGGGCGTCTGGGACCGAGCGCCGTCGGTCTGGTGGCCAGCGTGGTCGCGGCGATCGTCATCTCGCTCCCCGACTCAGCCCTGGTGCTCGGCGTCGTGGTCGTCGTCGCGGCTCCGTGGATCGGGATGCTGTGGTCGCCGGCCATGGCCATGCTGTCCGACGGCGCGGAGTCGAGTGGTGTCGACCAAGGCCTCGCGTTCGGCATCGTGAACCTCGGCTGGGGCCTCGGACACACCGCGGGAGCGATCGCCATCCCCGCCGTCGCCGACGCCTCCAGCGACGATGCGGCCTATGGGCTGCTGGCTGTCCTGACCGCGGCGACGCTGGTCATGCTCCTGGCCAAGCGCGCGAGCGTCGAACGTGCCATCGCGGCGTCGACCTCGGGGGTCGCACCACCGAGCGACGGCGAGAACCCGGCCGTCTGACCGCGGCCGTCAGGATGCGTCGTTGCGCAGCGCGTCCTGGATCGCCTTCTTGGAGATGCGTCCGGTGCGGTTCTCCTTGCGCCAGACGATCTTGAGGGCCGACCAGTCGTCGTCGAGGGCGGCGACCTTGACGTCCACCATCCCGACCGCGAGCGCGGCTTCGCGGACGGCGTTCTCGTCGACCTCGCTGACGTGGCCCGCTGCCTTGCGCGGCCAGGCCACCCAGCACGCACCCGACGGGTAGACGAGCTCGCCCCAGCGTTGGACCACGTCCAGCTCGACGAGGGTCGCGGACGAAGACGAGCGCCACGTCGCACGGACCTTGGTCGACCTTCTCGACGTCCTCGAGCGGCTCGGCGAACGACCAGCCCGGGTCGGCGCCCAGGACGCGCAGGCGGATGCCGGGCACGATGCCGAGCTTCTGGAGCTGAGGGGTGTCGGAGTATCCCGCCTGCGTCATGGGTCGAGGATACGGCGGAACGTGGGTGCGATGCGGCACGATGGGGTGGTGAGCCTCTACCGTGATGCCGGCGTCGTGCTGCGCACCCACAAGCTGGGTGAGGCCGACCGCATCATCACGCTCCTCACGCGAGATCGAGGGCTCGTCCGTGCGGCTGCCAAGGGCATCCGCAAGACCACCTCGCGGTTCGGCGGACGGCTCGAGCCGTTCATGCACGTCGACCTCCAGCTGGCCGAGGGCCGCAGCCTCGACATCATCACGCAGGTCGAGACGATCTCGGCGTTCGCCCGCGACCTCGGCGGCGACTATCCCGCGTACACCGCCGGCACCGCGATGCTCGAGACCGCCGAGCGGCTCGTCCACGACGACGGAGAGCCGGCCGTGCAGCAGCTCCAGCTGCTCGTCGGCGCCCTCCGTGCTCTGACCTCGCACGATGGTCGGGCACCGGGCCTGATCCTCGACTCGTACCAGCTGCGGGCCCTGGCCGTGGCCGGCTACGCCCCGACGTTCGACACCTGTGCCCGCTGCGGCCGTGAAGGCCCGCACCGCGACTTCCACGCACCGTCCGGTGGCATGCTCTGCCACACCTGCCGGGTGCCCGGCTCGGCCGCCCCGTCCCCGTTCACGGTCTCGCTGCTGGCGTCGCTGCTCAGCGGCGACTGGGCCGCCGCGGCCGCTGCCGACGACCGGTCACGCCGCGAGGCGAGCAGCATCGTCGCCGCCTACCTCTCGTGGCACCTCGAGCGCGGGTTGCGCTCGCTCAGCCACGTCGACCGTTGATGGCCCAACCGTCGCAGCACCGCAAGCCACGGCCGCACCCCTCGGGCGCGACGCCGCCCGATGTTCCGGCCGACCTGGTGCCGAAGCACGTCGCCATCGTCATGGACGGCAACGGCCGCTGGGCCGAGTCCCGCGGGCTGCCACGTACAGCCGGGCACGAGAAGGGCGAGGCCGCGCTCTTCGACGTCGTGGAGGGCGCCATCGAGCTCGGCGTCGGGGCGGTGTCGGCCTACGCCTTCTCCACCGAGAACTGGAAGCGCTCACCCGACGAAGTGCGCTTCCTCATGGGATTCAACCGCGACGTCATCCGCCGCCGCCGCGACCAGATGCACGAGCTCGGTGTCCGGGTGCGCTGGGCCGGCCGGCGTCCGCGGCTGTGGCGCAGCGTCATCAAGGAGCTCCGGGTCGCCGAGGAGCTGACCCGGCACAACTCCGTCCTCACCCTCACGATGTGCGTCAACTATGGCGGTCGTGCCGAGATCGCCGACGCCGCCGCAGCGCTCGCACGTGACGCGGCCGATGGCCGGATCGATCCCGGACGCGTCACCGAGCGCACGTTCGCGCGCTACCTCGACGAGCCCGACATGCCCGATGTCGACCTGTTCTGGCGCACGTCGGGTGAGCTGCGCACCAGCAACTTCCTGCTCTGGCAGGCCGCGTACGCCGAGCTGGTCTTCTCCGACGTCGCCTGGCCTGACGTCGACCGGCGCAACCTCTGGGCCGCGATCGAGGAGTACGCCCAGCGCACCCGCCGATATGGCACGGCATAGGCTGACGAACGTGCGTATTGCGAGGTTCGCGGGGGAGGACGACCCCCAGTTCGGTGTCATCGGCGACGAAGATGGCGTTCCCACCATCGGGGTGCTGCGGGGCGACCCGCTCTACGCGGGTCTCGAGCTCACCGGCCAGAAGGTGCCCCTCGACGACGTGCGTCTGCTGGCTCCCGTCATTCCGCGCAGCAAGGTCGTGTGCGTCGGCATCAACTACCTCCGCCACGCGGCCGAGCTGGGCGGCGACGTGCCCGATGAGCCGCTGATCTTCCTCAAGCCCAACACCAGCGTCATCGGCCCGGGCGAGCCGGTCCTCTACCCCGAGCAGAGCTCCGACGTGCACTACGAGGGCGAGCTCGCCGTCGTCATCGGGCGCATCTGCCGTGAGGTCTCGGCCGAGGACGCACCGAAGGTGATCTTCGGCTACACCGTCGCCAACGACGTCACCGCCCGCGACCTCCAGAAGAAGGACGGTCAGTGGACGCGCGCCAAGGGCTTCGACACGTTCTGCCCGCTCGGCCCCTGGATCGAGACGTCCCTCGACCCGTCGAACCTCGCCGTCACGACTGAGCTCGCCAAGGAAGGCCAGGGAAGTGAGATGAAGCAGGACGGTCACACGTCCGACATGGTCTTCTCGGTGCCTGACATCGTCGAGTACGTCTCGAGCTTCATGACCCTGCTGCCCGGCGACGTCATCCTCACCGGCACGCCGGAGGGCGTCGGGCCGATGGTGGTCGGCGACTCCGTCAGCATCACGATCGAGGGCATCGGCACGCTCACCAACCGGGTCATGGCCCGTGGCTGACCCCGGCGGGGGTGCCGGGCCGCGGGCGGCAGATCGGACCATCGTCACCCGGTTCTGTCCCTCGCCGACCGGCAATCCGCATGTCGGCATGGCTCGCACGGCACTGTTCAGCTGGGCGTTCGCTCGCCACCACGGCGGCCGGTTCGTGTTCCGCATCGAGGACACCGACGCCACGCGCGACACGGAGGAGTCCTACGACCTCCTGGTCGACGTCATGCACTGGCTCGGGCTCGACTGGGACGAGGGTCCGGAGGTCGGCGGCCCGAACGGTCCCTACCGCCAGTCCGAGCGCATGGACATCTACGCCGACGTCGCCCAGAGGCTGCTCGACGCCGGCTTGGCCTACAAGGCCTACGACACCGCCGACGAGCTCGAGGAGCGCCGTGAGAAGGCGCGCGCCGAGGGACGTCCGAGCGGCTACGACGGACTGCACCGCGACCTCACCCCCGAGCAGCGAGCGGCCTTCGAGGCAGAGGGCCGCGAGCCCGTCATCCGCTTCGCGATGCCGCTCAAGGACTGGACGTTCACCGACCTCGTCCGGGGCGACATCACGTTCGGCGCCGAGAACGTGCAGGACTTCGTCATCGTCCGTGCCAACGGGCAACCGCTGTACACCCTCACCAATCCCACCGACGACGCGATGATGGGCGTCACCCACGTGCTCCGCGGCGAGGACCTGCTCAGCTCGACCCCACGACAGATCGCGCTGTACGAGGCATTCGCCGAGATCGGTGTCGGCAACGGGGCAACGCCCGACTTCGGCCACCTGCCGTACGTCACCGGCGCCGGCAACAAGAAGCTCTCGAAGCGCGACCCCGAGTCGAACCTCCTCGGCTACCGCGACCAGGGTTTCCTGCCCGAGGGCCTGCTCAACTACCTGGCACTGCTCGGCTGGTCCATCGCCGACGACCGGGACGTCTTCACCCTCCAGGAGATGGTCGAGGCATTCGAGATCAGCCGGGTGAACCCCAACCCGGCCCGGTTCGACCTGCAGAAGTGCGAGGCCATCAACGGATCGCACGTCCGGCTGCTCCCGATCGAGGAGGTCCGCGACCGCCTCCTGCCGTACCTGAAGGCCGCCGGGCTCGTCGGCGACACCCTGACGCCGGAGCAGTCCACGATGCTGGCCGCCGCGGTCCCGCTCGTCCACGAGCGAATGACGCTCCTCACCGAGGCCGTCGACATGCTGCGGTTCCTGTTCGTGAGCGACGACGACTTCGCCATCGACGAGGCCGACCGCGCCAAGCAGCTCGACGAGGCCGGGCTCGACGTCGTCCGGGCCGCGCACGAGGCACTGGAGGCGCTGGGGGAGTGGACGACCGAGGACATCGAAGGAGCGCTGCGCGGAGCTCTCGTCGACGGCCTCGGACTCAAGCCACGGCTTGCCTTCGGTCCGGTGCGCGTCGCGGTCACCGGCAGCCGCATCTCGCCGCCGCTGTTCGAGTCGCTGGAGCTGCTCGGTCGCGAGACGTCGCTCCGCCGACTCGCCGCTGTTGGTCCGTGAGCCGGTTTGGGGCCGATGTCGCCGGTCGGGTAAAGTCGGCACTCGGTTTCGGGGACGCTCCGAGACGGTGGGGTATGGTGTAATTGGCAACACAGCGGCTTCTGGTGCCGTCGTTCTAGGTTCGAGTCCTAGTACCCCAGCCACTCGATTCCAGGCCCTCGATGAGAGGGCTTTTTTCGTGCGCATCGGCCCCGTCGCCAGCGGTGAAGGCGGATGATGAAGCATGAAGACACGCATCATCAAGGCAGGTCAGGGCGAGGTTCTGGGAAGTCCGCAGGGCTGTCGCGATCGGTTCCTCATCGACTCCAAGGACTGGGGCGGCGGATTCGCCCTCGTCGAGCACCTGTTGGCGCCGCGATCCATCGCGGCACCGGTGCACATCCACACCCGCGAGGACGAGTTCAGCTTCGTGCTCGAGGGCCGCGTCTCGATCAAGGCCGGCGACGAGGAGATCGTGGCCGAGGTCGGCGACCTGGTGTTCAAGCCCCGCGGCGAGTGGCACACGTTCTGGAACGCGACCGACGAACCGGCGCGGCTGCTGGAGATCATCAGCCCCGGTGGCCTCGAGGAGATGTTCCGCATCGTCGACACCGCGACCGACGACGTCGACCTCGGTCCACTCGTCGAGCCCTTCGGATGCTCGGCGGACATGGAGGCCACGGCACCGATCATGGAGAAGCACGGACTGACCTTCGGCTGACGCAGCCGCTCTGATACGGTTTCACCCGGTCGAATTCGACCAGTGGCCCCGTTGTGTAGTGGCCTAGCACGCCGCCCTCTCAAGGCGGTAGCGCGGGTTCGAATCCCGTCGGGGCTACCAGACGAAAGTGCCCCTGACCAGTGGAGACATCGGTCGGGGGCACTTTCGCATGTCAGCCGAGTCGTCAGCCGCCGAGCGAACCGACCGCACGGGCGATCACGAGCAGGGATGTCAGCAGGGCCGCGGTCGCCTCGATGCCCATCAGCATCTTGGCGCGCGTCGAGAGCGGCATGGTGTCGGTGGGGCTGAACGCGCTGGAGTTGGTGAGTGAGACGTACAGGTAGTCGACGAAGGTCGGCATCCAGCCGGCTTTCTCGCTCGACGAGATCGCGATCTCGTCGATCGTGTCGGCGTTCTCGTCCTGGGAGAACCGCCACTCACCGGGCTGCATCTTCTTGCGAGGCGTGACTCGGCGGGCGACCGGACCACCGCGGTCCATCTCCCAGAACAACAAGGCGAAGCCAATGACGTTGGTGAGCCACACCTGCATCGCGGCGATCAGCAGTGGGCCGCCGGGGGTGTCGGGGTCCGTCAAGGCGTAGACCAGCAGGCCGAGGGCCACCAGGTTGGTGACGATGATGATGCAGGCCAGCCCGATGGAGGCAAGACGCGACCACCTCGTCTCGCGCGTCATCCTGAGGGGATTGGCCACGATCACGGCGATCAGGAGGAGGATCTCCAGGCCAGGGATGACGAACCGGGGCACGAAGAGCAGTGATCCCGGCAGCAACGCATAGGCCACTCCGGCGATGACCACCGCGGTCGCCGGTGGCAAGCGCTTCTCGCCCTCGGCATTGCGGCGCTTCGCCAGCTCCTTCTTCTCCGGATCACTCGCCGTCGACATGCGCCGACTAAAGCACAACGACGGGATCAATTCGGCGTATCTTCAGGGCCATGAGCGATCTCTCGATCCTGGGCGTCATCCTGGCTTCGCTGGCCTTCTTCTTCATCGGAGGCCTCTGGTACACAGTGCTCTTCGGCAAGATGTGGCGAGCCGAGATGGGCATCGCCGACGAGGACGTGGGCTCACCCCAGCCGCTCATGTTCATCGGGTCCTTCGTGGTCGGGCTCGTCATCGCCGTCACGCTGGGCCTGCTGATCGGCGACCGAGGTGTGGCCTGCGGCGTCAAGATCGGCGCGGGCACGGGCTTCGGCATCGGCGCCGCGGTCATGGCCCAGAACGCGATCTACGAGTCGAAGCCGGTGCGCTTCTGGGCCATCAACTCGGCGTACGTCGTGATCGGTCTCGCTGTCATGGGAGCCATCCTTGGAGCGCTCCAGGCTCCCTGACACCAGCGAACGAGGATGTCCGATTTCCGCTAGATAGTGTCCGTGGTGGACGTCATGATGGAGACATGACGGCACACATGATCGCGGACCACGACCGGTGCTACCGGGCGGTGAAGTCGCGCGACGCGCGCTTCGACGGCGTCTTCTACACCGGCGTCCGCACGACAGGCATCTACTGCCGTCCGTCCTGCCCCGCCAGGACGCCGCACCAGCGCAACGTGCAGTTCTACGCCAGTGCGGCGGCAGCCCAGGACGCGGGCTTCCGCGCCTGCCGCCGCTGCCGACCCGACACGACACCCGGCTCGCCGGAGTGGAACGTCCGCGCCGACGCCGTGGCGCGAGCGATGCGGCTCATCGGCGACGGTGTCGTCGAGCGCGACGGTGTCGACGGACTGGCGTCACGGCTCGGCTTCAGCACCCGGCACGTCAACCGCATGGTCACGGACGAGCTCGGCGCCGGCCCGCTGGCCCTGGCGCGCAGCCGCCGTGCCCAGTCGGCCCGGGTGCTCATCGAGACCACCGACATGAAGATGGCCGACATCGCGTTCGCCTCCGGGTTCGCGTCGATCCGCCAGTTCAACGACTCGATCCGCCTCGTCTACGCGATGTCACCCACCGAGATGCGCGGCCGCCGGCGCACCAAGCCGTCCGGTCGACTCACTCTCCGGCTCGCCGTCCGCAAGCCGTTCGCCTGGGCCGGGCTCCTGGAGTTCCTTGGCGACCGCGCCATCGCCGGAGTCGAGCACGTCACCGAGAACGTCTACGTGCGGGTGCTTCGGCTGCCGCACGGCCTCGGCGTCGTCCGGCTCACCCCGCACGACGACCGCGTCGATGCCGAGCTCGAGCTCCACGACCTGCGCGACACCGCCGTGGCTGTCGAGCGATGCCGCCGGCTGCTCGACCTCGACGCCGACCCGATCGCGATCGGCGAAGTGCTGGGTGGCGACCCGCTGCTGGGCCCGCTCGTGCGCGAGGTGCCGGGTCAGCGGCTTCCCGGTCAGGTCGACGGCTTCGAGGTCGCAGTCCGCGCGATCGTCGGCCAACAGGTCTCGGTCGCCGGAGCGCGCACCATCCTCGGCCGATTCGCTGCCACCTACGGCACGCCGGTCTCGTTCGACCTCGCCGCCCAGCACGGCCTCACCCACGCCTTCGTCACCCCGGAGTCGATGGTGGATGCCGACGACACCGCACTGAGCATGCCGCGCTCGCGGGCGCAGGCGCTGATCGGTGTCGCGCGGTCTGTCGCGTCGGGCGAGCTCGACCTCGACCCGGGCGCCGACCGCGAAGACACCCACAAGCGTCTCCTGGAACACCGCGGCATCGGCCCGTGGACGGCCGACTACATCGTGATGCGGGCCTTCGGGCACCCCGACGTGATGATCGAGGACGACCTCTACATCCGGCGGATGCTCGACGGCCACAACATCGACGCCGAACGCACCGCCTCATGGCAACCGTGGCGTTCCTACGCCGCTCTGCATCTATGGCGCGCCAGCGCTGAAAGGAAGGATCCCCTCATGACCACACGATGGATGGACTCACCGATCGGCGGGCTCCGGCTGCACGCCCAGGCCGGCCTGATCACGGCCATCGACTTCGACGCCCGGCCACGCCACAGTCGCGTCGCCGACCCGCTGCTCGACGACGCGGAACGCCAGCTCGCCGAGTACTTCGCCGGCGATCGGACGTCGTTCGACCTGCCGCTGGCGAGCGAGGGGAGCGAGTTCCAGAAGAAGGTGTGGGCCGAGCTCCAGCGCATCCCGTTCGGCGAGACCGCGAGCTATGGCGAGGTCGCCCGCCGTCTCGGCTACGAGCCGGTGATCTCCCGAGCCGTCGGCGCAGCCAACGGGGCCAACCCGATCCCGATCGTCGTGCCGTGCCACCGCGTCATCGGCGCGAATGGAACACTGACCGGATACGCCGGCGGCATCGAGCGCAAGAAGACACTCCTCGCACTGGAGCAGCCCGGCCTGTTCTGACGAGGTGGCGGAGAGGGGTCAGGCGCCGCGGCGCAGGCTCTGGCTGAGTCGCTCCGCTGCGGCTGCGACGGCCGGCGCGTGCATGCGTCCCGGCTGGCGGGTCAGTCGCTCCAGCGGGCCGGAGACCGACACGGCGGCGACGACCTTGCCGGAGGGGGAGCGCACGGGCGCGGACACCGAACCGACGCCGGTCTCGCGTTCGCCGACGCTCTGCGCCCAGCCGCGGCGACGCACGGCCGACAGCTCGGCCGCCGAGAAGGTCGACTTGAGCAGGCCGGTGTTCATGCGCTCCGGGTCCTCCCAGGCGAGAAGGATCTGGGCCGCGGAACCGGCGTTCATCGTCAGCTGGCTGCCGACGGGGATCGAGTCGCGCAGGCCGGTGGGCCGGTCGGCGGCCGCCACGCACACGCGGAAGTCACCTTGACGGCGGAACAGCTGGGCGGACTCGCCGGTGATGTCGCGCAGACGGGCGAGGACCGGACCGGCGGCCGCGAGCAGGCGGTCCTCGCCCGCAGCGGCGGCAAGCTCGCTGAGGCGCGGGCCGAGCGTGAAGCGGCCTTGCATGTCGCGCGCGACCAGACGATGGTGCTCGAGAGCGACGGCGAGCCGGTGTGCCGTGGGCCGGGCGAGACCCGTGCTGGCGACCAAGCCGGCGAGCGTCGCCGGGCCTGGTTCGAGCGCGGCGAGCACGAGTGCGGCCTTGTCGAGGACACCGACACCGCTGGAGTTGTCCATAACTTGATACTGCCGTATCGGATCCTGAGATACAAGCGTACGCTCGTGGACATGGGAAAGACGCTCGCAGAAAAGATCTGGGACTCTCACGTCGTCCGTCAGGCTGACGGTGAACCCGATCTCCTCTACATCGATTTGCACCTCATCCACGAGGTCACCAGCCCGCAGGCCTTCGACGGGCTGCGCCTCGCCGGCCGGCAGGTGCGACGACCGGACCTGACGCTCGCCACCGAGGACCACAACATCCCGACGACCGACCTCGACAAGCCGATCGCCGACCCGGTCTCACGTACCCAGGTCGAGACGCTGCGCCGCAACGCCAAGGAGTTCGGCGTCCGCCTCTACCCGATGGGCGATCTCGACCAGGGCATCGTCCACATCATCGGCCCGCAGCTTGGTCTCACCCAGCCCGGCATGACGATCGTGTGCGGCGACTCCCACACGTCCACGCACGGCGCGTTCGGCGCCATCGCGTTCGGCATCGGCACCAGCGAGGTCGAGCACGTGCTCGCCACCCAGTCGCTGTCGCAGGCGCGACCCAAGACCATGGCGGTCGAGGTCGTCGGCGACCTGCCCGAGGGCTCCACCGCCAAGGACCTCATCCTCACGCTCATCACGCAGGAGACCACCGGGGGCGGCCAGGGCTACATCGTGGAGTACCGCGGCGAGGCCATCCGGCAGCTGTCGATGGAAGCCCGCATGACGATCTGCAACATGTCGATCGAGTGGGGCGCCAAGGCCGGCCTCATCGCGCCCGACCAGACGACGCTCGACTACATCGAGGGCCGTCCGCACGCGCCGACGGGCGAGCAGTGGGACGAGGCGGTCACGTACTGGTCGAGTCTCGTCACCGACGACGACGCCGAGTTCGACAAGGTCGTCACTCTCGACGCCTCGAAGGTCGCACCGTTCGTCACCTGGGGCACCAACCCGGGCCAGGGCGTGCCGCTGTCCGGCTCGGTACCCGATCCCGCGTCGTTCGAGGACGACAACGAGCGGGTCTCCGCTGAGCGCGCGCTCGAGTACATGAACCTGACCGCAGGCACCCCCATGCGGGAGATCGACGTCGACACCGTCTTCATCGGCTCGTGCACCAACGGGCGCATGGAAGACCTGCGGACGGCCGCCTCGCTCATCAAGGGTCGCCAGATCGCCGACGACACCCGCATGCTCGTGGTGCCCGGCTCGGTTCGCGTCCGCCTGCAGGCCGAAGAGGAGGGCCTTGACGTCATCTTCAAGGAAGCCGGCGCCGAGTGGCGCGGCGCAGGCTGCTCGATGTGCCTCGGCATGAACCCCGATCAGCTCACGCCCGGTGAGCGGGCTGCATCGACGTCGAACCGCAACTTCGAGGGACGTCAGGGCAAGGGCGGGCGCACCCATCTGGTCTCGCCGGAGGTCGCGGTCGCCACGGGCGTCCTCGGACACCTGGCCGGTCCCACGGACCTTGCCGCTCTGGAGGCCTGACATGGACAAGTTCACCTCACACACGGGTGTCGGCGCCCCGCTGCGCCGCAACAACGTCGACACCGACCAGATCATCCCGGCGGTCTACCTGAAGCGGGTCACGCGCACCGGGTTCGAGGACGGCCTGTTCGCCGCCTGGCGCAACGACCCCTCGTTCGTGCTGAACCAGGACGCCTACAAGGACGCCACCGTGCTGGTGGCCGGTTCCGACTTCGGCACCGGCTCGTCACGCGAGCACGCCGTGTGGGCGTTGCAGAACTACGGCTTCCGGGTCGTCATCAGCCCGCGGTTCGGCGACATCTTCCGCGGCAACTCCGGCAAGTCCGGGCTGCTGGCCGCCGAGGTCGACGAGAAGGTCGTGCAGCGGCTCTGGGACCTCCTCGAGACCGAGCCGGGCACGCAGATCACCGTCGACCTGGAGTCACGCACCGTCAAGGCGGGGGAGGGCCCCGGCGCGATCGAGGACTCGTTCACGATCGACGACTACACCCGTGGGCGGCTCCTCGAGGGCCTCGACGACATCGCCATCACGCTCTCGCACGCCGACGACATCGACGCCTACGAGCGTCAGCGGCCGGCGCTCAAGCCTGCGACCATCTGAGCCCATGACCCCGCGGGTGGTGGAGCAGACGTCGGACGTCGCTGCGCCGATCGACGCGGTCTGGGATCGGGTCATCTCGCCCGAGGGCATCAACGACGAGATGCGGCCGTGGCTGACGATGAGCATGCCGCGCGGCGCCGAGGACCTCACGATCGACACGGTCGAGCTGGGCGTGCCGCTCGGGCGGGCCTGGATCCGGCTGTTCGGCCTGCTCCCGATCGACTACGACCACCTGAGCATCGCCGCCCTGGAGCCGGGACGGTCGTTCCACGAGAAGTCGACGATGCTCAGCATGCGGTCGTGGCAGCACGAGCGAACCCTGACACCCGTGACCGACGCCGTGACGCGCGTGCACGACCGGATCACGTTCGAGCCGCGGGTCCTGCTCCGTCCGTCAGCCGGGTTGTTTCGGCGGGTCTTCGCGGCGTTCTTCGCCCACCGGCACCGTCGCCTGAGGCGGCACTTCAGCTGAGGGCGGCGTCGACCAGCGCGCGGAGCGTCTCGTCGTAGCCAGAAGGGTCGAACCGCTCGAAGCTGCTCATGGTGAGGGTGAAGCTTCCCGCCTGGCTGATGGAGACCGCTTCGCCACCGAGCTCACCCACCGCGACGTACCCGGAGCCGTCGCCGAGATCCTCGATGGAGTCGTATCGTCCCTCAGCCGACTCACGCAAGGTGTCCAACGTCGCCGCGCCCGTCGACTCCGAGGCCATCGTGATCGTCAGGCTGGCCACGCCCTTGCCGTCGCCGAACAGGCAGTTCTGCTGATCGGTCATCGGTTGCCCGACGATGTCGGTGACCTGGTCCTCGGTCAAGGGACAATCCGGAACCGTCGTCCCCTGTCCTCCGCCTTCACCATCCTGGGCTTCTGCCTGGCCCGGTTCGGGAGTCGCGTCGTCATTGCCACCGCAGCCGCCCGAGACGAGCAGGACAAGGCACAGCATTGAAGTTCCGAAGAGTCGTCGCATGTCGATCCCCACCGATCAGCCCTCTTGTACCGGACGATAGGGCAGCGAGACGTTCAACTCAAGAGCCTGGCTCGGGCCGCTTCGCGACTGCCGTGTGAACCTCATCGAGCTGCTGGACGAGGTGCGGCACCTGCTCCAGCAGGTCGAGCTTGGAGTCGAGCTGCTCGAGGAGAGCCTTCACGTCGGCAAGCGTCGCCTTGGTCTCGTCGAGCGTCGACCGTGTCTCCGTGAGCGTCTTCTCCACGGTGGTGAGCGTGGTGCTCACGTCCGAGAGGGTGCCGTCGACGGTGGACAAGGTCCCGTCGACGGAGCTGAGCGTTCCGTCGACGCGTCCGAGCGTGCCGTCGACGGTGCCGATCACCTTGTCGGCGCGGTTGAGGATCTGGGCGGGGTTGGCGGGCAGGAGTCCCATGGCGAACATCTCACCACAGCCGGATGCTCGTGACCCCCTGATCATCGGCATCGATGTGCACCCGCTGGCCGAGCCGCAGATGGCGGATGTGCTCCGCGAGCGTGTCGGCGGCGAAGCGCATCCGCAGCCCGTCGTCGGTGAGGAGATCGCCCGATCGGGAGACCGGGTCGTAGTTCGCGACGGTGCCCTGCATGACGTCAGGATACCTCTGGGCTTGTCGTGCCTGTGCTTGTCGGAATGGAGCCGTAGAGTCGCGGTCAGCATGCCGCTGATCCTGCACCGTGCCGCCCGGGCCGACCTCCTCGCCGACGCTCTCGCCGAGCTCCTCAGCACCCCTTTGCCTGATCCGTTCTCCGGCGAGCTCGTGCTCGTGCCGGCACGTGGAGTCGAGCGTTGGCTGAGCCAGCGCCTGTCCCACCACCTCGGCGACGGAGGCCACGGCGACGGCGTGTGCGCGGGCGTCGAGTTCCGCACGCCGCACGCTCTCGTCGCCGAGGTCACCGGCACGCGTGACGACGACCCGTGGGCGCCCGATGTGCTGGTCTGGCCGCTGCTCGAGGTGCTCGACGAGCACGCCGGCGAGCCCTGGTGCGCCACCCTCGACCACCACCTCGGCCATGGTGTCGAGGGCGAGGAGGGCGAGCTGCGACGCGGACGTCGCTACGCCGTCGCGCGCCGCCTCGCGGGATTGTTCGCGTCCTACGCCACCCAGCGGCCCGGTCTCTTCGCGCAATGGGAGCAGGGTGACGACACCGACGGCGCCGGCCGCCCGATCGCGCCCGATCTCCGGTGGCAGCCGGAGCTGTGGCGACATCTCACGGCCGCGGTCGCCGCACCGACACCGAACGAGCGGCACGCCCAGGTCCTGGCGGCACTCGAGTCCGGTACCGACTCGAGCCAGCTGCCGGCGCGGTTCTCGCTGTTCGGGCACACCCGCATCGCGGCCACCGAGGCCCAGCTGCTCGGCGGTCTGGGCCGTCATCGTGACGTCCACCTGTGGCTTCCGCATCCGTCCGACGAGCTGTGGCAGCAGCTGACCGATCTGGATGGTCCGGTCATCCGCTCCGACGACGTGGCGCACGAACGAGCGGCTCACCCGCTGCTCGCCTCGTTGGGGCGCGACGTGCGCGAGCTGCAGCGCACGCTGCTGCCCGTCGTCGACGTCGTCGAGCCGGCGCTCGCCCCGCCGCCGGCGGCGTCGAACCTGCTCGGCTGGCTGCAGCACGACATCGCGACGAACACGACGCACGACGCGGAACACCGCAGTCTCGACCCCGCCGATCGCAGCGTGCAGGTGCACGCGTGCCACGGCCCGTCCCGTCAGGTCGAGGTGCTCCGTGAGGCGCTGCTCGGCCTGCTCGACGACGACCCCACGCTCGAGCCGCGCGACATCCTCGTCATGTGCCCCGACATCGAGGCCTACGCGCCCCTCGTCGAGGCGGCGTTCGGGCTGGGCAGCGTCGCGGCGACGACCGGCCAGACCACGACCTGGCACCCGGGGCACCGGCTTCAGGTCCGTCTCGCCGACCGTGCCCTCACCCAGACGAACCCACTGCTCTCGGTCGCCAGTGTCCTGCTCGACCTCGCCGACGGGCGTGCCGAGGCCAGCCGCGTGCTCGACCTCGTGGCGGTCGAACCGGTCCGGCGCCGGTTCGGGCTGTCGGACGACGACCTCGACACGATCACCACCTGGGTCGAGCAGGCCGGCATTCGCTGGGCCTACGACGCCAAGCACCGCACGCCGTTCGGCCTCGAGCGGTACGTCCAGAACACCTGGCGGTTCGGGCTCGACCGCGTGCTTGCCGGCGTGGCCGTGTCCGACGACGCGGAGCGCTGGATCGGCACCACCCTTCCCCTCGACGACGTCGGATCCACGAGCATCGATCTCGCCGGACGGCTGGCCGAGCTGATCGACCGTCTCCGGCACGTCACCGACCGGCTCAGCGGCACGCACCCGGTCGACCACTGGCTCGACACCCTGCGCGACGGCATCGCCTCGCTCACCGATGTTGCCTGGGGTGACGAGTGGCAGCTGGGCCAGGTGCAGCGCGAGCTGGCCGGGCTGGCCGCCGCTGCAGAGACCGCCGAGCTGCGCCTGCCCGACGTCCGCTCCCTGATGGCCGAGCGGCTGGCAGGACGTCCATCGAGAGCCAACTTCAGGACTGGATCATTGACGGTGTGCACGATGGTGCCGATGCGCTCGGTGCCCCATCGGGTGGTGTGCCTGCTCGGTCTCGACGACGGCGTCTTCCCGCGGGCCACGCGTCGTCGACGGTGACGACGTCCTGGCCCGCACGCCGCTCACCGGTGAGCGCGACCCTCGCACCGAAGACCGTCAGCTGCTGCTCGACGCGGTTCTCGCGGCCACCGAGCACCTCGTCGTCACCTACACGGGCGCCGACGAGACGACCGGCCGGCCACGTCCACCCGCCGTGCCGCTCGGCGAGCTGCTCGACGCCCTCGACGTCACGACGCCCGGCGGCAAGGATCACGCGCTCTGGCGACACCCGCTCCAGCCGTTCGACCGGCGCAACCTCGTCGCCGGCGACGTCAACCCGAGCCTGCCGTTCTCGTTCGACCCTGCTGCCCTCGCCGGAGCGCGCGCGGCGGCGGGGGAGCGGCACCAGCCTGTGGGCTTCCTCGGCGGTCCGTTGGCCGAGGAGAAGGCTCCCGACATCGACCTCGCGGCCCTGATCGCGTTCATGCGGCACCCGGTCCGCCAGTTCTTCCGGCGCCGACTCGACGTCACGCTGCCCGACGAGGGCGCGGAGGTGCAGGACGGCCTCCCGGTCGACGTCGACAACCTCGCCCTGTGGGCGGTCGGCGAACGGCTGCTCCGCGACGTCCTGCGGGGGCGCGATCCCGACCAGGCGCTGCAGATGGAGTGGCGTCGCGGCGTGCTTCCGCCGGGACGCCTCGGTTGGCGACAGGCCCAGCGGGTGAGTGAGCAGGCTCGTCCGATCGCCGAACAAGCGTTGCGTGTCATCGGTGAAGAGCCGGTCACGTCGATCGACGTGGACGTCGATCTCGGCGACGGGCGTCGGCTGCGTGGCACCGTCACCGACCTGTACGGCGACCGGGTCGTGAAGGCGGGCTACTCCCGCCTCGGTCCGCAGCACGAGCTGGTGGCCTGGCTCTCCCTGCTCGCGCTGTGTGGCACGTGGCCTGAGCGCGACTGGAGCGCGGGCGGCATAGGCCGGGCTCGTGACGAGCCTGCGGTCACCGTGTTCTCCAAGGTCGACGACGCCGCCGATCTGCTGCGCGACCTCGTGCGCATCTACGACGCCGGCATGCGCGAACCGCTGCCGCTCCCGCTGAAGACCGGCCACGCGTGGGCGTCGAAGAACAACGTGGTGGCGTCCCGTGCCGCCGCCGAGCAGCCGTGGGCCAAGGACCGGTTCGCTTCGGAGAACGAGGATCCCCACCACGTGCGGGTCTGGGGCGACCATGCCGGTCTCGACGTCCTGCTGACGCAGACTCCTGCGCCGGGCGAAGAGGTCGACGGCCAGACCACGCGGCTCGGCGCACTGGCAGTCACGCTCTGGCGGCCGATTCTCGAACGGGGGATCCGCTGATGGATGCGTTCGACGTCCTCGGCCCGCTCCCCACCGGCACCACCGTGCTGGAGGCCAGCGCCGGCACGGGCAAGACCTACACGGTCGGCGCCCTCGTCACGCGCTACGTGGCCGAGGGCGAGGCGACGCTCGACGAGATGCTCGTCATCACGTTCGGCCGCGTGGCCAGCCAGGAGCTGCGCGAGCGGGTCCGGGAACAGCTGGTCGAGGCTGAGCGGGCGCTCGCTGACCCGCAGCAGGCGTTGGCCGCGGGCGGTTTGATCGCCCACCTCGCCGAGGGGGACGAAGCGGAGGTTGGCCTGCGACGCAAGCGCCTGGCCGACGCACTGGCCGGATTCGACGGCGCCACCATCGCGACGACCCACCAGTTCTGCCACCTCGTCCTGCGGTCGCTCGGGGTCGCCGGTGACTCCGACTCCGGGGTTGAGCTCGTCGAGTCGCTCGACGAGCTCGTCGTCGAGGTCGTCGACGACCTCTTCCTGCGGCGCTTCGGACAGGACGTCTCCGAGCCACCGTTCAGCCGGGCGACGGCCCTCGAGCTGGCACTCGCCGCGGTACGCGATCCTCAGGCCACGCTCTCCCCGTCCGAGGCGCAGTCCGAGTCGGTCGAGGCGCGGGTCTCCTTCGCCCACGCGGTGCGCGACGAGATCGAGCGCCGCAAGCAACGGCTCGGCATCCTGTCGTACGACGACCTGCTGAGCCGCCTGGCGGACGCGCTGGCGGAGCCGGACGCACCTGCGCGCGACCGGATGAGGCGGCGCTGGAAGGTGGTGCTCGTCGACGAGTTCCAGGACACCGACCCCGTGCAGTGGGCCGTGCTCGACCGGGCGTTCTCCGGCCACGCCACGCTGGTGCTGATCGGCGACCCCAAGCAGGCCATCTACGCGTTCCGCGGCGGCGACGTCTTCACGTACCTCGAGGCCGCCGAGACCGCAGGCACGAAGCAGACCCTGGCCACCAACTTCCGCTCCGACGGCCCGGTGGTCGACGCGCTCCAGGTGCTCACCGGAGGGGCGGAGCTCGGTCCGGGCATCACCGTGCACGACGTCACGGCGCACCACCAGGGCAGCCGCTTCTCCGGGCTCCCGGAGCCGCACCCGGTCCGACTGCGTCAGGTCAAGCGAGCCGGACCCAAGTCCACGATCCCGGTCGACGAGCTCCGCACCCGCATCGCCGCCGACCTGGCCGACGACGTCGCGCGCCTGCTCTCGTCCGGCGCGACCTTCGACGACAGCCACGAGGTGCGACCCGTCCGGGCCGGCGACGTCGCGATCCTGATGTTCAGCCTCAGGCAGGTCGAGATGTTCCGGTCCGAGCTGCGCCGACGAGGCGTCCCGAGCGTCGTCACGAGCGGCGGCAGCGTGCTGCTGAGCCCGGCCTGCGACGAGTGGCTCACCCTGCTGGAGGCACTCGAGAAGCAGCTCACCTCGCGCGTCCGCGCCGTCGCCCTCACGTCGTTCGTGGGCGAGACGCCGCCGTCGCTCGACCGCGGCGGCGACGAGCTCACCGATGCGATCGCCGAACGAGTCCGCGGCTGGCTCGACCTGTTCCGGGCCCGTGGCATCGCCGCGGTCCACGAGTCGATCCGGGCCGACGGCCTCGCCGAGCGTGTCCTGGCACGCCCGGACGGCGAGCGGCTCCTCACCGACCTGCACCACCTCGGTCAGGTCCTCCACGACGTCGCCCACCGCGAGCGGCTGGGGCTGCCCGCGCTGCTGGAGTGGCTGCGCCGCGAGCGCCGGGAGGCGTCCACGTCAACCGAACGCACCCGTCGTCTCGACAGCGACGCCGCCGCGGTGCAGTTCGTCACGGTCCACGGCAGCAAGGGCCTGCAGTACCCGGTGGTCTACCTGCCGATGCTCTTCAACCGTTGGGTCCCCGACGAGATGACTCCGCTCTTCCACGACGGGTCCCAGCGGATGCTCGACGTCGGCGGCGCCCCCGACCGCGAGGTGCGGCTGCAGGCCGCTGCCGAGGACGCGGCCGAGGAGCTGCGGCTCACCTACGTCGCGCTCACCCGTGCGCAGTCGCAGGTGGTCTGCTGGTGGGCGCCCAGCTGGAACGCCGAGACGTCCGGGCTGAGCCGCCTGCTCTTCGGTCGTCGTCCGGGCGAGGCCGCCGTGCCCGACAAGGTCGGCCAGGGTCCGTCCGACGACGACATCGCCGCCACCCTCGAGGGCTGGCAGGCCGCCGGTGGCCTGCACCTCGAGACGGTGGAGGCCGACCCGGCCTCGGTCGCCGCGGTGAAGGCAGACGCGGCTGCCATCGGCATCCGCACGTTCGACCGCACGCTCGACACCACCTGGCGGCGCACGTCCTACTCCGGATTGATCCGGGCCGAGGAGCAGATCGTCACGGCCGTCGTCGATGTCGAGCCGGAAGAGCCGGGAACCGTCGACGAGGATCCGCCTGACGAGGACGACGTGCCCGAGGTCCAGGGTCCGGCTGACGACGCGGAGGACTCGCTCCTCTCACCGATGAACGACCTTCCGGCAGGCGCGACGTTCGGGTCCCTCGTGCACGGCGTCCTCGAGCATGCCGACCCCGAGGCGTCCGATCTCCGCGCCGAGCTTCGGGCCCACGTCGCTGAGCAGCTGCGCTGGTGGCCGGTCGACGCCTCACCGGACGACCTCGCCGACTCGCTCCTTCCCATGCAGGTCACGTCGCTCGGACCCTTGGCCGGCGGCCTGCGCCTGGCCGACATCCCGGCGTCCGATCGTCTCTGCGAGCTCGACTTCGAGTTCCCACTGGTGGGTGGCGACCGACCGACCGGCGGCGTCCGCGACACCGCACTGCGCGAGATCGCCGACGTGCTGCGCCGACATCTTCCTGACGACGACCCGATGCGCGCATACGCCGAGCGGCTGGAGACACCGTCGCTCGGCGACCAGGCGCTGCGCGGCTATCTCAGCGGGTCGATCGACGTCGTGCTGCGCGTCCCCGACGAAGCAGGCGGTCACCGGTACCTCGTCGTCGACTACAAGACCAACAAGCTCGGCAGCCCCGACCAGCCGCTCACGGCCCTCGACTACACGCAGCCCCTGATGAGCGACGCGATGCTGCACTCGCACTACCCGCTCCAGGCCCTGCTGTACTCGGTCGTCCTCCACCGCTACCTGCGGTGGCGTCAACCCGGCTACGACCCCGAGCGGCACCTCGGCGGCATCCTCTACCTCTACGTCCGCGGCATGTGCGGCCCGGACACGCCGGAGGTCGATGGGGTGCCGTGCGGCGTGTTCACGTGGAAGCCTCCTGCCGCGATGATCGTCGAGCTGTCCGAGCTCCTGGCCGGTCAGGAGGTCGCCGCATGATCGAGGACCGACATGACCGACGCCTCGCGCTGCATGCCGTGGGCGTCCTGGCCGAGTTCAACCAGGCCGACGTCCTGACAGCGGCCGACGTGCACGTCGCCACCAGGCTCGGGGCCATGCTCGGCGAGGCCGACGATCAGGTACTGCTGGCCGCCGCGCTGGCCGTGCGAGCCGTCCGGCAGGGCTCCGTGTGCGTCGACCTCGCCACCGTCTCAGAGGTGCCTCGCGAGGAGGACGACGTCGAGCTGACCTGGCCCGACCCGGTCGACTGGGTCGCCAAGGTGGCCGTCAGTCCGATGGTCAGCGAGGCGGTCCTGCGCCTGGAGGACAGCCGGCTCTACCTCGACCGGTACTGGCGCGAGGAGGAGCAGGTCTGCTCGGCACTCCTCACGCGGCTCAGCCGGCCCGCCCCCGACGTCGACGCGGCGGCACTCGCCTCCGGACTCGACCGTGTGTTCGCCGACCCGGGATACGCCGAGCAGCGCGACGCCGCCGAGGCGTCGGCACGGCGGTCGACCACCGTGCTCACCGGCGGTCCGGGCACCGGCAAGACCACGACCGTCGCCAGGCTGCTCGCGCTGGTCGCCGAGCAGCACGAGATCACCACCGGACGCCTGCCGCGTATCGCCATGTGCGCCCCCACGGCCAAGGCCGCCGCTCGGCTCCAGGAAGCGGTGGCCGAGGCCACGGCGGAGCTGCCCGACGTCGATCGCGACCGGCTGGGCCACATACCGGCACTGACGCTTCATCGCCTTCTCGGCTGGCGTCCGGGCAGCAGTGTCCGGTTCCGGCACGATCGTGACAACCGGCTCCCGCACGACGTCGTGGTCGTCGACGAGACGTCGATGGTGTCGCTCACCCACATGGCCCGGCTGCTCGACGCACTGCGTTCCACGGCGCGACTCGTGCTCGTGGGGGACGCCGACCAGCTCGCCTCGGTCGAGGCCGGGGCGGTCCTGGCCGACGTCGTGCGCGGGCTGGAGAGCCATCCGGCGTCACCGGTGTCGCGGCTCAGCACGATGCACCGATTCGGCGGTCACATCGGTGAGCTCGCCACCGCGCTGCGGGACGGCGACGCCGACGCCGTCATGGCGCTGCTCCGTGCCGGGCACGACGACGTCGAGCTCATCGACCCCACCGACGCCGAGGCCATGGCGGTGTTCAGGTCCGACGTCCGCGACGCCGCCCTGAGCGTTCGACTCCCCGCCCAGGACGGCGACAAGTCGGCTGCGGTCTCGGCACTCGACGACCACCGGTTGCTCTGCGCCCATCGTCAGGGGCGCTACGGCGTCAACGGATGGAACCGGGAGGTCGAGCGCCTGGTCGCCGACGCCACCGGTGTCACCCACTACGAGGAGTGGTACGCCGGACGGCCCATCCTCGTCACCGCGAACGACTACGGTCTCGGAGTCTTCAACGGCGACGTCGGCGTCACTGTCCGCCGCCCCGACGGCCGTCTCGTGGTCGCGCTCTCCGACGGCACCAGCGATCCGCGCGAGCTCGCCACCACGCGGCTGTCCGATGTCCAGACCGTGTACGCGATGACTGTGCACAAGTCCCAGGGGTCCCAGGCCAAGGTCATCAGCGTCGTGATGCCGCCCGATGACTCGCCGATGCTCACTCGCGAGCTCTTCTACACCGCCGTCACACGAGCGCAGGAGAAGGTGCGCATCGTCGGCGGCGAGACTGCGATCCGTGACGCCATCGGCCGCCAGGTGCAGCGCGCGTCCGGGCTGGCGGAGCGGCTGAGCGCGAGCGGGCCGGGGGGTGGCTAGGCTCCAACCCATGAGCAGACGCACGTTCCTCCCGCGAACCACGCGGGTGATCGTCTTCATCCTTCGGCCACTGCTCATGGTCCTGACGAAGCGTGACTGGAAGGGCGCCGAGAAGCTCCCGCCGACCGGCGGGTACGTGCTGGCTCCCAACCACATCTCGCACGTCGACCCGTTCCTGATCTCGCACTTCATGGTCGACCACGGCGTCACGCCGCGGTTCCTCGCCAAGGACACGCTGATGACCGGCGGGATCGTCGGAGCGATCCTTCGCTCGGCCGAGCAGATCCCGGTGCGCCGTCGCACCGCCAATGCCAAGGACTCCCTCGGACCTGCCGAGGCAGCCGTGCGGGACGGGCTCGTCGTCACGATCTATCCGGAGGGCACGATCACCCGCGATCCCGCGGCCTGGCCCATGAGCGGGTACACCGGGGCGGTGCGCGTCGCGCTGTCCACCGGTGCGCCGCTCGTGCCGCTCATGCAGTGGGGGCCGCAGGAGATCCTCTGGCCCTACAGCAAGAAGCCACGCCTGCTGCCCCGCAAGACCATCCACATCCGTGTGGGCGACCCGATCGACCTGTCCGACCTCGAGGACCAGGAGCTGAACGAGAAGGTGCTGCGCACCGCCACGGATCGGCTGATGGACACCTTGACCGCCATGATGGCTGAGGTCCGCGGCGAGCTTCCGTCGACGCCACGCATCGACGTGCACACCGTGGCCAAGCACTCGTTCAAGAAGCCAAAGGAGATGTGATGGCGCGCACTGCGGTGATGGGAGCCGGTTCGTGGGGAACGGCGTTCGCGCTCGTCCTCGCCGACGCGGGCAACGACGTGCGCCTCTGGGGGCGTCGCGCCGAGCTCTGCCAGGCGATCAACGCGACGCACGAGAACGTCGACTACCTCCCGGGAGTCGCGCTCCCCGATGCGGTCACGGCCCACGCCGACCCGGCCAAGGCGCTGGACGGCGCGGAGGTCGTGGTGCTGGCGGTGCCGTCGCAGCAGCTGCGGGTCAACCTCCAGACCTGGGGGTCGTCGATCCCGTCCGACGCGGTGATGGTGAGCCTCATGAAGGGTGTCGAGCTCGGCACCCACATGCGCATGAGCGAGGTCATCGCCGAGCTCACCGGGGCCGGACCCGACCGCATCGCGGTCGTCAGCGGGCCGAACCTCGCCAAGGAGATCGCCGCCCGCGAACCCGCCGCCAGCGTCGTGGCCTGCGAGGACGTCTCGGTCGCCCAACGCCTGCAGAAGATCTGCCACTCCGGGGCCTTCCGCCCGTACACGAACACCGACGTCATCGGCTGCGAGCTCGGCGGCACGACGAAGAACATCATCGGCCTGGCCGTGGGCGTGTGCATCGGGCTCGGGTTCGGCGACAACACCAAGGCGTCCGTCATCACGCGCGGGCTCGCCGAGACGGCTCGGCTCGGCGCGGTCATCGGCGCTGACCCGCAGACGTTCTCCGGCCTGGCCGGCATGGGTGATCTCGTCGCCACCTGCTCGTCGCCGCTGTCGCGCAACCGCACGTTCGGCGAGAAGCTCGGCAAGGGGATGAGCGTCGAGGAGGTCGCGGCGCAGACGCGTCAGGTGGCCGAGGGGGTCAAGTCATGCCAGTCGGTCAGCGAGCTGGCGAAGATGCACGGCGTGGAGATGCCGATCGTCGAGCACGTGGCGAAGCTGATCGCCGGCGAGATGGACCCGGCCACCCTGGTCAAGGCGCTCATCTCGCGAGACGCCAAGCACGAAGTCGACTAGTACCTGGCGAGAGTCGACAACGCCCGCTCGATGTCGTTCCAGATGTCCTCGACGTCCTCGATGCCCACCGAGAACCTGATCAAGCCCTCGGGCACCGACGACGCTTCGGCGGGATGACGCCGGCGACGCTCCCACGACGACTCCACGCCGCCGAGGCTGGTGGCATAGATGATGACCTGGCTCTGCTCGGTGAGCTTCTGGGCGATCTCCGCCCCGCCGACGACCTCGAACGCGATGATCGTGCCGAAGCCGGGGTAGCGGGAGTACTGGATCTCGCGTGAAGCGGACAGGCGCTTGTGCAGCTCGCGGGCGTTCGACTCGGCCCGGTCGAGGCGGACGTGCAGCGTCCGCATGCCGCGTGCGGCCAGCCAGCACTCCATCGCTCCGGGAATCGACCCGAGGTTGGTTCGGCGGACGGTGATGGCACGGTGCGCGCGATTGCTGTTGGTGACGACGGCGCCGAGCACCACGTCGCTGTGGCCGGAGAGCAGCTTGGACGCCGAGTGCACGACGAAGTCGGCGCCGAGCTCGAGTGGACGTTGACGCAGGGGCGTCGCGAAGGTGTTGTCGACCGCCACGGCGGTGCCGGCCTCGGCCGCACTGCGGCTGATGGCCTCGATGTCGGCGATCTCGAGCATCGGGTTGCTGGGCGACTCGATCCACACGAGTGCAGCGCCCGAGGCGGCGTCGATCACCTCACGGGTGTCGTCGATGTTCACGAGGCGGAGGTCGATCAGCCCGCGTCGCGCACGTTCGCGCAGCTGCGTGAGCGTGCCGGAGTAGGCGTGACGAGGCGCCACGACCGCTGCCTTGGCCGGCACCAGGTCGAAGACAGCAGTGGTGGCGGCGACGCCCGAGGAGAACGCCAGAGCCTGGCCGCCTTCCAGCTCGCCGAGCACCGATTCGAACGATTGCCACGCAGGATTGCCGTCGCGGGCGTACTCCGATGCCCCTCCGGGCACCAGGGCCGAGGCCATGGTGATGGGAGCGTTGAACGGGGCGCCGGGCACTCGTTCTGGTCGTCCGGCGCCGACGGCGATGGTCTCCGGAGACAGTCGGTGTCCGTTCATGGGGTCATTGTGCCCTGAACGGTAAGGTGCACGGCAATGAGCCTCCCCTCGACCTCCCAGCTACGCCTGGCCGTCGTTTTCGGCGGACGTTCGAGCGAACACGGTGTGTCGTGCCTGACCGCGGCAAACGTTCTCACCGTCGTCGATCGTGACCGCTTCGACGTCACGCCGATCGGCATCACCCTCGACGGCAGATGGGTGCGCGAGTCGGCCTCGTGGCCAGACCTCGCACCAGGAACGCTGCCGGCGGTCCGGGAGATGGAGCCGTTCGACCTGGACGACCTGCGCGACTTCGACGTCGTGCTGCCGCTCCTGCACGGTCCGTGGGGCGAGGACGGCACGATCCAGGGCCTCTTCGAGATGGCTGGTGTGCACTACGTCGGCGCCGGGGTGCTCGCCAGCTCGGTCGGCATGGACAAGCCCTTCACCAAGACGGTGTTCGCGGCCGCAGGCATCCCGCAGGTCCCGTACGTCACGGTCTCGCCACGCGAGTGGGAGGACGACCGGGCGCGGGTCGCCGCCCGGGTCAAGGCGCTCGGCCTGCCGGTGTTCGTCAAGCCGGCCCGAGCGGGCTCGAGCTCTGGCGTGATGATGGTCGATGCCTGGGACGAGCTCGACTCCGCGATCGAGAAGGCCCGCGACCTCGACCCGAAGGTGCTGGTCGAGGCGGCCGTCCTCGGCAAGCGTGAGCTCGAGTGCGGGGTCGTCCAGCAGCTCGACGGCACGGCGGTCGCGAGCGTCGTCGGCGAGATCGTGGTGGAGGAAGGCACGTCCCACGAGTTCTACGACTTCGAGGCAAAGTATCTCGACGGCACGAGCACGAACCTCGTCCCCGCCGACATTCCCGATGTGCTCTCCGACCGCATCCGCGCCTACGCCGTTCAGGCCTTCGAGGCGATCGGTTGTGAGGGCCTCGCGCGCGTCGACTTCTTCCTGAACGGCGATGGCGAGCTCGTCATCAACGAGATCAACACCATGCCGGGCTTCACCCCGTTCTCGATGTTCCCGCTGCTCTGGGAGGCCAGCGGCCTCTCGTACGCCGAGCTCGTCGACCGTCTGCTGCAGCTGGCGCTGGACCGGCCGCTCGGTCTGCGCTAGCTAGACGCAGGGATCCTTCTCCGGGTCGTGCTTCTTCACGGACGTCGCCAGGTCGGCCAGCGCGTCGGCCGCCGGGTCGTAGCTCTTCGGCACCTCGACGCTCACGTGGAAGGTCCGCCCGATGGTGGTGAACAGGTATCCGTCGGCGGTCGTCTCGGCCAGCCAGCCGACGTCGTTCACGTCGAAGCAGCGTGACGTGGGTTTCAGGGCGTCCGGCTTCTCGACTCCGCAGCGCAGGACGATCTCCGGGTTGCCCCACGCGGCGGCAACCGGGTTGCGAACATCCAGCCGGTCCTGGTCGGCGACACGTGGGGGGGCATCGGCGATGAGGGCCTGGCAGTCGACTTCGGTGCCCTGGGCGGTGGGGAAATCGTCGACGTCGTAGGAGCCGGCGCAACCGGCGAGGAGGAGGGCGAGCAGCGCCCCGCCGATCAGAACGTGACGATCGGACACGTGAGAGTACGGGTGATTCCGGGCACGCTCTGGATGCTCGAGACCACGAGTGCACCGAGCTCGTCGACGGTGGGTCCCTCGGCGCGAACGATGACGTCGTAGGGGCCGGTGACGTCCTCTGCAAGCGTGACGCCCTTGATCGCGGCGATCGCCTTCGCGACCTCGGCCGCCTTGCCCACCTCGGTCTGGACGAGGACGTATGCCTGGACGACCATCACGACTCCTTGCACCGATTGGGGAAACCGGGTGACACGCTACCCGACGGTGTCCGCGTCCCCGCTCGTGCCTGCGCGATGATGGACGCGTGCAAACAGATCAGCGAACCGTCGGTGAGGTCGGCGAGTTCGCGCTGATCGCTCTCGTGCGTGAACGCGCCGGCGCGAACCGCCAGACGCTCCTCGGTCCGGGCGACGACGCCGCCCACATCCAGACCAAGGACGGCACGTTCGTCGTCTCCAGCGACCTGTTGATCGAGGGTCGTCACTTCCGCCGCGACTGGTCGTCCGCCCTCGAGGTCGGGCGCAAGGCTGCGGCGGCCAACCTGTCGGACATCAACGCGATGGGCGGTGTCGCCACGGCCCTCACGGTCGCCCTCGGCCTGCCCGCGAACCTCCCGGCGAGCTGGGTCCTCGACCTCGCCGAGGGCTTCGAGGCCGAGTGCGCGCTCGTCGGTGCCCATGTCGTGGGGGGCGACATCACCGCGGCCGACCAGATCGTCATCGCAGTCACCGCGATGGGCGATGCCCCACATCCGGTGCATCGGGACGGCGCGGCACCGGGCGACGTGGTGGCCTACGCCGGAGTGCTGGGGCTCGCCGGAGCCGGGTTCGCAGCCCTGAGCCGTGGGTTCCGTTCACCCAAGGTCGCCGTCGACTCCCACCGCGTCCCGCACCCTCCGTACGCGGCCGGTCCGCAGGCAGCCGACGCCGGAGCCACCGCGATGGTCGACGTGAGCGATGGCCTCCTCGCTGATGTTGGGCACATCGCCGTCTCCAGCGGGGTCGTCATCGACCTGGAGACCTGGACCTTCCGGATTCCCGAGGGTGTCTCCGCCGTCGCCGACGCGCTCGGCGTCGATCCGCTCCAGTTCGTGCTCTCCGGAGGAGACGACTACGCGCTGGTCGCCACGTTCAGCGCCGCGACCGACCTGCCGGACGGCTGGACGAAGATCGGCTCCGTCCGCGACGTCCGCACGGACGAGAGTCCCGGCGTCCTCGTCGACGGCGCACCATTCGACGGCCCGGCCGGCCACCAGCACTTCACCTAGGTGTCCTCGGTGGTTGAGTAGCCCCGCGAGGAACGAGCGGGGCGTATCGAAACCACGTCACTCTCGAGTCGGTCTCTTGCTGAAGTCCTTCTTCGACCATCCCGGGAGCGCCTCGAAGTCGCCGCGGATCAACGCCTCGCGCTTTCGTCTCGACCAGCCCTGGACACGTTTCTCGAGCCAGAAGGCCTGCGCGACGTTCTCGCACTCGCACGCGAACACGAGCGTCACGGGTAGCCGATGTCGGGTGTAGTCAGCGCCTTTCCCGTTCTGGTGCTGCCACAGACGGCCGTCGAGATTGCGCGTGCTGCCGACGTAGTAGGAGTCGTCCGCACATCGCAGGATGTACACCCAGGCCATGCGTCCGAGGAAAGCCGTGATCAGCAGCTGAGTCGAGCTCGCCGTCCACAGTGATGTGGTTTCGATACGCCGCTCGTCCCTCGCGGCTACTCAACCACCGGGATGGTGCGCTAGTCCTGGATGCGGGCGAAGGGGCGGGCTGCCTCGAGCTCGAAGGCGACTTCGAGCAGGGTGCGCTCGTCGCCGTGCAGTGCGGAGATGTGGACGCCGATGGGCAGACCGTCCGACGTGCTCCCGAGGGGGAGCGAGACAGCGGGTGCGCCGCTCGCGTTGTGCAGCGGTGTGAAGGCGGCATACCGGACGAGGCGATCGAACATCTCAGGGAACTCGACGTTGGGGGAGATGTATCCCAGCCGTGGCGTGGTGTGGCCCAGGGTGGGGGAGAGCACGACGTCGAGGCCGGTGTCGGCGAAGGAACGACGGTAGACGGCCTCGCTGCGCTTGAGTCCACGGATGGCCGTCGGCGTGCGCCACGCCTGCCGGACGAAGCGCTTGGCCAGGTACCGGGTGAGCGGGTCGGTGCGCGTCTTGTCGAAGTCCGGTGCGATGACCCGTCGGCCGAAGTGGTGCGTCGAGAACGCCAGCAGGGCCCAGTAGTGCGTGAAGTCCGCCTCGAACTTGTCCGTGACCGGCAGCGGGACCTCGACGACGGTGTGGCCGAGCTTCTCCAGCAGCGTCGCGGTGTCCTGGACGGCGCCGCGTGTCTCGTCGTCGGTGGGTGTGCCGGTGACCGAGTCGAGGATGAGACCGATCCGGAGTCGACGCTCGTTGGGGCCTTCGACGAGTCCGATCGGCGGCAGTCCGGACGCGGCCTGATGAGCCTCTGCCCCGGCCAGGAAGTGCGCGGTGTCGCGCACCGAGCGGCTGACCACGCCGTTGCTGATGATGTTGACCGGCATCGTCGCCGCTTCGGCGGCCTCGGCCACCCGTCCGCGCGTGGGCTTGAGCCCGACGAGTCCGCACGCGGCGGCCGGGATGCGGATGGAACCGCCGCCGTCATTGGCGTGGGCGATGGGGAGGACGCCGGACGCAACCAGGACGGCCGAGCCGCCGGAGGATGCCCCGGCGGAGAACTCCGGGTTCCATGGGTTTCGCGTCGGCGGGAGGTTCTCGAACTCGGTGCTGGCGTTGAAGCCGAACTCCGGCATCGTCGACTTGCCGATGACGACGACACCGGTGGACCGCAGCTGGGTGGTGAACGCGGCGTCGGCCTTGGCGTCGTGCGCCGGCAGCGCCTCCGACCCCTGGCGGGTCGGGAGCCCGATGACGTCGGTGTTGTCCTTGATGACGCTCGGGACGCCGGAGAAGACTCCGGGCCCTGGTTTCTCTGCCTGGTCGAGGGCGCGCTCGAAGTCGCGGACGACCAGAGCGTTCAGTGCGGGATCGACCTGCTCGGCGCGAGCGATCGCGGCCTCGGTGGCCTCACGAGCACTGATGTCACCGGCGCGAATGGCATCGGCGACCCCGACAGCGTCGAGATCGCCGAGGGCGTCGTCCGAGAAGGCATGAACGCGCGAGTTCGGGGGGAGTTCGCTCATGCCGGAGGACTCTAGCGAGAAACCTTGCCGGCCTTGAGGCACGAGGTGCAGACGTTCAGCCGCTTGGGCGTGCCGTCGACGACCGCGCGCACGCGCTGGATGTTGGGGTCGAAACGACGCTTCGTGCGTCGGTGCGAGTGCGAGACGTTGTGGCCGAAGCCCGGTCCCTTGCCGCACACATCACAGACCGCTGCCACGGCGACCACTCCTGAGAATCTATGTCTGGAACGAATGAGCCTGCGGCGAATGTTCGCCGGCAGGCAACCTCTGAAGGATAGCCGATGCTCCGTCGCCGGAGCGAATCGGGAAGATAACCTCACACTCATGCCACTGACGCTTCGCCCCGACGCATTCCGCGCCTGGACGCAGCTGTGCGTCGCGGCGCTGTCGGAGGCCCGTGCCGAGATCGACGCGCTCAACGTGTTCCCCGTGCCAGACAGCGACACCGGCACCAACGCGTACCTGACGTTCGTGGCCGGCGCGGACGCCGTGGAGGCCCTCGGCACCGACGTCGAGCTCACCACCGTGCTCAAGGCGTACACAGACGGACTGCTGCTCGGAGCCAAGGGCAACTGCGGCGTGATCATGTCCCAGCTCGTGCGCGCCTGCCTCCGGAGCCTCGACACGGGTGCCGAGCTGACGGCGACTGACGTCGCGCGGTCGTTCCGGGCGGCGGCCGATGCCGCCTACGCCGCGGTCGGCCGTCCGGTCGAGGGCACGATCCTCACCGTCGCCGCTGCCGCCGCGGGTGGGGCGGAGGCCGCAGCGGCCGACGGAGTGGACGGGCGTGCCGCGTTCGCCCGTGCCGGGCGAGCCGCTCGGGAGGCGCTCGCTCGCACCCCCATGCAGATGGAGCGGCTGGCCAGAGCCGGTGTGGTCGACGCCGGCGGTCGCGCCCTCGTGGTCGTGCTCGACGCCACCGAGCAGGCGTTCACCGGCCGGGTCCCGGAGCGGATCGTCCACCAGGTGCCAGTGCCGACGGCCGCCGCCGGAGACGATCTCGTCGAGGGCGGCCCGGCCTACGAGGTGATGTATCTCCTGGAGGCCGACGACGACCGGGTGATGCCGCTGCGCGCCACGCTCGACGGGCTCGGCGACTCGCTGGTGGTGGTCGGCGGCGACCGGTTGTGGAACGTGCACGTCCACGTCGACGATGTGGGCGCCGCGATCGAGGCCGGCCTGGCGGCCGGTCGCCCGTACCGCATCGCGGTCACCCACTTCGCCGACCAGATCGCCCGGCAGCGCACCGTCCAGGGGTCACGCGTCGTCGTGGTCGCCACGACCGGAGACGGTATGGCGGACCTCTGCCGTGAGGCCGGGGCCCAGGTCCTCGAGTTCACCCGTTCCGAACCCCTGGTCGTCGGCCAGATGCGTGCCGCGCTGGTGGGCACCGGCGCCGACGAGGTGGTCGTGCTCCCGAACAACTGGCGTTACGTCGGACTCTTCGAGGCCGCAGCCAAGGAGATTCGTCAGGATGGCATCCGGGTCGCCGTGATCCCGACCATCGCGCAGGTCCAGGGTCTGGCCGCACTGGCCGTCCACGACCCGGGCATCAGCTTCGACGACGACGTCGTGACGATGTCGAGTGCCGCGGCCCACACCCAGCACGGCGCCATCACGGTGGCCACCGCGCCGGGCATGACGATGGTCGGCCCGTGCGAGGCCGGCGACGTGCTCGGCGTCGTGGGTGGTGACTTCGCCTTCGTCGGTTCCGAGCTCGTCCAGGTCGCGTGCGACGTCGTCGACCGGCTCCTGTCGCCGGGCATCGAGATGCTCACCCTCGTCACCGGGGCCGACACCGACCCCGGTCTCGCCGAGAAGGTCGGGCGGCACGTCAAGGACCAGCGGGTCGACGTCGACGTCGTCGTCTACGACGGTGGACAGGAGCACTACCCGTTGTTCGTCGCGGTGGAATGATGCAGGTCGAACCCTCAACCCGCCTGCGGTCCGTCGTCGGTGACAAGACCGCGAAGGTGCTGGAGTCCGCCTTCGAGATGAGGCTCGTCGACGACCTGCTGCGCCACTACCCGCGCCGCTACGCCGACATCGGTCAGCTCACCGATCTCTCCGACCTGCGTCCGGGGCAGCACGTCACGATCATGGCTCGCGTCGTGTCGGCGAAGAACTACTCCTTCGGCCCGGGCGGCCGGCGCACGCGCACCGAGGTCGTCGTCACCGACGGCACCGGCCGGCTCACGCTCACGTTCTTCCAGCAGGCCTGGCGGCTCAAGACCATGACCGAGGGCAAGGTGGGCCTGTTCGCCGGCGAGGTCGGCGAGTTCCGCGGCAGCCTCCAGCTCACGCATCCCGACTTCGAGCCGGTGGACGGATCCGGGGAGATCGGCGAGGACTCACGACTCAGCCGCGGGATCATCCCCATCTACCGCGCCACGGCGAAGCTGGCGTCGTGGCGCATCGAGCAGTCGGTCGCGCTGTGCCTCGACGGGCTCGCGCCACTCGACGACCCGGTGCCGGAGGACGTCAGGGCGAGCCGCGGGCTGTCCGACGTGCGCACGGCACTGGAGGAGATCCATCGTCCGCGCGCGAAGGAGCAGTGGCAGCGGGCCCGCGACCGGTTCCGCTTCGAGGAGGCGTTCGTGCTGCAGACGGTGTTCGCGCAGCGCCGTCAAGCCCTCGAGAACGACCCGGCCACCGCGCGTCCTCCCGTCGAGGGAGGCCTGCGCGAGCGGTTCGCCGAACGCCTGCCGTTCGTCCTCACCGCAGGTCAGAAGGAGATCGCGGACGTCATCGGTGCCGATCTCGCGCTCACCCACCCCATGCACCGGCTCCTGCAGGGCGAGGTCGGCTCGGGCAAGACCGTCGTCGCGCTGCTCGCAATGCTCCAGGTCATCGACTCCGGGGGTCAGGCGGCGCTGCTCGCACCCACCGAGGTGCTCGCGTCGCAGCACCACCGGGCCATCACGGCCCTGCTGGGCGACCTCGCCCAGGGCGGCATGCTCGGGGGAGCGGAGGGTGCCACGCGGGTGCAGCTGCTCACCGGGTCGCTGGGCGCCAAGGCGCGCAAGCAGGCGCTGGACGACACGGCCTCGGGGGAGGCGGGAATCGTCGTCGGCACGCACGCGCTCATCCAGGAGCACGTGCAGTTCGCCGACCTCGGACTGCTCGTGGTCGACGAGCAGCACCGGTTCGGCGTCGAGCAGCGTTCGGCCCTCGTCGACCGCTCCGAGGTCAAGCCTCACGTCCTCGTCATGACCGCCACCCCGATCCCACGCACGGTGGCCATGACGGTGTTCGGCGACCTCGAGACGTCGACCCTCCGCGAGCTGCCGGCCGGACGCAAGCCGATCCAGACCACCGTCGTCCCCGCCGCCGAGCTCCCTGCCTGGATGGATCGGGCGTGGCAGCGCGTTCGCGAGGAGGTCGACGGCGGTCGGCAGGCCTACGTCGTCGTCTCGCGCATCGGGACGGCGGACGAAAGCAGCGCTGAAGGGTCGGGGGACCAGGACACCAGGTCTCTTCTCGACGTCCACGCCGAGCTGGCGTCCGGCCCGCTGTCCGGCCTCCGTCTCGGGATGCTGCATGGCCGGCTCCCGTCGGACGAGAAGGACGCCACCATGAACGCGTTCGCCGCCGGCGAGCTCGACGTCCTCGTGGCCACCACCGTCGTCGAGGTGGGCGTGGACGTGCCCAACGCCACCGTCATGGTGGTCATGGACGCCGACCGGTTCGGCGTCTCCCAGCTGCACCAGCTGCGTGGCCGGGTCGGTCGCGGCTCGGAGCCCGGGCTCTGCCTGCTGGTCACGCACAGTGACGCGGACTCGCCCGCGCGCGAGCGGCTCGCTGCCGTCGCCGCGTCCACCGACGGGTTCGAGCTCTCCCGCCTCGACGTCGAGCTGCGCCACGAGGGCGACGTGCTCGGCGCACGGCAGTCCGGGGTGCGGTCGAGCCTGCGGCTGCTGTCCGTCGTCCGGCACGAGGACGTCATCACCGATGCTCGCGACGCCTCGCAGGAGGTCGTCGCCGCGGACCCGACGCTCGCCGATCACCCGGCTCTCGCGGCGGCAGTGCGAGCGCTGGAGGAGACCGAGCAGGCCGACTACCTGGAACGCACGTGACGCGCATCGTGGCCGGTGAGTGGGGCGGCCGGACGCTGAAGACGCCCAAGGGAGACGGCACCCGGCCGACGTCCGACCGGGTGCGCGAGGCGATGTTCTCGTCGTTGGTGTCCGAGCTCGGTGGCCTCGACGGCTGCCGTGTGCTCGACCTGTTCGCCGGGTCCGGAGCGCTCGGGCTGGAGGCTCTCTCGCGCGGTGCGAAGAGCGCCGACTTCGTCGAGTCCGACCGCCGGGCCGCCGACGTCATCGCGGCGAACGTGCGGACGCTGTCGGCCGACGGCGCGACCATCCATCGCACGACGGCCGAGCGGTTCGTCGGCGACCTGCCCGCCGGAGCCGTACGACCTCGTCCTCCTGGACCCGCCCTACGCGCTGTCCGACCGACGAGGTCGGCGTCCTGCTCACGGCCGTCGTCCAGGCCGGTGGGCTCGACCCCGAGGGCATCGTCGTCGTCGAGCGATCCACGCGTACGACGTTCGCCTGGCCGGACGTCCTGACGGGTCTGCGAGACAAGGCCTACGGGGAGACGCGCCTTTGGTACGGTCGCTGACATGACGAAGGTCGTGTGCCCTGGCTCCTTCGACCCCGTCACCAACGGCCACCTCGACATCATCGAGCGAGCGTCCCGTCTGTTCGACGAGGTCGTCGTCGCCGTCCTCGTGAACGAGAACAAGGCGAGCATGTTCACGCTCGACGAACGCCTCGACATGCTGAGCCGGGCGACGTCGGACCTGGCCAACGTCACGGTCGCGTCGTTCCGCGGCCTGCTGGTGAACTTCTGCTCCGAGAACGGCGTCCAGGCGATCGTCAAGGGCCTGCGGGCCGTCTCCGACTTCGACTACGAGCTGCAGATGGCCCAGATGAACGGCAGCCTCACCGAGGTCGACACCGTCTTCATCCCCACCAGCCCCGAGTACTCCTTCCTCGCCTCCAGCCTCGTGAAGGAAGTCGCGAAGGGCGGCGGCGACGTCAGCCGACTCGTTCCCGACTTCGTGCTCGACCTGATGAAGGAACGCTTCTCCGGCTGAACCGGTCAGTCCGTGGGTCGGCGCGCCTCTCTCATCTCGCGGGCGGTGGCCCAGGCATCCGCCACCGGACCGACGTGCCCGAGCTTGTCGGGGTTGGCCACCGCGCGGATCGTCTGGATCCGCCCGTCGAGCACGTCGAGCGACAAGGTGTTGAGCACCTTGTCGTCCCGATCGCGGAAGATCGCGCCCGGCTGACCGTTCACCTCGTGCGGTTCCACCACGACTCCGACCTCGATCATCCAGGGGACCAGCGAGGCGAACACCCGAACCACCTTCTCGGCGCCGATGACGCCCTTGGCGAATGCCGGGGCCTTGCCGCCGCCGTCACCGATCACCTGGACGTCAGCGGCCAGGAGCTCGCGGAGTCCCTCGACATCGCCCTCCCGGAGGGCGTCGAAGAACCGCGCCGCCAGCTCTTCCCGCTCCCTGCGGTCCGCCTCGAACCGAGGGCGGCCGGCGTCCATGTGCCGCCGCGCCCGCACAGCCAGCTGGCGGCACGCCGCCTCCGACCTGCCCACCGCCGACGCGACCTCGGGGAAACCGAAGCCGAACACCTCTCGCAGCACGAAGACCGCCCGCTCGAGTGGGCTGAGCCGCTCGAGCAGCAGCAGGGCCGCCATCGAGACCGAGTCGGCCAGCTCCGCCGATCGCGAGGGATCCTCGTAGGGGTCGGAGAGCAGCGGCTCGGGGAACCACTGCCCGACGTATGTCTCCCGCCGGACGCGAGCCGATCGCAGCACGTCGATGGAGATCCGCGTGACCACGGCCGAGAGGAACGCCTTCGCGGACGTGGGTTCTGTCGCGGACGACTCGTAGCGGAGCCACGTCTCCTGGACGGCGTCCTCGGCTTCGGTCACGCTCCCGAGGATCCGGTAGGCGATGGCGAACAGCAGGGGCCGCAGCTCCTCGAACTCCTCGTCACGGCTCATGCGAGCCCAGCCTCCAACAGTTCCGCGTCGAAGCCCTGTCGCCAGGACGGATACCGCAGCTCCCAGCCGAGCTCCCGCTTGGCCTTGACGTTCGAGAAGCCACGTCCTTCGGTCATCACGCCCACGGCCATCTCGCCGGCGAGCAGACGGGCGAGCCACGCGGGAACCCGCAGCGGTGGCTTGGCTCCGGCACGCTCGGCGAGGTAGGGCAGCCACTCGCTGACCGGTGCCGGCTCGTCATCGACGATGTTGAACACGCCTTCCGCCTTCTGCTCCACGGCGAGGACGGTGGCACTCGCCGCGTCGTCGACGTGTACCCACGATACGTAACCGGTGCCACCGCCGATGATCGGAATGAACCGCCTCCGCACCAGCGCGATCTGCTCGTCATTGGCCCCGGGCCCGTAGAACCCGCCGTACCGCAGGACCGCGCCTCCCGCCCTGACCACCGCGTCCTCGAGGTGGGTGATGGCTTTCGTCCCCTCCAGCACCTCCAGGGGATCCTCCTCGGTCTTGACCCATCCGCCCGTGCGGAGCCCGTTCATGCTGGCGTGGCTCTGTGCGACGACATGGGTGACGCCGGTGGCCTCCGCCGCAGCCAGGAGGTGGTCGTTGCCGTCGCTGCGAAGCCCGTTGGTGGCGGCGAAGAAGCGGTCGGGCCTCCTCGGGTTCGCCTTGCCGGAGTGAGCCGCGGACAGGGCCGTCATCTGATTCACGACCGTGTCCGGCCGGGCCGCGGCCACCGCCTCGCCGACCGCAGCCGCGTCGAGTCCGTCCATCACGACGCCGTCGGCGCCCAGCTGCTCCAGCATGGGCAGCTTGCCCGCGCTCGTCGTCGTCGCCGTCACCTGGTGACCTCGGGCCACCAGCTGCGGCACCAGCTGCCTTCCGATGACTCCCGTCCCGCCTGCCACGAACACTCGCATGATCATCACGCTCCTGATTTCTGAATCTGTCTCTGACCCCGAGACGAGACAGCCCGATGGCCTGTGACATCGGGACTTGGAGCGTGTCGAGTCCGGCAGGATCGGCATCGCCGGGCGCTCCGCGCGTCCAACCTGGACGGCGCGGCGCACGGCCGACGTGCCGTACTTGTCGCGCACGGCGTCGACGACCTCGTCGAGCTCGCCTCCGCTCGAGGTCGTGAACGGCAGCGTCAGCTGTGCCGGGTTGTCGTCGAGGCCGGACACCGCCAGGCCGATGAGCGTGCAGCCCTTCTCCTCGATGTCGGGCATGCGCGACAGCAGCAGCCGGCGGGCGATGTCGAGCACGAGGTCGGTGCTCAGCGTGGGTCGCGACAACGTGTGCGAGACGGTGGAGCGGGTGAAGTCGTCGAAGCGCAGCCGCACGGTGACCGTGCTGCCCGGCCGCTCGGCCGCACGCAAGCGCCGGGTGACGCGGTCGACGACGCCCATGAGCACCCGGTCGAGATCGGCCGGGGTGTGCGGGCCGCGTCCGATGGCGTGCTGCGAGCCCATCGAGCGCCGACGTCGGCCGGTCTCGACCCGGCGCGGGTCGCGGTTGTTGGCGAGGGCGTGCAGATGGCGGGCGGCGGCGGGGCCGATCAGCGGCACGAGCTCGCGCAGCTCGAGCGCCGCCACCTGGCCGACGGTGTGCAGGCGGACGGCGTGCAGCTTCTCCGACGTGACCGGCCCGACGCCCCACAGCCGCTCGACCACCAGAGCGTGCAGGAATCGCAGCTCGTCCTCGATCGGCACGACGAGCAGGCCGTCCGGCTTGCAGAGCGCGCTCGACACCTTGGCGAGGTACTTGGTGCGGGCGACCCCGACCGAGATGGGCAGGCCGACCTTCTCGCGCACGTCGGCCCGAAGCTTCTGCGCGATCGTGGACGGGGCGCCGCGGATGCGGCGCAGGCCGCCGACCTCGAGGAACGCCTCGTCGATCGAGATGCCCTCGACGAGCGGGGTGGTGTCGTGGAAGACGTCGAACACGTCGCGGCTGGCCTGGGTGTAGGCCTCCATGCGGGGCGAGACGACGACGGCGTCGGGGCACAGCCGCATGGCCTGCCGGCCGCCCATGGCGCTGCGCACGCCCTTGGTCTTGGCCTCGTAGCTGCATGCCAGGACCACGCCGCCACCCACGATCACGGGGCGCCCGCGGAGGCTCGGGTCGTCGCGCTGCTCGACCGACGCGAAGAACGAGTCGAGGTCAGCGTGAAGAACGGTGCCTTCGCTCATGTGTTCGATTATTTCATGACCGCGTTCGATTAGGAGCGCTGCGGGACCACGAGATACGATGATCGTCGGCCTGTTCGCAGGTCGAACTGTCGTGTACGTCGATGGATGGACGAAAAGTGCTGTCGGGACCTCTGGTCGTTGATACCCACGAGCTGGGTCGGCGTCCGGGCAACGAACGCACGGTCAGTCTCTCCGTCGCCGCACCGGCGGACCTGGGCAGTGCAGTCTTCGGCGTGCCCGAGGGTTCGGACATCGCGATCGAGCTTCGGCTCGAGGCGGTCATGGACGGGGTCCTGGCAACAGGTACCGCCTCGGCGCAGGCCACCGGCGAGTGCGTACGGTGCCTGGACGACCTCGACGAGGATCTCGTCGTGGATTTCCAGGAGCTCTACCTGTACGAAGAAGCGGGCGAGGACGATCTGTCGCTCGATGGAGATCTGCTGGATCTCGAACAGGTCCTGCGGGATGCGGTGGTGCTCGCGCTACCGTTCAAGCCCGTGTGTGATCCGGAGTGTCCGGGACTGTGCCCCGAATGTGGAGCGCGGCTCGCGGATGATCCAGAGCACACACACGGCGAGGCGATCGACCCACGATGGGCGGCGCTGAGCCAGCTGACAGACATTCACACTGACATCAAGGAGTAGATCGTGGCAGTACCGAAGCGGAAGTTGTCGCGGAGCAACACGCGGCACCGCCGGTCGCAGTGGAAGGCCAAGGCCGCCCAGCTGGTCGATTGTGCCAACCCCTCGTGCGATTCCAAGGTCATCCCTCACCACGCGTGCCCCGTATGCGGTCAGTACGGTCCTCGCGGCGAGCGTCGTCAGGTTCTCTGAGCACAACGTTCGCCTCCATGGACCAGCTGCGTGAGGTCCTCGGGGTCCCTGATCTCGACCCCGAGCTGCTGGAGCACGCCCTCACCCATCGCTCGTTCGCCTACGAGAACGGGCAGATCCCCAACAACGAGCGCCTGGAGTTCCTCGGTGACTCGGTGCTCGGGCTCGTCGTCACCGACACCCTGTTCACGAACCATCCCGACCTGCCCGAAGGCCAGCTGGCGAAGCTCCGCGCCGCGGTCGTGAGCGCCAAGGCGCTGGCCGTCGTGGCCCGCACGCTCGGGATCGGCGACCACGTCCGTCTCGGTCGTGGCGAGGAGGCCACGGGCGGACGAGACAAGGCCTCGATCCTGTCCGACACGGTCGAGGCGGTGCTCGGCGCGATCTTCGTGCAGTTCGGCATCGAGCGCGCAGCCGAGGTCATCCACGCCATCTTCGACCCCGTCATCGCCGAGGCCGCCGAGCTCGGCGCCGGCCTCGACTGGAAGACGTCGCTGCAGGAGGTCACGGCCAACCATGACCTCGGCGTCCCGCGCTACGTGCTCGAGAGCGAGGGCCCCGACCACGACAAGCGATTCACCGCGGAGGTCCACGTCGGCGGGCTGGTGTTCCCCGGCGGCTCGGGACGCTCCAAGAAGGAGGCCGAGCAGGAGGTCGCGGAGATCGCGTGGCGGGCCATCATGACCGACACGGATGCCTGAGCTTGCCTGAGCTCCCCGAGGTCGAGGTCGTCCGGATGGGTCTGGCCGAGCACGTCGTCGGCAGGACCATCGAGAAGGTCACCGTCCACCACCCGCGGTCCGTGCGACGTCATGCGCCAGGACCCGTTGACTTCGCCGACCGGCTCACCGGCGCACCGGTCGCGGGGGCGGAGCGTCGGGGCAAGTATCTGTGGCTGCCGCTCGAGGATGGGGACGCTGTGCTGGCCCACCTCGGCATGAGCGGACAGATGCTGATCGCCGGCCCCGGCGTCGAGGAACCGCGGCACCTGCGCATCGCCTTCGAGCTCGACAACGACACCCGCCTGCTCTTCGCCGACCAGCGCATCTTCGGTGGCATGTCGATCAGCGACGGTGGGGCAGACCTGCCGCCGGAGATCGCCCACATCGCACGGGATCCGCTGGATGCCCTCTTCGACCCGTCTGAGTTCCGGGCCAGGCTGCGGCGACGGACCACCGGGATCAAGAGGGCCCTGCTCGACCAGACGCTGGTGTCAGGTGTGGGCAACATCTACGCCGACGAGGCCCTGTGGAGGACGCCTCTGCACTACGCCCGCAACACCCGACATCTGCGGACGCGTGAGGTCGACGACCTCCTTCGCCACGTCTCGGCCGTCATGCTCGAGGCCCTGGCTCAGGGCGGCACGTCGTTCGACACGCTCTACGTCAACGTCAACGGTGAGAGCGGCTACTTCGAGCGATCCCTCGCCGTGTACGGCCAGGAGGGCGAGCCGTGCCGCCGCTGCGGCACTCCGATCAAGCGGGAACCCTTCATGAACCGCTCGTCCTACCGCTGCCCGGTCTGTCAGCCCCGCCCGCGCAACGGTCGCTGGTAAGTACGCTGACCGGCATGGACGTCACCCTGGAGCCGATGACCGCCGACCGCTTCGTCCAGTGGCGTGAGCAGGAGATCACCGAGTTCGCGAAGGACAAGGTCAAGGCCGGCGTGTGGCCCGAGGACAAGGCCATGGAGGCCTCCGCCGCCGAGATCGCGTCGCTACTGCCTGACGGTCCGGACACGGCCGGCCACGACCTCTTCGTGGCCATCGCGGACGGCACCGAGGTCGGTCAGCTGTGGCTCTTCACCGATCCCGAGGCTCTGGCCCCCGAGACGTTCATCTACGAGATCGCGATCGACGAGGAGCATCAGGGCAAGGGCTTGGGCCGGAGCCTCCTCGCCGCGGCCGAGTCCCGGTGCGCCGAGCGCGGTGTGAAGGTCGTGCGCCTCAACGTCTTCGCGTTCAACATGACGGCGATCAGCCTGTACGAGTCCAGCGGCTACACCGTCACCGATCTGAGGATGATGAAGCGGATCGGCGCACCGTGACCGATGCGCCATACGGCATCGAGGCGCGCGCCCGCTTCGTCGCCGAGCCGCCGAAGCGGGCCGGCCGCACGCCGTTCGAGCGCGACCGCGCCAGGGTCGTGCACTCCGCGGCGCTCCGCCGGCTCTCCGCCAAGACCCAGGTCCTCGGAGCCGGCAGCGACGACTTCGTCCGCAACCGGCTGACCCACTCGCTCGAGGTGGCGCAGGTCGCCCGCGAGCTCGGCGCGTCACTCGGCTGCGATCCGGACATCGTCGACTCCGCCGCGCTCGCCCACGACCTGGGGCATCCGCCGTTCGGTCACAACGGCGAGGAGGCGCTCGACGAGGTCGCCCAGGCGTGCGGCGGGTTCGAGGGCAATGCCCAGACCCTGCGCCTGCTCAGCCGGCTGGAGGCCAAGACGTTCGCGCCGGACGGCCGCAGCGTCGGTCTCAACCTCACCCGGGCGACGCTGGCGGCATGCGTGAAGTACCCCTGGGTGCGTGGCGAGGCGCCTGAAGGCGGCGGCAAGTTCGGCGTCTACGCCGACGACGTCGAGATGTTCGACTGGGTGCGCGTCGGCGCGGAGGAGCGGCGGCGTCCCATCGAGGCCCAGGTCATGGACCTGTCCGACGATGTCGCCTACTCGGTGCACGACGTCGAGGACGGTGTGGTGGGTGGCTGGTTCACGCTCGACCTCGACTCCCTCGACGAGTCGGCCGTCCACCGGGTCGCCCGCGACTGGTATGACGACGGCCTCGACGAGGGACGCCTTTCGTCGGCTCTCGAACGACTCGAGGCGATGGCCGAGTGGCCCCGCAAACCACTCGACCAGTCGCGCGCCTCCAGCGCGGCGCTCAAGAGCCTCACCAGTGCCCTGATCGGACGCTTCGTCGTCGCGGTGGAGTCCGCCACGGTGCAGCGGTGGGGGAGTGGGCCGCTGGTGCGGTACGCCGCCGACCTCGAGGTTCCGGAACAGACCCGGGATGAGATCACGGTGCTGAAATCCGTCGCCGCGCACTACGTGATGCGTGCGGACGACCGGACCCGTCACCTCGGCGCACAGCGTGATCTGCTCCAGAACCTGGTGAAGGTCCTGGTCGCGTCGGAGGGCCGCGAGCTCGAGCCGGACATCCGCGCTGACCACGATGCCGCCCCCGATGACGCGGGTCGATTGCGGGCCGTCATCGACCAGGTCGCCGGCCTCACCGACATCTCCGCACCCCTCTGGGGAGAGCGCCTGTGCTGATGGCGACGACCTGTCAGCAGTCGCCGCGGCCTGTAGGCGCGACCGCCATGGCGGTGCTGGCATGAGCCGGGCTCATCAAGGACGAGGACATTCAGCTCGTCCGTGAGCGTGCCCGCATCGACGAGGTCGTCGAGCAGTACGTCACCCTGCGCAACGCCGGCGGCGGTTCGCGCAAGGGCCTGTGCCCGTTCCACGACGAGAAGTCGCCGTCGTTCAACGTGAGGCCGGCGCAGGGCTACTACCACTGCTTCGGCTGTGGTGTCGGCGGTGATTCCATCAAGTTCCTGATGGAGATCGAGGGGCTCACGTTCGTCGAGTCGGTCGAGCGCCTGGCGTCCAAGTACGGCATCCAGCTGCGGTACGAGGAGGGCGCGGCCACCGGCCCGAAGCGCGACCCTCGCCAGCGCCAGCGGCTGCTCGAGGCGCACCGCCTTGCGGGGGAGTTCTACGCCTCGGCACTCGTCTCGTCGCCCGACGCCCAGTCGGGGCGGCAGTTCATCACCGATCGCGGGTTCGACCAGTCCGCGGCCGAGACGTTCGGCATGGGGTTCGCGCCACGCGGGGGAGAAGCCCTGGTGGCGCACCTCAGGGGCAAGGGATTCACCGAGGACGAGCTCCTCGTCGGCGGGCTCGCCTCGCGCGGCCAGCGAGGCCTGTACGACCGGTTCCGCGGCCGTCTGTTGTGGCCCATCCGCGAGATGACCGGCGAGATCATCGGGTTCGGCGCCCGGCGGATGTTCGATGACGACCGCGTCGAGGCCAAGTACCTCAACACGTCCGAGACGCCCATCTACAAGAAGAGCCAGGTGCTGTACGGCCTCGACCTCGCCCGTAAGCACATCTCCTCGTCCAGCCAGGCCGTGGTCGTCGAGGGCTACACCGACGTCATGGCGTGCCATCAGGCCGGCGTGCGCACGGCGGTCGCCACCAGCGGCACGGCGTTCGGCGAGGAGCACGCGCGGATCCTGCGCCGGGTCCTGCTCGACAACGATGCGTTCCACGGTGAGGTCGTCTTCACGTTCGACGGCGACGAGGCAGGCCAGCGAGCCGCGATGAAGGCGTTCGCCGGCGACCAGCAGTTCGTCGCGCAGACCTACGTGGCCGTCGAGCCGCGGGGCATGGATCCGTGCGACCTCCGGCTCGCCGATGGCGACGCCGCGGTGCGTGAGCTCGTGGCGTCTCGCATCCCGCTCTACCGCTTCGTCCTCGAGAACACGTTGGCGCGCTACGACCTCGACCGCGGCGACCAGCGCGTCGACGCCGTGCGCGAGTCCGTCGGCCTCGCCACCGCCATCCGCGACAAGAGCAAGGTCGAGGAGTTCTTCCGCGAGATCGCCACGAAGGTCGGCGTCGACATCGACCAGGTGCGCACCGAGCACCGACGTCACAAGGCTCCGGCCCAGACCAAGACCCAGCCTCAGGCATCCGCCGACGTGGCGGTCACGGCCGAGACGTCGGCCGAGCCGGAACCGTTCGTCAGCTTCGGCGCTCCCCAGTTCACCGACGAGCGCGAAGCGCTCAAGGCGATCGCGCAGTTCCCGCACCTCGCCCACGAGCACGTCGGCGACGTGCACGAGAACGACTTCACGCATCCCGTGGCTCAGGAGATCTGGCGGCACATCAGCGCAGCAGGAGTGGCCCACCGGCCCCGACTCGTCCTGGGTTCCCCGCATCTCCGACGCCCTGCCGTCCGACGACCTGCGCCATGTGCTGTCGGTCGCCGCGGTGGAGCCGCTGCGTGCCAGGGAGTCGTCGATGAAGGCGGTCGTCGCCGCCACGATCGCGCAGCTGCAGACCCTCACGCTGGCCCGCCGCATCTCCGAGCTGAAGTCCAAGCTCCAGCGCACCAACCCGGTCGAGCAGACCGAGAGCTACAACCGGATGTTCGGCGAGCTCATCGCCCTGGAGCAGCAGCATCGCACGATGCGTGGCCGCGCCATCGGTACGCCTGAAATCCGCTGAAGCCACAGGGTTTCCTCTGGTAGCCCTCGAGGAGTCGAGGGAGTTCGAGCTCGATGGCGCCTCGAGCCTGACCATGTGGGCACGCCGTGAGCTGCGGCTCGACGCGGTGGAGTCGAAGAAGAAGGGCCGACTCATCGAGCGGCCACGTCGGCCACGCATCACGTACCTGCCCCCAGAGGCGGCCCGGAGAACGGTCAGTCGCGTGCCGATGCGGACCTGAGCGGCGTCCCCAGCCCCAACCTGTCCACACTCGTGCGTGAAGAACTGCCGGAGGATCAGCGCCGCATCGACGCTGATCCAGTGGACTCCCTTGCGCGTCACCTCTGTCCCAGCCGCCGCTTGAGCCGGATCGTGAACGCGCACTCGCGCACGCTGCCCGGTCGGGTGATCGCGGCGCGCGAGACGATCTCGTCCGCGAGAGCCTGCGACTCGTGGCGCTGCGCGCGCACCACCTCGGCCTGCGTGGCGAAGCCCTCGACGAGGCCGTGCAGTCGGGCACGCTCGGCCTGATCGCTGCCGTCGACCGGTTCGATCCCGACCGCGGCTGCCGGCTCGCCACCTACGCCTGGCCATGGATCACCGCGGCCATCCGCGCGATCCCGCGGGCGGACGCGCCGAACAGCACGTGGGACGCCGTCGACTCCGAACCGACGCTGACCCGCCCGAGGACCTCCGCCCGGCACTCGCGCACCTGCCCCTGCATCTCGCCGCCGTGATCCGTCTGCGCTACCGGCTGGATGAGCCGCCCGGCCCGCCTCGAACCCGAAAAGAGGTGGCGATGCGGCTCGGTCTGACCGTCGCTCAGGTGCGTGCGGACGAGGCGCGGGCCATGGCACACCTACGCGCTCGACTTGCTAAGGTTGGCCACCGTGCTCCTCGCAGTGTCGACTGATGAGGAGCCGATCCCCTGTAGCTCAATTGGCAGAGCATTCGGCTGTTAACCGGAGGGTTGTTGGTTCGAGTCCAACCGGGGGAGCAACTACTCGCCGAACACCATCGAGAACACCTCGAATGACGTTCCGTACGTGACGCCGAGCCGCGCCCCGGCCGGCCGCGAGACACCTTCCAGGAACTCGGTCGGATCGAAGTTCTCCCAGCCCAGCCCGTCGATGTACGCCTTGTGGGCCTTCAACGACTCCACGCCACGATCGAACGTCTCGGTCGTGTCGACGCCGTGGGCCGACTGGGGTGAGCCTGCGGCCCACACCGCCTTGACGCCGCCCCATGGCTGAAGTCCGTCCGTGAGCTGCTCGGGGAAGATCCAGCGGTTGCCGGCGTCGCGCACCGCGTCGAGCGCGCCCTGGCCGACCGCGATGTGATCGGACTGGTTCGGGAACGTGCCACCCCATGACTCGCGGAAGTTGTTCGTGATGACGATCTCCGGCTGATGCTTGCGCACGACCTTGGCGATGGCGCGACGCAGCGGCAATCCGTACTCCACGATGCCGTCGGGCAGGCCGAGGAACTCCACCGCCTCGACGCCCACGACGTGCGCCGACGCGATCTGCTCGCCGATCCGCACCTCGCGGGTCTCATCGGGAGTCATCCCGTCGATACCGGCCTCGCCGCTGGTGACCATGCAGTAGACCACCGTCTTGCCCTGGTCGGTCCAACGGGCGATGGCGGCGGCAGCACCGAACTCGATGTCGTCAGGGTGCGCCACCACGACGAGCGCGCTCTCCCACGACTCGTCCACGGGCTCCAGAGGGGGACGATCCATGTGACTAGGCTATCCCCGCGCGGGGAGGTAGCTCAGCCGGTTAGAGCAGGGGACTCATAATCCCTGGGTCGTGGGTTCGAGCCCCACCCTCCCCACCAAGGTTTGGAAAGTCGTTCAGTCGCGGGGATCATCATCCCTGGGTCGTGGGTTCGAGCCCCACCCTCCCCACCAAGGCTTGGAAAGTCATCCCTGTGTCGTGGGTTCGAGCCGCACCCTCCCCACCAAGGCCATCCAGTTCTGCTAGCTGACGTAGTCCAGGATCTGTCGCGCGTACTCCGAGCGCGAGAGGACTTCGGCGTCCAGGTAGGCGAGCCACGTGTGCTGAGTGGCGCTTGCCTGCGCCAGCTCGCTCGCTTCCTGGGCCAACACCTCGAGCGTCCAGACCGGGCCTTCGTCGATGGCGTCGCCATCTCTGCGCGCTTGCCTGAGCTCGTGGAGCGCCGAGGCCGCCTCGGTCCGATATCGCGTTGCGTCAGCGGAGGCGCGTGCGTGGACGGCCTCGCGAACTGAGTCGAGACGTGGGTCGCCGTTCACGATCGCCACACCGCCTGAGGGAAGATCTCAGCGGCATGGCTGTCGTTCTCGGGAACGACATCCGCGGAGACATGGGGAGTTAGTGACGCATCTTGCTGGTCATGCGGTGACCTGGTCAAAGCGACTCACCGTCCGACGTCCGGATTTGAACGCGACTCAGTCAGCCGGTGTGAGCTTCATCCTGCTGGAGCGGTTCGGCCCAGGCGATCTTGCGCCACGCGTCTTCGCCCGGCACCAAGCCGTACAGCGAAGGGTCTGGGCCGTCCCATCTCACGAACACGGTGCCCGTTGAGTCGACATAACGAACATTGCCGCGGTCGCCGGGCTGCAGGCCGCTGTACGGATCGTTGGTGAAGATCAGCTCGACGCGCTGGCCGACCTTGATGTCAGCGGCCGCAAGGATGCTGGTGACTCGGTTTTCATCCATGTCCTTCAGTCCCTGTGTGGGTGATGGATGATCCGGGGTCTGGGGATCCCTATTTTGTTGCTTTCCCGAGATGGTTCAACCAAACCACTGGGCACGGCGGCAGTCAACGCTCGGGCATGCCGGCTTCCCGCAGAAGCCTTGGAATGGCAGGGCAAATCAGCCTTCGAGCCCGACCCGCGCCCGTGGACGGCTCGCGACAGCGCGCAGGGCGATGAAACCGCAGGTCAGGAGCAGGGCCACGCCCACGAGCGCCAAGACGGTCGACGTGGCGTCCAGGTCCAGCGGGCCGCGTCCGGCGTACGTCTGCAGCATCGTGGACGCGATCAGTGCGCCGTACCCGACGGCGCCGAGACCGACGATCTCGAGCCGGCGACGTTCGGTGAAGTCGGCGACCAGGAGCAGCAGGGCCAGCGCCGGCAGCACCTGGATCACGTGCAGCGTGAAGGCGTGCGGAACCTTGAGCGCGCCTTCGGACCCGTAGGTGTTGCCCTCCTCGATGATCATCTGGACGCCGACGGCCTGGCTCACCAGCATGAGCACCAGGCCCGAGCGGACCGCCCATCTCAGGCTCGACGGCGCGTCCGTCGAACCGAAGGACCGGATCGCGATGAAGAGGGTCACCAGCGCGATCAGCGCGACCAGCATGCCCATGATCGAGAACACCATGCCGTTGAAGGGCGTCGACTCGTTGAAGTGTGAGGGCACGCCGCGCCACTTCTGCATGCTGATCAGGAACACCTCGCCGACCGAGGCCACGGAGAGGATGCCGAGGGCGATCCAGCCGGTCGACTTTCGCACCCGGAGCAGCCCGACGATCCACGCCAGCGTCAGCACGCTGATGCCGAACGAGAGCCCGAACACGATCGGCTTGCGCCATGAGACCGGGCCCTCCCACGAGCCGCCGTCGACGAGGAAGACGACAGCGTGGAATGCGCCACTCAGCAGGAGCAGCGCTCCGCACCAGTAGGCGAACCGCTGGTATGACGCGACCGGGGTGAATCGCCCGGCGCGCACGACGTCTTGGGCCAGCTCCTTCATGGGAACACTTCCTCCCACCTCATTGACCTGCAGGAACCCCCGAGCCGTCAATGACCCGTCGGGAGGGTTCTCCGGGATCGACCTGCGCGCATGGTCCTGACTAGGCTGTCGATCCATGACGGATGCCGTGATCGCCGACCTCGACGGGACCTTGTGCGACGTGACGAGCATCCTGCACCACCTCGAGGGCGAGGATCGCGACTTCGCGGCCTTCCACGCCGCGTCCGCCGAGTGCCCGCCGCGTGCCGAGGTGGTCGACGCCGTTCGTGCTGCTCATGCCGCCGGCAAGGCCGTCCTCGTCGTCACCTCGCGCGAGTTCATCTGGCGCGACCTCACCCTCGACTGGCTCGTCGCGCACGACGTTCCGTACGACCAGCTGGTGATGCGAGTGGTCGGTGACTACCGGGCCGACGACGTCGTGAAGGCCGAGATGCTCGACCAGCTGGAGGCCGACGGCTGGTCGGTCTCGGAGGCCTGGGAGGACGCCGACGACATCGTCGAGCTGTGGAAGTCTCGCGGCATCTCGGTACACGCCGTCTGACGGCCATTAGGATTCGGACGCCACCGCAGGCTGACCACGGAACGCCGATGCAGAGAGGACGATGATGAACCTCACCCGCAGGGAGACGCTCGCAGCGCTTGCGGTGAGCGCCACGGCCGTGGGTCTCACGGTGGCCATCATCCTGGACTCGTGGCAGTGGTCCATGGGGCTCGTCGGACTGCTGATGCTGCTGCTGTCCGGCGTCATCCTGAGGATTCTCGGACGCCAGGACGCCATGCGGGCGGTCGCTCTCGAGCGGATCGAGCACAAGATCGACAACCTGGCCCTTCGTGTGGTCACGGAGTCCCAGGCGACGCACCGCGAGCTCGGCGGATTGATCGAGGAGCTCGGGAGCGCGATGCGGAGGAGCGAGACTCCCGGAACGTAACCATCCCTCCGCCAAACGCGTTAGCCGACACGAGGCACTATGCTGCGGAGCGCTCGCCCTACCGAGCTGAATCCGCCCTGACCAGACCGAGGGGTTGAGATGTCGAGCTTGCCCGGCGACGCCGTGGCCCCCCTACGCGATCTCGCACGCCACGTTCGCAAGAGCACCCTCACCATCGCCTACGAGTGCGCGCGCTACCGCTATGAGGAGTCTCCCGACCTCATCGCGCTGATGGCCAGTCGAGGAGAGATGACCTACGACGAGGTGCTGACCACGGTACGGAGCATCCTGGCCGGTCGGATCACCCCGGACGAGGCTCGCGACCTGCTCGATCCGTACGCGCTGTCCTCGTTGGCGCGCCTCATGGCGGCCTTGTCGACCCCCAGCCAGGACTTCACCGACCCGGCCGACATCACCCGCGCCGTGCGGATGATCCGCGGGTCCGTCCCCCTCGCTCGTGACGCGACGAAGATCGAGTCTCAGTCGAATCTTGCCGCGGGACAGCTCGATCACGTCGAACGACTGCTCGACCAGGACCTCCTCGGGCCGCAGACGCGATGGACGGTGGAGTCCGAGCTCGCGCATCCGGTGAAGGGTCGGCCGGGAAGCACGGAGGAGGACTGGCTCGACGCCATGAACAGGCAGCTGGCCGACTTCGGGCTTCTGCCGGTCTCGCTGCACGACCAGCCAGGCACCCCGTTCAACCGACTCTTCGCCGACGTACCCGACGACATGTTCATCGACGCCGATCCTCTGGTCACGGTCATCATGTCGACGTACAAGCCCGACGAGAGCTTCCGCATGGCGGTGTCATCGCTCGTCGCGCAGACCTGGCGCAATCTCGAGATCCTCGTGGTCGATGACTGCTCGCCACCAGAGTTCGACGAGCTGCTCGAGTCCGTCACCGCGATTGACCCGCGCATCACGCTCCTCCGCATGCCCGAGAACGGTGGCACCTACAAGATTCGCAATCACGCGATCGCGCAGTCCCGCGGATCTCTCGTCACGTTCCAGGACTCCGACGACTGGGCTCACCCCGAGCGCATCGCCCGCCAGGTCGAGCCGATGTTGAAGCCCACCGGGTTGGTCGCGACGCACGTGCGCACCATGCGCTTGTATCCCGACCTCTCCTCCGTGAAGGTCGGATACAACTCGTTCCGCACGGCGGCAGCATCGCTGATGTTCCGCAAGGACGTCGTGCTGAAGGCGATGGGTGGCTTCGACGAGAGCCGGAAGGCCGCGGACACGGAGTTCAAGGAGCGCATTGAAGCCGTCTTCGGTCCGGATGCCAATCTCGATCTCGACGAGGTGCTCGTGCTGACCCAGCTCACCGAGGGGTCGCTGTCACGCGACGAGTTCGCCTTCGGCTGGCATCACGGGTCGCGAGTCGTCTACGCCGATGCGCATCGGTTCTGGCATCGCGAGATCGTGGCCGGTCGCGCAACCGCGATGCTGGAGCCCGGCGGACCTCGCCGGTTCCCTGCGCCTGAGCGATTCCTCACCGGCGTGGAGACCCCTCCTCGGACCTGTGACGTGCTGTGGATCTCCGACTGGCGCAGCGGATTCGGGCGCTACAGCGGAGCGAGCGCCCAGGTCGAGGCCGTGGCCTGCGCCGGCATGTCGACCGTGGTGGCCCATGCCATCGCCGTGCGGCACGCCGATCGCGATCGTCTGCACAAGGACGACGGCATCATGCGGCTCCAGGCCGACGGACTCACGCACTTCGCGATCTGGGCGGAGCCCTTGCACGCGCGCGTGATCATCGTCACCGATCCCGAGCTGCTTTCCCTGACCCGCCCGCCGAATGCCGTCGGCATGTCCGCGGACCGGATCGTCGTTGTCGCCGGCCATCCTCCGATGGCACCTCACGGCCGCTCGCTGACCTACGATCCCGCGTCGGTCGAGCGCAACGCCGAGCGGATGTTCGGGACCGCACCCGAGTGGTTGCCGGCACACGGCGGCATCACCGACGAGCTTCGCGTCCATGGAGCCGTGCAGGAGATCCTCCCGCCACGACAGCTTCGGGTCGTGCCGGACGTGCGGCCGCGTCCCTACACCGGGCCGCGTGGTGGCTCTCGGATGATCGTCGGGACGACCGCGCTCGAGCTGCCGCGCCGTGACCGACCACGCTGGGGATCACTGCGGAGCATGCTGCCCCAGGACGACGCGTATGACGTACGGCTGCGCGCCGATCCGCGCGTGGTCGAGGCGGTGCTGGCCCATCGGCGCGTGCCGTCGGGGTGGCTGGTCATGGACGAGACCATCCCGCTCCGGGACTTCCTGCGTCAGCTCGACGTGTTCGTCTCGATTCCGACGCGGTCCTGGGGCCCGGCCCTTCCGTGGTCCGCGGTCGCCGCTCTGGCGGAAGGCGCGGTCGTGGTGATCGATCCGGCGTTCCGGCCCCACCTCGGCGACACGGCCGTGTACGCCGAGGCCGCGGACGTCCACGACGAGCTCAAGGCGCTGGCGGCCGATCCCGACCGGCTCGCCGAGCACCGCGAGCGCGGCTACGCCTTCTGCCGGGACGTGCTCTCCGAGGAAGCCACCGTGAAGCTCATCACCGAGCTCGGCGGACTCGCCCCCGCGAGACGCTGAGCTAGACCCCGAACGACGCGCGCTCGGACGCCGGCACCAGGTCGGCGAGCTCGGGATGCTCACGCATGACCTTCGGCACGAACGAGCAGTACGGCAGCACGGTGCCACGCCGTTCGCGGATGGTCTCGAGGGCGCCGACGACCAGCGTGGCGCCGTAGCCGCGACCCTCGAACTGGGAGAAGACCCGGGTGTGCGGAATCGAGTACTCGCCGTCGGCCTCGCGGTAGTCGAGGTAGCCCACCAGCTCGTCGTCGACCGTGATCTCGAAGCGCGAGGCGGTGGGATTGTCCTTCACGGCGGTCTCCATCACCCCATTTTCCCACGCCGTACAACCTGCGCATTCCGGTGGTTCTTGGTGGCCAAGGGGCTGATGAGGCAGAATGGAGGCACGCGAGACCGGCGAGGCCGGTGCCAGATGGTCGAGAGACGTTGGGGAAGACGGATTCTCGAACACCAGGAGGCACCATGAGCATCCCGACCCGTGGCGTCCTGTACGTCCACTCCGCGCCGTCTGCGCTGTGCCCACACGTCGAGTGGGCCGCGTCCGGCGTGCTCGGCGTCTCCGTCGACGTCGACTGGGTGGCGCAGCCCGCCGAGACCGGCACGTACCGCACCGAGATCTCCTGGCAGGCCGCGGTCGGCTCCGCGGCCGCGCTCGCCTCGGCCCTGCGTGGTTGGGAGCGACTGAGGTTCGAGGTCACTGAGGAGCCCACGGTCTCGTCCGAGGGCGCCCGCTACAGCTACACGCCGGACCTCGGCATCTTTCATGCCATGACCGGGCTGCACGGCGACGTCCTCATCCCGGAGGATCGCATCAAGGCGTTCCGGGTCAAGGCCGCGCTGGGCGAGATCTCGATGGACCAGGCACTCGACGGACTCCTCGGGGTGGCGTGGGACGCCGAGCTCGAGCCGTTCCGCCATGCCGGTGACGGCGCGCCCGTGCGCTGGCTCCATCAGGTGATCTGAGCCGGCAACCGCTCAGCCGATCGTCACGCTGACGGCTGGGGTGCTCGTGTCGGATCCTTCGTGGGCCATGCGGAAGTCGCGCTTGCCGGTGCGTGAGGTGTAGACCTGCGTGCTGTAGGTGCCGCCGTTCCCGGTCGTGGTGGTGACCGGGAACTCGTCCCACCCTTCGCCGGAGTCCTTGACCTGCACCTGGAGCTTCTCGCCCTTGTCGAGGGCCGGGAACGCACCTTCGAGGGTGAACCGCTCGCCGGGGGAGATCTGCGTGTTCGGGATCGTCAGGGTCGGGTCCGGATCTGGCGTCTCCTCCGCGTCCGGAGTCGCCGTCGCGGTGGGCGTGGGAGATGGCGTCGTCGGCGCCGGCGTGGTCGGCACGGCCAGGGGCGGGAGTGTCGACGAGCCGAGTCCGGTGGCACCGATGATCGCGGCGCTGCCGAGGCCGAACACGATGCCCACGGCGGCGCCGGTGACCGCGAACCAGAACGCGAGGCGCTTGAACCTGCTGCGTCGTTCTTCCGGATCGACGTCCTCGGGTGGCGGGGGATCGGACGTCAGCGCAGCCGCGCCGGGCTCGGGACCGGAGGTCGGCGGTTCCTGGTCCGTGGTGCTTCGGGTGGCTCCGAGGCCTTCGTGTCGTACGACGGCGGCGACGGCGTCGGCGACCGTGCTCATCTCGTTGACGGTTTCGTCGGCGAGGTAGATGTCGAAGCGCCGTCCGAGCTCGTCGCCCACCTCGACGATGGCCAGCGAGTCGACCCCCAGGTCCTTGAGCTTGGCGTAGTCGAGGACGTCCCCTGGCGCAGCGCCGACGGTCTGAACGAGGATGTCGGTCAGCTCGGCGCGGACGTCCTCGGAGCGGACGTCTTGGGGGTGGGGCACTCGCCGAGTCTACCGGGGGTCCGTACCCTACGATGTCCGGATGACCAGCCGCGACGACCTCCAGTACGTCGTGGTCCACGGATATCGGCGGGCGTACCGCAAGGTCGGCTCGGGTCCGGCGCTCCTGCTCGTGCACGGCCTGGCCTGCGACTCGGCGACCTGGGACAAGGTCATCGCGCCGCTCGCCGAGCACTTCACCGTCATCGCACCAGACCTCCTCGGACACGGCGCTTCCGACAAGCCGGACGCCGACTACTCGCTCGGCGCCTACGCCAACGGCATGCGTGATCTGCTCACGATCCTCGGCATCGACACCGTCACGGTGGTCGGGCACAGCTTCGGCGGCGGCGTCGCCATGCAGTTCGCCTACCAGTTCCCCGAGCGCACCGAGCGCATCGTGCTGATCTCCACCGGAGGCCTCGGGCGTGAGGTCACCCGACTCATCCGGTTCCTCACGCTGCCCGGCAGCGGCGTGGCATCGAGAATCGCCACCTTCCGTCCCTGGCGTCCCCTCGTCGCGGGCGGGCTGCGGACCTTGTCACGCACCGGCATCCCCGCCGTGCGCGACCTCGACGAGGTCTCGCACATCTACACGGCCTTCGCCGATCCCGCACATCGCCGAGCGGTGCAGCGGGTCACCAGCCACGTGCTCAACTGGCGCGGCCAGTTCGTGACGATGACCGACCGCACCTACCTCGCCCGCGTGCTTCCCGTGCTCGTGATCTGGGGCGCTGACGACAAGGTCATCCCGGCTCTTCATGCCGACGCCGCCCGACGACAGGCCTGGTCGGACGTCCATGTGCTGCCCGACTCCGGGCACTTCCCGCACAAGGACCATCCCGAGGAGGTCGTGCAGCTCGTCGAGGAGTTCATCGCCGCGCACGAGCCCGCCCACTACCACCGGGGCAAGTGGCGGAACATGCTGCGCCGAGGCGATCAGCTGACGCTGGGAACCTCGTCACCGGAGGCGGCGTCCGCGCTCGGTTCCGGCGTCGAGATCGCCGGCTGATCCTCCTCCGCCAGTCGGCGCTTGCGGCGACCGCGGTTGCCCGTGGCCCACGCGCCGATCGACACCGACGCCCATCCGATGATGGCGCCGGCGACGTCGTCCGCGAGGTAGTGCCAGCCGAAGTAGACCGTCGCGAGGATCGTGGTGCCGAGGAACGCCCAGCCGGCGATGCGGATCATCGCGCGCTGGCCGGTGCGCTCGAAGAACAGGCACGCGGTGACGACCACCGACACGTGCAGTGACGCGAAGCCGGCGATGCCGAAGATGTCGGTGCCCGTGGGGTCGGCCTTGAACGAGACGCCGTTCTTGAACAGGGAGGTCTGCAGGGCCGAGACACCGGAGTCGGGCAGGGCGGCGAACATCGACGGCTGGAAGAAGGCCGGGCCGAGCGTCGGGATGATGTAGTAGCTCACCGTGCCGAGCACCCAGTTGAGGCTCAGCGCCGTGGCGTACCACGCGCCGAGCGAGACGTTGCGGCTCCAGGTCAGGACCAGGCCGAGCGTGAGCGGGATCAGCGGCAGGTACGCGAGGTAGGACGTGGCGAGAATCTGGGCGACGAAGCCCGTGCCGAGCCAGTCGTGCAGCAGCGGCGCCGGGTTGTTGCCGAACATCAGGAAGTGGTCGAGCTGCAGCAGGTCGTGGTCGTAGAGGCGGTCGTGGATCAGCGGCAGGTAGCTCTTCAGGTTCCGGTAGCAGACGTAACAGATGTAGAAGGAGACCAGACCGGTGGCGATGTTGCCGACACGGCCCCACGTCCACTCCTCCCGCACGATGATGCGGATCGTCTTCGGTGCTGCGCGCCATCCGCTGCGCCGGATGGCCTGCGGGATGATGCCGGCGGCGAAGAACAGCAGGCCGATCAGGGGGAGACGGATGTAGGCAGGACCGAGAAAGCCGTCGGGATCGCGCAGCGGCACCCCGAGCCGTTGCGACGCGATGATGGCCGTGATTCCGACGACGGCCGACAAGATCACCGCAAAGGTGTAGGGCCAGCGTCGCATGGCGAACATCCTAGGACTCAGGCCTGAGCGACTCCTTAGAGGATGGACGTCTGTTTCAGGCGTCCGTACCTTCCTGGGCGATGCCGACGACGGCGGTGGGATCGTCGATGCGCAACGACGTGAAGGCCTCGCGGACGACGGCCGGATCGACCCTCGACTGCTGCGCCAGCGTCTGGAGCATGGAGACGACGATCGACTCGGCGTCGACCTGGAACGCACGGCGGGCGGCTGCGCGAGTGTCGGCGAAACCGAATCCGTCTGTGCCGAGCGACTGCCAGGGGCCGGGCACCCAGCGTGCGATCTGGTCGGGCACGGCGCGCATGTAGTCGCTGACCGCCACGGTGACCTCGGAGCGATCCATCAGCTTCGAGGTGATCCACGGCACGCGTGTGTACTCGCCGGGATGGTTGAGGTTCCACCGCTCGGCGTCCACGGCGTCGCGGGCCAGCTCGTTCCATGACGTGACCGACCAGACGTCGGCGGCGACGTCGTAGCGCTCGCCGAGGATCTTCTGCGCCTTCAGCGCCCACGGCAGCGCGACGCCGGACGCCAGGATGCGCGTGGGGATCGAGCCCGTCTCGGGCTTGCGGAACAGGTACGCGCCCTTGAGCACGCCCTCGACGTCGAGGTCGTCCGGCTCGACGGGCTGACTGATCGGCTCGTTGTAGACGGTGAGGTAGTAGATGACGTCCTCGCCGTGCGGGTACTCGTCGGTGGAGCCGTACATCCGCGCCAGGCCGTCCTTGACGATGTGGCTGATCTCGAAGCCGTACGCCGGGTCGTAGTGGACGACCGCAGGGTTCGTCTGCGCGATGAGGGGTGAGTGGCCGTCGGCGTGCTGCAGCCCCTCGCCGGTGAGCGTGGTGCGACCGGCGGTGGCGCCGATGAGGAATCCGCGCGCCAGCTGGTCGGCCATCGACCAGATGGAGTCGGCGGTGCGCTGGAACCCGAACATCGAATAGAACATGTACATCGGGATCATCGGCTCGCCCTGGGTGGAGTACGAGCTGCCGGCCGCGATCGTCGACGCCATGGCGCCGGCCTCGCTGATGCCCTCGTGCAGGAGCTGCCCCTGGGCGGACTCCTTGTACGCCAGCAGCAGCTTGCGGTCGACCGACTCGTACGTCTGCCCGTGCGGGCTGTAGATCTTGGCGGACGGGAACATCGAGTCCATGCCGAACGTGCGGTACTCGTCGGGCGCGATCGGCACGATGCGGTTGCCGATCTCCGGGATCCTTCATGAGGTCGCGCAGCAACCGCACGAACGCCATCGTGGTGGCGATCTGCTGCTTGCCCGAGCCCTGCTTGAGCGGGGCGTAGACGTCGTCGCCGGGCAGCTTGAGCGGCGTCGGGTCGACCTTGCGCACCGGCATCGATCCGCCGAGGGCGTCGCGCCGGCCCTTCATGTACTGGATCTCCTCGCTGTCGTTGCCCGGGTGGTAGAACGGCGCGAGGTCGTCGCCGTCGATCTGCTCGTCGGAGATCGGGATGGCGAGCCGGTCGCGGAAGCCCTTGAGGTCGTCCTTGGTGAGCTTCTTCATCTGGTGGGTGGCGTTGCGGCCCTGGAAGGACTCGAGCAACCAGCCCTTGATGGTGTGGGCGAGGATGACGGTCGGCTGACCGGTGTGCTCCACCGCCGAGTCGAACGCCGCGAACACCTTGCGGTAGTCGTGCCCGCCGCGGGGGAGACGCTCGATCTGCTCGTCGCTGAGGTGCTCGACCATCTTGGCCAGTCGTGAGTCGCCGCCGAAGAAGTGCTCGCGGTTGTAGGCGCCGGACTCGACGGACAGCGTCTGGAACTCACCGTCCGGCGTGCGGTTCATCTGGTTGACGAGCACACCGTCGGAGTCGCGGGCGAGGAGGTCGTCCCACTGACGTCCCCACACGACCTTGATGACGTTCCAGCCGGCGCCGCGGAAGAACGACTCCAGCTCCTGGATGATCTTGCCGTTGCCGCGCACGGGCCCGTCGAGCTGCTGCAGGTTGCAGTTGATGACGAACGTGAGGTTGTCGAGCTCCTCGCGGGCGGCGATGCCGATGGCGCCCAGGGATTCCGGCTCGCCCATCTCGCCGTCACCGAGGAAGGCCCACACGCGCTGGCCGCTGGTGTCCTTGATGCCGCGGTGGTGGAGATAGCGGTTGAAGCGGGCCTGGTAGATGGAGGCGATGGCGCCGAGTCCCATCGAGACCGTCGGGAACTCCCAGTAGTTCGGCATGAGCCGCGGGTGCGGGTACGACGACAGACCGTTGCCGGGGCCGTGCGAGCGCTCCTGGCGGAACCGGTCGAGCTGCGCCTCGGTGAGGCGTCCCTCGAGGTAGGAGCGCGCGTAGATGCCGGGGGCCGCGTGACCCTGGAACCAGATCTGGTCGCCGCCACCGGGGTGGCCCTTGCCGCGGAAGAAGTGGTTGAAGCCGACCTCGTAGAGGCTGGCCGCGGACTGGTAGGTGGCGATGTGGCCGCCCACGCCCAGGCCGGGACGGTTGGCGCGCGACACCATGACCGCGGCGTTCCAGCGGATGTAGGCGCGAATGCGTCGCTCGATGGCCTCGTTGCCCGGGAACCAGGGCTCACGCTCGGGCGGGATGGTGTTGATGAAGTCGGTGCTGCGCAGCGCCGGTACGCCGACGTGCTTCTCGCGGGCTCGCTCGAGAAGTCGGAGCATCACGTAGCGCGCACGCGCGCGTCCGCGCTCGTCGACCATCTGGTCGAGCGAGTCGACCCAGTCGGCCGTTTCCTCGGGGTCGATGTCGGGAAGCTGGGTGGGGAGACCCTCGTGGATCACGGGTGGGCGCTCGGCGCCCTGGGGGGTCGTCCCGGAGGTCTCTGGGCCGGTGGGCATGTATGACTCCTGACGCGTCTTGTGGACCCGTCCATCTTCCCACGCAGCATTCGCTACTGTGAGACCGGCAACAGCGCCGCAGGGCTACTTCCGGGTAGCCGAATCGCATTCATGAGGAGGACCCGTTGGACGCCGGCAGGTTGGGCTTTGCCCCCGACACCGTCATCCAGGAGCTTGGCTGGGACGAGGACGTCGACGAAGAGCTCCGCGGGGCCATCGAGTCGCAGTGTGGCAACGAGTTGATCGAGGGCGACACCTCCGAGCCAGTCGACGGCGTCATCCTGTGGTGGCGTGACGGAGACGGCGACCTCGTGGACGCGCTCCTCGACTCGCTGCACGATCTCGCCGAGGGTGGTTCGGTCTGGCTGCTCACCCCGAAGGTCGGTCGGCCGGGCTACGTGGCCGGTGCCGACATCGTCGAGGCTGCTCCCATCGCCGGTCTCTCCACCACCACGACGTCCTCGGCGTCGCCGGAGTGGTCGGCCACCAAGCTCTCGACGCACAAGCGCTGAACCATGCCCGTCGAGATCGGGGACGTGGCACCGGACTTCACGCTGAAGAGCCAGCACGGCGAGGACATCACCCTGTCGTCGTTCCGCGGCACTCCCGGTGGTGCTCGTGTTCTTCCCGTTCGCGTTCAGTGGCATCTGCACCGGTGAGTTCGTCGAGATCCGCGACCACGCCGCCGAGCTCGACGGCGCCGAGATCCTGGCCGTCTCGTGCGATCACTTCTACGCCAACCGTGCGTTCGCCGACGCCCAAGGGCTCGAGTTCTCGGTGCTGAGCGACTTCTGGCCGCACGGTGACGTATCCCGTGCGTACGGCATCTTCAACGAGGACGTGGGGGTCGCCGAGCGCGGCACCTTCGTCATCGACGGTGGGGGAGTCGTGCGGTGGAAAGTGGCACAGGGTATCGGAGATGCGCGTGATCTGGGGGCTTACCGAGAAGCCCTTGCAGGACTCGTCTGAGTGCGCTCTCACTTTGTGAAAAACCCTGCGATCGTGGTGCGGGATACGCTTTGATTGACCTGCCGCAGCCGCCCGGGACCCGAGACCCTGGCGGCTGCGGTCTTTCTCTCCGGGCCTGTTTCGCTGCGGTAGTGTGCACGGGTCCCGGGCGAATAGCTCAGCTGGTCAGAGCATCCGGTTTACACCCGGAAGGTCGGGGGTTCGAGCCCCTCTTCGCCCACCTCAGTGCGTGTCTGCCGCCACAGGATCGGAGGTTGCCGTGATCGAGGATGTGACGTTCGACGACACCAGTGTGCGACGTGTGTCGCCCGAAGGAGGCGTCGACGAGGTCAGGTGGGAGGACCTTGCCGAGGTGCGGATCAGGACGACGGCCGAGGGCCCGTTCGGCGAGGACGTGTACTGGGTCCTCACGGGTGCGGACGGCGAGGGGGTTGCCGTTCCTGGGGAGTCGATGACCGACGATCTGCTCGACCGTCTTCAGGCCCTTCCCGGCTTCGACCATGAGCAGATGATCCTCGCGATGAGCAGCACCGACGAGGCTCAGTTCCTCTGCTGGCAGCGCACCAGCTAGTTCTCAGACCTCCCAGAGCAGGCAGAACGGCTTGCCGGCCGGGTCGGCGTACACGCGCCAGTTCTCGCCCTCGCCGGGTAGGCGGGCGGCGCCCATCGCGAGCGCAGCCCGCTCCGCCGCCTCGATCTCCGGCACGGTCACGTCGAGGTGGAACTGCTGCGGTCGCGTGGGGTCCGGCCACGCCGGCGGCGTGTACTCCTCGACCTGCTGGAAGAGGACGGGCTGGTCGCCGTCCTCGCCGATCATCGCCATGCCCTCGCTCTCGTACGTCACCGCCTTGCCGAGCAGCTCCGCGTAGAACCCGCTCAGGGCCTTCGCGTCCGGGCAGTCCAGCATCACGCCCATGATCGTGGTGGCGGGGTCGTCGGCGTAGAGGCACAGGTCGAACGGGTGCCCGGCCGGGTCGGCCAGGGTGTACCAGGTCTCGTTCTTGTGCAGCAGGCTCGCGCCGAGCGCCACGGCCGTCTCGGTTCCCGCCTCGAGGTCAGGCACCCGCAGGTCCAGGTGCGCCTGCTGCGGCTCGGTCGCGCTCGGCCACCGAGGTGGCACGTGGTCCGGTGCGTGCTGGATGGCGATGCGCCAGCCGTCGTCAGTGGTCAGCGTGACCCACTCGTCGTCGATGTACTGCTGCGTCCAGCCCGCGAGGCCTTGGTAGAACGCGGACAACCCGGCGATGTCGGGCGCGTCGATCACGACCGACTTCAGCGTCCCGATCATCGCGTCTCCCTCCGCTGGCTCACATCGTCTCCACCCGTTGACCTCTTGTAAACTCCGGTCGTGGCCGATGCTCCCGATGGTCAGCAGCTTCTCACCGCGCTCACGACCGAGCACTTCACGCTCCAGGGTGCTCGCGCGCAGACGCTGACCGAGAGCTCCTCACGCGCCACGGTCTACGTCGGCGCCGTGTCGAGCTCGCTCATCGCACTCGGTTTCATCGGGCAGGTCTCCGACATCGGCACACCGTTCCGGGTCTTCGCGCTCATCGTCCTGCCGACGCTCTACGGGCTGGGCGTCGTCACCCACATCCGGCTGGTCGAGTGCGGAGTCGAGGACGTGCGGTACGGCATGGCCATCAACCGCATCCGCGGCTACTACCGCGAGCTGGCGGGCGACCGGGCCAACCTGTTCCTGCTCTCGGGCCACGACGACGCGCGCGGCGTGTTCGAGAACGCCGGCGTCCCAGCCACCCGTCGTCCGCAGGTCTTCAGCTTCGCGAGCGTCGTCGCGGCCATCAACGCGGTGGTCGGTGGCTGTGCGGTCGGCATCGCGGTCGCGGCCGCCGGGTCTCCACCCCTTGGCGTCGCAGCGGCCGCGGGCGCCGTGACGGGCATCGTGTCGTTGGTGGTGTCGCTGCGCGTCGCCGCACGGATCCTCGCCCGTCGGATGCCGAGCGATCCGCCGATGTTTCCGACGCCCAATTGACATGTCCGACCACCAGCACCACCACGAGACCGGCACGTCGCTGACCCGGCTGGCGATCTCGGCGACGCTGCACTGCCTCACCGGGTGTGCCATCGGTGAGGTGCTGGGCATGGTGCTGGCGACGTGGTGGGGCTGGGGAGACGTGGCCAGCATCGCGCTGGCAGTCGTGCTGGCGTTCTTCTTCGGCTACGCCCTGACGATGATCCCCGTGCTGCGCGCCGGCGTCGCACTGTCGTCAGCGATCGGCATCGCCCTCGCCGCCGACTCCCTGTCGATCCTCACCATGGAGGTCGTCGACAACGCCGTCCTGCTCCTCGTGCCCGGAGCGATGGATGCGGGTCTGGCGAGCTGGCTGTTCTGGGGTGCTCTGGCGTTCTCACTCGTGGTCGCGTTCGTCGTCACCGTGCCGGTCAACCGCTGGCTGATCGGCCGCGGCAAGGGTCACGCGGTGGTGCACCAGTTCCACGAGCACTGAGCCCGCTGTGGACGGCCGCCCGCTGGACGTCTGCGGCCGCTGACACGATGAGGTCATGGCCCCAGAGAACGACGCCGACACGGACACCGAGACCCAGGCGCTGGCGGCCCTGCGCCGCCTCACCGGCCTGACCGATGCCGTCTTCCACGAGGGTCAGCTCGAGGCCATCAGCGCGCTCGTCGACGACCGCCGTCGTGCGCTGGTCGTGCAACGCACCGGGTGGGGCAAGTCCGCGGTCTACTTCATCGCCACGTCGTTGCTCCGGCAGCAGGGTGCCGGGCCGACGTTGCTGGTCTCGCCGCTGATCGCGCTCATGCGCGACCAGGTCGCCGCCGCCGAGCGCGCCGGCGTGCGGGCCGTGGCGATCAACTCGGCGAACGCCCACGAGTGGGACGACGTTCGCGCGCGCCTGGCCGCCGACGACGTCGACGTCCTGCTGGTCTCGCCCGAACGGCTCACCAACCCCCGCTTCCGCGAGGAGCAGCTCCCGGTGCTCCGCGAGCGGATGGGCCTGCTCGTGGTCGACGAGGCCCACTGCATCTCCGACTGGGGACATGACTTCCGTCCCGACTACCGACGGCTGGCCGACCTCATCGCCTCCATGCCCGACGGCGTCCCGGTGCTGGCGACCACCGCCACGGCCAACGCACGCGTCGTCACCGACGTGGCCGAGCAGCTCGCCGTCGGCGGAACGCCCGACGGAGTCCTGACGCTGCGCGGGTCGCTGGCGCGCACGTCCCTGCGGCTCGGCTCGCTGACCCTGCCCACGTCGCGCGAGCGTCTTGGCTGGCTGCTCAGCCACCTGAACGACCTCCCGGGCAGCGGCATCATCTACACGCTGACGGTCTCCGGCGCGGAGGACACCGCGCGCCTCCTGGCCGAGGCCGGCCACGCCGTGAAGGCGTACACCGGCCGCACCGACCCCGACGAGCGGATCCGGCTCGAGGATGCCCTCAAGAACGACGAGATCAAGGCCCTCGTGGCCACCAGCGCGCTCGGCATGGGCTTCGACAAGCCCAACCTCGGATTCGTGGTGCACCTCGGTGCGCCGTCGTCACCGGTGGCCTACTACCAGCAGGTCGGCCGTGCCGGCCGCGCCACCAAGAGCGCCGACGTCCTCCTCATGCCCGGCCACGAGGACGCCGACATCTGGCACTACTTCGCCACGGCGTCGATGCCCAGTCCGGGCAAGGCCTCGGCCGTGCTGAACGCCTTGGGCGACGAGCCGTTGTCGACGCCAGCCCTCGAGGCCAGGGTCGACATCCGCCGCACACCGCTCGAGCTGCTCCTCAAGGTGCTCGACGTCGACGGCTCGGTCCGGCGCGTGAAGGGTGGCTGGGTCGCCACCGGGCAGCCATGGACCTACGACGAGGAGCGGTACGAACGCATCGCCGAGTCCCGCCGCGCCGAGCAGGAGTCGATGCTGGCCTACGAGCGTGGCGAGAGCTGTCGCATGGAGCTCCTGCAGCGCCAGCTCGACGATCCCACCGCCGCTCCGTGCGGACGCTGCGACGTCTGCGCCGGCCCGTGGTACCCCACCGACGCAGCGCCTGATGCCGTCGCCGCGGCATCCGGCGCCCTCGACCGCGTGGGTGTCCCCGTCGAGCCGCGAGCGCAGTGGCCCACCGGTGCCGGACGACTCGGCGTGGAGGCCGACGACAAACCCGTCTCGGGCAAGATCGCGGCCGACGACCGCCCAGAACCCGGCCGCGTCGTGGCTCGGCTCACCGACCTCGGATGGGGTGGTGTGCTGCGCGAGCTGTTCGCGGCGGGAGCGCCCGATGCACCCGTGAGCGACGACCTGCTCGGTGGCTGTGTCCGCGTCCTCAAGGACTGGGACTGGGCGGAGCGTCCGGTCGGCGTCGTCGTCGTTCCGTCCGTCGCGCGGCCCCAGCTCGTCCGGTCCGTCGCCGAAGGGATTGCCGGCCTCGGACGACTCCCGCTGCTCGGACAGCTCGACCTGGCCGACGGCGCCCCAGACGCCACAGCCGGAGGCAACAGCGCCTATCGCCTGGCCGGGGTGTGGGGGCGGTTCGGCGTCGGAGCCGACCTCGCCAAGGCGCTCGAAGAGGCATCCGGGCCGATCCTGCTCGTCGACGATCTCGTCGACAGCCGGTGGACGATGACCGTCGCCACGCGTGAGCTTCGGCGACACGGTGCCGACTCGGTGCTGCCGTTCGCGCTGGCCGCCGTCGCCTAGGAGTCGCGCACACGTCCCACTAGGCTCGCCCCATGTCTGCGCTGCGTGACGTCGTCGCCGTCCTCGACGGGCTGTACGACCCGCGCTGGGCGGACGACTGGGACGCTGTCGGCACGGTGGTCGGCGATCCAGAAGCCGACGTCTCGCGGGTCCTCTTCGCCGTCGATCCCGTTCAGGCCGTGGTCGACGAGGCGATCGAGTGGGGCGCGGACCTGGTGGTCACGCATCATCCGCTCTACCTGTCGGGGGTCACGTCCGTCGTCGCGTCGTCGCCCAAGGGCCGCGTCGTCCACGACCTGATCTCCCATGGCATCGCCCTGCACACCTGCCACACCAACGCCGACAGTCCGCCGCTGGGCGTCTCGGAGTCGATGGCACTGGCGCTCGGTCTGACGGACATCCGTCCGCTGGAGGCCGACGCGGACGCGTCCGACACCTGGGTGGTCTTCGTGCCGGACGACGACGTCGACAAGGTCGCCGCGGCGATGCACGAGGCGGGGGCCGGCGCGATCGGCGCCTACGACCGGGCGATGTTCCAGGCGCCCGGCACCGGATCCTTCCGGCCGCTCGACGGTGCGACGCCGGCCATCGGCCAGGTGGGTGAGGTCGAGCATGTCAGCGAGAACCGCGTCGAGATGGTCGCGGCACCCGTGGCCCGGGAGGCCGTGCGGGCGGCGATGGTGGCCGCGCATCCGTACGAGGAGGTCGCCTACTCCGTGACCGCATCGGCACCACGGCCGGTCGATCGGGGGAGTGGACGCATTGGACAGCTGGCCGAGCCGATGAGCCTCGGCGACTTCGCCGCACACGTCACCGACCGGCTCCCCGCTCACCACAGCGCCGCCCGCGTGGCCGGCGACCTCGACCGGACGATCCGCACGGTCGCGCTGTGCGGAGGGTCCGGCGACTTCCTGCTGGCCCGTGCGAACGAGTCGGGTGCCGACGTCTACGTCACGTCGGACTTGCGCCACCACCCGGTGAGCGAGCACACCGAACGACCGGGCGCCTGTGCCGTCATCGACGTGCCGCACTGGGCCGCCGAGTGGACGTGGCTGCCGGTCGCAGCGCGCGAGGTCGCGGCACGCTGTGGGGATACGGTGGAGACGAGAGTGTCGACGATCGTCACCGACCCGTGGACGCACGTCATCCCGAGCACGAGGAGCACACGCTGAACGCCGAACCGTCCGCCCAGCAAACCCTGCTCGACCTGCAGGCCCAGGACTCCGCCCTCGCCCAGCTCAACCACCGCCGAACCACCCTGCCCGAGCACGCTCGCATCGCCGAGCTCCAGGCGCGCGTCGACGAGCTCGACGGACAGCGCATCGAGGCAGACACCGAGGTCGGCGACCTGACCCGCGCCCAGTCGAAGGCCGACGCCGAGGTCGAGCACGTCAAAGCACGTCGCGTCCGTGACGAGGAGCGCATGAGCTCAGGCGCCATCACGAACCCGAAGGACCTCGAGAGCCTCCAGCACGAGCTCGGTGCCCTGCAGCGACGAATCTCGACGCTGGAGGATGAGGAGCTGGAGGTCATGGAACGGCTCGAGGACGCGCAGAAGCGACTGAGCTCCATCACCGCCGACCTCGACGGCATCAAGGCCGAGCTCGAGCAGGTCACCGCCGTGCGCGACTCCGCGGTCGAAGCCATCGACGCCGAGGCCGGAACCGCCACTGCGGAACGCGAGCGAATCGTCGCGCAGGTCCCGGCCGAGCTGCTGGCGCTGTACGACAAGGTGCGTGCGCAGTACGGCGGACTGGCGGCAGCCGAGCTGCGGGCGCGTCGGTGCGAGGGCTGCCGGCTCGAGATCAACGGGGCCGACCTCCGCGAGATCGCGGCCATGCCCGACGACGAGGTGCTTCGCTGCCCCGAGTGCAGCCGCATCCTCGTACGCACCGCCGAGTCCGGCCTGTGAGGCACCCCACGGAACCGCTCGCAAAGCTCGCGCTTCCGCGGGGACCCCGCCCGAGCGCCGCGCGTATGCGGGACCACTCCAGGTTTCGAGGTGTTTCAGCTTGAGTCGTCGCGTCATCATCGAGGCCGATGGCGGTTCCCGGGGGAACCCGGGCCCGGCCGCGTACGGTGCCCTGGTGCGCGACGCCGACACCGGCGGGCTGATCGCCGAACGCGCCGAGGCGATCGGCACGGCCACCAACAACGTCGCGGAATACCGTGGACTCATCGCCGGACTCGAGCTCGTGCGGGAGCACGTCCCCGACGCCGAGGTCGAGGTGCGGATGGACTCCAAGCTCGTCGTCGAGCAGATGGCCGGACGCTGGAAGATCAAGCACGTCGACATGAAGCCGCTGGCCCTGCAGGCTCAGCGGTTGGTGTCCGGCCCCGTCACGTGGACCTGGGTTCCGCGGGCGTCCAACAAGGCGGCCGACGCCCTCGTGAACGAAGCGCTCGACAACGGGATCGGCTCGGTCGAGCGGGTCGGCTCAGAGGGTCCGGTGAGTGGCAAGTCTGCCGCCGACCGATCAGCCTTCGAGAGCCTCAGCGCCACGTGGCGCAAGCGCCGGCAGGAGAGTCCCACCACGGTCGTCATGCTCAGGCACGGCGTCACCGAGCACACGGTCAAGAAGGTGTTCAGTGGTTTGGGCGGCGACGACCCCGGGCTCACCGACCTCGGTCGGGAGCAAGCCCGTCGGGCCGCGGCGCGGCTGGCCAAGCGCGGACCGATCGACGCGATCGTGTCGTCGCCGCTACGCCGCACGCGAGAGACGGCCGAGGTCGTGGCCCAGGAGCTGGGACTCGACGTGCAGATCGAGCCCGGGTTCGCCGAGGCAGCCTTCGGGGACTGGGACGGCCTCGCCTTCCCCGACGTCATGGAGCGTTGGCCCGACGACATCAAGTCGTGGCTCGACTCCCCGGCCGTGGCGCCGCCGGGCGGCGAGTCGCTCGACGAAGTGTCGAAGCGCGTCGACGAGGCCCGCGGACGACTGCTCCACGACTTCGAGGGGCAGACGGTGGTCGTCGTCAGCCACGTCACGCCCATCAAGATGATGCTGAAGCTCGCCCTCGAGTCCGACATGGGCATCATCCATCGGTTCGAGCTGGCTCCCGCGTCGATCACCACCGTCCAGTGGTGGGCCGACGGATGGCCCGTGGTGAAGGAGTTCTCGGTCGTTCCCGACTAGAGACTGACCTGATCTCGCGCGCGTGGCTTGCGGCTCTCGAGCAGCAGCCAGACCATGACCGGCATGAAGAGCAGCTTGAGGATCCCCGGCGGCTGGTCGGCGTCCACCAGATTGGTGACCCACAGGGCCGCGGCATAGATGAGGAGCAACGGCACCGTCACCAGACCGAGCAGGCGCGTCCTGTCCTTCGAGTCCGAGAGCAGCAGGACGAAGCACCAGATGACGAAGACGAGCGTGAGGGTCCCTTCGAGCCACTGGCCCAACGTGTCGTAGGCGAAGTCGTGGAAGCCGTCGTCGGACGTCATCGGGCTGATGGCCTGCAGCAGGAAGATCACGCCGAGCACAGCTGTGCCGGCGCATGCCACCAGATTGACGGGCCTTGGGACGTGGAAGTCGAACATGGCGGACGCAAGCAGGAAGGCGCCGGCGGCCAGCGCGATGTGGACTCCGATCTCGTCATCGTGGAAGGCGACACTGAAGACGACTGCGGTCGGAAGGACGAGCAGGATGGCGATGGCGCCGTAGAAACCTCGAAGTGATCTCGTGACGTTGCCTCTATCTCCCCTTCGTCCACGGTAGTACCGGAAGTGCGCGTCGTACAGGACTCCGGAGCTCGAGGCGACCGCTGCGTCAGACCTCCTGCACCACGACGTCGAGGCGGTTGTCGTCGCGCTCGACCGTCCATCCGAGGTCGCTGAGCGCGTCCCGCAGCTGGCCGACGTCGCGTGGCCGGGCGTCGCTCTCGAGCAGTCCACGCACCATCCGGCCCTTCGTCGCCTTGTTGAAGTGGCTCACGACCGTGCGGGTGGCCCCACCTCCGGGTGTGGAGCGCTCGTGGAGGACGCGGATCGTCGCGGTTCGTGCGGCGAGATCGCCGATCGGACGGTGCAGGTTCACGTAGCTGCCCGAGCGCAGGTCCATCAGCAGGCCGTCGCCCACGAGCCGTTCGAGTGACGGGCCCAGTCGAGTGCGCCACACGCCGGCCACCGTGCCGAGTCGGGGGAGCGTCACCGTGCTCGACAACCGGTATGCGGGAATGTGGTCGCCAGGGCGGACCAGACCGAACAGTGCGCTCGCCACCACGACGGACTCGTCGGCGCGTTTCCGTGCGTCCGTGGAGAGCGTCGCCGGATCCCATGCCGCATAGAGCACCCCGGAGTAGACCTCGTCGGCGCGGGCCGCGGGCTCGCCGGGCAGCCGGGCATTGCGCACGACTGCTTCAGCCTGCGTGTGGCCGAGACCGAGCCGCTTCATCGCTCGCGTGCGGTTGCCCTGGCACACGCTCACCAACGCCCGGAGCAGTCGCTCTCGAGTCGCCGTGAGCTCCCGCAGGTCGAGTGATTCCAGTCGGAGCGGATCGCCGGCTGCGGGTGGGGTCTTGGTCTCGGACGGCGGCAGCAGGATCAGCACGCGCGCGAGCCTACCGATGCTCGGGTCCGGTCACCGCACCAGTGAGGTCCAGAGCCAGAGCACTGTCGTGCACAGGACGACGAGCGCCGGTGTCGTGGTTAGACCGATGGCGTGGAACGTCCGCCACGACGTGACGTCCTTGGGAGCGGACTGGCGCCAGAGCAGGTTGGCGAGGGATCCGATGGCCGTCAGGTTGGCGCCGACGTTGAGCCCGATCACGAGCGCCAGCACCGTGATGGGTCCGGCAGCGGCGGCTGCCGGGAGCAGCAGGAGCGTCGCGGGAAGGTTGTTGACGAGATTCGCGAAGAGCATCGCCACGAGCGCCGTCACGAGGAGGGCGCCGAGACCGTGTCCCTTCGGCACCAGGTCGCCCAGGCCGTCGGCCGCGCGGGTGCTGCCGAGCCATACGACGACGAGCCCCCACACCAGCACGAGGGCCGCCAGCGGCAGGTTCGCCGCCTCGAACAGGTCGCGCCACGTCGTGGTGCGCCGCACCAGGGCGTACCCGCCGAGGAGGATCGCTCCGGCTGCCGCCGGCACCCAGGGCTCGGCGCCGCCGGCCATGCCGAGCAGCACAGCCACGACGACGGCGCTCGGGAACAACGGGACGGCCGGCACCTCGACGGCGTCCGGCTCGGGATGGTTGCGGAGGTCGCGGCGGAACCAGAACCGCAGCACGGCGTACTCGCCGGCCACTCCCACCGCCCAGACCGGCAGCATGAGCCATGCGAACTCCACGAACGCGAGACCGGTGCCGGCGAACACGAGCAGGTTGGTGAGGTTCGAGATGGGCAGCAGCGTCGACCCGGTGTTGGCGATGCGGACCGTGGCCATCGACGTCGCGCGTCGTCCGCTGCGTGCTGCAATGAGCAGGACCGGGGCCAGCAGCACCACCGTCGCGTCGAGGCTGAGGACGGTGGTGACGACGGCAGCCAGAGTCACGGTCAGCATCAGCCGCCGTGGCGGTGACTCGCCCGACGAGCGTGAGACGACGGCTCCCCAAGCCTCGAACAGGCCCTCGTCCGCGCACGCTTTCGCGAGCACCATGATCGCGACGAGGAACCCGACGACGGCGGTCAGCGAGGACAGGTCGTGGCTCACCGGGTGAACCTATCCGACGAGGAGAAGCACCCCCACGATCGCGAACAGGGCCGCGGAGATGACATGCACGACCCGCAGTGGCACGACGGTGAGCAGTGTGCGGCCGACCAGGACCGCCAGCACGATGGACACGAGCATGCCGATCGTGCTCCCGATCCAGACGAGCAGCCAGTGGTACTGCGTGGCCAGCGTCATCGTCGCGAGCATCGTCTTGTCGCCGATCTCGGAGAGCGTGAAGGCCACCGCGACCACGACGACGGCACGGCCGCCTCGCGCTCGCGGCTTGGGCTCTTCACCGTTCGCCACATCCCGAAGGGCCAGCACGGCGAACACCAGGAACAGCACGCCGCCGGCGATCCGCACGGCGTCGCGCGGGAGGGCGTCACCGATGAGGTTGCCGGCCAGGGCGAAGAGCAGGTTGAGGGCGGCGCTCGCCAGTCCAGCTCCGAGGATGACGGTGCGCGCCCGGTAGCGGGTCGCGAACGTCATCGACAGCAGCTGGCTCTTGTCGCCGAGCTCGGCGACGAACACGAGCACGGCGCTCAACAGGACCGCATACATCGGCAAAGGCTCCTCGCCACCCGGGCGAGGAGCCTGAATCGTGAGACCTCGACCGGGATTCGTCGTTGACAAATCGGTCGAAAGTCTCGTCCGCCAGATGTTCCTGGCCTGCTGCACCGGACCCACACCCGGAGGTGAGGGGCAGTATGTCGACACAGCCGTTGTGGACTACTCCCTTTCGTCCACCATGCTAGCCGAGATCGCCAAGGGCCTGGCGATCCCGGGTGGGGCTAAAGTTCGCCAGTGCCCGTCCTCCAGATCCGGATCCTGGCGCCACTGACGTGGACGCTCGCGGTCGTCACGTGGATCGGTGTCGGAGGGCTCAGCCTCGACCGGTTCACGGTGCTCTTCTGGGTCATCACCGGACTCGTGGCCTTCACCGTCGGACGGCAGCCGTGGTGGCGGGCTCCGCTCGACTGGTTGCCCGTCATCGCGTTCTTCCTCGTGTACGACTTCACCCGCGGCAGCGCCGCAACGCTGGGATTCCCGACGCACTGGGAGCTGCCGGCCCGAGTCGACAGCGTGCTCGGATTCGGCGAGGTCCCCACGGTCTGGCTGCAGGAGCGGCTGGCGTCGCCCGCTGACGCGGTCCCGGGGTGGGAGATGGTGATCTCCACCGTCTACATGAGCTTCTTCGTGGTGCCGTTCATCCTCGCCGCGGTGTTCTGGCTCCGGTCCCGCACGCAGTTCGTCCGGTTCATGACGCGCCTGATGCTGATCTCGAGCATCGCGGTCATCGGGTACGTGGTCGTGCCGACCGCGCCCCCATGGGCGACCGCTCGCTGCACCCACGCCCAGGTCGCGGAGCACCCGCCTGACCCTCCGTGCATGGAGAACGCCACCCCTGAACGACGTGGCGCCACGATCCTGCGCGGTCTCCACCCCGACGACCCCGAGGCGTCAGACGTGGTCGAGCGGATCTCGAGCCGGGGATTCCTCGCCATCCCGGGCATGCACCTGACGAAGGGCTTCGTCCAGTCGGGCATCGATGCGTCCAACCAGGTGGCGGCGGTCCCGTCGCTCCACGCCGCCGAGGCGGCCTTGGTCTGTGCCTACGGGTGGTCGTTCGTTCGCCGGCGATGGCGTCCGGTGCTCGCGCTCTACCCGCTCGTCATGGGCTTCACGCTCGTCTTCGGCGGTGATCACTTCGTCCTGGACGTGCTGCTCGGCTGGGCGGTGGTCGCTCTGGTCATGGTGGGTGCGCGACGGTTCGAACGTCGCCGCAGCCGTCAGGAGTTCACCCCCGTGGCCGTCTCCGCGTAGTATCGGCTCGCGAATGAGTCGGCCGGGCGGTCGCGGCGCTCCCGCAAGGGACGTCGAGGAAAGTCCGGACTCCACAGAGCTCGGTGGTGGTTAACAGCCACCCACGGTGACGTGCGGGACAGTGCCACAGAAAACAAACCGCCAGCGGCCCCCAGATCTTCGGAGATGGGGGTGCGGGTAAGGGTGAAACGGTGAGGTAAGAGCTCACCAGCGCGCCGGGTGACCGGAGCGGCTAGGTAAACCCCACCGGGAGCAAGACCAAGAGGGCCCATTCCGTTTCGGCGGAGTGGTGCTTGCGCTGACGGGCTGCTCGTCCGATGTCAGCGGGTAGGTCGCAGGAGGCGCGCAGCAATGTGCGTCCCAGATGGATGACCGCCCCTCGTCTCGCCACGAGGACAGAATCCGGCTTACAGGCCGACTCATTCGCCCTCACAAGGCAAGTGTACCCGTGCAGCCTGGCCGACGCGTGTGGATCCTGCCCGCGGTCCTGGCCGTTCGTGGTGTCGCTCCCCGCCCAGGTGAAGTTCGCCTCCCTGGTCGCCGAGCCCTATCCGGGTCTCTTCCAGCCGGCGTTCAACGGCAACTCGCAACGAGACAGGGACCGGACGGTCAAGTTCACGACGGTGGAGCTGGCCGTCGACGGACGCCGGATCGAGCCGTCCGACCTCATTCCCGAGGACGACGTCCGCGCCGAGGTCCTGACGACGGCGTTTCCGCTGGATGGCGGTGATGTGCAGATCGATGACGCGATGCGACAGTCGATGCGTTCCGCCGTGGCGCGCCGGCTCGGCACCGATCCGGGTGAGCTGTCGGTCAGGTGGGAGCACCGCCGGTTCCATCTCGACACCGGGAAGATCACCCCGGGCAAGACCCTGGCGACGTACCGGGTCGACCTGGGTGGGGACAACCCGTGACGGCGACGATCAGCCGCATCGACGCGTGGTGTCGCCGCGGTGACCTGAGGCTCGACGACATCGCCTGGGTGAGAGTCATCTACAGCGCCGGTCTGCTCCTCACCCTCCAGCCGCTCTCGGCCCTGTCGAGTCGTCCCGTCGACGCGTTCGACCCGCCACCCGGTCCGATCATGCTCTTCGGTGCCCTTCCGTCCCACGCCGCGCTCGAGGGCCTGGAGATCGTCACCGCGTTGCTGGCCGGCCTTCTCCTGCTCGGCCTGCACACGCGGACGGTCTCGATCCTCCTCGCGCTCGCCCTGATGACCGGCTTCGGCCTCACCTACAGCTTCGGGAAGATCGACCACACGATCGTGCTCGTCCTCGTGCCGGCGATGATGGCGTTCTCGCGTTGGGGGGACACCCTGTCGCTCGACGCCGCGTCGAGACCGCGAGATGCCGAACGCGGAGACGTGCCCCAGTGGCCGATGCGGTTCCTGGCCGTCATGATCACCCTGTCGTTCGTGACCGGGGGGTGGGCGAAGTTCAGGTCGGGATGGCTCGACCTCGACACGCCGGCCGTCCAGGGGCACTTCGTCCGCGGCGTCTTCGTGCACTCCCGGGACGGCTGGCTGGCACCTGAGGTCATCGATCTTCACCTGGGTCGTCTGTGGGAGGTCGCCGACTGGCTCACCGTGGGGCTCGAGCTCGGTCTGGTGCTCACGGTCGTCTCGTGGCGGTGGTTCCGCTTGGCACTCGCCGTGACGACGCTGTTCCACCTGGGCATCCTCCTGGTGATCAACATCGCGTTCAGCTGGAACCTGCTCGGATACGCAGTGTTCTATCGATGGGCTTCCGTCCTCCCGCCGTCGTTCGACTTCCGGATCCGGCGGGAGCTGGGCTACCTCGTCGCGGCGGTCGTCGGGGCAGGCATGTACGCCTTTCACGAATGGGCCGGGCCGGAGTTCCAGCACGACGTGCGGACGGGCATGGTGTTCCTCGGCGCCGCGTTGGGTCTCACGTATCTCGCTGTGCAGCTCGGGCGAGCATTGACCCTGGCTCACCAGGTGTCGCGCTGGCCCGTCCCTCTCCGAGAGAGTCAAGATCTCGGCTCCATCTGGAGTCACGAGCAGGGTGTGCTCGAACTGGGCTGTGCGCGAGCCGTCTCGGGTGGTGGCCGTCCAGCCGTCGTCCCACAGGTCCCACTCGACCGTGCCCAGCGTCAGCATCGGCTCGATGGTGAACGTCATGCCGGCCTCGATGATCGTGTCGGCGTCGGGGTCGTCGACGTGGGGGATGATCAGGCCGTCGTGAAACGCGGGCCCGACGCCGTGGCCGGTGAAGTCGCGGACGACGCCGTAGCCGAACCGCCGTGCGTAGGACTCGATGACCCGTCCGATGACGTTGACCTGTCGTCCCGGCCGCACCGCGCGGATGGCCCGCATCATCGCCTCGTGCGTGCGCTCGACCAGCAGTCGTGACTCCTGGTCGACGTCGCCCACCAGGTAGGTCTTGTTGGTGTCGCCGTGCACTCCGCCCGCAAAGGCCGTGATGTCGATGTTGACGATGTCGCCGTCGGCGAGCGGCCGGTCGTCGGGGATGCCGTGGCAGATGACCTCGTTGACGCTGCTGCACAACGACTTGGGGTAGCCGCGGTAGTCGAGGGTGGACGGGTAGGCGCTGTGCTCGATCAGGAACTCGTGACCCACCCGGTCGAGCTCGTCGGTGGTGACGCCGGGCGCGATCGCCGCCTCGACGGCGTCGAGCGCCTGGGCGGCGATGCGTCCGGCGACGCGCATCGCGGCGATGGTCTCGTCGGAGCGCACCATCGGTCCGCGGTACGGCAGGGGAGCGGGCTGACCGACGTACTCGGGTTCGTCGATGTGGTCGGGCACGGCGCGCCGGGGCGACAGTCGGCCAGGAGTCAGGACAGGCACGCCGTGATCCTATGCGGCAGGATGAAAGTCATGAGTGACGAGAAGTTCTTCTACTGCACCAAGCACCACGCGGTCGAGGGGCCGGATGGCTGCGGACCGATCGATCGTCTCGGCCCGTACTCAACCAGGGAAGAGGCCGAGCACGCTCTGGAGAAGGCGAAGGAGCGCAACGAGGAGTGGGACAACGATCCCAACTGGAACGACGAGGGACCGGGCTCCGGGCCTCGCTCAGCGGGCGGTTAGCCCGACCACCGTTCCATCGTCGTACGCGCTCGTCCACACGCTGGTGCCGTCCGACACGACGTCGCCACCGCTGGGAGGTCGGGTGCCTCGATCACTCGGACGACTCGGTGCGCCTTCGGGTCGATCTGGGTCAGAATGGTCCTCGGCGCGAACCACACCGCGTCGTCTGGCCCAGATCGCCCCGGTCAGGCCGGGGGAGACGTCGAAGCGGCTCGTGACCTCGTGGACGTCGGTCGGCGAGACGACCCCGGCGGCGGTCGCCACCCAGATCTCGTCACCGCTGGCGACCTGCCGTGGCTCGTCCAGCCGCACGTCGGCGACGACCTTGCGCTTGTCGGTGTCGACGGCGAGCACCCGCCCGTCGGTGGGGCAGGCCAGCCACAGCATCTGATCGTCGCCGTTCACGTCGGTGCAGATGCCGCCGAGTCGATCTTGACCGGCGCGTCCTTGCTCGGGTCCGTCGCCGACCACGGTCTCTCCGTCGGCGTCGATCGTCCACAGGCGATCACCCACGGAGGGAAGCGCGCCTGGTCGCCGAGGTGCCACATCTCGGTCGGCTCGCCGCCTTTGCCGTCGCCGCGTCGATGCGGGTCACCTGGTTCTCGCCCGCGCACGCCCAGATGTCGTCCTGGTCACGCCGGCGGCAGGCAGGCCGGCAGGTCGCTGTATCCCGTCTGCGCGTAGGACTCGACCTTCAGCGACGTGCGTCGATCTGGGCCACCCGGCCGTCGTCGGCTGCCCACGCCGTCGCCGGCCAGCACCACCGTCAGGAGCGATCTCGCCGCTGCCTTCATTCCTTCACCACTGCCCGCTCGTCCAGCACGTCCCTCAGCTTCGCTACACTTCCTCTCGCTCGTCGTCCCGCTTCTCCCATGCCCCACCAGGCGAAGCGTCGCGCACGCCTGCCCTCAGTCGATCCTCCCGACGCCCCGAGATCTGATGCAAGGAGGTGCGGTACGGGATCGACAACTGGTTCAGCACGGGCCTCGCGTACCCTCCCGTCATGAGCCTGAAGCTGGAGCGGTCCGGTCCGTGGATCGGGGTCACCGGCCTCTTCGTCATGCTGTGGCTGGTGGTCGTCTCGCTCATCTTCTTCCTGCCGTGGTGGGGCCTCATCCTGCATCTGATCGTCTTGGGGTTGTTCGTGCGGCTGCTGCGGTCGTGGGCACAGTCGACACCCGCCCGTTGCGTGTGGATTCCGGCTCTCGCGTTCCTCGCCTACTCCGCCGTCAATGCGCTCGGCGTGCTCGTCTTCGGCTGGAACGTCCGGTAGCCCTCAGGCCTCGAACGAGTGCTCCTCCGCGGGGAAGCTGCCATTCGCCACGTCATCGGCGTAGGCGCGCGCGGCATCGAGCATGACGTCGTGCAGCTCGGCGTATCGCTTGACGAACCGTGGCGCCTTGCCGGTGCGCAGGCCCATCATGTCCTGCCAGACGAGAACCTGGGCGTCGCAGTCGGGTCCGGCGCCGATGCCGATGGTGGGGATGCTCACCGCCTTGGTGACCTCGGCCGCCGCGGGTGACGGCACCATCTCCATGACGATGGAGAAGGCGCCGGCCGCCTCGAGGGCCAGGGCCTCGTCGACGAGCCTCTGTGCCGCGTCGCCGCGACCCTGCACGCGGTAGCCGCCGAGGTTGTGCTCGGCCTGCGGCGTGAAGCCGATGTGCGCCATCACCGGGATGCCGCCGTCGGTCAGCAGCTTGACCTGCGGCGCCATGGCGACTCCGCCCTCGAGCTTGACGGCGGACGCGTTCGCCTCCTTCATGAACCGCACGGAGGTGTCGAACGCCTGCTGCGGGGAGCCTTGATAGGAGCCGAACGGAAGGTCGGCGACGACGAGGGCCCGGTGGGCCGATCGCGTGACGGCGCGTACGAGGGGAATGAGCTCATCGACGGTGACCGGCAGCGACGTCTCGTTGGCATAGACGTTGTTGGAAGCTGAATCGCCGACCAGCAGGACGGGGATACCGGCCTCGTCGAAGACCTGCGCCGCGTACTGGTCGTAGGCCGTGAGCATGGCCCACTTCTCGCCGTCGCGCTTCCACTGCTGGAGGTGGTGCGTGCGCACCTTGCGGACGTCGGGGGATGTGGTGGGGCCGGAGCCGTAGGGTGCGGCTTCCTCGGGCGCGTTCGTACTCATCTGTGTTTCTCCTATCTCGCAGCCCCAGTCGGGGTCCACGGACACCTCCAGCCTGACAGACATCCGGCTGGTTGCGCTGTGAGGCTGGTTACAGGTCCTCGCGCCAGGCGTTGGTGATGGGCACGCGTCGATCGCGGCCGAAGTTGCGCTTGGAGATCTTGGGGCCGGGCGGGTACTGCCGCCGCTTGTACTCGGCCTTGTCGACGAGCGTGATGACCTTCTCGACGATGGCTGCGTCGAAACCCTCGGCGATGACGTCGGCGGACCCGAGGTCGCGCTCCACGTAGGCGTCGAGCACCGCGTCGAGAAGCTCGTACGGGGGCAACGAGTCGGTGTCGAGCTGGCCGGGACGCAGCTCGGCCGACGGAGGTTTGCTGATCGTGTTCTCGGGGATGGGCGGGATCTCCCCGCGCTCGCCGGCCCAGGCGTTGCGCCAGCGGGCGAGCTCCCAGACCAGCGTCTTCGGGACGTCCTTGATGGGCGCGTAGCCGCCGACCGCGTCGCCGTAGATCGTCGAGTATCCGGTGGCGAGCTCGGACTTGTTGCCGCATGCCAGAACGAGGTGGCCGTGCTGGTTCGACAGGCCCATCCAGATGACGGCACGGATGCGGGCCTGCAGGTTCTCCTCGGCGAGGCCGTCGAGCTTCAGCGCCTCCTGGTAGGCATCGAAGATCGGCGCGATCGGGATCGTGTCGAGCCGCAGGCCGGTGCGCTCGGCGAGCTCGGCGGCATCGGAGCGCGAGTGCTCGCTCGACCACTCGCTCGGGTTGGAGACGCCGAACACGTGCGCGGGCCCGAGGGCGTCGACGGCGATGGCGCCCACCAGCGTGGAGTCGATGCCGCCGGACAGGCCCATCAGCACGCTGGTGAAGCCGTTCTTGAGGACGTAGTCGCGCAGCCCGAGCACGATCGCCTGGTAACGCTCGCCGAGATCGTCCCACCGCTCGGCGACGGTGGGCTCCTGCGGTTCGTCGGGAGCGAACGGCTCGGCCGAGACCACCGTGCGTTCCACGCGCAGCCCCTCGAACATCGTGTCGTGGTCCGGCATCGGTGCCGTGGCGGCAGGCAGGTCGAGGTCGACGACCAGCAGCTCGGGCTCGAACTGGGCCGCCCGGGCCACGAGCTCGCCGGCAGAGTCGACGACCAGCGAGTCGCCGTCGAAGACGAGCTCGTCCTGGCCGCCGACCAGGTTGACGTAGGCGAGCGCGCAGTCGCCGTCCCTGGCGCGGCGGGCGCACAGGTCGAGCCGCTCGTCGTCCTTGGCCGCCTCGAACGGCGAGCCGTTGAGGACGACGAGGAGTCCGGCTTCGGCGGCGTGGGCGGCCGCCGACGGTCCGTCCTGCCAGATGTCCTCGCAGATCGCGACGGCGACGTCGATGCCGCCGATCTGCACGACCTGGGTCTCGTCGCCCGGCACGAAGTGGCGGAACTCGTCGAAGACGCCGTAGTTCGGCAGGTGGTGCTTGTCGTACCGCGTGACGACGGTGCCGTTCGTGGATGACCGACGCGGAGTTCGTAGGCGCGTTCTTGGGCGTGCCGAGCTTGTCGGGGATGTGTTTCGCGCGAGCGAGGTGACCGACGACGACCACGAGGTCGCCGAGTCCCTCGGCCTCGAGTCGCGACGCGAGATCGTCCACCGCCTGCTGCGACGCTGCGATGAACGACGCCCGGTAGGCCAGGTCCTCGATCGGGTAGTCCGTCAGCATCATCTCGGGCAGCACCACGAGGTGCGCGTCGCGAGCGGCCGCCTCGCGGCACGACGCGAGGACGATCTCGGCGTTGCCGTCCAGGTCGCCCACACGGGCGTTCACCTGGGCGAGGGCGAGGCGCAGCTGGGGCACGTGTCGAGCCTATCGACCCGATTCGGGTTTGCCAGACAGACTGGTTTGACGGTTGCCCTCTGAGCGACTAGGTTTGCAGCACAAACTAGTCTGAGGAGCACGAGATGATGAGTCGCCAGGATGTCGACAGGGCAGTCGCAGACAACACCCACCTGCGCGGGCTCTTCGTGGTGGCAGGCGGGGTACTGGCGATCCTCTCCGCGCTCCGCAATGACCAGCGCTGGCCATTCCTGAGCGATTGGGTCTTCGTGCCGGCCGTCGTCGCGCTGGCCTTGGCGGCGTGGGCAGCCTCGCGCTACTACAACCGTCACTTCGGTCGAGCGACGCCGTCACGTGGTTATGAGCGGAGAATGGTGCTCGCGCTCGTCGTCGCCGTTCCCGCGGTGATCGTCGGGTCGTTGTTCCTCTCCAGTCGCGCCTCGTGGTCGCTGGACCTTCCGGTGAACGCCACCGCGATCTCGCTGGGGTTGGTCCTGCTCATCTCGTTCGCGGCGACCGTTCGGCTGCGTCTGCACCACATCGTGGTCTACGGCACGCTGCTCGTCGTCGGTGCGATTCCGATGTGGGAGCGGGGCGGGATGAGCGGCAACGCCGGGCTGTACCTGGCCGGAGCGGCGGCCATCCTGGGCGGACTGCTCGATCACCGTCTCCTCGTGCGGAGGTTCGGCCCGCCCGCATCGGACCGGGAGGACCATCGTGCCGGAACCCACTGACGACCTCGTCCTCGACCGGCTCATCCACGAACCCGGGAGGCTGGCGATCCTCACGGTGCTCACGCTCCGTGTCCGGCTGCCGACTTCGTCTTCCTCCAGCGGACCACTGGCTTGACGAAGGGGAATCTCTCCAGCCACCTGTCGAAGCTCGAGGACGCCGGGCTCGTGACGGTGGAGAAGCGCTTCGTCCGCAAGAAGCCGAACACGAACATCACTCTCACGCCGTCGGGAGCCGAGCGCGTCGCTCGCCACTGGGACCAGCTGGAGCGACTCCGGCGTCGCTCGGAACCCGGGTCTCAGGAAACACCCGCGTAACAATCCTCGTGCGAGACTGAGCGCATGGGTAAGCAGGAAGACTTCGTCCTTCGTGCGCTCGAAGAACGCGACGTGCGCTTCGTCCGCCTGTGGTTCACCGACGTGCTCGGCTCACTGAAGTCCGTGGCCATCGCACCGGCCGAGCTGGAAGGCGCGTTCAGCGAGGGCATCGGCTTCGACGGCTCGTCCATCGAGGGCTTCGCCCGCGTGCACGAGTCCGACATGCTCGCCAAGCCCGACCCCTCGACGTTCCAGATCCTGCCGTGGCGCGGCGAGACACCGTCCACCGCCCGGATGTTCTGCGACATCCTCATGCCCGACGGCACGCCGTCGTTCGCCGACCCTCGCTACGTGCTCAAGCGGGCGCTCCTGCAGGCCTCCGACGCCGGCTTCACGTACTACACGCACCCGGAGATCGAGTTCTACGTCTTCAAGGGCAAGCCCGACGTCGGCGGCCGACCCGTACCGGTCGACGACAGCGGCTACTTCGACCACACCGCGCAGGGTGGCGGCCAGGACTTCCGCCGCGAGGTCATCACGATGCTCGAGAACATGGGCATCTCGGTGGAGTTCAGCCACCACGAGGCGGGGCCTGGCCAGCAGGAGATCGACCTGCGCTACGCCGACGCCCTCTCGACGGCCGACAACATCATGACGTTCCGGACGGTCGTGCGTGAGGTGGCGCTCAGCCAGGGCAAATGGGCCTCGTTCATGCCCAAGGCCTTCACCGAGCACCCAGGCTCCGGCATGCACACCCACGTCTCGCTGTTCGAGGGCGACGAGAACGCCTTCTACGAGGCCGGCGCCGAGTACCAGCTCTCCCAGACCGGGCGCGCGTTCATCGCCGGCATCCTGCACCACACGCCGGAGATCACCGCCGTCACCAACCAGTGGGTCAACTCCTACAAGCGCCTGGCCGGGGGCGGCGAGGCCCCCAACTACGTGTGCTGGGGACACAACAACCGCTCCGCGCTCATCCGGGTGCCGATGTACAAGCCGCAGAAGAGTGCCTCGGCCCGCATCGAGCACCGCGGCCTCGACGCCGGCGCCAACCCGTACCTCGCCTATGCGCTCGTCCTGGCCGCTGGCATGAAGGGCGTGGAGGAGAAGTACGACCTGCCGGCCGAGGCCGAGGACAACGTGTGGTCGCTCAGCGAGAACGAGCGCCGGGCCATGGGCCTCGCGCCGCTCCCGCGCAACCTCGACGAAGCCATCCGCACGATGGAGGACAGCGAGCTCGTCGCCGAGACCCTCGGGGAGCACGTCTTCGAGTTCTTCCTGCGCAACAAGCGGGCCGAGTGGCAGGGCTACCGCTCGCAAGTCACCCAGTTCGAGATCGATCGCCTGATGCCGGTGCTCTAGCCTGAAACAGTGGCTTCCGAGACGCTCGACCTGACGCTGGCGCGGCGAGGCTTCCGCAACGGCGAGAGCGCCGCGGCCGACCTGAAGCAGCTGCCTGACATCTCGGACGAGCTGGTCGAGCAGATCGCCGGTGTGGCCGACCCCGACACCGCCCTGCACTCGCTCGTCGCCATCGGCGAGTCGTGGGGGAAGTCGAAGCTCCTGACGGCACTGGAGGACGACGAGGACCTACGCCAGCGCGTGCTGGTGGTGCTCGGCACCAGTGAGGCCCTCGGCTCGTTCCTGGCGCACCACCCGGAGTTCATCGACGACCTCGCGGGCGACACGCTCTCGCGTACCCCGCTGCCTCTCGACGAGCGACGAGAGGTGATGGAGAGCGCAACGAACGCGGACGAGCTCCGCGTCACGTACCGCCGGATGCTGCTGCGCATCGCCGCCCGCGACCTGACGGCCCTGACGACATTCGCTGAGTCCTCGGCCGAGCTGGCCGACCTCGCCGCGGCCACGCTCGGCGCCGCCCTGCGCATCGCTCGTGCGGACGAGTCAGACGCCGACACCTGCCGGCTGGCGATCATGGCGATGGGCAAGACCGGCGGGCGGGAGCTCAACTACCTCAGCGACGTCGACGTCATCTTCGTCCACGAGCCGGCCGAGGGGGCCGATGAGCAGGAGGCCGTGGCGGCCGCCACCCGGCTCGCGGCGGCGACGATGCGGCTGTGCAGCGAGCACACCGCGGAGGGCGTGATCTGGGAGGTCGACGCCAACCTGCGTCCCGAGGGTCGCGACGGAGCACTGGTCCGCACCCTCGCGAGCCACGTGTCGTACTACGAACGGTGGGCGGCCACGTGGGAGTTCCAGGCCCTGCTGAAGGCCAGGTTCGCCGCCGGCGACGAGCAGCTCGGCCAGGCGTACGTCGATGCCATGTCGCCCATGGTGTGGTCGGTCAGCACGCGCGAGAACTTCGTCCCGGACGTGCGCTCGATGCGCCGCCGGGTCGTCGAGAACATCCCGTCGCAGCACCGCGACCGCGAGCTCAAGCTCGGCGCCGGCGGGCTCCGGGACGTCGAGTTCGCGGTCCAGCTGCTGCAGCTCGTGCACGGCCGCGGTGACGAGTCGCTGCGGAGCCCCACGACGTTGGAGGCCCTGCAGGCGCTGATCGACGGCGGCTACGTCGGCCGTCGCGACGGAGCCGCGATGGAGGAGGCCTACGAGTTCCTGCGGACGCTGGAGCATCGCATCCAGCTGCACCGCCTGCGCCGGACGCACATGGTGCCGGAGGATCCGGAGGACCTGCGTCGCATCGGTCGCAGCATGGGCTTCCGCCAGAAGCCGGCCGAGAGCCTGGAGAAGGAGTGGCTCGCCCAGAAGCGGGTGGTGCGACGCCTCCACGAGAAGCTCTTCTACCAGCCCCTGCTGGAGGCCGTGACTGCCATCCCGACCGGCGGTCTGCGACTCACCCCCGAGGCGGCCGAACAGCGGCTCACCGCCCTCGGCTTCGTCGACCCTGCCGGCGCGCTCGCGCACATCCGCGCACTCACGTCGGGAGTCTCGCGTCGTGCCTCGATCCAGCGGTCGTTGCTGCCGGCCATGCTCGAGTGGTTCGCGCAGTCGCCCGACCCGGACGCCGGCCTCCTCGCGTTCCGCAAGATCTCCGAGGGCCTCGGCGACACGCACTGGTACCTCCGCAAGCTCCGCGACGAGGGGGCGGGCGCCGAACAGCTCTCCCTGGTCGTCGGATCGAGCCGCTACGTCACCGACCTGATCCTGCGTGCCCCGGACTCGGTCGCCCTTCTCGGGGACGACGACGAGCTGGTGCCGCGCGACGCCGAGCGGCTGGACTCGGAGATGGAGCTCGCTGCTCGCCGTCATCGCAAGCCGGACGACGCGATCCGCGCGGTGCGGCGGGTGCGCCGCCGTGAGCTCTCACGGGTCGGCATCGCCGACGTGCTGCGACGGCTCGACATCGTCGAGGTGGGCGCCGCGCTCTCCGACATCACGTCGGCCACGTCTGTCGAGCGCCCTGGTCGCGTCGACGGCCGCGGTCGAGGCTGAGCGCGGCGAGCTGCCCACCCGCATGGCGATCGTGCTGATGGGCCGTCTCGGTGGTCATGAGTCGGGCTACGGCTCCGACGCCGACGTCATGTTCGTGCACGACCCCGTCGAGGGTGCCGACGAGGACGAAGCCGCCAAGGCGGCCACCGCCGTGGCCACCGGCCTGCGCAAGATGCTCTCGGCACCGTCGGACGACCCGCCGCTCGACGTCGACGCGGACCTTCGTCCCGACGGTCGCAACGGTCCGCTGGTGCGGACGTTCGGTGCCTACCGGTCGTATTACGAGAAGTACTCTGCGGTCTGGGAGGCGCAAGCGCTGCTTCGGGCGCGGCCGGTGGTCGGCGATCCCGACCTCTGCGCCCGGTTCACCGAGCTGATCGATCCGTTGCGGTGGCCGGCGAACGGCATGAGTGAGGCCGAGATCCGCGAGATCAGGCGCATCAAGGCGCGGGTGGACGCGGAGCGCCTGCCCCGCAACGCCAACCCGAACACGCATCTCAAGCTCGGGCGCGGGGGACTGGCCGACGTCGAGTGGACGGTGCAGCTGCTCCAGATGTGCCACGCGCACGAGGTACCCGGCCTGCGCACCACTCGCACGCTCGAGGCCCTGCACGCGGCGTCCCAGGCGGACCTGATCACGTCCGAGGATGCCAGCCTGCTCGAGTCGGCCTGGCGCCTCGTGAGTCGCATCCGCAACGCCGTCGTGCTCATGCGCGGCAAGCCGGCCGAGTCGATGGTCGAGCAGGCCAACGAGCGGGCCGGTGTGGCCCACCTGCTCGGCTACGGCATCGACCAGAGCGAGCGCATGGTCGATGAGTACCTGCGCACCACCCGGCAGGCCCGCCGCGTCGTGGAGCGCGTGTTCTGGGCGTGACCGCCTGAGCGAGCTCTGCGAGCGCACGGCGGGCCGGGTCGAGTGTGTGCGCCGAAGGCGCCCGTCGTATCGAGGCCTGGTGAGGGATCAGACGTGGTTTCGATGCCCCACTCGCTGGCGCTCGCGGGAGGTGCCCCCAGCGCTGGTTCCTCGCGGCTACTCAACCACCGAGAGCCTGCTAGCCGGTGGCGCGGAGGTGGTGCTGGCGCTCGGTGGCGTTGAGGCCGCCCCACACGCCGTAGGGCTCGCGGACGTCCAGCGCGTGGCGCAGGCACTGGGCCACCACGGGACACCGCTGACACAGCTCCTTCGCTGCGGCCTCGCGGGCGCGGCGCCGCGGGCCGCGCTCGTACTCGGGGGAGAAGAAGGTCTCGGGGTCGACCTCGCGGCAGGCGCTGAGGTACTGCCACTCGTAGGACTCCTGGATCGGCTGCGGGAGACGGGAGATGGCGGCCATCAGTGAGCCACCCCGATCTCGGCCGGGCGCTGCATCTGCAGCTGGAGGACGTCGATGTAACCGGTCTTGAATCCGGCCTCGCAGTACGCGAGGTAGAACTCCCACATGCGGCGGAACGTCTCGTCGAAGCCCTGGGCGTTGATGGTGGGCCAGCGCTCGTCGAAGCGGTCACGCCACATCCGCAGCGTGCGGGCGTAGTGGCGTCCGAGAGAGCGGCTCTCGGTGACGGCCAGGCCGGTGTGCGCTGCGAGGGTGCGGTCGATCGCCTCCGGCGACGGGAGCAAGCCTCCGGGGAAGATGTACTTCTGGATCCAGCCGTAGGAGTTCCGGGTGGCCCGGTAGCGGTGGTCCGCCATCGTGATCGCCTGGATGGAGACCTTGCCGCCGGGTGCGAGGTGCTGGTCGATGGTGCTGAAGTACGTCGGCCAGTACTCCTCGCCGACGGCCTCGATCATCTCGACGCTGACGATCGCGTCGTAGGTGCCGGTGATCTCGCGGTAGTCGAGGAGCTGCAGGTCGATCCGGGACGCCACGTCAGGACCCGCCGCAGCGAACCGCTCGCGGGCGAGTGCGGCCTGCTCCTGGGAGATGGTGATCGTCGTGACGTGCGCGCCGCGTTGCGCGGCGCGGACGGCGAGCGAGCCCCAGCCGCTGCCGATCTCGAGCATCCGGGTGCCCTCGCCGACGCCGGCCTGGTCGAGGATGCCGTCCATCTTGCGTTCCTGGGCCGTCTCCAGCGACTCGGTATCCGACTCGAACCATGCCGACGAGTACGTCATCGACGGGTCGAGGAACTCGGCGAAGAGCTCGTTGGAGAGGTCGTAGTGGCGTTCGATGTTGGCGCGCGATCCCTCGATCGAGTTGCGCTCGTGGTGGGGGAGCCGGTCGTCGACGAGGCCACGCAGCTTCTGCAGCGGCTTCGGCACGATGTTGGCGAGCCGCTCGGCGAACGGGGTGAGCAGGTGCGCGAGGTCGGTGCCCGGGCCGGTGGTCCAGTCGCCGGCCATGTAGGCCTCGCCGAAGCCGATCTTGGTGTCCTGGCCGAGTCGCGCGAAGAACGCCTGTGGACGCCTGATCGCCATCTCGGGGGCGTGAGCGCCGCCGGCGCCCCAGACGGTGCCGTCGGGGAAGGTGAGGCGCACCGGGATGCGTTGCGCGGCCGGCTTGATGATCATCCTGGCCACGCGAGACTTCAGCGGGGTGCGCGGCGTGCGGGCGACTCCGGGCCATCGGGCCTGAACGGCTTCGCTCATCGTGTTCCCTCCTGGGGTCGGTGTGCCTGGCGGGGAACGACAGGCAGGCGGCGCAGCCAGAGCCACACACCATGTATTCGGATCAGAAGGCTGGTCCGATGGGTCATGAGTGGCATCGAAATGATGAGCCGTGCGAGCCGGCCCGGGGTCGCCGGCTTAGGGTCGCCGCGGAACGTCGCACTGAAGACGGCGTCGCCGTCCTGCTTGAGCACCACGGTCGACGACACGACGTCCGGCGTGAGCTGGAACTGCAGGTCGTACCGACCGTCGACCGTGAAGAACGGTGACACGTAGAGGGCCTTGTCGACCTGGCTCCGGCCCTTCTCGTCGGTCTGCAGCAGGTAGGCGTGCCGCTCGCCGTAGGTGTTGTGCACCTCGGCGACGATGCAGGTCAGCGAGTCGTCGGGCGCGATCGCCCAGAACACGCTGAGCGGGTCGAACGTGTGCCCCAGCACCCGAGCGTTGGCCAGCATCAGGATGCGGTGGCCGGCGACGTCGACACCCTCGGATGCGCAGAAGCGCTCGATGTTGGTGCGGATGTCGGACGTCGGGTCGCCGATGTGGTCGGCTGCCCTGAACGTCGAGAAGGGTCGCAGCCACCACGGCAGGCGCGGTCCATCCTCATTCGGCAGAGCTTCGAGATCGACGAGCCACTGGTAGACGCGGTAGCGGAACCGGTGGGTCAGCGGAGTGCGGCGGGCGTGCGACACCCGCCCCGTGACCAGGGCGGGCAGCGCGGGGAGGACCGGTGTGCTCACCAGGAGACTCCCAGCGCTGCGGCAGCCTCCACGCCGGAGCGGCAGCCGTCCTCGTGGAAGCCCCACCCGTGGTACGCGCCGGCGAACGCGGTGCGCTCGGTCGACAGCGACGGCAGCTCGCGCTGAGCCGCCACGGACGCCGTCGTGTAGATCGGGTGCGTGTACTGCATGGTCGCGATGACGGTGTTTGCGTCGACCTCGTCGGTGGAGTTGAGCGTGACGACGAACGGCTCGTCGCTCTCGATGCCCTGCAGGCGGTTCATCCAGTAGGTGACCGACGTCGCTTCCAGCCGGCTGCTGCAGTCGTCCATGCGGTAGTTCCACGACGACCGGGCCGGCTCGGCGGCGGGCAGCAGGCTGTCGTCGCGGTGCAGCACCGTCTCGTTGCGGGAGTACTCGAACGCGCCGAGGATGCGTCGTTCGTCGTCGGTCGCGTCCGTGAGCAGGGCGAGAGCGTCGTCGGCGTGGGTGGCGATGACCACCGAGTCGGCCCGGTGCACCGTGCCGTGGGCGTCGAGCAGCTCCACCCCGTCGGGCTTGCGCGAGACGGCGCGGATGGGTGTCGACGAGCGAACGTCGCCGATGGCTTCGGTGACCTTGCGGACGTACGACTGTGAGCCGCCCCGGACCGTGAACCACTGCGGTGAGCCCTTCACGGACAGGAACCCGTGGTGCTTCAGGAACTCGAACAGGTAGCGCGCCGGGTAGCCCAGCGCGGACTCGTGACCCGACGACCACACGCAGGAGACGACCGGGATGGCGTAGTGGGAGACGAAGTGCTCGGAGAAGTCGTGCTTGCGGAGGAAGTCGCCGTACGTCTGCGGGTCGTCCTCGGCCTCGTCACGGTCGAGCAGGGCGAGCGCGAGCCGTTGGTACCGCTTGATCGACGTCAGCATGCGCAGGAAGCGCGGGTCGGCGACGCGGCGTCGCTGCGCGAAGATGCCCGTCGCGCCGCGTCCACCGGCGTACTCGAGGCCGCACCCGTCGCAGTGGATGCTCATGCTCATCTCGGTGGGATGGACCTCGACGTCGAGCTCGGCGAACAGGCGTCTCAGCAGGGGATAGGTGCGGTCGTTGTGGACGATGAATCCGCTGTCGACACTCTGCACACCACTGGGGTCGTGAATCTGATGGGTGTGCGCGTGGCCGCCGAAGCGGTCGTCCGACTCGAACAGCGTGACGTCATGGTCGCGTCCCAGGATGTAGGCGGCGGTGAGGCCGGAGACGCCCGACCCGACGACTGCGACAGAGCTCATGTGAGTGATTCGGACTCAGCCGTCATCGGGATGGGTCGCGGGCGTGAGATCGGTGTCGTCCTGGTTCGCCTTGCGGCTGGCTTCGGCGATCTCGAAGACCTCGGTGCCGAACGCGCCCAGCTCGCTGGTGATGCGGCGAGCCGCGTCGAAGAAGATCGTGGCGACGTGACCGGCCGTGGCGAGCGCGGCCTCCACCGACTGCTGGGTGACGTCCTTGGCGATCTCGCGGCGGCTCAGGGCCATGGACGTCGCTCCTCGAATTTCAGGGGTCGGGGTCGCTACGCCACCATTCTTGCAGCCTCGTCGGCCTCGGCGCGACGCGCGGCCTCTTCACGCTTGGCGCGACGCAGGGCCTTCGATTCCGGGCTGTTGCCGACGAGGTACGGGTCGCTCGGCTTGCGTCCGAAGACGGCGAGCTGGCGGCCGACGCTGAACAGCTGACGGCCCAGCCGGCCCGTGTTGTACTCCAGGCCGCGCCTCTCGATCAAGTCCCGCACCTCGGGGGCGATCAGCGGGTAGCGGCGGGCCGGGATGTCCGGGAACAGGTGGTGCTCGATCTGGTGGCTCAGGTTGCCGGTCATGACGTGGAACAGCCTCGACCCGGAGATGTTGGCCGAGCCGAGCAGCTGGCGCACGTACCACTGGCCACGGGACTCACCCTGCACGTCCTTCTCCTCGAACGTCTGCACCTCGGCGGGGAAGTGGCCACAGAAGATGACCAGGAACGTCCAGATGTTGCGGATGATGTTCGCGACGAAGTTGCCGCCGAGCACCGCCAGCGGCGCCCACCAGCCGACGAACGGTACGAGGGGCAGGGCGAGCAGGGGGTAGGCGAGGTAGTCCTTGACCAGCTGGCGCCGGATCTTGCGCCACGCCCGCTCCTTCTGCCCGAGGAACTCCTCCTCGGAGATGCGTCCCGCACGGAAGTCGCCGTACTCGACGCCATGGGACATGACACCCCACTCGAAGATCAGCATCAGCACGAACGCCAGCGGCAGGTTGAACCGGTGATTGGGGTACCACGGCTGGCCGTCATCGATGCGCAGCAGGTTGTAGCCGATGTCCTTGTCCATCCCGTGGATGTTCGTATAGGTGTGGTGGACGTAGTTGTGGGTGCGCTTCCAGTCATGTCCGGGGACGACGATGTCCCACTCGTAGGTCTTCCCGTTGATGGTCGGGTCGTTCATCCAGTCGTACTGCCCGTGCATGACGTTGTGGCCGATCTCCATGTTCTCGATGATCTTGGCCAGGGCCAGGAGCACGAGGCCGGCGATGAACGCGGGCAGGAAGAACGGCATGAACAAGCCGATGCGCCCGAGCACCTCGAGGGCGCGCTGCACCCGGATGACGCGGCGGATGTAGTCGGCGTCCTTCTGCCCGAGATCGTCGAGCACGCGCTGCCGCACGCCGTCCAGCTCACGGCCGAACTCCTCGAGGTCCTCACGCGACATGTACTCCAGGCCGATGTTCGACTGGTGGTCGGGATCATCGGAGGTGAGCGGCTTGGGCGCCTCGTTGTGGTGAGAGGCGCTGTGCGGCTCGATCGGAGCGTAGGTGCGCTTGCGGGACATGGCGTTCTCTCCTGGACTAGAGGGCGACGCTGACGTCCCCGACAGGGACGTGAACGCAAATCTTGAGGGTCTGGTCGGTGTCGGCCTGCACCTCGCCGCTGACGACGTGGCGGGCGGCACCGTGCAGCTTCTTGATGGCGCAGGTGTTGCAGACGCCCATGCGGCAGCCGTAGGCGGGCTTGAGGCCGGCGGCCTCGGCCTGCTCGAGGATCGTGGCGCCGGAGTTGTCGGCCGACTGGCCGGTGGTGTCGAACGTGAGCGTGCCGGTGGCATCGGCGGCGTCGAGGTCGACCTTCGGCACCTTGAAGTACTCGGCGTGCATCTGGTCGGCGGCGCCGAGGTCCTCGTACGTGTCGCGGACGGACGCGATGAGGCCGGCCGGGCCGCACACGTAGGTGAGGGTGTCGGAGGCGTCGACGCCGAGGTGCTTGAGGTGGTCGACGTGGAAGCGTCCGGCGAGAGCGGCTTCCGGCTCGGGATCGCGGGTGTAGATGCGGACCACGCGGGCGCTGGGGAACTCGTCCGCGAGCTGGTCGAGCTCGTCGGTGAACATCTCGTCGGTGCGGGATCGGGCGTAGTGCAGGAACGTGATCTCGCCCTGGTGCTTGCGGTCCCGCAGGGTGCGGATCATCGACATGACGGGGGTGATGCCGGAGCCGCCGCTGAGCAGCAGCACGTGGTCGGGCAGCTCGTCGGGCAGCACGAACTCGCCCTCGGCCTGCGACAGGTGGACGATGGTGCGCGGCGCGAGCTCGTGGTGCAGGAACTGCGACACGTAGCCGTCCGGATGGGCCTTCACGGAGACGCTGAACGTGCCGTCGCGGTTGGCCTGGGAGCTGGACACCGAGAACACCCGCACGCGACGGCGGCCATCGACCTCGACGCCGAACTGCACGTGCTGGCCGGGGACGAATCCACGCCAGGCGCCGTTCGGACGCAGGACGACGGTGCTGGCGTCGCCGGTCTCGTGAACGACCTCGACGACGCGGGCCCGGACCTCGTCGACGGTGAGCAGGGGATGGACCTGCTCGAGATAGTGGTCGACGGTGTGCGGCGACGTCAGGGACGCAACGGCCTTGGAGCCGAGCGTGCGGCGAATGACGCCCATGTCGACCCTTTCCGGTTGAGTGAACGTTTGTACACTCAAATACTGACACGGGCGGGCACCTGTGCGCAACCGCGACACGCGTGACCTGAACCACGGCGAACACAGATGTTCACCGAAACCCCCACTACACTGGCCCGGTGTCCGAACCTGTGCCCACTCGGCAGGCTCAGAAGGAGCGCACCCGAGAGGCGATTCTCGCCGCCGCGCTCGGTCTGAGCCAGGACCACGGATTTGCGCAGCTCAGCCTGCGTCAGGTCACCCGAGCCGCCGGGGTGGTGCCCACGGCGTTCTACCGGCACTTCGACTCCATGGACGAGGTGGGCCTGGCGCTCGTCGAGCAGTCCTTCGCAACGCTGCGGCACATGATCCGCGACGCCCAGCGTGACCCGGACATCGTCGACAACCTCATCGACGCATCGGCTGACGTCCTCGTTGCTGCCGTCAAGCAGAACCGTGCGCACTTCGCCTTCGTCGCCCGCGAGCGACTCGGCGGGTCGGCAGCGGTTCGCGCCGCGATCCAGCACGAGCTGGAGCTGTTCATCAGCGAGCTGGCGTTGTTCCTGGCCCGCATTCCACAGCTGGAGCAGTGGACGCCTGAGGACGTGAAGATGATCGCCGGCACCTTCGTCCGCAACATGGTCTACCGGGCCGAGCAGGTCGTCGAGACACCTGTGGGACGAACCGACCTGGAGGAGGAGATCAAGCGCAAGGCGCGGCGCGAGATGCGCATGATCGTGCTGGGGTTCCGGGACTGGAAGTCCTGATTCGGAACGTCCGGACCTCTGGTTTGCTCTACTGGAGGCATGCCTGCCGTTCCGGCACCGATCGCCCAGGAGATCAGCGCGCTCCGCACGGCCGTCCGAGCTGTCGTGCCGGCGAAGAAGCCGACGAACCTCCTGATCGGCAGCTGGAACCTGCGGGCCTTCGGTGACGTCACGGCCAAGTGGAATGCGGCGGCCCAGGACTCCCCGAAACGTGACTGGCGCGCCGTGGCCCTCGTCGCGGCCATCCTCACGCGCTTCGACGTGATCGCGGTCCAGGAGGTTCGTCGTGAGACCCGGGCCCTGCGATTCCTGCTCTCCCAGCTCGGGCCTGACTGGCGGGTGATCACCACCGACGTCACGGAGGGCGACGAGGGCAACGGGGAGCGTCTGAGCTTCATCTACGACTCGACCCGTGTCCAGCCGTCGGGCCTCGTGGGAGAGATCGTGCTCCCGAGCACGGTGTCCGATCCGACGAAGCAGTTCGCCCGCTCGCCCTACGCAGCTAGCTTCAGCCGAGAGGGCGTCGAGTTCATCCTGACGACCGTGCACATCATCTGGGGCAAGAACGTGACCGAGCGGATCCCCGAGCTGACCGAGTTCGCCACCTGGATGCGCAGGTGGGCTGACCGGCCGACGGACTGGAACAAGAACCTGCTCGTGCTCGGCGACTTCAACATCGACCGCATGGGCAGCGAGCTGTACAAGGCCCTGTTCTCGACCGGGCTGTTCCCGCCGGCCGAGCTCAACGACGTCCCGCGCACCATCTTCTCCAACGACAGGAACAAGAACTTCTACGACCAGATCGCCTGGTTCTCGAACTTCCAGAACATGGAGAACATGCTCACCGGCCTGCGCTACGCCGGGGTCGCGGGTTCCTTCGACTTCCTCCCTCATGCCTTCCACGGGATGACGAAGGCCGAGGTGTCATGGCGCATCTCGGATCACTACCCGCTCTGGATCGAGTTCCAGCTCGACTGACGACGATCAGTCGTCGGCCACTCCCCGGAGCGACCACATCGACAGCGTGATGTCCCAGCCGAGCGACGTGTAGAGACCGGCCCCGTCGGCGGTGGCGGCCAGCAGGCCGGTCGTCGCTCCGTGGTCGACGGTCCAGGCGGTCAGCGCACTCATCACGTGACGGCCCAGGCCGCGCCGGCGGTGCCGGGGCGACGTCTCGACCATGTCGAACACGGCGTCCGCGCCGAGCACGCCGGCGGTGCCCTCGGCGGCGACGCTGCTGCCGTCGTCGAGGGAGTAGGTGGCGCGTGAGTCGTCGATGGTCCAGCGCGCGACGAGTCCGTCGGGTGCTGATCCTGGTGACGTCGTCAGCGTTGTGGTCATGAACACCTCGTCATCGCGGTCGATCCGCAGACCCGACGGCAGCGGGGGCTCGAGGTAGACGGCAAGGTCTCGGCCGAAGACGGTGAACATCTCGCGTGGGTCGTGCGCCGTGTGCTGTGCGAGCCGCTCGAAAGCCGCGCGTCCGGGGTCGACGCACACGATCTCGGTGTCGCGGGACGTGCCGCGAACATGGACGAGCGGCCAGCCGTCCACCTGCTCGACCCGGAGCCCTCGGACGTGCGCCCACGACCTCACCCACCGCATCACGAGGTCTCGATCGCTCACGGATCCATCCTGCCTCTGCGGCCCCTCAAACCCTTCATCAGCCGTCCCTGACCGGGCATGATGGCGTCAGTGAGGGGAGCGCGACCATGGTGGATGATCACGCGACACACGACGGGTCCTGGGTGGAGCTCCGGGTGCACGGGGTCAGCGGCACCCCGCCCGAGGCGATGCTGGCGAGACCGCACGTCCGCCAGGTCGACGGCGACGACAAGTCACGGTTCTTCCGTGCCGTGGACAGCGACGACCAGGAGCTGAGAGGCACCGACGGGCACGCGATCGAAGGCTTTCACTGGGGCCGCTACACCTCCGGGACCTGGTTCAAGGCGCTGTGGCTCGCCCTGATCCCGTTCGGCTTGGTCAACGCGGCGACGTTCATGCTTCCCGCTGCCGAGCGGCGTGACGGGACCGTCGACGAGGCCGCTCGCCGGTGGCGCATCGGAGCCATCGCGGGCTTGAGGCTCCAGGCGATGTTCCTGACGGTCACGTTCGCGTTCGCGACGGGACTCCTGCTGATCGACATCATCGGGACGCGCTGGGCGTACAAGAACCTCGACTCCATCCCCGACGGGCTCGAGAGATGGGTGCCGGCGACAGCCGTCGTGGTGGCCGGGTTGGTGTTCGTGTTCTTCGGTCGCAAGCTGCGGCCCGGCCCCTTGATCGCGGGCCCGGCAGCGACCCTGACGCCGGATCCCGCTCTGCAGCCGGTCGACGCGGCCGTGCCTCGGGACCCGATCGATGTCGACCCCGTTGCTCGCCGGACGCCGTTCGCGCGGTCCGAGTTCTACCAGGGCGACTCCGACACGCCGGCGCTGCTGGCGTTGCACGTCACGGCGGGCCTGCTGACCGTTGCGCTCATGGCCCAACGGTTCAGCCAGGAACAGATGTGGTCGACCGGCCCAGGGCTCGACACCCTGATCTTCACCCTGCTCGGCGTGACGATCGCGGCCACCATCGTGCTCGGCGACCCGGAGCGGGCCGCGACGACCCTGCGAGACGAGGCGCACGCCGAGCCGATGCTCCGTTGGCATCGCTGGCTCTCGCGGATCGCCCTGGCCCTGCTCGCTCTCGCCGTCGTGGCCCTGGTGCTGGCAGCTGCCAACGTGCTCGCTCAAGGACTGCCCTCCGGGGCCGGCTCCCGTGTCGCACTCGAGGGCAAGGACCAGTTCGTCTTCCCGAATCTCGATGAGCGGGTCGACGAGTTCGACCTGCTCGGCGGGTGGCTCGTGGGCCTCGGACTCGTCGCCGCCCTGGCGGCGGGGATCCCGGCGCAGCTGCTGGCTCGCCGGGGCCGCACGTGGGAGGCCACTCCCGATGAGCCGGCCTGGCACTTCCGTGCTTACTCGGGCGGTCGTGCCTCGGTGGCGTTCGCGAACCTGGCCGTCGTGTTCGGCGTGGGTTTCGCGGCGGCCTCGGTCACGGGGGTGTCGACGGCACTCGGCCTTCGGGAGGTGAAGGTGGAGACCATCGCTGAACCGGGTGCGTCGACGATCAGCGGGTCCACACCGTTGATCGATCGAGTGGCCTACGCCTGGGGCCTCGGCATCCTCATCGCCCTCGCCGTGGTCCTGACGTGGCTGGTGGCGAGCCGGATCCGCAGTCGCGACGGCCTCGACGCCCATGCACGCGTCGGCTATCCGGGCGACGTCGTGTATCCCGCCACCCGGGCGGACGCCTCGCCATTCCCTGCACCTCGTCTCGCGAAGTGGCGAACTTCTCTGATGTCGAGCGTCTGGAAGGCCCGCCTCAAGAATCAGGCCGCCGGGTTCGTGTGGCTCATCGTCGGGATCGGGGGAGTGTTGGCCGCCTTCCTGGGGTGGTCCGAGATCGCACGGCTTCGCGGCAACGAGATCCCAGGCCTTCTCCAGCCCCTGAGCGTCTCCGCGGCGGAGGTCGCCGGCCTTCCCGACTTCTGGAGAGCGCTCGCACCCGTGTTCACGCAGATCGGGTCCTGGGTGCTGTTGGGCCTGATCGTCCTGTTGGTCGCCAAGGGTCGTCAGGCCGTGAAGGACGAGCAGACGCGCCGGGGCATCAACATCATCTGGGACGTCGTCGCCTTCTGGCCCCATGCCGTCCACCCGTTCACGCCGTCGCCGTACTCGCAGCGGACCGTGGTCGACCTCAGCGAACGGATCCGCCACCACGTGGCCGCCGGACCGGATCACCCCGAGCAACAGCGACACGTCATCGTGTGCGGGCACAGCCAAGGCAGCCTGGTCTCGTTCGCCGCGCTCAACCTGATGTCGGATGCCGAGCTGAAGCGGATCGGATTCCTGTCCTTCGGTTCACAGCTGCGCGTGATCTTCCCGCGGGCGTTCCCGGCCTATGTGAACTACGAGGCGATCGAGATCCTCCGCCGCAACCTTGGTTCGGCCTGGGTGAATCTCTGGCGCGACACCGATCCGCTGGCCGGACCGGTGCTGTCCTGGAACCACGAATCGAGTCAGTCGGTGTGGACCTCGGACCATTTCGAGGTCCCCGAGCATGCCCAGCAGCCACAGCGTGCAACCGTCCCGGCTCTGGTCGATGTCGACGTGACGGCCGACGCGTTCGACGTCTGGCGGTGTGGTGACGACTGGCGTCTGACGGACCCTGCCCGGCGGCTCGCGGTGCTCCCCGCCGGCGTCGAGCCCCAGGAGTCACCGATCAACACCCTCTGGGGTCACGGTCGATTCTGGACCGACCCGGTCTGGCCGGCTGCGCTCACGGAGCTCCGGCACCGATGATCCTGGCCTCGGCAACGTCCTGCAGTCCCACCAGCCCCCTCGGGGTAGCGAGGTCTTGGGCTGGATGGGAAGATCTGCGCATGGCTCTCGGCGCAGAAGATCTCAGCGTGCTCGACGCACTGCCGTTGACCCATCTCGACGAGCTGGCCCGCGCTCGTGACGCGGCCCGAGACTTCGTCGATGAGCACGTTGCTTCGGCGGTGGCACGGGCGCGCGAAGCCGGGATCTCCTGGGGCGCCATCGCATCCGTGCTGCGCGGCGACTAGCGAACGTCAGGGTGCTGGTGGGTCCGGCTACGCCGTGTTTCCCCGCATGTACTCGGCGTAGACGACGACGTTGGACTGGTACCCGCCGGCCTTGCGGTCGTACTCGCCTCCGCAGGTGACGAGGTTGAGTGCCGGCCAGTCGGCGGAGCCGCCATAGACCTTCGAGGCAGGAAAGTCCTCGTTCTTGTAGGTGGCGACCTTGATGACCTCGAAATGTCCGACCGAGTCGTCGGCACGCCGGACGGTGATCTTCTGGCCCGGTTTCAGGCCTTTCAGCTTGTAGAACACCGCCGGCCCGGTCTTGGAGTCCAGGTGACCCAGCATCACTGCTGAGCCGAACTGGCCCGGCTTCGGCCCTTTCCTGTACCAGCCGACCTCGGCTGGGTTCTCCGGGACCTCGACGGTCTTGTCCTCATTGAGGCCGAGGTTGATGACGTCGGCGGACACCTTGATCGCCGGGATCCGGATCGACTACAGGCGGCGCATCCTTCGTTGGCGCGACCGCTGGGGATCTGGAGGCAGCACCGTCACCGGGTCCTTCGCCCGCGAAACCGCCGGGGCGCCGGCGGTCGTCGCGTCCCATTGGAAGCCGAGGACGACCAGCGCGGCCTGGACCAGCACCAACGCCAGTGCCGCCGATCTCAGATGCCCGCGAAGCGGTGTCGGCCTGAGCCTGTGGAGGTCGAGGCATCGGTCGTCAGGATCGCTTTCGACTGCGTCGCAATCCCGGCGACGCGACCACGATCGCACCAGAAGCCGCGAGCCCGCTCATGGTCAGCAGCAGGACCGAGACCGGATCGGTCTCCGTCGCGGTGCCACCCTGGCCGGTGGCCGGGTTGCCGTAGGGGACGACATCGCGGTCCTTCGAGTCCCGGTCCTTCGAGTCACTGTCACCGTTGTCGTTGTCGTCGTCGCTCTCTTCGTCGTCGTCGTTGGAGTCCTCGTCGCTGTCCGAGTCGCTGTCGGAATCCTCGTCCTCGTCGGAGTCCTCGTCACTGGAGTCGTTGTCCTCGTCCCCCTCGTCGGCGTCTTCGTCCGCGTCGGTGCCCTCCGCGTCGCTGCTGCCGACGTCGGTGTCTTCGTCGGCATCTTCGTCTTCGTCTGTGCCGTCGGCGACGTCATCCTCGTCGATGTCTGTGGAGCACCTGGGCCGGGTGATGTCGTTGTTCTGGAGTGAGACGAGGGCGTTGCGTGCCAGTAGTCGTCCTTCGACGTTGGCGCCGGTGAACGCGGTGATGGATGTCAGGGCCATGACGGTGCCGATGAAGGTGGTGCCGGACCCGATCGTGGCGGAGGCGCCGATCTGCCAGAACACGTTGCACGGTGCTGCGCCGTTGGTGAAGGCGACGGTGCTGTTGGAGGCGGTGGTCAGTGATTCCGGGATCTGGAAGATGAAGACCGCGTTCGGGTTGCCCTGCCCGTTGAGGGTCAGGGTGCCCGTCAGCAGTGCCCCCGAGGTGGAGGTGTGGACACCGGGACTGATCTCCCGATTTCCGAGCTCTGCTGGGCTGTCGAAGTCCTTGGCTTGGCCGGCCACGTTGTTGTAGGCGGTGGTCAGGTCACTTTGGGCCTGCTGGGCCACCGCGTCGGTCTCGTGCCGTGCCCCATCGTGCTCACCGGGCGGGAACCCGGTGATCGACGTCCCCGGCCACACACCCAGGTCTCCCCACAGGTCCGAGTCACCGGTGTTGGTGACCTCCTGGCCACCGATCACCGCGAACGAGTCCACAGCACCGAGATTGGGAGGAGTGCCGATGGCCGCGGCTGGTTGACCCCAGGTCAACAGGCCGGCGAGGAGAAGAATCGCGGCAGTGGCCACGAGCGCGAAGGAATGGCGAACACGCTGTTGGTTCAGCATGAGAAATTGCCCCTGTCCGGTGGTCCAGAGCACGATGCCCAGACCTGGCGTCGAATTTACATACGGCGCTGTATGTATCTGACGGTACGCCCATTTCGGACATATTTGTTGAAATGCCAACCAAACGGACGAGACATGTGGTGGCCCCACATGTGTCCTGATCAGGCCATTCATGCCGGAACGGCCTTCTCTGAGAGGACTCCGAATTTCGTAGCAGAAAGGGGGCGATGAGGCACCAAAACGTTGCGCAAGTCGGGGGATTTGCGGATGGGAGAGGTGGCTGTTCGGGACATTCGTGTCTCGACTCGCGCAGCACTCCGGGCGATGCGAAGATTTTCGCCTACCACTCCCACTGGACCTATCCCTGGGGGTGCGTGTGCTTCCTTTTCCGCAAGAGCTCGTCGTGGCCCGCTCGGCCCGGCGAATTCCGCCGGCCGACGCCCTGCCGGGCGGTTGCGTCTACGAGCCGAAGTTCGACGGCTACCGCGCGCTGCTGTTCGTCGGGGATGAGGGTTGCCGCATCCAGTCACGACGCCGGCAGGACATCACCGCCTCCTTCCTCGATGTCGCGGCCGTTGCTCGAGATCAGCTGCCCTCCGGCCTCGTGCTCGATGGTGAGCTCGTCGTGCGGGTCGACAAGAGAATCGAGTTCTCCGAGCTCCAGCAGCGGCTCGGGTCGCCCGCCGACGTCGGGGGTCGTGCCCATCTGCGACCGGCGACATTCGTGGGGTTCGATCTCCTGTGTCTTCAAGGTCAGGACACTCGGCACCTCCCACTACGTGACAGGCGGGATGCGCTCGAGAACATCCTGGCTGCGGCTGGACGATTCATGCGGCTGTCGCCGCAGACGAGCAACCGGGGCGAGGCAGAGTCGTGGATGGCGGACTACGTGGCCGGGGCGGTCGGACTGGAGGGCATCGTCGCGAAGGGAGCGGAGCAGCCGTACCGGCCGGGCCAGCGCGACTGGCTGAAGGTTCGGGTCCAGGACACCTTGGAGCTCATCGTCGGCGCGATCATCGGCCCCCTGACAGCGCCGGACCGGCTCGTCCTCGGCCAGTACGACGTCACCGGGGAGCTGGTCGTCATGGGCACCACGAACCGGCTGGGCGGGCGAGAGCGACGCTCGGTCGCTCGTTTCCTGCAGCTGCCGAAGAACTCGCACCCGTGGCCGAGCGAGATGCAGGCCGGTCAGCTCGGTCGTTGGGCCGGCGATCGGCAACCCATCACGAAGGTGGAGCCCTGGCTGGTCGTTGAGGTCTCGGTGGACGACACCGTCGATCCGGGAGGCCCACCCGGCATGGCCGAGTTCGTCCGCGCCCGTCCGGATCTGGCGGTGGACGAGACTGAAGTCGTTCGTGTGGCGCGTTGGTGACGGCTCTGACAACCTTCCTCCATGACGATCGAGCCCACACCGATGACCGACCTCGTTGCTGTCGACTTCGACGCCACGAAAACACCGGAACCGTGCGGGTTCTGTCCCAGCTGGCGATTCGAGTGGGTGGACGTCGAGGGGCAGGGATCGCAGCTGCGCGAATGGCATCTGCCCGACTGTCCGAAGGTCATCGGTGCGAGCGAGTAGATCGTCTCGGGGGAGCGATCACCGATGCCTGAGCGCACGCTGATCCTGATGCGGCACGCGAAGTCAGACCAGTCGAGCGGTGAGGCCGACATCGACCGCGAGCTGAACCCACGTGGTCTGCGTCAGGCGCCCGAGGCTGGACGGTGGCTGGACACCAACGTCGACGGGATCGATCTCGCGGTGGTCTCGCCCGCTCACCGGGCACGGGCGACCTGGAACCTCGCTTCGGCGGAGCTCGACGAGCCACCACTGGCTTGGTTCGACCGCCGGGTCTACAACGCATCGGTCACCGACCTGCTCGATGTCGTTCATGAGCTGCCCGAGAACGCCCGACACCGTTGTCCTCGTCGGTCACAACCCGGGGATCGAGGAGCTCGCGTCGCTCCTCACGAACGGATCGCTGCCGATGTCCACCGCCGCCGTCGCCGTCCTCGGGTCGGACGTCGCATGGTCGTCCGCGGGTGAGTCCTGGGCAGTCCTGCGGGCGGCCGAGAAGCCACAAGCCTGAACGAAACAAAGCCTGCTGCTCTTCCGGCGTCGACCATGCACCACAATCATCGATGTCTGACGAAGGAGTGCATCGGTGAGCGGTACCAAGCTCGTGATGGGAGCCAGCGGCTTCCTCGGCTCGCACGTGACCCGCCAGCTCGTCGAACGCGGTGATGACGTTCGGGTGTGGATCCGGGAGTCCAGCTCGACGGTGGGCTTCGACGACCTCGAGGTCGAACGCCACTACGGCGATCTCGACGACGACGCTGCGATGCGCGCGGCGATGAAGGACGTCGACACGGTCTTCTACTGCATCGTCGACACCCGAGCCTGGCTCCGCGACCCGGCACCGCTCTACGCCACCAACGTCGAGGCACTGCGCACCGTGCTGGACGTGGCGGTCGAGGTCGGCGTGCCGAAGTTCGTCTTCTGCAGCTCCGTCGTCACCATCGCGACCGCCAAGTCCGGCATCGCGGACGAGACGATGCCGCACAACTGGCGGCACCTGGGCGGCGCCTACGTCGATTCTCGAATCCAGGCCGAGGAGCTGGTTCTCCGGTACCACCGGGAGCAGGGGCTGCCGGCCGTCGTGCTCAACGTCGGCACGACCTATGGGCCGCGAGACCACGGCCCGACGCCGCACGGCCGACTGGTTCGGTCCGCTGCTCTGGGCAGGATGCCCGCGTACGCGAAGGGTGGCTTGATGGAGGTGGTCGGCATCGAGGACGCGGCTGCCGCCTTCCTGCTCGCCGAGGAGCACGGTCGGCTCGGTGAGCGGTACATCATCTCCGAGGGGTTTCTGTCCTACAAGGACCTCTTCGACATCGCGTCCGACGAGGGTGGCGTCCCGCCACCGAAGCTCGGCATGCCGCACTCGATGTTGCGAGTCATCGGGGCCGTCGGCGGGGGAGTCTCCCGGGTGCTTCGCAAGGACTCGGTGGTCACCCCGACCAGCGTCCGCTTGATGCACGTCCAGTCCGAGCTCGACCACAGCAAGGCCACCCGCGAGCTCGGCTGGCAGCCGAACCCGACCGCGGACTCGATCCGTGCGGGCGTCCGATGGTGGCTGAGCCAGCGCAAGCGACCGGAGTAGACGTCAGACCTTGGTGGGGATCTGGGTGACGGTCCCACCGTCCATGACGAACTCGGCGCCGGTTGCGAAGGACGACTCGTCGCTGGCGAGGAACACCACGAACGTCGCCACTTCGTCGGGCAGGCCAGGACGGCCGAGGGGGATCGGGATCATGTCGTCGGGCATCTGGTCGGTCGCCGGGGTGCTGATGCGTCCGGGGTGCAGCGAGTTGACTCGGATGCCCTGCGGGGCGAGCTCGAGGGCCACCGATTTCGTGAGCCCACGCAGCCCCCACTTCGAGGCGACGTACCCGTGAGCCCACGGTGTCCCGCGCAGGCCCTCGATCGATGACGTGTTGATGATCGAGCCACCGCCGGCGGCGATCATGGCGTCGGCAGCGGCGCGCATGCCGAGGAACGCGCCGGTCAGGTTGACGTCGAGCATCTGCTGCCAGAGGTCCGTCTCGTAACGCTGGAGCCGACCACCGTTGAAGATCCCCGCGTTGTTGAAGAGCACGTTGAGCGTGCCGAACTCGGCGACGGTGAGCTCGACCGCGCTGCGCCAGTCGTCGTCGCTGGTCACGTCGAGGTGGACGTAGCGAGCGGCGTTGCCCAGCTCCTCGGCGAGAGCGGCGCCCTCCTCGTCGAGCAGGTCGCCGATCACCACCTGGGCGCCCTCGGCGACCAGCATCCGGGCACTGGCCGCACCGATGTTGCGCGCGCCCCCGCTGATCAGAGCGACTTTGCCGTCTACACGTCCCATGCGCGGGACGATAACATCGTTTCGCCGTGTGGTAGAACACGTTCTACTTGTGTTGGAGGAGTTCCATGACGATCCGTGTCGCCCAGGTCGGCACCGGCAACGCCGGGAGCCTGACCCTGCGCCAGCTCATCCAGGACGAACGGTTCGAGCTGGTCGCCGTCGGCGTCTCGACCGCGGAGAAGGTGGGCCAGGACGCGGGCGAGCTAGCGCGTCTCGACGTCACCACCGGCGTGACGGCAGTCGGTGACCTCGACGCCGTCATCGCGGCCGAGCCCGAATGTGTCGTCTACTGCGCCATGGGCGACACCCGGCCCGTCGAGGCCACCAACGACGTGTGCCGTCTCCTGGCGGCGGGCATCGACGTGGTCGGCTCAGCACCCGGCACGCTGCAGTTCCCGTGGGAGTCCATGCCGGACAAGGTGATCGAGAAGGTCGAGGCTGCCGCTCGGGCAGGGGACGCGTCGGTCTACATCACCGGAGTCGACCCCGGATTCGCCAGCGACCTGATCCCGCTCACGCTGGCCAGCACGTGCCAGCGGGTCGAGCAGATCACGTGTTACGAGCTCGCCGACTACGCGACCTATGACGGCGCGGAGGTGATGTTCGACCTCATGGGCTTCGGCAAGCCGCTCACCGAGACACCGCTGCTCTTCTTGCCGGGCGTCCTCGGGCTCGCCTGGGGGACCGCCATCCGGATGATGGCCTCGGGCCTGGGCATCACGGTGGACGAGATCGTCGAGCACTGGGAGGCCGAGCCGGCTCCGGAGTCCTACGACATCGCCGCCGGCCGGATCGAGGAGGGCACGATCGCCGCCCTGAAGTTCTCGATCTCCGGGATGGTCGCCGGCCACCCGGCGATCGTGGTCGAGCACGTCACCAGGACGCGGGACGATCTTCGACCCGACTGGGCGCGGCCGGCGGCAGGCGGTGGCTCCTACCGGGTGGAGATCACCGGCGAGCCGAGCTACGTGATCGACATCGTCCCCAGCAGCGAGCACGGCGACCACAACCATGCCTCGATCGTGGCCGCGTGCGGACGGATCGCGAACTCCATTCCCGATGTCGTCGCCGCGGCACCGGGGATCCGCACGACGCTCGACCTACCGCTTCCCACCGGGCGCGGCACCTACGCGGCACCCGTCGAGACCTCTGGGAGTGTTCAGTCATGAGTCGATGGAGCCCTGACGAGCTCGAGGCCGCGTTCGCGCACTACACCTCGGAGGTGCGGGAGGCCAGCGCGAACAACGACTGGGGCCGCTTCGCCGACCTCTTCACCAAGGACGCCACGTACGACGAGCACCTCTACGGCGAGTTCCACGGTCGCGAGGAGATCCGCGCCTGGATCATCAAGACGATGACCACCATGCCCGGTTGCTGGATGCCCGACTACCCGAGCAGCTGGTACGTCATCGACGAGGAGCGTGGGCGCATCGTCTGCGAGATCCTCAACCGGATGCAGGACCCGGGAGACGGCTCGATCCACGAGGCCGCCAACATCACGATCCTGACCTACGCCGGCGACCACCTCTTCTCCAAGGAGGAGGACGTCTACAACCCCGCCAAGTTCACGAAGGTGATCACCGAGTGGGCCCGCGTCGCTCATGCGCACGGCACGCTGACGGACGAGGGCACAGCGTGGATGGATGCTGCCCTGCCCGGATGGCGCGACAGCGCCTGACGGCTACTCGGTCTCCGGTGGTCCGTCGACGCGCCGGTAGCGCAGCGACATCCCGCCTGCCGGGAACGATTTCGGTGGCTCAGCCAGCTCGAAGCGGGTGGCGGCCGTGCCGTCAGGAAACAGCTTCTTGCCCTTCCCGAGCACGACCGGACACACGAACAGGTTCACCTGGTCGACCAGGCCTTCGCGGAACAGGCGTCTGCAGCAGGTTCCCGCTGCCCCAGGTGTGGATCAGCTGATGGCGCTCACGCAGCTCGGGCACCTGGGCCGCCGCGTCTGAGATCTGGGTGCTGGTGTCCCAGGAAAGCTCTGGTGTGCCGCGGGAGGCGACGTACTTGGGCACCCGGTTGAAGGCCTGCCCGATCGCGTCGGACTGCTCCGGCCAATAGGGGCGGAAGATGTCGTACGTCGTGTGGCCCAGGAGCAGTGCGTCGGACGTCTGGACGTCGGCCTCGACCTGCGCTCCGGACTCCTCATCTCCGTAGGGACGCTCCCATCCGGCGTACTCGTAGTCCCCGTCCTGCACGCTGGGGCCACCGTTGGCCTGGATCACGCCGTCGAGCGTGACGTTCATGTAGACGTGCAGCTCACCCATCAGATCTCCCTCGCGGTTCTCCAGGTGTCCAACCCTGCACGGCAATCCACCGACGAACAACCCCGTCCTGGTTCACCTGGTCTGCGACATGGCGCCGCCCAGGCCGGTTTGGTGGGTTGGGTCGACCTGGGCGGACGTGTGGGACGCCTCGATGACCCAAAGGATCGCCGAGACCGGTCCCGTACGGCGATGGGACCACGTACCGTCAAGACGATGGAGGGCGTTGAAGAGACCGAATCCGCAGACGATTCGATCGTGCTGAGCGTCAAGGAGATCTGGGTCGCACCGGGCTCATGGTCGTCGTGGAGCGAATCCGCCAAGTCGGCGACACGCCGGGCTTTCGTCGTCGCGGGGTTGATGGCGGTCATCGCCGGACTCTTGTTCGTCTGGCTGGCACTGGGGGTGTTCCCCGAGCCGGATGCTCTCGCCGTTGCCATCTACGGGAGTCCACTCGTCGTCGGCTCTGTCGGCTATGTGACGCAGATGCTGGCGCGGCGACGGCTGTTCGCCAGGACTGCACACCAGATGAGAGCGGTCATGGCTCCCACACTCGTCGTCCGCCCGAAATGGGACGACCTCCTGAGGCTGGCACGCCAAGGTGGCGGTGTGTTCGCCCAGGAGAGCATCGTCGTCCGCGTCGAGCAGCGAGATGCCGCGATCTACCTCGTGGCCACCGAATACGACGTGTCCAAGGGCGAATGGTCCAGTGCTGGTTCCGCCGGCGGATAGTGGGGTCCGAGGACCCTTCTCGGCTCTCACTCTGGGACGTCGACCGGCATCACTTCCCAAGCCTTGGCCAGCTGCCGGATCTCGAGCGATTGCTCTTCGCCAGGTTCGAGGTCGTCTGGGAGGAGCGCTTCCCAGTACCGCATGTGCTGGTCTGCTCGGAGGGCGGCCGTCGCGCGGCCGTGGATCGGGTTGGTGCCGTTCACGGCGGTGACGTGGATGAACCGTTTGCCCGAGACGTGCCCGCGCCAAGCGAAGATGGTGGGATCGGGAAGAACGTTCGCCCATGCCAACAGCTCGGACGGGTTGTCGACCGTGACGCTCACATCGCCGACGATGTCCAAGGACTGGCTGATGCGAAGAAGAACGGCGAGCTGACGCTCGTCTGCTGACGATGACATGGTGCCTCCTTCGGGGAATCAGGCATGGAGAAGACCGGGTCGGGGGCCCGGGTGCGCCGAGCTTCGGCGCTCCCGGGCCGCTCCTCGCCGGACCTTCTGACTGCGGATCGCGCTCGATCAGGCGTTGATCTGCTTGCGGCGGTCGCTGCCGTTGATCTGGATCTTGCGCGGCTTCGCTTGTTCGGCGACGGGGATCTCGATCGTGAGCACGCCGGCGTTGTAGTCGGCAGCCAGGTGCTCCACGTCGAGCGTCTCGCCGAGGAACAGCTGGCGACTGAAGGTTCCGTAGGTCCGCTCACCGACGACGCGTTCGGCGTCCCCGTCCATGGGTGCCCGGCGCTCAGCGTGGATCGACAACACGTTCTGCTCGACGGTCAGATCGATGGAATCGGTGTCGACGCCGGGCAGGTCCAGGTTCACGACGAACTTGCCGTCGTGCCGGTAGGCGTCCATCGGCATGGCCGCGGGACGTGCAGTGGTTCCGAAGACGGCGTCGCTCAAGCGGTCGAAGTCGCGAAACGGGTCAGTCCTCATCAACATTGTGGCTCAGCCTCCTTGGTCCAACCTCGATATCTGTCACGACAGTCGAGGTAATCTCTATACTTGAGATAGATTATCTATAGACATCCACAGGATTTCAAGGACAATTTTGCAAGCGACGTCAGGAAGGACCAGCGGTGAACGACGAGTTGGACCAAAGTGACCGCGCGCTGTTCAGCATCAGCGTGGTCACCGAGCTGACTGGCGTCAGCCAGCAGGCTCTGCGTGGATTCGAAGACCGGGGACTCGTCACGCCGCGCCGCACCGACGGCGGTACCCGCCGCTACAGCAGGGACGACGTCGACCGGATCCACGAGATCGCCAGGCTTCTCGAGACGGGACTCAATCACGAAGGGGTCCACCAGGTCATGAAGCTCCAGGCCGAAGCCGATGGACTCCGTCAAGAACTCAGGGAAGCCACGGACGAGCAGAGCTAGTCACACACCCGGCGAGGGTCCTGGATCGAGCCTTCCGCAAGCCTGCGGCTGTCTCTCCGAGCGCATGGGGGCGGATGTGGCGCGTTACCAAACGCGCTTGTCGGTCGTTGATTCAAGTGCGCCGCCCAAGTCTCGGCTCTAACGGGACTTGGGCGACGTCTTCAGGTGGCCTCCCGTCCCCGCGAACGGGTCAGTTGCGCGCCACCTGCACACTCTGAATACCCCGAATCCGGGCGCATGCCAAATCAGTTGGATGTTCCCCGCCCGTGCGCGGCCCTGCGTATCCGCATTCACCAAGTACGCCGCCCAGGTTCCGATCCTTCAGTGGAACCTGGGCGACGCTTCGGGTGGGCCAGCCGCCTCGAAGCCCAAGAGACGGCTCGGTTGCTGCTGCCCACCCGCAGCTGACGCGTACCCCGAACAGCCCATGGCACTCAGCGGTTTGCGACGACCTCGCGTGGCTCTGACGAGACGGCTTGGGACTCGGTCAGGAAGCGGCGTCGTCGTCGAGGCGTGGCGACGTCTCGCTCGATGGTCGTTGGTTTGAGACGTAGGTGCGAACGGCATCGAGGTCGATCTCGGCGATGAGTGCCTCGGCTGCGCCTCCCATCAGGTTGCCGTCACACCCGAAGACAACGAAGTGGTCGTGACCGGACGACGTTCCCAGGACGGTCAGCCCGGCACATTCTTTCAACAGCTCCAGGATCTCTTGCTGCTTGTCGCGACTCGTCACCTGGACCACCTCGACGAGCCATGTTCGCGAGGGAGTGAACATGTCCCTATGCCCTTGCTGCATGTCGGTCGATGGCGTTGATGGTTCGACGCGCGAAGGCCCCGTCCGTCACCGAACGGGCCCCGACGATGACAAACCAGTCGTCTGCACCATGGGTACCGAGCGCAACGACGTTGGGCCACTCGATCTCGAGGAACGCCTCGAGGATGCGCTGCTGGTGGTCATGATCGAGGACCTGGTAGATCTCGATGGACCATGGACGCCGGCGGGCTTGTTCAGGCATGGCTGCGACCCTTCCCATCAGGGTGGTCGCCACCTGCTGCCGAAGCGGCGACAGCATAGTAGATCCACCGATCCGGGACCGCAAGCACATGGCGCCTGCCGTAGGGACCGTCCGTCTCGACGCCGATAGCCCGACATAGTCATTTTCGATGCTCGGTGTGCCCACCTTGTTCCCCTTGGCGTTTCAGTAGTCTCAGCCATTCGTATGCTTCGTGCAGCCGCAAACAATTCGGCGCTTCAAGGAATCGGGGACTCCCATGGTTGAGACATCTTGGTTCGTCCAGAGAATTCAGGTCGCAAGTCGTCGAAAGCAAAAGGAAGTCCTCGACCTGTGCAGTGACGCATCAGAGGTGACTGCCTTTGGCCTCTCCGAAGGCCGGGATCATTTCGTCATCGTCGAAAGCTCGAACCTGTTCTGGCAGAGTGCCGTTGAGCTGCTCATCGCGGAGCTGGACCCTTCGGCTCATCTCGTGTGGACGTCAGGCGTGCCGAGCCCAACCTGGGACATCCGGCCAGGTGTCTCTGGCCGTCGTCAACGGACCGCGCATCTCGTGAGTCTTGTTCTTGGCAGCGCCCTCGGCCCCGCAGTGAATCGAGCGGCGGACGCCCGTCCTGATACGGCGCCGCAGAACGCACGGCGTTAGGTTTCGGGAACCTCAATCGCCCACGATCCGCCGCCCCGGCTTGAGGGCCCCCGGTGTTGGCCTGATTGGCTCCAGAGGTTGCGAGTAGGACTGGCGACAACGGGTACTCGTACATCGAGACGATGAGGCGGGCCGACATGAGCCCTACGCCCACGACGCGAAGTCTCGTCGTCCGCGCGATGCCGTCCCGGCTCGATGCAGCCGGACGGCATCGCCTAACCCAGGGAGGAACGATGAGCGAGACACCGACAGAACCGAACCCGACCGAAGGACAGCCTGACCCGTCCAACGATCCGGTTTCCGAGCCGGATGTCGAGGGAGACGACGACGCTGGAGTCGAGACCGCTCCGCCGCCGGCCTAGAAACCAGGCCACGTCAGGTGACCGCCCGGCGGCACTCGGTGGGGGATGCCGCCGGCCGGTCGCCATGATCAAGGAGTCACTGTGAGCACCGATCAACCCTCGGACCGCGAAGCCAGAGACGCGACGTCGCACCGCGACGCAGCTGGCAGCGGTGCCGAAGAGCCCACACTTGGGCACGACCCCCTCCGGAGATCCCGAACGAGCGGCACCTGGATTGCTGTCGTCGTGCTCGCGCTGTTGCTGCTGCTGTTGGCGGTCTTCATCCTCCAGAACACACAGAAGGTGGAAGTCGCATTCTTCGGGTGGAACGGTCGAGCCCCGCTCGCCGCGACCCTGCTCATCGCCGCTGCGGGCGGCGCACTCGCGGTCGCGAGTGCTGGTGTGCTCCGAATCCTTCAGCTTCGCCGAAGGGTGAAGCGCCAGCGCACAGCGTGACCGCACAGATCCCTGGCCTGGGTGAACCACCAGCCACGCCGCGACGGTCCGCCGACCCACGCCGGCCGCCGTCGACGGATGTCGTCAAAGAACGAGAATCAACACGACCACGACAGCAATGACGAGGGCGAGAATGGCGATCATGCGAGTGTCCATGGGAGACGCCTCCTGAGCTTCGTATGGGCAGTCAAGTGTGCACCGAACGGGGTCCGTTCGCGCGGCGACATGTGTGGACTGGCCCTACAACACCGTGACGTCAGACCTCGCAGAGCCACCGTCTGCGCAGGTCAGCGGCGTATTGCTCAGATGTCGTAGTAGAGCTCGAACTCGTGCGGGTGGGGCCGGAGCTGCACAGGAGCGATCTCCTCGGTGCGCTTGTAGTCGATCCACGTCTCGATCAGGTCGGGCGTGAACACGTCACCGGCGGTGAGGAACTCGTGGTCGGCCTCCAGCGAGTCGAGCACGGCGTTGAGCGAGGTCGGCACGTGGTCGATCGCGGCGTACTCCTCCGGGCGGCAGCTCGTAGATGTTCTTGTCGACGGGCGGGGGCGGCTCGATCTTGTTCTTGATGCCGTCGAGGCCGGCCAGCAGCAGGGCCGAGAAGGCGAGGTACGGGTTGCTGGACGGGTCGGGGCAGCGGAACTCGATCCGCTTGGCCTTGGGGTTCGAGCCGGTGATCGGGATGCGCACGCAGGCCGAGCGGTTACGGGCCGAGTACACGAGCGCGATCGGTGCTTCGAAGCCCGGCACCAGACGGTGGTAGCTGTTCACCGACGGGTTGGTGAAGGCGAGCAGGGAGGGGGCGTGCCTGAGGATGCCGCCGATGTAGTGCCTGGCGAGATCCGACAGGCCGCCGTAGCCGGCCTCGTCGTAGAACAAGGGCGAGCCGTCGTTCCAGATCGACTGGTGCACATGCATGCCCGAGCCGTTGTCGCCGAAGATGGGCTTCGGCATGAAGGTGACCGTCTTGTCGTTGGCCCAGGCCGTGTTGCGCACGATGTACTTGAACTTCATGAGGTCGTCGGCGGCCCGGAGCAGGGTGTTGAACTTGTAGTTGATCTCGGCCTGGCCGGACGTGCCGACTTCGTGGTGGCCGCGCTCGAGGACGAGCCCGGCGTCCTGCAGATTGGTCATCATGTCGTTGCGGAGGTCGGCCAGCTTGTCCGTCGGCGCGACGGGAAAGTAGCCGCCCTTGTAACGCACCTGGTATCCGCGGTTGTCGCTGATGTCGTCACCGGTCGACCAGGCGGCCTCTGCCGAGGTGATCTCGTAGAACGACTTGTTGGCGCTGGTTCCGTAGTTGACCCGGTCGAAGATGTAGAACTCGGCCTCGGGCGCGAAGAACGCGGTGTCGCCGATGCCGGTGGTGGCGAGGTACGCCTCCGCCTTGCGGGCGATGTTGCGCGGGTCGCGGGAGTACGCCTCGCCGGTGATCGGGTCGTGGACGAAGAAGTCCATCGCGATCGTCGAGCGCGCCTTGAACGGATCGACGTAGGCCGTGCTCACGTCGGGGAACAGCACCATGTCGGACTGGTCGATCGTCTGGAAGCCTCTGACCGACGAGCCGTCGAAGGCGACGCCGTTCTGCACCATGTCCGCGTCGAACGTCGAGGCGGGCAACGTGAGCTGCTGCTGGATGCCGGGAAGGTCGGTGAATCGGACGTCGAGGTACTCGACGCCCTCGTCCTTGATGAACTTGAACAGCTCGTCGGCGTTGCCGAACATGGGGCCTCCTCAGCCGCGGTCATCCGCGACCATCGCTTGTCTTCCCGACGTTATGGCCAAGCAGTTTCCCGACCGTCAACGCTTTGTTTCGGGCATGTTACAAGTCTCCGAGCCAGTCCGTCTCGGTGGCTGTCCAAGGCCTGCCACCCGCTGTGTCATCCTCGGGGCGTGCAGACCGTCTCGATGGGCCGACGCCTCGCCGCCCTGGTCATCGACTGGGCGGTCGCCGTGCTCAGCGCCGCCGCGGTCGCCAACAGCACCGTTCCTCCGCAGGGATCTGCGTGAGTCGTTGCTCGTCTCGGGCGTCTTCGTCCTCGAGGTCGGCGTGCTCGTGGGGCTGCTGGGCTTCTCGATCGGCAAGCGTCTGGTGGGCCTGAAGGTCGAGGGTCCCGACGGTCTCCCGATCGGGGTGCCGAGGGCGCTGCTGCGGACGTTCCTGCTCGCCCTGGTCATCCCGGCGCTGGTCACGAACGACGAGCGCCGCGGTTTTCACGACATCGCGACCCGCTCGCGCCAGATTCGGCTCGAGCGCTGAGGCTCAGCCCTTCATCGCCTTGCGGGCGCCCTTCATGCTCGTCGGCATCGGGCCGCGCGGCATCGGGGCGGCCGGACGCATGGCGTCGAGGGCCTTGAGCTTGTACATCACGGCGGTCTGGTCGGCCGGCTTGATGTTCTTCTTCATCTTCTGGATGTGCTTGTTGAGCTTGGTGAGCTTGATCTCACCGTCGCCGTTGCCCACGACGATCTCGTGGACGGGGATCTCCTCGCCGCCGATGCGGATGTGCTTCTTGCGCTCTGCGCCGAGCAGGCCGCGGATGCGACCGGGGTTGCCCTCGCCGACGAGGATGATGCCCGGTCGTCCGACGACGCGGTGCACGACGTCCTGGTTCTTGGTGAAGGCGATGGCCGGCTTGACGTCCCAGCCGCGCTTCAGCATCTGCAGCGCTCCGGCGGCCGCACCGGGCTGACCCTCGACCTGGGCGTACGCAGCACGCTCGGCCCGGCGTCCGAAGACGATGAGGACGGCGAGCAGACCGCTGAGCAGGCCGAACAGGACCGACGTGGTGATGCCGAACCAGCCACGGTCGAAGATGAGCAGGGCGGCGACGGCGAAGACGCCTCCGACCAGCACGAACCACAGCAGCAGGATGAGACCGATGTTCTTGTCGCTGCGCTTGGTGATCTTGTAGGCCTGGCGCATCTGGCGGATGCGTCCCTTGGGTGGCTCCGGAGTGGCGTTGGACATGGGTGCGAGTCTACTGGCCGATGACCGGATCGCCCGCGTGGGAGCGAGCCGCGACCGCCTGCTGGTAGAGACGTCCGGCTCGGTACGAGGAACGCACCAGCGGACCTGACATCACGCCGGCGAATCCGATCTCGTCGGCTTCGTCCTTGAGCTCGACGAACTCCTCGGGCTTGACCCACCGCTCGACCGGGTGGTGCCGCACCGACGGACGCAGGTACTGCGTGATGGTGAGCAGGTCGCAGCCGGCGTCGTGGAGGTCGCGCATCGCCTGGCTGATCTCCTCGCGGGTCTCGCCCATGCCGAGGATGAGGTTGCTCTTGGTGACGAGTCCGTAGTCGCGCGCCTGGGTGAGCACGTCGAGGGAGCGGTCGTAGCGGAATGCCGGCCGGATGCGCTTGAAGATGCGCGGCACGGTCTCGACGTTGTGGGCCAGCACCTCGGGCCGCGAGTCGAAGACCTGCTCGAGCAGCTCGGGGATGCCGTTGAAGTCGGGGATGAGGTTCTCGACGCCGGTGCCGGGGTTGAGCTCGTGGATCTGCCGGACGGTCTCGGCGTACAGCCACGCGCCGCCGTCGGCGAGGTCGTCACGGGCGACACCGGTGATGGTGGAGTAGCGCAGCTGCATCTTCTTGACGCTCTCGGCCACGCGTCGCGGCTCGTCGCGGTCGAGCGGATCCGGCTTGCCGGTGTCGATCTGGCAGAAGTCGCAGCGGCGGGTGCACTGCTCGCCGCCGATGAGGAACGTGGCCTCGCGGTCCTCCCAGCACTCGAAGATGTTGGGGCAGCCGGCTTCCTGGCAGACGGTGTGCAGACCCTCGCTCTTGACGAGCTTCATCAGCTCGTTGTACTCCGGGCCCATCTTCGCCCGGGTCTTGATCCACTCGGGCTTCTTCTCGATGGGGGTCTCCGCATTGCGGACCTCGAGGCGCAGCATCTTGCGGCCTTCAGGAGCGATCGTCACGCCGTCCACTGTACGCGGGCTGAGCAACGTCGCCGGATCGCCTAGGGTCGAAGAATGCCCTCCCTCGATCGTGACTGGGCGCGACCCGGGCCGACGCGTGTACAGCTCCGAAACGACATCTACCTGGCCGTGGGCGTGGCCGTCGTGTCGGTCGTCAGCACGGAGGTCTGGCACAGCGCATACGGCGCGTCACTCGGCTGGCGCGGCGTCGAGGCGTTCCTGTGGTTCGGCCTCGCGGGCCTGGCGCTCGCCGGCCGCCGCCGCTTCCCGCTGTCGACGCTCGTCGTCGAGTCGGCCGTGTTCATCGTCATCGGTGAGCGGCTCGAGGCGCTGGCGGGCGTCTTCACGATCCAGATGATCCTGTTCGCCTCGATCTACGCGGCCTGGGCGTGGTCGCGTCACGCGAGGGCACTCGTCGCCGTGAGCGCCGTGGTCCTGGTGGCGATGTTCGGCTGGCTGTCGTGGGCGTTCACGCAGCCGGGCCGGTTCCCGCGCAACGAGGACGTCGGGATGATCGACGCCTTCCCGGCGCTCATCACCTATGCCTACGCGATCAACATCGTCTACTTCTTCGGGGCCATCGCCTGGGGTCACGCGGCGTGGCGAGCTGCCCGCCAGCGCGCGCAGATCGCCGAGCAAGCCGAACGCGAGCGAGCACAGCAGGCCGTCGAGCGGGAGAGGGCCGTCCAGGCCGAGCGGGTCCGGATCGCCCGCGACCTGCACGACGTCGTCGCCCATCACGTGAGCGGCATCGGCGTCCAGGCAGCGGGGGCCGGACGCGTGCTCGACGTCGAGCCGGAGACCGCCCGCGAGGCGTTGACGACGATCGAGAAGTCGTCGCGCCAAGCCGTCGCCCAGATGCACCAGCTCGTCGGCCTGCTGCGCACGACCGACGAGGCGCAGGCCGATGATCGAGGCCCGAAGCCGGGGCTGGCCGACATCGCCGGGCTCGCTTCGTCCGACGCCGTGCCCGTGGTCGAGCACCGCGTCGTCGGTGAGCCCTTCGCCGTGTCCGACACGGTTGCGCTGTCGCTGTACCGCGTCGCCCAGGAGGCCGTCGCCAACGTGCGCCGCCATGCGCTGGCGAGAAGCGCCGCGGTGGTGGTGCGGTATGTCGACGACGGTGCCGATGGCCTGCGGTCGGCCGAGGTCGAGGTGACCGACGACGGACGAGGACCAGACTCGACCGGTGGGGGCAGCGGCGGGTTCGGGCTCACCGGCATTCGCGAGCGTGCCGCAATGCACGGGGGAGAGGCCGAGATCGGCCCTCGGCCACAGGGCGGGTTCCGCGTCCGCGTCCGGATCCCGGTGGGTTCCGGATGAGTGCGCCCACGACGGTGCTGCTCGTCGACGACCAGGAGCTCATCCGGGTCGGCTTCTCGATGATCCTCGAGGTCGAGTCCGACATCGAGGTCGTCGGTGAGGCACGCGACGGTGCCGAGGCGGTGCGGCAGGTGGCCGCGCTGAAGCCGGATGTCGTGCTCATGGACGTGCAGATGCCCGGCATGGACGGCATCGCCGCCACCAGCGAGGTTGCTCGCGACCACCCCGACAGCAGGGTGCTGATTCTCACCACGTTCGACGACGACACCTACCTGTTCGCGTCCCTGAAGGCCGGTGCGAGCGGGTTCCTGCTCAAGAACTGCCCGCCGGAGGACCTGGTGCAGGCGATCCGCCTTGCCGCCGAGGGCCACGCCCTGCTCGCGCCGGAGGTCACGCAGCGCGTCATCGAGCGATCCACCGCCGGCCACGACCGCAGTGAGGACCCGCGCATCGCGCTGCTCACCGAGCGTGAGCGCGACGTCCTCATCGCCCTGGCCCGCGGCCTGAGCAACGCAGAGATCGCCGCCGACCTGTTCGTCAGCGGGGCCACGGTCAAGTCACATGTGTCGCACATCCTCACCAAGCTGGATGCCCGCGACCGCGTGCAGGCGGTCATCGCGGCGCACGAGTCCGGCCTGATGGATCCCCCTCCCGGCCGATAGAAGGATCGTCCTCGCGGGCGATGACCCGGACGTCCGTCCGGACCTAGCGTGGTGACCATGCTCGAGACACACGCACTCACCCGCTCCTACGGCGACACGGTCGTCGTCGACCACATCGACATGCAGGTCCGTCCCGGCCGCATCACCGGCTTCGTCGGCGCCAACGGTGCCGGCAAGACGACGACGATGCGCATGCTCATGGGGGTGCTCGCGCCGTCGTCGGGCTCCGTCCTGTGGAACGGGGAGCCCGTCGGCGCCGCCGACCGACGCCGCTTCGGCTACATGCCGGAGGAACGCGGCCTCTACCCGCGGATGAAGGTGCTCGAGCAGCTCATCTACTTCGGTCGCCTGCACGGCGTCAGCACGTCCGACGCCCGCGAGCGGGCCACCAAGCTCCTGCACCACTTCGGCCTGGCCGAACGGACCGACGACCTGCTCGACACCCTGTCGCTGGGCAACCAGCAGCGGGTCCAGATCGCGGCGGCACTGGTGCACCGGCCGACCGCCCTCGTGCTCGACGAGCCGTTCAGTGGCCTCGACCCCCTGGCCGTCGACTCGATGGTCGACCTGCTGCGCGACGAGGCCGCCGACCTGCCACTGCTGTTCTCCAGCCACCAGCTCGAGCTCGTCGAGCGACTCTGCGACGACCTCGTGATCCTCGCCGAGGGACGCGTCGTGGCCGCCGGGCCGGTGGACGAGCTGAGTCGCCGTGGCGCCGAGCGCTACCGCGTCGAGCTCGACGGCGAGGATGCCGCCTGGCTCCGCGACGTCCGGGGTGTGAACGTCGTCGACGTCGACGGCTCGGTGGCGCTGCTCGACCTCGACGGCCTCGACGCCGCCGACCTCGCCCGCACCGTCGTGTCGCGCAGTCCGGTCATCGAGCTGAGCCGGGCCCGCCCACCACTGTCCGACATCTTCAGAGAGGCCATCCGATGACCACCAACGGCTCCGCCGCCGGCACCAACAGCACTGACGGGACTGGGGGACTGTGGCGCATCGTCGCCGAGCGTGAGATCACCACCCGGGTGCGAGACAAGACCTTCATCATCAGCACCCTCGTGCTGCTGGTCTCGCTCGTCGCCACGATCGTGATCACGGGCTGGATGTCTGATCGGGACCACGACCGCCAGGTCGCCGTCGTCGACCCGGCCGGTCGTGCGATCGTCGAGAAGGCCACGGACCTCGCAGCCAGCATCGACGAAGGCACGTCACTCACGGCGCGAACCGTCGAGAACGTCAAGGCCGCCGAGAAGATGGTCAGCAGCGGGAAGGCCGACGCCGCGCTGGTGCCGTCCGACGGCGGCTACCAGGTCGTCGGCGACGACGAGATCGACGAAGTGACGTCCCAGGCGCTCTCCGCCACAGTCGCGAGCGCCGTGCTGGACCAGAACGCCCGAGCCATGGACGTCGACCTCGAGCGGCTGCAGGCCGGGACAGCGGTCGATGAACGGCTGCTCGACCCTGCCGCGAAGGACGCCGGCCTGCGCAAGCTCGCTTCCTTCCTGTTCGTCCTGGTGTTCTACGTGACGGCGCTCGGGTTCGGCATGACCATCGCGCAGAGCGTGACGCAGGAGAAGGAGAGCCGTGTGGTCGAGATCCTGGCCGCGGCCGTGCCGATCCGTGCCCTGCTCTGGGGCAAGATCGCCGGCAACACGGTGCTGGCGGTCGCTCAGGTGCTGCTGACCGTGGCCGCGGGAGCCATCGCCATGGTGGCGACCGGCCGTGGCGATGACCTCCGCATCGTCGGTCCGGCGATGGGGTGGTACGTGATCTTCTTCGTCCTCGGCTTCGTGGCGCTGGCCAGCCTGTGGTCCGTCGCGGGGTCACTGGCGTCGCGGCAGCAGGACCTTCAGTCGACGACGATGCCCGGCCAGATCCTGCTGTTCGCGCCGTACATCCTCGCCGTGACCGCCGGTGAGGGCGTCAAGACGGTCGTGTCCATGCTCCCGGTCGTGTCCACGATGATGATGCCGGTCCGGATGGCCGAGGGTGCCGTGCCCGCCTGGCAGGTGGCCGTGGCGATCCTCACCACAGTCGTGGCGGCCGTCCTGATGGTGCGCGTCGGCGCCGCGGCGTACGAGCGGACGCTCCTGCGCACCGGCGACCGGATCCGTTACCGGGAGGCGCTGACGCCCAGCGTCGGCACCAGCTGAGCGACGTGGAGGTCGGGTGAGGACGAGTACTCGTCCCACCGGAGCAGCTCGATGAGATGAGGAGCGACGGCATCGGCCGCCTCGGGCACGGTGACCTGGCGGCCGAGCTCGACGGTCAGCGACGTGACGCCGGCGTCGGCGATGCCGCACGGCACGAACCGGTCGTACCACGACAGGTCGACGTCGGCGTTGAGTGAGAAGCCGTGCATCGTCACACCGCGTGAGACGCGGATGCCGATCGCGGCGACTTTGCGCTCTGGCCGGGCTCCGCCCGGGGGGCGCTCGAGCCCGGCGTCGTCGGCTCTACTTGATGGCCGACCTCCCTCGGCGGGCAGCCAGACGCCCGAGCGGCCGGGCACCCGGCCGGCCGTGACGCCGAGATCGGCCACCGCGCGGATCAATGCCTCCTCGACCCGGCGGACGTAGTCGACGACCAGCACGTGCGAGGGCAGCTTGGTGATGGGGTAGCCGACCAGCTGACCAGGACCGTGGAAGGTGATCTTGCCGCCGCGGTCGACGTCGATGACCGGCGTTCCGTCGAGTGGTCGCTCGTGAGGCTCGGTGCGCTTGCCGGCCGTGTAGACGGGCGGGTGCTCGAGGAAAAGAGCCGTGTCGCCGATGACGTCATCGGCGCGCTCGGTGAGCAGCGTGCGCTGGAGCTCCCACGCCTCCTCGTACGGAAGGGCGCGCTCGCCGTACCAGTCGTCGAGGATCCGCATGCCAACCAATGTACTGCGGCTGTGGACGACGAACCCTGCTGACGGCTCGGCCCCGGAGACACTGGCCGCGTGAATGCCCTGGTCGGCCTGTTCTGGCTGCTCGCGGCCGCAATTGGCGGCGCCGACGACGACCCCGAATGCCTCGTGCTGGGCGGTCTCGACGCCGTGCGGGCGCAGGCCTTCGTCAGTGGCGACGCCCAGCTCCTGCGCGACGTCTACGTCGACACGCATGCTGCAGGGGCTGACATCGAGATGATCGCCTCGTATGACGAGCGTGGGCTGCGGCTCGACGGGATGCTGCTCGTGCGGGAGTCATGCCACGTCGTCGGCCGATCCGAGCGGCGGCTGACGCTCGACGTGGTCGACCGCCTCGGCCCCACCAGGGTGCAGGCCACGGACGGTCACCGACGTGACCTGCCACGAGACCGTCCAACGCGAAGAACCGTCGTCCTCACCCAGACGGAGGACGGGTGGCGCGTCGCGGCCGTGCGTGGATGAGTCAGTCCTCGCCGGTCATGCCGTCAGTCAGCTCCCGCACGATGTCGAGATGGCCGGCGTGCCGGGCGTACTCCTGCAGCACGTGGAAGCCCAGGGCCATGAGCGTGGGGACGTCGTCGGTGTCGGCGAACCGGCCAGTGGTGGCCGACGCGGAGTCGAGCGCATGCTCGCCGAGGATGGCGGCGGTGCGGCGTCCACCGACGATGAGCTGGTCGACCAGCTCATCCATGTCGGCATCGGCATGCCACGAACCCGTGGAGTCGCGATCGCCCCACGGATCGCCGATGTCCTCGCCGAGGTAACCCCAGACGAACCAGCGACGCTCCATGTGCACCAGGTGGTTCACCAGCTGACGCGGCGTCCAGCCGGACGGCACCTGGCTGGTGTCGAGCTCCCCGTCGGCGAGACCGGTGAGCTTTCGCACCACCTCGCCGCGGAAGTGGTCGAGATACGTGACGAGCAGCGTGGCCGGGTCGGTTGCGTCGGCGGCGGGTTCAGGGAGCATCAGTGCAGGGCCGCCTCGAGCGCTTCGCCGATGTTCTGGTGGTCGAAGGTGAAGCCGGCCTCGCGCAACGCGAGAGAGTCGACGCGCAGCGAGCCGAGCAGGTCGTCGGCCACGCTCCCGAGGACCGTCCTGAGGACGATGGTCGGCGCGACGAGCACGGTGGGTCGATGTAGCGCATCGCCCAGCGCGTCGGTGAACTCCGAGTTGGTGGGTGGTTCCGGCATGCCGATGTTGAAGGGACCCGACGCGGTGGGGTGCTCGATGAGGAATGTCACCGCACGGAGCCAGTCGTGCAGCGACACCATGGCCATGTACTGCCGCCCGCTGCCGAGCCGGGCGCCGGCGCCGAGCTTGAACATCGGGAGGAGGGGTCCGAGCAGTCCGCCTCGGCGGTCCAGCGGCAGTGTGGTGCGCAGGATGCACACCCGCGCCCCTGCGTCGGCGGCCGGCTGGGTCGCCTGCTCCCACCGCTGCACGAGCTCGGACAGGAACCCGGTGCCGGGCTCACTGGTCTCGGTGAGGATCTCGTCACCGCGGTCGGGCCCGTAGAGGCCCATGGCCGAGCCTGACATGAGGGCCGGCTTGTTCTCTGATGCCGCCACGGCTCGCGCCAGCGTGGTGGTGGCGTCGATGCGGGAGGCGAGCAGCTCACGGCGGACGCGCCCGGTGCGGGGGAAGCGCCCGACCGACGAGCCGGACAGGTTGACGACCGCATCGGCCCGGTCGATGACGATCTGGTCGACGCGGCCGGTACGCGGATCCCACTGCGAGGCGTCGGAGGACGTGTCGTCCGAGCGCACCAGTCGCGTGACCTGGTGGCCCTGATTGCGCAGGTGGGCGACCAGCGCCGTGCCCAGAAAGCCGGAGGCGCCCCCGATGACGACGTGCATACCGGTGATCAGGACCCCAGCTCGGCCTCGAGCGACCCGTTCTCGAGACGCTCCTTGACGGCCGTGAGGAAGCGACCCGCATCGGCACCGTCGATGATCCGGTGGTCGTAGGTGAGCGCGAGGTACGCCATGCTGCGCACCGCGATGCTCTCGCCGCCTCGGTCGTCGGTCATGACGACCGGACGCTTGACGACGGCGCCGACGCCGAGGATCGCCACCTGGGGCTGGTTGATGATCGGGGTGTCGAACAGCGCACCGTTGCTGCCGAGGTTCGTGATCGTGAACGTCGCACCGGAGATCTCGTCAGGCGAGATCTTGTTGGTGCGGGTCCGCTCGGCCACGTCAGCGATCTTGCGGGCGAGACCGGCGATCGACAGGTCGCCCGCGTCGCGAATCGTCGGCACGAGCAGGCCGCGCTCGGTGTCGACGGCCACGCCGAGGTGCTCACCGTCGGGGTAGGTGACGGTGCCCTCCTCGGCATCGAGCGCGGCGTTGACCTTCGGATGCGCCTTGAGCGCCTCCACCGCCGCCTTGGCGAAGAACGGCAGGTAGGTCAGCTTGACGCCCTCACGCTCGAGGAAGGCATCCTTCTGCCGTGCCCGCAGGCGAGCGATCTCGGTGACGTCGACCTCGTGAACCTGGGTGAGCTGGGCCGAGACCTGCAGCGACCCGACCATGCGGGTGGCGATGGTCTTGCGCAGGCGGCTCAGCTTCTCGGTCTTGCCGCGCAGGGGAGACGGCTCCGCCGGCGCGGGAGCTGACGTGCCCGATGCTGCCGCCGGCGTCTTCTCGGCGGCGTCGAGGACGTCCTGCTTGCGGATGCGTCCACCGACGCCGGTGCCGGTGACGGCCGCGAGATCGACGCCGTGCTGCTTGGCCAGCTTGCGCACGATCGGCGTGACGTAGGTGTCGCCGCCGCTCTGGGTGCCGGCTCCCGAAGCGCCCGAGTCGGACGACGTGGGTGCCGGCGACGGTGCAGGCGGCGGGGTGGAGGACTTCTCCGGCTCCGGTGGCTCCGACGAGCTCGACGCCGGCTCGGACTCGGGCTCCTCTTCGGGCTCGGACTTCTGTTCCGGCTCGGGCTCCTTCTCGGGCTCGGACTCCTTCTCGGGCTCCGACTCCTTCTCCGGCTCGGACTCGGGCTCCTCTTCGGGCTCGGATCTTCCTCGGGCTCGGGTTCTTCTTCCTTCTCCGGCTCGGACTCCTTCTCGGCCGGTGCGGACCCGGCCTCGCCGATGATGGCGAGCTCCGCGCCGACCTCGACGGTCTCGTCCTCGTCGGCCTTGATCTCGAGCAGCGTGCCGGCGACGGGGGAGGGGATCTCGGTGTCGACCTTGTCGGTGGAGATCTCGAGCAGTGGCTCGTCGACCGCGACCTCGTCGCCCACGGCCTTCAGCCAGCGCGTGACGGTGCCCTCGGTGACACTCTCACCGAGCTCGGGCAAGGTGACCGCCGTGCCGTCGCCCGTCTCCTTGGTGTCGAGGTGGGGTTCCTGGTCCTCGGGCTCCGATTCCTTCTCGGGCTCTGGCTCCGGCTCGGACTTCGCCTCGGGCTCGGGCTCCTCGTCCTTCTCGGGCTCGGGTTCGGGGTCGGGCTCCTCGTCCTTCTCGGGCTCGGGGTCGGGCTCCTCGTCCTTCTCGGGCTCGGCTTCCGGCTCCTCGTCCTTGCTCTCCTCAGCAGGTGCGTCGTCGGACTCGCCACTGTCGTCACCACCGGACGACTCACCGGACTCGCCGATCACCGCGAGCTCGGCGCCGATCTCGACGGTCTCGTCCTCGGCCACCTTCTGCTCGAGCAGCGTTCCAGCGGCGGGGGAGGGGATCTCGGTGTCGACCTTGTCCGTCGAGATCTCGAGCAGCGGCTCGTCGACCGCGACCTCGTCGCCGACCTCTTTCAGCCAGCGGGTGACGGTGCCCTCGGTGACGCTCTCGCCGAGTTCGGGAAGGGTGACAGACGTGGCCATGGGTGTCCTCAGATCCGGTCAGGCGTGGGCATGGAGCGGCTTGCCGGCCAGGGCCAGCGACGCCTCCCCGAGGGACTCGTTCTGGGTGGGATGCGCGTGGATGAACTGGGCGACGTCTTCGGGGAACGCCTCCCAGTTCACGATGAGCGAGGCCTCGCCGACCTGCTCACCGAACCGGGCCCCGATCATGTGGACGCCGACGATCGGCCCGTCCTTCTCCCGCACCAGCTTGACGAGGCCGGCCGTCTGCAGGATCTGGCTCTTGCCGTTGCCGCCGAGGTTGTACTCGTAGGTGTCGACGTCGCCGTACTTGTCGCGTGCCTGCGGCTCGGTGAGGCCGACCGAGGCGACCTCCGGCTCGCAGTAGGTGACGCGGGGGATGCCGGAGTCGATGACTGGCTGCGGGCTCAGGCCGGCGATCTCCTCGGCGACGAAGATGCCGTGTGCGAAGCCGCGGTGGGCGAGCTGGAGACCGGGCACGAGATCGCCCACGGCGAAGACGCCCTCCTGGTTCGTGTGCAGGCGCTCGTCGGTGGGCACCCAGCCGCGATCGGTGGTGATTCCCGCGTCCTCGAACCCGAGCCCCTCCGAGCGGGGGCCGCGGCCGACCGCCACGAGGACGAGATCGGTCTTGAGGCTGTCGCCGTTCTCCAGCGTGACGGTGACGCCGTCGTCGGACTGCTCGACGCCGCTGAACTTGATGCCCGTCTTGAAGTTGATCTTGCGCTTGCGGAACGCCCGCTCGAGCTGCTTGGCGAGTGCGGGGTCCTCGAGCGGCACGAGGGTGGGGAGCGCCTCGACGATCGTGACCTCGGCACCGAAGGACTTCCAGACCGACGCGAACTCCACGCCGATGACGCTGCCGCCGATGATGACGACGTCGTCGGGCACCTCGCTCATCGTCAGGGCCTCGTCACTGGTGACGACGCGGCCGCCGATCTCGAGCCCGGGCAGCGTGCGCGCGTACGAGCCGGTGGCGAGCACCAGGTTCTTGCCGGTGTACTGCGTGCCGTCGACCTCGACGGTTCGGTCGCCGACGACCTTGCCCTCCCCTTCGACGACCGTGATGCCGGCGGCCTTGATCATGCCTTGGAGGCCCTTGTAGAGCCGGCCGACCACACCGTCCTTGTACTCGTTGACCTTGGGCATGTCGATGCCGTCGAACGTGCTGTTGACGCCGAACTTCGTGCCCTCACGGGCCGAGTCGGCGACCTCGGCGGCGTGCAGGAGGGCCTTGGTGGGGATGCATCCGTAGTGCAGGCAGGTGCCGCCGAGCTTGCCCTTCTCGACGAGGGCCACCGACAGGCCGAGCTGGACCGCTCGAAGTGCGCAGGCGTACCCGCCGCTGCCGCCTCCGAGGACCACGATGTCGAAGTTGTTGGTGTCCGCAGGGCTGTCAGCCACTGTCGCCTCCCGGTTGGAATCCTTCGGATGTCATCTTGTCACCACAGTGGTGGACCCTGCCACCGGGGGGAACAGGGGTTGGACCCATGGCTGGGCGGGGTCGGGCACACTGGAGGCATGGGTCTGTTCAGCCGTCGTCGCGGCTCGACGGGCGATCGGAAGGCCACCAAGGACGACCTCGCCCAGCTGCGTGAGTGGGCGTCCGCGCGCTCCGGCGTCGAGGCGTTCGTGGAGCCTCAGACGTCCGTCACCCAGACGACCCTGTTGCTCGTGGCCGGCGACGGAGAGTTCACCCGCCGCCGTGTCCCGTCCCCTCAGGCTGCCGCCGACTTCGCCCGCAAGGTCGGCATCCCGGTCTACGACACGAACCGGGTCGGCTATCCCCAGCGCATGCGCGACTACTCGGTGCGCAACTCGGGCCGGGTCAAGGACGGTTCGTCGGGGTCAGCGTCGGGGTCGACGCCGACACCGACGACGTCCACCGGACGCTCGTCGCGAGAGCGCGCGGCGATCGCCGCCCTCGAGTCGATTGCCGGCGTGGGCGAGATCGCGAGCGACCCCGACGACGAGGAGCTGCGCCGCATCTGGCGCCTGGCCCGCTCCCGCGCCCATCCCGACCGTCGAGGTGGCGACCGCACCGCCTGGGACGAGGTCGAGGTCGCAGCCCGCGCGTTGGGGCTGCAGGGCGAGGGGCGCTAGCTCAGTCCGCGTGCTCCGGCGGCCAGACGATGACGAACCGCTCGAAGACGCAGATCAGGGCGTCGAGCCCGTCAGGTGTCGCGATGCCTCGCTCGGCGACCTGGCGCTCGAAGAACTCCCGGTGATCGTGCAGCCACGAGTCACGCGTCCGGTCGCCTTCACCTTCGTCGTACGCGAAGGAGTCGTCCACGGAGTCGACCGGCCCGAGACGGATGTCGGTCGAGCGCAGCACCACGCGCTCGGCACCAGACCCGTCCGTGACGACCCAGTGCGACCCGACCGAGGGCAGGTCGTCACCGTCGACCTCGTACGCGGCGACGAGGCCCGCCGTGGCTCGCTTGGGACCGTCGATCACCAGACCCAGCAGCTCGTCGGCCATCGCGGGGGAGTCGCCGAAGGCCTCGATCGGCGGCCGCTCGTCCCGATGCTCCGGATGCTCGGCGACGTACTCCTGCCAGAGCGACATGTCAGCGCCAACCATCGGGGTCGAGCCCGCCGGGCACCTCGGCCCCGGGGTCGTAGGGCGTGCGCGTGAACGCGAACGACGCCACCTCGAGCTGCACCGGGCGACCGTCGCCGTCCCGGATGACCGTCAAGGTTTCGCCGGCGTAGTAGCCCTCGAGCCCGATCCAGCCGGCATCCTGGCGGGCGAAGCGAGCGCCGCGCCCTTCGCCGGGAGTGCCGAGTCTCAACCCGCCGTCGGGCTGAAGGGAGAGCGCGACGCGGGTCGTACCCCAGAACCACTCTCCGGTGAGCTCGGCCGCCTCGGCCTGCGACGCATCGGCCGTCCACGGCTCGGGTCGGTGCGGCTCGTGCTCGGCGAACAGGGTGAGCAGGTCCGTGGCGGCGGTGCCGAGGCCCGACGTGGCGTTCGTGAACAGCACGACGCCGTCGCCGCTCGTGAGGTCGACGCGCAGCACGGCGAGGAATCCCGGCATCGAGCCGCCGTGCCCGGCGAACCGCCGGCCGTCGACGTTCCAGACCTGCCACCCGAGCGCGTGGGCTCCACCCCACGCGATGTCGGGAGAGTCGTTGACGGCCACCGGGTGCAGCATCTCGACGAGGGTCTCGGAGCGCAGCACGTCGGCCGTGTGCCCGCCGAGGAACGAGGCCCACCGGCCGAGGTCGGTGACGGTCGACCACAGCTGTCCGGCCGGCGCCAGGGCACCGGCGTCGTGCTCGGGCTCGGGTTGGGTGAGGTCGGCGAACGGGTGGACGGCGAGGCCCGGAGCGACGGGCGGCTCGGGCCGCACGGTGGTGCGCGTCAGGCCGAGCGGGTCGAGGATGCCGGCACGGACTGCCTCGTGCCACGGCTCTCCACGCAGGCGCGCGATGATCTCGCCGAGCACGGCGTATCCCATGTTGGAGTAGTGGAAGCGTGTGCCCGGGGTGAAGCGCAGCTGTGGGGTGTACGCGTCCCATGGCCCGCCCGGGGTGCGTTCCCACCACGGACCGTCGGTCTCGGCCTGGAGGCCGGACGTGTGGGTGAGCAGCTGGGCGATGGTGATCGGCCCGAGGTCGAGCTCGTCCAGATGGTCGCCGGCCAGGTCGCCGACCTCGAGGCGGCCCTCGTCGCGCAGGCGCATGATCTCGACCGCGACGAACGTCTTGCTGATCGAGCCGAGTCGGTACTGCGTGTCGGTGTCGGGAACCGGCCCACCGGGTCGGCCGTCGAGGGTGCCGGCAGTGTCGGACCAGACCAGCTCGCCGTCGCGGACGACGCCTGCCACCAGCGACGGCAGTCGGCGCTCCGACTGCTCGGTGGCGAGCCGGTGCGACAGAGCCTGGGCGGTGGATGCCTCCACGCGGCTCACCGTTCGGAGAGCTCGGTCGCGATCTGCACCAGGGTGCGCACGCCCACGCCGGTGCCGCCCACCGTCGTGTAACCGCTGGCGGATCCCTCGTTGAACGACGGGCCGGCGATGTCGAGGTGCGCCCAAGGAGTGTCACCGACGAACTCACGCAGGAACGCCGCGGCGAAGAGCGCGCCGCCCGCGGGCTTCGGGTTGTGCTGGCGGAGGTCCGCCACGTTCGAGGACGTGACCTTCTCCTTCATCTCCTCGGCGATCGGCAGCGGCCACATGGACTCGCCGCTCGTCTTCGAGGCATCGAAGACGAGGTCGCGGAAGTCGTCGTCGTTGCCGAGGATGCCGGCGGTGTTCTCGCCCAGCGCGATCATGCAGGCTCCCGTGAGGGTCGCGACGTCGACGATGTGGTCGGGCTTGCCCTCGTTGGCGAGGGAGAGGCCGTCGGCCAGCACGAGACGTCCCTCGGCGTCGGTGTTCAGGACCTCGACGGTCGCTCCGTTGCGCATCGTCAGCACGTCGCCCGGACGGGTGGCGGTGCCGCTGGGCATGTTCTCGGCGATGCAGGCGAAGGCCGTGACCTTGATCGGGAGACCGAGCTCGGCGATCGCCACGGTGGCCGCGACGACGGCAGCGGCGCCGGCCATGTCGAGCTTCATGGTCTGCATCGACGTGCCCGGCTTGAGCGAGAGTCCGCCGGAGTCGAACGTGATGCCCTTCCCGACGAGCGCGAGGTGGTGCTTGGCACCGGCGGGGGCGTAGGTGAGTGACACCAGACGCGGTGGTGCGTCCGAACCGATGCCGACGCCGAGGATGCCGCCGCAGCGTTCCCTGGCGAGCCGCTTCTCGTCCCAGATCGAGACCTTCACGGAGTCGCCGGCGTGGGCGGCGATGGCGTCGGCGAAGGCGGGCGGACGAAGGTCGCCGGGCGGAGTGTTGACCCAGTCGCGGGCGGCGTTGACGGCGGCGGCGACGGTCGCCGCCCGGTCGACGGCGCGGGTCGCGGTGGTCTGTCGAGCGAACGGGCTGAGCACGACCGCCGACTTCAGCTTGGTGTCCTTCTTGGCCTTCGTCTTGCCCTTGCCGCGCTTCGAGGACTTGTAGGCGTCGTAGGAGTAGGCGCCGAGCTCGATGCCCTCTGCGATCGCGGCCACCTCGTCGACGGCCGCGGGGTGCAGCGCGACGGCCACCGACGTCGCGGAAGCCTTGGACGCGGCGCGCACGCCCTGACCCGCGGCGCGGCGCAGGTGCTCGGCCGATGGCTCGGCCGGCAGCGCGACGGCCACGACGACACGGGTCCGCGCGAGGTCGCCACCCGGGAAGGTGACGACCTGCCCCTTCTCGCCGGTGAAGCCGACCGCCTCGAGGCTGTCGGCGAACACGTCCCGGTCGTCATCGCTCCGTATCCCGAGCACGAGGGCATCGGCTCGGGCGGTGGTCGGCTTGGACGTGCTGAGCGAGACAGAGACCATGGCGCAACTGTAGGTGAGGGTCACCTGCGGCTCCGCGATAGGTTTGCGGCCATGGATCTGCTCCACTCGCCCCTGCACGACCGACATGTCGCCCTCGGTGCGAAGTTCGCCGAGTTCGGCGGCTGGAGCATGCCGCTGGAGTTCGCCGGCGGTGGTGTCCTCGCTGAGCACGCGGCCGTGCGCGACGCCGTCGGGTTGTTCGACGTCAGCCACCTGGGCAAGGCCCTCGTGCGAGGTGCCGGGGCGGCTGCGTTCGTCGACTCGTGCCTCACCAACGACATCGACCGCATCAAGCCGGGGAAGGCGCAGTACACGCTGTGCTGTGACGACGACGGAGGCACGATCGACGACCTCATCGTGTACCTCCGCAGCGAGTTCGAGGTCTTCCTCGTGCCCAACGCGGCGAACACCGCAGCCGTCGTGGACCGGCTGAGCGCCGCTGCCCCCGACGGCATCGAGGTCACCAACCAGCACCGGCAGCACGCCGTGCTGGCCATCCAGGGGACGCTGAGCGACGAGGTGCTCACGGCCCTCGACCTTCCCGTCGACCACGAGTACATGTCGTTCGCCGACGGCACGGTCGCCGGTCACGAGCTGACCGTCTGCCGCACCGGATACACGGGGGAGCGCGGGTACGAGCTGATCGTGTCGCACGAGGGGGCGCCCGACGTCTGGGACGCCCTGATCGAGGCCGGCGAACCGCACGGCATCCGCGCCTGCGGACTCGGTGCCCGCGACACGTTGCGCACCGAGATGGGCTACCCGTTGCATGGGCATGAGCTGTCCGCCGAGATCACCCCGGTCATGGCCGGCGCAGGCTGGGCGGTCGGCTGGTCCAAGCCCGCGTTCTGGGGCAAGGAGGCCCTCGAGCACCAGCGTGCGGAGAAGACGGTGTCGACGATCCGCGGCCTGCTCGCGCAGGGGCGGGGCATCCCGCGTCCGGGCATGACGGTTGTCGCCGACGACGGTGAGGCATCGCCGGCGATCGGCGAGATCACGTCCGGCACGTTCTCGCCCACGCTGCGCCAGGGCATCGGCCTCGCCCTGCTCGACCGGTCGGTCGAGGACGGGTCGACGGTCTTCGTCGACGTCCGCGGCCGTCGCGAGGCCTTCACGGTCACCAAGCCGCCCTTCGTCACGCCCAAGACGCGCGAGGCGTGACTGATGGCGGAGTCGTGGCCTTCAGGGGTCATCGACCCGCACGTCCACCTGTGGGACCCGCTCACCACGGAACGAGCAGCCTCCAGGGAGGCGCGCATGTTCCGGCCGCTGCCGCGGATCCCACGGTTCCTGCGTTTCGTGGCGCCGCAGCCGGACCGGGAGTTCATCGGCCACCCGCACCACGTCCTCAAGCCCTACCTGCCGCAGAACTACCGCGCCGACGCCGCCGAGGTGCCCGTCGCCGCGCTGGTCCACATCGAGGCCGACTGGCCGCGCACGGAGCGTCGCGACTCCGTCGAGGAGACCCGGTGGGTGAGCGCTCTCCCTTTCGGTGAGGATGGTGCCCCGGACCTCGGTGCTCTCGTGGTGCATGTCGACCCACGGTTCGACGACGCCGGCGCGATCCTCGACGAGCACATCGGCGTCAACCCTCTCGTGCGAGGCGTGCGCTGTGTGGCGGCCCACCACCCCGATCCCGGAGTCCGCGACTTCACCGACCAGCCACACCTCCTGCGAGATCCGGCGTTCGTGAAGGGCTTCGCGGCCATCGCCGAGCGTGGCCTGAGCTTCGAGCTCTGGTGCTACGCGCACGACCTCCCCGACGCGCTCACGCTGGTCCGCGAGTACCCCGAGACCACGTTCGTCCTCGACCACTACGCCACCCCGGTCGGACTGCTGGGCCCGCGTGGCAAGAGCACCGGGCGTGGCGCCGAGGAGCGCTCGAGCCTGCTGGCCTGCTGGCGCGACGACGTCTCAGCCCTTGCGGCGCTGCCGAACGTCGTTGCGAAGCACTCCGGTCTCGGCATGCCGCTGCTGGGAGCGGACCGGTCGCGACCGATCACCTCGACCTCGCTCGCTCCACTGATCGATCAGGTCGCTCCACTGATCCGGCACGTCCACGACGTCTTCGGGGTCGACCGCACGATGTGGGCCTCGAACTTCCCGATCGACAAGGCGGAGCTGACGCTCCCGGCCACGCTCCGGGTGGTCACGGACGTCCTCGGCGCCGACGCCGACCTGACCAAGCTGGTGCGCGACGTCGCGCGGCGCGTGTACCGCATCGGCGAGGCCTGACGACTCTGGTTCGGGAACGGAACGAACAGCGATGTCGTGGGAACCGCCCCGGGACGCTGCGGAGGTCCCACACTGGGTGCAGGTCCCACACGCCTGTCTGGAGGTCGCACGATGATCACCCAGCCGAAGACCAAGTACGCGCGCTCCGGTGAGGTGTCCATCGCCTACCAGGTGGTGGGCGACGGTCCGATCGATCTCATCTACGTACCGGGCTTCGTCTCCCACGTCGAGCTCATCTGGGAGTTCCCCGCCGCGGTGCACATGATCGAACGGCTCGCCTCGTTCTCCCGGCTGATCATGTTCGACAAGCGCGGCTCAGGTCTGTCCGATCCCGTCGTCGGGGCGCCGACGCTCGAGGAGCGCATGGACGACGTCCGCGCCGTCATGGAGGCTGCCGGGTCGGAGCGTGCGGCGGTGCTGGGTGTCTCCGAGGGCGTGCCGATGTCGATCCTGTTCGGGGCGACCCACCCGGAGCTGACCACCGGGCTCATCCTGTACGGAGGCATGGCTCGATCGACCTGGGCGCCGGACTATCCCTGGGCCACACCTGAGGATGCGCTGCTGGAGTCCTCGGTCGAGATGACACCGCACCTCTACGACGGCGCCATCGTCGAGATCATGGCGCCCAGCCTCGCCGACGACCCGCAGGCGAGGGAGGCGTTCGCCCGCTTCCAGCGGTACGCGGCGACGCCGGCCATGCTCACGCAGACCTATCTCATGTTCCTCGACATCGACGTCCGGCCCATCCTCTCTTCAGTGGACGTACCGACGCTGATCCTGCACCGGCGGGGCGACCATGCGGTGAACCGTCGCGGGTCGGAGTGGATGGCGACGCAGATTCCGGGAGCCAAGTACGTCGAGCTGACCGGCATCGATCACTCGTTGTTCGCCGGTGACACCGATGCCGTCGTCGACGAGGTCGAGGAGTTCCTGACCGGCGCCCGGCGTGCCGTCGAGATCGACCGCGTCCTGGCGACGGTGATGTTCACCGACATCGTCGACTCCACTCAGCGAGCCACGGCGATGGGCGACCGTCCGTGGCGTGATCTCCTCGAGGCCCAGAACGACGCGATCCGTCGCGAGCTCGTCCGGTTCAGCGGACGCGAGGTCAAGACCATGGGTGACGGGATGCTGGCCACGTTCGACGGGCCTGCTCGCGCCATCCGGTGTGGGCTGGCCGTGACCGAAGCCGTCGCGTCGCTGGGGATCGAGGTCCGGGTCGGGCTGCACACCGGAGAGGTCGAGCTGGTCGGCGACGACGTTGCAGGCATCGCCGTGCACATTGCCGCGCGTGTCGGTGCGCTGGCCGGAGCCGGAGACGTCCTAGTCTCTGGCACGGTGAAAGACCTCGTCGCGGGATCAGGAATCGCCTTCTCAGAACGCGGCGAACACGTCCTCAAGGGGGTGCCCGATGCCTGGCGGCTCTTCGCAGTCGATCGTTGACCCGATGTCATGGACTTTGCCCCCGCCGCGTCACGCGGGTAGTGGTGGGGACATCCTTGGCATCGAGAGGGCGAATCGAAGGAGACGGACATGACCTGGACCTGGCAGCTGGAGACGTTGTCCGGTGAGTCGGTCGGGACGTCCGAGACGTTCGACAGCCGGAGCGACGCCGAGTCGTGGGTGGGGGAGGCGTTCGCCGAACTGGTCGACGACGGCGTCGACCAGGTGCGGTTGTTCGACGGCGACAAAGAGGTCTACGGCCCGATGTCGCTGCACGCGGACGACTAGGTCAGTACCGCTCCGGCAGGGGAGCGCCGCGCGCGATCTGCGGCTTCGGCAGCCGGAACCGGCGCAGCTGGGTGCTGCGCAGCAGGACGTACATCGTGATGCCCTTGGTGCTCTGCCCCGGGAAGCGGCCGCGCCAGCTCCTTCTTCAAGCTGCGAATCAGCAGGAACTCGTCGATCACCGTGAGCAGGGTGATGCCCATCCAGATCATCAGGCCGAAGCCCGCCACGGCCGGGATGGTGGTGATGACGAACGAGATGACGAGGATGGGCAGCAGGTACTCGGCGACCACGCGTCGCCGGTCGATGTAGTCGCGGGTGAACCTCCGCACCGGTCCGCGGTCGCGGAGGGGCAGGAAGCGCTCGTCGCCGGTCTTCAGCGCCGACTGCTGACGCTCGCGGATCTCCGTGCGCGCCTGGCGCTCGCGCTTCATCTGCTCCTTGCGCGTCATCGGAGTCTTCATGGCCCGCTTGCGCGCCAGCTCGGCTTCTTTGCGACTCGGCGTCTTGCGACCCTTCGCGCCGGGGGTGTTCTCGTCCACAGCGTCACACTACCGATGGCGTGCATGGACCACGAGGGTGCGTGCACCGACGCCGCCCGGACGTGGACGCCGAATCGATACCATGAGGCAAAAGGGGGACGCTCATGGACGGCGAGGTCAGCTTCATCGAGTTCGGCGTCGGCGAGGTCGGGCGCGCCAAGACCTTCTACGGAGAGCTGTTCGGGTGGCGGTTCGAGCCCGGACCTTCGGGAGAACAGGCCGGCGCGACCGTCGAGATGCCCCGGCATCCCTGCCGGGATGCATCCTGACGATGCCGGGGTCTGGCCCTACGTGTTCTTCCGCGTCGCCGACCTGGATGCCGCGGTCAGAGCGAGTCGAGGAGCTGGGCGGCTCGGTCGAGCCCTTCAGCGGATGACGCTGCGGAGATCGAGGGGACCTTCGGCCGGTTCCGCATGTGCCACGACGATCAAGGCTCACGCTTCGGTCTGCACCAGCCGCCGTCAGTTTCGTAGTCGACACCAGCCCGTACTCTGGCGGCATGGGAATCGGTCGACGGATCGCGCAGATCTTCCGCTCGCGCCGCCATGACGACGAGGATGTCGAGGCGCTGGCCGACCGGCTCGACGAGACGTATCGCACCCAGCTGGGCCACCTGCAGAAGGTGCGTCGCGGCGTCGCCGACGTCGCCACCAGCCGCAAGCGCGTCGAGGTCCAGCTCGCCCGGCTGGCCCAGGAGGCCGCCACTCTCGACACCGAGGCGCAGGCCGCGGTCAGCCGTGGCGACGACGACGCCGCGCGGGCGTCCCTCACCCGCAAGGTCGCCCTCGAGCAGGCCGCCGCCGATCTGGGCGAGCGGCACGGCGCGCTGCAGTCCGAGGAGCAGAAGCTCATCAGCACCGCCGACGACCTCGAGCAGCGCATCGAGGACTTCCGCCGTCGCAAGGACACCCTCTCCGCACGACACTCGGCCGCCGCGGCCCGCGCCGAGATCACCGGGGCCGGCAGCGGCATCGCGTCGTCGATGAGCGACGTCAACCAGGCCATCGAGTCGGCCGAGCGCCACACCCGTGAGCTCGAGGCCAAGGCCGATGCCGTCGACGAGCTCGTCGACGACGGCATCATCAGTGCACCGGGGGAGAGCGCCGACGAGGCCGAGCGGCGTCGCTTCGACACCGCGCTCGGAGAGCGTCATGACACCGAGCTCGGAGAGCGTCATGACACCGCGCTCGGAGAGCGTCATGACACCGAGCTGGAGGGAAAGGGCGATGGCCCGCAGCAGATTTCGCAGTGATCGAGGCCTGAGCCTGCGCATGGGCGGCGTCGGCCTGGGGCTCGGAGCGCTCTACGTCGCCTTCGGCGCGGTGCTCATCTTCTACGCCGGCAACTGGATCTTCGGGCTCGTCATCACCCTCGCGATGGCGTGGGGTCAGTGGTACTTCTCCGACCGGCTCGCGCTGAAGTCCATCGGCGGCCGCGAGGTCACGCCCGAGCAGGCGCCCGAGCTGCACGCCATGATCGACCGCCTCTGCGTCCTGGCCGACATGCCCAAGCCACGCGTGGCCGTGGCCGTCACGGACATGCCGAACGCCTTCGCCACCGGACGCACCCCGAGCCACTCGGTCGTCTGCGTCACTACCGGCATCATGCAGCGCCTCGACGCCGACGAGCTCGAGGGCGTGCTGTCGCACGAGCTGGCGCACGTGGCCAACCGCGACGTCTCGGTGATGACGGTGGCGTCGTCGCTCGGCCTGCTGGCCGGGTTCATCACGCGCTGGGGGATGTACCTCGGCGGTGGCCGCAACCGTGACGGCGGCGGCGTGCCGTTCCTGGTCGTGTTCCTCATCAGCATGGTCGTCTACTTCGTCAGCTTCCTGCTCACCCGCGCGCTCTCGCGCTATCGCGAGCTCAGCGCCGACCGCAGCGGCGCGTACCTCACCGGACGCCCGTCCAAGCTGGCGTCCGCGCTGGTCAAGATCTCTGGGGAGATGAGCCGCATCCCCAACAGGGACCTCCGCGACGCCCAGGCACTCAGCGCGTTCTTCATCTTTCCGGCCATCAACCGCGAGTCGATCGGCGCCATGATGTCGACCCACCCGCCGTTGCAGCAGCGCCTCGACCAGCTCGCCAAGGTCGGCGCCGAGCTCGCGGAACCAGCCTGACCGATGGGATTCCTCGACTCCATCCTGGGACGCTCGACCCCGCCTCCGGCCGACCTCGACGTGCTGTTCTCCGTCCCGCAGGCGGCGCTGTCGCTCGAGGTCGCGGGGTTCACCGCCACCGGTCTGGGAGGGGTGTGCTTCCGCGACTCGGAGGGCCAGGTCGATGACAACGTCATCGGCGACGCCCAGAAGCTCATCACCACCGACGCGTCGGTGAAGGTCGAGCTCACCGACGACGCGCACGGCTTCCGCTGGCTCACCGTCACGCGGGCTCCGGGCGACGTCTCAGGATTGGTCACCGACCTGCACGCGGCCAACTCCTCGCTGGTCGACGCCGGCTTCGGCAGTGGGCTGCTGTGCTCGACCGTGGTCTTCACGTCGCCCACCGGCGGGCCGTGTGCGCTCGTCTACCTCTTCAAGCAGGGATCGTTCTACCCGTTCGTGCCGATGGCCGGTCAACGGCGCGACAACGCGCTCGAGCTGCAGATGCGCGGACTCGTCGGCGACGACGTCCCGGTGGAGACCAAGCTCGACCGATGGCTCGCCCTCTGGGGTGCGCCAGGGCTCGATGTCTGAGGCGCGGCGAGCCGTCGTCGTCGGAGGCGGCATCGGCGGGCTCGCGGCAGGCATCGCGCTGGGTCGCGCCGGATGGGACGTCACGGTTCTCGAGCGCGACGACACCCCCGGGGAGATCGGCGCCGGCATCTCGCTCTGGCCCAACGCGCTCGCCGCGCTCGACGCGCTCGACGTCTGGCCCGACATCGCCTCCGCGGCCACGATGCAGCTCGGCGGCGCGCGACGGCCCGACGGGCGATGGCTCATCAGCGTCGACGGGGACGATCCGCCGTTCACGGTGCTCCTGGTCCATCGGGCCCAGCTCCACCAGAACCTGATGGCCGCCCTGCCGGACGGCGTGATGGTCGCGGGCGCCACCGTTCGTGCCGTCACGCCAGACGGGCACGTGAGCTACGACCACGAGGGTCAGAGCGTCGAGGTGTACGCCGACCTCGTGGTGGCCGCAGACGGGCTGCGCAGTGGCATCCGCCGCGAGTGGTGGCCCGAGTACGCAGGAGAGCGGTACGCGGGGTTCACGGCCTGGCGTGGCGTCACGGACGAGCCGTTCCCGCTCGACGCCGGGTCCGAGACATGGGGGCGCGGGTCGGTCTTCGGCGCCACGATCCTGCTCGACGGCCGGGTCTACTGGTTCGCCACCGCCAGCCTGCCCGAGGACACCCGGTTCGACGACGAGCACGCCGAGGTGCTGCGGCGTTTCGCCGACTGGCATGAGCCCTTGACTGACGTCGTCCGTGCCACTGCACCGAGCGCCGTCCTGCGCCACGACATCTTCACCCTGACCACACCGCTCCCCGAGCTCCGCCGTGGACGGATCGTCCTGCTCGGCGACGCCGCACACGCGATGACCCCCAACCTCGGGCAGGGCGCGTGCCAGGCCCTCGAGGACGCCGTCACGCTCGGAGCCTTGGCCGGCTCGGGAGACGTCGGCGAGGCGCTGGAGGCGTACGACGCCGAGCGCCGTCCGCGGACGCAACGGCTGGTCACCATGTCGGAACGAGCCGGTCGCATGGCCCAGGCGAAGTCGCCGGCGCTGGCCGGGATGCGCAACCTCCTCGCGCGGCTCGTCCCCGTCGGCGTCGCCTCGCGGCCGATCGCCAAGACGGTCGCCTGGAGGCCCCCGGAAGGTCGTCTCGAGCAGCGATAGTCTCGGTGTGTGACGTTCGATTCCCTCAGCCCCGACCAGATCCAGTCCCTCCACGACGAGCAGCTCGACGCGTATCGCACCCTGCAGGACGCCGGGCTGAAGCTCGACCTCACGCGCGGCAAGCCGTCGCCGGAACAGCTCGACCTCTCGACCGAGCTGCTCTCGCTGCCGGGCGACGATTTCAAGGACGCCAAGGGCACCGACACCCGCAACTACGGCGGCCTCAACGGACTGCCCGAGCTGCGGGCGATCTTCGCCGAGATCATGCAGGTGCCGGTCGACCAGGTCATCGCCGGCGACAACGCGAGCCTCGCGATGATGCACGACACCCTCGTCTTCTCGCTGCTCCGGGGCACGCCCGACTCGCCACGTCCCTGGGCCGAGGAGGACGAGGTCACGTTCATCTGCCCGGTGCCCGGCTACGACCGCCACTTCGCCCTCACCGAGCAGTACGGCGTGAAGATGGTGCCGGTCGAGCTGAACGACGACGGCCCCGACATGGTGGCCGTTCGCGAGCTGGCCGCCGACCCGTCGGTCAAGGGCATGTGGCTCGTCCCCACCTACGGCAACCCGTCCGGCGCCGTGGTCAGCGAGGCCGTGGCGGCCGAGCTCGCGGCCCTCGAGACGGCCGCTCCGGACTTCCGGATCTTCTGGGACAACGCGTACGCCGTGCACCACCTCACCGACGAGCGCACCAAGACCGCCGACATCGTCGGGCTCTGCGCGGCATCCGGGAACCCGAACCGCGCCATCGTCTACGCCTCGACGTCGAAGATCACGTTCGCCGGCTCCGGCGTGTGCTTCTTCGGCAGCTCGGAGGAGAACGTCGAGTGGTACCTGACCAACCTCGGCAAGCGCACCATCGGCCCCGACAAGGTCAACCAGCTGCGGCACGCGCGCTACCTCGGCGACGTCGAGGGCGTGCACCAGCTCATGGAGGGCCACCGCGCGATCATCGCCCCGAAGTTCGAGGCCGTCCTCGAGATCCTGCGCGACCGGCTCGGCTCGCACGACGTCGCCACCTGGTCGGAGCCGAAGGGTGGCTACTTCGTGAGCCTCGACGTCGCGGACGGAACCGCGTCACGGGTCGTCGAGCTGTGCCGCGAGGCCGGCATCGCGATGACGCCGGCCGGCGCCTCCTTCCCGTACGGCGACGACCCGCGCGACCGCAACATCCGCATCGCGCCGACGTTCCCCTCCATCGAGGAGCTGCGCACGGCGATCGACGGCCTCGCCACCTGCGTCTTGCTCGCCGCCGCCGAGCAGCACCTCCGCTCCTGAGGTGCCGATGAAGGTGCTGGTGGCGCCGGACGCGTTCGCCGGCACGCTCAGCGCTCCCGAGGCGGCACGCGCCGTCGTCGAGGGGTGGGCCCGTCATGCTCCCGACGACCAGCTCACGACCCTGCCCATGGCCGACGGCGGTCCCGGATTCGTCGACGTCCTGCACGACTCGCTCGGTGGTGACCTCGAGGTCGTCACGGTCGCGGGGCCGCTCGGCCTGCCCACGCCGGTCACGATCCTTCTCCGGGACGGCACCGCGTACGTCGAGTCGGCGCAGGCCTGCGGCCATCCACTTCTCGACGCGCCTGACGCATGGAACACGACCACTGCCGGAGTCGGCGAGGCCGTCTCTGCCGCGGTCGACGCCGGCGCGGGCACCGTCGTGGTCGGGCTCGGCGGCAGTGCCACGAACGACGGGGGAGCGGGGTTGCTCGGGGCGCTCGGTGCGACCGCCGACGTGCCGCTCGACGCCGGTGCGGCCGGCCTGCGTGGCATCACCAGCGTCGACCTCGCGCCGGCCCGCGATCGGCTCGACGGGGTGACGCTCGTGGCGGCCATCGACGTCGTCACGCCGCTGCTCGGGATGTTCGGCGCCACCAAGACCTACGGGCCGCAGAAGGGCCTCACCGAGGACGAGATCCTCGTCGTCGACCGCATCCTCGACGAGCTCGTCGTCGCCGCGTGCGGCTCGGCACCGGCCGATCGTCGGGTCGCCGATGAACCGGGAGCCGGCGCGGCAGGCGGCCTCGGCTTCGCCCTGATGCTGCTGGGTGCGACCACCCGGCCCGGCGTCGACTTCGTCAGCGACGCGGTCGGCCTGGCCGCGGCGTGCGCCGAACACGACCTCGTCGTCACCGGTGAGGGCACGTACGACCACTCGTCCCGCAGCGGCAAGGTCGTCCACGGCGTCGCCACCGTCGCTGCCGCGGCCGCCCGGCCGTGCATCGTGCTCGCCGGCCAGGTCACGGTGGGAGCGCGTGAGATGCGGGCGATGGGTGTCGAGTCGGCCTACGCGGTCGTCGACCTGGTCGGCGTCGACCGTGCCATGGACGACCCGAACGGGTCGCTGGCGACGCTCGCCGAGCGCGTCGCGCGCACGTGGTCGCCGAGTCGGCCCTGAACCCAAAGCCGAGTCAGGCCCCGGCGCCTTCGCCCCCGCGTCCCTCGCCCTCGGCGAACCGGGCGGCACCGAGCACGCCGGTGATGACCGACTGCCGGCCGAGGCGTCTCCTCCAGCGCGAGACCGTCGTCCAGGGACAGGCCGGCGCCGTCGATCGCCGCGGCACGGTCGGAGAGCATGGTCGGCTGCGGGAACGACGCGAGTGCCTCGGCGATCTCGAGGGCGCGCGAGACGTGGTTGCCCTCCTCCACGACCTCGTTGGCGAGTCCCCAGGCGTGGGCCTCGTCGGCGTCGATGATCCGTCCGGTCAGGATCAGCTCGAGTGCGCGGCCCATGCCCACCACGAGGGGAAGCCGCTGGGTGCCGCCGTCGATCAGCGGGACGCCCCAGCGGCGCTCGGGATACCCGAACTTGCTGCTCGGCGTGCAGATCCGCAGGTCGCACCACAACGCCAGCTCGAGCCCGCCGGCCAGGCACCATCCGGACACGGCGGCGATCGTCGGCTTGGTCGACGTGAGGCGCGTGAAGCCGAGTGGTCCGGCCGGCACCGCATCCAGCCACTCGTCCACGGCGGCCTGAGGGTCGTCGCCGTCGAAGCCCGCTCCCTGCTCGGCCACCGCCTTCAGGTCGGCGCCGGCGCAGAACGCCTCCGGCCCCTCGCCGGTGACGATGAGGACGCGGGCCTCGTCGTCGGACTCGAACCGGCGATAGGCGTCGAGCAGCTCCGCCGCCGTGTCGGCGTCCACCGCGTTCCGGCGGTCGCGACGGGTGATCGTGAGGACGGCGGCAGCTCCCGCTCGTTCATACGTCGTATTGACCATTCCGGCAGCCTAGGGCGCGTGTCACGCGTGCGGACCGTCCATCGCGGGAAGACCTCTGTAAGATGGAATGAAGAACGCACCACGCGCGTTGGAACTGACGACGTGACCCCCACCAGGGAGACCTAGATGACTGTCGACAGCACGAGCACCGAGACCACGACTGAAGGCGTGTCCGTCACCGACGGCGCCGCCGACAAGGTCAGGAGCCTGCTCGACCAAGAGGGTCGTGACGACCTCGCACTGCGCATCGCCGTCCAGCCCGGCGGTTGCTCCGGTCTTCGCTACCAGTTGTTCTTCGACGAGCGCACGCTCGACGGCGACGAGATCCGCGAGTTCAACGGCGTCAACGTCGTCGTCGACCGCATGAGCCTCCCGTACCTCCACGGTGCGACGATCGACTTCGTCGACACCATCGAGAAGCAGGGCTTCACCATCGACAACCCGATGGCCACCGGATCCTGCGCCTGCGGCGACTCGTTCCACTGACCTAGAGCACCCATACGTCTGGCACGGCCTTCGACGACCCCCTGCGACCGCCGGGGGTCGTTGTCTATCCTGTGCGGGTGCGCCTCGCCATCTGCGGATCCATCGCGACCGACCACCTGATGACCTTCAGCGGAAAGTTCGCCGACTCCCTGGTTCCGGAGGAGCTCGACAAGATCGCCTTGTCCTTCCTCGTGGACGACCTCGACGTCCGGCGTGGCGGGTGCGCGGCGAACATCGCGTTCGCCCTCGCCCGGCTCGGTCACCAGCCCCTGCTCGTCGGAGCGGTGGGCCGCGACTTCGATGCGGAGTACCGCGGCTGGCTCGATGACGCCGGCGTCGACACGTCCGGGGTCCTCGTCTCCGACACTCGTCACACGGCGCGCTTCGTCTGCACCACCGATGCCGCGCTCGCGCAGATCGCGACCTTCTACACCGGCGCGATGTCCGAGGCGCGCGACATCGACCTCGCCGCGCTGGGCGATGACTTCGACCTCGTGCTCGTCGGCCCCGACGACCCCGAGGGCATGCAACGCCACACCCGCAGCCTCCGCGAGCGAGGCATCGCCGTTCGCCGCGGACCCGTCCCAGCAGCTCGCCTGGGCCGACGGTGAGCTCATCCGCGACCTCATCGACGGCGCCGCCTACCTGTTCAGCAACGACTACGAGGCCGCGCTCATCGAGCAGAAGACGGGGTGGACGTCTGCCGACGTCCAGTCCCACGTCGACACCCGCGTGGTCACCCGCGGCAAGGACGGCGTCTCGGTCTACCCGGCCGACGGCGAACCGGTCGAGGTGAAGGCCATCGAGGGCGTCGTGGCCATCGACCCGACGGGTGTCGGTGACAGCTTCCGCGCCGGTTTCCTGGCCGGTGTCGCGGCTGGTCTCGACCTCGAGCGGTCGGCTCAGATCGGCTGCACGATCGCCGCGAGCGTCGTCGAGACCAAGGGCACCCAGGAGTACGAGCTGACGCGTGACGGCTTCCTCAAGCGCCTCGGTGTGGCCTACGGCGACACGGCCGCCTCCGACGTCGACGCCGCGCTCAAACTGGCGTGAACACTGCAGTAGGGTGCTGGTGTCAACGAAGGCTGTGCCGTCGGAAGATGGGCATGGATCAGAAAGGCGTCCCGTGGGTCGGATGAAGCTGATGGCGTTGGCCGCAGCAGGGCTCGTGCTGAGCGGCTGCGCTCCGGACGCCGAGAACGACCTGAAGCGCCTGGCCCTTCCCGTCGCCGGCAGCGACCGCACAGACCCGATGTGGGACCTCTGGCTGGGTGCGTGGATCGCGACGCTGGTCGTCTTCGTGCTCGTGTTCGGCGGCATGGTCTACGCCATGGTCCGCTACCGCCGGCGCAGCGACGACGAAGTGCCTGCGCAGGTGCGCTACAACCTCCCGATCGAGGCGCTGTACACGATCGCGCCGCTCATCGTGGTTGCCGTCTTCTTCTTCCACACCGTCGTGTCCCAGAACGAGATGCTGGAGGAGGTCGAGAATCCCGACCACACGCTCACCGTCGTCGGCAGCAAGTGGCAGTGGGGGTTCAACTACCTCGACGAGACCGCCACCCAGGGCGACGACGTCTTCGACGCCGGCACGCCGGCCGATCCGGCCGAGCTCTGGCTGCCGGTCGATGAGTCGGTGCGCTTCGACCTCACGTCGCCTGACGTCATCCACTCGTTCTGGATCCCTGAGTTCTACTTCAAGATCGATGTCGTGCCCGGGCGCACAACTCCTTCGACCTCACCCCGACCCGCGAAGGCACCTTCACCGGCCGCTGCGCCGAGTTGTGCGGGCTCTACCACTCGCGCATGCTCTTTGAAGTGCACGTGGTCTCGCGTGCCGAGTACGACCAGCACCTGTCCGAGCTCAAGGAGGCCGGCGACGTCGGCGCTCCCGAGGGCGCTCAAGGAGGCCGACACGATCGCCGGGCTAACGAGGCGAACGAGGGCTCCAGGAAGAGCGGGGACTGATGGCCACCACAGCAGCGTTCGAGTCGGGCACGGACCGCGCGGCCGTTCGGGAGCGCACCCTCGGCCAGAAGATCGTCATGGTCATCACGACCACCGATCACAAGGTCATCGGCAACCTCTACCTGGTCACGTCGTTCCTGTTCTTCCTGTTCGGCGGCATCCTCGCGCTGCTCATCCGCGCGAACCTGGCGCAGCCCGGCTCCAAGATCGTCAGCGACGACACCTACAACCAGCTGTTCACGATGCACGGCACGATCATGCTGCTGCTGTTCGCGACGCCGCTGTTCTTCGGCTTCGGCAACGCCGTCATGCCGCTGCAGATCGGCGCACCCGATGTCGCCTTCCCGCGCCTGAACATGTTCAGCTACTGGCTGTTCCTGTTCGGCGGTCTCATCGTCGTCAGCGGCTTCATCGCACCCGGTGGCGCCGCCAGCTTCGGCTGGTTCGCCTACGCGCCGCTGAGCGACGCGGTCAACTCTCCCGGCATCGGCGGTGACCTCTGGGTCATGGGGCTGTGGATGGCCGGCCTGGGCACGATCCTCGGCGCCGTCAACTTCGTCACCACGATCTTCACCATGCGCGCCCCCGGCATGACGATGTTCCGGATGCCGATCTTCTGCTGGAACACGCTGGTCACGAGCATGCTCGTGCTGATCGCGTTTCCGATCTTCGCAGCCGCCCTGCTCGCGCTCGAGGCCGACCGCCGTCTCGGTGCCCACGTCTTCGACGCCGCGAACGGCGGGCCGATCCTGTGGCAGCACCTGTTCTGGTTCTTCGGCCATCCTGAGGTCTACATCATCGCGCTGCCGTTCTTCGGCATCATCACGGAGGTCCTGCCGGTCTTCAGCCGCAAGCCGATCTTCGGCTACATCGGCCTGGTCGGCGCGACGCTGACGATCGCGGCCCTGTCCGTCGCGGTCTGGGCGCACCACATGTTCGTCACCGGAGCCGTCAACCTGGCGTTCTTCTCCTTCATGACGTTCCTCATCGCGGTGCCCACCGGGGTCAAGTTCTTCAACTGGATAGGCACGATGTGGGGGGGAAGTGTGTCCTTTGACACCCCCATGATCTTCTCCCTCGGCTTCCTCACCACGTTCCTCTTCGGCGGTCTCACCGGCATCATCCTGGCCTCGCCCACCCTCGACTTCGCGCTGTCCGACAGCTACTTCGTCGTGGCGCACTTCCACTACGTCGTCTTCGGCACGGTGGTCTTCGCGATGTTTGCGGGGTTCTACTTCTGGTGGCCCAAGCTCACCGGACGCATGCTCGACGAGAAGCTGGGCAAGATCCACTTCTGGCTGCTGTTCCTCGGCTTCCACATGACGTTCCTGGTCCAGCACTGGCTCGGCGTCGAGGGGATGCCGCGGCGCTACGCCGACTACGGACCGACCGACGGGTTCACGACGCTGAACGAGATCTCGTCCATCGGCGCCTTCCTGCTCGGCGCCTCGACGCTGCCGTTCCTCTACAACGTCTGGAAGTCGCGCAAGAGCCCGCTGGTCAAGCTCGACGACCCGTGGGGCTGGGGACGGTCCCTGGAGTGGGCCACGAGCTCGCCGCCTCCGCGTCACAACTTCTCGTCGCTGCCACGGATCCGCTCCGAGAGTCCGGCCTTCGACCTGCACCACCCCGAGATCGCCGAGCTCGAGCTCCTGCAGAATCCGGAAGAGGGTCCAGGTGGCGGCTTCGCCGACGCTCCGGACGTCGAGGGCCGATCCGAGGCCCTCTCCGACTCGAAGGGTGACGACGACCGATGAAGGCCGAGTACTGGACCATTGCCGGTCTGGCGGTGTTCTTCGCCGTCACCGCGCCGATCTACTGGTTCCTGACCTACGACCCCACGGGCACCGTGGCGCTCGTCATGACCCTCCTGCTGTGCGTGCTCCTCGGCTTCTACCTGGGCGTCGTGGCCAAGCAGATCCCGTCACGTCCCGAGGATCGCAGCGACGGCGAGATCGCCGAGGGTGCGGGGGAGCAAGGCTTCTTCCCGCCGTACAGCTGGTGGCCGTTGTTCTGCGCGATGGCGCTCGCCGTCATGGTGCTCGGAGTCGTCATCGGCTGGTGGCTGTTCATCATCGGCGTCGGTGTCGGTGCGGTCATGGTCAGCGGCTGGATCTACGAGTACTACCGCGGCGTTCACGCTCACTGATCGCCAACTGCGTGTCCTACGGCACGCGGTTTCGATTTCTGACACGTACCCCGGCCCCGTAAGATGACGTGGTGAACTATCGATCCCTGCTCGCGGTTGCGGCCGCGGCGGTGCTGGTGACGGGCTGCTCGTCCGACAAGGTCAAGCAGGCAGTCACCCCTGACGACCCCATCTCGATCTCGTCCAGCATCAAGGACAACGAGAAGGGCGTCACCGTCGACACCATCGTCACCGCCGACGCCGAGCACGGGTCGATCGAAGAGGCCACACTCGTCTCCGCCGACGGCAAGTCGAAGGTCAGCGGCCGGGTCACCGGCTCGCAGTGGGTCGCGTCCGACCGCCTCGAGCCGGGCACCAAGTACACGCTCACCGTCAAGGGCACCGGCGACGACAAGAAGGAGGGAACGCTCGAGCGCACCTTCACCACCCAGTCGCTCACCCTCCAGCAGCAGACCTACCCGTCCGTCGCGCCGCTCAAGGGCGAGACGGTCGGCGTCGGCATGCCGATCATCGTCACGTTCGACATCCCGGTGAAGAACAAGGACCTCTTCGAGCGCAACATGGACGTCAACACGAGCGAGGACGTCGAGGGCTCCTGGTCGTGGATCAGCGACAGCGTCGCGCACTATCGGCCCAAGGACTTCTGGCCGGCCGGCACCAAGGTCACGGTCAACCTGCGGCTCAACGGGCTTCCCGCCGGCAACGGCATCTACGGCCAGCAGAACCAGAAGGTGCCGTTCAAGATCGGCCGTGAGGTCATCAGCACGGTCGACATCGCCACGCACCGCCTGAACGTCCAGATCGACGGCAAGTCGGCGCGCAGCATTCCGGTCTCGACGGGCGACTCCAAGCACCGCACGCGTCAGGGCACCAAGATCATCATGGAGAAGTTCCCCAAGGTCGACATGGACGCCGCCACCACCGGTGTCGACTCCGAGGACCCCGACTACTACGACATCTCCGACGTCAAGTGGGCCATGCGGGTCACCAACTCCGGTGAGTTCCTGCACGCGGCCCCCTGGTCGGCCTCCTCGCACGGTCGGGCGAACGTCAGCCACGGCTGCACCGGCATGAGCACCGCGAACGCGAGCTGGCTCTACCAGAACTCCAGGCGGGGCGACGTGGTGAAGTTCAAGAACAGCCCCCGCGGCATGGAGGACCAGAACGGCTGGACCGACTGGAACGTGTCGTGGGACGAGTGGAAGTCCGGCTCGGCCCTGGCCTGAGGGATTGACGGTGGTTGAGTAGCCGCGAGGAACCACCGGCTGGGGGCACCTCCCGCGAGCGCCAGCGAGTGGGGGAATCGAAACCACTCCTCACGCAAGCCTTGAGTCTCACGAGGTCTCGTTGCGCCGGACGGGCTTCGCCCGTGCACACTCGACCTGGCCCGCCGTTCGCTCGCTGAGCTCGCTCAGGCGGTCACATCAGTGGCTTTTCGGGATGCCCGTCTCGGACACGCCCTGGAAGTCCTCGCCCAGCGCGACCGGGTGACCGTTGTGCTCGGCGAGGTGCTCCGACGCGTGCTCGACGTCCTGCTCGGTGGGCTTGTCGACCGCACCGTGGTAGTAGAACCGGCGGAACTTGGCCCGCAGCTTCTCGGCGCGCCCGTTCGGTGCCGGGACGCCGTTCTTGTCCGTCTCCGCAGGCGCCTCCAGCACCGGCAGCCGGTCGTGCGTGGTGAGCACGTACTGGCCGGGCACTGACAGGGGAGCGTGCCGCTCGGAGTAGCTGCCGTCTGGCGTGCGCTCGATGACACCGGTCTCGTAGCCGTGCAGGATCCGGTTGGCGTCCGCTCGCTGCAGGCCGATGCAGATGCGCTTGGTGATCATGAACGCGAGGATCGGCAGCAGGAACACTCCGATGCGGACGAACCAGGTGATGTCGTAGATGTCGAGTTGGAACTTCACGGCGATGATGTCGTTGCCACCACCGATCCACAACACTCCGTAAGCCGTCATGCCGGCAACACCGAACGCGGTGCGCACGGGGGCGTTGCGGGGGCGCTCGAGCAGGTGGTGCTCACGCTTGTCGCCGGTGATCCACTGCTCGACGAACGGCCAAGCCCCGAGCAGGGTGAAGAGCAGGCCCATCAGCAGCACGGCAGGGATGAAGACGTTCATCGACCACGTGTAGCCGATCAGCGGATCGGTGAACTCCCACGCCGGCATGACGCGGACGGCGCCCTCGACGAATCCCATGTACCAGTCAGGCTGCGAGCCGGCCGTGACCTCGGACGGGTTGTAGGGGCCGTAGAGCCAGATCGGGTTGATCTGCAGTGTGGCGCCCATCAGGGCGGTGAAGCCGAAGACGACCATGAAGAAGCCGCCGGCCTTGGCCATGTACTGGGGGAGCAGCGGGTAGCCCACGACGTTGTTCTCGGTGCGTCCGGGCCCGGGCCACTGGGTGTGCTTCTGGTAGACGAGCAGCACCATGTGCAAGCCGATGAGGCCCAGCAGCAGCGCGGGGATCAGCAGGATGTGAGCCATGTAGAGGCGCGGAATGATGATGTCGCCGGGGAACTCCCCGCCGAAGATGAAGAACTCCAGATAGGACCCGACGAGCGGTATGGAGCGAATGAGCCCGTCGACGAAGCGGAGGCCGGTGCCGGACAGCAGGTCGTCGGGGAGCGAGTAGCCCGCGAACCCCTCGACCAGCCCGATCGACAACAGGCCGACTCCGACGAGCCAGTTGATCTCGCGTGGCTTGCGGTACGCACCGGTGAAGAAGATGCGCAGCATGTGCACGATCATCGCGGCGACGAAGAGCGCCGCCGCCCAGTGATGGATCTGGCGGATCAGCAGGCCACCGCGGATGTCGAAGGAGATCTCGAGCGTCGAGGCGTAGGCGCGCGACATCTCCAGGCCTCGGAGCGGCTCGTAGGAGCCGGTGTACGTCGTCTCGGCCATGCTCGGGTCGAACCAGAACGTCAGGAAGACGCCGGTGAGGAGCAGGACGATGAAGGACCACAGGGCGATCTCGCCGAGCATGAACGACCAGTGCTCGGGGAAGACCTTGCGAACCGGCATGAGCTTCTTGCCGGCGCCTGCCAGTCCGAGACGATCGTCGAGCCATCCCACCGGACCGGCCGCCTTCTTGCCCACGGTGGTCTTCTCGATGTCGGTGTAGCTGTCACTCATAGCGATCATCCAGCTTCTTCTGGTCGCGTGCCAACTCCGGATAGCTCGGCGCGATGACCTCCTGGAAGTCGCTCATCGCGATGAGGTAGCCCTCTGAGTCTACGCCGAGCGGCAACTGCGGGAGAGGACGGGCGGCCGGCCCGAAGATGACCCTGCCGGCGTCGGCGAGGTCGAACGTCGACTGGTGGCACGGGCACAGCACGTTGTGCGTCTGCTGTTCCCACAGGCTGATCGGGCAGCCCACATGGGTGCAGATCTTGGAGTAGCAGAGGATGCCGTTGATGCCCCAGTTCTCGCGACCCTGCTTGGGCGTGATGTCCTGCGGACGCATCCGCACCAGGATGACCGCGGCCTTGGACTTGGCCTGCAGGGCCTCGGTGCCGTGGATGACCCGTTCGCCGTTCTCGTCCTCCTCGAACAGCGCGGCCGGCTCGGCGTTGACGAGCTGGCCGACCTCGACCTCGGCCGGCTTGATCGGTGCACCGGAGACGTCGTTGACGACCCGCATGCCCTTCTTCCAGACCGTGACGCTCATCTCGTGGGGCAGCGGGCCGAGGTCGCGCAGCATGACGAGCGGAGGGCCGAGGCTGAGCACACCGAGCGCTCCGAGGAGGCTGCGGCGGATGAGTGGTCGGCGCCCGAATCCGGACTCCTCGATACCGGCGTTGATGTCCTCCATCACGCCGGCGCGGTCTTCGTCGGAGGAGCGGACCGGATGCCGCGGCTCGATGATCTCGTGGTCGCCCATGAGCTTCTTGGCCCACTGGATGATGCCGGCCCCGATCAGCAGGAGCGCACCTCCGAGGCTGGCGCCGAGGGCGAAGTTCAGGGCCGACCAGCCGAGGAATGTCTGCTCGGGCTCGACGGCGAAGTAGGCGACACAGAAGAACAGCAGGAGGATCGTCGCGAGACCGAACATTCCGGCGACCTGGCGCTCCGCGCGGCGCTCCTGCTTCGCGTCGACGTCGGTCGGACGCCACTGGTGCGCCTGGATCCCGGGGTCGTCGATCGGCTCGAGCGTCTGTCGCTCGAGGTCGGCGCTGATTCCCGGTTCTCCGCTCCCGGGGGTGGGTGCGCCGTGCGAGCCGTTGTCTGACGTGGTCATCGCTTCTTCACTCTCGCTCCGTGGGCACCGATCCAGACGGCGAAACCGACCAGGGCGCCAATGCCGATGATGAAGGTGAACATGCCGTCGACCACCGGGCCGTACCCGCCGCCGGCAAGCCCGCCGTACTCGGGCTGCTCCTCGAGGGTCTTGACGTAGGCGATGACGTTGCGCTTGTCCTCCGGCGTGATGACGGCGTCGGAGAACAGGGGCATCTGCTGCGGCCCGGTGAGCATCGCCTCGTAGATGTACTTGGGGTCGACGCCCTTGATCGAGGGGGCGTAGCGGCCGTTGGGCAGGGCGCCGCCGGCTCCGACGGAGTTGTGGCAGGCCGTGCAGTTGGTGCGGAAGAACTCTCCGCCCTCCTTGACCTCCTCGGTGCTGGCTGCGCGCCAGTCGAGGTGCTCCTCCTCGGGATGGCGGGACCGGGAGCCAGGGACGCGACGTACGCCGCGAGCTGCCTGGTCTCCTCCTCGGTGTACTCGGGGTCCTTGCGCGGGGCCTGCGGACCGGACTGCGCCATCGGCATCCGGCCGGTGCCGACCTGGAAGTCGACCGCAGCGGCGCCGACGCCGATCAGGGACGGACCGTAGTTGCCGCCGGACTTCGTGAGGATGCCGGTGGCGTCCTTGCCGTGGCAGCTGGCACAGCCGACCAGGAAGAGCTGGCGACCGGCTTCGACGTCTCGAGACGATGCTTCCTCGGCGGTGGCGGCCCGCGGCGCGAAGGCCGCATACAGGCCGCCGGCCACGACGAGCCCCACGAGGAGGACGACGAGACCGGCGAGTGGGTGCCGGCGGCGGGTGGAGAGTTTCCGCACCGAGAACCTCATTCCTGGTTAGGTCGACTCAGAGTACCGAGGGAGACTCCGCGCCGGGGACGTTAGGTTGACCTTGCTACTGGAGGATGTAGATGGTGAAGAACAGGCCGACCCAGACGATGTCGACGAAGTGCCAGTAGTACGACACCACGATGGCGGAAATGGCTTGCTCGTGCGTGAATCGACGCGCCAGGAACGTTCGTCCGATGACGAGGATGAAGGCGATCAGCCCACCGATGACGTGGAGGCCGTGGAAGCCGGTGGCCAGGTAGAACACCGAGCCGTAGGGCGACGAGGAGATGGTGGTGTGCTCGGTGACCAGGGAGGCGTACTCAGTGGCCTGGCCGGCGATGAAGATGGCGCCCATGAAGTAGGTGAGGACGAACCACTCGCGCATGCCCCACTGCGGGAGCTGCCACAGACGGCCGGTGCGGCCGGCGCGGCCGCGCTCGGCGGCGAAGACGCCGTACTGACACGTCACCGAGGACAGCACCAGGATCGTGGTGTTGACCGTGGCGAACGGGAGGTCGAGCTTCGCGGTCTCCTGGATCCAGAGATCCGGTGAGACGTTGCGGATCGTGAAGTAGGCCGCGAACAGTCCGGCGAAGAACAGCAGGTCGCTGGAGAGCCACACGATGGTGCCGACGGCGACCATCGAGGGCCGCCCATCGGTGCCGTGAAGTCGAGACGCCGGGATGATCGAAGTAGTCGCCACGCGCTCATTATGTACGATTCGATCGTGAGCGAGCACAAGCCCCTGCGTGTCCTGGTCTACAGCGACGATCGAGACGTCCGAGCCGCGGTCGTCTCCGCGCTCGGCGTGCACCCGCATCCCGATCTTCCGGCCTTCGAGTACGTCGAGTGCGCCACCGAGCCGGTGGTGTGGCAGCACCTCGACGAGGGTGGTTTCGACCTCGTGATCCTCGATGGCGAGGCTGTCCCGGCCGGCGGTCTGGGCATCGCCCGGCAGATGAAGGACGAGATCTACCAGGCGCCGCCCGTGCTCGTGCTCACCGGACGTCCGCAGGACGCCTGGCTCGCCACCTGGTCGCGTGCGGATGCCGCGCTGCCGCACCCCATCGACCCGCTGCGCCTGGCTGAGACCGTCATCGATCTCGCGCGCGGCATCCTGCAGTCGGCCTAGAGCCGTGTCCAGTACATGGCCAGACGTCCTGGCCACGTTGGTCGCCGGAGACGACCTCGACGCCTCGTCCACGTCGTGGGCGATGGAGGAGATCCTGTCGGGCAACGCCACCCCGGCCCAGATCGCCGGCTTCGCCGTCGCGCTGCGCAGCAAGGGTGAGACGCTCGCCGAGATGCAGGGTCTCGTCGACGCGATGTATCGCCACGCCGCGCCCATGACGGTGGAGGGTCGCTCGGTCGACATCGTCGGCACGGGTGGCGACCGCGCGCGCACCGTCAACATCTCCACGATGTCGGCGGTCGTCATCGCCGGTGCGGGCGTGCCCGTCGTCAAGCACGGCAACCGCGCGGCCACCAGCGCCAGCGGCTCGGCCGACGTCCTGGAGGAGCTCGGCGTGCGGCTCGACGTCCCGCCGCTCAAGCTCGTCGACGTGCTGAAGGCCGCGGGCATCACGTTCTGCTTCGCGCCGGTGTTCCACGCGTCCTTCCGGTTCACGGCGGTGCCGCGCCGCGAGCTCGGCATCCCCACCCCGTTCAACTTCCTCGGACCGCTCACCAACCCGGCTCGTCCGGACGCGATGGCCGTGGGTGTGGCCGACGCGCGGATGGCGCCGATCATGGCCGGCGTGCTCGCGGGCCGAGGCGCCGATGCCCTGGTCTTCCGGGGCGACGACGGGCTCGACGAGATCACCACCACCACGACGTCGCACGTGTGGGTGGGGGACCCGAGCACCGGAGAGGTCAGCGAGCAGGTCATCGACCCGCAGCGCCTCGGCATCGACCTGTCGGAGCCGTCCGCCCTCACCGGCGGCGACGCGGCGTTCAACGCCGACGTCTTCAACCGGGTGCTGGACGGCGAGAAGTCCGCTGTGCGCGACGCCGTGCTGCTCAACGCCGGTGCCGGCATCGCGGCGTTCGAGGCCGCCGACGGCGAGCTGGAGGAACGGCTGGCCGCCGGCCTGGAGCGGGCCCGGGAGTCGATCGACTCCGGCTCGGGTCGACGTGTCCTCGACCTCTGGGCCGAGACGACGCAGTCGCTCGCCTAACCCTTGAGGGTGGCGCGGATCGCCGGTGCGAACACCTCGATGATCTCGTCGGTCGAGGTGGAGGCCACCGGTTCGACCTTCAGGACGTACCGCATCATCGCCAGACCGACGAGCTGCCCGCAGACGAGCTCGTAGCGCAGTGCGGAGGCCTGGATCCCCGTGGCCTTCGCGGCCGGCGTGATGACCGTCCGGTTGAGCATGCGGTACAGCGCTCGGTCGGCGCCTCCGTTGCCGACTGACGACTCCACCAACCGCAGCATGCGTCGGCGGGTCTTGGGGTTCTCGCACAACCCCAGGAACGTGCGGAGCAGCCGGACGCTGAAGTCGGTCGCCGAGTCCCCGGCTCTCTTGCCCTCGGCGGCCAGGCGGGCACGTTCCCGCGCGGTCACCACCGCTGGCGAGTCGGAGAAGGCGGGAGAATTCACAGCAGCACGATAGCCGCGCTCCACCACCCGGACCGGGTCAGAGACCGATGCTGAAGGCCTCTTCGAGGTCGTGGTGGCTGAACGTGCGGAAGGCGATCTGGGTCTGCGTCGACAGCACGCCGTCGACCTTGTTCAGCTGGTCGGCGACGACGTCGGAGATCTCCTCGTGCGTGCGCACCCGCACCATCGCGAGGAGGTCGAGGTCGCCGGTGACGGAGTAGACCTCGCTGACGCCGGTGATGTCGGCGATGCTCTCGGCGATCTCGGAGAGACGGGACACATCGGCCTGGATGAAGACGATCGCGGTGATCACGACGTCAGAGTAGTCGCCTTGGCGCGCGACGCCAGATCGGTGAGCTGCTCCAGGTGACGAGCGCCGCTGGCGAGCGGGGCCTGCCACGCCCCACGGACGACCCGCAGGCCAGGCGTGTCGAGCCAGCGCAGCAGGCACTCGGTCTCCTCGGCGGTGGCGGCCGGGATGGGCCCGTAGCCGGCGTCGACCGACTCGGCCGTGGCGAGCAGCGCGTCGACCCAGCCGGACGGATGCGTGCCGCGCGGCATGACCCCTGCGGCGGCCAGCCGGCCGTGGCGCAGCACGTGGATCTCCCAGCCGTCGGTGTGCGGTGCGGCGGCGACGAGCTCGGGAACGGCCGTGAGCTCGGCGAGACGTTGCGTGCGCACGACGGCCCGCAGCAGGGCCGTCAGGCGGTCGCGCCAGCGGGCCGCGTCCTCGAAGCGCTCGTGCTCGGCGAGGTCGCCCATGCGTCCCCGGATGGACCGGACGAGCTCGATCCGGGTCGGCCGTCATCGCTCGCTGCACGCGGAGCACCTCGGCGGTGTACACGTCCGGCTCGACCGAGCCGTCGCACGGCGACAGGCAGTGGCCCAGCTCGGCGAGGGCACACGCGTGGCGTCGTGACCTCTTCGCCAGCTTGGGAGTGCACTGACGGATGCGAAACGTGTCGTGGAGGGCGGCCATGGCGTCGTCGGCGGACGACCGGCTGCCGAACGGCCCGATGTAGTCGGCGTCGTCGTCGAGGATGCGCTTGACCACCGACAGCCGTGGCCATGCCTCGCGGGTGAGCTTGAGCCAGGACAGCCGGTCGGGAAACTTCGAGCGTCGGTTGTACGGCGGCCGGTGCCGGGCGATGAGCCGCAGCTCGCGGACCTGGGCCTCCAGCGTGGTGGCGCAGACGATGCCCTCGACCCGCTGCGCCAGCATGACCATCTCGCCCATACGGGTGCGCGTCTCGGACTCGGTGAAGTACGTGTGCACCCGCTTCCGGAGGTTGCGTGACATCCCCGCGTACAACACGTCGTCGTGGCGGTCGCGGAAGAGGTAGACGCCGGGGGACCGGGGGAGGTGCTCGGCCAGGTGGCGCTTCTTGCGCTGGGCGGGAGTGACCCGCGCCGTGAACGTGGACACCTCCTCGAGCGAGGTGACGCCGAGCGGGCCGAGCCGCTCGAACAGGCCGTGCAGGACGTCGACCGTGGCGCGGGCGTCGGACAGCGCCCGGTGGTTGGGCGTGGTGGTGGCATGGAAGACGCGGGCCAGCGTGGAGAGCTTGCAGTTGGGCACTTCGTCGCGCAGCAGCGTGCGGCGGGCCAGCACCGCGGTGTCGAGGACCTCGAACCGGGGCCACGGGATGCCCAGCTCGCGGCTGTTGTGCTTGAGGAAGCCCGTGTCGAACGGGGCGTTGTGTGCCACGAGCACCGTGCCCTGGGCGAACTCCAGGAAGCTGGGCAGCACCTCGGCGATGCGCGGCTTGTTGATCACCATGGCGTCGGTGATGCCCGTGAGCACCGTGATGAATGCCGGGATCGACTCGTCGGGATTCACCAGCGTCTGGAACTCCCCGAGCACCTCGCCGCCGCGGACCTTGACCGCACCCACCTCGGTGATCTTCGAGCCCGCCTTGGCCGAGCCGCCGGTGGTCTCGAGGTCGACCACGCAGAAGGTGACGTCGGACAGGGGGCGCCCGAGGTCGTCGAACGAGGCCTGGACTACTACCATGGTCGAACACTAGTTCGAACGTCGGACAGACGGGAGTGACTGGTGTGACTGGAGTTTCTGTCGGCGGGGGCGTCTAGCGTCGTGAACGTCCACCAGGAGGTGTTCCCCATGAACGATTCGACCGATCCCGTGGTCGTCGACTGCGACCGCTGTCTCGTCCGCAGCCCGGGCGCGTGCGGCGACTGTGTCGTCACCGTTCTGCTGGGGGGCCCACCTGCGGGAATCGAGCTCGACGGCGACGACGTGGCCGCCCTCGAAGCCCTCGCCGACGGTGGCCTGGTGCCGCCGCTCCGGCTCGTGATCCCCATCACGGGGCCCGACTCGCACGCCGTGGGAAGTTGATCGCTTGATCGTCCGGCCCTAGAGTAAGCGCTTGTGCGCCCGGAGAATGGGCGGCCGCCTGGCCGTCATCGGGCACACCGCCGAAATGCCGCGGGTGTGGGGAAGTCAACCGCGACATACCGGGGAACCATGTGTGTGGGGTGAATCGGCTCGCACGTTGAGCCGTAGGGCGTCCTTGGCCCGAATCCGTCAGCTCACCCGGTAGGCGTCGAGGAACATGTAGGAGTTGTGCGTGCGCCTTTCGCGTATTCGTACGGTGAACCGCGCTGCTATGGCAGCCGTCAGCGTGTCCCTGATTTCCGTCAGCCTCATCGGCGGCGCCGCGATCAACGGGGCTGGAGCCGACCCGAAGACCGACGTGAAAGAGGTCAAGGCGGCGTTCCACGAGGCCGAGGCCGCGTCGGAACAGGTCAACCAGCTGTCCGTCCAGATCAAGCAGACCCAGCAGGAGATCGACGACCTCTCCGGTGACATCGACCGCCAGATGGTCGGGTACCAGGAGCAGAAGGACGCCTTGAGCTCGGCCATCGTGCAGCAGCACATGGACGCCCCGCTCGGCCCCACGGTCAACCTGCTCGGCAGTGGTGACCCCGAGGAGTTCCTCGACGGGCTCGGCGCCGTGCAGGCACTCAACAGCACCCGCGCCGACCAGCTCGAGAAGTTCGGCAAGACGGCCAAGCAGCTGAAGAACCGTCACGACCAGCTCGAGGAGCGCGAGACCTCGCTGGCCGCTGACAAGAAGGACCTGGCCAAGGAGCGCGACAAGATCAAGGCCAAGTACAACGAGGCCAAGCGCAAGCTCGCCCTCCTGAACGCCACCGAGCGCGCCGGCCTGAACTCCAGCGACATCAATCTCGACTTCAACGTCGCCGCCAGCGGCCGCGGCAAGAAAGCCATCGCCTTCGCGTCCGCACAGCTCGGCGACCCGTACAGCTACGGCGGCACCGGCCCCAACTCGTGGGACTGCTCGGGACTCGTGCAGGCGTCCTTCCGCGCTGCCGGCGTGTCGCTCCCACGCGTGGTCGGGCCGCAGTACAGCGCCACGAGGCACGTCCCGATGAGCCAGGTGCAGCCGGGCGACATCGTCTTCTACGGCGACATGTCCCACGACGGCATCTACATCGGCAAGGGCAAGGTCATCCACGCACCGCGCCCGGGGAAGGTCGTGGAGATCACCGGGCTCAGCGGTTTCAGCAGAGCCGGGCGGGTTGGCTGACTCTCGCCGGCTGTCGCCCAATCTGGCGGCCGGAGCGCTGCTGGTCGTGCTGGTCATCGCGTTGTTTCTCTGGCAGCGCCCCTGGGAGTCATCGACTTCTGACGACGTCGTCTCCGTGCCTGCTGATGCCGCCGCCCTGCTCGCCGACCAGTTCCGCGAGCTCGGCGATGCCGAGAGCGGGAAGGCGTTCCTCTCGGCTGCCGGTTCCGGAGCGAGCGCGCGGACGTTCGCCACGGACGCCTGGGGCGCCCGGTCGGTCCTCGACGTCGCCGACGTCGAGATGCGCTATCTGCGCGGGGGAGAGGTGCCTGATCGCGCCGACGGGTCCACCCTCGCCGAGGTCGCCGTGTCCTGGCGGGCCGGTCGCGAATCGGCCGTCGCCGGGACGTCGGTCCGCGACGCCACGGTGGACTTCCGGCTCGATCCTCGACGCGACGGCACGTTCGCGGTCCGCTCGGCCTCGGCTCACGAGGAGCCGCTGCCGTTGTGGCTTGCCGGCCGGATCGCGGTGGAGCGGGACACCGGTGTCCGGGTCATCACGGTCGACGGCGGCGCACCGGACCTCGATGCCGCGGCGATGGCCCGGATCGCGCGCGAGCACGTGCAGGCGGTCGTACCGGGCGACGACGCCGACCTGACGATCGTGTCGCCCCGCACTCGTGCCCTCACGGCCGACCTTGTCGGCCGCCCGGAGCGTGAGGTCGCCCCGATCGCGGCCGTCACCACGACGGTCGACGGGGGCACGAAGACGGCCCGTGTGATCGTGCTCAACCCGGCTCAGTTCGCCACCATGGACGCGCGGGCCGCCCAGGTGGTGGTCAGCCACGAGGCCACGCACCTGCTCACCGGCGCGTTCGGCAGCGGCGCCGAGTCCTGGGTCATCGAGGGGTTCGCCGACTTCGTCGCCTTGCACGACGACGACGCACCGCTCTCACTGAGTGCCGGTCAGGCTCTGCGTGGGGTCAAGGCCGATGGAGCGCCGAAGGCGTTGCCGACCCCGGAGGACTTCGGAAGCGGTGGGCACGGCCTCGGCGCGGTCTACGAGTCGGCGTGGATGGTGTTCCGGATGCTCGGCGAGCGGCACGACGACGCCACCATCGTGCGGTTCTACCGCGACGTGCTGTCTGGCACCGAGGTCGACACCGCGCTGCGTCGGTCCTTCGACCTGTCCGTCGCGCAGCTCACGGAGCAGTGGCGCAACTACCTGACGAAGAGTGCCTCGACCGTGTCGTGAAAGTCGCGCAGCACGGCGTTGCGCTTCACCTTGAACGACGGGGTCAGGTAGCCGTTCTTCTCGGTCCAGTCGTCCGGAAGGATCACGAACTTCTTGATCGCCTCGGCCTGCGAGACCTGGGCGTTGGCGTCGTCGATCGCCTCCTGCACGGCTGACTCCAGCGCCGGGTCGTCGAGCGATCCCGTCCAGGCCTCGGTGTCGATCGTGACGAGGGCGGCGACGAACGGCTTGCCGTCCCCGACCACGAGGCACTGGCTCACGTAGGGGTGGGCGCGCACACGGTCCTCCAGCACCGCCGGGGCGACGTTCTTCCCGCCCGCCGTCACGAGGATCTCCTTCTTGCGACCGGTGATGCGGATGAAGCCGTCCTCGTCGACGTCGCCGAGGTCTCCGGTGGAGAACCAGCCGTCCGCGTCGAGCGTCTCGGCCGTGGCGTCAGGGTTCTTCCAGTAGCCGGTGAACACCTGCGGGCCACGGAAGCGCAGCTCGCCGTCGGACGCGACCTCGACCTCGGTGTCGGGGAAGACCCGGCCGACCGTGCCGACCCGCTGGTGCTCCGGAGTGTTGACGCACAGCGCCGCCGTGGTCTCGGTGAGGCCGTAGCCCTCGAGCACCGGCACGCCGATGCCGCGGTAGAAGTGCGCGAGCCGCTCACCCAGCGGTGCTCCGCCGGAGATCGCCCACTCGGTGTGCCCGCCGAGGGCCTCGCGCAGCTTGCCGTAGACGAGCCGGTCGAAGACAGCGTGTCGCGCCCGAAGGGCGACGCCGGGCTTGCCGTTGTCCTGGGCGCGGCTGTAGGAGATCGCCGTCTGCACGGCGCGGTCGAAGACCTTGCCGCGACCGTCGGCGTAGGCCTTGCTGCTGGCGGTGTTGAAGACCTTCTCGAACACCCGGGGCACGGCGAGCACGAACGTGGGCTCGAACTCGCCGAGGTGGCTCACCAGGTCCTTGATGTCGGCGGTGTGGCCGAGCTTGGCCCCGGCCCGGATGGCGCCGACCTGGATGACCCGGGCGAACACGTGGGCCAGCGGCAGGAAGAGCAGCGTCGAGGCTTCGGACCCGTCCTCCTGGGCCGAGCCGAACAGCTCGGGGAGGTTCGCGAGTGCCCCGGCCAGCTCGCCGCGGAAGTTGCCATGGGTGAGCTGGCAGCCCTTGGGGCGGCCGGTCGTGCCGGACGTGTAGATGAGCGTCGCCAGGGAGTCGGGACCGAGGGCCTTGCGCCGGCCGTCGAGCGCGTTGTCGGCGACGTCGGCGCCTGCCGCGACGACCGTCTCGATGCCCGTCCCGCCGGCTGTGTCGTTCGTGGTGGCGTCGATCGTCCAGACGTGCTTCACGTGAGGGATCTCAGCGCGAGCTTCCTCAATTCGTGCGGCATGTTCTTTGCTCTCCACGATCGCCGCCACGGCTCCGGAGTCGGTGAGGATCCAGGCGATCTGCGCCGGTGACGAGGTCTCGTAGACGGGCACCGTGACCGCACCGGCCCACCAGATCGCGTAGTCGGCGAGCGTCCACTCGTAACGCGTCTTCGAGAGCAGGGCCACGCGGTCGCCCGGCTCCACTCCGGAGGCCATCAGGCCCTTCGCCAGGTCGGTGACCTCGCGGTGGAACTCACCGATGGTGACGTCCTGCCATGCACCGTCCACGCGGCGAGCCAGGGCGATCGCGTCGGGGTCGATCGCCAGCCGGTCGAGGACGTCGTCGGTGAGGTTGCCGTCTGCGGTCGGGTACGTCTGAGCCACGTACGGCAGGCTACCCTCACGCTCGTGGGGGGCCACCGCTGAAGGCAGTCGCGGCTACTACGATGGATTCGACCTAACGAGGAGGAACGCTGATGGCACGCACGACCAGCGACATCGTCATCGGCGCAACCCCGAGCCGCATCATGGACGTCATCGCCGACTTCGACGACTACCCCTCGTGGGCCACGGGCGTCCGGGTCGCGGACGTCCTGTCCACCGAGGGCGACCGCCCCGAGCGGGTGCACTTCGTGCTGGAAGCAGCGCCCATCCGTGACCAGTACGACCTCGGCTACGTCTGGGACGGCGACCGCTCGGTCACCTGGCACCTCGTCGAGCGGGGCTCGATGCTCACGTCGATGGACGGCAGCTACGAGCTCGAGCCGGTCGGCGACGACAGCACCCGGGTCACCTACCAGCTCTCCGTCGATGTCTCGATCCCCATGCTCGGCATGCTCAAGCGCAAGGCCGAGAAGGTCATCATCGACACTGCGCTCAAGGGGCTGAAGCGCCACGTCGAGGGCGACGGTGGCTGAGCCCGAGGCCGCCGGGCAGGAGAGCGTCGGCTCGCTCGCCCAGGAGACGGCGCGCCTGCTGCACGCCCTGGCCACAGAGGCACGTCAACCACCCGCCGATGGTGAACCGGCCGACGCAGCGGCCCATGTGTGCACCACCGGCTGGTGCCCGATCTGCCAGGTCGTGGGCTTCGTCCACGAGAACCCCGACGTCGTGGAACAGGTCACCGACGCCGCCGCGGAGTTCGGCCGCACGGTGCGTGACATGCTCGAACGCGCGCTGGCACCCACGGAACCGCCGACGGACGAGGCATGAGCCCAGGGCCGAACCCAGACGCGCACGGCATCGGTGTGGACATCGGTGGAACCAAGATCGCCGCAGGGCTCGTCGCATCCGACGGCACCATCGTGCGCTCGGACAGCGAGCCCACACCTGACGACGCCACGGGTATCGCGGCAGTCGTGGCCACGCTCGTCGAGCGGCTGCTGTCCGACGACGTGGAGGTGGGAGGCATCGGCATCGGTGCGGCGGGCTTCATCGACGTCGACCGCGCCACGGTGACCTTCGCCCCCAACATCGACTGGATCGACGAGCCGCTCGCCGCCGAGGTCGGCAAGCTCGTCGACCTCCCGGTCGTCGTCGAGAACGACGCCAACGCCGCCGCCTGGGGTGAGTACCGCTTCGGGGCCGGCGAGGACACCGACGACCTGCTGTTCGTCACCGTCGGCACCGGCGTCGGGGGCGGCATCGTCCACCGGGGCATGGTGGTGCGAGGCGGCTTCGGCGCGGCGGCCGAGATCGGCCACCTCCGCGTGGTGCCCGACGGCCGCCTCTGTGGGTGTGGCCAGCACGGCTGCCTCGAGCAGTACGCCAGTGGCCGCGCCCTCGTGCGCGACGCGCGCTCACGGGTCGAGTCCGACGATCCGCAGGCCGAGCCGCTCCTGAAGGTGGCCGGCGACGTCGAGGCCATCACGGGGCAGATGGTCACCGGCCTCGCCCGGCAGGGCGACCCGATGTGTGTCGACCTCCTTCACGACGTCGGCCAGTGGCTGGGCGAGGGAATCGCCACCCTCGCGGCCGTGCTCGACCCCAGCGTCATCGCGATCGGCGGGGGAGTCGCCGACGCCGGCGACCTGCTGCTCGACCCGGTGCGCACGGCCTTCGAGGAGCACCTGCCGGCCCGAGAGCACCGCAAGATCGCCGAGCTGCGGCTGGCCGCGCTCGGCAACGAGGCGGGCATCATCGGCGCCGCCGACCTCGCCCGAGCCGGCGCCTGACGATCGTGTCCGGCGCGCTCGCCATCGGCATCGACATCGGCGGCACGAAGATCGCCGCCGGCGTCGTCGACGAGCAGGGCCGCGTCCTGGCTCGCCGACGCGCGGACACCCCGGGCACCGACACCGCGGCCGTCCTCGACACCATCGGCGACCTCGTCGACCAGCTTCGGGGTGAGCACGACATCAGTTCAGTCGGCATCGGTGCCGCCGGCTTCGTGGACGCATCCGGATCGACGGTGCTCTTCGCGCCGCACCTGGCGTGGCGCAACGAGCCGCTCCGCGACGCCGTCGCCCGACACACCGGGCTCCCCGTCGTCGTCGAGAACGACGCGAACGCCAGCGGCCGTGCCGAGTGGCGCTTCGGCGCGGTGCAGGGCGAGCCGGACGTCGTGCTGTTGACCCTGGGCACCGGGATCGGTGGGGCCCTCGTCATCGACGGTGAGCCCTACCGGGGTCGCTTCGGCGTCGCGGGGGAGTTCGGGCACATGCAGGTCGTTCCCGACGGTCTGCACTGCGCCTGCGGCAATCGAGGCTGCTGGGAGCAGTACGCGAGTGGGCGGGTGCTCACTCGACGCGGTCGCGCCGCCGCCGAGGCAGGCACGTCGCTCGGTCGCCGGCTGCTCGAGGCAGCGGGCGGTTCGGTGCACGACATCCACGGGTCGCACGTCACTGCCTCGGCGCAGGAGGGCGACGAGGAGACGACGGGCTGGATTGCCGAGGTGGGCGACTGGCTCGGCGTGGGGATGGCCAGCCTGGCGTCGGCGCTCGACCCCGGCGTCTTCGTCGTCGGTGGTGGGCTCAGCGATGCCGGCGAGCTGCTGCTCGCACCGGCGCGGTCGGCGTTCTCACGATCCTTGTCCGGGCGGGGTCATCGACCCGAGGCCCGCATCGTGGTGGCCGGGCTCGGTCCGGAGGCGGGCCTCATCGGCGCGGCCGAGATCGCCCGATCCGCGACCCAGTCCTAGAGCGCGGCGCCGTCGTCCGGCCAGTCGGGACGCCCGGGTCCGTTCTCCGGCAGCTGAGAGATCAGGTAGATCGACCCGGCGACGAACATGAGCCCGACGCCCAGCAGCACCGACCTCGGCAGCCAGACGTGGGCGAGCGTTGACAGCATGATCGCCAGCGGCGAGCCGAGCACGGCGACCCAGGCAAGCGTGCGTCCCCGGTGGTGCGGACGGATCGGTGCGGGCGGGACACGACGGTAGAACGGTTCGTCGGGCAAGTCGTCGAAGGACTCGGGCTCGTCGGTCTCGGATTCCTGGGCTCGCTCGGCGCGGCGATGGTGTCGCACGCTCGGGTGCTCCGGCTCCCGGGCGGGCGGCGGGTCAGGGAATCTCAAGTCGAGATCGAGGTTCTGGACGATCTCGTCGAAGTCGTCTGGCTTGTCAGCCATTCGTGGCCCTCACGTGCTCAGCGATGAACGCGGCGGAGCGCTCGAAAATGAGCGGCGCGTCGTTGTCGAGCGTAGCCACATGGTAACTGTTCTCCAGCGTCACGTACTCCGTGACCGAGGACGACACGGCATCCTTGATGAGCCCGAGACTCGTGGCGTCGACGACGTGGTCGTCGGTCGCACGGAACAGCAACAGGGGAGCAGTGACCTTGCCGAGGTCGCCACGGATGTCACGCCAGCCGCGCAGCTGCGAGGCGAGAGCCTTGAGCGGAGTCTTGTCGTAGCCGATCTCGTCCGCCCCGGGCTTCTTGACGTCGTTGCCGATGCCGGGCATGGCCGGCACGACCCACTGGAGTGCCGGAACGAACCGCAGCTGCCAGTTCTTGACGCCGACGACCGGGTTGACGAGCACCAGGGCGTCGACGTCGTCGGGACGCAGCTCGGCGAGGCGCAGCGCGAGCGCCCCACCCATGGACAAGCCCGCCACGGCCACACGGTCGCACCGCTCGGTCAGCTCGGTGAGGGCGTCGTCGACGGTGGCGAGCCAGTCGTCCCAGCGGGTGGTGTTCATGTCCTGCCACGTGGTGCCGTGGCCCGGGAGTCGCGGCACGCGCACCGTGTACCCGCATTCGCCGAGGTACCGCCCCCAGGGCGTCATCGACGCGGGCGAGCCGGTGAAACCGTGGCTCAGCAGGACGCCGACCGACCCGCCGTCCTGGCTGAACGGCTCCGCTCCGGGAACGACGGCGAGGGTCTCGGTCATGCCTCCATCCTCGCGCATGGCATGGTCCTCGTGCAGGCCCGTTCGGATAGAGTCGCCGCGTGTTCTATTGGTTCCTGAAATTCATGGCGCTGGGTCCGCTGATCAAGCTGATCTTCCGTCCGTGGGCCGAGGGAACCGAGAACGTCCCCAAGGAGGGACCGGCCATCCTGGCCAGCAACCACCTGTCCTACAGCGACTGGCTGTTCATGCCCGTCGTCATCCCGCGCCGGGTCACCTTCGTGGCGAAGGCCGAGTACTTCGAGACGCCCGGCATCAAGGGATGGTTCCAGAAGACGTTCTTCTCCGGCGCCGGTCAGGTGCCGATCGACCGCAGCAGCGGCAGCGCGGCCGCCGGCGCCATCTCGGCGCAGCTGAAGCTGCTGGAGGAGGGTGAGATCTGCGGGATCTACCCCGAGGGCACGCGCTCGCACGACGGCAAGCTGTACCGCGGTCGCACCGGCGTCGCCCGCATCGCCCTGGAGGCCGGCGTGCCGGTCATCCCGGTCGCCGTCATCAACTCCGACATCATCGCCCCGCCCGGCAAGGTGTTCGGCACGCTGGCACGTCCGGGCGTCCGGTTCGGCAAGCCGCTCGACTTCAGTCGCTACGAGGGCCTGCAGGACGACCGCTACATCCTGCGCGCCATCACCGACGAGATCATGTACGAGATCATGCGGCTCTCGGGCCAGGAGTACGTCGACCTCTACGCGCAGGACGCGAAGAAGCGCGATCGTGACGCGGAGCGCGAGGCAGCCAAGGCCGCCGCTCGCGTCGAGGCCGACGAGGTGTGGGAAGAGATCAAGCCTGATTGAACCAGAGGCCGCTCGCGGCCGTAGCGTTCAGTCAGGTTGAGCGTGCTGCGCCACAGGCGCCGGTTGCGAAGCCACGCAAGGAAGAATACGAAGCGCCAGTCAACATCCAGGAGGAACGATGCGAGTCGGCATGCTCACCGGTGGCGGAGACTGCCCCGGGTTGAACGCGGTCATCCGAGGCGCGGTGCGCAAGGGCGTCAAGGCCCATGGGCACGACTTCGTGGGCTTTCGCGACGGGTGGCGCGGTCCGCTCGAGAACGACACCATGCCGCTGGGCATCGACGAGGTGCGCGGCATCCTGCCGCGTGGCGGCACCATCCTCGGCTCGTCGCGCACCAACCCGTTCGCGATCGAGGGTGGCGTCGAGCAGATCAAGGACAACCTCGCGTCGCACGGGTGCGACGCGCTGATCGCCATTGGCGGCGAAGACACGCTCGGCGTGGCCACGAAGCTCTCCGACCTCGGCGTCAAGGTCGTCGGCGTGCCCAAGACCATCGACAACGACCTGTCCGGCACCGACTTCACCTTCGGCTTCGACACCGCGGTGAACATCGCCGTCGGGGCGATCGACCGCCTCCACACCACCGCCGAGTCGCACCACCGGGTGCTCGTCGTCGAGGTGATGGGACGCCACGCGGGCTGGATCGCCCTGCACAGCGGCCTGGCCGGCGGCGCGAACATCATCCTCATCCCCGAGCGGCCGTTCGACATCGAGAAGGTGTGCGCCCAGGTCGAGAGCCGGTTCGCCACCCACTACTCGCCGATCATCGTCGTGGCCGAGGGCGCCACTCCGGCCGAGGGCACGATGGAGCTGGTGAGCGGCGAGAAGGATGCGTTCGGCCACGTCCGCCTCGGTGGCATCGGCGACCGGCTCGCGCACGAGATCGAGCAGCGCACCGGCAAGGAGGCCCGCGCCGTCGTGATCGGGCACGTCCAGCGCGGCGGCACGCCCACGGCGTTCGACCGCTGGCTCGCCACCCGCTTCGGCCTGCACGCCATCCAGGCCGTCACCGACGAAGCCTTCGGCACGATGGTGGCCCTGCGCGGCACCGAGATCGTCCGGGTCCCGCTGTCGGAGGGAACCAGCGAGCTCAAGGTCGTCCGGCCCGAGCTGTACGAGGAAGTCGAAGTGCTCTTTGGCTGAGCATGCGGCCGAGGACGTCTGGCAGTACCCCCGACCTCCAGCCGTCGTGCCGAGCTCCGAGCACGTGGTCGTGGTGCTCGACGACACGGTGATCGCCGAGACGCGCAGCGCGCTGCGCGTGCTCGAGACCAGCCACCCGCCCACGTACTACCTGCCGCGCGAGGCGTTCGCGCCCGATGTGCTCCGGGCCGCCACGGGGTCGACGGTCTGCGAGTTCAAGGGCTGCCGCGGCCTACTTCGACCTCGTCGGGCGGCACGAGGTGGCGCAGTCCGCCGCGTGGACCTATCCGGAGCCACGGGCCGGGTTCGAGGCGTTGCTCGACCACCTCGCGGTCTACCCGGGCCGCGTCGACCGCTGCGAGGTGGACGGCGAGGTCGTCCAGCCGCAGGAGGGCTCCTTCTACGGCGGCTGGATCACGTCCCGCGTGCGAGGACCGTTCAAGGGTGGCAGCGGCACCAGGGGCTGGTAGCGGCCGCCGGCCGATCGACCACGTCACGGCCGGTATCCTCGGGGAGTGAGCATCCCCAGCCTCGACGACCTCCACGCGATGGGTGCTGCCCAGCAGCCCACGTACGCGGACGATGCTGCCCGCGACCGCGCGGTCGAGAAGCTGCGCAAGATGCCACCGCTCGTCTTCGCCGGTGAGTGCGACGACCTCCGCGACCGGCTCGCGGCCGTCGGCCGGGGTGAGGCGTTCCTCCTCCAGGGCGGCGACTGCGCCGAGACGTTCGAGGGCGTCACCGCCGAGAACGTCCGCAACAAGCTCCGGGTCCTGCTCTCGATGGCTGTCGTGCTCACGTACGCGGCCAGCGTCCCGGTGGTCAAGGTCGGACGTCTCGCCGGCCAGTACGCCAAGCCGCGCTCGAGCGACACCGAGACGCGCGACGGCGTCACGCTTCCGGCCTACCGCGGCGATGCCGTCAACGGGTTCGACTTCACTCCGGAGTCGCGCGAGCACGACCCGCAGCGGCTCGTCGACGTCTACCACGCGTCGTCCGCCACACTGAACCTCGCACGCGCGTTCACCACGGGCGGCTACGCCGACCTCCGCCAGATGCACGCGTGGAACACCGACTTCGTGAAGCGCAGCCCGGTGGGCATGAGCTACGAGCGCATCGGCGCCGAGATCGACCGTGCCCTCGCCTTCATGGACGCCATCGGGGTCGACCCCGACGAGTTCCACTCCGTCGACTTCTACTCCTCGCACGAGGCACTGATCCTGGAGTACGAGCACTCGCTCACGCGCATCGACTCGCGCACCGACCGTCCGTACGACGTGTCGGGGCACTTCGTCTGGGTCGGCGAGCGCACGCGTCAGCTCGACGGCGCCCACGTCGAGCTGCTCAGCCAGATCGCCAACCCGATCGGCGTCAAGCTCGGCCCCACCACGACACCCGACGACGCCATCGCCCTGTACGAGAAGCTCAACCCCGAGCGCACGCCCGGACGCGTCACGTTCATCACCCGCTTCGGCGCGGGCAAGATCCGCGACCTCCTGCCGAACCTGGTCGAGAAGGTCACCGCAGCCGGCATCGAGGTCGCGTGGGTGTGCGACCCGATGCACGGCAACACGTACGAGGCGAGCACCGGCTACAAGACCCGCGAGTTCGACGACGTCATCGACGAGGTGCGCGGATTCTTCGAGGTGCACCGCTCGCTCGGCACCTGGCCCGGAGGGCTGCACGTCGAGCTCACCGGCGACGACGTCACCGAGTGCGTCGGCGGGGGAGCGAAGCTCTCAGCAGCCGACCTCTCGCACCGCTACGAGACGCTCTGCGACCCGCGGCTCAACCGCGAGCAGTCACTCGAGCTGGCGTTCCTCGTCGCCGAGATGCTCAGCGGACACTGAGTCACTCCGGCTGCACGCGCAGCGTCATCAGCGTGGTGGCCAGCGCGTCGTACTGACCGCACAGCATGAGCAGCTCGATGGTCTCCGCCTCGTCGAGGTGGGCCCTGAGCGCAGCCCAGGTGGGGTCGTCGACGTCACGGACCCGGACGAGCTGAGTCGCGGCGGACAGCAGCGCGCGCTCACGGACGCTCCAGCCCTCCCACGCGTCGTCACCCGCGTGCTCGACCTGCTCGGCACTGAGACCGACGCGGCGGCCGATGCGCCGGTGGTGGCGCCGTTCGTACTCGCAGTCGCGCAGGGTCGCGATGTGGAGGATGACCATCTCGGTCTCCCGACGCGGGAGGCGCCCACCGGGCATCATCTTGGCGCTGTACCAGAGCCAGGCCCGGAAGAGCCCGCGCTGGCGGCCGAGGGTGGTGAAGATGTTCGGTCGGGTTCCGCCGAGGACACGTCCGGCCAGAGCGCTGATGAGGTGGTTGATGACGCCGAGCTCACGCAGGCCGCCGGGAGTGATGCGGGGGGTGGTCATGGCGTCAGGCTAGGGGGTGTCTCCCCATCCGGTTCGGATCGGGCCCGGCGTGACGCGAACCCGGACAGGGTGGGGAGACACCCCGAGGCGACGGAAGTCAGAAGCCGGCGATGGTGACCGAGCTGCCGACCTTGGCCTTCCCGTCCGCGGGCGGGGTCTGGGCCCGCACGACGAAGTTGTCGGGGCCGAACGCCCGTACCTTGAAACCGGCGTCCTCGAGGATCTTGGTCGCCTGGTTGCGTGCCTCGCCGATGACGTTGGGCACCTCGATCGACTCCGGGCCCCGCGAGACCTTGATCGTGATCGTGTCGTCCTTGAAGCCCTCGCCGTCGTTCGGCGACTGGCTGATGACACGGCCCTTGTCGACGTCGTCGGAGAACCCGCGGTCGACCTCGACCTTGAACCCGGCCTTCTCGAGGCCTGCCGTGGCCTCGTCCTCCGTCTTGCCCGCGTAGTCGTTGATCTCGATGGGCTTGCGGCCCTTGCTCACGACGAGGTCGACCACCGTGTTGCGCTTGACCGGGAATCCGACCTTGAAGTCGGCCGCCCCGACCACCTTGCCCTTGTCGACCGTCTCGCTGAACGCCGTGCTGATGTCGCCGACCTTGAGGTTCAGCTTCTCCAGCGACGCCGTCGCCTCGTCGAGCGTCTGGCCCTTGAGGCTCGGGATGTCGTAGCGCTCCTTGCCCTGGGACACCACGCCCTCGATCGTGTCGCCGGGCAGGATGCGGTCGCCCGGGCCAGGGTTCGTGCTGATGACGACGCCGAGCGGGCGGGTCTCGGAGTACGCGCGCTTGCTGACGGTGAAGGTGAAGCCGTTGGCCTTGGCCTCCTTGATCGCCTGCGTCTCCGACATGCCGACGTAGCGCGGAGTGTCGAGGTAGCGACCGACCCCGACGTACCAGCCGAGCAGGACGGCGAGAACCGTGGCGAGGATGACCCCGATGAGCATGAACCGGCCTCGGCGGCTCCGTCTCCTCGCCCTGCCGGCTCTCGCGATACTGCTCCGCCGTCATGGGCGGATGGAGACCGCGCACCGGCCCCGGGCCGGAGTCAGGACCTGAACCCCACTGGACGGTGTGCTCCGGCGGGCCACCGGAACCGGTCCGGTTGACCACCTCGGTGGGGGCGTCGGTCAACGCCGTCGCGGACCTGGTGGTCGCGAGCGTTCCCAGCGACGAGCCTGCGACGATGGCGCCGGCCGTGAGGGTGCCCGCCGGGATGCGGACCTCCTGCGTGTCCTCCTCGAGGCCGGCCGGCTGATGGACTGGCTGCGGCATGAGGTCGGCCGTGAGGTCCGGGTCGTCCTCGATTCCCTCTTCGAGCGCGCGTTGCACGAGGCGGACCTGCTGGAGCATCACCCGGGCGTCGGCCGAACGTTGGTCGCGGTCGCGGCACGTGGTGCGTGCGACGAGCGCGTCGACGAACGGGGGCAGGCCCGGTTGGACCTTCGACGGGGCGCCGACGTCCTCGTGCACGTGCTTGTAGGCGACCTGGATGGGCGACTCCCCGGAGTGCGGCTTCTCGCCGGTGAGCATCTCGTAGAGCATGGCCCCGCAGGCGTAGACGTCCGAGCGGGCGTCCGCACCCTCGTTGAGGACGATCTCGGGGGAGAGGTAGGAGACGGTGCCGATCAGCGTGCCGCCGGTGGCGGTGGTGGCCGCGCTGACGGCGCGCGCCAGGCCGAAGTCGGCGACCTTGACCTCGCCATCGGGGGTGATCAGCACGTTCTCGGGCTTGATGTCGCGATGGATGAGGCTGGCCGCATGCGCGGCGGACAGGGCCACCAGCACCGGCGCGAGGAGCTCGAGCGCCCGCGTGGGCTTCATGGGCGTCTCGTCGCGCATGACGTCGCGCAGCGTGCGGCCGGGCACGTACTCCATGACGAGGTAGGTGATCTCGCCGTCGGTGCCTTGGTCGAAGACCGACACGACGTGGCGGTGGTTGAGCTGGGCCGCGGCCTGGGCCTCGCGCTCGAAGCGCTGGGTGAACGTGGCGTCGTCGCCGAGGCCGTGGTGCATGACCTTGACGGCCACCTCGCGACCGAGTCGCTGATCGGTGGCCTTGAAGACGCTGGCCATCCCGCCGCGCGCGATGCGCTCGCCGACGAGGTAGCGGCCGTCGAGGACGCGCCCGACGAGAGCGTCGTCGCCCATCACTGCCACGTCTCCTCCTCGGCCGCAGTTCGGGGGGTGGCCTAGTGCCGATTGTAAGGACACAGACGCCAGACTGGTCCCTCAGCGATGCGTGTCACGCCCGCCGCGTGATCGACGCCACGGGAGCGTCGGTGGCGGCATGGGTACTGAGACGGCAGTCTCGTATCCATGACGGCGACGTTCGACTCGCTCCTCGCGGGCACGACATCACCTGGTCTTTTCGACTGGCGTGGCGCCGCTGAGCGAGACCTGGAGGCGGAGGCGATCGCCGCCGGGTGGTCGGCGTGGCCGCTCGACACCTCCGGCGTGTCGAGCACCCAGGGCTTCTTCGACGAGGTGCGGGCCGCGTGGGGACTCCCACCGTGGTCCGACGACGACCTCGACGCGCTGTTCGACGCGCTCGGGGAGATGGCCGTGAGCCCGTGCCTGGTCGTCTGGGACGGATCGGGCAGCTTCGCGAGCTCCGAGCCGGAGCTCGCGGTCTCGGTGCTGGCGATCCTGCGGGACGCCGTCGGTCAGGCCGATGCTCTCGCGGTGGTGCTCCGTGGCGACCCGATCGTCAACGCGACCGACGGGTTGCTGTGAGCAGCAGCGGTTCCATCAGTTCGCGCCCGCCGGGCGGCAGGGCGTCGAGCGCCGCGTCGGCCTGTCGCTCCAGCCGCACGATGTCGGCCTCGACCGCAGCCAGCGCACCGGTGCGTTCCACGAGGTCGCGGAGCTCGTCGACGGCGCCTGAGGTGCCGAGGCCGGTGGCCAGCATCTCGCGATCGACGTCCGTGCCGAGCTCGGCCGCGCGTGCGACGAGCACGGTGCGCTTGCCCTCCCGCAGGTCGTCGCCCGCAGGCTTGCCGGTGACGCCGGGATCGCCGAAGACTCCCAGGACGTCGTCGCGCAGCTGGAACGCCTCGCCGAGGGGGAGTGCGACGGCGGTCAGTGCCGCGATCAGGGCATCGTCGGCGCCGGCAAGGGCGGCTCCGAGGTGGAGCGGCCGTTCGACGGTGTACTTCGCCGACTTGTAGCGCACCACCCGCATCGCCTCCTCGACCCCGACCGAGGCCCGGGTCTGGGCGAGCACGTCGAGGTACTGACCTGCCACCACCTCGGTCTTGCAGAGGTCGAGGAAACGCATGGCCTCGCCCGTGCGGGGGAGGCCGCTGGAGCGGAACTGCTCGTCGGCCCAGGAGAGCATGAGGTCGCCCAGGAGCACCGCGACGGACGCGCCGTGCCGTGCCGGATCACCGACCATCGACGCCTCGTGGTGCCGGCGCTCGAAGTCGCGATGGACGCTCGGCCGTCCCCGGCGCGTGTCTGATCCGTCCATCAGGTCGTCGTGAACGAGCGCGCTGCCCTGCAGCCACTCGAGGGCCGCGGCCGCGTGGTCGAGGCGCGAATCGTCCGGGTCGCCGTCGGCGACGAGCCAGCCTGCGCGGCAGAACAGCGGCCGCAACCGCTTGCCGCCGTGGACGAAGCCGATGGCCGCATCGACGAATTCGTCGAGGTCAGAGCCCAGTTCGGCCAGCACCTGACGCTGCCGGGAGGCGAACTCGGCGAGGGCCGCGTCGACGCGTGTCCGAAATGCGTCGTCATCTGCGGCGGTCACGTCCCGGACGATACCGTTGCGCCCATGGTGGACCTTGATCTCTCCCTCGCTGCGCACCTGCGCGCCGAGCACCCGAGCTTCTCGTTCGAGTTCTTCCCACCGAAGGACGACGAGGGTGAAGAGGTCCTGTGGCGCACCATCTCCGAGCTCGAGCCGCTCGACCCGACGTTCGTGTCGGTCACCTACGGCGCGGGCGGCACCAGCCAGGAACGCACCGTGCGCATCACCGCCCGCATCGCCGAGCAGACCCGGATGCGGGCCATCGGGCACCTCACGCTGGTGGCCCAGAGCAAGGGCGAGATCGAGTCCGTGCTGAAGCAGTACGCCGCCGCCGGCATCGACCACGTGCTGGCCCTGCGCGGCGACCCCAAGGGCGGCCCGCGGGCCGTGTGGGAGCCGCACCCGGACGGCATGACGTACGCGCTCGACCTCGTCGAGCTCGCCGGTGACCTCGGCGGGTTCTGCATCGGCGTGGCCGCGTTCCCGGAGGGCCACCCGGATGCCGAGAGCATCGAGTCCGACGCCGAAGTGCTCGTCGCGAAGGCCCGGGCGGGCGCGGAGTACGCCATCACGCAGCTGTTCTTCCGGTCGTCCGACTACTTCACCCTGGTCGACCGGGTGCGGGCGCTCGGCTGCGACATCCCGATCATCCCGGGCATCATGCCGATCCTGAACTTCGGCCAGGTGGCTCGCATGGCCGAGCTCTCCGGTGCCGAGATCCCGCGTGAGGTGCTCGACGAGATCGAGCCGATCGCCGACGACAAGGTCGCCGTGCGGGCCAAGGGCATCGAGCTGGCGACCCAGCTGTGCCGTGACCTGCTCGCCGGTGGCGCGCCCGGCCTGCACTTCATCACCCTGAACCGTTCCAAGGCGACGCGGGAGATCTTCGAGACGCTCCGCGAGCGAGGGACTCGTCTAGCGCTTCTCTATCGCGGAGCCGGACCGATCGCCTCGGCGATCGCGGCGGTGGCGGAGCCGATCTCCTCGATCGTCCCGCCCGGATGGGCGTGGGCACCGGCCAGGAAGAACGTGTTGTCGTACCGCTTCGCCGTGCCGACACCCGGCCGGTCGAACAGCGTCGTCCAGCCCTGCCAGGTCCATCCCCAGTGCCCGAGCTGCACGAGGTCGACGGGGGAGAGGTCGTGGCGCTCGACGACGTGGTCCTTGATGCGGATCCCGACACGAGCCAAGGCGGTCACGGAGTCCTCCGCGTTCTGGTGAGCCAGGGTCCACCGACCGGAGCCGTCGCTCCAGGCGTGGACGGGTGGATCCGAGTGGGCGAGCAGGTCGAGTGGCAGGTCGGGCGCGTCGGCGTCGAGCGTCAGCAGGGTGCGGCTGGCGGGGATGGCAGGGATGCCGGGGGGCTCGGGCAGCGGAGCGGGCAAGGTGGCCGCGCACCACACGACGACGTCGGCGTCGAGCCGCTCATCCTGCGTGACGACTCCGACGATCCGTCCCGACGACACCACGACCTCATGCGCTCGGACACCGAGCCGGACGTCGACCTTCCGTTCGTCGAGGCGAACCGTCAGGGCGTCGGCGAGGGCCGGCATGCCGCCCTCGACCCGCCAGCGGCCGAAGCTCCGCTCGACGTAGTGCTGGACGGCGACGAACGACGGGACGGTCGACGGCTGGTGGCCATCGAGCCGGACGGAGTCGAGCACGATGGCGCGCAGCCGGTCGTCGGAGAGGTCCTTGCGAGCCAGACGGGCCAACGATCGCCGTACGGCGAGGGTGCCTCGGGTGGATCGATCGACGTCGTCACGTCCGTCGAGGAGACGCTCCAGCACCGTGCGACGCAGCACGTCCCACGGGTCGGTGAGCGTGTCGACCCACGGAGACCAGTCGTCCTCGCCGAGAGCGTCGGTGACGGTGTCGTGCTGTCCGGCGCGACTGCCGAACGGAAGATCCAGCTCCGAGCGATCGGCGAAGACGTGCCGGCGCCCGTCGGTCGGGACAAGGTCGACGACCCGCTCGATCGGTCGTCCCGACTTGTGGAACAGGTCGCGCAGCACGCCGGGCAAGGTCACCGTGTCGGGGCTGAGCTGCCACGTGCCGCCGTCCACGGTGTGTCCGCGCAGTCGGCCACCGAGCTCGTCACCTGCTTCGAGGAGCGTCACGTCGTGACGAAGCTTGGCCAGGCGAGCCGCCGCCGACATCCCGGCGAAGCCGCCACCCACCACCACGACCCGAGCCATGGGCGCAGACTACTGGGCTGAGCTCGGAGTCCCGTTCCGCCGTCGTCGCCGGGTCTCGCGGGCCCGGCGGATGACGCGCAGCAGCAGGATCACCAGCATCACGCCGATCACCAGCAACGTGGCGGAGATGCCCAGCGCGAGCCACGGGTGCGCCATCGCCAAGGCCACCACCCCCAGCACCGTGATGTCCTCTGCGGTGCTGACCGCGATGTTGGAGAACGGTTCCGGGCTGGTGTTCACGGCCAGCCGAACGCCTGACTTCACCGAGTGCGAGGCGAAGGCCGTGGATCCGCCGAGCGCCGTGAGCAGGGCCTGGTCGACGTCGCCGGCGTCGCCGGCGAGCTGGTAGGCGACCAGACCGCCGACGGCCGGTCGCACGACGGTGGAGATCGCGTCCCAGGCGGAGTCGAGCCACGGCACCTTGTCGACGACGAGCTCGACGAGCACCATGACGCCGGCGACGACGAGCACGTCCGTGCGGCCGAAGACCTCCGGCACCAGGTTCGAGTCGCTGAAGCGGGCGAAGAGCCCGAGCACGAACACCGTGATGTAGGCGTTGACGCCACTGGCCCAGCCGCTGCTGAAGACGAGCGGGACGAGGTCCGTGACCATGTCCAGACCGTACTGCCGCGGCGGGAACCGGGCCACGGGCGTCGGCACAGCGCTGTGGCACAGTGACCTCCATGGGTCCGGTCCGCACCGAGGTCATGTGGCAGTCGGTGCTCGACGCCGTCGCAGCCGCGACGACCGCCAGCACCGGCCTGGACGTGCTCGATCTCGGGGGAGGCACCGGCGGCGACGCCGTACGTCTGGCCCATCTCGGCCACCGAGTCACCGTCGTCGACCCGAGTCCCGACGCGCTGGCGTCGCTCGACCGCCGAGCTGCAGAGTCCGATCTCGATCAGTCCGGGAGCGTCACCGGCGTCCTCGGTGACACCACCGACCTGACCGAGCACATCGCTCCTGCGTCGTTCGATCTCGTGATCTGTCACGGCGTCCTGGAGCACGTCGACGACCCCGGGCAGGCGCTCGACGCCACTGCCATGGCCCTGCGACCCGGCGGGCACGTGAGCGTGGTGGTGGCCGGTCGCCTGGCCGCGGTGCTCGCCCGAGCCCTGGCCGGCGACTTCGACGAAGCCCAGACCTTGTTCGAGTCCGAGGCCGGTTCGTGGGACCTGCGAACCGCGGGTCCGCGGCGGTTCGTGGTCGGCGAGGTCGAGGCTCTTCTCACCGCTCACGGCTTCATCTCCGTGCAGACGAACGCGCTGCGTGTCTTCGCCGATCTGGTGCCGAGCGCCCTGGTCGACGTCGAGCCCGGTGCGCGCGACCGATTGTTCGCCCTGGAGCGGCTGGTGAGGACTGCTCCGGACCTGACTGCGCTTTCCGCTGGTCTCCAATGCATCGCCCGCCTAGACTTGCCGGTAGTTCAATCCAACCGAGGAGGCCGTCGTGCCACTGTCTGAGGAAGAGGCACGCCTGCTCCATCAGCTGGAGCAGTCGCTGGCCGCCGAGGACCCCGACTTCGCCTCCACCTTGCGCGGTTCGAAGTTCCTGGCACACAACCGGCGCGTGGCGATCTTGGCCGTCCTCGGATTCCTGGCTGGCATCGCACTGCTTTTCGGTGGCGCCGTGTCGGCCATGACGTGGCTGGGCGTGTTCGGATTCGTCGTCATGCTCGGCGGTGCCTACGTCTTCGTCACCGCGTGGCGCCGCGGCATCGGCCAGAGCGAGGAGAGCAACGACGAGGCTGCCCCGCAGAAGCCGTCGGGCTCGTTCGTCGACCGCCTCGAGGAGCGCTGGCAGCGCCGTCAGGACGGCGACGACCTCTAGCTCGATGACTCGGGGCTGACGCCCCACATCGCTCCACCACCATCGGACCGCTCCGCAAGGGGCGGTCTTTTCGCTGTGCCGGCGGGCCGCAGCGCACTGTGTCGTGTCCGGACGTCGTCGCGACACGACGGTGAATTCCGGGCGAAAACGGTGTCTTGGTGGGGAGTTGTGGAGTACGGTGGGGCGAAATGGAGCGAAGCGGCCGATCGGGGGACGGCCGCCTGAGTGAGGAGGAGCGGGGTGAGCCTGGATGTCAACAACTTCTTCGGCACCTACACACCGCGCCTGGACGACAAGTTCCGGCTCTTCCTCCCGGCCAAGTTCCGTCCTCGCCTCGAGAGCGGCGTCGTGCTCACGAAGGGCCAGGAGAAGTGCATCTACGGCTGGACGCCCGAGGCGTTCAGCTCGTTCACCGATCGCATCCGCGAGACCCCGTTCACGAACCGGGAGGTCCGCAAGTTCGTGCGACTCCTCTACGGAGGTGCGTCCTCGGAGGTGCCCGACAAGCAGGGTCGTGTCTCGATCCCGTCGGTGCTGCGTGAGTACGCCTCGCTTGAACGCGACGTCACGGTCATCGGAGCGATGGACCGCATCGAGATCTGGGACTCCGGTCGCTGGGCCGAGTTCCTCGAAGCCAACGAAGACGCCTACTCCGACATGTCCGACGAGGTGATGCCCGGGATCTTCTGACCGTTTGCGTGTGGCTCGATACCCGCCCGTCTGGATCTGACATCACTTCCCCGGTGTCAGAACCGTACGGGCGGGGTTCAGGCCACACGAGGACCCGAACCACCGACACATCCCCGGGCACCACGAACCAGCAGGAGAGACGATGAGGACTTCGAGACGGGTGCGGCACGACGTCGCCGATGCCGCCGTCCTGATGGTGTTCTCCCTGGGCATGTCGGTCGTCCTGGCCGGAGTCTTCGCCCTCCTGACGAGGCTCGCATGACTGAGTCATCGGCGGCGTCGTCTACTGGGCCATCGTCGGGCCACGTGCCTGTCCTCCTCGAGCGCGTCCTCGAGCTCCTCACACCCCCGCTGACGACAGAGCTCGCCCACGACCGTCCCGTCGTCGTGGACGCGACCTTGGGACTGGGCGGTCACACCGAGGCGATGCTCACCCGCTTCGACGACCTGCACGTCATCGGCATCGACCGCGATCCCGAGGCTCTGGCCCGGGCAGGCCGCCGGCTCGAGCCGTTCGGCGACCGCGTCACCCTCGCGCACGCGGTCTACGACGAGGTGCGGCACGTCGTGCGCGACGCCGGCTTCGAGGCCGTCTGCGGCGTGCTCTTCGACCTCGGCGTGTCCTCGATGCAGCTCGACCTCACGGAGCGCGGCTTCGCCTACTCCCAGGACGCGCCCCTCGACATGCGCATGAACCCCGAGGACGAGCTCACCGCCGCCGACGTGCTCAACACCTACGCCGCCGCCGACCTCGCCCGCGTCCTGCACGTCTACGGCGAGGAGCGGTTCGCCCGCCGCATCGCCTCCGCGGTCGTCGCGGCCCGCGCGGACGAGCCGTTCTCGTCCAGCGCCCGCCTGGTCGACCTCATCCGCGCTTCCATCCCCGCGGCAGCGCGACGCACGGGCGGCAACCCGGCCAAGCGCACGTTCCAGGCCCTGCGCATCGAGGTCAATGACGAGCTGGGCGCGTACGAGCGGGCGCTCCCGGCCGCGCTCGAGGCCGTCGAACCCGGCGGCCGGGTCGTCGTGCTGGCCTACCACTCGCTGGAGGACCGGATCACCAAGCGCGCCTTCGCGCGAGTGACGAAGTCCGACGTTCCGCGTGACGTCCCCTTCGTGCCCGAGGGCCACGAGCCCAGGTTCCGGCTGCTGACCCGGGGCGCCGAGCAGGCGTCCGACGCCGAGACCGCCGTCAACCCGCGAGCCCGCTCGGTCCGGCTCCGCGCTGTCGAACGGGTGGCAGCATGAAAGGCACCCCACGAAACCACTCACTCCGCTCGCAGAGCTCGCTTCGCTCGCGCTTTCGCGGGGACCCCGCCGTGTGGCCAGGTCGCAATGGGCAGGTCCAGAGGGCTGATACACCGTGAACGCCCTCCAGCACATCGCCGCACCACGGCTCCGACCGCAGAAGTCGCAGCCGCGCAACCGCGCGCTCCGTCTCGTCGGCCCGGTCAGCAGCCGGGCTCGCAAGGCGCCCTTCGTCGTCGTCGTGCTGACCCTGGTCGGGATGGGCCTGGTGGGCCTGATCCTGATGAGCACGGTGCTCCAGGCCCAGTCGTTCGAGGTCGCCAAGCTCAACGAGCAGGTGGCGACGCTCGAGACGCGGGAGCAGGCGCTGAGCCGTGAAGTCCACCGACTGCAGAGCCCGTCCAACCTCGCGACCCAGGCGCTCTGGCTCGGCATGGTGCCGAACGCCAACCCGGTGTTCCTGCGGCTGTCCGACGGCGAGGTCGTCGGCAAGGCCAAGCCGGCCGTCGCACGCAGCAACTTCAGGCAGGTGACCCGGTGACGCGCCAGCGCCTGTCGAGGCGCCGGATGCGTGCGTGCCTGGTGTTCGTCGTCTCCCTCTTCGTGATCTTCGGGCTGCGGCTGTTCCAGATCCAGGGGCTCGACACGAAGGCGTACGCCGCCATGGCGGTCGAGGCCGGCACGGCCAAGAACCTCGTCCCGGCGCCTCGAGGAGAGATCCTCGACCGGAACGGCAAGGACCTCGCCACCAGCGTCGACGGCATGACCATCACCGCCGACCCGAGCATGACGGCGAAGAACGCCCCGCGCATCGCCCGCATCCTGATCGAGAAGCTCGGCTCCGAGCGGGTCGACTACTTCGACACGATCGACAAGCTGCGCAAGCCCGACTCACGCTTCATCTATCTCGAGAAGGGCGTCCCCGCCTGGTCGGCGAAGAAGGCCGTCGAGGCAGTGCGGAAGGCCGGGTTCACCGGGGTTTTCAGCACCAAGGAGTCGTTGCGGACCTACCCGGGCGGATCGCTCGCAGCCAACCTCATCGGCTTCGTCGACGGCAGCGGCAAGGGCGTGCAGGGCCTCGAGCGCCAGTACGACAAGCAGCTCACCGGCGTGGACGGGTCGAGCACCTACGAGGTCTCGCCGAGCGGACAACGCATCCCGATGGCCGACAGCACGGTCAAGGAGATGGTGCCGGGCGGTGACGTGCTGTCGACGATCGACCGCGACCTGCAGTGGTACGGCGACCAGCGGCTCGCCGACGCCGTGCGTACCTCCAGCTCGGACTGGGGACTCGCCATCACCATGGACGTCCGCACCGGTCAGATCGTCCAGATGTCGCAGGCACCGACGTTCAATCCCGACACCAACAAGGGCATGTCGGACTTCAACACCGTCTCGCGCGCGGTGCAGAACGTCTACGAGCCCGGCTCGGTCATGAAGACGGTCACGTTCGCCTCGCTCGCCGACAAGGGCAAGGTCACTCCCGATACGCCGATCGTGGTGCCGTCGGGCATGACGGTCGACAAGTTCAAGATCGGCGACTACTGGAAGCACGGCGTCCTGCACCTCACGGCCGCTGGAGTCGTCGCGAAGTCGTCGAACCTCGGCACCATCGTCGCCTCGCAGCAGATGTCCGACGAGTCGATGTACAACTCGTTCCGGAAGTTCGGGTTCGGCACCGAGTCCGGCGTCGAGCTGCCGGGAGAGTCGAACGGCATCCTCAAGCCGGGCAAGGAATGGAGCAAGGCCAATCACGCGACGATCGCGTTCGGCCAGGGCGTCTCGGTCACCGCGATGCAGATGGTGCGCGCGGTCGGCGCCATCGCGAACGGAGGCGTCATGGTCGACCCGACGGTCGTCGACGGCTTCGTCTCGCCCGACGGCGAGCGCACCGATGCTGAGGCGACCAAGACTCGGCGCGTCGTGTCCAAGAAGGCGTCGACCATCGTGACCCGGATGATGGAAGCCGTCACCGCCAAGGACGGCACGGCTCCCGCAGCGGCGATCCCCGGATATCGCGTGGCCGGCAAGACGGGCACGGCGTGGCGCGTCAACCCCGTGACCGGTCGCTACGTGCGTGGGCAGAACACGGTGTCGTTCATCGGCTTCGCGCCGGCCGACAAGCCGCGGTTCGTCACCTACGTCGTGCTCGACAAGCCGTACTCCAGCGCAGGAGGCGGCTCCACCGCCAGCCCGGTGTTTCACGACATCATGTCGATGGCGCTGGAGCGTTTCGGCGTCGTCCCCACCGGGTCGAAGTCACCCAAGGTCCGCCAGAACTGGTGACCAGAAGGCCGACGGATAGGGTCGGATCGTGGTCGACGTGATGCGGGTGAGGCCGGCTGATCCGCCTCATCACACCCTCGCGGATGTCGCCGCCCATCTCGGAATCATCGGTGGCGATGGAACTGTGCTCGCCGGAATTGGGCTCACCGGGATCAGCCTCAACACTGCGCATGTCGAGCCCGGCGACCTGTACGCCGCCCTGCCGGGCTCGAGGTCCCACGGTGCCGACCACGCAGCCGCGGCCCTGGACGCCGGGGCGGTGGCGGTGCTCACCGATGCCGTCGGCGCCGCGCGTGTCGACACACTCGACGTTCCCACCCTCGTCGTCGAGCAGCCCAGGGCGTTGCTGGCCGACCTGAGCGCCTGGTTCTACGATCACCCCGCCGAAGCGTTCACGACCATTGGCGTCACCGGCACCCAGGGCAAGACCACGACCACGTACCTCGCCGAGGCGGCACTGGGAGCGCGGCGATCGGCCGTGGTCGGCACCATCGGCACCCGCATTGCCGGTGTGCCTGCTGCTTCGTCGCTGACGACGCCGGAGGCTCCCGCTCTCCAGTCGCTCTTCGCGGTGATGCGCGAGGAGGCCGTCGAGGTGTGCGTCATGGAGGTCTCCAGCCACGCCATGGTGCAGGAACGCGTGGAGGGCTTCACGTTCGACGTCGCGGTGTTCCTCAACCTCGGCCGCGACCATCTCGACTTCCACCGCGATCTCGACGAGTACTTCCTCGCCAAGGCCGCGCTCTTCACGCCCGAGCACGCCCGGGCGTCCGTCATCAACATCGACGACGCGCACGGCCGGCGCCTGATCGACCTGACGCCGCTTCCGGTCACCACGTTCTCGTCCGAGGGCAGTCCCGCCGACTGGCGAGCCGCCAACATCCGCCCGAACCGGCTCGGCACCGACCTGCAGGTGCTGGGGCCCGCGGGGGAGGAGATCGAGCTCTCGGTACCGCTTCCGGGGGTCTTCAACGTCTCCAACGCGCTGGCCGTCATCGCGGCCCTCACCACGGCGGGACTCGATGCCACCGAGCTCGCGGCCGGCATCGCGGCGAGCACGGGTGTGCCCGGACGCATGGAACGCGTCGACGCCGGGCAGGAGTTCACCGCCCTCGTCGACTATGCGCACAAGCCCGACGCCGTCATCGCGGTGCTCACCGCGCTGCGTCCGGTCACTCCCGGACGGCTGATCGTCGTGATCGGCGCCGGCGGCGACCGCGACCACGGCAAGCGTCCGATCATGGGTGCGGCCGCCGCCGAGCACGCCGACCTGGTGGTCGTCACGGATGACAACCCGCGCAGCGAGGACCCGGCAGCCATTCGCGCCGCCCTGCTCGCCGGCGCATCCGCCGGTCCGGGTGTGGCCGTCGAGGTGGCCGGTCGTCGCGACGCCATCGCCCACGCCGTCGCCCTCGCGCACCGCGGCGACACGGTGGTCGTGGCGGGCAAGGGGCACGAGCAGGGCCAGGAGATCGACGGCGTCGTGCACCCCTTCGACGACCGGACGGTGCTTCGTGAGCTCATCGAGCAGGCCGGCACATGATCGTGATGAGCGTCGCCGACATCGCCACGGCGGTCGGTGGTGAGGTCCACGGTGACGGTGCAGTACCGGTCACCGCCCCGGCCACGCTCGACTCGCGCGACGTGCAACCGGGCGGACTCTTCGTGGCGCTGGCCGGCGAGCACGTCGACGGGCACGACTTCGCCGCGAAGGCGCTGGCTGAGGGTGCCTCGGCCGTCCTGTCGTCCAGACCGGTCGAGGAGCCGTGCATCGTCGTCGACGACGTCACGCTGGCGCTCGCGCGACTCGCCACCCACGTGCTGGGCCAGCTCGATCCGGTCGTCATCGCCATCACCGGGTCGCAGGGCAAGACCAGCGTCAAGGACCTGCTCGCCGAGGTGCTCGAGCCGTCCGGCACGACCATCGCCCCGGTCGGCTCGTTCAACAACGAGCTCGGCGTCCCGCTCACCGTGCTCCGTGCCGACCAGGAGACCAAGTACCTCGTGATCGAGATGGGCGCTCGTGGGGTGGGGCACATCGCGGACCTGTGCCGCATCGCTCCTCCGGACGTCGCCGTCGTGCTGAACGTGGGGCAGGCCCACGTCGGCGAGTTCGGTTCTCCCGACGTCACCGCCCGTGCGAAGGGGGAGATCGTCGAGGCGCTCTCGACCGAGGGCACCGCGGTGCTCAACGCCGACGACGCCCGTGTCGCCGCCATGGCGTCCCGGACCGTCGGCCCGGATCCTGACGTTCGGCGAGACGGGCGAGGTGGCGCTCAGCGACGTCAGCCTCGACGCCGCCGGCGAGCCCAGCTTCACGCTCACTCACGCCAGCACCGCGGTCGAGGTCCACGTGCCCCAGATCGGCGCCCATCATGCGCTCAACGCCGCCGCGGCCGCCACGACGGCTCTCGCGCTCGGACTCGACCTGCCCACGATTGCCGTCCGGCTCGACCATGCCGGACCTCGCTCGCCCATGCGCATGGCGCGCCACGTGCGGGACGACGGGCTCGTCGTCATCGACGACGCCTACAACGCCAATCCCGAGTCGATGTCGGCCGCGCTGCACGCCCTGGCCGGGATCGGGGAGGGTCGACGCGTTGCCGTCCTCGGCGAGATGCTCGAGCTCGGCGACGGCAGCCGCGACGCCCACGTGGAGGTCGGACGCCTGGCCGCCGAGCTGGAGGTCGATCGCGTCGTCGCCGTCGGTGCCGGAGCCGCCGGCATCGCCGAGGGCGCAGGGGAGCGCGGCACGGCCGTCGCCGACGTCGACGAGGCGGTTAGGGAGCTCTCCGCGTGGCTCACGCCGGCCGACGTCGTCCTCGTGAAAGCATCGAGGGGCGTCCGTCTCGAGCGGGTCACCCAAGCCCTGCTCGGTGGTTGACGGCATACTCGTCCAAGGCTTCCAGCCATCCGTTCGCCTCGACGGAAAGGATCCGTAGCGCGATGTTGGCCATCTTGATCGCGGGCGGTTTCGCGCTCCTCGGAACGCTGATCGGCACGCGCTTCGCGATCAGGGTCCTCGTGAGCAGGGGATATGGCCAGCTCATCCGCGACGACGGTCCGACGTCGCACCACACCAAGCGCGGCACGCCGACCATGGGCGGACTGGTCATCATCATCTCGGTGCTGGTCGCCTACGCGTTGGCGAAGCTGGCCACCGGCTACGCACCCAGCGCGTCCACCATCCTGCTGCTGTTCCTGTTCTGCGGGCTCGGCGCCATCGGCTTCCTCGACGACTACATCAAGATCTCCAAGCAACGGAGCCTCGGACTCCGCAGCAAGGCCAAGTTCATCGGCCAGGCCGTCGTCGGGCTCGCCTTCGCGATCGCGGCCATCCAGTGGGAGGACGGCAGCGGGCGCACCGTCATCACGCACGCGATCTCGTTCACGCGTGACTTCGACACGTTCGACCTGCCCACCGTGGTCCTCATCGCGTTCGTGCTGGTGATGATCGCCGGCACCTCCAACGGGGTGAACCTCACCGACGGGCTCGACGGCCTTGCCACCGGCTCGGCCACGATGGTCTTCGGTGCCTACGTGTTCATCAACATCTGGCAGAACAACCAGAACTGCGAGTTCAACCCGGGCCCGAAGTGCTACGAGGTCCGCGACCCGCTCGACCTCGCCGTCGTCGCGTCAGCACTCACCGGGGCGTGCTTCGGCTTCCTGTGGTGGAACGCCTCGCCCGCCAAGATCTTCATGGGTGACACCGGGTCGCTGAGTCTCGGCGGTGCCATGGCCGGATTCGCGCTGATGACGCGCACCGAGCTGCTGCTCATCGTCATCGGCGGCCTCTTCGTCGCCATCACCGCGTCGGTGATCCTGCAGGTCGCCTACTTCAAGATCTCGAAGGGCAAACGGATCTTCCGCATGGCGCCGCTGCAACACCACTTCGAGCTGCTCGGGTGGGAGGAAATCACCATTGTCGTGCGGTTCTGGATCATCAGCGGACTGAGCGTCATCACCGCGCTCGGCATCTTCTACTGGGAGTGGGTCACCGGCCTATGAGCGGGCCGGACCCGGCAAGGCTCGGACGCACCTCGTCCTGGGAGGGCGTGCGTGCCGTCGTCTGCGGGTTCGGCGTCAGCGGGTTCGCGGCCGCCGACACCCTCGTGCACCTCGGCGCCTCCGTGACCGTCCTGGACGAGAAGGCTCCCGCAGGACGACGAGAAGGCTCGGTTGCTGGAGTTCCTCGGCGCCGAGATGCGCCTCGGTCCCGGCAGCACGGACGCCCTGCCCGAGGCTGTCGACCTCGTGGTCACGTCGCCCGGGTGGTCTCCGGCCGCTCCGCTGCTCGTCGAGGCGGCCGGACGCGGACTGCCGCTGTGGGGCGAGGTCGAGCTGGCCTGGCGGCTTCGCGGTGACGACCCGGCGCCGTGGCTCTGTGTCACCGGCACGAACGGCAAGACCACGACCGTGCAGATCCTCGACGCGATGCTGTCCGCCGAAGGGCTGCGTTCGGCCGCGGTGGGCAACGTCGGCCGTCCGGTGCTCGAGGCGGTCATGGATCCCGACGGCCCAGAAGTCCTCGCGGTCGAGCTGTCGAGCTACCAGCTGCACTGGAGCTCGTCGTTGGCGGCGCAGTCCGCCGCGGTGCTCAACGTCGCGCCCGACCATCTCGACTGGCACGGCTCGCCTGAGGCTTACGCCGCCGCGAAGGGCCGCATCTACCAGAACGTCGAGCGGGCGTGCGTCTACAACGTGCAGGACCCGTGGACCGAGCGGCTCGTGCGCGAGGCGGACGTGGCCGAGGGCGCCCGCGCCATCGGGTTCACCCTCGGCCTGCCTGAGCCCGGCATGGTCGGGCCTCGTCGACGACGCGCTCGCCGACCGCGCGTTCGTCGAGGACCGTCAGAACAAGGCCGCGGAGCTCGGTTCCGTGCATGATCTCCAGGACCCGGCGCCCCATGTCGTGGCCAACGCCCTGGCCGCGGCAGCTCTCGCTCGGTCACATGGTGTGAAGCCCAGCTCGGTTCGCGACGGACTCAGGGCCTTCCGTGCCGCACCGCACCGCATCGCACTCGTCGACGAGATCGGCGGCGTGCGGTACGTCGACGACTCCAAGGCCACCAACCCGCATGCGGCCCTCGCGTCCCTGCTCTCCGCCGCCCACGGCCCGGCACCCCCGCCGGGGCTGGGAGATCGCTCGGTGGTCTGGATTGCCGGCGGCCTGGCCAAGGGGGCGACCTTCGACGATCTCGTGGTTGCTGCCCGCGATCGGTTGCGCGGCGTCGTGCTGATCGGCGCAGACCGCTCAGTCGTGGCCGATGCGCTGGGGCGACACGCACCGGATGTGCCGGTCGTCGAGGTCCTGACCGGGAAAGATGACCTCATGGATCGCGTCGTGGAGTCCGCGACGACGTTGGCACGGCCGGGGGACACCGTGCTGCTGGCACCGGGATGCGCGTCCATGGACCAGTTCCGCGACTACGGAGCTCGCGGAGACGCCTTCGCCGAGGCGGTTCGACGCCTCAGCCGACCCTGAAGGACGGACGCATGAGCACGACGGCTCGCACTCCAGCGATCGTCGAGGCGACCCGCCGTACCCTCGACCGGCCGCTCGCGTCCTACCAGCTCGTGCTCGGCACGTCGGGGCTCCTGCTCGGTCTCGGGCTGATCATGGTCCTGAGCGCCAGCTCGGTGCTCGCGTACAACCTGTACGACCACAACTCCTTCGCGATCGTCGAGCGGCAAGCACTGTTCGCCGTGATCGGGCTCATCGGCGCCGTGATCGCCGCCCGGATGCCGCTGTCGATGATGCGCAAGCTCATCCGGCCGTTCCTCATCGTCTCGGTCCTGCTGATCGGGGCCACGTTCATCCCGAGCGTCGGCCTGGAGGTCAACGGCAACCGCAACTGGCTCCCGCTGCCCGGCCCGCTGCAGCTGCAGCCGTCCGAGTTCGCGAAGCTCGCCGTGGTGCTGTGGATCGCGGACCTGTACGCGCGCCGCCAGCGCAAGCTCGGCTCCGCGCGATCGATCCTCATCCCCATGGTGCCGATCTCCGGCGGCGTCGCGGCGCTCGTCGTCGGGCAGCGCGACCTCGGCACGGCCCTGGTGCTCTTCGCCGTCATCGTCGGCATGCTGTGGGTCGTCGGGCTGCCTGGGCCGGCCGATGGGCGCCGTCATCGCCGCGTTCGCCGTGGTGTGCGTGTTCTTCGTGGCCATCGAGCAGGAACGCGTCACCCGCATGCTGAGCTTCCTCAACCCGATGGCCGACCCGGACAAGGCCGGCTACCAGTCGATCCACAGCATGATGGGGTTCGCCCGTGGCGGCTTCTGGGGCGTGGGTCTCGGCGGCAGCCGGCAGAAGTGGGGAGCTCTGCCCGAGGCGCACACCGACTTCATCCTCGCCGTCATCGGTGAGGAGCTCGGCCTGATCGGCAGCTTCGTCGTGCTCATCCTGTTCGCGCTGTTCGCCATCGCCGGCATCCGCACGGCCACGCGCACCAGTGACGCGTTCGTCCGCTACACCGCCGCGGGCATCGTCATCTGGATCATGTCGCAGGCGATCATCAACATCGGCATGGTGCTCGGCCTGCTGCCCGTCATCGGCATCCCGCTGCCGCTGCTGTCCTACGGAGGGTCGAGTCTCCTGGTCACGCTGGTGGCCTGCGGCATCCTGCTCAACTGCGCCACCACCGAGCCCGGCGCCAAACGGGCCCTCGAGGCCGGCAAGACCCGCCGTCAACGCGGGCGCGCCGCCAGGAGGCGATGACCGGTGCGCGTCCTCCTCGCCGGCGGAGGCACCGCGGGCCACACGTCTCCGCTCCTCGCCACCGCGATGGTCCTCCGTGATCGCCACGTCGACGTCACCTGCCTCGGCACGCCGCGCGGACTCGAGGTCACCCTGATCCCGGAGGCCGGCTTCCCGCTCGAGCTGGTCCCGCCGGTGCCCCTTCCGCGGCGTCCCGGCAAGGCTCTCGCGCAGGTGCCGCTGAAGCTGCGCCGAGCGGCCAAGGCCACCGGCGACGTCTTCGACCACGTACGTCCCGACGTCGTGGTCGGCTTCGGTGGCTACGTGTCCGTGCCGGCCTACCTCGTGGCCCGGCGCCGGCACGTGCCCATCGTCGTGCACGAGGGCAACGCGATCCCCGGCATCGCCAACAAGCTGGGTGCGCGGTTCACCGAGCATGTCGCCACCAGCTTCCCGGGCACCGACCTGCCACACGCCACCTACATCGGGCTGCCGATCCGCCGGCAGATCTCCGGCCTCGACCGGGCCGCCGTGCGCGGTGAGGCTCGCGAGTACTTCGGGCTCGACGCCGACCGGCCCACGCTCTTGGTCACGGGCGGCTCTCAGGGTGCCCGTCGGATCAACCTGGCGATGGCCTCCGCCGCCCACGACCTCGCCGACGCCGGCGTCCAGGTGCTCCATGCCGCCGGACGACCGGAGGAGGTCGTCATCGAGAGACGCCCCGGAGACCCTCCGTACGTGGTCGAGAGGTTCATCGACCGCATCGACCTCGCCTACGCCGCTGCCGACCTCATCGTGTGCCGGGCCGGTGCGAACACCGTCACCGAGGTGGCCGCGGTCGGCCTTCCCGCGGCGTTCGTCCCGCTGCCGATCGGCAACGGCGAGCAGGCGCACAACGCGCACCCGGTGGTCCGGGCCGGGGGAGCGCTGCTCATCGACGACGAGGCCCTGACGCCCACGTGGATCGACCGCGTGCTCGCGCCCTTGGTCACCGACCCCAAGCGTCTGGCCGTCATGTCCAGTGCCGCCTCCGACCTGGTGCCGCGCGACGCTGACGTCCGCCTCGCCGACATGGTCATGGACGCGGTACGAGACGTGGCTCGATGAGGATCCCGATCCCCGACGAGATTCCCCCGGTCGACCGGCTCGGACGGGTGCACTTCATCGGCATCGGCGGTGCCGCCCTGTCGGCGATCGCCCGCCTGATGGCGCAGCAGGGCGTCGAGGTGAGTGGCAGCGACGCCGTCGACTCGCCGGTCCTCGGCGCGCTTCGTGCGGAGGGCATCACCTGCTTCGTCGGCCATGCGGCCGAACAGCTCAGCGGCGTCGACACCGTCATCGCCTCGACGGCCGTGCGCGAGGACAACCCCGAGGTCGTGGAGGCCCAGCGCCTCGGACTTCGCCTGTGGCCGCGCTCCGCCGGCCTGCGTTCCGTCATGGAAGGCCGCCGCACGGTGGCCGTCGCCGGCACGCACGGCAAGACCACCACCACCGCGATGCTCACCTGTGCGCTCGTCTCCGCTGGCGCCGAGCCGTCGTTCGCGATCGGTGCGGAGGTCGCCGGGCTGGGCACGAACGCACGCATCGGACGAAGCGACCTCCTGGTCGCGGAGGCCGACGAGAGCGACGGCGCCTTCCTCGTCTACGAGCCCGAGGGGGCCGTCGTCACGAACGTCGATGCCGACCACCTCGACATCTGGGGGACGGAGGAGGCCTATGCCGAGGCCTTCGCCGACTTCGTGGGGAAGATCGGGCGGTTCATCGTGCTGTGCGTCGACGATGCCGGTGCGCGTGCCCTGGTCTCCGTCGCCGAGGCACGTGGGCTCGAGGTGGTCACCACGGGTGTGGCCGAGGATGCCGACATCCGGGCCACCGGCCTCGTGGTGGAGGCCGGTCGCACCGCCTTCTCCGTCGTGCGCGACGGCACTCCGCTGGTCGACGTCGAGCTCGCCGTCCCAGGCGCCCACTACGCGCAGGACGCGCTCCTCGCGCTGGCCACCGGCCTCGTCCTCGGGCACGATGCCGAGGCGCTCGCCGCCGGTCTCTCGACCTACTCCGGCGCGGACCGCCGTATGGAGCATCTCGGCGACGCCGCAGGGATTCGGGTCTACGACTCCTACGCCCACCACCCCACGGAGATCAGGGCCGACCTCGCTGCTGCCCGCGCCCTCGCCGACGGGGGCCGGCTCGTCGTGGCGTACCAGCCCCACCTCGTCAGTCGCACGCGCCTGTTCGGTGCCGCGATGGGCCGCGAGCTCTCCGCTGCCGACCGCGTCTTCGTCGCCGACCTCTACCTCGCCCGCGAGGACCCGGACCCGGCCGTCACGGCGCAGCTCGTGGTCGACGCGGTCGACGGCCAGGTTGCTACGCCGGGCGGCCCGGTCGAGACGCTGGCCGAGCTGCTGGTGCCCGAGCTGCGGCCGGGCGACCTCCTGCTCACCCTCGGCGCCGGGAACATCACGACCGTCGGTCCGCGCGTGCTGGCCCTGCTTGAGGGACGGTCATGACTCCCCAGGTCGGAGAGACGTCATGACTCCCCACGTCGGAGAGACGTCATGACAGAGAAGCGGTTCGTCGAGCGTCGCCGGTCCGTGCGCTGGCGTCGGGTGCGTCGAGTGCTGCTCGGTCTTCTCGCCGCCGGTGTCGTGGCCGGCCTCGTCTGGGTCGTCTGGTTCTCCAGCGCCGTGGCGGTCAACAAGATCGTGATCGAGGGAACCACGACGCTCACGTCGAACGACATCCGTTCGCAGGCAGCGGTCCGGTTCGGTGAGCCGCTGATCAGGGTCGACACGGTGGCGATCGAGTCGCGTGTCGCGGAGATGGAGCGCATCGACCAGGTGCACGTGTCGCGCAACTGGCCTCGCACCATTCGGATCGAGGTCGTCGAACGCAAGCCGATCGCCTGGGTGATGTCCGGCGGCACCATGCGCGCGCTCGATCGGTACGGCGTCGACTTCCGCACGCTGCGCAAGGAGCCCAAGGACCTCGTCGAGGTGCAGGTCGCGGCGGCGACCGCGCGCCAGCGTCAGCAGGCGCTGGAGAGCTCCACGGCGGTCCTCGACCTCCTGCGCACCGACGACCCGGACCTGCTGAAGAAGGTGCAGTACGTCCGGGCGGGCTCGAAGGACTCGGTCGAGCTGGTGCTCGGCAAGAGCCGCACCGTCACGTGGGGGAGCGCTGCCAAGGGGGAGCAGAAGCTCACCGTCCTGCGCTCGTTGCTGAAGATCAAGGCGCGCGGCTACGACGTCAGCGCTCCGGAACAGCCGACGACGCGTCGCTGATCCGTGGCATTGCTGGTTGTGTCGCGGCGTGTCGGCGCCGTCGAACGGCCGCTCGACCGTAACGTCGTTCCCAGCAGCAGGTTGACATAACTATAAACCTCGACCTCAGGGTTAGGGTTCGGCACCACCTCACGAGCAGCCCACGATAAGAGCAACAGAGCGAAGGGACGCACCATGGCGGTCCAGAATTATCTCGCCGTGATCAAGGTCGTCGGCATCGGCGGCGGCGGTGTCAACGCCGTCAACCGCATGATCGAGGTCGGTCTGAAGGGCGTCGAGTTCATCGCCATCAACACCGACGCGCAGGCCCTCCTCATGAGCGACGCCGACGTCAAGCTCGACGTCGGTCGCGACTCCACCCGCGGCCTCGGTGCCGGGGCCAACCCCGAGATCGGCAAGCGTGCCGCCGAGGACCACGCCGAGGAGATCGAGGCGGCCATCAAGGGCGCCGACATGGTCTTCGTCACCGCCGGAGAGGGCGGAGGCACCGGCACCGGCGGCGCTCCCGTCGTCGCCCGCATCGCCCGTTCCCTCGGTGCCCTCACGATCGGTGTCGTCACCCGGCCGTTCACGTTCGAGGGACGCAATCGCTCGTCACAGGCCGACTCCGGCATCCACGGACTGCGCGAAGAGGTCGACACCCTGATCGTCATCCCCAACGACCGGCTGCTCTCGATCAGCGATCCCAACGTGAGCCTGCTCGACTCCTTCCGTCAGGCCGACCAGGTGCTGCACCAGGGCGTCTCGGGCATCACCGACCTCATCACGACGCCGGGCCTGATCAACCTCGACTTCGCCGACGTCAAGTCGGTCATGTCCGACGCCGGCTCGGCCCTCATGGGCATCGGGTCCGCGCGCGGCGACCACCGCGCCGCCGTGGCCGCGGAGATGGCGGTCTCCAGCCCGCTGCTCGAGGCCTCGATCGAAGGCGCTCGCGGGGTGCTGCTGTCCATCGCGGGCGGTTCCGACCTCGGCCTGTTCGAGATCAACGAGGCCGCCGGCCTGGTCGCCGACGCCGTGCACGAGGACGCCAACATCATCTTCGGCGCGGTCATCGACGACGCTCTCGGCGACGAGGTGCGGGTCACCGTCATCGCCGCCGGGTTCGACGGGGGCGAGCCCAAGGTGCGCGACGCGTCGCAGCCTGCCCTGCTCAAGGAGACCCCCACCGACACGCCGCCCACCGCGGAGTCGTACCTCTCGCCCGATCCGCTGCTCGACGGCCAGTCGGTCACCGTGCCGGCCGACCCGCTGCCCACGGAGTACGGCGACGACCTCGACATCCCCGACTTCCTGCGCTGAGCCTCCTGATCGCTCCGGTAGCGTCGCGGTGTGTTCTTCCACCACGACGTCAGCGGACCGGTCGAGCTCTGGTTCACCGATCGTCGAGGCGGTGACCTGCGGGTGCCCGACGATCTCGCGCTCGTGCGCACGTCGACCGGTGTCGACACCATGGCGAGCATGGAGCAGGTGCACGGCCACGACGTCGCCTGGGCGACCGACGAGACCTCGTCGCATCGTGTCGATGCCTTGCTGACGGACCGAGCCGACCTCGGCCTGCTCGTGCGAGTGGCCGACTGCGTGCCGATCGTGCTGGCCGCCCCCGAGGAGGGCCTGGTGGGAGTCGTGCACTGCGGCCGGGTCGGCCTCGTTGCCGGCGTGGTCCCCGCCGCCATCGACGCCCTGCGGCAACGCGGCGCTGGGCGTCTCGATGCGTGGGTGGGTCCGCGCGCCTGCGGCCGCTGCTACGAGCTGCCGGCCGAGATGGCCGACCACGTGGCCTCGGTCGTGCCCGAGGCCCGGTCGACGACGTCGTGGGGCACGCCGGCCGCCGACATCGGCGCCGGGGCGGCGGCTCAGCTCATCGCCGGTCAGGCGGACGTCCACGACATCGGTGCCGACGTGTGCACGATCGAGGACGAGCGGTTCTTCTCCTATCGTCGCCAGGGCGCCGAGGCCGGTCGCTTCGGCGCGGTCGCCGTCCTGAGGGGCGCCGCATGAGCGAGCCGTCGGACCGCCGCGAGGAGCTGGCCGCGAACCTCGCCGAGGTGGAGGAACGGATCGGTGCCGCCTGCACGGCTGCCGGCCGCTCGCGCGACGAGCTCACCCTCGTCGTCGTCACCAAGACCTATCCGGCCTCGGACGTCGACCTCCTGGCCGAGCTCGGCATCACCGACGTCGGCGAGAACCGCCACCCCGAGGCCGAGGACAAGTGGGCCGAGGTGAGCCACCCGATCCGCCGCCACTTCGTGGGTGGGCTGCAGACCAACAAGGCCGGCGCCGTCGCGCGCTACGCCGATGTCGTGCAGAGCGTCGACCGGCTCAAGCTTGCCCGGTCGCTGTCCCGTGGGGCCAAGGCCGCGGGACGCGAGCTCGGATGTCTCGTGCAGGTCGACTTCGACACTGATTCCGGTGATGGGCGCTCGGGTGCCGCACCCGGTGACGTGGACGCCCTCGCGGCCGAGATCGAGTCCCTGTCCCACCTGCGTCTCGACGGGGTCATGACGGTCGCGCCCCTCGGTGTCGACCCGCGTCCGGTGTTCGACGAACTGGTGGCTCTCTCCGCGCGAGTGCGGTCGGTCCACCCCGGGGCCGACGTCGTCTCGGCGGGCATGAGCGACGACTTCGACGTGGCTGTTGAGGCTGGTGCGACACACCTGCGCGTCGGGCGTTCGATCCTCGGGGAGAGGCCTCCGCTCCGGTAGTGTCACAGGTGTCACATCTGGCACGGATCGGACGACGGAGACCCTCATGGCTGGCGCAATGCGAAAAGTAGGCGAGTACCTCGGCCTGGTCGAGCAGGCCGACTTCGACGACGACTTCGACGATGAGGTCTCAACCCCCGTGCCGGTCAAGCGCGAGCCCGATCGGCGTCCCGCGGTCGTCCGTCCCACCACCGTCTCGAGCATCGAGGAGCACCGTCGCGGAGAGCGACACGACGAGCACCGTCGCGGGGAGCGGAGCACCGAGTACGGCCGGTCCACCGCGTCCGAGCCCAGCTCCAGCCTCTACCGCATCGAGACCGTCACCCCTCGCACGTACAACGACGCCCGCACGGTCGGAGAGCACTATCGGTCCGGCGTGCCCGTCATCATGAACCTCTCCGAGATCGACGACGGCGACGCCAAGCGCCTGGTCGACTTCGCTGCCGGCCTGGTCTTCGCCGTGCACGGGTCGCTCAACCGGGTCACCGCCAAGGTGTTCCTGCTGTCACCGGCCAACGTCGAGGTCACGGACGAGGACCGGCAGCGCATCGCTGCGGGCGGCTTCTACAACCAGAGCTGACGCATGGAGGTTGCCGGTAGCGTCATTCTCTTCGTCCTGTGGGTGGCCATCGTCCTTCTGCTCGCCAGATTCGTGCTCGACTGGGTCCAGCTGCTGGCCCGGTCGTGGCGTCCCCAGGGTGTGGTCGCCGCGTTCTGCGAGGCGCTCTACTCGATCACCGACCCGCCGCTGCGCGCGGTTCGCGGCGTCATCCCGCCGATCCGTCTGGGCGGCGCGGCCCTCGACCTCTCGCCGATGATCCTGCTGATCGGCATCTACATCGTTCAAATCATCGTCGAACGGACCATGTTCTAGCGTCTACGTGCGCATACTCACGCACAGAATCGGGGCGTATGTGGCAGTAGTGAAGACCCACGGAGTACCGTGGGCCCCTACAGAGTCTCTGACTAACCGATATCACGAGGTGTACTCATGCCGTTGACGCCCGAAGACGTGCGCAACAAGCGCTTTACTCCGGTCCGTCTCCGCGAGGGTTACGACATGGGCGAGGTCGACCAGTTCCTCGACGAGGTCGAGGCCGAGCTCGAACGACTGACCGTCGAGAACGACGAGCTTCGCGCCAAGGTCGCCGCAGCATCAAGCGGCGAGCCCACTGGTCTCATCCCCGTCCAGGAGACGGCGCCACAGCCTGCCGTCCAGGTCCAGCCCGAACCAGAGCCCGTACCCGAGCCCCCTGCGCCCGAACCAGTACGCGCCCCGGAGCCCGAGCCGTCCATCCCGTCGCTGCAGTCGATCCCCGCGGTCGAGGCCAGCACGGCGCCCACGATGGGCGACGCGTCCGTCGCGGCGGCGCGACTGCTCGAGATCGCGTCCGCGAACGCCGACCAGCTCATGGAGCAGGCGAAGGAAGAGGCCGACCGCATCGTCGGTGAGGCCCGCGCCAAGGCCGAGCGGATCACGAACGAGTCGCGCGGCAAGGCCGACCGACTGGAGACCGACGCTCGCATCCGCGCGCAGAAGCTCGACGACGAGACCAACGAGCGTCGTCAGCAGGCTGTCGCCACGATCGAGCGCGAGCGCTACGAGCTCCAGCGCGAGGTCGAGCACCTGCGGGCTTACGAGCGTGAGTACCGGGCCCGGCTCAAGAACTACTTCCAGAGCCAGCTCGACCAGCTCGCGGCCAACGAGAACACCAACTCCACGTCGGCCACGCCGGCGCCGGCCGACGCCTCACCGCGTCGTCTCCGGTCGCTGCTCGGCGACGAGGACACGGGTTCCATCTAGAGCCGAGCAAATCTCGAAAGAGCCGTCACCGACTGGTGGCGGCTCTTTCTCATGACGGCTCTCCGCCGCGGGCGTTGTCAGGCCTTCGCGAGCGAGAAGCGCAGCCCGAGGTCGTCGTCGCCGTAACCGGTGGCCGACGCGTCCTCGGTGACGCTGGTCGCCAGCACTTCGTCGGCGATCTCGTCGGCATGCTCGCGCAGCGCCGCGGAGACGTCGTCGCCGCCGGTCCAGCGCAGGCTGATGCGATCGGTGATCTCCAGCCCGGATGACTTGCGCGCCTCCTGCACGGAGCGGACGATCTCCCGGGCGAGGCCGGCGCGACGCAGCTCGTCGTCCAGCTCGAGGTCGAGGGCGACCGTCTCGCCCTGGTCGTTGACGACCGACCAGCCCTCGCGCGGTCGCTCGGCGACGATGACGTCGTCGGGCCCGACCTCGACGGGGCTGCCGTCGACGACCACGACGGCCGAGCCGGTGGACGCCAGTGACTCGGCGAGCGCGCGGGCATCCGCGGCGGCGATGGCGGCCGCGACCTTCGGGGTGTCCTGGGCGAAGCGCTTGCCGAGAGAGCGGAAGTTGCCCTTGGCCGAGTGGTCGACGAGATCGCCACCGGCATCGGCCAGGGACTCCAGCGACCCGATGTTGAGCTCTTCGCACACCTGGGCACGGAGGTCCTCTCCGAGCCGGGACCATGCCGACGACGCGACCAGTGCTCGTCGCAGCGGCTGGCGGGTGCGGACCTTGGCCTCCGCGCGGGCGGCGCGACCCAGCTCGGTGACCCGGCGGGCGAGATCGACCTGAGCGCCGAGCCCGTCGACGACGAGACTGGTGTCGGCCTCCGGCCACGCAGCCAGGTGCACGGACGACGAAGCGCCGGGGGTGACAGGCGCGATGACGTCCTGCCAGACCCGCTCGGCGATGAACGGCGTGAGGGGTGCCATCAGGCGGGTCAGGACGTCGATGGTCTCGTGCAACGTGGCGAGGGCCGCGACATCGCCAGCCCAGAACCGGCGGCGGCTGCGCCGCACGTACCAGTTGGAGAGGTCGTCGATGAACCGGGCGATCCGGCTGCCGGCGTCCTGGGTGTCGAACTTCTCCAGCGCCACCGTGACGTCCCCGACGAGCGTGTTCAGCTCCGAGAGCAGCCAACGATCGAGCACCTCGCGCTCGGCGACCGGAGGAGCCGCACCGTCGACCGGCGACCAGCCTTCGGAACGGGCGTACAGGACGTGGAACGCGACGGTGTTCCAGTACGTGAGGAGCACCTTGCGGACGATCTCCGACAGGGCGGTGTGGCCGATCCGGCGGGAGGACCAGGGCGACCCGGAGCACGCCATGAACCAGCGCAACGCGTCGGCGCCGTGCTCGTCCATCAGGGGCATCGGCAGCAGGATGTTGCCGAGGTGCTTGCTCATCTTGCGGCCGTCCTCGGCGAGGATGTGCCCGAGGCACACGACCGACTCGTACGAGCTCTGCTCGAACACCAGCGTGCCGACCGCCATCAACGAGTAGAACCAGCCACGGGTCTGGTCGATGGCCTCGCAGATGTACTGGGCCGGGTACGCGCGCTCGAACTTCTCGGTCGAACCCTCTGCGTGCGGGTAGCCCCACTGAGCGAAGGGCATGGCGCCGGAGTCGAACCAGGCGTCGATGACCTCGGGGACCCGGCGGTAGGTGCCCGGCTCGCCGTCGACCTCGAAGGTGATCTCGTCGATGAACGGACGGTGGGGGTCGAGGTCGGACAGGTCGCGGCCGGTGAGCTCCGCCAGCTTCGCCAGGGAGTCGACGCAGATCAGCTGCGACGGGTCCTCGTCGTTGCGCCAGATCGGCAGGGGAGTGCCCCAGTAGCGGTTGCGCGACAGCGCCCAGTCGATGTTGTTGTTGAGCCAGTCTCCGTAGCGGCCGTGCTTGATCGTCTCCGGGAACCAGCTGGTGGCCTCGTTCTGGGCCAGCAGGTCGTCCTTGATGGCCGTGGTGCGGATGTACCAGGCCGGGAGGGCGTAGTAGAGGAGCGGCGTGTGGCACCGCCAGCAGTGCGGGTAGGAGTGCTCGTACGGCAGCTGGTGGAACAGCAGGCCGCGGCTGGTGAGGTCGGTGAGCAGGGCGTCGTTCGCGTCGCGGAAGAACGCACCGCCCACGAGGTCGAGTCCGTCCTCGAAGTGGCCGGCCTCGTCGATGGGGTTGACCATGGCGATGCCGTTGCGGCGCACGGAGGCGAAGTCGTCCTCGCCGAACGCGGGGGACTGGTGAACGAGCCCCGTGCCGTCCGTGGTGGTGACGTAGTCCTCGGTGACCACGAAGTGGGCCCTCGGCTCGTCCGGCCCCGCCGAGTCATGGTGCGCCTCCGGCGCGGGTCGTTCGGGCCACTCGACGATCTCGAACGGCCGCTGGTAGGTCCATCCGACCATGTCAGCCCCGGTGAACGTGTCCTCCACCGTCCAGCCGTCCCCGAGCGCGTGCTCGACGAGCGGCTCGGCCACCACGACCGTCTCGGTGCCGTTGGTGGCGGTGACGTACGTGACGTCCGCCTTGGCGGCCACGAGCGCGTTCGAGACCAGCGTCCACGGCGTGGTGGTCCAGATCAGCAAGGACGCTCCGCGATCGTTCGGACCTCCGTCCGGGGGCCCGGCGTAAGGGCCGGACGTGAGCGGGAACCGCACGTAGATCGACGGGTCGGTGATGGTCTCGTAGCCCTGGGCGAGCTCGTGGTCGGACAGGGTGGTGCCGCACCGCGGGCAGTACGGAGCGACGCGGAAGTCCTCGGTCAGGAGTCCCTTGTCGAAGATCTGAGCGAGCGCCCACCAGACGCTCTCGACGTAGCTGGCGTCCATGGTCCGGTACGGATCGGACATGTCGACCCAGTAGCCCATGCGGTCGGTCATCTCGGCGAACAGGTCGACGTTGCGCAGCACTGCCTCGCGGCACTGCGCGTTGAACTCGGCGATGCCGTAGGCCTCGATGTCGGGCTTGCCGTTGAACCCGAGCTCCTTCTCGACGGCGATCTCGACGGGGAGGCCGTGGCAGTCCCAGCCGGCCTTCCGCTCCACGTGCATCCCCTGCATGGTCTTGAAGCGGGGGAAGACGTCCTTGAAGACTCGCGCCTCGACGTGGTGCGTGCCGGGCGTGCCGTTGGCGGTGGGCGGTCCCTCGTAGAACGTCCAGCGTGGTGCGCCCTCGGTGGCCTTCAACGTGGCCTCGAACGTGCCCTGCTCGTCCCAGAGCTGGATGATCTCGCGCTCGAGCTGCGGGAGGTCGACATGGGCCGGGACAGGGCGGTAGGCAGGCCGCGGGCCATCGGTCGAGGTCACGGGCGAAAGTCTACGACTGCGCCCGGTGGTGCCTGCGGCGGTGCAGGCGGGGTCGTGAAGTGGTCAGGGCGCCTCGGCGGGGTGAGTTGCCATTCGCCCACCGTCGGTCTACTGTCCCCGCATGCCGAAGACCACCCTGGCCGTGCGCGCGGACGAGAAGCCGTGGACCGCCGCAGAGAAGAAGGCCGTCCGAACGGAGCTGGAGGACGACCTCGTCCGGCTGCGCAAGGAACTCGACCTCTCCGCGAAGGAGCTGCAGGATCTCCTGCGTGATGGCGTCGACGGGGCGGGCAACGACCAGGCCGACGTCGGCTCCACCAGCCTCGAGCGGGATGCGGAGATGTCGCTCGCCGCGAACCAGCGCGAGCTGCTGCTGCAGACCGAGAAGGCCATCGACCGCCTCGAGCGCGGCACGTACGGCAACTGCGAGTCGTGCGGCGAACCCATCGGCAAGGGCCGCCTCATGGCCTTCCCCCGCGCGACGCTCTGCATGACGTGCAAGCAGCGCGAGGAGCGTCGCTGAGTCCCCAACCCGACGACGCGGTGCCCGGACCGGCCCGCACCTCCGGGGCGGTGGTCCGTCTCTTCGGTATCACCGCCGTCTCCGTCTGGATGCTCGACCAGCTCACGAAGAGCGCTGCGGTCGCGTGGCTGGACAACGGTGAGTCGGTCACCGTCATCCCGAACGTCTTCTGGTTGACGCTCACGCGCAACGCCGGGGCCGCCTTCAGCACCGGCACCGGGTACACGGTGGCCCTCAGCATCGTGGCGCTCGGCGTGGTCGTCGTCGTGCTGCGTCTCGCGACGAAGCTCCGCGACCGCGGGTGGGCGCTGGGACTCGGGCTCCTGCTGGGTGGTGCACTGGGGAACGTGACCGACCGCATCCTGCGTGAGCCGGCGCCGCTGCGCGGCCACGTCGTCGACTTCTTCCACCTGACCCACTGGCCGGTGTTCAACATCGCCGACATCTCGCTGACGTTCGCGGCCATCACGATCATCCTGCGCACGTGGCGCGGAGTGTCCCTGGACGGCTCACGGGAATCACGGTGAGCGAGCCCCTCGACCACAAGGTGTTGACGGTCCCGGAGGGGCTGGCCGGCGAGCGCGTCGACGTCGCCCTGGCGCGGCTGCTCGGGCTCTCGCGCACACGGGCGAGTGAGCTGGTCGCCGACGGCATGGTGACGCTCGACGGGCATCCGCCGCAGAAGTCCGAGCGGGTCGTGCCCGGCGCCATCCTCGAGGCGTCCATCCCTGCACCCCGCACCGCGACTGTGGTGGCCGAGCAGGTCGAGGGGATGGACATCGTGTTCCAGGACGACGACATCGTGGTCGTCGACAAGCCGGTCGGTGTCGCCGCGCACCCGGGAGTCGGGTGGAGCGGACCCACCGTCGTCGGGCACCTGGCCGGAGCCGGCGTGCGGATCTCCACGTCCGGCGCCCCCGAGCGTCAAGGGATCGTGCAACGACTCGACGTCGGCACCAGCGGCCTGATGACCGTCGCCAAGTCCGAGCACGCGTACACCGTGCTCAAGCAGGCGTTCCGCACCCGCTCGGTCGACAAGACGTACCACGCGCTCGTGCAGGGCCATCCCGATCCGCACACCGGCACCATCGACGCGCCGATCGCGCGCCACCCCAAGCACGACTTCAAGTTCACGGTGCGGTCCGACGGGCGGGCGAGCATCACGCACTACGACACGCTCGAGGCGCACCGGTTCGCCAGCCTGCTCACGATCAAGCTCGAGAGCGGCCGGACCCACCAGATCCGCGTCCACATGAGCGCCCTCAAGCACCCGTGCGTCGGCGACCTCCAGTACGGCGCCGACCCGACGCTGGCCGAGCGGCTGGGCCTGGAGCGCCAGTGGCTGCACGCGGTGGGCCTGGGCTTCGACCATCCGCGCACCGGCGACCGGGTGGAGTTCGCGTCCCCGTATCCCGACGACCTCCAGCACGCACTCGACACGGTCCGGGACCTCGACTGATGGGCGTCTTCAGCGTCGGGCGGCTCACGTCGGTGCCGGTGGCGTCCGCACCCGATCTCGTCGGGACGCCCACGGTGGCGGCCCTGGAGCGGCTCGGCCTGCTCGACGTCGTCGGGGTCGTCGAGATCGATCCCGAGCTCTCCGACACCGCCGCCAACCAGGAGGCGTACGACCTCCCGCCCGAGACCCTGGCCAACTGCGTGGTCGTCGCCGGCAAGCGTGAGGGCACCGAGAAGGTGGCGGCGTGCATGGTGCTGGCCTCGACGCGTGCCGACGTCAACAACGTCGTGCGGAAGCGCCTCGACGTCCGCAAGGCCACGTTCCTCGCACGTGACGACGCGGTCGACCGAACTGGCATGGAGTACGGCGGCATCACCCCGATCGGGCTCCCCGACGACTGGCGGATCCTCGTCGATGCGGACGTCGCGGCCGCTCCCGTGCTGGTCATCGGCTCAGGCGTCCGCCGCTCCAAGCTCCTGCTCCCGGGCTCCGTGCTCGCCGCCCTCCCGTCGGCCGAGACCGTGGAGTCGCTCGGTCGCTGAGCCGGTCTGGGAGAATGTGAGCATGTCCACGCCGTTGCGCCAGTCCGAAAAGCTGCGGGATGTCCTCTACGACATCCGCGGACCCGTCAGTGCGCGCGCGGCCGCCCTGGAGGCCGAGGGTCACCGCATCCTCAAGCTGAACATCGGCAACCCGGCGCCGTTCGGGTTCGACGCACCGGCGGAGATCCTGCAGGACGTCATCGCCGGCCTGCCGACCGCGCAGGGCTACTCCGACTCGCGCGGCATCCAGTCCGCGCGCCGTGCCGTCGTGCACCACTACCAGCTGCAGGACGGCTTCCCCTCGATCGAGATCGACGACGTGTGGCTGGGCAACGGGGTCTCCGAGCTCATCTCGCTCGCGCTGCAGGCGCTGCTCGACAACGGCGACGAAGTGCTCATCCCGATCCCCGACTACCCGCTGTGGACGGCCGTCACCAACCTCGCCGGCGGCGTGCCCGTGCACTACCGCTGCGACGAGGCGAACGACTGGAACCCGGACCTCGAGGACCTGGAGTCGAAGATCACCGACCGCACGAGGGTGATCGTCGTCATCAACCCGAACAACCCCACCGGCGCCGTCTACTCACGCGAGACCCTCGTCGGCATCGCCGACCTCGCGCGGCGTCACGACCTCGTGCTGATGGCCGACGAGATCTACGACAAGGTGCTCTACGACGACGCCGTCCACATCCCGCTCGCGAGCGTCGCCGAGGACGTGCTGACGCTGACGTTCAACGGCCTGTCCAAGGCCTACCGGGTCTGCGGCTACCGCGCCGGATGGCTCGTCGTCACCGGCCCGCTGGAGAACGCGCGCGACTACCTCGAAGGCATCACGCTGCTGGCGTCGATGCGGCTGTGTCCCAACGTGCCGGCCCAGAACGCCATCCAGGTGGCGCTCGGCGGCTACCAGAGCATCAAGGAGCTGATCCTGCCCGGCGGTCGCCTGCGCGAGCAGCGCGACACCGCTGTGGCCGAGCTGCGCAAGATCCCCGGCGTCAGCGTCGTCGAGCCGAAGGGCGCGCTGTACGTGTTCCCGCGGCTCGACCCGGAGGTCTACCCGATCAAGGACGACCAGCAGCTCGTGCTCGACCTGCTGCTCAGTGAGAAGATCCTGCTCACCCAGGGCACGGGCTTCAACTGGCCCGACCCGGACCACCTGCGCATCGTCACGCTGCCGTGGGCGCGCGACCTCGCCGAGGCCATCCAGCGTCTCGGCACGTTCCTCAGCACCTACCAGCAAGCCTGATCCCTCGGCGCCGGTCGCGGCGATGCGGGCTAGGGTCGTCACGATCTTGGGACCGGGTGGGGAGAGCAACCATGACGCACGTCGACCGACGCACACTCCTGCTCGGCGCGGCCGGCTCGGTCGTGCTCGCGGGCTGCAGCTCCGGAGACGCGAAGGACTCGGACGGCCCGGTCATCGTGCAGGCCGAGAAGGGCAACATCATCACCCCCGAGGACACGGTGGTGCTGCGCGACAAGCTGGCCAAGACGCTCGAGACTGGCGACGTCGACGTCCTGATGAAGCTGGTCGGTGACGAGAACCTTTCCCAGGACTTCCGTGCGCGCTGGGAGCGACGCTTCGCCAACTTCGATCGGCTCGGCTTCGTCGACGGCGAGTGGTACGTGGGCGTGCCGTCCGGGCGCACTCGCAACGCCTCGGGTGGACTCGTCGAGTACAGCGGCTCCCTCGTCTTCGCCCACCGCGTGAAGGGCTGCGACGGACAGCAGGTGGTGGAGAGCTTCAACACCGACTTCCGCAAGAAGTCCACGAAGGCTCCGCTGGAGATCCTCAACGTCGGGACGGTCGAGCAGTACTTCGATCCCTCCATCTGGGACGTCGCCGAGGTCGATGCCATCGAGACGGCGCACGCGTGGATCGTGTTCCGCCTGCAGGACGCCGGTCGTGCGAAGGCGTACGCGAAGCGGATCGAGGCAGGCGCCGCGCGGGCCTTCGGCATCATGCCGCGGCCCCAGGGCGTCGACAAGATCTTCTACGGCCTGACCTGGCCGAAGGTCGACGGCGAGCTCTGGGGCGGTACGGGGCTGGTCGAAGCAGACGCCCATGCCTACGCTCACGACTTCCTCGACCCGGCCGAGCTCGCCACCGGTCAGAAGAAGTCGGCCCCCGTCAAGGAGCTCCCGCTGGCCACGGGTCGCGTTGGCCTGCACCAGTCGGCGTTCGGCCGCGACGACTTCGAGGACGTGGCCTGCCACGAGGGCATCCACGTGCTCGCCAACCAGTGGGGCGCACACGGCGGGACGCCGACCTGGGTCGTCGAGGGACTCGCGGCATGGGGGGACAGCCGACCGGGAAGCGGCCGGCTGATGGCCCGTGACGGTGCCCGCATCCGATCGGGATTCCGCGGGTTCCAGACGATCGCGCTCAAGGACTACGAGGCCTTCCACGGCATCTCCGAGGCCCAGCGGTCCATCAACTACGCATGCTCGGCTGCCGTCTACGAGTACCTCGCCCGCACGAAAGGACGGGACGCCGTGTTCGAGACGGCTTCGGCGTTCTACTCCGCCGAGGATCGTGCGGCCGGGGCCAAGAAGCTCGGCACCAGCGAGCAGGACCTGTTGGCGCGCACGCAGCGGTGGCTCGACGCATGACGCGGCTCGCGACGATGACGCTCACCTGCTGCCTCCTCCTCACAGCGTGCACCGGCGGTGACGATGACGCGCAGGAGGGGAGCCTGCCTCTGGGCGCATCTCCGGCCACCACGGGGCGAGCCACCGGACCCGCACTCGTGCCGCGCGTGCTGCTGGCGTCCACCGACGAGCTCGAGGAGTCCATCGGTGAGCTCGACACCGCTCAGGTGGAACGTCGCTCCGGGGCCATCGTCACCGAGAAGCTCGTGGTGGGCTACTCGGTCGACAACGTCTCCGGCTACGACATCAAGACGGGCGAGCAGGCCTGGTCGGCGAAGATCGATCTCGGCACCGGCACGGTCTGCTACGTCTCGCGTCCGGAGACCCGCAAGGTCAAGCAGATCACGGTCGTCTTCGGTGACGGCGGCTACTGCGACGGTGTGGCGACCGTGCGCGTCTCGGACGGCAAGGTGCTCAAGACCGTCGACCTGATCGACATCGTCGCTCCCGACGGCCGGACTGCCGGAAGCGTCAACGACGTGATCACCGTGGGCACGGCCGACTACCTCATCGCCTTTCACGGTGAGGTGTATCGGATGCGCAAGGGAACACCGACGTACGTGGAGAGTCTCGAGTCCGACCGCTACTTCCGGCTCATCCGCACGCCGGATGCGCCACTCCTCGTCGGCTCGAGATCGCGAAGCGACGGCAAGGACGGATGCCAGGTCGACGCCTATGAGCTGCCGTCGTTCAAGCCGGCCTGGTCCAAGCCGCACGCCGAGCTGTTCCCGGACGCCAAGGAGGACTGCGTCGTATCGCTCGTGCAGGGCGACAGCCTGTGGGCCTACGAGGAGACGAGCGATCGCTACTACATGGTGCAGCTCGACCCGAAGACCGGAGACGTCGTCGGCCGCGGCGAGGACGAGAAGAACAGCGAGGGTCCGACGCCGAAGGGCGAGTTCGACCTGTCGTACGGTGCCCTTCTCGGCTCCGACACCCTCGGCCTGGGCAACGGCGACGTCGTCTTCCCGCAGGTCAACGGCCTGGCCAGGTACTCCCTGGCCGATGACGAGCTGAAGTGGTTGCTCGACTACACCAAGCTCTCGATGGATCAGGCCGACGAGTTCGACGACCTGTGGGTCCGTCCGAGCGCCGTCACGCCGGACGGTCGGCACCTCGTCGCGACGCTGTCGAACCGCGCGGCCGCCGAGGTCATCGCCGTCGACGCCCGCACCGGCAAGCTGGCGGGTCGATGGGCGGTGCCCAAGAAGTACCGCAACGGTTTCCAGGTGATGCCGGGCCTCACGTTGTTCGACGACGGCGTGGTGCTCACCCGCAACTTCGAGCGCTGGGAGTTCGAGTTCGCCTCCTTCAACAAAGGCGTCAAGGAGCCCGAGGGCGACCGTTTCGACATCGGTGTCTTCACCTTTCCCGAACCGAAGGGATGAGTCCGCAGCGCGTCTCCGCCATGTCGTCAGGACGCTCGATTAGTCTGAAGTTCTTCCCCCCGATCTCCTGAGGAGGCCCTCCGTCGTGTCGAGCGATTCGTCCTTCGTGCACCTGCACGTGCACACCGAATACTCGATGCTCGACGGCGCCGCGCTCCTCGGTCCGCTGTTCGAACGCACCGCCGAGCTGGGCATGCCGGCCATCGCGATGACCGACCACGGCAACGTCCATGGCGCCTTCGGGTTCTACGCCCAGGCGCGCGAGGCGGGGGTCAAGCCGATCATCGGCATGGAGGCCTATCTCACGCCCGACACGCATCGCAGCGAGAAGAAGCGAGTCCAGTGGAACAAGGGCGGCGAGGACGACGTCGCCGGTGGCGGTGCCTTCACGCACATGACGCTCCTCGCGGAGTCGACCGAGGGCATGCACAACCTGTTCCGGCTGTCGTCGCGCTCCAGCCTCGAGGGCTACTACTACAAGCCGCGCGCCGATCGCGAGCTCCTGCACGAGTACTCCAAGGGACTCATCGGCACCACCGGCTGCCCGTCCGGCGAGATCCAGACCTGGCTGCGCATCGGCAACTACGACAAGGCACGGGCGTCCGCCGCGGAGTTCCAGGACATCTTCGGCAAGGAGAACTTCTTCCTCGAGCTGATGGACCACGGCCTCGACATCGAGACCCGCGTCCGCGACGGGCTGCTCCAGCTCCGCAAGGACCTCGACCTCCCGGTCATCGCCACCAACGACTCGCACTACGTCCATGCCAACGACCGCGAGGCCCACGACGCGCTGCTGTGCGTCGGCCTCGGCACCACCATCTCCGACCCGAAGCGCATGAAGTTCGAGGGCGACGGTTACTACATCAAGTCCGCCGAGGAGATGCGCTCGCTGTGGGAGGACAAGCACGACCTCAAGGAGGCGTGCGACAACACGCTGCTGATCGCCGAGCGCTGCCAGGCCGAATTCACTGAGTCCAACGGCGGCTACATGGCCCGCGCCGACGTACCAGCCGGGCACACCGAGGAGTCCTGGTTCGTCGAGGAGGTCTGGCGGGGCATCGAAGGACGCTACGGCGCGACCCCGTCCGACGAGGTGCGGGCGCGCACCGAGATGGAGCTGGAGGTCATCCGCGACAAGGGCTACTGCGGCTACTACCTGGTGGTCGCCGACTTCATCAACTGGGCCAAGGACCACGGCATCCGGGTCGGCCCGGGACGCGGTTCCGGCGCCGGCTCCATCGCGGCCTACGCGCTGCGCATCACCGACCTCTGCCCGTTGCAGCACGGCCTGATCTTCGAGCGGTTCCTCAACCCCGAGCGCCCGTCCATGCCCGACTTCGACATCGACTTCGACGAGCGTCGCCGCGGCGAGGTCATCCGCTACGTCAGCGACAAGTACGGCTCCGACCGCGTCTCGATGATCGCCACGTTCGGGCGGCTCAAGTCCAAGGCGGCCATCAAGGACGCCAACCGCGTGCTCGACTACCCGTTCTCGATGGGGGAGCGCATCACCAAGGCGCTGCCCGCCGATGTCATGGGCAAGGGCGTCTCGCTCAAGGAGCTCTTCGACACCAGCCACAAGCGCTACAGCGACGGCAAGGACTTCCGCGAGCTGCACGAGGGCGACGCCGAGGTCCGCAAGATCTACGACACCGCCGTCGGCCTCGAAGGCCAGATCCGCCAGTGGGGCGTGCACGCCGCCGGCGTCATCATGAGCAGCGAGCCGTTGCTCGACATCGTGCCGATCATGAAGCGCGAGCAGGACGGCGCCATCATCACCCAGTTCGACTACCCGATGTGCGAAGCACTCGGGCTGGTCAAGATGGACTTCCTGGGCCTGCGCAACCTCACGGTGCTCGACGACGCCGTCGACAACATCAAGGCCAATCGCAACGTCGACCTCGTGCTCGAGGACCTCTCCTTCGACGACCCGGCCACCTACGCCCTCCTCGGCCGCGGCGACACGCTCGGCGTCTTCCAGCTCGACGGTGGTCCGATGCGTCAGCTGCTGCGTGCCATGCAGCCCGACAACTTCGAGGACATCTCCGCGGTCATCGCGCTCTACCGGCCCGGCCCGATGGGTGCCGACAGCCACACCAACTACGCCAAGCGCAAGACCGGCAAGCAGGAGATCACGCCGATCCATCCCGAGCTCGCGGGGCCGCTGGAGAAGATCCTGGGCACCACCTACGGCCTGATCGTCTACCAGGAGCAGGTGATGCAGATCGCCCAGGAACTCGCCGGGTTCACGCTCGGACAGGCCGACAACCTGCGGCGGGCCATGGGCAAGAAGAAGGCCGAGATCCTGCAGAAGGAGTACGTGCCGTTCTCCGAGGGCATGGCGGCGCACGGCCACTCCGCCCCGGCCACCAAGGCGCTCTGGGACATCCTCGTCCCGTTCGCCGACTACGCCTTCAACAAGGCGCACTCGGCGTCGTACGGCGTGCTGTCGTACTGGACGGCCTACCTCAAGGCCAACTACCCGGCCGAGTTCATGGCGGCGCTGCTCACCAGCGTCAAGGGCGACAAGGACAAGTCCGCCATCTACCTCAACGAGTGCCGACGGCTCGGCATCCAGGTGCTGCCGCCCGACGTCAACGAGTCGTCGTCCAACTTCACGTCCGTTGGCGACGACATCCGGTTCGGCCTGTCGGCCATCCGGAATGTCGGCGACAACGTGGTGGCCGGCATCGTGGCCGGACGCGAGGAAGGCGGCCCGTACACCGACTTCACCGACTTCCTCGAGAAGGTGCCCATCCACGTCTGCAACAAGCGCGTGCTCGACTCGCTCATCAAGGCCGGTGCTTTCGACTCGCTCGGCCACCAGCGACGCGCCCTCACCACCATCGCCGAGGACGCCGTCGACGTGTACATCGATCTCAAGCGCAACGCCGCGATTGGCCAGGACTCGCTGTTCGGCGGCATGGACGACGGGCTCACCGGCGTGTCGGTCACGGTGCCGACCATGCCCGAGTGGGAGAAGACCCAGCTGCTGGCGTTCGAGCGCGACATGCTCGGCCTCTACGTCTCCGACCACCCGTTGCTCGGCCTCGAGCACGTGCTCCGTGCCAGCAGCGACTGCACCATCGGCCAGCTGGTCACCGACACCGAGCGACCCGACGGCAGCACGGTGCGCATCTGCGGACTCATCACCGGCGTGCAGCGCAAGCTCAGCCGCAAGGGCGACACCTGGGCCACGGTCACCGTCGAGGACCTCGAGGGTGCGCTCGACGTGCTCGTGTTCCCCGGCGCCTACCAGCTCGCCGCACCGGCGCTCGTGCCCGACACCGTGGTGGTCATCAAGGGGCGGGTGCGCCGCACCGACGACGGCCTCGACATCAACGCGCTCGAGGTCACGATGCCGGCGATGAGCACGGGCGCCGCCGACGCTCCGGTCGTCGTCAGCCTGCCGGTCGCGCGCTGCACGAGCGACGTCGTCAACGGGTTCAAGCAGGTGCTCGCTGCCCACCCCGGAGTCACGGAGGTGCACCTGAGGCTGGTCGGCAACGACGGCACCAAGGTCATGCGTCTCGACGACTCGCTACGGGTCAAGCCCTCCTCGGCGCTCATCGCCGACCTCAAGGAGCTGCTGGGGCCGAATTGCCTGTCTTGAGGCTGTGCCTGTCATGAGTCGGTGCCCGGCATGAGACAGTTCCTCGCGTGACACAACGACCCGGCGTGAAGCACCTCGTGCTCTGGTGCGCGGGCATGCTCGTGCTCGGAGCCGCCGGCGGAGTCGTCTGGCTGTGGCTGGCCGAACCGGCCGAGTGGGAGGTCACCGCGCAGGGCATCGTCCTCACCGAGGACGCAGCACGAGGTCAGTTCGCGGTCGTCGTCACGTTCGTGATCCTGGGTGCCGCCCTCTGCTTCGTCTGGGGCTGGGCAGCAGGGCACGCTTTGCGGCAGCTCGGGTGGGTGCTCGTGCCGATCTTCGCGGGCGTGGCCGGCGCCGCAGCCGTGATCGCGTGGCGGGTGGGCGTCGCACTCGGACCGCCGCACCCGAGTGACGTGGTCGACCCGTCACTCGGCGACCGATTGCCCGCCCCGCTGGAGATCGATGCCGTGGCGCCGTTCCTCGTGTGGCCGATGTTCGTGCTGCTCGGCCTCCTGGTGGCGGCTTGGCTCGACCGCAGCCAGGACGACGACTACGTCGACGCCTGACCGGAGCCCGGTGGCGCGTCCGTAGACTACGGCCGTGATCCGACGACTCGATCTACGCCGCGACGACGGGGTGCTGCCACGCGCTCACGTCGACGTCGAGCACGCCCTCGAGGTCGTCGCGCCCTTGTGCGAGGACGTCCGGCTGCGCGGAGAGGAAGCCGTTCTCGAGTACGGCGAACGGTTCGACCGGGTTCGCCCGGCGCAGCTGCGTGTCGACCCGGCCGAGCTGACCCGAGCCGACCATGCCCTCGACGCCGACGTCCGAGCCGGCCTCCTGGAGTCGATCGCGCGACTGCGTCGCTCCTGCGAGGCCGAGCTCGAGCGGACCGTCGTCACCCAGATCGCCGACGGCGCGACCGTGGAACGGCGCATCGTGCCGATGTCGCGCGTCGGGCTGTACGTGCCGGGCGGCCTTGCACCGCTGGTCAGCACGGTCGTGATGAATGCCGTGCCCGCCCAGGTCGCCGGGGTCGGGTCGATCGCCCTTGCCTCGCCTCCTCAGTCTGATGCCAACGGCCTGCCGAACCAGACGATCCTGGCCGCCTGCGCGATCCTCGGCATCGACGAGGTGTACGCCGCCGGCGGCGCCCAGGCGCTGGCGATGCTGGCGTACGGAACGACGTCCACCGGTGGCTCAGTCGCGCCCGTCGACCTCGTCACCGGGCCCGGCAACATCTACGTCGCGGCCGCCAAGCGATACCTGCAGGGCACGGTGGCGATCGACAGCGAGGCCGGGCCCACCGAGATCGCCATCATCGCCGACAAGACCGCCGACCCCGTCTTCGTGGCCGCCGACCTGATCAGCCAGGCCGAGCACGACCCGATGGCCGCCAGCGTGCTGATCACCGACAGCGAGGCGCTCGCCGGCGCCGTGTCCACCGAGCTCGACCGCCAGGCCCCTGCCGCGAAGCACGCCGAGCGCATCCGGATGGCGCTGGACGGCCAACAGTCGGCGATCGTGCTCGTGCGCGACATCGACCAGGCCGTCGACGTCGCCAACGACTACGCCGCCGAGCACCTCGAGATCCACACCGCCGATGCAGCCGGAGTCGCGGCTCGCATCGTCAACGCGGGTGCGATCTTCGTCGGCCCACACACACCCGTCTCGCTCGGCGACTACGTCGCGGGCTCCAACCACGTGCTCCCCACCGGTGGGAGCGCGCGCCACTCGTCAGGGCTCACGGTGCGCGCGTTCTGCAAGAACGTGCACGTCGTGACGTACACCGAGCAGGCCTTGCGCGAAGCCGGCCACCACGTCGTCAACCTGGCCGCTGCCGAGGACCTGCCGTCGCACGGTACCAGCAAGCCTGAGGGCATCAGACGGTTCGTGGGTACCGCGCGTCTCCACCATGTCGTCAGGACGCTCGATTAGTCTGAAGTTCTTCCCCCCGATCTCCTGAGGAGGCCCTCCGTCGTGTCGAGCGATTCGTCCTTCGTGCACCTGCACGTGCACACCGAATACTCGATGCTCGACGGCGCCGCGCTCCTCGGTCCGCTGTTCGAACGCACCGCCGAGCTGGGCATGCCGGCCATCGCGATGACCGACCACGGCAACGTCCACGGCGCCTTCGGCTTCTACTCCCAGGCACGCGAAGCGGGAGTCAAGCCGATCATCGGCATGGAGGCCTACCTCACGCCCGACACGCACCGCAGCGAGAAGAAGCGGGTGCAGTGGAACAAGGGCGGAGAGGACGACGTGGCCGGTGGCGGCGCCTTCACGCACATGACGCTGCTCGCGGAGTCGACCGAGGGCATGCACAACCTGTTCCGGTTGTCGTCGCGCTCCAGCCTCGAGGGCTACTACTACAAGCCGCGCGCCGACCGGGAGCTGCTGCACGAGTACTCCAAGGGGCTCATCGGCACCACCGGCTGCCCGTCCGGCGAGATCCAGACCTGGCTGCGCATCGGCAACTACGAGAAGGCCAGGGCGTCCGCCGCGGAGTTCCAGGACATCTTCGGCAAGGAGAACTTCTTCCTCGAGCTGATGGACCACGGCCTCGACATCGAGACCCGGGTGCGCGACGGCCTGCTCCAGCTCCGCAAGGACCTCGACCTCCCCGTCATCGCCACCAACGACTCGCACTACGTCCACGCGAACGACCGCGAGGCCCACGACGCGCTGCTCTGCGTCGGCCTCGGCACCACCATCTCCGACCCGAAGCGCATGAAGTTCGAGGGCGACGGCTACTACATCAAGTCCGCCGAGGAGATGCGCTCGCTGTGGGAGGACAAGCACGACCTCAAGGAGGCGTGCGACAACACCCTGCTCATCGCCGAGCGGTGCCAGGCCGAGTTCACCGAGTCCAACGGCGGCTTCATGGCTCGCGCCGACGTCCCGGCCGGCCACACCGAGGAGTCCTGGTTCGTCGAGGAGGTCTGGCGGGGCATCGAAGGGCGCTACGGCACGACCCCCTCCGACGAGGTGCGGGCGCGCACCGAGATGGAGCTGGAGGTCATCCGCGACAAGGGCTACTGCGGCTACTACCTGGTGGTCGCCGACTTCATCAACTGGGCCAAGGACCACGGCATCCGGGTCGGCCCGGGACGCGGTTCCGGCGCCGGCTCCATCGCGGCCTACGCGCTGCGCATCACCGACCTCTGCCCGCTGCAGCACGGCCTGATCTTCGAGCGGTTCCTCAACCCCGAGCGCCCGTCCATGCCCGACTTCGACATCGACTTCGACGAGCGTCGCCGCGGTGAGGTCATCCGCTACGTCAGCGACAAGTACGGCTCCGACCGCGTCTCGATGATCGCCACGTTCGGGCGGCTCAAGTCCAAGGCGGCCATCAAGGACGCCAACCGCGTGCTCGACTACCCGTTCTCGATGGGGGAGCGCATCACCAAGGCGCTGCCCGCCGACGTCATGGGCAAGGGCGTGTCGCTCAAGGAGCTCTTCGACACCGGCCACAAGCGCTACAGCGACGGCAAGGACTTCCGCGAGCTGCACGAGGGCGACGCCGAGGTCCGCAAGATCTACGACACCGCCGTCGGCCTCGAAGGCCAGATCCGCCAGTGGGGCGTGCACGCCGCCGGCGTCATCATGAGCAGCGAGCCGTTGATCGACATCGTGCCGATCATGAAGCGCGAGCAGGACGGCGCGATCATCACCCAGTTCGACTACCCGATGTGCGAGGCGCTCGGGCTGGTCAAGATGGACTTCCTGGGCCTGCGCAACCTCACGGTGCTCGACGACGCCGTCGACAACATCAAGGCCAACCGCGACGTCGACCTCGTGCTCGAGGACCTCTCCTTCGACGACCCGGCCACCTACGCCCTGCTCGGCCGCGGCGACACGCTCGGCGTCTTCCAGCTCGACGGCGGGCCGATGCGTCAGCTGCTGCGTGCCATGCAGCCCGACAACTTCGAGGACATCTCCGCGGTCATCGCGCTCTACCGGCCCGGCCCGATGGGCGCCGACAGCCACACCAACTACGCCAAGCGCAAGACCGGCAAGCAGGAGATCAAGCCGATCCATCCCGAGCTCGCCGGCCCGCTGGAGAAGATCCTGGGCACCACCTACGGCCTGATCGTCTACCAGGAGCAGGTGATGCAGATCGCCCAGGAGCTGGCCGGGTTCACGCTCGGACAGGCCGACAACCTGCGGCGGGCCATGGGCAAGAAGAAGGCCGAGATCCTGCAGAAGGAGTACGTGCCGTTCTCCGAGGGCATGGCGGCACACGGCCACTCCGCCCCGGCCACCAAGGCGCTCTGGGACATCCTCGTCCCGTTCGCCGACTACGCCTTCAACAAGGCGCACTCGGCGTCGTACGGCGTGCTGTCCTACTGGACGGCGTACCTCAAGGCCAACTACCCGGCCGAGTTCATGGCGGCGCTGCTCACGAGCGTCAAGGGCGACAAGGACAAGTCCGCCATCTACCTCAACGAGTGCCGCCGGCTCGGCATCCAGGTGCTGCCACCCGACGTCAACGAGTCGTCGTCCAACTTCACGTCCGTCGGCGACGACATCAGGTTCGGCCTGTCGGCCATCCGCAACGTCGGCGACAACGTGGTGGCCGGCATCGTGGCCGGACGCGAGGAGGGTGGCCCGTACACGGACTTCACCGACTTCCTCGAGAAGGTGCCCATCCACGTCTGCAACAAGCGCGTGCTCGACTCGCTCATCAAGGCGGGTGCGTTCGACTCGCTCGGCCACCAGCGCCGCGCGCTCACCACCATCGCCGAGGACGCCGTCGACGTGTACATCGACCTCAAGCGCAACGCCGCGATCGGCCAGGACTCGCTGTTCGGCGGCATGGACGACGGCCTCACCGGCGTCTCGGTCACGGTGCCGACCATGCCCGAGTGGGAGAAGACCCAGCTGCTGGCGTTCGAGCGGGACATGCTCGGCCTCTATGTCTCCGACCACCCGCTGCTCGGGCTCGAGCACGTGCTCCGCGCCAGCAGCGACTGCACGATCGGTCAGCTGGTCACCGACACCGAGCGGCCCGACGGCAGCACGGTGCGCATCTGCGGACTCATCACCGGCGTCCAGCGCAAGCTCAGCCGCAAGGGCGACACCTGGGCCACGGTCACCGTCGAGGACCTCGAGGGCGCGCTCGACGTGCTCGTGTTCCCCGGCGCCTATCAGACCGCGGCACCCGCGCTCGTTCCCGACACGGTCGTGGTCATCAAGGGGCGGGTGCGCCGCACCGACGACGGCCTCGACCTCAACGCGCTCGAGGTCACGATGCCGGCGATGAGCACCGGCGCCGCCGACGCTCCCGTCGTCGTCAGCCTCCCGGTCGCGCGCTGCACGAGCGACGTCGTCAACGGGTTCAAGCAGGTGCTCGCCGCCCACCCCGGGGTCACGGAGGTACATCTTCGGCTGATCGGCAACGACGGAACCAAGATCATGCGGCTCGACGACTCGCTGCGGGTCAAGCCGTCCTCGGCGCTCATCGCCGACCTCAAGGAGCTGCTGGGGCCGAATTGCCTGTCGTGACGCCGTGCCTGTCATGAGACTGTGCCGGGCATGAGACAGTTCCTCGCGTGACACAACGACCTGGCCTGACGAGCGTGGTGCTCTGGTGCGTGGGCATGCTCGTGCTCGGAGCCGCCGGCGGACTGGTCTGGCTGTGGCTGGCCGAACCCTCCGAGTGGGAGGTCACTGCGCAGGGCATCGTCCTCACCGAGGATGCGGCACGTGGTCAGTTCGCGGTCGTCGTCACGTTCGTGCTCCTGGGCGCCGCGCTCTGCTTCGTCTGGGGCTGGGCAGCAGGGCACGTGTTGAGGCAGCTCGGATGGGTGCTCGTGCCGATCTTCGCGGGCGTGGCCGGAGCGGCAGCCGTGATCGCGTGGCGAGTGGGCGTCGCACTCGGACCGCCCCACCCGAGTGATGTCCCGGACCCGTCCCTCGGCGACCGTCTGCCCGCCCCACTGGAGATCGATGCCGTGGCGCCGTTCCTCGTGTGGCCGATGTTCGTGCTGCTCGGCCTCCTGGTGGCGGCTTGGCTCGACCGTAGCCAGGACGACGAGTCCGTCGACGCCTGACCGGAGCCCGGTGGCGCGTCCGTAGACTACGGCCGTGATCCGACGACTCGATCTACGCCGCGACGACGGGGTGCTGCCACGCGCCCAGGTCGACGTCGAGCATGCCCTCGAGGTCGTCGCGCCCTTGTGCGAGGACGTCCGGCTGCGCGGGGAGGAAGCTGTTCTCGAGTACGGCGAGCGGTTCGACCGGGTTCGCCCGGCGGCACTGCGCGTCGACCCGGCCGAGCTGACTGAGCCGCCAAGGCGCTCGACGCCGACGTCCGGGCCGGTCTCGAGGAGTCGATCGCGCGGCTGCGTCGCACCTGCGAGGCCGAGCTCGAGCACAGCGTCGTCACCGAGTTCGCCGACGGCGCAACCGTGGAACGGCGCATCGTGCCGATGTCGCGCGTCGGGCTCTACGTGCCGGGCGGCCTTGCGCCGCTGGTCAGCACGGTCGTGATGAATGCCGTGCCCGCCCAGGTCGCCGGCGTCGGATCGATCGCCCTTGCCTCGCCGCCGCA
>CAVSDS010000001.1:0-224948 GCA_963726885.1 uncultured Actinomycetota bacterium | reverse complement strand
TCCTAGGCGACAGCCTCGAAATAGGTGTCCAGATCGCTCGGGTCGGAGATCGAGTCCTTCCAGACCAAGGTCAGCAGCTCGGAGTCGCCGGTGTTGGTGATCTGGTGTGCCCACATCGTCGGTATGTCCACGGCCACCAGCACGTCCCCGGAGACGTCGATGTCCGTGACGTCGTCGGAGAACAGCTTGCGCAGCCGGATGCGGGCTTGCCCGTCGACGACGACGAACCGCTCGATCCTCCTGAGATGGAAGACGTCGTCGCTGGTCACCCCGGGCGCGGTGGTCGCGTAGGACGCCTCACCCCCTGCTCCGCGCGGGTCGGTGCGCGCCTCGAGCTCGATCGCGGGTCTGATGTCGAAGGCGGACGCCCGGTAGGCGTTGAACAGGTCGGCCTCGAATGGTGTCTCGAATGTGGGGAACTCTCCGTACCGATAGGTGGCGTGAAAGGACCGGAGGAGGTCGAGCACTTCACCGACCTGGTGCTTCTCTCCGCGTGGTCGCTCGATGCGTCCGGGCCCGTCGAGGCCGTCGATCAGCGTCTGGGCCGCCTCCTGAACCCGGAGCAGCTCGACCTCACGGGGGATGACGTCCGGCACGCGCCCGGCTGCCACCTCGTGGCAGAACGTGGCGACGAACGAGTTGTGGTCCGGGCGGCCGTGCTCACCGAACAGGTTGGGCAGCACGACGTCGACGAGCTCCAGGCCGGATGTCGTGGCGCCGTCGGTGAGAACCTGCAGGGCGGCTGCCTTGCCGTCGCCGTACGAAGACCCGTCGCCGGCCCGGATGCTGTTGGCGAAGACGATGCGCGGACGTCTCTCGGAGCCTGCCGCCGATTCGATCACGGCTCGGGCGAGATCGACGTTGCCGGTGGACAGCTCGTCATCGGTTCCACGGCTGATGCCGGCGACATGGACGATCGCGTCCGCGCCCTCGACGAGCTCCGGCAGGCGGTCGAAGTCCTCGCGGCCGACGGTCACCACGTCGACGTCGTCACGCAACGCCTTGAGGCGACAACGCAGGTGCCAGCCCAGGAACCCGTGGGCCCCGGTGAGGGCGATCTTCATCAGACCTCGGTGCCGCGGCGGTGCAGGTCGCGGTGCGCCTCGTAGATGCGCGCGTTCTCGTGCAGGTGCTCGACCTCGGCGTCACTCAGGTCTCGCCTCACCTTGCCCGGCACGCCAGCGACCAGTGAGCGGGGCGGCACCTCCATGCCTTCGGTGACCAGAGCGCCGGCGGCGATCATCGAGTCGTCGCCGATGACCGCGCCGTTCATCAGGATCGCGCCCATGCCGACCAGCACGTTGTCGCCGATGGTCGCACCGTGCACCACGGCGCCGTGGCCCACCGACACGCCCTCGCCGAGGCTGACCGGTCGGCCGGCGTCGACGTGGAACGTGCAGTTGTCCTGCACGTTGGAGCGGGCCCCGATGGTGATTGGCTCGTTGTCCGCCCGCACCACCGCGCCGTACCAGATGCTGGCGCCTGCGCCGATGGTCACCGAGCCGACGAGCGTCGCGTTGGGGGCGACCCATGCCTCGTCGTCGACCTGCGGTGTCTTTCCGTCGATCGTGATCTGCATGCCGCCACGCTAGCTCCAGCTCTCCGTCCAGGACCCGGAACCCCTGCGGGGGGCGTCAGGTGAGCCAACGGGTGATCGGGTCGATGGCGAAGTACACGACGAACAGGGCCGCCACGAACCAGAGCAGTGCGTGCACCTCCGAAGCCTTGGCCCGGACCGCCTTGAGTACCACGTAGGTGATGAATCCGGCACCGATGCCCACCGTGATCGAGTAGGTGAACGGCATGAGCACGATCGTGAGGAATGCTGGGATCGCGATCTCGGGATCGTCCCAGCTGATCTCCGACACCTGGCTCATCATCAGGAATCCCACGAGCACGAGGGCCGGCACCGCGGCCTCGTTCGGAATGTGCTGGACCAGCGGCGCGAGGAACGTCGAGAGCAGGAACAGCACGCCGGTGACGATGCTCGCCAGGCCGGTACGCGCACCGTCGCCGACTCCGGCCGCCGACTCGATGTAGGACGTGTTGCTGGAGATGCCGGCGGCACCTCCAGCGGCGGCGGCGATGGAGTCGACCACCAGGATCCGTTGCGCGCCCTCGGGCGTGCCCTCCTCGTCGTTGAGGTCGGCCTCCGCGCCGATCGCAGTCATCGTGCCCATGGTGTCGAAGAAGTCGGCGAGCAGGAGCGAGAAGACGAGCAGGGCGGCGGTGACGATGCCGACCCGCTCGATGCCACCGAGCAGCGAGAAGTCACCGATCAGGGAGAAGTCGGGCTTCTGCACGAAGTTGTCCGGCCATGACGGAACGTTGAGGTTCCAGCCTTTCGACGTCGGGTCGCCTCCGCTCCCCTTCGTGTCCGTGAGCGCCTGCACGATGCCGGCCAGCACGGTCGTGATGGCGATACCGATGAGGATCGCCCCGGGCACCCCGCGCGTGTAGAGCGCGATCATCACGAGCAGGCCGATGCAGAACACGAGGACCGGCCAGCCGGACAGCTGTCCGCCGATGCCGAGGCCGACTGGCGGCGCCGGGATGCCGGACGTCCGCACGAATCCCGCGTCGACGAGACCGATGAACGTGATGAAGAGGCCGATGCCGACCGCGATGGCCGTCTTGAGCTGGCGCGGCACCGCCTCGAAGACGATCTTGCGGAAGCCGGTGAGCACCAGCACCAGGATGATGAGGCCCTCCAGCACGACCAGGCCCATGGCGTCGGCCCAGGTCATCTGGCTGGCGACCGAGTACGCCACGAAGGCGTTGAGGCCGAGGCCCGTCGCTAGCGCGAGCGGGAAGTTCGCGATGGCGCCCATGAGGATGGTCAGGATTCCGGCGACCAGTGCCGTGACGACGGCGATGGTCGCGAACCCCGAGCCCGGAGTGGAACCGCCGCCGAGATACTTCCCGTCGGCGTCAGCGACGCCGGCGAGAATGATCGGGTTCAGGACGATGATGTACGCCATCGTCAGGAACGTGACGACGCCGCCACGGATCTCCTTGCCGACGGAGGAATCGCGTTCGCTGATCTTGAAGTGGGAGTCGAGAGTGAAGGCCATGCCCGGAGCATGCCAGAACCCACGCCGGGTCGTCAGGGGCATCTCGTTGTCGCTCACGTGTCGGACAGTCATCATGGCAACGTCACCAACTCACCGGGAGTCCGAGCCATGCGCAAGGTGGTCCTCTATCAGCTGCTGTCGCTGGACGGCGTCGCGGAGGAGCCCAGCGACTGGGTCTTCGACAGTGACGACGCGATCTTCGACAACCTGGGGCGGATTCTCGCCACGCAGGATGACGTGCTCCTGGGTCGGGGGACGTACGAGTACTGGGTCGACTACTGGCCCACGTCCGATGTCGAGCCCTTTGCGACCTTCATCAACTCCACACCGAAGCACGTGTTCAGCTCGACACCGTTGCCGACGCCCTGGGAGAACTCGACCCAGGTGAGCGCTCCTGCCGCCGAGTACGTCGCCGACCTGAAGCAGCAGTCCGGCGGAGACATCGGGATCCACGGAAGCATCCGGCTGGCGAGCTCGCTCCTGGAGGCGCGCCTCGTGGACGAGCTGCACCTGGTCGTCGCGCCGGCCATCGCGGGGCACGGCCGGCGCCTGTTCGGTGACGACGAGCTCCAGAAGCTGGAGGCGGTCGACGTCGATCGATCACCGTCCGGCGCACTGCTGCTGCACTACCGAGTCGTGGCTGGGGTTTAGTGCCGCCGCACCGTTCGACGGCCACGCGCCGCCCAGACGGCCACCAGCGCCAGGGCGCCCACGGCGACCAGTGCCACGACGAAGTAGATCGGGATGTCGAAGCCGTCGTCGGACTCCTCGTCAGCAGCGTCCGCGGTCTCCGGAGTGGGCGAGGGTGTCGGCGTCGGGCTCGCCTCCGTCTCATCGGACTCGAACGCCACCCGGATGAGCGGCGAGTTCTCGCCCTCGCTGCCGATGATGAACGACTTCCCGTCGGGCTCCATCGCGATGGACTCGCCGTTCTCGACCTCCGGAACCGACAGCTCTTCGACCTCCGACCAGGTCTCGGGGTCGAAGACGTGCACGGCAAACCCCGTGCGGATCAGGGCCTGCGAACCTGACGGCGTGAACGTGCCGTCCGACGTGTCCAATGGCGTTGGCTTGTTCAGGTCGGTGGCCCGGTTGTCGCCGTTCTTGCTTAGCTTCTTCGGCAGTGAATACAACTTTCCGGGCCCCTCCTCGTTCCTGACTGCCAAGAACTTCTCTCCGGTTTTCGGGTGCACCATGAAGGTCTCGATGTCGGCGGGGCCACCCTCGTAGCTCACCGGGTACCGATTCGCGTTCACCGAGTGCCGGCCCGGGCCCGGCTCGGGAAACCTGTACAGCGCCGCGTCGCCACGTTCCTGGTCGTTGTCCCCGAGGTCGGCGAGCCACATCCTCCCGTCGCCGTCGATGGCGATCGACTCGGTGTCATCGATCTCTCCCCCACGGACGCGCGTGGTGCCGACCACGTCGCCGGTGGAGATCTTGATCGCGAACACGATCCCGTCGTCGCCGTCGTTGATGGTGTACGCGAGGTCTTGATGCTCCGGGCTGATGACCAAGCCGCTCGACTCCTCGATGCGCGGGTCACTGAGCCGGCTGATCTCGTCCGAGTCCGCACCAACGGCAGCGATCGGGACGCACAGGGCGACGAGCGTGAGGGCGAGCAGAAGCGATCTGAGAGTGCGAGGCATGGCGTCCATCATGGCAAAGCCGACCTCACGACGGGCGAGAACGGCGACGGGCCAGCATGATCCCGATCACGAGCAGGGCGACGACTCCCCCGACGATCCCCACGGCGCGCAACGGCACCAGCACCTCGTCGTCCTGCTGCGGACCCGGTGAGGACGCCGTCTCATCGGGAGTCGGCGACGGCGTCGCAGCATCGGGATCGAAGGCGATGCGCAGCAGCGTCGAGCCCACTCCCTCGCTGCCGATGAGGTACGAGCGGTCCTTCGGCTCGAGCGCGATCGTCTCGCCCAGCTGCTGGTTCGGAAGGATGTCGGTGCGAACCAGGTCCCACGACTCGGCATCGCGCACCTGCGCGACCAGGTAGTTCCGCACCAGCACCCGCCGTCCGTCGTCGGAGTACGTGGCGTCGGTGGTGAACACCGGCGTCACTCGAGACGTCGGGGTGGCGCGGTTGGCCGCGTTCTCGCGCAGCTTCGCGGGTAGCCGGTGGACGAGCCCGCCGGCCGCGACCTTCGACAGCAGCAGGATGCGCCCGGAGTCGGGGGGCACCGCGATGGCCTCGACGTTCTGGGGTCCGGCCTCGAACGTCACCGGGTAGCGCTTCGGGACGACGACGTGGTCGCCGGGCCCGGGCTCATCGAAGGCGTAGAGCGCCGCGTCGCTCCTGCTCTGGACGTTGTCGCCGGTGTCGGCCACCCAGAGTGTTCCGTCACGCAGGGCCATGGCCTCGGTGTCGAGCAACGTCCAGGTGTCGTTCCGCAGGCTCGTCGTGCCGACCACCTTGCCGGTGGAGATGCGGATCGCGAAGACCGTCGCCGCGTTGCCGGAGTCGTTGATCGTGTACGCGAGGTCATCGTGCTCGGTGCTGACCGCGAGCCCGCTCGACTCGGTGATGCGCGCGTCGGCGATCCGGGAGACCAGGGTCGAGTCGACAGGCTCGTCCGGCTCGGCGGCGTCGGCCCGGCCGAGGAGTGCTGCGACGAGCACGACGACCAGCAGGGCCACCAGGAGACCCGGAATCAACAACCGTCGGAAGCGGGGGTTCATCGTCGCTCAGCATGCCAGCAGGTCCCAGTGGTCCCGATACCGACGGGTAGGCTGGGGCTGTGAGCGAGGACGGTACCGACGACAGTCCCGATGGCGCGGACTGGACGGTACGCGACGGCGACGGACCGGCGACCATCGAGCGCAAGCTCGGTCATCGCGAACGGACCCGGCTGGAGCGCGCCGCGCGGCGTCACGAGCTCGGCCGCCCCGAGGTCACCGAGCTCGAGATCGGCACCAAGACCCACCGCGTCGCCGAGGTCGAGCCCATGGACGTCGACGGCGTCCGCACCATGACCGTCGGCACCATCGTCTGGGGTGTCATCGCCCTGGCGCTCCTCCCGTTCCTCGGCACCCTCGACGAGCAGGGACGCACGTGGTGGATCTGGACCGCGCTGGCCGGACTCGGACTCGGACTCATCGGCATCGAGTACTGCCGCCGGCGCCGCAACGCGCTGCGCATGCAGCCGGGCCGTCGGCGCAAGGAGCGCTAGTCGGCCGTGAGGTCCTCGGGCGGCGCCATGCGCCCCTCGCCGGACGGCGTCATGCGCCCTCGTCGGACGGCGTCATGCGTACTGTGGTGCGCAAGGGCACTTCACGGACCAGCATCGCCGCGATCAGGCTCACCACCGCGACAGCCGCCGCGACCGCGAAGATCGTCCCGGTGGCGTCGCCGTAGGCCGAACGCACGATCTCGGCCACCGGCCCCGGCAGGCTGTTCACGTCGAGCAGGTTGCCTCCGACCTTGCCGCCCTCCGGCTTCACGCCAATGGCCGCCAGCCTCGAGGTGACGTCGTCGCGCACCTGGACCGCGAGGATCGCGCCCAGCACCGAGACACCCACGGTGCCGCCGAGTGAGCGGAAGAACGAGACGGTCGCGCTCGCTGCACCGATCTCCGTGACGTCGACGGTGTTCTGCACCGCGAGCACGTAGTTCTGCAGCAGCATGCCCATGCCCAGGCCGGTGAAGCCCATGAACACCATGGCGTGCCACTCCGGAGTCGTGTGGTCGATCGTCGCCAGCAGTCCGAGGCCCAGGACGAGCAGCGACGAACCGAGCACGAGGAACCGCTTCCAGCGCCCGAACCTTGTGATGAGGATGCCCGACGCGGTCGTGCCGATGAGTGACCCGAACATGAGCGGGATGCCCAGCAGGCCGGCCTCGGTGGCCGTGTGGCCGCCGGCAACCTGGAAGTACTGCCCGAGGAACACCGAGCCACCGAACATCGCGATGCCCACCGAGATGCTGCCGACGATGGCCAGCGCGGTGGTGCGGTCGCGCACGACGTCCAGGGGGATGAGCGGCTGCGGGTGGTGCGCCTCGACCCAGACCAGGAGCACCGTGGCCACGATTGTCCCGGCCCAGAACAGCGCCGACGTCCAGGAGATCCAGTGGTACGACGTACCCGCGAACGAGACCCACAGCAGCGGGAGCGACGCGGCGACGGTGATGAGCACAGCGCCCACGTAGTCGATCGAGACCTCGCGACGGATCGTGGCGATGCGCAGGTACCGCTGCAGGAGCACGAGGCTCATCACGGCGAGGGGCACGCAGACGTAGAAGCACCAGCGCCATCCCAGGCCGGGCGCGTCCACGATGAGTCCGCCGAGCAGCGGGCCGGACACCGTGCCGACCGCCATCGTGGCGCCCATGTAGCCGCTGTACCGCCCGCGCTCGCGCGGCGGGATGATCGAGCCGATGATCGCCTGGGCGTTCGCGATCAGGCCACCCATGGCGAGACCCTGCACGGCGCGCATCGCGATCAGCTGAGGGACGTTCTGCGACAGCCCGGCGAGCACGGATCCGACCACGAACGTCACCAGCGCGATCTGGATGAGCATCTTCTTGCTGAACAGGTCGGCGAGCTTGCCCCACACCGGGGTGGACACGGTCATCGCCAGCAGCGAGGCGGTGACGACCCAGGTGTACTGGGTCTGGCTGCCGTCGAGGTCCGCGATGATCGTCGGCAGGGCGTTCGCCACGATCGTGCTGCTGATGATCGCGGTGAACATGCCGGCGAGCAGGCCGAGGAGCACCTCGAGGATCTCGCGGTGGGTGAGCGGTTCCGGCTCGTCGGTGGTCGTCATCAGGGAGGAGGAAGCATGTTGCACATCGCAACTATATCGGTCGACTCAAGCCGGACCGGAACCCGGACGGGTCTCGTCAGAACGAGTCGATCTCGTCGACGCTGACCGTGTCGTGAACGGGCGGCGGCAGCTTCTGCGGTGCGGCCGAGCGGCTCAGCTTGGCGCCGGAGTGGGCTCCGCACCCGTGGGTGAACGCCACGACCTTGCCGTCGTCGTTGGCCATGCCGTTGGCGCACACGCCGAACGTGTCGGCGAGCGGCCCGGCCAGGCTGATGAGGAAGGCACAGGAGTCGCAGCTGTCGGGCGCCTGCTGGGCGAGCGGGGTGTGCGGACCCTGGTCGCCGTCGTGCCAACGCTGGGCCGCCATGTCGCGACCCTCGAGGGAGAGCACCCACTCGCGTCCGAGACCGACCTCGCGCGCGAAGGCGCGGTCGACGGCGTCCATGTCGTCGCCGTCGGACCAGGCCGGCACCAGCCGTACGTCGTCCTCCTCGGGCGGGAGCACGTCGCCGGGACCGAGGTCGCCGGGCTGGATGCGCTCCTTGTACGGCGTCCAGGGCGGTGCGACGATCGCCTCGTCACCCGGGAGCAGCACGACCTCGTTGACCGTGATCTTCTCGGCATCGGGCGCCCGGGAGATGCTGACCGACCAGTACCACCCGCGGTACCCGGACTGCGTGCTCGCGAAATGATGCGCGACCAGGCCGTCACCGTCGTCGACCGATCGCAGGTGGTCACCGACCGTTGCGGCGTCGGCGGCGTCGGTCACGGCGTCGCGCGCGACGTCGACGGCCGAGATCAGCAACGCGTCGGAAGTCATGACCCGATTGTCGCCCATGACTCCGCCTACGACAGTGCCGGGTTCGGGTCGGGCGTCAGCGATCGGTTCCGCCCACTGTGAGGCAGGATGAAGTCATGGAGGAGAACGAGCGGCCCGGACCCCCCGGGCCAGAGGACCCGACTCCCCCGTTTCCCGAGTCTGATGAGCAGCCCAGGTTCGCCGGCGCCCGTCGGATCTCCGAGAACGCCGGCCGACTGATCGCCCGTGGGGGCGCCTCGGCGTTCCTGGGTGCCCGACGCTTCACCAGCTCCGGAGGCGCCAAGGAGAGCGGCCTGTCGCGGCTCCTGGAGCTGCACGCGTTCAACACCGCGGGCGACGCCGCTGTCGCTGTCTCGCTCGCGGGCACGCTGTTCTTCACGGTCCCGACGGAGCAGGCCAGCAGTCAGGTCGCCCTCTTCCTCGTGCTCACGATGCTCCCGTTCGCCGTGGTCGCGCCGCTGATCGGTCCCTTCCTCGACCGGTTCCGACGTGGTCGACGGTGGGCCATCGGCACGACGCTCGCCGTCCGCGCCTTCTGCTGCTGGGTGCTGGCCGGCGCGGTGGTCGACGAGTCGCCGACCTTCTACCTGGCGGCGCTGGGTGTGCTGATCTCGTCGAAGGCGTACGGCGTCACCCGGGCGGCGGCCGTCCCCCGCCTCCTGCCGGCGGAGTTCACGCTGGTCAAGGCCAACTCCCGCATCTCGCTCACCGGCACGGCAGCGGCCGCGATCTCGGCGCCGCTCGCGGTCGGTGCTGCCGCGATCGGCGCACCGTGGGCGCTGCGGTACGCCGCGGTGCTGTTCGTCATCGGCACCATCCTGGCCATCCTGCTCCCCGAGCGCGTCGACTCCAGTGCCGGCGAGGAGCAGGTCGACCTCGGCAATCGGCATGGGCACGGTGCCGGCGTCTCGCGAGATGTCGTCAACGCCCTGCGAAGCAACGCCGGGCTGCGGCTGCTCACCGGGTTCCTCACCATCTTCATGGCGTTCATCCTGCGCGAGCCACCCGACTCCATGGGCTGGGGCGGCAACGCCACGGTGCTGATGGTGCTGGTCATCGGCTCGGCCGGCGTCGGAAACACCCTGGGCATCGTCATCGGCTCGTGGGCGAAGTCACGACGGCCCGAGCGGGTCGTGCTGGCCGTGCTGGTGCTCGATGTCGTGGTGCTCGTCATCTCGGCGGCGTACTTCAAGTGGCCGCTCGCAGCCGCGCTCGGCCTCACGGTCGGCCTGTGCCAGTCCCTGGGCAAGCTCAGCCTCGACGCGATCATCCAGCGCGACGTCGGCGAGGAGGTCCGCACCAGCATGTTCGCCCGTTCGGAGACGCTGCTCCAGCTCTCGTGGGTGATCGGCGGACTGATCGGCATCGGCCTGTTCACGCTCGACGTCTCGGCGCCGCTCGGCATGGTCGTCACGGCGGTCATCCTGCTCGGCTGGCTGACGTTCGTGATGGCGCGGGCGATCAACCCACCGACACCCAACCCGAGATTCACACAGTGATGAACGACCGCATCCCCACGGAGCCGAGGTCGATGGCGTCGTTGAAGAACCGAATGTCCTCGCCGTCGTCGAGCAGGCTGAGCGCGGCGACCATCGGCCGGTAGTGGTCGTCGGTGGGGACGGCGATGCGGGCCTCGGCCCAGGTGCCGTACGGGTCGAGCAGCAGGTCGCTACGACGGTCGCGCAGGGCCTCGGCGGTGTCGGCGTCGAACTGCACGGCCCAGTCCCACGGATCGCCACCACTCCACTTGACCCGGTTGAGCGCGTGCACGATGTTGCCGCTGCCGATGAACAGCACGCCACGATCGCGGAGGGCCTTGAGGCGTGAGTACAGCTCGTACAGCCGGGGCAGCGGCATCGAGTAGTCGATGCTGATCTGGAGGACCGGCATCTCCGGGGCGGGTGCGAGGTGCTTGAGCACCGACCACGTGCCGTGGTCGAGTCCCCATTGCGCGTCCAGCTGGGCCTCGTACTCGACCAGCTGTTGCGCGAGGATGCGAGCCACCTCGGCGTCGCCGATGCTCGGGTAATCCACCTGGTAGAGCTCGTCGGGAAAGCCGCCGAAGTCGTAGATGACCGGGTTCCGCGGGGCGTCGGTGATGTGCGTGGACCCACGGGTGAGCCAGTGCGCGCTGATGACGACGATCGCCTGCGGCTCGAGGTGCGCCGGTCCGAACATCTCAGTTCCGACTCGGGCCCACTCACGGGTGTAGTCGTTGTCGGAGATCGCATTCATCGGATTGCCGTGGCCGACGAACAGCACGGGCAGTCGATCGCTCGGCCGGAGGCGGGCCTCCAGGTCCGCGAGCGAGTAGCTCATCCCCACGGCTCCCTGCTAGTAGACGATTCAATTAGTGTAGTCCAGCCGAAAGTACGACTCGAGTCTCGCCTCGCGGCCGATGTGCGGCCGGGTCCGGCGGCAGATGCTGGTGGCATGACCCTCACACTCCTCGGCGCACTGGTCGTGCTCGCGCTGATCGACAGCACGAGCTTCGGCACCCTGCTCATCCCGATCTGGCTGATGCTGGCACCCGGCCGGCCGCGAGCCGGCCGTGTGCTGGTCTTCCTCGCCACGGTGGCCACGTTCTACCTGCTGCTCGGCGTGCTGCTGACGGCAGGCGTGGTCCGGTTCTCCGACCAGATCGCCGACGCCCTCGATGCGACGCCGCTCCAGGTCGTGCTGCTGGGCCTCGGCATCGCGCTGATCGTCGTGGCATTTCGCGTCGGTCGCGGCGAGAGCTCAGGCGAGTCGGGGCGCCTCCTGGGGTGGCGCGAGCGGGCCGTGGGCGAGGAGGGCTCCGTCGGTGGGCTCATCACCCTGGCCCTGACCGCCGCCCTGATCGAGGCGGGCTCGATGGTGCCGTACATCGCGGCGATCGGCCTGATCGGCACGGCGAACCTCGGGTGGGCCCCCACGCTGCTCGTCCTGGTCGGCTACTGCGTCGTGATGATCCTCCCGGCAGTCGTGCTGCTCGTCGGGCGCCTGGGCGCGGCGGCCACGGTGGAGCCGGTGCTGCAGCGCGTCAACGACTGGATGCTGCGCAACGGTCGCGAGAACACCGCCTGGGTGCTCGGGATCATCGGGTTCCTGGTCGCCGGCAACGCGCTCGAGGGACTGGGCGTGCTCCAGCAGATCGACGCCTGGTCGGCGTCGCACTCCGGGGGTTGAGCCTCAGCCGTCGAGCCCTCAGCCGTCGAGCCCTCAGCCGTCGAGCCCTCAGCCGTCGAGCCCTCAGCCGTCGAGCTCTGCGGCCAGCGCGCGCAGCAGCTGAGCCACGGGCTTGGCGGCCTTGTGGTCGGGATGGCGTCCGTGTCGGTAGCCCTCGCCCATGCCGTCGAGCAGCCGGATGAGGTCCTCGACGATGGCGACCATCTCCTCGGGCGGCTTGCGGCGCGCCTGGGCCTGGGAGCGTGAGACCGATCCGACCGGTTCGAGCACCCGCACCTGCAACGCCTGGTCACCGCGGCGGCCCTGGGCGATACCGAACTCCACGCGCGCGCCGGCCTTGAGCGTCGTGACACCTTCAGGCAGGGCGTCCGAGCGCACGTAGACGTCGTCGCCGTCTTCCCTGGTCAGGAAGCCGAACCCCTTGTCGGCGTCGTACCACTTCACTTTGCCCGTGGGCATGGCGTTTTCCTCACGTCATCGTCGTTGGCTTGCGGCCACATCAGCCTACCGGGGCGGATCCTTCGGTCGCTTCTCGAAGGTCGACTCGATGGACTGGAACCCCTTGTGCCGCTGCGACTTCGCGTACCCGGTGTACGCCTTGAGGTCGGCTTCGGTGGGTGAGACGTTGTCGGTGAACGGCGTGAGCAGGGCGCGTGGGTAGAGACGACGCCTGAGCACGACGTTGATCTCGAGCCCGATGACGATCATCAGACCCGTGAGATAGAGGAACGCCACGAGCCCGAGCACGAGGGCGAACGTCTGGTTCATCTGCTGCTCCGCAGCACCGATGACGTTGGTGACGAACGAGTTGCCGACGAGCTGCAGCAGCTGCCAGAGGACCGAGACCGTGAAGGCGCCCGGCAGGACGGAGCGGGTCGAGGCGCGCCCGCCGCTCACCAGCCGGAAGAGTCCGACGAAGATCGCTGACGTCACCAGGAAGCCGACGATGCGAATCGCCCAGCTGAGGTCTCCGGGATCGATCCCGATCGCATCCGGGTTGGCCAGCACCGACGACGCCACGGCGAGCGTGAGGATCCCGAGCCCGGCGAAGGAGACCAGGACCAGGCTGCGCAAGCGCTGGAGCACCGCGTTCGTCCGACTGTTCCGCGGCACCGCCCACGTGACGTTCGCCGCGTTCTGCGAGGCCTGTCCGAGGTTCAACGAGCCGTACGTCGCGACGATCGCGCCGATGATGATCGCGCCCGTGCTGCCCTGCAACCCTTCCGGCCGGCCGAGCTGGTCGCCCACGATGGGGAACTGGCTCAGCGCGGTGTCCAGCAGGCGATCGCGAAGGGCCGGATCGTCCTGAAGGAAGAAGCCGAGAATCGACGTCGAGATGAGCAGCAGGGGGAAGATCGCGATGAAGGCGTAGAAGGAGATGATCGCTGCGAGAAACGGGCCCTGGTCGTCGAAGAACTTGTAGATGACGGCCAGCGGGTAGCCGACGATCGGGTGCCGTCGCTGGAACCGGTCGACGTCGCGGACGATCTGCACGGGCCTGGAGGTCATGACAGGTACGGGGCGACCGCTGCGGCCACGGCCTCGAATCGCTCCTCGTCGATCACCGAGCCCTCGCGGCGCACCGTCTCCGGGTCGATCGCGATGAAGCGGTTGAGGCGAACCTCGCTGGGTCGGCCCTGGGAGTCCCACGGCCCCGGGCCGATGTCCATCCAGAAGCGGCCCTCGCGGGCCTCCTGCTCCTGATCGACGTCGTGGTCCCGCGTCGTCAGCATCAGGCCGACGAGCTGGTCGCCGTCACGTCCGAGCAGCAGCACCGGCCGGTCCTTGCCCTGGCTCGGGTCGTCCTCATACGGCACCCACGTCCACACGACTTCCCCCGGGTCAGGACGCCCGTCCGGCTTGGGGGCGTACGCGATGTCCACGCCGTCAGCCTGCCACAGCAGGTGAAGCGAATCCGGCCGTCACCCTGCAGATGTCGGCACCGACATCGATCGATGAAGACCGGCTAGTCCTCGTCGTCGAAGTCGGGAAGCTCGCGCTTCATGACCTTGCCGGTGGGGTTGCGGGGCAGCTCGTCGAGGAACATCGTCTTCCGGGGAACCGCATAGCGGGCCACCCGCTCCTTCGCGAACGCGACGACGTCGTCGTGCTCGAGGGATGCTCCGTCCTTCGTCACGATGTACGCCGCCAGGGCCTGGCCCCAGTCCTTGTCGTCGACTCCCGTGACCACCACGTCGGTGATCTCGTCGTGCTCGATGAGCACGTCCTCCAGCTCCCGCGGGAAGACGTTCTCTCCCCCGGAGATCACCATGTCGTCGTCGCGACCGGACACGAACAGCCGGCCTTCCTCGTCGAAGTGGCCGAGGTCGCCGGTGCTCATCAGGTCGTCGGCGAACTCCTTGGTGTTGCCGTCGGTGTACCCGCCGAACGGCATGTCGTTGGCAACGTAGATCGTGCCGGTCTCACCCTGCTCGACCTCTTTGCCGTCGGCGAGGATGCGGACGGTGGTGTGCCAGGGCGGCCGGCCGGCCGTGCCAGGGGCGGCCCGCAGGTCCTCGGGCGAGGCGATCGTGACCCACCCGGTCTCGGTGGCGCCGTAGAAGTTGTAGACCGAGTCGGTGAACGTGTCCATGTACTTGGTGGCGAGCTCACCGGCGAGCGCCGACCCGCTCGCCGCGGTGATCCTCAGGGACGACACGTCGGCCTCGCCCGCCCGCTCGGCGTCGACGAGACGCTGCATCATCAGCGGTACCACCACGAGGGCCTCGGCCTTGTACTTCTCGATGTCCTCGAGCACCTGGTCGGCCTTGAACTTCCGGCGCATGACGTAGGTGGGCACCGTCGACAGGCCGAAGCTGAAGTTGATGAGGCCCCACGAGTGGAAGAGCGGAGCACCCAGCACGATCGTCGAGTTCCCGCGGTACGGGATGGCGCCGAAGAAGGCCACCAGCGGATCGAGGCCCTCCGGCTCGGACCGTTGGGCGCCCTTGGGCAGCCCGGTGGTGCCGGACGTGAAGATGATGACGGTGCCGGGCTTCTCGGGCTTGGCGGGCTGCTTCGTCGAATGGCCCTCGAGGAGGTCGGCCACGCTCGGGATGTCGTGGTCGTCGCTCTCGGTCCAGGCCAGCAGCAGCTGGTCGTCGTCGACCTTCTCGGCGACCGGGAGGAACTCCTCGTCGAGGATGATGAACTTCGCACCCTCACGGGTGGCGAGCTCGGTGAGCTGGGAGCCGCTGGCCATCGTGTTGAGGAGCAGCACCCGGGCGCCGGCCTGCATGATGGCGATCATCGCCATGACGATGTACCGGTGGTTGCGGGCCAGCAGGGCCACGGAGTCGCCGGTCTCGACGCCCCGCTCGTTCAAGGCGTGGGTGAGCTGGTTGATCTGGTCGCGCAGCTCGGCCCAGGTGATCTCGCCGAGGTCGTCGATGATCGCGGTCTGCTTCGGGGACCGTGCGGCGCCGGCTGCCATCGCGGCCGGAAAACCAGGTCCCCACTTCATGAGCTGGTACCCCGCGATCGCCAGGCGGTGCGGCAGCTGAGGCTTGGCGAGACCGATCTGACGGAACACCTTGAGGCGGTACGCGAGATCGCTCACTGACTGCTCCTGCTCCATTGACCCGACGGACACGGGAACTGTAACAGCGAGTGACGGCCTCGTCGCGGGCAGAACTTTCGTCCGCGACGAGTGCCGTGACGGATTCCTACGGCCGCGCTTCGATGGTGACGTCGAGGCTCGTGTTGGGCGTCCCCCGGTAGTTCGAGTGCACCTCGACGGCGATCGTGTTCGATCCCGACTGGATGAGGTTGGTGGGGATGTTCACCGTCACCGGATTGGCGATCGCCGTCGCGGTCGACGGCGCCGCGGTGGCATAGGAAGTGCGAGTGATCGTGCCGGCCGGCAGGTTCGCCCGCCGCACCTCGGTGCCGTTCACGTAGACGACCAGACCGTCGTCGGAACGGGTCGACAGAGCGAAGGTCGAGAAGCTGCCCGGATTCGCGACGTTGAACGTGGTCCGGTGGTACGACGTGATCGCCCGTGTCTGACCAGCGGGCACGTCGATGTTCGTGGCGATCGGCCCACTGCTGCCCCAGCCGAGCGGAGCAGCGCCGGTATTCCAGCTTCCGTCGGCGAACGACGGCTGCTTCCACGAGTCGGCAAGGGTGACGTTGTTGTCGAACAGGTACTTCCAGGTGGACCCGGCTGCGAGGACGGTGACGTCACCGCCACCCGTCGGCGACTGGACCGAGGTCGAGGCCGACCTGTTGCCCTGGCCGTCGGTGGCACGGACGAAGAATCGGTCGTCGGCATCGGAGTCGGGCACGTTGACGGACGTTCCCGTGCTGAGGGCGACGACGCGGTCGTTGCGCAGGACCTCGTAGGTGACGCCCGATGTCGAGCTCTGGTTCCACGCCACGGCGGCGGACTCGCCGTTCAGGCGAACCGACAGGTTCGTCGGCGCGTTCGGAGCGGTGTGCGGACGCACGTCGAACCGAGCGAACCCGCCAACCCACTGGTTGGCACCGTTCTCCCTGACCGCGGACGTCAGGGATCCGCCAGCCCACAGGACGCCGTTGGAGGCGACCTTGAGCGACCAGACCCCGAAGCCACCACGTGACACCCACACCGGCGCGAACTCGGGGATGAAGTCTCCGGTGTCGGCGCGCCACGCCCCGACGAGGCTGATCTTGTCGGCCTGGGTCCACGTGACGGTCGACTGCCCCGGACTGAGGCCGTCGTACTGGGTGGTCGCGTAGTTCCAGTCGCCGCAGTGGCAGCCTCCGTAGACGACCTTGCTGTTGCCGTCGAGGGCCTGCATGTCGCCACCGGCTCTCGTGATGCTCCCGTGCTTCAGGGCGAAGGTGCCAGTGTCGTACCCGAACATGTTGTGCTGCGAGCCGACGAGCCAGACCAGTCCACCGATCTGGCGCACCGCCTGCTGATACTTCGCGCCCGACGTGCTGTGCACGATGGGCCAGTTGAGGAGCGATGCTGTCGCGCCGGTGCTGACGGCGGCGCCACGGTCGGCCGAGACGCTGCCCGACTGTGTGAAGTAGCCGGAGAAGTAGACACGTGAGCCGTTGTCGTCGACGTCGACTCCGGTGCCGGTTCCGTTGAAGTTGGGGTTCCACCCGCCGTCCGCGCGGCCGGTGGACAGCGAGAGCCGGGCTCCGTTGCGAGCGTAGGTGGCTGCAGCGCCTCGCACGAAGTGGGTGAAGATCCCGGTCGCGTACAGGTGCGAGCCGCTGGTGTCGAGGCCACGCACCGAGACCGCCCCTCCGCCGCCGGCCCGGTTCTCGAGATTGGAGTCCCACAGCGGATCGAGTGCGCCCGACGACGCGTCCAGGACGACCAACCCTCGGCGTGCCGCCCCGTTGGCGCTGGTGAAGTCGCCGCCCACGGCGAGCTTGTTGCCGGGAAGGGGCGCCAGCGACTTGACCTGGTTGTTGAACGTCGGACGGAACGAGCTGATCCAGTCGCCGGTGGTCGCGTTGAAGGCGGCCAGGTAGGGCTGCGCCGTTGCGGGGCCGGACTGACCGTTCCTCACCGTGGTGAAGTTGCCGCCGACGAACATGGTGTTGCCGATCTGCGCGAACGTCTGAGCCTCGGTGGCGAGCTCGCCGGTCCCGCCTGCGCCGGTTCCCGTCACGCCCCACGTCGACGGGAGAGCCCCGTTCTTGGCGAGCGGAAGAGCGGTCTCAGCCGTTGTCCCCGAGTTGGGGATCGCGTCGTAGGAGAGCTGGGCGGTGGTGACGCGCGGCCGGATGAAGACCTGCGTGAACGGTGAGCCGTGCTGCCCGCCCGACGCGGTCGAGTACACGAAGGCGCTCGAGCTGTTGCTGCCGGTGCCGCTCTGTCCGAAGTTGAACCCGCGGACGTAGTTGCTCGCGTCGAGCGGGTAGGTCACGACACGGTTGTAGGCGCTGTTGGTGCCGAACGTCCGTGTGCTGGTGTTCGAACCGGTCGAGCCACCGATGTTGAAGTTCGCGATCGGATGGCCGGCACCGAAGCCCCACGACCACCGGTCACGGGACTTGAACGTGAAGCGTGTCTCCTGCCAGCTCGAGCCGGCGGTGTTGGTGGCGCGGCGCAGGCGTACGCCCTCGGACAACGAGTCCAGGCGGCGACCGCCCAGAAGACCGTCGATCGTCGAGTTGGACAGCTGACGAGGCGAGAAGGCGCCTGTCCCCGTGACCGTGGCAGAAACCTCACTCGAGGTGCCCCTGCCGCTGCCGTCCCAGTTCCAGCCGTCGCGACCTCGGCCGACGAGCACCCAGCCGCCGCCGTCGGTGGTCATGTCGCAGTAGTACTGCTCAGGCGCCTTCAGCTGCGGCGTGATGAGCCAGTAGCGCCCGTCCTGGGCGCTCGGCTGGTTCTGCTTGATCTCCCAGCACGATGCAGCGGCCCGATGGGCTGCGGAGCCGTCGTAGACGACGGCGGCCTGGGCCGGCGACGCGACGAGAACGGCGGCCGGCAGGCACGCGAGCACGACGGCAGACCCCCACCGTCGCAGGCTTCCATGGCGAGAGGCGTGCACGGGGTCTCCTTCGATCGACGTCGATGACACACGAAGGACCCACCCCGAGTTGAGGCCCTCAGGGATGAAGAGACCCGAGTCCACCGGTCATGACGCCGCCAGCCACCCGTATTCCGGGGAAAATTCGTCCTCGCGACGCCGGGACAGGCCTAGGCGTCTCGTCGAAGGAACAGCAGGGCGCTGGTGCCCAGCAGGATCGCGACGAACGTTCCCATCACCAGACCGCCGCCCACCGGCCCGAAGGGGATGACGCCGAAGGCCTCGAGCATGTCGTCGAGCGACAGCCGGGTGTACATCTGGCCCCCCGCGTCGTAGGGGAGGAACTTGAGGATCTTCACCAACCCGCCCTCGCCGGTCGGGTCGTCGGAGCCCGCGTGGATGGCGAGGATGACGGCCTGGATGATCGTCTCGATCACGGTGGGCACCAGGAGCAGGAGAGCGACCGCAGCGGTCTGGTTGCGGGTGATGGCCGAGTAGGCCAGGCCCGACAGCGAGAACAAGGCGGTGAAGATCAGGGTGCCGAGGGTGATCTCGCGGAAGCCGGTGAACGTCGGCATACCCACCCCGAACGTCACAGCGCTCAGGAGGGCCACCAGGACGCAGGCGAAGGCCGCCAGCACCGACACGACGACGACCACCACGCCTTTCGCGACGAGCACGGCCGGCCGGCTGGGCAGCGCCGTCAAGGTGGCGCGGATCATCCCGTGCCGGTACTCGTGGCCCATCGAGAAGACCCCGATCAGGCCGATGATGTAGGCGATGAACAGGGGTGCGAAGCCGGCGGACGCGCCGATCGTCACGAGGATGCCGAACGTCTCGTCACCGCCCGAGAGCGGACCGGACGACGGGAGTCGCCAGGCGATCAGCATCGACATCGCGAACTGGAAGCCCAGGGCGATCCCGACCAGCCAGTAGGTCGAGCGGATGGTGCGAAGGCGGACGAGCTCGTACCGCAGGGCGTCGATCACTGGTCGTGCCCCCGGAACTCCTCGTCCTTGCCGGTGGCCGTCAGGAACGCCTCTTCGAGAGTGGCCTGACGCGTGACCAGCTGGTGCAGGCGCACGCCGAGCTCGTGGGCCGCATCGCCGACCGCGGCGGCATCCAGCCCCGTGACCGTGATGGACTCCCCGGTGCCGCTGACCGTCGCCCCTCGCTCCTCGAGGACCGGGACCAGGCCACCCAGGTCGGGGGACGTCACCTCGACGGTGCCGAGCCCGCTTGCCTCGACGAACTCGGACACCGGGCCGTTGGCGACCAGCCTCCCGCGGCCGATGACGACGAGCTCGTCGGCCAGCACGGCCATCTCCTGCAGGAGGTGGCTGGACACGAACACCGACCTGCCCTCGCCGGCGAGGTGCTTGAGCAGCGTCCGCAGCCAGGTGATGCCCTGCGGGTCGAGGCCGTTGCTGGGCTCGTCGAGCAACAGGGTGTGCGGGTCGCCCAGGAGTGCGGCGGCGATGCCGAGCCGCTGCCCCATGCCGAGGCTGAACTTGCGCGGGCGTCCGCCGGCCACCGACTCGAGCCCGACGAGCCCGAGCACCTCGTCGACACGGGCCTTGCTGACGCCGTTGGCGGCGGCCAGCATCCTCAGGTGGTCGCGAGCACGGCGGGTGGGATGGAACGGCTTGGCCTCCAGCAGCGCACCGACGTGCCGCATCGGGTGCTCGAGCTCGGAGAACTTCCGGCCGTCGAACGTCGTGCGACCCTCGCCGTGGTCGAGGCCGAGCATCAGCCGCATGGTCGTGGACTTGCCCGATCCGTTGGGGCCCAGGAAGCCCGTGACGCTACCCGGATGCACGGTGAATCCGAGCGCGTCGACTGCGCGCGTGTTTCCGTACGACTTGCCGAGCCCGGTGGCCTCGATCAACGACATGCAGGCAACGCTAGGGCACATCGCCCCATCTCCGTTCGACAGGGCACGAGTCACCCGCGCCCGATCCGCAAGGCCGAGGAGGGATGCGCACCGGGTCGTGCTCAGACCGACGAGAACGCCGCCGGTCGGGATGCGGGTGCTCGTGTCCCGGACGGAGATGGGGCGATGTGCCCTAGCCTCGTCCGCTGCTCTTCCGCGCTCGGCGTGACAACGAGTCGATCGTGACGGCCAGGAGCAGGACGGCTCCGGTGACCATGTAGCGCACCTCCGCCTCGACGCCGATGAGGTTCAGCCCGCTCGTGATCGACTGCAGCACGAGCATGCCGAACAGCGCGGCGTACGCGGATCCGCGACCGCCGAACAGGCTGGTGCCGCCGATGACCGCCGCGGCGATCGCCATCAGGTTGGTGTCGGTGCCACCGCTGGACTGGGCGACCGACTGCAGCCGCGCCGCCGCGAGCACGCCGCCGAGGGCGGCGAAGCCCGAGCACAGCGCGAACACCGAGAGGTAGATCCGATCGACTCCGATGCCGGATCGTCGTGCGGCTTCCTCGTTGCCGCCCACGGCGAACACATGACGGCCCCAGGTGGTGCGTCGCAGGATCAGGTCGACCAGCACGACCGTCAGGATCCACAGCAGCGGCATCCAGCCGATGCCACGGTCGATGTTCAGGTAGTAGGCACCGGCAGCGATCGCGGCGGCGATCAGCACGGCCCGGACGGCGACGCTCGTCAGCGACGCCGCGGACAGGTTCGCCGCCACACGTCGACGGATCGTGGCCGCTCGTCCGACGAAGTACACGACGCCGGCCAGTGCGGCCAGCACGTACGAGACGACCGGGGGAAGGAACTTGAAGTTGGCGAAGTCGACGAGCCAGGAGTTCACCGGCAGGTTGATGGTGCCATTGCTGCCCAGCACCGACAGCTGCAGACCGAGGAAGCCCAACAGGCCGGCCAGCGTGATGACGAAGCTCGGCACCCCGAACCGGGTGTAGAGCAGGCCGTACAGGACGCCGATGGCCAGACCCGTGGCGACCGCCGCAAGGATCGCGGTGGGAAGAGGCCACCCCTTGTAGACGAGCAGCACGGCGAGGATCGCTCCTGAGGCGCCGCTGACCGAACCGATCGACAGGTCGATCTCACCGAGGAGGAGGACCAGCACCACGCCGATCGAGATCATCCCGATCGTGGCGGAGTCGAGGCTCAGCTCGACGAGGTTGCGCGAGGACAGGAACCGCGAGTTCTGGGTGTAGAACACGATCCAGATGACGATCAGGCCGATGATCACCGGCATCATGCCGAGATCGCCGGACCGGATGCGGCGCATGAAGCCGTCCAGCAGGGCGCGGGGTGAGGAGTCGACGGTGAGCCGCTCGTCGCTCTTGTCCAGCGAGGTGCTCATGCTTCCGGCCCTTCCGTGGTCGGTTCGTCCGGAGTGATGTCCTCCGGTGCCAGCGGTTCCTCGCCTCGTGCGGCACGCTGCGACACCACGTTGTCCGAGGCGCCGGTGATGGCGGCGACGAGCTGTTCGGTGGTGACGTCGTCGATCGAGAACTCCGCTCCGTTCTGACCGAGCCGCAAGACGTAGATGCGGTCGGCGACGGCCTGGACGTCGGCCATGTTGTGGCTGATCAGCACGACGCCGAGGCCGCGACTGCGCAGCCGTTCGACGAGGTTGAGCACCTCGGCCGTCTGGGCGACGCCCAGCGCGGCGGTGGGCTCGTCGAGCATGACCACCTTGGGGTCGCCCACGAGGCTGCGGGCGATGGCGACGGTCTGCCGCTGACCACCGGACAGCGACGCGATGGTGATGCGGACCGACGGGATCTTGGCGGAGAGCTGGCGCAGCAGCTCCCACGAGCGCTTCTCCATCTCGACCTCGTCCAACGCGCCAGCGGCCGTGTGCTCCTGGCCGAGGTAGAGGTTGGCGACGACGTCGAGGTTGTCGCAGAGGGCGAGGTCCTGGAAGACCGTCGCGATGCCCAGGTCCTGCGCCTGCTTCGGGCCGTTGACGGTGACCGGCTTGCCGTCGAAGATCATCTCGCCCTCGTCGGCGGTGTAGACCCCGGCCATGATCTTGACCAGCGTCGACTTGCCGGCGCCGTTGTCGCCCACGAGGGCGACGACCTCACCGGGGTGCACGTCGATCGCGACGTCCTGAAGCGCCTGCACGGCGCCGAATCGCTTGCCGATGCCCCTCATCGAGAGCACGGGTTCTGTTGCGGTGGCAGTCATGGGCAGACCCTAGAACCTTTCCGGGTGCGGGTGTGGAAGGAGCGGGACAGGGGGTCGCCCTGTCCCGCTCCTCACCTGACTCAGCTGAGACCGGCGTCCGCGCAAGCGTCCGCGTAGTCAGCCGTGCAGATCTGGTCGGCCTTGTAGAAGCCGTCCGCCACGACCGTGTCCTTGACGTTGTCCTTCGTGACGACCACCGGGTCGAAGATGAAGGACTTGACGCCCTGGAAGTCGGTCGTGCCCGTGACGTCGTCGCCGTTGACGATCGCGACCGCGGTCTCGGCGGCCTTGTCGGCCTCGACCTTGATCGGCTTGTAGATCGTCATGTACTGCTGACCGGAGACGATGCGCTGGATCGCGGCGAGCTCGGCATCCTGACCCGTGATCGGCGGCATCTCCTTGACGCCCGCGGCACGCAGCGCGGCGTAGACGCCACCGGCCTGCCCGTCGTTGGCGGCGTAGACACCGGCGATGTCCTCCGGGTCGATCTTGTTGAGCTGGCTGCTGGTGAACTTCTGCGCGTTCTCCGGCGTCCAGTCGGGGTTGTCGTACTCGGCGGCGATCTTCAGGTTGCTCGCGTCGAGCGCGCTGTGTGCGCCCTTCTTGAACTGGGCGGCGTTCGGGTCGGTGGGTGCACCGTTGAGCATCAGGATCTCGCCCTTGTCGCCGGTGGCCTCCACGAGTGCCTCGCCCTGCTTCTTGCCGACCGTCTCGTTGTCGAAGGACAGGTAGTAGTCAGCACCCTCGACGAAGCGGTCGTAGGCGACCACCGGGACGTCGGACGACTGCGCGGACTTCACGACGCCGGCGGCGGCCTTGCCGTCGACCGGGTCGAGCACGAGCACCGAAGCACCGTTGGTGAGGGCCGATTCAGCCTGCTGCTGCTGCTTCGAGGCATCCTGATCGGCGTTGAGGTAGTTGAGCTTGCAGTCCGAGCACAGCTCCTTCATCTTCTTCTCGAAGAGCGGCTTGTCGAACGCCTCGTAGCGGGTGGTCTTGGTCTCGGGAAGCAGCAGGGCGATGGTCTTGCCCTCGCCTTCGGAACCCCCGTCGTCGCTGTTCGAGCCACAGGCGGCCAGGGCCCCCAGCGACAGGACAGCTGCGGCCGTCAAGACGACCGCGCGTGAAATTCTGTTCACCATTCCTCCAGGAACTGTCTGGACGCACCCGTGTGCGCCGAAGTTCTAGACAGTGTTGCGGGTCACACGGTTGTCGTCAAGACGTGAACACAAATCGTCTCAAAAACGACACCCAAGCCGTTTTGTCTCCATGTCTTGACGGCTACAGGCGGATCGGTCAGAGTGTCTCCATGTCTGCCCCGGGCTCGACCGCGTCGCTGCGCACGGCGAACCAGCACCGTGTCGTCGATGCGATCCGGGCCGGCAACGAGCTCAGCCAGGCGGAGATCTCGCGCCTCACGGAGCTGGCCCCGGCCACCGTCTCCAACATCGTCCGGGTGCTGTCGACAGCCGGGTTCCTCGAGCAGACGGCCGGGTCGGGTCGGCGTGGCGCGACCGTGCGCATCTCCCGGCAGGCCGGCCTCGTGGCCGGTGTCGACTTCGGGCACTCCCACATCCAGGTCTCGCTCGGCGACCTCGCCGGGCAGGTCATCGCCACCAAGCGGCGGCCCCTCGACAACGACCACGCACACGACGACGGACTGGCGATGGCGCAGCGGCTGCTCGACGGCCTCCTCGACGACCTCCCCTCCGGACACGGTGGCCTGCGGACCGTCGGCGTCGGGCTTCCGTCGCCGATCGGCCGCAGCGGGGTGATCGACTCCGGCTCGATCCTTCCGGGCTGGGTGGGCGTGCCGGCCGCCGAGGCCGCGGGCCAGGTCTTCGGTGTGCCGACCATCGCGGACAACGACGCCAACCTCGGCGCCCTCGCCGAGTCCCGGGTCGGCGCGGGCATCGGCCTCTCGTCGATGGTGTACCTCAAGATCGCGTCGGGCGTCGGCGCTGGTCTCGTGCTCGACGGGCGGGTGTACCGCGGCGGTCTCGGCACCGCCGGCGAGATCGGCCACATGACGATGGACGAGAACGGCCCGCTGTGCCGGTGCGGCAGCCGCGGCTGCCTCGAGGCGTACGTGGGTGGATTCTCGCTGGTCAACCAGCTCGCTCCCCTGCAGCCGGAGATCACCATCGCCGGCCTGGTGGAGCTGGCCCAGGCCGAGGACGTCAGCGCCCGCCGGCTGATCGAGGACGCCGGCCGCTACCTCGGACGCGCCGCAGCCATGATCGCCAACCTCATCGGGCCGGAGATCATCGTCGTCGGCGGCGACCTCGCGGCTGCGGGCGACATCCTGCTCGACGGAGCCCGCGACGGGATGCGGCGGCACGCGCTCGAGCCGGTCGAGCGCGAGATCCGGGTCGAGCGAGCCGCCCTCGGCGACCAGTCGTCCGCGGTCGGCGCCATCCTGCTGGCGCTCGACGCCGTCGAGCTGCCGTCCTAGGGCGTGTCTCCCTATCCGGTTCGAGGGATGCGTGGGGTCGCGCTCGGCTGGCAAGGCATGGGGGTCCCCCCACGAGCGAAGCGAGTAGGGGGAGGAGGGAGGCGCACCGGGGGTGGGGGCACCTCCCACGCGCGCAGCGCGTAGGGGGCGGCGGCGACCGACGATGACGCCGCCAGGCGAGATGCGACACCGCGCAGCCCCGGATCGGAACAGGGAGACGCGCCCTAGGGATCACCGGACGGGCTAGCGTGGCCGGATGACGTCGTACCGGCCGATCGAGGAGGGTGTCGCCACCGATCTGCGCGGCGAGCTCACCTACGCGGGCTACCTGCACCTCGACGCGCTGCTGTCCGCTCAGCAGCCCCTGTCCGATCACCACGACGAGATGCTGTTCATCATCCAGCACCAGGTCACCGAGCTCTGGCTCAAGCAGCTCGTGCACGAGCTGCGATCGGCCATCGCCCTGCTCGACGCCGACGACATCTCACCCGCGCTCAAACGACTCGCGCGCGTCAAGGCCATCCAGAAGCAGCTGTTCGAGCAGTGGTCCGTGCTGGAGACCCTCACCCCGGTCGAGTACGTGCAGTTCCGCGACCACCTCGGCAAGGCGTCCGGCTTCCAGTCGCCGCAGTACCGCACGGTCGAGTTCCTGCTCGGCAACAAGAACCCCGCCATGATCGGCGTCTTCGCCCACGACGACGTCCTCCATGCCCAGCTGTCGGCCGACCTCGCCGGGCCGAGCCTCTACGACGCCTTCCTGCGCCTCCTCGCACGCAGCGGCCATGCCGTTCCCGACGAGGTGCTCGAGCGAGACGTCACCCAGCCCTACGAGGCGCATCCGGGCGTGATCGAGGTGTTCCGGCGCATCTACGCCGACCCGCACGACCACTGGGAGGCGTACGAGGCCAGCGAGGAGCTCGTCGACGTCGAGGAGAGCTTCCAGCTCTGGCGGTTCCGGCACCTCAAGACCGTCGAGCGCATCATCGGGCACAAGCGTGGGACGGGCGGCTCCAGCGGCGTCGACTTCCTGCGTCGCGCGCTCGACCTGACGTTCTTCCCCGAGCTTCTCGACGTGCGCACGCACATCGGTGAGTAGCCTGGTTCGGATCCTTGCTGGGGGCACCGCCCGCGGGTCTGCCCGTGGGGGAGGGCGGCAGATGAAACAGAGTCAGCGCGCGACGAACCAGATGATGACCGCGATGACGACGACCCCGGCGAGGGGCAGCCCGTAGCGCCGGAGCATCACAGGCAGGACCGCCGACATCAGATTGAGCTCGGCCGCCGGGGCCTGCTGCGCCGGTGCCGGCGTCGCGGCCGGCGCCGGCACTGGAGCGATCCCGATCTCATCTGACGACGATGGTTGGGCTGGCCGACGCCGGCTCGACCGGCGGTTGTGCCGGCGCCTCCTCGCCCAGCCGGCCGGCGATGCAGTCGACGAACTGTCCGAGCAGCTTGTCGCTGACGTCCTGCATGACGCCGCGACCGAACTGCGCGGGCTTGCCGGTGATGGAGAGGTCGGACGTCAGCTCGACCGCCGTGCCCTCGCCCTCGGGCAGCATGTGGGCCACGACGGTGACGCCGGCGGTGCCGTTGCCCCGCTTGTCCTTGCCCGTGGCCTTGATGACGGCCCGGTGCTGCGACTCGTCGCGCTCGACGAACGTGCCCGAGCCGTTGTAGAGCATCGCGATCGGGCCGAGCTTCACCTTGACCGAGCCGGAGAAGTCATCGCCCTCGACGGACGTGATCGTGGCGCCGGGAAAGCAGGGAGCGATGCTCTCGAGGTCGTTGAACGCCGCCCACGTCGTCTCGACCGAGGCTGGGACGACGAACCGATGGCTCAGATCCATCAGGCGGCTCCGGCGCCCGATGGGGCCACCCCGCCGGCGGTGCTCACAGCCCGAGCGGTCAACACGCCGGCGAGGTGACGTCGGTAGGCGGCGTCGCCATTGGTGTCGGTGGGCGGGTTGGTGCCCTCCCCCGCAGACGCCGTGGCCTCCGCGATGGCGGCCGCGTCGAGCGCGCAGCCGCTGAGGGCCTGCTCGACCGCGCTCGCCCGGATGGGCGTGGATCCCATGTTCGTCAGGCCGATGCGAGCCTCGGCGATGCTGTCGCCCTCGACCCGGACCGCGGCAGCGACCCCGACGATCGACCACTGCTGCTTGACGCGGGTGAACTTCTGGTAGTCCGCACCCCACCCGGTGGTCTTCGGCACTCGCACGCTGGTGAGGATCTCGTCCTCTCCCACCGCGGTCGTGAAGAGATCGACGTAGAACTCCGCGGCCGGCACGGTGCGACGTCCGCCGGGCCCGGCGATCTCGAACTCGGCGTCCAGAGCGAGCGCCGGGGCATGGAGGTCGCCGGCGGGGTCGGCGTGCACGACCGCGCCACCGAACGTGCCGCGGTGACGGACCTGCGGGTCGGCCACCGTCTCGGTCGCCTTGGCGATCAAGGCGGCGTGCTCGGCGACGAGCGGGTCGCTGGCGACGACGTGGTGCGGTGTCATCGCACCGATGACGATGGCCTCGCCGTCGTCGTGCACACCCTGCAGCTCGGTGATCCGGCCGAGGTCGATGACCATCTCCGGTGCGGCCAGTCGGAGCCTCATCACCGGGAGCAGGCTCTGCCCACCGGCGATGATCTTGCCCTCGTCGCCCGCCTCCGCGAGTGCGGACAGGGCTTCGTCGAGGGTGGTGGGTGCCAGGTAGTCGAACGCTGAGGGAATCACTGGACGTCTCCTGTCGGGACCGATCCGCTGGTGTTGATGCCGACTTGTTCGGGACTCTTCGGCTGGGTTTGCTCGGGTGTCGCTCCGGACGCCTCCTGGATCGTGGACCAGACCCGGAACGGCGAGCAGGGCATGACCATGTCGGTGACGCCGAGATGGCGGAGTGCGTCGATGACACCGTTGACGATCGCCGGCGTGGACGCGATGGTGCCCGCCTCGCCGACACCCTTGACGCCGAGCGGGTTGGTGGTCGACGGCGTCTCGGTGCGGTCCGTGATGAACGACGGCAGGTCTGGTGCGCTCGGCACGAGATAGTCGACGAACGAGCCGGTCACCAGCGTGCCCGCGTCGTCGTGGACGGCTTCCTCGAACAACGCCTGGGCGATGCCCTGGACGAGCCCGCCGTGCACCTGTCCCTCCACGATCATCGGGTTGACGACGTTGCCGATGTCGTCGACGCAGACGTACTTCAGGATCGTGGTCTCGCCGGTCTCGGTGTCGACCTCCATGGCCGCGAGATGCGTGCCGTGCGGGAACGAGAAGTTGTCGGGGTCGAAGGTGGCGTCGGAGTCGAGCGTCGGCTCGAACCCGTCCGGCAGGTTGCTCGCGGTGAAGACCGCCAGCGAGAGCTCACCCAGCCCCATCCCCTGGTCGGTGCCCTTGACGGTGAACTGCCCGCTCGCGAACTCGATGTCGTCCCGGTTGGCCTCCATCAGGTGCGCGGCCAGGGTCTTGGCCTTCTCGACGACCTTGTCCGCGGCATGCACGAGCGCGATGCCGCCGACGGTGAGCGAGCGGGATCCATACGTGTCAAGACCCTTGGGCGACACCTGGGTGTCGCCGTGCAGGATCTCGACGTCCTCGAACGGCACCCCGAGGCGATCGGCGACGATCTGGCTCCACGCCGTCTCGTGCCCCTGGCCATGGGCACTGGCGCCGGTGACGACCTCGATCTTGCCGGTGGGCAGCACCCGGATGTCCGCGTGCTCCCATCCTCCGGCCCCGTAGCTCAGTGCGCCGAGCACCCGTGACGGAGCGAGACCGCACATCTCGGTGAAGGTGGAGATGCCGATGCCGAGCTGCACCCGCTCCCCGGCGTCACGGCGACGCTTCTGCTCCGTACGGAGCTCGTCGTAGCCGAACAGCTCGACCGCCTTGTCGGTGGCGGCCTCGTAGTTGCCGGTGTCGTACTCGAGCCCGGCGACCGTGGAGAACGGGAACTCCTCGTGCCCGATCCAGTTCTTGCGGCGCAGCTCGAGCGGATCCATGTCGAGCTCGACGGCGAGCTCGTCCATGAGCCGCTCGATGGCGAAGGTCGCCTCCGGCCGCCCGGCGCCGCGGTAGGCGTCGGTCCAGGCCTTGTTCGTGAACACGTTCGTGCACTCGAACCGGTAGGCCGGGAACTTGTAGATGGAGTTGTACATGAAGGCGCCGAGGATCGGGACGCCCGAGGACACGATGCCGAGGTAGGCACCCATGTCGGCGAGGATGCGGACGTCGAGCGCGGTGACGGTGCCGTCCTTCGTGGCCGAGAGGCGCAGCTTCTGGACCTGCGCCCGGCCGTGATGCGCGGCCATCAGCGACTCGCTGCGGGTCTCGGTGTACTTGCACGGCTTGCCGGTCTGCCGGGCCGCCATCATCGTGATGAACTCCTCCGGAGTGACCTGCAGCTTGCCTCCGAATCCGCCTCCGACGTCGGGCGCGATGACGCGGACCTTCGACTCGGACAGGCCGAGGACCATCGCCAGCATCAGCCGCAGGATGTGCGGGATCTGGGTGGACGACCACATGGTGATCTGCTCGCCGGTCGGGTCGACGATGGTCGACCGCGGCTCGATGAACGCCGGGATGAGCCGCTGCTGGACGATGGTGCGCTCGATCAGGACCTCGGCGCCGGAGATGGCCTGCTCGACGTCGCCGCCGGTGCCGGCCTCGGCGGAGTCGAAGATCCACGTGGCGGACCGGTTGGTGCCGAGGTCGGGATGGGCGAGTACCTCATCGGAGGCCGCCTGCTCGATGTCGAGCACCACGGGCAGCTCGTCGTAGTCGACGTCGACGAGCTCGACGGCGTCACGGGCCTGGGCCGCCGAGCGGGCGACGATGCAGGCCACGACCTCGCCGGCGAAGGCGACGTGGTCGACGGCGATCGCCGGGTGCGGAGGTGCCTTCTGCTCCTCGGTGATGGGCCAGGCATTCGGCAGGCTGCCCTGGATGTCGGCGACGTCGGCGCCGGTGATGACGGCCACGACGCCCGGTGAGGCCTTCGCCTCGTCGACGTTGATGGCCGTGATGGTGGCGTGGGCGAACGGGCTCCGGACGACTGCCAGGTGCAGCATGCCCGGCAGCGTCATGTTGTCGGTGTAGCGGGTGCGGCCGGTGATGAGCCGCTGGTCCTCCTTGCGGCGCCGGGAGGCACCGATCTCCGGCTGGGCGTCTGTGGTCTCGGTGGCGGTCATGCCGGATCACCCGCCATCTGCCCCTCGCCGGAGGCGGCCATTTGTACGGCCTTGACGATGTTCTGGTAGCCGGTACACCGGCACAGGTTGCCTTCGAGGCCGTCACGAACGGTCTGCTCGTCGGGGTTCGGGTGCTCCTTCACCAGGTCGACGGCCTGCATGATCATCCCCGGCGTGCAGAAGCCGCACTGCAGTGCGTGACTCTCGTGGAACGCCGCTTGCATCGGGTGCAGCTCACCATTCTGGGACAGGCCCTCGATCGTGGTGACCTCGTGTCCATCGGCCTGGACGGCGAGCATGGTGCACGACTTGATGCTCGAGCCGTCGAGGTGGACCGTGCAGGCCCCGCAGTTGCTGGTGTCGCAGCCGACCAGGGTCCCGGTCTTGCCGAGTCGCTCTCGCAGGTACTGCACCAACAGGAGCCGTGGCTCCACGTCGTCGGTGTACTCGACCTCGTCAACGGTGACGGTGATGGACGTGGTTGATGCCATGTTCGCGCTCCCTCGATCGCTGGCTTTCATGTAAACACACCCAGTGACCCGCGTCACAACGGAATTCAGCTCGATGACGAACCGTGCACGCGATCGGTGGTCTCCGTGAGTCGGTCGCCGCTGCCGCCCCACCGCAGGGCGACGATCTCGGCGGCCACCGAGACCGCGGTCTCCTCGGGCGTGCGGCCCCCGAGGTCGAGGCCGATCGGGCTCGACAGGCGGGCGAGATGCTCGTCGGTCAGTCCGGCCTCGCGGAGCCGGGCGAGCCGGTCGTCGTGCGTCTTGCGTGACCCCATGGCTCCGACGAACGCCGGCTGCTGTGCTCCCTCGAGTCGCAGCGCGAGGTCGATCACGGGCACGTCGAACTTCGGGTCGTGGGTCAGCACGCAGATGACGGTGCGGCCGTCGATGCGATCGGCCTCGATCTCGCGCTGGAGGTAGTGGTGCGGCCACGAGACCACCACGTCGTCGGCGTCGGGGAACCGGGCGCGGGTGGCGAACACGGGTCGCGCGTCGCACACCGTGACGTCGTAGCCGAGCAGCTTGCCCTGGCGTGCGACCGCAGCGGCGAAGTCGATCGCGCCGAAGACGATCATGCGCGCCGGCGGCTGGAAGGACGAGACGAACACCCGCATGCCGGTGTCCATGCGCTCACCCTCGGGGCCGTAGGTGACGACCTGCGAGGTTCCCGCCGCCAGCAGTCCCCGGGCGTCGTCGACGACTGCTGCGTCCGCGCGCTCGAGCCCGAGGGTGCCCTCGACCTCGTCCGGACGCACCACGAGCCGGCGTCCGACCCACTCCGGGTCGGGGTGCTCGATGACGGTGGCGATCGCGACCGGTCGGCCGTCGCGCACGTCCTCGGCCACGCGATCGAGCTCCGGGAACGTCAGCGACGAGACAGGCTCGACGAAGATGTCGATGATGCCGCCGCAGGTCAGCCCGACGGCGAACGCCTGCTCGTCACTGAACCCGAAGCGCTGCAGCACCGGCGTGCCGTCGGCGACGACGGTCTCGGCCAGCTCGTAGACCGCGCCCTCGACGCAGCCTCCCGACACCGAACCGACCGCCGACCCGTCCGCCATGACCAGCATGGCCGCGCCCGGCGGGCGGGGAGCCGAGCGCTGGGTGCCGACGACCGTCCCGACGCCGACGACCTCGTCGGAGCGCCAGGCCTCCATCAGCTCGGTGAGCACGTCACGCATCGGCCACCATCTCCAACAGGTCGGCGAACGCCGCGAACGAATGCCCGGCGACGAGCCCGTCGATGTGCGGCAGGGCGGCGGCGATTCCACCCTGAATCGGAGCGTAACCCTCGCGTCCACGATGCGGGTTGGCCCAGACGACGGCATGGGCGAGCCGGCGCAGCCGTTCGACCTGCTCACCGAGCTGCTCGGGATCGCCACGTTCCCATCCGTCGCTGGCGATCACGACGACCGCGCCTCGCGCGACGCCGCGCTGCCCCCAGCGGTCGAGGAAGGCGCGCAGCACCTCGCCCAGCCGGGTGCCTCCCGACCAGTCGGGCACCGCGCGGCCGGCGACGTCGAGCGCCTTCTCCGGGTCGGGGATGCGCAGCGACGTGGTGATGCGGGTGAGCCGGGTCCCGATGGTGAAGACCTCCGTCGTGCGCGGCGCCGCGAGGACGACCCGGTGCGCGAGTCGCAGCAGGCTGTCGGCGTAGGGCTCCATGGAGCCGGAGACGTCGATGAGGAACACCACCCGACGAGGGCGAGGGCGCGGCCGGCGGTGACGCATGGGGCCGGGCTCGCCAGCCCGGCGCAGCTGGTCACGCACTGTGCGGCCCGGGTCGATGTCGCCCCGTCGGTGCGGGCGTCGGCGCAGCCCGGCCCGGAGCGGCAGCCGGGCGTCGAGACCGGCGAACAGGCGGGCGAGATGGCGCCGCTCCTCCGGGCTGAGGTCGCCGACGTCGCGGTGCCGCAGCTGTTCCTCGGCGCTGGCGACGACGGCGATCACCCGTTCCTCGCCGGCCCGGTCGGCACTGTCGTCGCCGATGGTCGACGTGGACGAGAAGCGTTGTGGCGGAATGGTCGAGCGCTCGTGGGGGCGCTGACGTTTGTCGCTGGTGAACCAGCGCTCGAACACGGAGTCGTAGACGTCGAGGTCGTCCGGGCTGGAGCACAGGGTGGCGCGGCCGCTCCAGTAGACGTTGCTGCGGCTGCCGGCGTCGAGCTGTCCCACCGCCTCGATGAACGAGTGCGCATGGTCGACCTGCATTCCGGCCGCCCGGAGCGCGCGGGTGAAGCCGACGAACACCTCCACGGGCTCGGTGACTCCGTTCATGCCGACAGCATCACGTCGAGCGTCGCGCGCACCCGCTCCAGGTCCTCGCGGTACTTGCAGAGGGCGCCGATGGTCGCGGCGGCAGTCTCCAGGTCGAGCTCGGTGCTGCCCAGCTCGTGCAGCGCGCGGGCCCAGTCGAGCGTCTCGGCCACCCCCGGCGGCTTGAGGAGCTCGTCGCCGAACCGCAGCCGCTGCACGACAGTGACGACCTGCTCGGCCAGCTTCTCGGCCACCTCGGGGAGGCGGGTCCGCACGATCGCGGTCTCGCGGGCCAGGCCGGGATGGTCGATCCAGTGGTAGAGGCAGCGTCGCTTGAGGGCGTCGTGCAGCTCGCGGGTGCGGTTCGACGTCAGCACGACGACGGGTGGTGTCTCGGCGGTGATGGTGCCGAGCTCGGGGATGCTCACCTGGTGCGTCGACAGCACCTCGAGGAGGAACGCCTCGAACTCGTCGTCGGCCCGGTCGATCTCGTCGACCAGAAGCACCGCCGGACTCTCGCGCAAGGCGCGGAGGATCGGTCGGGCCAGGAGGAAGCGCTCGTCGAACAGCGACTCCTCCAGCGCGGCCGGATCGCCGACGGAGCCGGTGGCCTCGACGGTGCGCAGGTGCAGGATCTGGCGCGTGAAGTCCCAGTCGTAGAGGGCCTGCGAGGCGTCGATGCCCTCGTAGCACTGCAGCCGGATGAGCGGCACGTCCATCGAGGCCGCGAGGGCCTCGGCCAAGGCGGTCTTGCCGGTGCCGGGCTCCCCCTCGACCAGCAACGGACGGTGCATCGACAGCGCGAGGTAGGTGACGGTGGAAAGCCCCTCGTCACTCAGGTACCCCTGCTCGGCGAGGCGACCCGAGATCTCGTCCGGACTGCCCAGCGGACTGGTCATCGGCCCAGCATAGGTCCGGTGCCGTCAGGAGGCAGATCGACGTCGCGACCCGAGGCGAGGTCGGAACAGTCGACCTTGACGGCCTCGTGCCGGTCCAGGTAGTCGCGCGCGCCGTGGTCGCCGGCGACGGCACGGATGACATCGGCCCAGTGCTCGCGACCGATCAGGACAGGGTGCCCGGGGCGACCCGCGTAGGTCGCGCGAGCGAGTGCATCGACGGCCGACAGGGCACCGACGCGTCGCACGACATCGGCTCCGACGTCGGGCAGGTCGACGAGGTGCACCAGCGCGGCATCGGCGTCGCCGTCGGCCGCACGACCGAGTCCGGCCCGCAGTGACGCGCCCATCCCCTCCGACCAGTCGGAAGCCTCGACGATGTCGACGGGCAGCTTGCCCAGCAGCACGCGGGCCTCGGGCGCGGCAGCACCGATGACGACGATGATGTCGTCGCATCCTCCGTTGCGGAGGGTCACGCAGGCCTGGATCAGCCACGAGCCCCGATCGTCATAGACCAGCGCCTTGGGTCGGCCCATCCTCGAGCCGGCCCCCGCGGCGAGCAGCACCCCGACGACCGCCCCGCGATCTCGAACCATGGTCCGATGTTCCCACCGCGGGGCGGCCGACCTCAGCAGGACGACTGGTAGAGCGCGTCCTTGCCGTCTCCGTCCACGTTGTCCTTCGTGATGATCGTCGACCCGGTCTCGATCGTCTTCTTCGTGGCCTTGCCGCCGAGCGCCGCGAGCGCCTGCTGCACGCCCTGCGCACCGATGTCGTCAGGCTGCTGCGCGATGAGCGCCTGCACGGTGCCTTCGCGGAGCTGCTTCACCTGGGCCGGTCCGGCGTCGAAGCCGACGACGTTGACGTCGCCCTCCTTGCCCGCCTGACGGATGCCGGTCGCGCTGCCCTCGGCCGAGAACACGTTCGTCGCGAAGACCCCGACGATGTCGGGATCCTTCTGCAACGCCGCGGTCACGATCTTGGCGGCCTGCGCCGGCTCGTTGTGGCTGTACTGGACGCCGAGGAACTCGAAGTCCGAGTTCGCCTTGGACGCGTCCTCGAAGCCCTTGGCCCGGGCGTCGACGGTCGAGACACCGGGGTCGGTGGAGACGACCAGCACCTTGCCTCCGTCGGGAGCGAGCTCCTCGATGGCCTTGAACGCGGCCTCGCCGCCGCCCACGTTGTCCGACGCGATCTGCGACACCGCGAACGACGGGTCCTTGACGGTCGTGTCGACGAGGACGACCTCGATGCCGGCATCGGCAGCGGCCTGCAGCGGTGCCTGCATGGCCGAGACCTCGGTCGGTGCGACCAGGATCGCGTCCGGCTTGCTCGAGACGACGGAGTCGACGATGGGCTTCTGCTGGGTCGGGTCGAACTTGGCCGGACCCTGCGTCGTGACCTTGGCTCCGCTCTTCTTCGCCTCGGCCTCGATGCCGCACTGCATGGTGATGTAGAACTCGTCGCCGGCGACGCCCTGGATGAACGCGATGTTCTTGGCGTCGCCCGAGCCTTCGCCCCCGCCTCCGTCGTCCGACCCGCAGGCCGCCAGCGTGGCGACGGCGAGCACGCCGACCGCGACGGCGGCCAGGCTTCGTGATGTGTGCTTCATGTGACTTCTCCTCATTCCTCGGTCGAGGTGCTTCTCCCGCTCAAGAGCCTGAGCAGGACGTTTGAGTGGCCGCCGCCGGCGCGTACGGCGGACGCGCGGCGCAGCTGGTCGATGTAGACGGCCCCGATCAGGACCGCACCGACGGCGACCTGTTGCCAGAACGGCTGGACGCCGATGATGACGAACCCGTTCTGGAGCACGGCCGGGATGAACAGGCCGATCACCGTGCCGAAGATCGTGCCGACGCCGCCGAACAACGACGTGCCGCCGATGACCACGGCGGCGATCACGTTGAGGTTGGTCTGCGTCTGGCCGGCGATGGCCGTGGTGCCGAACTGGGCGAGGGACAGGATCCCGGCCACGCCGGCGAGCAGGCCGGAGATCGCGTAGATCTTGATCAGGTGCCGGTCGACCTTGAGCCCCACGCGGCGCGCCGCTTCCTCGCTCGAGCCGATGGCGTACGTGTGGCGACCGAACCGCGTGCGGTGGAGGACGATGGCGCCGATCACGACGAAGACGAGGGCGATCACCGCCAGGATCGGCACGTTGCCGAAGACGTTCCCGTAGCCGATCTCGCTCTGCATCACGGTCGGCACGTCGCGGATGTCGACGCCCTTGGTGACGATCTGCGCGAGACCGAGCGCCATGCCCAGGGTGCCGAGGGTGACGATGAGCGGCGGGATCTTCGCCTGAGCGACGAGGATGCCGTTGAGCACGCCCCATGCCAGCCCCGAGACGATCGCGGCGGCGATGCCGAGCGAGGCGGTCCCCCAGCCGTCGCCGCCCTGCCACATCATCACCTTGGCGCCCACGACGCCGGAGAAGACCATGACCGAACCGATGGACAGGTCGATGCCCGCCGTGATGATCACGAATGTCATCCCCACGCCGAGGATGGCGAGGATGGACGCGTTCTGCACGATCAGGCGCATGTTGCCGACGCTCGCGAAGGTGTCGGGCTCCATGGCGGCGAAGACCAGCCAGATCGCGATGAGCACGAGCAGGATCTGGAACGCCTGCACCCGGACGATGCGGGTGACGATCCCGTCGGCGCGAGGGTCCGTGACGGCGGCACTCATGCTGCGTTCCCCGTCGCTCCGGTCATGGCGCTGACCAGCTCCTCCATCGACGTCTCCGCCGTGTTGTACGTGGCCACACGGCGTCCCATGCGCAGCACCTGGACCCGGTCGGACACCTCGATGACGTGCGGCATGGAGTGGCTGATGAAGACGACCGCCACTCCTTCGTCGCGCACGCGCCGGATGGTCTCGAGCACGGTGGCGGTCTGCCGGACGCCGAGGGCGGCCGTGGGCTCATCGAGGAACACGACACGGTTGGCCCAGTGCACGGCGCGGGCGATGGCGATCGCCTGACGCTGGCCACCCGACATCGACCCGACCGGGGCGACCAGACTGCGCACTGTGGCGCCGAGCCGCTCGAACGCCTCGCCGGCCTCTGTCCGCATGCGGCGCGAGTCCATGAACCCGAGGTGGCCGAGCACCCCCGGACGCATGAGCTCGCGTCCGAGGAACATGTTCTCCGACGGGTCGAGGTGCGGGGCGAGCGCGAGGTCCTGATAGACGGTCTCGATGCCGAGCGCGCTGGCCTGGAGCGGGGAGTCGATCGTCACCGGCTGACCCTCGAAGAGCACCTCGCCGCTGTCGATCGCGAGGTTGCCCGACAGAGCCTTGACCAGCGTCGACTTGCCGGCGCCGTTGTCTCCGATGAGCGCGACGACCTCGCCGGGCCGCAGGTCGAAGTCCGCGCCGTCCAGGGCGGTGACACGACCGAACGTCCGGGTCAGGCCGCGTGCCTCGAGGATGGGTGATTCGGTCATGCGTCTCCTTCGATCTGTGCAGGTCGGGCCACGAGAAGCTCCGCGTCGCCCCGCACCGTCCAGCTGGCCGGCCGCCGCGGGGACCGCGAGCACGTCGCCGCGGGTGATCGGAGTGGAGTCGTCAGTGATGCCGAGCTCACCGGCGCCGTCGAGCACGACGACAGCGGCGAAGCCGGCCGGGACCTCGGCTGCGGCACCGTCGCGAGCGACGCCGAGGGCGAGCCGGAAGAACGGATCGGCTTCGGCCGGGAGCACGGACCGCAGGCCCGGCCCGCCGTCCGATGCTCGAAGCACCAGCCGGTCCAGCTCGTCGGTCGCGGTCGCGCGGTGGTTCACGGCCTGCATCGCGACGTCGAAGCCGAGGTCCAGGTGGGAGTCCTCGCGCCCGGACGTCGTGACCGACCACTCCAGCAGGATCGAGAAGTCGGTGGGCTCCTGCACCTCCGCCACGAACACGCCGGCACCGATGGTGTGCGGCAACCCGGCCGGCACGAGCACGCCGTCGCCCGGGCGCACCTCGAGGCGATGGAGGTGGTCGAGCATCCAGTCGCTGTCCTGGTCGTCGCGGCGACGCGCGAGCTCGTCGGGGTCGACGACCTCGGTCCACCCGAGGTGCACGGCCGCACCCTCGTCGACGTCGAGGACGTACCAGGCCTCGGTCTTGCCGTACGCGCAGTCGAGGTGGCTGGCCGAGAACGCCCGGTCGGGATGAACGTGCACCGGAAGGCGCTGCCCTGCGTCCAGCAGCTTCATCAGGACGCCGGTGTCTCCGTCGGTGAGGTTGCTGCCGGTCCATGCCCGCGGGTCGGCCGCGACGAGGTCGCGCAGCAGGTCGCCCTCGGTCGTACGAGCCGGCCCGACACCGGGCTCACCCGCCCGCGAGACGGTGGCGGCAATCCACTCCTCCGGCTGGTGGTCGGACGTCGTCTCGATGCCTCGCAGCGCGGCGATGCGCGCGCCGCCTGCGTAGAAGTGGTCGACGAGATTGGGCTGCAGGCGCACAGGTGTCATGCCGTCACCGCCAGCTCGCCGGATCCGCGCGGGATCAGCTCGGTCTCGACGATCAGCTCGCGCGGTGGCTCGTCGGGACGCTCGTGGTCGCGGGCGTCCAGGTGGACGAGCACGCGTTCGGTGGCGGTCACGCCGATGCCGTGCGGGTCCTGGTTCACGCAGGTGATCGCCGGCGCGAGCGTCGTGGCGAGCGGGAAGTCGCCGAAGCTGACCATGGCCACGTCTGTGCGGCCCGCGGTGTGCAGCGCGTGCACCGCGCCGATGCCGGCACGCGGGTTGGCCGTGAACACCGCGGTCGGCGGATCCGGGAGCGCGAGCAGGCGCTGCACGAGCTCGACTGCCTCGTCCTCGTCGCCGCGCCCTTCCGGGTACCACGCCGGGTCCGGCTCGACGCCCACCGCGGCGAGCGCGTCGCGGTAGCCCAGCAGTCGACGGGCGGTGGTCGGGAAGTGCACGTCGTTGCCGACGAACGCGATGCGGCGGTGGCCACGCTCCACCAGGTGGTCCACTGCGCCCCGGGTGAGCCCACGGTCGTCCACCGCCACGATGTCGTAGCCGGGGATCTCCACCTGGCGGTCGACCATGACGATCGGGAACGTGGTGCGGAACTGCTCGAGGTAGGTGTGGTCGCCGGTCACCGGGGCGAGGATCAAGGCCCGGACCCTCTGCATCGCCATCCGCTCGACCTGCTGGCGCTCGCGCTCGGGGTCGGAACCGGTGCTACCGAAGATGACGGTGAACCCGGCCTCCAGCGCACGCGACTCGACGGCGCTCATCAGGGAGGCGAAGAACGGGTCGGCGATGGAGTCCATCACGACGCCGATGGTGTCGCCGCCACCGGACTTCAGCGACCGCGCGAACGAGTTGGGCACGTACCGCAGCTCCGCCACCGAGGCCGTCACGCGAGCCCTGACCGGCTCGCTCACGGCGCTCGAGCCGTTCACGACGCGGGAGACGGTCTTGATGCTGACCCCGGCATGCGCGGCGACGTCGTGGAGGGTGGGGCGGCGGCTCACGCCCCCATGGTGGGACGGAATGACAACGTTGTCAAGACCCGAACTGGTCAGCCCTCTGACCAGCGCGGCACCCGACACGGACGGCGGCCCCGGACCAACAGGTCCGGGGCCGCCGTGGTGGTGCGAGTGGGCTCAGAAGCCCATGCCACCCATGTCGCCCATGTCGGGAGCGCCACCGCCGGCCGGAACGGGCTCCGGCTTGTCGGCGACGACGGCCTCCGTGGTGAGGAACAGGGCCGCGATGGACGCCGCGTTCTGCAGCGCCGAGCGCGTGACCTTGGCCGGGTCGATGATGCCCGCGGCGATGAGGTCGACGTACTCGCCGGTTGCGGCATCGAGGCCGTGACCCAGCGGCAGGCCGGCGACCTTCTCCGCGACGACGCCGCCCTCGAGGCCGGCGTTGATGGCGATCTGCTTCAGCGGAGCCGAGGCAGCCGCACGGACGATCGCGGCTCCAGTGGCCTCGTCGCCCTCGAGATCGAGCTTCTCGAACGCAGCCGCGGTGGCCTGGACGAGCGCCACGCCGCCTCCGGCGACGATGCCCTCCTCGACGGCCGCCTTGGCGTTGCGGACGGCGTCCTCGATGCGGTGCTTGCGCTCCTTGAGCTCGACCTCGGTGGCCGCGCCGACCTTGATGACGGCGACGCCGCCGGCGAGCTTCGCCAGGCGCTCCTGGAGCTTCTCGCGGTCGTAGTCGGAGTCGGAGTTCTCGATCTCGGCACGGATCTGGTTGACCCGTCCGGTGATCTGGTCCTGCTCGCCGCCACCCTCGACGATGGTGGTCTCGTCCTTGGTGGTGACGACCTTGCGGGCGGAGCCCAGCAGGGAGAGATCGGCGTTCTCGAGCTTGAGACCGACTTCCTCGCTGATGACCTCACCACCGGTGAGGATGGCGATGTCGGCGAGCATGGCCTTGCGGCGGTCGCCGAAGCCGGGCGCCTTGATGGCGACGGACTTGAACGTGCCCTTCATCTTGTTGACGATCAACGTCGCGAGGGCCTCGCCCTCGACGTCCTCGGCGATGATGACGAGCGGCTTGCCCGACTGCATGACCTTCTCGAGCACCGGCACGAGGTCCTTCACGGAGCCGATCTTCGAGTTGACGATGAGGATGTAGGGATCCTCGAGCACCGTCTCCATGCGCTCGGGATCGGTGACGAAGTAGCCCGACAGGTGACCCTTGTCGAACCGCATGCCCTCGGTGAGCTCGAGCTCGAGGCCGAACGTGTTCGACTCCTCGACGGTGATGACGCCTTCCTTGCCCACCTTGTCCATGGCCTCGGCGATGATGTCGCCGACGGTCTGGTCGGCCGCGGAGATGGCCGCGGTGGCCGCGATCTGCTCCTTGGTCTCGATGTCCTTCGCCATGCCGAGGAGCTGCGAGGTGACGGCCTCGACAGCGGCCTCGATGCCCTTCTTGAGGCTCATCGGGTTGGCGCCGGCGGCGACGTTGCGCAGGCCCTCGCGCACGAGCGCCTGGGCGAGCACGGTGGCGGTGGTGGTGCCGTCGCCTGCGACGTCGTCGGTCTTCTTGGCGACCTCCTTGACGAGCTCGGCACCGATCTTCTCGTAGGGCTCCTCGAGCTCGATCTCCTTGGCGATGCTGACACCGTCATTGGTGATCGTGGGGGCTCCCCACTTCTTCTCGAGGACGACGTTGCGGCCCTTGGGACCGAGCGTCACCTTCACGGCGTCGGCGAGCTGGTTCATGCCGCGCTCGAGGCCGCGACGCGCTTCCTCGTTGAAAGCAATGGACTTGGCCATGGGTGATTCTCCCGGTGGACGTAGTGCGATCGGACCGATCGGACCGATCTGGTGGTCTGGCACTCTCATCATAGGAGTGCTAATCAACCGTGCGCAATCGACCCCCGGCGGCCGCCGTCCGTCAAACGGAGAACAGCAGGAACAGGCCGGTGAACGTGTACGCGACCATGAGCAGCAGCATCCCCATCTGGCCCGAGAGCCGGTGCGCCCGGGGCAGGACGATCAGCGCCCGGTCATGGGCCGCGACCACGGCGAGCACGTGCCCGAGCACGACGAACGACACCTTGAGCGCGGCGAGCGTCGACGTGTGGGTCGAGAGGAAGAGATGGACCGTCGGGTCACCGAGCGGCGTCCAGCCACGACCCAGCGGGTCGAGCAGCACGTAGACGACCGCCTGCCCCTTCTCCACGAGAAAGGTGAAGTAGTGGGCGAAGACGTAGCCGACGACGATCGGCACCAGCGAGTGGGCGAGCTTGCCGGGTAGGAGCGCCCGCTCGTCGGCCGACACTCCTCCGGTGGCTCGCGACGCGAGCTGGAACAGCAGCGCCACCACCGCGCAGAATCCCACCAGCGTGAGGCTCTGCTCGAGCACAGACACCGACTTCGACTGCCAGAAAGTCGACGCCGAGAAGCTGTCGTACGCCGTCGAGCCGAGGAGCGTCGCGAGCAGCGCCACGAGACCGGGCGCGATGGGGACTTGCGGCAGGGTGCGCAGCGGATTGTGCAAGGCGAACACACCGTCGCGGGTGAACGGCGAGAGATACGAGACGACCTTGGAATAGACGTCGAACGGGTCGGCTCGGTCGTACCACCGCGGGCCGAACACGATGCCTCCGGCGAGGGTGACGACGACGTAGGTGGCCACCCACAGGCGGACCGCACCGACGTCGCCGGGGTCGGGCGACGCCAGCTCGAGCCAGACGAACGCGAGCAGTCCCGCGACCGCCGGCCAGTACCCGAGCCACCGCGGGTAGTCGGCGAATCCGTCGGGACGTCCGGTCAGCCGACCGACCAGGGACTGGATCGTGCGCCATGGCGACAGGTCGCGCCACACGTGCCCCGCCAGCAGCGCCAGCGGCACGAGGCCGACCCACACCAGGACGTACAGCGCACCGAGACCGCCGTTGGACGTGTCGTCCGGGCCGGCGAACAGGGCGACCAGGAACCACGCCGTGACGAGCGCGCCGACGACGGCGAGCCATGGACGGCGCCGAGGCTGCGGGTGGTCCAGCGCATCTGAATCGACGTCGAACCGCGGTTCCTTCCACGCGAGCGCGAGGACGGCGAACGAGATGGTCAGCGCCCAGGAGGCGCCCACCATCGCGTACAGGAACGGGATCGGCAGGTCGGTCGAGCCGCCGAGACCGTGTGCGTGGAGTCCGCCCACGACGAAGGTCAGGGCCGGACGACGAGCTGGACGATCGTCGCGTCGATGTGGTGTGCCTCCACAGCGATCTGGCCCGGCGTGTCGATCGTGAACGACTTCTCGACGTCGTCGCCCGGCTCGATCTCGTACTCGTGCTCCGGCTCGGAGTGGACGTGGATCGCCTCGTGCGCGTCCGACGTGATGTGCAGGGTGACCTTCTGGCCGACCTTCACGTCGACGCGATCACCTTGGGGTGTCACCTTCCCGTCCTTCACCGCGATGTCGACCACCACGGCCTCGGACGCGTCATCCGAGGGGTCGGCGGCACTGCGACTGGGGTTGGGGGACGACGAGACCGTTCCCGTGTCCTCGCCGCCACCGCACCCGGCGAGCAGCGCGACGACGGCGAACATGGCCACGGTGATTCTCTTCATGCGTCGTTCTCCTGCTCGAGCTCGGTGTCCTCGATGGCACGTTGGATGATCTCGCGCTCCTCCCGCTCCTCGCGGCGGTCCTTGCGGGCGATGTGGAGCACCACCCCCACCACGACGACGGCGGGGACGAGCGCGGGGATCGCCAGGAGCGCGGCGTGGTGGGCGTACAGCGCACCATCAACGATCATGGCGACAGCGTAGGTGCGTCGCCTGACTCCTGGGGCGATTCCACGTGGGCCGGGTCGTGGTCATCCTGGCCCGGGTCGTGCTGACCGGTTCCCTCCTCGGCGATGCGGCGCGAGACCCGACTGACGGCGACGCCGATGCCGGCGATGATGGCGAGGCTGCACAGCAGCACGATCAGGTTCGCCACGCCCCACATCCACGCCGGCGCACCGAGGTCACGCTCGCGCTGGAGGAGCTCGATCTCCGGCACGAAGTCACGAGTGGAATCGACCTCGACCGGCACCTCTTCGGCGTCGATGGGCGGGTCCTCCGGCAAGAAGATGGGCACGGCGGCGAGCATGCGGCCGTCCTGGACGCGCAACAGCGTCTTCCAGTTGCCATCGACAGGGACCGGCCGCGTCGAGACCCAGGTGTTGTCTCCGGTGCGCTTCATGGCGTGGGTGACGATGCCCTTGTCGACGCCTTCCGTGCCCCCCTGCCACGCGGTGAGCTGCACCCACGCGGGGTCGTCGTCGATCAGGTCGGCCGGCTGGACGGTGATCTCCGTCATGATCTGCGGCTGGGCCTCGGTGCCGACCTGGGTCGTCCTGATCGTGGCGGACGCGTCCTTCGGGACGGTGGCCCACAGCCCGTTCGCCACTGCCGCGGCGATCACCACCACGGTGCCCACGACGATGACCCGGCCCACGTTGGGGGTCGGCAGCTGCCCGGTCAGGCCCATGTAGAAGAGCGCTCCGCACAGACCGGTGCCGATGGCCACCGGCACGGACATCGCCAGACCCTCGAGCCAGATGTCCTGCGGCCACGGGAACGGGAAGACGAGGTCATTCCAGAGCTTTTCGATCACCGTGCCCACCGTGCCGATCAGCAGGCCGCCGACCGCGCCGAACACGAGCGGTCGGTCCTTCAGCCGACTGAGGGCGAGCAGCTCGATGATGACCGCGCTACCGAGGTACAACGGGAACACGTGGTGCGCCTGTCCGAACACGTCGCCCACGATGAACGAGACGATGCCGCGGACGATGACGAAGAAGAACGCGGCATAGAGCGCCACGCCGGCACCGCCGTAGAGGCGTGCGGCGACGAGGGAAACCGCGGCAGCCGCGGCGATCAGCATCGGTGCGAACACCAAGCGGAACTGGGAGACGCCGAAGTCGAACTCCGCCTGGAACACCGAGAGTCCGATGAGCAGGCCACCAAAGGCGGAGGCGAGCGCGAACTTGTGGAAGAACTCGGCACCGTGCGACGGAGTCCGCCGGCGCCACTCATCGGAGAACTCCGCTTCGCGGTGCAGCAGGATGATGCCTGCCGTCGAGAGACCGGCGCCACCGATCAGCATGAGGTGCGTGGGGCCCCACAGCGTGACGTCCTGGCCGAACAGACGGTGCCAGACGTCATCGAGCGGGAACCCGATGAGGGCGTAGAAGCCGCAGGCCGCAATGAAGATTCCGCTCACGGGGGCGTACCAGTGACGGGTGATGCGCACGGACGCGATGCCGGGCTTGGCCCCGTCACGCGGGTAGACCACCGCCGCCATGCCCGCGACGAACAGGGCAAACAGCCCATAGAGGATCAGGTAGTGGGCCGGGTTGGCCAAGGGACCGGCGTCGCGTCCCTGGCCCGCGTGATAGCTGACGTCCCAGAGGAAACCCAGAAGCGCGACGACCAGGGAGCTGGCGACGAACAGCGTGGGGATGGAGGACCAGCCGGGCTCGTCGGTGCGCTTCCCCAAGCGCTCTCCGGCCATCTGGAACCACTCGATGCGGTGCGTGCGGTGGGCCCAGGCGATCCAGAGGAGGATGGCGGTGACGACCATGGCACCGACCGACAGGCCGATCACCTGGTCGAGCGCTGCGCCTCCGGCGGGGGGTGGTTCGTTCGCGGTGATGAGCATACTCGGAGTATGCCAACGGCTATGTGACATCGCAACTGACACATAGGGTGCGGTTCGACACACCGCGTGCCATCAGGCGGGATCGGTGCGTCTCAGGCCTCATCCGAGGCCTTCAGCCCCTTCTGTCCCTTCTGCCTCCGGAGCTCCCTCGACTCCATCACCGACGACCTCATGTGCCTCGCGACCCTTGGGACCGTCGACGACCTCGAACTCGACCTTCTGGCCGTCCTCGAGGGTCTTGTAGCCCTCGGACTTGATCTTGGACCAGTGGACGAAGACGTCATCCTGGCCCTCGACCTCGATGAAGCCGTAGCCCTTGTCCGCGTTGAACCACTTGACGGTGCCTTGCACCATGGCCGAACTCCCAGTCACGTCTGCGATGGACCCATCGGGGGGATCCGAAGTCATGGGGTGAGCCTACCGCCGGTCCGGCCACCCCCACGACCGGAGGTTCTCAGCTCCCGGTGAGCTCAGCTCCCACCGGCGACGGCCGGGATGATGCTGATCTGCGTGCCCTCGGGAGTCGGGGTGTCGAGGCCGTTCGAGAACCGGACGTCCTCCTCGGCCACGTAGATGTTGACGAAGCGGCGCAGGGCGCCCTGCTCGTCGACGACGCGGGCCTTGATGCCGGGGAAGCTCGACTCCAGGGAGTCGAGGACGTCGGCCAGCGTGGCGCCGTCGGCGTCGACCTGCGACTGGTCCTGGGTGTAGGTGCGCAGGATCGTGGGAATGCGGACCGAGACCGTCATGCAGGTGCTCCGTTTCTGGGATGTCAGGCCGCGGCGGGGTGCCGGGCCGTGGGCGGCAAAATCAGGCTATGCCCGCTTGGACGAACGCGTCGTAAGTCGCATCAATCGTTGCGGTGGGTCCGACCCGACCGGAGATCGCGTCGAGGGTCTTGAGTCCGTCGCCGGTGTTGAAGACCACGGTCTCGGCGTCGGGGTCGAGCTGCCCGTTCGCGAGCAGCTTCTTGAGCGTCGCGACGGTGACGCCGCCGGCGGTCTCGGCGAAGATGCCCTCGGTGCGGGCGAGCAGGGTGATGCCGTCGCGGATCTCGTCCTCGCTGACGTCCTCGACCGCGCCGCCGGTGCGGCGGGTGACGTCGAGCACGTACGGGCCGTCGGCGGGATTGCCGATCGCGAGCGACTTGGCGATGGTGTCAGGCTTGACCGGTCGCACGACGTCGTGGCCGTCCTTGAAGGCGGCCGAGACCGGCGAGCAGCCGGTGGCCTGCGCGCCGAAGATCTTGTAGGGCGTCTCCTCGACGAGTCCGAGCCTGGCGAGCTCACCGAACGACTTGTCGACCTTGGTGAGCTGCGAGCCGGACGCGACCGGGATGACGACCTGCTCGGGCAGCCGCCAGCCGAGCTGCTCGGCCACTTCGAAGCCGAGCGTCTTGGAGCCCTCGGCGTAGTAGGGACGCACGTTGACGTTCACGAACGCCCAGTCGGTCTCCTCGCCGGCGATCTCGCTGGCGAGCTTGTTGACGTCGTCATAGTTGCCGCGCACCGCGACCAGGGAGCCGCCGTAGACGGCACTGGCGATGATCTTGGCCTGCTCGAGGTTGTCGGGGATGAGCACGACGCCGCGGATGCCGGCGCGGGCGGCGGCGGCCGCGACCGCGTTGGCGAGGTTGCCCGTCGACGGACAGGCCAGCACGGAGAAGCCGAGCTCGCGGGCAGCGGCCAGCGCCACGGCCACGACACGGTCCTTGAAGGAGTGGGTGGGGTTGCCGGAGTCGTCCTTGACCCACAGCGAACGGATGCCGAGCTCGCGAGCGAGGTTGTCGGCCTTGACGAGGCGGGTGAAGCCGGGGTCCGTGTTCGGGATGGAGGCGACGTCGGCCGGAACCGGGAGGAGGTCCTTGTACCGCCAGATGCTGCGCGGTCCGGCCTCGATCTGCTCACGGGTGACGGTGCCGAACTCGTACTTGATCTCCAGTGGTCCGAAGCACTCGTGGCAGGCGTAGAACGGACCGAGCGCGCGCTCGGTGCCGCACTCGCGGCACACCAGGGCACGGGCCGGGCCGAAGGCGCCGTCGCGAGGCGTGGAGGCGGTTGAAACGGCCTCGGGGGCTTCTGTACTCACAGAATCTCCTGATCATCTTCCCCGGATCGACTCTCGTCCGGGACGGAAGTAGCACCTGGCATGACTGCTGGTTGCTGGGGTTTCATCGGGCCGTGTCCCTCTACCCCTCATGATGAGTGGCTTCAGCCTACGCAGGCGTCTCACCATGCGTCCAATCGGTCCGATGCATGAGATTCGAGGGCGTCACCCCACCAACGAACGGGCGCTCGACCGTGACAGACTCCCTGCACGGATCGCGACTGGGGGGCCTGCGATGAACTACGTGCGTGACGCGGCGATGACCGCGCTGATCTTCGGATTCTTCGCCTCGGCCTGGTTCGGCTGGGCGCAGGAGCGTCCGCCCGTCGACTGGAAGAAGTGGCTCGGCATCGCCGGCGGCGCGAGCCTGGTCCTCGCAGCCGCGGGCGGGTTCCTCGCCTGGCGGCACTGGTCGGACGGATCGGCGCTGGGCGAGCCCGGCGCCATGCGCCGGTACGGCATCATCCTCGGCATCGAAGTCGCGGTCGCGGCGGTGGGAGCGGTCGTGCTCACCGTGCGCAACCATCGCGAGCTGATTGCTCCGTGGGTGTGCTTCGTGGTCGGTGCCCACTTCGTCCCGCTGGCCGGACCGCTGCAGAGCCCGATCCTCTATCCGCTGGCCGTCGTCATGGTCCTCGTCGCCGCGGGCACAGTGCCGGTGGCGCGCCGCCACGGACTCACACCGAGCGCGGTCACCGGTGTCGGCGCCGGCGTCTCCCTCGCGGCCTGCGCCGCCGTGTCACTCGTCCTGGCCTTGACGCTGTAGGCGACGTCGCGCGAGCCGGCTGGTGGGCGGCGGATAGCCGCCGTCGTCGAGGCCGGCGAGGCGCTCGAACGGGTTGTACGACGAGTGGTCGCCGGCGAGCAGGTAGGAGATGCCGACGGAGGCGAAGTAGAACGGCAGCATCAGCGGGCCGATGAGGAACGCGTACTGGGTGCAGTGCCGGTCCTCGTGCTGAAGCAGCCGTGGACGGGCCTCGAGCCAGTCGTGGTCGTGCTTGCTGATGATGACGCTGCCCACGGTGAATGCGCCGGCGACCGGGAACCCGAAGCGATAGCCGCCGCACACGTACGTGCCGCGTCCCCGCCGCACCCGAGTCGCGCCGCCGATCCGGGCCACGAGCAGCCCGAGGAGGGTGCTCAGGTTGACCCAGTTGACGGCGGTGCGGATCCGCGTCCACGGCGTGTGCGGGAGTGAGGTCAGGACCCGGCCTCCATCGCGTCGGCAAGGCTCTCCAGCCAGACGGCCACGGCGTCGGGTCCGTCGAGGACGAGATCGGACCTGGCGACGAGGACGTCCTGCTCGTCGGAGGCCGAGCAGACCAGCAGTCCGGTGAGACCCTTCGCCCGAAGGCGATCGACGGCGTCGAACGCGGGAAGGTCGCCGAGGTCGTCGCCCGCGAACACCACGTGCCGGGCCGATACCTCCTCGACGATCTGCTCCAGTGCCACGCCCTTGTCGATGCCGTGCGCCCGGAGCTCGACGACCTGGCGACCTGGCTCGACGGAGAGGTCGTACTCGGCGGCGAGCGCGGCCAGCGGCTCGGCAAGGTCGTCGAGCAGACCATCCTCGAGGCCACGGGTGTGCACCGCGACAGCCAGCCCCTTGTCCTCCACACGGGCGTGCTCGGCACCGTGCTCGGACAGCCACTGCGGGAGACGGTCCGCCATCAGGCGCACCGACGCCGGCGGCTCGGGCTCGTGCGTCTCACCGGTGGCGGCGTCCCACCGTTCCGCTCCGTATTGACCGCTGATGATGAGCGACTCCAGGCCCGGATGATCCACGAACCCGCCGAGCTCCAGCGCCTGGCGCACGGGGCGCCCGGTGATGATGGCGATCTGACCGATCAGCGGGCCGAGCCGCGCCAGCGCATCGACCGCGTGCTGGTGGGCGAACGCGGTGGTGGGGTCGTCGACCACATGGGCGAGTGTGCCGTCGAAGTCGAGGGCGAGCAGGGTGCCGGCGGGATCGGCCACCACCGCGTGAACCTCTACAGGTGGGGTCGTGCGCGACATTCCCGCATCATGGCAGGCCGAGCAGGATCACCGTGAGGCGGTTCGACCTCATGGCGCTCGAGCGGGGCAGGACGGCATCGATGCCGAGATCCTTCGCGAGCAGCTGGGCCTCGGCCTTGCGACCCTTCGGGTAGTGGACGGCCGTCTGGGCGGCGCCGGTTCGCCAGTTGCCGACGCTGGCGACGTTCCACCCGCGCGCTTCGATGCGCCCGGACACCTGCCGGGCGAGACCGGTGGTGCGGGTGGCGTTGAGCACCGTGACGCTGATGTCGTTCCGGGAGACCTTCGGCTTGGGCTTGGGCTTCGGGGTGGGCGACTCGCTCGGGGTCGGCGAAGGCGTCGGGGACGGAGTCGGGCTGGGGGTGGGAGTCGGCGTCGGCGTGTTCGTCACTGCAGCGCCGGCCGGCTCGGGGTCGTCGGGCCCGGCGATCACGACCCAGCCGAGGCCCACCAGTCCCAGGACACATGCCCCTGCCGTGAGCGTGAGGAACCACCCGGGAAGCACGTATGCCTTGCGCCCCAGGGTCCTGCGGTGATCGGACACGTCCGGCGGCGTCAGAGGTCGATGCCCAAACGCCGCGCCGAGCGGCTGCGTTGCCGCTGCGCTCGCAGCCGTCGGAGACGTTTGACCAGCAGGGGGTCGAACGCGAGAGCGTCGTCGCGATCGATGAGGGCGTTGAGCACCTGGTAGTAGCGCGTGGAGGACATGTCGAACTTGTCGCGGATGGCCTGTTCCTTCGCACCCGCGTACTGCCACCAGAGCCGCTCGAGCGCGAGGATCTCGCGGTCGCGCTCGCTGAGGGTGATGACTGACGCAGACGTGCTTCGGCTCGGCTCCTCAGCAGCGCTCATGGGGGTGATCCTACGGGAAATCACAACGATGTCATTCGCCTTGGGTATGTCGGTGTCGTCCGTGTCGTCGGGGCGCACTTTCAGAGGGGAGTATTCCAGCCCATAGCCGCGGATTCGAGCCCGCCCCCATCCGTCGGTAGGGTGAGGACATGGCCGCTGATCTCGCGGAATTCGTGGTGATCGCGAATCGCCTGCCCGTCGACCGCTACATCGCCCCCGATGGCACGGTCACGTGGCGGACGTCGCCGGGTGGCCTCGTCACCGCCCTGGAGCCGGTCATGCGTCGCAAGGGTGGCGCCTGGATCGGCTGGCACGGCGCTGCCGACGAGAAGCTCAAGCCGTTCGAGCACGAGGGCCTGAGCCTCGTCCCGGTCCCGCTGTCGGCCCAGGAGGTCGAGGAGTACTACGAAGGCTTCTCCAACGGGACGCTGTGGCCGCTCTACCACGACGTCATCGCGCCGCCGGAGTTCCACCGCGAGTGGTGGGACGCCTATGTCGACGTCAACCAGCGCTTCGCTGAACGCGCGTCCCGGATCGCGAAGAAGGGCGCCACCGTATGGATCCAGGACTACCAGCTGCAGCTGGTGCCGTCGCTGCTCCGGGGCCTGCGTCCAGACCTCCGGATCGGGTTCTTCCTGCACATCCCGTTCCCACCACGTGAGCTGTTCACGCAGCTGCCCTGGCGGCGACAGATCCTCGAGGGTCTTCTCGGTGCGGATCTCGTCGGGTTCCAGCTTCCGGGCGCTGCGCAGAACTTCGTCCGGTTGGTCCGCGAACGAGTGGGCCACAAGACGCATCGAGACTTGATCTACCTTCCCGAGGGACGCGCTGTCGCCGCCAGGGCATTCCCGATCTCGATCGACGTGAACGCGTTCGAGGAACTGGCTCGCAGCGAGGGTGTCGCCGCCCGCTGCAAGGAGATCCGCGAGAGCCTCGGCAGCCCCAAGCACATCCTGCTGAGCATCGACCGCCTCGACTACACCAAGGGCCTGCGCCAACGGCTCCGCGCGTTCGGCGAGCTCATCCGCGACGGCTCGATCGACGTCGACGACGCCGTGTTCGTGCAGGTGGCGACGCCGTCGCGCGAGCGCGTCGATCAGTATCGGATCCTCCGTGACGACATCGATCGCCTGGTGGGACGCATCAACGGCGACGTCGGCCGCATCGGCCAGCAACCCGTCACCTACCTGCATGCGTCGTACCCGCGCGAGGAGATGGCCGCGTTGTACTGCGCCGCGGACGTCATGGTCGTCACCCCGCTGCGGGACGGGATGAATCTCGTGGCCAAGGAGTACGTCGCCTGCCGGTACGAAGACGACGGCGCGCTCGTGCTGAGCGAGTTCGCCGGCGCCGCGGCCGAGCTGCGTCAGGCCTACCGCGTCAACCCGTACGACATCAACGGCATGAAGGCGGCACTGCTCGAGGCCATGGGTGCCAACCCCAAAGAGGAGTCGCGGCGGATGAAGGCGATGCGCAAGCACGTCATCGATCACGACATCGACCACTGGGCCAGCGCGTTCCTCGACGATCTCGCGACGCCGCGCGAGGACCACGACAAGAAGGTGCGCCCGGCACGCAGCGCCGGTTCGTGACCGACCGCACCACGTGGTACGAGACACCTGACCTGATCGGCGACCACGTCACGCTCGTCCAGATGCAGCCGCACCACGCGGCAGGGCTCCTCGCGGCGGCCGACGACGACGAGGTGTTCCGCCTGCAGTCGTTCGCCCGGCCCACCACGGTCGCCGAGGCGGAGGGCCTGGTCGACTGGTTCGCTGCCCGGCAGAACGCCATCACCTGGACCCAGGTCGATCAGGCGAGCAACGCCGTCGCCGGCCTGACGACGTACTACGAGATCGATCCGGTCAACCGCTCGGTCGCGATCGGCGCCACCTGGCTCGGCCGGCGATTCTGGCGCACCGCCGTGAACACCGAGGCGAAGCTGCTCCTGATGCGTCGCGCCTTCGACACGCTCGAGTGCGCCCGCGTGGTGTGGCACGTCGACATCCTCAACGAGCGATCGCAGGCCGCGGTCGCACGCATCGGCGGGGTGCGCGAGGGCGTGCTGCGCAAGCACATGATCCGGCGCGACGGCTCGTGGCGCGACACTGTCGTGTTCTCGATGACCGACGACGAGTGGCCGGCCGCGCGCCAGAAGCTCGAGGAGCGGCTGGCGCGCTGACGCTCAGGACGCCGGAGGACGAGCGTTGCGGAGGAGTCGCTGTGCGCCGAGCGACAGCACGAAGGCGAGGCCTGCGGCCGTCACGGTGACGGCGAACGCGGGCGTGTGCGAACCCGTGGCATCGGCGAGGCGGCCGGCCACCGACGACCCCAACGCGTACCCGATGCCCGTGGCACCGGCGAGCATCGTCATCGCCATGCCGATGCGGTCGTCGGCCACGAGGTGGCCGGCAAGGGCGAAGTTGCTGATCATGTACGGCGCGACCGCGAAGCCGAGCAGGGCGATGACGCCCATCAGCGGCCCGATCGAGTCGACCAGGAGCAGCGGCGCCGACAGCAGGAGCAGACCGGCGGCCGAGACGAGCATCCGGGTCGCGTAGAGGACACGCTCGGGCAGGCCGGTGACGGCGAGCCCGGCGATGACGCTGCCGACGCCGAGCGTCGCGTGGATGACGCCGGCGAGACCGGGCTGACCCTCGGCCGTGGCCAGCACCGTCGAGCCGGTCTGGGTGCCACCGAAGATCGTGCCCACGCACATCTGAGCGAGGACGAGCACGACGAACGCGGCGCCGAACAGGCGCCCGCGGGCCTGTCCCGGCACACGGTCACTGCCGGTGAGCGCGGCCGTCGGGTGCAGGGCGAACCACGAGCCGAACGCGGCCAGCACCACGGCCGCGCAGATCAGCGCACCGGACGGGTCGGCGATCACCGCGAGCACACCGACCAGCGCCGGTCCGAGCACGAACGAGGCCTCGTCGGCGGCACCCTCGTACGAGAAGGCGGCATCGAGCAGGCGGACGCGGTTGTCGGAGTTCCGCACGACCGGACCCCAACGCACGCGAGCGAGCGGACCGATCTGCGGGATCGCGAGTCCGGCGAGCGCGGCGACCCCGATGATCACCGGCGCTGCCAGGTCGCGGTGGGTGACCTCGACCAGCGCGAGCAGCCCGACCGCTCCGGCGATCGACTGGGCCAGCACCACCGGCCGTTGACCGACGCGGTCCGCAAGGCCACCGGCGAACGGTGCCCCGAGAGCGTTGGCGACGGCCAGTGCGCCGGCGGCCGCACCCCCGACCGCGTACCGACCGGACTGGGTGCTGACCAGGATGAGCGTCCCGAGCTGGCTCATCGCCAGCGGGATGCGTCCGAGGAAGGCCACGACGATGTAGGTCGAGCCGACCGTGCGGATCAGGGTGCGGTACGAGGCGATGGCGGACACAGCCCGCGCAGTCTAGCCACTTGCCTAGGCTGTCCTCATGTCGCTGGTGCCCGCTCGTCGCGCCACGGCGGCGGTCTTCGTGCTCAACGGCTTCGTGCTCGGCATGTGGGTGGTCAACATCCCGGAGATCCTCGACCGCACCGGCACCAGCAAGGCGGAGCTGGGCACCCTGCTGCTGCTCCTGGGCGGATCGGCGCTGCTCGGCATGCAGGTTGCCGGTCGCCTCGTCGACCGGCACGGGTCACGCGCCGTCGCGGTGGTCGCTGCCCTCGCCGGCTGCACGGCCCTGCTCGGGCCTGCCTTCGCGACCGACGTGTGGACGCTCGCCCTCGCACTCATCGTGCTCGGCTTCACCAACGGCGGCGTCGACGTCGCCCAGAACGCCCACGGCGTCGAGGTCGAACGCGGGTACGGACGACCGGTCATGAGCTCGTTCCACGCCTTCTTCTCGCTGGGTGGCGTGTTCGCCGCAGGCCTCGGCGGCGTGCTCATCGCGGCCGGAACGGACCTGCGGCTCAGTCTCGGCATCGCTGCGGCGATCGGGGTCGCCGCGACGCTCGCCGCCCGGCGCGGGCTCCTGCGCCCGGTTCCTCGCGACCAGACAGAACAGCCGTCCGGCCCGCGGGCACCCTGGTCGGGCCGCGTCCTCCTGCTGGGCGCGCTCGCCTTCGTGCTGCTGCTCGCCGAGGGCGTCGCCTACGACTGGAGCACGGTGCACCTGCACCAGTCATTGGACTCCTCCAAGGAGGTCGCCGCCTGGGCGTTCGGCGCCTTCTCCGTCACGATGACCGGCATGCGCCTGCTCGCCGACCGGATCGTGGCACGCGTGGGACCCGGCGCGTACGTCCGTGTCGCCGCCCTCGTCGGAGCCGCGGCGCTGGCCGGTGCCGCGCTCGCGCCCAACGCACCGACGGCCATCCTGGCGTGGGCCCTGTTCGGCGTCGGCCTTGCGGGCTGCACACCTCAGTTCTTCAGTGCGGCGGGCAATGTGGACGCTCGCGCCAAGGGCGACGAGCCGCAGGAAGCGGACTACAGCGCGTCCGGCACGTACGTCGCGCGCATCGCCGGGTTCGGCTACGTGGGTCTGCTCGCCGGACCGGCGACCATCGGCCTCCTCACCACCTGGGTGCCACTGACCACCGCGTTCCTCGTTCCCATCGTCGGCTGCGTCCTGGCCGGCCTGCTCGCCCCCCGCGCCCTGCGAACGGCCCCCACATGAGCGATCTCTCCGACCTGATGGCAGCCGACTGGGCCGAGGCGCTCGATCCGGTGGCCGACGACATCACGGCCGCCGGCCGCTTCCTCCGAGAGGAGATCGCCGCGGGCCGGTCGTACCTGCCAGCCGGCGACCGGATTCTTCGCGCATTCGCCGAGCCGATGGCCGACGTCCGCGTCCTCATCACCGGCCAGGACCCCTACCCCACCCCCGGGCATCCGGTCGGACTGTCCTTCTCGGTCGCACCCGACGTGCGGCCCCTGCCTCGCAGCCTCGTCAACATCTTTACGGAGCTGGAGGCCGATCTCGGCATCGAGCCGTGCCCGCACGGCGACCTGACGGCCTGGGCCCAGCAGGGCGTGCTGCTGCTGAACCGCGTCCTGACCGTGCGCGCGGGAACGCCGGCCAGCCATCGTGGACACGGGTGGGAGGCGGTCACCGAGCAGGCGATCCGCGCGCTGGTCGGGCGTCAACAGCCGCTGGTCGCGGTGCTCTGGGGGCGGGATGCGCAGAGCCTCAAACCGATGCTGGGCAGCACGCCGACGATCGAGAGCGCGCACCCGAGCCCGCTGTCGGCGTCCCGAGGGTTCTTCGGGTCGCGTCCGTTCAGCCGGGCCAACACCCTGCTCGAGCAACAGGGCGCTGCGCCCGTGGACTGGCGCCTGCCCGAGCAGCACTCGCCTCGCCTAGGCTGACCGGCATGACCGACCGAACGCCGCGAGACCGCGCCGCCGTCATCGACGACGCCTTCGGTGGCCTGCAGCGTTGGGGCCTTCGTCTCATCGTCATCGCCGCCGCCGTCTACGTGCTCGGCTGGATCATCGGCCACCTCTGGGTCGTGATCTTCCCGGTGGCGATCGCCCTCATCGTCTCCACCGGCCTCGAGCCACCCTCCAAGTGGCTCCGCGAGCGGCGCGTCCCGGCGGGCGTGGCGAGCGCGGCGGTGGTGATCAGCTTCATCGCCGTCGTCGTGGGCATCATCGCGATCCTCACCCCGCAGGTCGCCGGGCAGGCTCCGGAGCTCGCCGACAGCGCAGCCCGAGGCCTGCAGAAGGTGCGCGACTGGCTCACCGGTGGGCCGCTCTCCCTGTCCGAGGGCCAGATCACCCGCGCCATCGAGGCCGTGCAGGAGAAGCTGCGCAACAGCGCCACGGCCATCAGCTCCGGCCTCTTCTCCACCATCGGCGCCGCGACGTCCGCCGTGGTCAACCTCATCCTCGTGCTGATGCTGTCGTTCTTCTTCGTCAAGGACGGTCACAAGTTCCTGCCGTGGGTGCAGACCCTCGGCGGTCGCCGCGGCGGCGAGCACACCGCCGAGGTCCTGGGACGCGCGTGGGGCACGCTCGGCGGCTTCATCCGCACCCAGACGCTCGTGGCCTTCATCGACGCGGTGATCATCGGTACCGGCCTGGCGATCCTCGGGGTTCCCCTGGCGGTTCCACTCGCCGTGGTGACGTTCTTCGGCGGCTACATCCCGATCATCGGTGCTTTCGTCAGCGGCGCCCTCGCGGTGCTCGTGACGCTCGTGACCAACAGTCCGCGCGACGCGCTCATCGCCCTGATCATCGTGATCTTCGTGCAGCAGCTCGAGGGCAACGTGCTCTCGCCGTACCTGCAGGGCAAGAACCTCAACCTGCACGCGGCGGTCGTGCTGCTCTCCGTCACGGCCGGTGGCACCCTGTTCGGCATCACCGGGGCGTTCCTGGCCGTCCCGGTCGCCGCCACCACCGCGGAGGTCCTGCGGTACGTCAACGAGCGCATCGACGCCCATGTCAGCGAGAGTGCTCCGCCGGAGGACTCCGAGGTGGCCGAGACCATGGAGCGTCAGGCCGACGACTGACGTCGGCGCCCATTGCGGCCGCCTGGCCTTCGGGGCACACTCGGGCGGTATCCAGGCGCCTCACAACCAGCAGGAGCATTCTCGTGGAACCCATCGAACCGGTGTACGGCACGACCGTGTTGCTGCTCATCGCCGCTGCCGCCGTCGCCGTCTTGCTCTTCCTCATCATCAAGGTGAAGCTGCACGCGTTCATCGCCCTCGTTCTGGTCAGCGTGCTCACCGCAATCGTCGTCGGCTTCCCGTTCGGTGACATCCCCGATGTCCTGATCTATGGCTTCGCCGACACCATCGCGTCCGTCGCCTTGCTGGTCGGCTTCGGCGTGATGCTCGGACGCCTGCTCGAGGTGACCGGTGGCGCCCAGGTGCTCGCCGACACGCTCATCGGACGATTCGGCGAGAAACGCGCGCCGTTCGCGCTCGGCGTCGCCGCGCTGATCTTCGGGTTGCCGATCTTCTTCGACGCCGGTCTCGTGGTCTTTCTACCGATCATTCTCACCGTGGCCCGTCGGTTCGGCGGTTCGCTGCTCCTGTACGCCTTGCCGGCCGCCGGCGCCTTCGCCGCCATGCACGCGCTCATGCCACCGCACCCCGGCCCGGTCGCCGCGGGCACATTCCTCGACGGCGACATCGGCATGATCATGCTCGTCAACCTGCCGATCGCCGTGCTGGCCTGGTTCGTCGGTTCCTACCTGGTCTCCCGCGTGATGGGCGGCCGCATCGACGTGGCGGTCCCGACATACCTGTTCGGTGAGCAGAACGGCGGCACGGACGTCGGCACCGATGGCGGCGACGGTGACGGCTCGACGGCGACAAAGGTCAAGGCGCCATCGTTCGGCACGGTGCTGGGACTGCTGGCCATCCCGTTCGTCCTCATCGCGTTCAACACGATTCTCACGACGTTGATCTCGAATGGCACGCTGGGCGAGGACAACAAGGTCGTCGACCTGTTCATCCTGCTGGGCGTCACACACGTGGCCCTGTTGATCACGTTGCTGGTCGCGATCGTCGTGCTGGGCACGCGCGGTCGGTCGATGGACGACACGATGTCCATCCTCGACGACTCGCTCGGCCCGATCTGCGCGATCATCCTGATCACCGGTGCCGGTGGGATGTTCGGCGGCGTGCTCGAGCTGAGCGGCATTGGTGAGGCGCTGACGTCGTCGCTTTCCGATCTGGGCGTCCCGCTGCTCCTCCAGGCATTTTTCATCGCCGCAGCCCTCCGGGTGGCACAGGGTTCGGCCACCGTGGCGCTCACCACGGCTGCCGGTCTCATCGCCACCGACGCGGCCGGCCTGGGTGACGTCCAGATCGCGCTGCTCGTCACTGCCATCGCCGCGGGTGCGACGGTGCTCTCCCACGTCAATGACTCCGGATTCTGGCTGGTCAGCAGATTCTTCGAGATGGACGTCAAGACGACACTGAAGACATGGACGGTGATGGAGACCACGCTCGGCCTGTCGGCGTTCGCGGTGGCCGCGGTGCTCTACCCGTTGGTGAGCTGATGGCCCCGGCTCTTCAGGTGGTCGTCATGGGTGTCACGGCCACCGGCAAGAGCGCGGTCGGCACACGCGTCGCCGACCGACTCGGGATGGACTACATCGAGGGCGACGAGTTCCACCCGAAGTCCAACATCGAGAAGATGTCGGCCGGTGAGCCGCTCACCGACGACGATCGACGGCCGTGGCTGGAGACCCTGTCAGGCAAGCTCGCCACCAACCGGGAGGCCGGGGTGGCGACCGTCCTCGGCTGCTCGGCCCTGCGTCGCAGCTACCGCGACATCCTGCGCGGCCCGAAGAATTCCCCTGCGGTGGCGTTCATCCACCTCACTGCGACATTCGACGTGCTGCGCGATCGGATGGAGCACCGCGAGCACTTCATGCCGGCCTCGCTCCTGCAGTCGCAGTTCGACACGCTGGAACCGCTCGACGACGACGAGCGAGGAGTCGCGATTGACGTCGACTCACCGCTCGCGGACGTGGTCGACGCCGCTGTGGCCGCGGTCGAGCGGTGGGATTGAGTCAACGAGCGAGCTCTGCGCCCATCCGCTCGATGACCTTCGCCAAGCCCTTCTGCGGCCGCACCATCACCGCGAAGTCGACCAGCCGGTCGTCGTCGCCCCACGTCATCATGTCGACGCCGTGCACCTCGATGTCGTCAAGGACGGTGGTGAACTCCAGCACGGCCGAGTCGGTTCCGAACCACTCCCGGTGGTACTGAAGGTTCGGGCCGAGGACGACCAGAGCGGCCTCGAGGTACATCGTCGTTAGTGCACGTCCCGCCTGCGGCGTGTGGACGGCCGGTGACCGGAAGACGACGTCGTCGGTCAACAGCGACTGCAACAGCTCACGATCGCCGGTGCGAACGATTTCGTGCCACGTCGCCACCGCCGCGGGTGTCGCCATCAGTCCTCGATCCGCAGCGCCTCGGTCGGGCAGCTCGCCACGGCGTCCTCGACGTCCACCTGGTCAGCCGGGTCGACGTCGTCGCGCAGCACCTTCGACAATCCGTTGCTCTGAACCTCGAAGTACTCGGGCGCGATGGCCTCGCAGAGACCGTGGCCTCCGCAGCGGTCGGTGTCGACGACGACCTTCATGACATGACTCCTTGTCCGTGGTGAGGATCAGAACATGCGGCGCATGAGCGCCAGGGCTCGCTCGGTGTAGGGCGGGTAGACGAAACGCGGGTCGGGCTTCGCGGCCTTCGACAGCACCGACTTACGATGGCTGAACGTCCAGAAGCCCCACTCGCCGTGGTACGCACCCATGCCGCTGTCGCCCACACCACCGAAGGGCAGCTGGGGAGCGAGCACGTGCATGGCGATGTGGTTGAACACCACGCCGCCGGCCGGCACCTCGTCGGCGATCCGGCGCCGCACGGCCTTCGAGCCGGTGAACGCGTACAGGGCGAGTGGCGTCGAACGGGAGTTGATGAACCCGATGGCCTCGTCGACGTCGTCGACCGTCAGCACCGGCAACAACGGCCCGAAGATCTCCTCGCACATCGCCGGCTCGTCGGGATCCGGGTCGAGGATGACGGTCGGCTGGATGGTCCGGTCGACGTCCGACGACTCGCCACCGGCGACGATCGTGCCCTTCGACGCCTTCAGGTACCGGGTCAGCCGCTCGTACTGACGGTCGTTGACGATCGGCTGACCGGCGTCAGGCGACTCGGCGCGGAACTCCGCGAGCGTGGTCAGCAGGGTCTCGACGAACTGGTCTCGGACGCTGCGCTCGACGAGCACGTAGTCGGGGGCGATGCAGGTCTGGCCGGAGTTCATCAGCTTGACCCACGCGATGCGGCGGGCGGCGACGTCGAGGTCGGCGTCCGCCGCCACGATCACCGGGCTCTTGCCGCCGAGCTCGAGCGTGACGGGCGTGAGCGTTGGCGCGGCGGCGGCCATGATCTTGCGGCCGATCTCGGTGCCGCCGGTGAACAGGACGTGGTCGAACCCCTGAGCGAGGAGTGCTTGGGACGCGGACCCGTCGCCCTCGACGACCGTCACGGCTTCCGGGTCGACGTACTTCGGCAGCAGGTCGGCCATCAGGGCCGATGACGCCGGCGCCAGCTCGGACGGCTTGATGACCACGCAGTTGCCAGCAGCGATCGCGGCGACGAGCGGGCTGAGTGCGAGGTAGAACGGGTAGTTCCACGGGCCGATGACGAGCACGACGCCCAGTGGTTCGTACTGCACCCAGCCACGCGCGGGAAGCTGGTTCAGCGGCAGGCGCTTTCGTAACGGGCGCATCCACTTCTTGACGTTCTTGCGGGCGTACTCGATCTCGGCGAGGGTCGGGGCGATGTCGGCGAGCCAGGCGTCGACGGCGGTGCGTCCGAGGTCGTCGGCGAGCGCGGCGACGATGTCGTCCTCGTGCTCGTTCACCAGGCGCTCCAGCGCGTCGAGCTGCGAAATGCGCCACTCCACCGGACGGGTGCGACCGCTCGCGTGCACGGTGCGCATTGTCGCGACGAGGTCGGCCACCTCTTCGGTGTTCATGTCGTCGAGCATGGCATGGCCTTGACGGCGCGGACGACGTTTCCGACGACGAACTCCGGCTCACCGACTTGGAGGTCGGGCACGACGCTCGAGGAGCTGCGAGAACATCTCCCGGATCTGCATCTAGGCGACGAAGTGGCCCATACAGACGTGCGACCGCCCCCGCCGAACCCGACGTGCGGATTGGGCTTGCGGCTGAGGTCGAACGTGCCGGGGTCGTCGAACACCCGCTCGTCACGGTTGCCGGAGGCGAACATCATCGCGACCCACTCCCCCTCGGCGATCGACTACCCGCCGAGCTCGGTGTCCTGAGTTCCCGTGCGGCGAAAGGTCATCACCGGTGAATCCCATCTAGCCTCCATGGCTTTCGTCGGCTACCGTAAGTCAACTTATGGGACTTCATCGCTCAAGGCGGGACAGCGACAGGACGAAGAGCCGGTTCTTCGTCGCCGGCATGGAGATCCTGGCCGATGATGGCTACGGAGCACTCAAGCTGGCCGCCCTGTGCCGCCGCGTCGGGGTCACGACCGGTTCCTTCTACCACTCCTTCGACAACTGGCATGATTTCACCCGGCAGCTGGTCGGGAACTGGCGCGAGGAGCGCACGCTTCGAGCCACGGAGCTCGCGCGTGGAGAGATCGACCCCGCCGAACGAGTGGAGCTCTTGCTGCGGGAAGGCATCAGCCTCCCCCACTCGGCCGAGGCGGCGATCCGTGTGTGGGCCGGCGCCGACCCTGAGGTCGGTGCGGTCCAGGAACTCGTCGATCGCGAGCGTGTGGATGCCGCCACCGAGGCATTGGCGGAGCTGACCGACGACCCCTACGAGGCGTCCGACCTGGCCCGTGCCGCGTTCTACCTCGTCGTCGGCTTCGAGCAGGCGACCGGCGACCGCGACGTCAGAGTGCTCGAACGGTTCCTCCGGGGGCTGCAGGACCGTGCTCTGACCGTGGCGGGCGCGGAAGACCTGATGCGACCTTCCGACTCAGCCCGGCCAATTCGGGTCGCGGCCGTAGGCCGACAGCAGGTCGGACTGCGGGTCCCCGCCGGCGTCGGTGCGCTCGGCGATCGCCCCGGCCTGGCGCCACAGCTCCTCCTGCGGTGCGAACCACTCGCCCACCGCGGCGACGAGCTCGGCGTCCAGGATCCGGTTCTGGCCGGTGGCGGCCGCGAGGTCCCAGCCGTGGACGAGGTGGTCGGCCGTGAGCTGCATGACGTACTCGTCGATCGGCGTCTCGCCGAAGGACAGGTGCACCGAGCCGCCGTCGGGCACCTTGGCGTCGACCGCGGCGACGGCCTCGGCCGACGATGCGGCGAACGCGCCCAGGGGATCGTCCCCGAGCAGGTCGCCCTCGAGCTCCGAGCCGACCTCCTCGATCGTCTTGCCGTCGACCAGGGGCTTGGTCCAGCGCTCCTCGTAGACGAGATGGTTGACCAGGGCCCGCACGTCCCACTCGGAGCACGGCGTCGGCCCGGTCCACTGGTCGATGGAGATCTGCTGCACCCTCTGTGCAAAGTCCTCGACCGCCCTGCGGTGAAGCTCCACGATGTTCATGACATCCACGATCCTCCGTTCAGCGGCTCACGTCGAGGTCGAGGATGCGGGCCGGCTCGGCCGACTGCTTCCCCTTGAGCTCGAGGTGCGCCGCGGCGGTATCCGTCGGCTGCGTGGCGAGACGGTCGAACAGTCGCTCCGACATGACGACCTGCCCTGCGGCCGCTGCCGACTGCAGGCGTGAGGCGGTGTTCACGACGTCGCCGAGTGCGGTGAAGTCCTTGACGTCCCCGGCGCCGACGTTCCCGACGAAGGCTCGCCCGACGTCGATGCCGACCCCGAGCGCCATCCACGGCCCCTCCGACGTGCCGTATCCGACCGCCGCCAGGAGGTCGGAGGCATCCCGCACGACGCGGTCCACCCAGCTCTCGCCGATCAGCTGGGGTAGGTACAAGGCCATGACTTCGTCGCCGACCAGCTTGTCGATGATCGCCGACCGTGTGAGCACCTGGGTCGCGGCGGCGTAGAACCGGTTCAGCATCACCGCGACGTCGTCGGGCGCCATGCCCTCGGCGAGGGACGTGAAGCCACGGACGTCGGCGAAGAGCACGCCGATCTCCATCTCCACCCCGCCCATCGGCGCCTCTTCGAAGCAGGTGTTGCAGATCGTCGGGTTCTTGCGCGAGGGCCCATAGCCGAAGCGCTTCATGATGCGACCGCCCCCGCCGCCGAACGGTGCACGGCAGAGCCGACACCGCGGTTCGGACGGCAGGACGCGCATCATCTTGACGAACGCCCGCGTGCGGTGGGCGTCCATCAGCTCGGTGAAGTACGCGACGTCGGCTGGATCGCCCTTCAGGTCAGGCTTCTGGCCCTTCGCCATGTACGAAGGATAGCCTCCGCGTACCGGTCAAAAATCCTCTTCGAGGGCCGCTCGTGCGCGATCCAGCCACCACGGGAGCGCCGCCGTCTCCCGTGCCCGAACGTCCTCTCGGGGATGGTCGACGATGTCGAGGGCCTTGTTCCAGCCGAGCCAGACCAGTCCGCCGAGCAGCCCGAGTCGGGTGGCCGACTCGTCATACGCGTCGCCTGCCTCGTCGCGGTACATCGCCAGGAACGTGTCGCGGTCGACGTCGAGCACGTGGGCGCAGCCGGCGAGAAAGCGTCCGATGTCGATGGCGCCCGGCGCGGCCGTCGCGAGACCCCAGTCGATGAGTGTCAGGTGGTCGTCCTCGAACGCCATGTTCACAGTGGCGAGGTCGCCGTGGACGATCGTCATCGGACGTTCCGCGATCGCCCTGGCCAGGGGGGCGGTGTCCTGGGCGAGAGCGAGCACGCGATCGCCCACCTCGTCCGTGACCAGATCGGCCCAGATCTCCCAGCCACGCAGCGCGTAGCCGACGAGCTCTTCCTGGGCGTGCGGACGGATCCGGTCTGGTTCGAACGTTCCGACCAGTGCGTCCAGCGGCGCCAGAGCGTCCGGCGGCCGTCCCAGGAACGTGCGATGCAGGGATGTCATCGAGCGCAGCATCGTTCGGCACCTGTCGGGAGTCACCCGGGTCTGCCAGCGGTACACGGCGTCGCCGAGGTCGCGCATCACCAGCACGCCGAGGCCGTCGCCGCCGAACCAGCCGCCGATCACGGCGTGGCCGACGTCGGCCGGGAGACGGTCGAAGATGCCGTTCACCCACATCTCGACCTCACGGCCACGGGTGTCGTCGGAGAGACGCATCACCAGGTCGGCTTCAGGGTCGAACCGCTTCACCACGACGTGGCGCCCGTCCGCGAGCACCGCGCGTTCGAGTGTCGCGCCGGACTTGCCGTCGCTGTCGGTCAGCGGCTGCCGCTCGGCCTGTTCGACGAGATCACGGATGCTCACGGCCTCACCATCCTGAGCCCCCGACAGGAATCGAACCTGCGACATTGTCTTTACAAGAGACACGCTCTGCCAACTGAGCTACAGGGGCCTGCGGACCCGGTGGTCCGCGCCAACATCGTAGTCTGACCGCGTGCCCGAGCCGTTCGACCGCCTGCTCTCCGCGACCGACGATCTCGGTGCACCGCTGGCAGTCGTGGACGAGCCCGCGCTCTGGGCCAATGCCGACGACCTGGTGCGCCGGGCCGGAGGCGTGCCGATCCGGGTGGCGAGCAAGTCGGTGCGCGTGCGAAGCATCATCGAGCGCACGCTCCAGCGTGACGGGTTCGCCGGCGTGATGTCGTACTCGCTCGACGAGTCGGTGTGGCTGGCCGACCACGGCGTCGACGACATCCTGCTCGCCTACCCCACGGCCTCGGCGGCCGGCGTGCGTGGGCTGATTGCGGACGAGCGCCGACTCGCCGCGATCACGCTGATGGTCGACTCGCGACGATCCCTCGACCTGCTCGACCAGCTCGCCGGTGACGACCACCCGCCCATCGGGGTGTGCCTCGACGTCGACGCGTCCCTCAAGCTCGGCCCGCTCCACCTCGGCGTCCGGCGATCGCCCGTGCACTCCGTCGAGGACGCCGACCGCCTCGCCCACGCCGTCGCCGACCGTCCGGGCTTCGAGCTGCGCGGCGTCATGTTCTACGACGCGCAGATCGCCGGCATGCCCGACTCGTCCATGGCCGTGCGGCTGGTGAAGCGGCGCTCGGCCGCCGAGCTGCTCGACCGTCGATCGAAGGTCATTGCGGCGGTGCGCGAGTACGCCGACCTGCGGATCGTCAACGCCGGTGGCACCGGGAGCCTCGAGGTCACCGGCGCCGATCCCGTCATCACCGAGCTCACCGCCGGGTCCGGACTGTTCAGCCCCGGACTCTTCGACGGCTACGACGCGTTCGAGTCGCGACCGGCCGCGTACTTCGCGCTCGACGTCGTGCGGAAGCCGGCCGATGACGTCGCCACGCTGTTCTCCGGCGGCTACATCGCGTCCGGGGCCGTGCAGAAGAACCGGCTGCCGAGGCCGACCTGGCCTGAGGGGCTGGAGCTGTTGGACGCCGAGGGCGCCGGCGAGGTGCAGACGCCGGTCAAGGGCCGCGCCGCCCGCGACCTGCAGCTCGGCGACCGCGTCCTGATGCGTCACGCCAAGGCCGGCGAGATGTGCGAGCGCTTCGACGCGGTCACGATCGTGGCGGCGGAGGGTGGCGTCGAGACCGTTCCCACGTACCGCGGCGAGCGGATGAACTTCGGATGAGCGGCGAGACCTGGACCAACTGGAGCCGCAGCGTCGAGGCCCATCCCCGTCGCATCGACCATCCGGGGACGACCGCGGACGTGGTGGCGCTGGTCCATCTCGCCCGATCGCAGGGCCTGCCGATCAAGGCGTACGGCGCCGCCCACTCGTTCACGCCCATCGCCGCGACCGACGGGTTCCTGCTTCGCCTCGACCGGATGAATCACGTGCTCGCCCACGACACCTCGTCCGGTCGCGTGCGCGTCCAGGCCGGCATGTCGCTGCACGAGCTCAACCCGACGCTGCTCGCGCTCGGTCTCGCCCTGCCGAACCTGGGCGACGTCGACCCGCAGTCGGTGGCCGGCGCCATCTCGACCGGTACCCACGGCACCGGCGGCAGGCTGCACGGCATCGCCGCGGCCGTGATCGGACTGCAGCTCGTCACCGCCGAGGGCGATGTCGTCGAGATCGACGAGCAGCACCCGTGGTTCGACGCAGCCCGGGTGAGCCTCGGGGCGCTCGGCATCGTCACGGAGGTGACGCTGCAGTGCGTTCCCGCGTTCCTGCTGCACGCCCGCGAGGAGCCGATGCCTCTGCCGGAGGTGATCGAGCGCCTGCCCGAGCTGGTCGAGGAGAACGACCACTTCGAGTTCTACTGGTTCCCGCACACCGAGAAGGCGCTCATCAAGCGCAACAACCGGGTTCCGGACGGCACCAAACGAGCGCCGGTCGGCCGCATCCGGCACCTCGTCGACGACGAGATCCTCAGCAACGGCGTGTTCGGGCTGCTCAACGAGGTCGCGACGCGCCGTCGTTCCCTGGTGCCACGGATCAATCGCATCTCAGGCTCGGTGCTCTCGGCACGTGAGTTCGTCGACCACTCCCACGAGGTGTTCGTCTCACCACGACGGGTGCGGTTCCGCGAGACGGAGTTCGCGATGCCCCGCCCGGCGCTGCCCGAGGTCATCGCCGCGCTCCAGTCGTGGTTCGACGCCGGGAACGAGACGATCTCGTTCCCGATCGAGGTGCGGTTCACCGGGGCGGACGACATCTGGATGTCGACCGGCCACGAGCGCGACAACTGCTATGTCGCGGTGCACCAGTACCACCGCAGCGACCCGGCGGCCTACTTCTCCGCCGCCCAGGACATCTTCACCGCGCACGAGGGACGTCCGCACTGGGGCAAGATGAACACCGTCGACGCCGCCTACCTGCGTGAGCGCTACTCGCGGTTCGACGACTTCGTGGCCGTCCGCGATGAAGCCGATCCCGAGCGCGTCTTCACCAACCCCTACCTCGACCGCGTCCTGGGCTGAACCCGTGCGGACTCAGGCGTTCGCACGCGTGAACGTCAGGTGCGTGACACCGCTGGGCGAGGTCGTCGCCTCGATGTCGTAGTCGTTCTCGAGTCCCTCGACCCCGTCCCAGACCCGCGTGCCTCGGCCGAGCACGATCGGGACCACCGCCAGGTGCATGTAGTCGACCAGGCCGGCGGCCAGGAACTCGCTGATCATGGTGGCGCCTCCGCCGAGGCGTACGTCCTTGCCGTCCGCGGCCTCGCGGGCCTTCTCGAGGGCCTCGGCCGGTGAGGCGTCGATGAAGTGGAACGTGGTGCCGCCCTCCATCTCGATCGGCGGGCGCGTGTGGTGGGTGAGGATGAACGTCGGCGAGTGGAACGGCGGATTGGGACCCCACCAGCCCTTCCAGTCCGGGTCCTCGTGCCATCCGGGGAGCCCGTACTTCCCGGCGCCCATGATCTCTGCGCCGATGCCCGGTCCGTTCAGCCGCGCGAGCGCGTCGTCGACCCCGCCGGTGCCGCCGGGTGGGCCGACCTCCTCGCCCCACCATCGCGTGGCGAGCATCCAGTCGTGCAGCCTCTCGCCGGCGTGCCCGAAGGGCTGTTCGGCCGTCAGACCGTCTCCGGTGCCGAAGCCGTCGAGTGAGATGGCGAAGTTGTGGACGCGTGCGAGTGACATGGTGAGCTTCCCCTCAATGGTTTAACGCGAGATTCATCGCGTCAACGACGCTACGCCTCATCGCAAACTAATGCAAGGGATTTCGCGTTATGGCATGACGACTGGACGCCGTGCCACCACCGTGAGGCACCGGCGCCCCCCGTTCCATCCCAGATGTCTGGGTGCTTCAGGTGCGCGACTGCGAGATCGCGTAGAGCGCCACGCCCGCCGCGACGCCGGCGTTGAGGGACTCCAGCCCGGTCGCCATCGGGATGCTCACGAGCTGGTCGCAGGTCTCGGTGACGAGGCGTGAGATGCCCTTGCCCTCGCTCCCGATGACCACCACGAGTGGTCCGTCCCCGAGCTCGAGGTCGGGCAGGGCGACATCGCCGTCGGCAGCCAGTCCGACGACCATCAGCCCGGCTTCCTGGAAGGCCTTGAGCTGACGCGTGAGGTTGGTGACCCGCGAGACCGGTACGCGCGCGGCGGCGCCGGCCGACGACTTCCAGGCCGCGGCCGTCATCTGAGCAGAGCGACGTTCGGCGATCACGACGCCGTGCGCGCCGAACCCGGACGCCGAGCGGATGACCGCGCCGAGGTTGCGTGGGTCGGTGACACCGTCGAGCATCACGATCAGCGGTGGCTCACCGCGCTCGTCGGCCAGCGCGAGCAGGTCGTCGGGGTGGGCGTAGTCGTAGGCGTTCAGCTTGGCCGCGATGCCCTGGTGCACGGCGCCGCCGGTGAGCTTGTCGAGCTCGACGCGACCGATCTCCATGAGCGACACGTGCTGGTCGGCCGCCAGGCGGAAGATCTCGCGGATCCGGTCGTCGCGGTCGATGCCCTCGGCCACGTAGAGGCCGGTGGCCGGGACGCCGGCGCGCATCAGCTCGACGACCGAGTTGCGCCCCGCGACCCACTCCGGGCCGCCGTCCGGCTTCCGGCGCGGCTTCGACGCCTCGCGGCGTTGCGAGGCCTGCGCCGTCTTGTGGGCCTTGTGGTACGGCCGCTCGTCCGCGCGCGGGGTCGGGCCCTTGCCCTCCAGACCCTTGCGGCGCCGGCCGCCAGAACCCGCGGTGGGGTTGCCCTTGCCCGACTTCTTGATCGCGCCGCGACGCTTGCTGTTGCCTGCCATCAGGACCTTTCCCCGGCGGGGGTGCCGGGCCCCGGGCGGCGGGATTGAAGCACCGACCAGCGTGCACCCTGCGCGGTGTCCTCGACCTCGATGCCGGCAGCGGCGAGCTGGTCACGAACGCGATCGGCGGTCGCGAAGTCCTTGGCGGCCCGGGCCTCCTCGCGCTGCGCGATGAGTGCCTGGACGAGCGTGCCGAGCGCGGCATCTGAACCGCTCGTGTGACCGGCCCATGGCTCGGCGAGCGGGTCGAGTCCGAGCACGTCGAGCATCGCCCGGACCGAGGCCAGGTTGCTGCGCAGCGCCTCTGAGTCGCCGTCAGCCAGCAGCTTGTTGCCGTCGGCGATGACACTCTGGAGTGCGGCCAGCGCAGCCGGGGTGGCGAGGTCGTCGTCCATCGCCTCGACGAACGCGGCGCTCGGGTCGCCATCGGCGACCGGCCCGGTGATCTCGGTGGCTCGCTCGACGAACCCCTGAATGCGCTCGAACGCCGTGGCCGCTTCGCTGAGCGCTTCCTCGCTGAACTCGACGATCGAGCGGTAGTGCGCGGCGACGAGGTAGTAGCGCAGGGCGATGGGCGGCACCCGCTTGACGACCTCGCTCACCAGCAGCGTGTTGCCGACGGACTTCGCCATCTTGGAGCCGCCGAGGTTGAGCATCGCGTTGTGCATCCAGGTGCGGGCGAAACGGTGACCCGCGGCTCGCGACTGGGCCTGCTCGTTCTCGTGATGGGGAAAGCGCAGGTCGAGGCCGCCGCCGTGGATGTCGAACTCGGCGCCGAGGTACTTCTCGGCCATCGCCGAGCACTCCAGGTGCCATCCCGGACGTCCACGGCCCCAGGGCGTCGGCCATGAGGCGGTGTCGGGCTCTCCCGCCTTGTGGCCCTTCCAGAGCGCGAAGTCGCGGGCGTCACGCTTGCCCTCGGGCGGTGCGTCCTCGGCGGCCTGCATGTCGTCGATCTTCTGGTTCGAGAGCTCTCCGTAGGAGGGCCACGACCGGACGTCGAAGTAGACGTCGCCCGACCCGTCCTCGGCCACGTACGCGTGGCCCCGCTCGACGAGCGTGCCGATCATCTCGATCATCTCCGGCACGTGGCCGGTGGCACGCGGCTCGTAGCTGGGCGGGAGGCAGCCGAGCACCTCGTAGGCGGCGTGCAGCGCGCGCTCGTTCTCGTAGGCCACCTCATACCAGGGACGTCCCTGCTCCTCGCCCTTGGCGAGCACCTTGTCGTCGATGTCGGTGATGTTCGCGACGATCGTCACCTCGTGGCCGGCCCGCTCCAACCAGCGCCGCAGGACGTCGAACACGACCTCCTTGCGGATGTGCCCGATGTGCGGCGGACCCTGCACCGTGAGCCCGCAGTGGTAGATGCCCACGTGACCGGGCACGACGGGGTCGAGGTCGCGCACCTCCCGCGTCGCGGTGTCGTACAAGCGGATCGTCACGCGCCAACCTTAATGCTGCTCAGGTGACCTGGACGTCCACCCCGTGGTAGCCGGTGGCCCCGTCGGGCAGCACGTCGGCCCGCTTCGACGTCTGGGTGTCGCCGGCCTTGTCCGTGGCCCGCACCTCGAGGCGGTGGTCGCCCCGGTGGGCGTCCCACTCCCAGCGCCACTGCACCCAGGTGTCGTCCGAGGGCACCGAGGCCAGCTCGGCCTCCTCCCACTCGCCGTCGTCCACGCGCACCTCGACCTTGGTGATGCCGGTGTGCTGCGCCCAGGCGACGCCGGCCACCGTGACGACCCCGGCACCGGTGCTTCCGCGCGGGACGTCGATGCGCGACTGCGTCTTGACCGGCCCGAACGCTCCCCAGCCACGCTGGGTCCAGTACGCCTCGGCGTCGTCGAACCGCGTGAGCTCCCAGTCCGTGACCCACTTCGTGGCCGACACGTACCCGTACAGCCCGGGAACGACCTGGCGGACCGGGAACCCGTGCTCGACCGGCAGTGGCACGCCGTCCATCCCGAGTGCGAGGAGGGCGTCGCGTCCGTCGGTGAGGGCCGCCAGCGGTGTGCCGCAGGTCCATCCGTCCTCCGACGTCGACAGCAGCATGTCGGCGCCCGACTGGACGCCCGCCTCCTCGAGCAGGTCCTTCATGGGCACGCCACTGAAGACGGTGTTGGAGATGAGGTTTCCGCCCACCGGGTTGGAGACGCAGCACAACGTCACCCAGGCGTCGCGCAGGCCACGGTCGACGAGGTCCTGGTAGGTGACGGTGAGCTCGCGCTCGACCATCCCGTGGATGCGCAGCCGCCACTCGGTGGGGTCGATGAGCGGCGGGGAGAGCGCGGTGTCGATGCGGTAGAAGGCGCGGTTGGACGTCCGCCACGGCGCCTGGCCACCGACGTTGTGGTCGGCGCCCGGCGGCGTGGGCAGGCGGCGCGTCGGCAGGCGCAACGAGGCACGCAGCTGGTCCAGCTCGCGGCGGCGTCGGTGTCTGGACGCGAGCAGCTCACCGGCGACGCCGGCCACCGTCGTGGCCACCGCGACCGCACCGACCAGCGTGAGCATCCGGCGCCGGGTGAAGGCCCTGGCTGGCTCACCGTCGACCGAGCCACTCGGTTCGTGATGCAGCAGGGCGAGGACGCCGATCAGGACCGCGCCACCGACCAGACAGGCCACCACTCCGCCGATCGAGCCGTACGGTCGCGACAGGACGGCTGCCGTCGCGACTGCGACGAGCAGCAGCACACCGGCCACGGCGCGCACCCGGTGCGGTCGCCACCAGCTACCGATGACACCACCCAGCAGGAGCATCACGACGACGACCGCGACGATCGTGAGCGGCTTGTCGGCGGTGCCGACGACGCCGATGATCGGTTCTGCCACCACGCCCGGCGTCAGCCGGATGGCCGTCTGGGCGATCGCCAGCACCGGACTCTCGCGCAGGTCGAGCACGGCAGCCGTCAGCTGGGACGCCGCCAGGGCGGCGGCCGTCGCGAGCACGCCGATGAGGCGCGGGGACGTCATCGCTCCATCATCGCCGTGTGAGCGGCAGCGGTGGTGCGATGCGGCATGATCGACCTGTGACATCCGCTCCCCGCATCGGCGTCGGCACCGACGTGCACCGGCTCGTCGACGGGCGGCCGATGTGGCTCGCCGGCCTCGAGTGGCCCGACGAGGACCAGGGTCTCGACGGACACTCCGATGCCGACTGCGTCGCCCACGCGATGGTGGACGCTCTGCTCAGCGCCGCCGGACTCGGCGACATCGGCACCCGGTTCGGCACCTCCGACCCCGCCTTCGAGAAGGCCTCCGGGGTGACCTTCCTGACCGAGACGGCTCGTCTCGTCCGCGCAGCCGGTTTCGAGATCGGCAACGTCGCCGTGCAGGTCATCGGCAACCGGCCCAAGATCGGCCCCCGTCGGGACGAGGCTCAAGCACTGTTGAGCGACACCATCGGCGCACCGGTGAGCCTGTCGGCCACCACCACCGACGGCCTCGGTCTCATCGGCCGCGGAGAGGGTGTCGCGGCGATCGCCACGGCGCTGGTCGTTCGCACCTAGAACGACGAATCCCCGCCGGCATGCGGCGGGGATTCGAGGTCGATCCTTGTCAGGAGGCGAGGACCTCGTCGAGACGGATCTCGGCCTTGTCCTCGTTGGTCTTCTCGGCGAGCGCGAGCTCGGAGACCAGGATCTGGCGCGCCTTCGCCAGCATGCGCTTCTCGCCGGCGGACAGGCCGCGCTCGTGGTCGCGGCGCCACAGGTCGCGGACGACCTCGGCCACCTTGAGCACATCGCCGGAGTGCAGCTTCTCCAGGTTGGCCTTGTAGCGGCGTGACCAGTTGGTCGGCTCCTCCACGTGCTCAGCCCTCAGGACGTCGAAGACGCGCTCCAGGCCTTCCTCGTCGACGACGTCGCGAACTCCGACGAGATCGAGGTTGCAGGCCGGCACTCGGACGACCAGATCGGTCTGCGCGATGATGCGGAGAACGAGGTAGTCGCGGTCCTCACCTTTGATGGTCCTGGTCTCGATATCTTCGATGACTGCTGCGCCGTGATTCGGATAGACAACGGTTTCGCCGACCGTGAAAGTCATAAAGGGAGCACCTTTCCTAGGTGACTAGGATAACACGCGGCAACGACGCCAAATTCGTCGGATCTCGTCCGACGATGGTGTAGAAGCAGGTCAGAACCACGGCCCTTCGACACTGCCGATACCATCGGTCCACCCCTCGACGGAAGCAGGCATCTGGTGACATCCGCACGCTCTCATCGGCTGCGTTCGGCGGCCGCGACCCTCATCGCAGCCTCCGCGCTCGCCGTCGCCGGCTGCAGCGGCACCGGCGTCGGCGCCCAGACCAACCAGCAGTATCAGCCGGGCGTTGGAGCCAACCTGCGCACCGGCCAGGTGCAGCTCTACAACGCGCTCGCCGTCGACAACGGCGACGGAACGGCCACCCTGTCGACCGTCGTCGTCAACACCACGGGGGAGACGCAGAAGCTCGACTCCGCGACCGCCACGTCCGGCGGCGAGGAGGTCGACGTCGAGACCGCGCCCGCCATCATCGGCCCTCGCGACTCGTTCAACACCGGTCCAGCCGCCACGGTCGTCTTCACGAGTGACGCCGTGGAAGCGGGCGACTACATCACGCTGACGCTGACCTTCGACCAGGCCGGCGAGGTCACCATCGAGGCACCCGTCGTCCCCCGCACGGAGATGTACACCGAGGTCGCGGAGGAGCCGGGAGGCTAGGTCAGCTCGCCGGTCACCAGGTAGACGACACGGCGCGCCATCGACACCGCGTGGTCGCCGATGCGCTCGTAGTACCGGCCCAGCAGTGCCAGGTCGATGGCCGGCTCGACGCCGTGGTCCCACGAGTCGCTGAGCAAGGTACGGAACAGGTCCTTGCGCAGGCGGTCCATCTCGTCGTCCTCGTCCTCGAGATGCGCTGCTGCCACCACGTCGCGGTTCGCCACGATGCGCGCGGCCGCGTCGATCATCGAGTCGGCGACCTTCGCCATCGCTCGGATGGTCGGGTGCAGCTGCGGCGGGACGGCCGGGTCGGGCACCCGCATCCGCGCCACCTTCGCCACGTGCACGGAGAGGTCGCCCATGCGCTGGAGGTCGTTGAGCATCCGCAGGGTCGCGATGAGCTGCCGCAGGTCGGTCGCGACGGGCTGCTGGGTCGCGAGCAGGAGCAGCGCGCGCTCCTCGATGGCCTCGGTCTCGTCGTCGATCGCAGCGTCACCGGCGATGACGATCTCGGCCAACCGAGCATCAGCATCGAGGAGGGCGTTGGTCGACGACGCGACCGCGCGACGCACCGTGCCGGTGAGAGTCACGAGGTCGTCGACGATGGTGTCGAGCTGTTCGTAGTACTGATCTCGCATGACCACAGGCTAGGGAGATGCGGTGAACGGACGGCGACTCGCGGTGAACGCGGCGTGAACGGAGGCGGAAAGGCGCACGTCAACCGCGTCGGGGATGGCGACTCGGCGTGCACCGAGCCCTACGATCGATGATGTGGACATCAGTGCAGGACTTCTGATCGCCGGGGTCATCGGCGCCACGGCCGGTGCCCTGGTGACGTGGTTCTGGCGATACAGCGAACGTCGCGAGACCGAATTGCCCGACGTCGTGCACACCGTGCCGGACGGCGCCGAGGCCGTGCTCTCGGTACTCGCGTCCTCGGCGGTGATCGTCGACACCGCCGACAGCGTCGTGCAGGCGTCGGCGCCGGCCGTCGCGATGGGCCTGGTGAGTGACGATCGGCTTCCCGATGAGCTCATGGCCCTCGTGCACCAGGTGCGCCGCGACGGGCAGGTGCGCGAGGCAGAGGTTCAGCTCGAGCACCGGCGCGGGAACCCCACGCACGTGCATGCGCGGGTCGCTCCGCTGACGTCCCGGCTCGTCGTGGTGCTGGCCGACGACCGCACCCACGCCCAGCGGGTCGAGGCGATCAGGCGTGACTTCGTGGCGAACGTCAGTCACGAGCTGAAGACCCCGATCGGGGCGCTGAACCTGCTCGCCGAGGCGGTCGCCGAGGCGAAGGACGACCCCGAAGCCGTGGTCCGGTTCTCGGGCCGCATGCAGGCCGAGAGCGTGCGGCTGACGCGGCTGGTTCAGCAGATCATCGATCTCTCGCGGCTGCAGAACGACTCGGTGAGCGAGGAGGCCGCGGTCATCAAGGTCGACGAGCTCGTGGCCGAGGCCACCGAGCACTCCGCCACCGAGGCCGAGCGCAAGGACATCGACATCGTCACCGCGCTCGAGTCCGGGCTGCTGGTGCACGGCGATCGCGGTCAGCTGCACGCCGCGGTGAGCAACCTCGTCGAGAACGCGGTCACGTACAGCCCGGAGCAGTCGCGGGTGGCGGTGACGGCCGAGCTCGCGGGTGAGGACGTGCGCATCACGGTGGCCGACCACGGCATCGGGATCCCCGGTGACGAGATCGACCGCATCTTCGAGCGCTTCTACCGGGTCGACCCGGCGCGGGCCAGGAGCACCGGTGGCACCGGGCTCGGGCTCTCGATCGTCAAGCACGTCGCCGCGAGCAACGGCGGTAGCGTCGAGGTGTGGAGCGAGCCCGGATCGGGCTCGACGTTCACGCTCGTGCTGCCGTCGTGGTCGCATGATCTCGATGAGGAGCAGTCGTGACGAAGGTGCTGGTCGTCGAGGACGAGACGAGCTACAGCGAGGCGTTGTCCTACGTGCTGCGCAAGGAGGGCTTCGACGTCGCGATCGCCGAGACGGGTCCCGACGCCCTCACCGAGTTCGAGCGCAATGGTGCCGACATCGTGCTGCTCGACCTCATGCTGCCCGGCCTGCCCGGCACCGAGGTGTGCCGGCAGATCCGTCAGACGTCGTCGGTGCCGATCATCATGGTCAGTGCGAAGGACACCGAGGTCGACAAGGTCGTGGGTCTCGAGCTCGGCGCGGACGACTACGTCACCAAGCCGTACTCGCCGCGCGAGCTCGTCGCGCGCATCCGCGCCGTGCTGCGGCGAGGCACGACCGACGAGATCGACGACGTCCGCTTCCCTCGAGGCCGGCCACGTGCGCATGGACGTCGACCGCCACCTGGTGACGGTCGACGGCACGACGGTGAAGCTTCCGCTCAAGGAGTTCGAGCTGCTCGAGTTCTTCCTCCGCAACCCCGGCCGGGTGCTCACCCGCGGCCAGCTCATCGACCGCGTCTGGGGCGCCGACTACGTGGGCGACACCAAGACCCTCGACGTCCACGTCAAGCGCCTCCGCGCCAAGATCGAGTCCGACCCCGCCAACCCGGTGAACCTCACCACCGTGCGGGGTTTGGGCTACAAGCTCGACGCCTAGGCACCCTCGAAGGGCTGGCAAGTGAGCGACGAATACGGACTGGGAGACTACCTCGCTGCGCTTGGACCGCTGGTCATCCTCGTCGGCCTGCTGGTACTGGTGCTCCGCAGCGGTGCCTTGAAGCGCATGCAGGACCGAGCCGTCGACCGCAGGGTGGGACCAGGCCAGGGGGCACTCATCCGCCGGGCGCTCGAGGACGGTGTCATCCCGGCCGGCGCCGATGTCGCAGCCTGGCGAACGGAGCTGGCCGACAACAAGGTGCCCTCGACGCGATCAAGCTGGGCCTATCCCGGGGTCATGGTCTTGGTGGCCCTCTTCCTGTTGTTCTCTGCAGCCACGTCCGACAACGTCAACGAAGCCTTGCTGAACCTGATTCCGGCACTCATCGTCCTCGCCATGGGTGCCTGGATCTTCGCCACGTTCAGGGAGATCATCCGTCAGCGACTGCGTTTGATCCGCTTGCTGACCGACGAAGGATAGGACTGATCTCGGGTCAGCGGCCCTGGTTGGCCACGGCGGCGATGGCTTCCTCGGCGGCGACGGGATCGAGGTACTTGCCGCCCCTCACCGTCGGCTTGAGGTCGTCGTCGAGCTCGTAGAGCAGCGGGATGCCGGTGGGGATGTTGAGGCCGACGATCTCGTCCTCGCCGACGTCGTCGAGGTGCTTCACCAGCGCGCGGAGCGAGTTGCCATGGGCTGTGACGAGGACCGTCTTGCCGGCGCGGAGGTCGGGGACGATCGCGTCGTACCAGTACGGGAGCATGCGGTCGAGGACGTCCGAAAGGCATTCGGAGCGAGGCAGCAGCTCTTCGGGAAGGTCGGCATACCGTTCGTCGCCTGCCTGGCTGAACTCACTGTCGTCGTCGAGCGGCGGCGGCGGGGTGGCGTACGAGCGGCGCCAGGTCATGAACTGCTCCTCGCCGAACTCCTCCATGGTCGCCTTCTTGTCCTTGCCCTGCAGCGCGCCGTAGTGACGTTCGTTGAGCCGCCACGACCGGTGCACCGGGATCCAGTGCCGATCGATGCCGTCGAGCACGATCTCGGCCGTGCGGATCGCGCGTCGCAGCACCGACGTGTGCGAGACGTCGGGCGCGAGGCCGGCGTCGCGGAGCAGCTCGGCACCCTTCGTCGCCTCGGCGAGCCCTTGCTCGTTGAGGTCGACATCGACCCATCCGGTGAACAGGTTCTTGGCGTTCCAGGTGCTGTGCCCGTGGCGCAGGAGCACGAGGGTGTACGTCATGACGAGGAGCCTAGCCAGTCGGTGTGGATCTGCCGGAGGGCCTGGACGTAGTCGTTCTGCGACTGCACGCCGGCGAGCGTCCACGTCGTCTCGACCACCACGTGGGGCAGCTGGGTGATGCCGAGCGCGCGAGCGGTCTCGTCCTGCGTGCGGACCTTGTCGGAGTACTCGTCACTGGCCAGCAGGGCCTCGGTGGTCTCGAGGTCGAGGCCGACGAGCGCCGCGCGGGTGGAGAGCACCAGCGGGTCGGCGATGTCGGCGCCCTCGAGGAAGTGCGCCCGCCACAGCTGATGCGCGAGGTCACGCTGCACGCCGGGACCCGACTCCTCCGCCCAGGTGAGCACGCGCCAGGCGTCGAACGACTCGGCGGGGACGATCTCGGCGAAGTTGACGTCGATTCCGGTGATCTTCGCGGCGGACGTGACCTGCTCCTGCTCGCCCGCTGACGGGTCGGCGGGCTCGCGCAGGCGGGCACGGAACGAGAGGTCGACCGGCTCGCCGACGAGGATCGTGAATGCCGCCGCGGCCCGCTCGAACCGCGTGGCACCGATGTACGACCACGGATCCGTGACGTCGGCGAAGACGAGCGCCTTCATGGCTTCAGGTGCTTGAACGCCTCGAGGTTGCGCGTGGACTCACCGCGCGACTCCCGCCACTCCCACTCCTTGCGGATGGAGGACGCGAAGCCCAGCTCGAGAATGGTGTTGAACGAGTCGTCGGAGTAGCTGAGCACCGCGCCGAGCAGCCGGTCGAGCTCGTCCTCCGTGACGGCGTGCAGAGGAAGCCGCCCGTCGAGGTAGATGTCGCCAGCCGCGTCGATGGCGAAGCTGACCCCGAACATCTTGAGGTTGTGCTCCAGCATCCAGCGGTAGACCCCCTCGTGGTTCTCGTCGGGATTGCGTGCGACGAAGGCGTGGATGCCGAGTGCGTGCTTGCCGACCTCGAGCCGGCAGGCCGTCTGCAGCTTCCGCTCCCCCGGCAGCACGACCTCGAACACTCCCGTGCCGAACTCGGTGAACTCCAGCTCGGAGTCCTTGAGCACGGACAGGATGGTCTCGCGGACGTCATCGGTCACCGGTTCTCCTTCTCCTCGGCGGCGAACGCCTCGATGGCCTCCTCGTACACGGCGAGGGTGCGCTCGGCGGTGACGTCCCAGCCGAACGACTCCGCGTGCCGCACGGCCTTGACGCTCATGGCGGCGCGCAGCTCGGGGTCGACGAGCAGCGGATGCAGGGCGGTGGCGTAGTCGGCCGGGTCGTGACCCTCGACCAGCACGCCCGTGACGCCGTCGGACACGGCTGTGGCGAGACCGCCGACCGACGCGGCGACCACCGGAGTGCCGCACGCCTGGGCCTCGATGGCGACCAGGCCGAATGACTCGTTGTACGACGGCACGCAGACGACGGACGCCGCGGCGTACCAGTCGGCGAGGTCGCGCTGGTTGACGGTGGGCACGAACGACATGATGTCGTCGAGGCCGAGGCCGGTGCTCAGGTCGGTGAGAGCGGTCGGGTGGTCCAGTCCGGTGCCCGAGGCGCCGCCGACCACCGCCACGCGCAGGCGTCCGCGCAACGACGGGTCGAGCTCGAGCAGCTTTGAGGCTGCCTCGATGACGACGCCGGGGGCCTTGAGCGGCTGGATGCGGCCGGCGAACAGCACGAGCGCCGCGTCCTCGGGCACGCCGAGCGCACGACGGGCCTCGCGCTGGCGGCCACTGCGGAAGACGTCGAGGTCGACGCCCGGATGCACCACGTCGACCCGTCGCGGGTCAGCGCCGTAGAGCTCGACGAGCTCGCGGCTCTCCTCGTCCGTGTTGGCGATCAGACGATCGGCGAGGCGGACGATCTCCTCCTCACCGGCGATGCGCCCGAGCGGCTCGGCGATGTCGCCGAGAGCGAGCTGGGAGTTCTTGACCTTGGCCATCGTGTGCATCGTGTGGACGAGCGGGACTCCCCAGCGCTCTCGGGTGACGGTGCCGATCTGGCCGGAGAGCCAGTAGTGGCTGTGCACGAGGTCGAAGTGGCCGGGGTCGCGCTCGACCTCGACCCTGAGCACGTCACGGACGAAGCCGCAGAGCTGCGAGGGGAGGTCGTTCTTCTGCAGGCCCTCGAACGGTCCGGCCGCCACGTGCCGCACGATGATTCCTGGCTCCGCCTCGACGACCGGCTCCTGATGACGCGACGTGGCGCGGGTGAAGATCTCCACCTCGATGCCGCGTGCCGCGAGCTGCCGGGACAGCTCGAGGACGTAGACGTTCATGCCGCCGGCGTCCCCCGTGCCTGGCTGCTCCAGCGGCGAGGTGTGCGCCGAGAGCATCGCGATGCGCTTGAGCATGCGCTCCCCTCTCCTTGCTGAAACAACCAACGCCGTCCTGTCCATGTTCCCAGTCCCGCTCAAGCTCGCATGCCAGCGCCCCGCTCCGCCCGCAGCGCGGAACCCCGGCAGCGGCTGGCACCATGGCGCCATGAGCACCGGATCTTCCACATCTGCCGTCGTGACCGGCGCCAGCAGCGGCATCGGCGAAGCCACCGCCCGATCGCTTGCCGATGCCGGATTCCACGTCTTCTGCGTCGCCCGCCGCACCGATCGCATCGAGGCACTCGCCGCCGAGATCGGCGGCACCGCGTTCACCTGCGACGTCACCGACGCCGCCCAGGTCGACGCCCTCGCGTCAACGGTCGGCGATCGCCTGGACCTGTTGGTCAACAACGCCGGCGGCGCGATCGGGCTCGAGCAGGTCAGCGAGGCCGACCACGAGGCGTGGCGTCACATGTACGACGTCAACGTCATCGGCACGCTGCTCGTCACGAAGGCCTTGGTGCCGGCGCTCGTGGCCAGCGGTGCCGGCACGCTCATCAACATCTCGTCGACCGCCGGTCACGACGTCTACGAAGGCGGTGGCGGCTACACCGTGTCGAAGCACGGCGTCACGGCGATGACCGGCACGCTGCGGCTGGAGCTGAACGGTCTGCCGGTTCGGGTCACCGAGATCGCGCCGGGCATGGTGCGCACCGATGAGTTCTCACTCAACCGGTTCGGTGGCGACCAGAAAGCCGCCGACCACGTGTACGCCGGGGTGGACGAGCCGCTGGTCGCCGCCGACATCGCCGACGTCGTGACCTGGGTGGCCACCCGGCCACACCACGTCAACATCGACACGCTGACCGTGCGCCCGATCGCCCAGGCGTCCGTGTACAAGGTGCACCGGACGACCTGAGCGACGTCCTCAGTGGACGGGGACCGGGGGCTTGCCCTCGTCGTCGAGCAGGTGCGAGACCTCACGCTTGCGCGGGAGGAACAGCGCCGGGACGACGGTGAGGACGACGAGCGCCCACGCGACCCAGAAGGTCGACGCGAACGAGCTCGCGGCCTGGACGAAGCCGGAGTCGATGACCGTCTCGGGGACCTTGAGCTGGGTGATCAGCGCCGCGCCCTCCTTCGTCCACGACGCGATGGCCGCCGCAGCCTCGGTGAGGCCGTCGGGAAGACCCTTCATGCCCTCGGTGCCCGCGATCGTCGGGGAGTCCTTGAGGTGGTTGGTGAGGATCACCGACAGGACGGCGACGCCGACCGAGCTCGCGATCTGCTGCGTGATGTTGAGCAGCGTCGAGCCGCGCGCGACCTCGTGGTTCGTGAGCGTGCGCAGGGCCGACGTGAACAGCGGCATCATCGTGGCGCCCATGCCGAGGCCCATCACGAACAGCGCGCCGATGATGACCCCGTACGACGTGGTCTCGGAGACCTGCGTCATCGGGAACATGCCGGCGATGATCAGCAGCAGTCCGACCGGCACGATGCGCCCGACCGGAACCCGGTCGACCAGCGCGCCGGCGATCGGCATCGTCAGCATGGCGCCGATGCCCTGCGGAGCCACCAGGAGCCCGGCATTGAGCGTGGATTCGCCGTGGATCTGCTGGAAGAACGTGGGCACCAGCAGCAGGCCGCCGAAGAACGCGCCGGCGAACATGAACATCGTGATCGTGGACACGGCCAGGTTGCGGTCGCGGAACAGTCGCAGGTCGAGCAACGGGTGCGCCGGACGGAACGAGTGGAACACGAAGCCGACCATCAGGGCGACACCCACGAGGGCCGAGACCCACACCCGAGGCGCGGTGAAGTCGCCACCCTCACCCGGGAGGGATGAGACGCCGAACAGGAACAGCGCCAGACCGGGCGACAGCAGCACCATGCCGAAGAAGTCGAACGACTCCGACGGAACCGGGCTGTCCTTGGGCAGGACGACGATCGAGTAGATGATCGCGCCGATGCCGAGCGGCACGTTGATCAGGAAGATCCAGTGCCACGACGCGGAGTCGATGAGCCAGCCGCCGAGGATCGGTCCGCCGATGGGGCCGAGCATCATCGGGATGCCGAGGATGGCCATCAGGCGACCCATGCGCTTCGGGCCGGCCGCCCTGGTCATGATCGTCATGCCGAGCGGCATCAGCATGCCGCCGCCGAGCCCCTGCAGGACGCGGAACGCGATGAGCGAGTGGATGTCCCAGGCGGTGGCGCAGAGCGCCGAGCCGATGGTGAACAGCGCGATCGCGGTGAGGTACAGCCGCTTGGTGCCGAAGCGGTCGGCCGCCCAGCCCGTGAGCGGGATGACCGTGGCCAGCGCCAGCGTGTAGCCGGTGACCGTCCAGGCGACGAGCGAGTAGTCGAGCTCGCCTCCGCCCTCGGCGAAGACGCGCTGGAACGTCGGCAGGGCGACGTTGACGACGGTGATGTCGAGGATCGACATGATGGCGCCGATGACGACGACTCCGGCGACCTTCAGGACGGCGCCGTCGATCTTGTCGGGGTACTCGGGGGCTTCAGTGGACATGGGGGCCCTTCGCGCTCGTGCGCAGGGATTCTCCTGCGAGGATCGGTCGGAGGGCCTGGGTGAGGTTCTCCGCTTCGGTGGTGCTGAGACGGTCGACGAACTTTCTGACCGCCTGCCTCTTCTGCTCGATCTGCTGGTCGGCGATCTCGAATCCCGTGGGGGACAGCGAGACGAGCTTGACCCGACGGTCGTCGGGGTTCTCCTGCCGCTCGACGATGCCGAGCTTGACCAGCTGGTCGATGTTGCGTCCGGTGGCGGCGACCGAGAGCCCCAGCTGGGAGGCGATCTCGTTGATGGCCAGCGGTCCTTCGGTGTGGGCCAGAAGGAACATGGTGCGAGCCTGCGTGAACGACACGTCGAGCTCGATCATGCGGTCCATGGAGCTGGACTCGCCGAGGCTGAAGATGCGCTGGAAGAACTCACCCAGCGCCTCGTAGAGCTCGTCAGACTTCTTGGACACGCGGAAAATCCTAACGCTGACGCAACTGTTGTGCAAATAAAATTGTCATGGTGACGCAAGTAACACGATTTCACGCGGCGCGGAGCCACTACTAGACTGGCAAGGCTCCGCCGTCGTGGAGTATTCCCCTCAGCAAGGACAGCTCTTCGCATGCCCACCCACTCCACCCATGGCACCATCCGGCGCGGGGACCTGCGCAATGTGGCCATCGTCGCCCACGTCGACCACGGCAAGACCACCCTCGTCGACGCCATGTTGCAGCAGCAGGGTCACTACGACGAGCACCACCAGCTGGCCGAGCGCGCGATGGATTCTGGCGACCTCGAGCGCGAGAAGGGCATCACGATCCTCGCCAAGAACACCTCGGTGCGATACAACGGCCCGGGCGCCCCCGACGGCGGCGTCACGATCAACATCATCGACACCCCCGGCCACGCCGACTTCGGTGGCGAGGTCGAGCGCGGCCTCTCGATGGTCGACGCCGTGGTGCTGCTGGTCGACGCGTCCGAGGGCCCGCTCCCCCAGACCCGATTCGTGCTGCGCAAGGCGCTCGCGGCCAAGATGCCGGTGATCCTCGTCGTCAACAAGGTCGACCGTCCCGACGCGCGCATCAGCGACGTCGTCGACGAGACCTATGAGCTGTTCCTCGACCTGCTCGACGACTCGGCCGATCAGGGTGCGCTCGACTTCCCAGTCGTCTTCGCCTCGGCCAAGGCGGGCCGCGCGTCGCTGGAGAAGCCGGATGACGGCGGCATGCCCGACAGCGAGAACCTGGTGCCGCTGTTCCAGACGATCATGGAGGCCGTGCCCGCCCCGGAGTACACCGAGGGCGCACCGCTGCAGGCACACGTCACCAACCTCGACGCCTCGCCGTTCCTCGGCCGTCTCGCGCTGGTGCGGGTCAAGGAAGGCACGCTGCGCAAGGGCCAGCAGGCGGCCTGGTGCAAGCGCGACGGCACCGTCGAGCGCGTCAAGATCACGGAACTGCTGGTCACCGAGGCTCTCGAGCGCAAGCCCGGCGAGTCGGCCGGGCCCGGAGACATCGTGGCCATCGCCGGCATCCCGGAGATCACCATCGGCGAGACCCTCGCCGATCCCGACGACCCGCAGCCACTGCCGCTCATCACCGTCGACGAGCCGGCCATCTCGATGACGATCGGCATCAACACCTCGCCCCTGGCCGGACGCGAGAAGGCCGCCAAGGTCACCGCACGCCTGGTCAAGGACCGCCTCGACACCGAGCTCGTGGGCAACGTGTCCATCAAGGTGCTGCCCACCGACCGCCCCGACGCCTGGGAGGTGCAGGGCCGCGGCGAGCTGGCCCTGGCGATCCTGGTGGAGCAGATGCGACGCGAGGGCTACGAGCTCACCGTCGGCAAGCCGCAGGTCGTCACGCGCGAGATCGACGGCAAGCTGCACGAGCCGGTGGAGCGCCTGACGATCGACGCCCCCGAGGACTACCTCGGCACCATCACCCAGCTGCTCGCCGTGCGTCGCGGACGCATGGAGCAGATGGTCAACCACGGCACCGGCTGGGTGCGCATGGAGTTCCTGGTGCCGGCCCGAGGACTCATCGGCTTCCGCACCGAGTTCCTCACCGACACCCGCGGCACCGGCATCGCCCACCACGTGTTCGAGGGCTACGAGCCCTGGGCCGGCGACATCTCGACCCGTCCGAGCGGCTCGCTCGTGGCCGACCGTGCGGGCGCAGCCACGGCCTACGCGATGACGAACCTGCAGGAGCGCGGCATCCTCTTCGTCGAGCCCACCACCGAGGTCTACGAGGGCATGATCGTCGGCGAGAACTCCCGTGACGACGACATGGACGTCAACATCACCAAGGAGAAGAAGCAGACGAACGTGCGGTCGTCCACGTCCGACAACTTCGAGAAGCTGATCCCGCCGCGCAAGCTGTCGCTCGAGCAGTGCCTGGAGTTCTGCCGCGAGGACGAGTGCGTCGAGATCACTCCGTCGAACGTCCGCATCCGCAAGGTCATCCTCGACGGCGGCGAGCGCGCCAAGGCATCCCGCGGCCGCCGCTGAGCCTGCTCGGGTTGCGGACTGGCCACACCCGCGGTCTGGTGGTGAGGACCATCCGCCGACCCCGAGGAGCACCATGAGCGGCAACGACGAGTCCACCGACGAATCCCTGGAGGTCGACGTCGATGAGAGGGTCGACGCCGGCTACTCCGCCGATGACGAGGTCTCGGAGGACGAGGCCAAGCAGCTGGAGGAGGAGCGCAAGGAGCGCCTCGATCCCGACAATCGCCCCGCCAATGCCCTCGTCGACAACACCCAGCGCGAGTTCGACGACGAGGAAGGCTTCAAGGTTCCGGGCGAGGAGGTCGACAACGGCCCCGAGATCGGCGCGGATCGCCCGGAGGGCGTCAGCACCGACGACGAGTGAGTCAGCCGCTGGTGCGGCGGGTGTACGACAGCCCGTAGACGTCCGGCCGGTAGTGAAGCACCGGGTCGTCCGACGGCTCGATGCCGTCGGTCAGCCGCATCGGGTCGAAGATGATGCTGTCGTCGGCATCGTCGTCGACCGCAGCCACTTCGAGGGTGCCCACCGTGACCCGCTGGCGGTCGTCCGGCCACTCGTCTGACGGATCGTGCGGGTTGTCCTCGTCGCTGGCGATCTGGACCTCCAGGTCCATGCGGACCGGCTCCCGGGCCAGGCGCTCGCGCAGCGCGTCGAACAGGTAGTCGCGGCCACGCTCCTTGGCCTCCGCCTTGGACAGGCTCGTCTCCTCCACTGTGGGCTGCCAGGTGTAGCGGACGAAACGCGATCCGCCGTCGGCGTCGACCCACTTGACCGCGTGGAACGGGAAGTAGCGGTGCGCGCCGAAGCTGATCCGCTGCCCGATGACCGCGTTGGCCTCGGGGAACTGGAGAGCAGCGCGCGGGTACCGGGCGAGGAACGCCGGAAGTCGCAGGAGTCCGGACAGACCGGGCTTCGAGACGGCGAGCGTGGCGAAGAAGCCCTCCTGGTCGGGAAAGGGGAAGTGCGGGATGGTCTGGCTGAGGATGTCGGTGCGCTTGCCGTCCGGGAGCTGGAAGCTGACCGCGAGGCCCCTGACGTCTGGCACGTAGTCGGGGACGTGCGGATCGCCGCCGCCGTTGGAGAACCGCACCTTCGTCGCGACCGGCGTGCCCCTCATGTGGGCGGCCTTCGTCAGCTCAGACGCCTCGGGCGTTGCGGTGAAGGTGCCGACACAGTGGATGCCCTTGGCGTGCAGCGCGCGGTGCCCGTCGTGCGCGCCGAAGCGCGCATGGATCTTGGCCAGGCCCTCGTCGGCAGTCGTCATGGCGAAACACTAGTGGGGAGGCTCCTTTCCGTCACCGAACGCCGGTCGGCCGGAACTGGACGCTGATGCGTGGGCCCACGGGGCGGGCCGTCTTGAGCACGGCGTGCTCCCACGTGCGCTGGCAGGACCCGCCCATGACGACGAGGTCGCCGTGGCCGAGCGTGAAACCGATCGCCTCACTCTTTCCATCTCGCCGCCCAAGTCCCGGCATCCCCACCGGGGCTCCACGCGGACGCAAGGAGAGTCGCCGGTGCTCCCCCAGCGAGACGATCGCGACCATCGTGTTCTCGAGCCGGCCACGACCGATGCGGTCGCCGTGCCACGCGACGCTGTCGCGGCCGTCGCGGTAGTAGCAGAGGCCCGCCGTGGTGAACGGCTCACCGAGCTCGCGGACGTAGTGCGCGGACAAGGCGTCGCGCGCGACATCGAGGGCCGGGTCGGGCAGGGCGTCGTCGTGATCGTAGAAGCACACCAGTCGCGGGACGTCGACCACGCGGTCGTACATCTCGCGCCGTTCTGCGCGCCACGGCACCTGGGCCTGGAGCCGCAGGAACAGCCCGTCGGCACCGGAGACCCATCCGGGCCGGACGTCGACCCACGCTCCATGCGTCAGCTCCGTGCGCTGCACGGTGCCGCCGAGCCCGGCGACTTCCGGGCCCGCGTCTCCGTCGAGCAACGAGCCCTGGAAGTACGCGGTCATGGGTCGAGTCTAGCCGTAATCGAACGAATGTTCTAGCGTGTCTTGACCACATTCGTGCGCGCGAGCTTGTCGTGCAACGCCTGCCGCTTCGGGTCCCAAGCGGCCCAGAGCGGGTCGAGCAACAGGAACAGCGCGGCCACGGGCAGACCGACGAGGGCGCCCGTGAGCGATGACGAGCCGATCACCAGGCCATAGATCAGGCCATAGATCGCCCACCCCGCCCCGAACTGCAGAGCCAGGCGCGCGAGGATCGACGACCACGGCAGCGTCCCCGGGACATCGCGGAGCCTGACCCGCAGCCCCAGCGCCAGCTTGCCCGGAGTCGCGCCCTTCCAGCGCATGAAGATGGCCCAGTAGAGCGCGGTGAGAACGACGCTCGGGATCGCGATCCAGAGCCAGTACCCCTGGATGATGTCCAGGTACTCGTCGAGGAACGCGCCGAAGTCCGGCGGCGTCTCGGGATTCTGCTCGATCTCTCGAGCGAACCGGTCCATGACGGGCTGGAAGTCACGTGTCATCTGGATCTGTGCGGGGATGCTCACGATGCTCGCGACCGTTCCCACGATGATGCTGTCGAGCACGTACGCGAGCACCCGCCACCACCAGCCTGCCAGTGGCTCGCCGTCCGGGGTCGTGGGCCCGGTCGGACGTGCCGGCACCGGAGCTGGAGCGACGTGAGCGGTCCACGCCGAGCCGTCCCAGTAACGCAGCCGGTGGTCGTCGGACGGATCGGGGTACCAGTCGGCGGGAGTCTGGGTCACGCGCCGACTCTAGTTCGAGATGGCGTCCCGTCGACGGAAGGCGACCTGCCCGACGGCGCTCAGCACCAGCGCGACGAGGCCCACCGCGATGACCGGCAGCCACCGCACGTCCTCCGCCGGTGCGAGGGCGAGGTGACTGAACGGCGAGACGTCGAGCACCGCGTCGGGGAAGCGGAGCAGCTCGCCAAAGAACATCACGACGACGCAGAACGCCAGGCCGACCCACGCGAGGGAGGCCCACCGCGGCACGACACCGTGCAACAGCCTCGCGATCGCTCCGAGCAGCAGCACCGGGGCGAGGTACGGCAGCATCGCCGTGAGGTAGCGACCCACCGCCGAGCCGTCACCGGTGACCATCGCGAACCCGAGGCCGATGCCCAGCCCTCCGGCCACCAGGACGATCGTCGATCCGAGCACGGTCATCGACACGTGTCCCAGGAGCCAGGTGCGTCGCGGCAGCGCCGTCGCGAGAAGCGTCTCGACCCGGCCAGCGTCCTCCTCGCCGAGCGGCCGGAGCGCAGAGGAGATGGTGAACCCGGCGGCGATCAGCGCCACCATGAGGATCGCGAATGCGTAGAACGACTCGGTGAGGTTCGGCCCGGCGCCCAGCACCGACTCGGAGAAGTCGGACGTGCCCATCAGGTCCTCGATGTCGTCGCCGATCGAGCCGTAGGCGATCCCGAGCAGCAGGATCCCCGCCGTCCAGCCGATGATCGAGCCGCGCTGCAGACGCCAAGCCAGCCCAAGTGTGCCGAGCAGACCGCTGCCGGCACGCGGGGGCCCGGGTCGCGACGGCCACAACCCTGAGCCGACGTCACGACGTGCGAACAGCGCGAGAGCCGCACCGACGAGCGCGATGATCGCGACGACGGGCAACACCATCGGCCACCACCGCTCGCCGGAGAACGGGCGCATGGCCTGCCCCCACCCGATGGGTGAGAGCCACGACAGTCCGTTCTCGGCCACGTCGCCGACGGCACGCAGTGCGTAGCTCACCGCGATCACGGCACCGGTGATGCCGTACATGGCGCGGGTGCCGTCGGTGAGCTGGGCCGCGGCCAGGGTGACGCCGGTGAAGGTCAGTCCCGTCAGAGTCAGCGCGACACCGAGCGCGACGGAGCCGGCTGCGGCCAGGCCGTAGGCGAGCAGGCTGAGCGAGATCAGGGCGCCCATCAGGACGTTGGCCACCGTGGCGGCCACCAGAGCGGCGACGATCGGTGCGTGCCGCCCGACCGCGGCCGCCCGCACGAGCTCGTCGCGGCCCGACTCTTCCTCAGCCCTCGTGTGCCGTCCGATGATGAACATGCTCATCAGTCCGGCGACGATCGCGCCGAACGCCATGGCCTGCCACGCCACCTGACCACCGACCGTGTTGAGCGCGCGGGCTGGACCGGACATCGCGATGAAGGCGACGTTCTGCTCCATGCTCGTCGCAGCCCGGTCGAACTCGGCCTGACTCGTGTAGGTGGCGTCGACGCTCACGGCCTGGACGTAGTAGAGCAGCGTGCCGCCGGCGATCCACCAGAACATCATCCACCGGTCGCGACGCAGGAACATCCGGATGAAGGTGCCGGCGCCGGTCATGCTCGGACCTCCACGGCTTCCGCGGGCTCGACGGCGACGTCATCGCCGTAGTGGCGCAGGAACAGCTCCTCGAGCGTCGGTGGCTGGCTGGTGAGCGTGCGGATGCCGAGCCGGCCGAGCGCGTCGATCGCCGCGCCGAGGTCGTCGGTGTCGACCTCGAAACGCACCCGGTGCCCCTCGACGACCAGGTCGTGCACGCCGACCAAGGTGTCGAGGCCCGCGGGTTGGGATGAGACCTCGGCCGAGACGGACGTGCGGGTGAGATGCCTCAGGTCGGCCAACGTGCCGGTCTCGACGGCGCGGCCGGAGCGGATGATGCTCACCCGGTCGCAGAGCCGCTCGACCTCGGCCAGGATGTGGCTGCTCAGCAGGACCGAGCGGCCCTCGTCCTTGAAGTCGTCGATGCACTCGGTGAACACGGCCTCCATCAGCGGATCGAGGCCGGACGTCGGCTCGTCGAGCATGAGCAGCTCGACGTCGGACGCCAGTGCGGCCACCAGGGCGACCTTCTGCCGGTTGCCCTTCGAATAGGTGCGGCCCTTCTTGGTGGGGTCGAGCTCGAACCGTTCGATCAGGTCGGCTCGCCGGCGCTCGTCGAGCCCGCCGCGCAGGCGACCGAGCAGGTCGATGACCTCACCGCCGGTCAGGGTCGGCCACAGGTTCACGTCGCCCGGGACGTACGCGAGCCGGCGGTGCAGCTCCGCTGCATCGCGCCAGGGATCGCCGCCGAAGAGACGGACCGTGCCGGAGTCGGCGCGGAGCAGGCCGAGCAGCACGCGGATGGTGGTGGACTTGCCGGCCCCGTTCGGTCCGAGGAAGCCGTGCACCTCGCCGGTGGTGACCTCGAGGTCCAGGCCGTCGAGGGCCTGCGTGGTGCCGAAGGCCTTGTGGAGGCCGTTGATCTGGATGACGCTGTCGTCGCTCTCATTCATGCTTCGACCGTACTCCTGTTTCACGAGATTTGTGAAACCTATGAACTTTGTGAAATAGGCGGTAGGCTCCGGGCATGCAGGAGGACCGCGCGGCATTCATCGAGGGCTTCGCCCTCAAGCTCAACGAGTCCGGCATGCAGCGCATGGCAGCCCGCGTCTTCGCCGCTCTCCTCACCGCCCCGGGTGGTGGACTCACCGCCCGCGAGATCGCCGAGGCCCTCGACGTCAGCGCAGGGGCGGTCAGCGGTGCCACCAGCTATCTGACCCGCACGGGACTGGTCGAGCGCACCCGCACGCCACGCGAGCGGGTCGACCGCTACGACATCAAGGGCACCAGCTGGGCCGAGGCCATGGCGGTCGAGACCGAGATGCTCCGCAGCCTCTCGTCGTGGCTCCACAAGGGTGCCTCGGCCGTCGCCGGCGACCGGGAGGCCACCGAGCGACTGGAGGCAACCCGCGACTTCTTCGCGTTCATGGCCGACGAAATGCCCAAGCTCGTCGAACGCTGGCAGGCAACCCAACGGCGGACCTGAACAACCGGGAGAACTAGACCTTCGGCTCCGCACTCTGCACCTTCGGCCGATGCGCCCGGGCCGACGCCAAGCTGACGATGGATGCATGGAGACGCACGACGACCTGACGCCCGACGCGAAGGAGTCCCGCGAGGAGCGCCGCGACCGGCTCGCGCGAGAGCACCCCGTCCGCTTCACCCTTCAGCGGGTTGCGGTGGCGGTCGGCGAGGTCGTGCTCGGCGTGCTCGGGGTCGGCGCGATCATCGGCGTGTTCGTCCGCGGCCTGCTCCCCACCATCAGCTGGGAATGGCTGCCCGACGTGCCGCAGTGGATCCAGAGCTTCGAGCCGCCGTCGTGGCTGCGCTACATCGACCCGTTGTACTGGATCGGGCGTCTCGACATCCCCTGGCCCGACATCGACCTCCCCGGGTGGCTGACCGGGAGCACGAAGTACTGGGTGCCGATCGTGATCGCGCTCGTGGTCGCCCTCGGCGAGATCGACCGCCGTCGCAAGAGCGTCGACGAAGCCGACGACGCCCCGGAGTGACCGCCTACTGCCGTTCCGCCTCTCCGGGATCGACGGCAGTCCGATCGCCGGGCTGCGCCTTCTCCACGACCAGCGCGAACGAACCGTCATGCTCTTCGACACCGGTGACGACGGCACCCTCGACGGCCTCCGTGCCCAACCGGTCACGCACCACCATCGGGTCGGTTTGCAGGTCCTTGTACAGCGAGACGCAGAGCGCACCCATCACCAGGACGAACGGCACCGCGGCGACGATCGTGATCTGTTGCAGACCGGTCAGCGCGCTGCCACCATCCCCGACCACCAGCATGATCGCCGCGACCGCGCCGGTGAGCGCACCCCAGAAGATGACCGTCGGCCGCGACGGCTCGATCGAGCCCTTCTCGCTCAGTGTGCCCATGACCATCGACGCGGCGTCGGCACCGGAGACGAAGAAGATGCCCACGAGGACGATGACCAGCACCGAGGTGACGGAGGCGATCGGGTAGTGCTGGAGCAGCTCGAACAGCGCCGAGTTGGAGTTGACGACCCCGTCCTCGCCGATGAGGTCCTTGGTCAGCCGCTGCTGATCGATCCCTGCCCCTCCGAAGACCGCGAACCAGACCAGGCTCACCAGCGACGGGACGAGCAGCACGCCGGTCACGAAGCCGCGGATCGTGCGGCCTCGACTGATGCGGGCGATGAACATGCCCACGAACGGCGTCCACGAGACCCACCAGGCCCAGTAGAAGATGGTCCAGCTGGCGAGCCAGTCCTGCATGGCGGCGTCACCACTCGCGGCAGTGCGTGAGGCCATGCCCGTCATCTGGTCGGCGTAATCGCCCAGTGCGGTGGGCAGCAGGTTGAGGATCAGGAGCGTGGGCCCGACCACGAACACGAAGGTGGCGAGCAGGAGCGCCAGCACCATGTTGATGTTGGAGAGCCACTGGATGCCCTTCTCGATGCCCGACACGGCCGACGCGATGAACGCGATCGTCAGCAGCACGATGATCGAGACCAGCACGGTCTTGCCCACCCCGTCGACCCAGCCGTTGAACTCCAGCCCGCTGCCGATCTGCAGCGCGCCGAGACCGAGCGACGCAGCCGACCCGAACAGCGTCGCGAAGATCGCGAGCATGTCGATGATGCGGCCGGCCGGGCCCTCAGAGCGACGCTTGCCGATCAGTGGTGCGAAGGCCGCCGAGATGAGCTGCGAACGGCCCTTGCGGAACGTGCCATACGCGATCGCGATGCCGACGACGGCGTAGATCGCCCACGGATGCAAGGCCCAGTGGAACATCGTCGTCGCCATCGCGGTCTGCAGCGCTTCGTCGGTCTGGCCCTTGACGGTGCCCGGCGGGGGCGTGGCGTAGTGCGTCAGCGGCTCGGCGACCCCCCAGAACATCAAGCCGATGCCCATGCCGGCACTGAACATCATGGCGATCCAGGAGATGGTGCGGAACTCGGGCAGCTCGTCGTCACCGCCCAGCGGGATGCGGCCGTACTTGCTCGCCGCCAGCCACAGCACGAAGATCACGAAGAAGGTGGAGCTGAGAACGAAGAACCAGCCGGTGTTGGTGATGACCCAGGTCTGGGCCGAGCTCGAGGCCGAACCCAGGCTGGGCGTGCTGACGATGCCCCAGACGACGAACCCCACGGCGATCACGCCGGTGATCCAGAAGATCGCCGGATCGATCCTGCTGCGCCAAGACGTCTGAACCATCTGGTCTCCCAAGAGTCGTTTTCGCGCCGGCCCACCCGACGCGTCGACCCTAACGTCGCCGGTGCACCGGCTCCACTCGAGCCGGGTCAGGGACTCCCGCGCAGCAGAGCGAGGTAGACCAGAGCGGCCACTGTTCCGATCAGGCTGAAGACGCCCAGCGGATTCCATCCCGATACGAAGACGTGCGTCAACACCGCCAAGGCCAAGATGATGAGCCAGCTGCGTCGAGGCATGGTGCCCACCTGCAGGAACTTGGAGTTGTCACGGGCGACACAGTCGACGAGCGCGCCCACCTTGACGACGAACAGCACCAGCGACAACACGAGCGACAGGGAGTTCTGTACCTCGAACACCCGTGAAGGCTATCAACGCACGACAGTGGGCCCCTCCGATGCCGGAGGGGCCCACTGTGCCGTGCGGGTGGTGCGGAAGGTCAGGCCTTCTTGGCAGCCGTCGTCTTCTTGGCGGGAGCCTTCTTGGCCGTCGACTTCTTCGCAGCCGTCGACTTCTTGGCAGCCGTCGTCTTCTTGGCGGGAGCCTTCTTGGCCGTCGACTTCTTGGCGGTCGACTTCTTGGCCGGCGACTTCTTGGCGGTCGACTTCTTGGCCGGCGTCCGCTTGGTCACGCGCGAGACGGTGGCACGAGCCTCACCGATGACGTCCTCGGCGCGCTTCTGCACGTCGCTGCGGGCGTCGTTGGCGCGCTTGCGCACGTCCTTGAGGTTCTTGCGCGCATCCTTCTGGAGCGTCTCGACGAGCTTCTCGGCCCGCTTCTGGACGTTCTCCAGCTTGAGCTCCTTGGCCGAGGCCACGATCTCTTCGGACTTCTTGACGAGGTCGTCGTAGGACTCCGTGGCGGCAGAGCGCGAACGCTCGGCGAACCCGGTGGCCTGCGAACGCAGGTCGTCGACATCGAGGCCCTTGACGGCGTCGGCGAGGTTCTTGACTTCCTCGCGCAGGGACTTCACCTGGCTGTTGATCTGGTCAGCAATGGTCATGCTTCCTCCTGATTGGCTTCGGTAACCACTTCGGCAAGTTCTTCGTTGCGTACGACATCGGAGCCGACGAACGAGCGATAGATGTCGAGCAGCGCCGTCTTCTGCCGTTCCGTCAGCTGAGGATCCAGGGCGATGGCATCTTCCACCATGCGAGCCCCGCTCTCGTCGAGATCGAGGATCCCGGCTCTGACGTACAGCGACTCGGCGGAGATTCGCAGCGCTTTCGCGATCTGCTGCAGCACCTCTGCCGACGGACGACGCAGCCCTCGCTCGATCTGGCTGAGATACGGATTGGAGACTTCCGCCTTCTCGGCCAGCTGTCGCAACGACATCTGCGCTTGGCGTCGCTGGTCGCGGAGGTATTCGCCGAGTCCTTCGACGGTCTTTCCCACGGTCAGCTTGGCCATGTCTCTCATCTTGCTTGCAAAAGTTAGCAAATGCAAACAGAGGCGGTGCGACATGGGTCACAGAACACCGAAACCGCAGGTCAAAAGGCAGGTCGAAGCTCGCCAATCTGCTTGCTACCGCCCAAGACGGGCGGGCGATCGTGCAGGATCTCGGCCTCCAGTCCGGCGATCTCGAGGATCCGGTGCATCGCGACGAAGAGCGGCCGCATGCCGCCGTCCTCGATCTTGAGAGCACACGCCGAGCCGTCAGGAAGGCCGACCACGAGGACGCTCTCCGCGCCCGACTTGGCCACCAGCCCGGGTATCGCCTGCATGAGGTGCAGCTCTTCGCGCCGGGTGCCGCTGAGGTGCTCCGGATGGGCCCGCAACGCGTCGATGAGGCGGCGCTCGTCCGAGCCCTCCGGAGCGGCTTGCACCAGGGCGATGGCGGTGGCCAGCCGTCGCACCGTCGTGGCGAGCAGCGGTGCGCCACAGCCGTCGGTGCTCATGACATCCGGTGCTGCGCCAGTGAGCTCGGTGAAGGTCGCGATGATCGCCTGCTGGAGCGGATGGTCAGGGTCGAGATAGCTGCTCGTCGGCCAGTCGTTGACGACCGACGTCAAGAGCATGGCCGCATGCTTGCCCGAGCAGTCCATGAGGATCGGAGCACGGTCTCCTCCGGCGCGAATCACCGCGGCGTGCTCCTTCGGGTCGAGCGGGTACGACGGTGGCGTCTGCAGCGCCGACTCGTCGAGACCTGCTCGAGCGAGAACGGCCCGCACAGCCTCCAGGTGGAAGGGCTCGGCGGAGTGGCTCGACGCGGCGAGGGCCAGGTGCTCGCCGTCGAGCGGAAGGCCGGCCCGCATCATGGCGACGGCCTGCAGGGGCTTGTTCGCCGACCGCGGGAAGATCACCGTCTCGGGATCACCCGACGACCACAGCACCTCGCCCTCGGGGTCGACGTGCACCGCGACCCCCCGGTGGCTGCTCTCGACCAGCCCCGACCGCACAACCTCCACCAGAACGTCCATCCCGACACCCTAGGTCGAGGAGCGGCGAGCCACGGAGCGCGCCAGGACCGCGGTCCACACGGCGCCGATGAACGCGATCGCGGCACCCGCCGCGAAGGCCCACGGGATGCCCTGCGCTCCGGCGACGATCCCGAGTGCGATCGGCCCGAAGCCGAGACCGAGGTCGATGAAGGCGCTGGCGGTGCCGGACGCGGCCCCTCGCTCCGATGCGGACGCCGTGGCGAAGACCGCGCTGAAGAAGGCCGGCGTCGAGAACGTCACGCCGACCGCCAGAACCACCACACCCAGAAGCAGGCCGGCTGGTGCCTGCCAGGATGCGGCGATCACCAGCCCGGCGCCGATGGCCAGCAGGGAGACCGCAGCCAATGGAAGCGACGGGAGCCGGTCCGGAACTCGCGCAAACGCCACGCGGCACACCACGACGACGCTCCCGTAGACCAACAGGGCGAGGCTCGTGTTCTCCATCCCGATCTCTGCCGAGTGCAGCGACGCGAAGGCGAGGAAGCCTCCCATGGCCGCGAGGGAGGCGAAGAAGCCGAGGGAGATCGCCATCGCCGGGCGATGGATCAGCCGACCGTGACCATCGCCGTCGGCGACGCGTTCGGGCTCGCCGATGGCCATCGTGAACGCCGCTGCCAGCACTGCGAGCACGGTGGCACCGGCCCACGCCTCGTCATAGCCCCATTGCTCCAGCAGGAGCTCGCCGAGAGGCGGCCCGAACGCGAGGCCGAGGTAGAGACCCAGCGAGTTGTAGCTGACCGCCTCGCCCATCCGCGTCGGCGGCGCGATGTCGGCCAGCAGCGCGAACCCGGCGACGAAGAACGCCGCCTCCGCGACGCCCTGGAGCAGGCGGATCAGGACGACCGCCGCCAACGAGTCGACGAACGGGAACAGGATCATGCCGAGTGCCGCGAGCAGGGCACCGAACACCATCAGGGGCAGCCGGCCGTGATGGTCCGACAATCGGCCGGCGAACGGACGACAGAGCAGTGCCGTGACGCCGAACGCACCGAACGCGAGCCCCGCGCCGGCTTCGCCCGACCCGATCGGGCCCGTGGCATACAACGGCAGGGTGTGGATCGTGACGCCGACCGACGTGAAGTACGCCAGGTCCGCGATCCCGAGCAGCACGAACGGGCGCGTGAGGAGACTCTCCGCGTGTCCGTCCCCCCGGACGACCCGGGCCATAGGAGGACCGTAGACCCCCACCGCGGTGCGAACCAGCAAGTCGCCACCGAAGGCCGAGCGGCCAGCGGCAGGTGGCTACGATGACCAGACGCGCCGAGATGGACCCGCCGGTGAGAGGGAGCAGCACGTGAGCAGCCTCGAGTCCTTCCACGCCGTCATTCCCGCCGGCGGTGCCGGTACGCGACTGTGGCCGTTGTCCCGGGCATCGCGGCCGAAGTTCCTGCTCGACCTCACCGGGTCCGGCCGCAGCCTCCTGCAGGAGACCTGGGACCGTCTGATCACCCTCGTGCCCGCCGACCAGATCCACGTCGTCACGGGACCGGCGCACGCCCCGCTCATCCGCGAGCAGCTGCCGGAGCTCACCGGGTTGTTCGTGGAGCCGTCGCCCCGGGACAGCATGCCGGCGATCGGACTCGCCGCCGCCGTCATCGCCCGTCGGCATCCCGGCGCGATCATCGGCTCCTTCGCCGCCGACCACGTCATCTCCGACGTCGACGCGTTCGGCGCGGCGGTACGTGAGGGTGTCGCCGTGGCCGCGACCGGGCTGATCGCCACGCTCGGCATCGAGCCACGCGGCCCGTCGACCGCGTTCGGCTACATCGAGGCCGGTGAGCTGCTGAGCGTGCCCGATGCGCCCCTGGCCCGGGCCGTCACCCAGTTCGTCGAGAAGCCGGACGAGCCCACCGCTGCCCACTACGTGCGCAGCAGCTCGTTCAGCTGGAACGCCGGCATGTTCGTGACCCGTGCCGACGTGCTGCTCGGTCATCTCGCCCGCCTCCAGCCACACCTGCACGCCGGTCTCGATCGCATCGCCCTCGCGTGGGACACCCCCGAGGGCCAGGCCGAGCTCGAGGCCACGTGGCCGAGCCTCACCCCCATCGCGATCGACCACGCGATCGCCGAACCGATCTCGCTGGAGGGTGGCATCGCGGTGGTGCCGGGTGTGTTCGGGTGGGACGACATCGGCGACTTCGCCGCCCTGCACGCGCTGCGCGGCTCGTCGTCAGCCGACGTCGTCTGGGTCGACGCCGACGGCCTCGCGCGGGCCGAGGACGGCACGGTCATCGCCGTGGTGGGCATCCGCGACGCGGTGGTGGTGCGCACGAAGGATGCCCTGCTGGTCACGACGCTCGAGCACGCGCAGAGGGTCAAAGAGGTTCCGGCCGCTCTACGCCGCGAGGGCCGCGACGACCTCGTCTAGGTCAGTCGTCGTCCTCTGGCTCCGAGGATGCGCCCCTGTCCTCAGATCAGGTCAGTCAGTGCCCCATCAGGCGTCTCCGCCGTCGGCCCGTAGCCCTGCGCCAGCTCGCCGGTGCCGACACCGCGCAGCGAGCCGTCCGAGTCGTCGGCGTACACGGACTCACCGCGCCGCAGCGTCTCGCGCTCACCATGCTCGTTGACCAGCTCGACCTCACCGCCGATGCACACGACGATCCGTCGCGGCGCGTCCGGCAGCAACGCGCCGTCGGGCTCGGCGCGGGAGCACTGGGTGATGGAGAGGGCGAACTCCTCGACCGGCGGGCTGAAGACATCCGTGGAGAACCCGAACTGCTCCGGCGTGACGCGCGCCAGCCGTGACATCCCCTCGTCGAGACAGTCGACGAGTCCGCCCGGATCGAGGTGCTTGGACGTCAGGCCGGCCCGCAGCACGTTGTCGGAGGACACCATCACCTCCAGGCACATGCCTCGCAGATGGGCGTGGATGATGCCCGCGTCGAGGAAGGCGGCCTCGCCCGGCTGCAAGGTGAGGCGGTTGAGCAGGAGGGAGATGACCACCCCGACGTCGCCCGGATGGTGCTCGGCGATCTCGACGGCGGTGAGGTACGCCCGCCTGATGTCGATGCCCTGCGCGGCGAGGTCGCGGCACGAGGCGACGATGCGATCGATCTCGTCGATGTCGGGCTTGTCCTCGAGGAGAGTGGCGACGACCCGCACGATGCCGCGGAACCCGGGCCGGGCGTTCAGGCTCTCGGCCAGCGACGCCGCGAGCGGCGACTCGACCGCGGAGAGGATGCGGAGGATCTCGGCGGTCGGCCGGAAGCCCACGAGGGTGTCGAAGGTGGTGAGGGCGTAGACCATCTCCGGCTTGTGGTGGGTGTCGCGATAGACGCGATGCGGTGCGTCGATGGGGATGCCGGCCCGTTCCTCGCTCGCGAAGCCGGCTTCCGCCTGCTGGGCGTTGGGATGCACCTGGATCGACAACGGGGCACTCGCGGCCAGCAGCTTCAGCATGAACGGCAGCTCGCCGGCCAGCGACGCGAGTGACACCTCACCGTCGTCGGCGTCGACCGACGACGAGCCGAGCGGGTGGGTGCCCATCCAGACCTCCGCGACGGGACGACCGTTCGCGGGCTCGCGCAGGAACTGGGGGATGTCGTCGGACGACCCCCAGTCGTAGTCGCGGGAGATGTTGCGCAGGCGGAGCATGGCCTCTCAGCATAGGGATCGTGCTCGACGGCGGACGCGCATCCGGGTGAACTCTCGACAACCGTCCGCTGACCGGGCAGCATGGTCGCGCATGGGGCCAACTGCGGTGACTCGGGTGTTCATCGCGATCATCGCGGCTGCGCTGGTGTCGGCCGGGTGCGGAGTCACTCGCGGAGACGACAGCCGCGACCTGCTGATGATCATCCCGAACGCCCCGGGCGGTGGTTACGACCAGACCGGCCGTGCAGCCGTCAAGGTGATGCAGGACGCCGACATCACCGGTGGCTCGTTCACGGTCGACAACGTGATCGGGGCGGGCGGCGCCGGTGCGATGACGGCGCTCATCGGCAAGGCCGGCAACGAGCACACGATGATGACCGTCGGCCTCGGCGTCGTCGGATCCACCTACTCCTTCGCCAGCGACTACCGGCTCCTCGATGCCACGCCGCTGGCGCAGCTCATGAGCGAGCCGGAGGGAGTCCTCGTTCCCGGCGACTCGCCCTACAAGACGCTCGACGACTTCATCGAGGCCTGGAAGGCCGACCCCGGAGAGGTCACCGTCGGCGGAGGCTCGTCACCCGGAGGACCCGATCACCTGTTCCCGATGCAGCTCGCCGACACGGTGGGCATCGACGCCAACGACGTGAATTACGTGTCGTACGACGGCGGCGGACCGCTGACCAGCGCCCTGCTCGGCAAGAAGATCGCCGTGGGCTTCTCCGGGCTGGGTGAGTTCCAGGGCCAGATCGAGGACGGGGAGCTTCGCGTGCTGGCCGTCTCCGGCGAGGAGCGGCTCCCGCAGGAGGTCTTCGCCGACATCCCCACCCTCACCGAGTCCGACGTGGACCTGGTGTTCCTCAACTGGAGAGGCGTCCTCGCTCCACCGGAGATCAGCGACGAACGCCGCGACGAGCTGATCGCCTACCTCCAGGAGATGCACGACAGCGACGGCTGGCAGAAGGCCCTGGAGACGAACGGGTGGACCGACGACTTCAAGACCGGCGACGAGTTCTCCACCTTCCTGGAGGAACAGGACGAACGGGTGTCCAGCACCCTCAAGGACTTGGGACTGATATGAGCCAGCCACCCGAGACGCAGGGCAACGACGCGCGACCCGTCGACCGGGGGCAGTACGTCCTCGTCGCGGCGCTGGCGCTGGTCGGCATCTTCACGCTGATCGATGCCCGTGGGCTGAACGTCGGCTTCGGCGACCCCGTCGGTCCCCGCGTCTTCCCGTACTTCGTCGGCGGAGCCATGATCGTGCTCGCCGTCCTACTCGCGGTGGCCACTGCGCGCGGCGACATCGCCGAGGGCGAGGAGGGCGAGGACATCGACCTCACGACCCCGCCCGACTGGGTCACGGTGGGCAAGCTGCTCGGCATCCTGATCCTCAACCTGCTGCTCGTCAACCTCCTCGGCTGGCCCATCACCGGCGCACTGTTGTTCGCCGGCTGCGCGTGGGCGCTCGGCAGCAAGACGCTCCTGCGCGACGTGCTCGTCGGAGCGGTCATGTCGGTGGCCAGCTGGTACTTCTTCTACGTGGTCCTCGATGTGCCACTCAGTCCCGGCATCCTGGACGGCATCCTCTGATGGACACCCTCCAGCTCCTCCTCGACGGACTCCAGGCCGCTCTCACGCCGGAGAACCTCCTCTTCGCCGCCATCGGCGTGCTGCTCGGCACGTTCGTCGGCGTGCTGCCGGGCATCGGCCCGGCCATGGCCGTCGCACTGCTCCTGCCCGTCACCTACGGGCTCGAGCCCACGCAGGCGTTCATCATGTTCGCCGGCATCTACTACGGCGGCATGTACGGCGGCTCCACGACCTCGATCCTGCTGAACACCCCAGGCGAGTCGGCATCGGTGATGACGGCGATCGAGGGCAACAAGATGGCCAAGAAGGGACGCGCCGCCCAGGCCCTTGCGACCGCGGCGATCGGCTCGTTCATCGCCGGCACGATCGGCACTCTCCTGGTCGCCTTCTTCACGCCGATCACTGGCCAGGCAGGCCGTCAAGATCGGCGCACCGACGTACTTCGCGATGATGCTGCTCGCCCTCGTGCTCGTCACCGCCGTGTTCGGCGCCTCGAAGCTGCGCGGGTTCATCGGACTGGCGATGGGTCTCACGATCGGCCTGGTCGGCCTGGACCTCTCCACCGGCCAGGCGCGCCTGACCGGCGGCATCCTCCAGCTCGCCGACGGCATCGACATCGTGGTCGTGGCCGTGGGAGTCTTCGCGATCGGCGAGGCGCTGTGGATCGCCGCGCACCTGCGGCGGAAGCCCATCGACGTCATCCCGGTGGGCCGCGCCTTCATGGGCCGTGAGGACTGGGGTCGCTCCTGGAAACCGTGGCTGCGCGGCACGGCGCTCGGCTTCCCGTTCGGCGCCATCCCGGCCGGAGGTGCGGAGACGCCGACGTTCCTGTCCTACGTCCTGGAGAAGAAGCTGGACAAGAAGGACGAGTTCGGCGACGGCGCCATCGAGGGCGTGGCCGGCCCCGAGGCCGCCAACAACGCCAGTGCCGCGGGCATGTTCGTGCCGCTGCTGGCACTCGGCCTGCCCGTCACCGCCACAGCCGCTGTCCTGCTGGCGGCCATGCAGCGATACGGCATCGTCCCCGGCCCGACGTTGATGGCCGACGAGGCCGACCTGGTCTGGACGCTGCTGGCCAGCCTGCTCATCGGCAACCTGCTGCTGCTGGTGATCAACCTCCCCTTGGCGCCCCTCTGGGCCAGGCTGCTGCAGATCCCCCGGGCCCAGCTCTACGCCGGCATCCTCTTCTTCGCCTCACTCGGCGCCTACGCCGTGAACCAGGACCCGTTCGACATCGCGCTGCTGCTGGTGTTCGGTGCCGTCGGCTTCGCGATCCGCCGGTTCGGGATCCCGGTCCTGCCGCTGATCCTGGGTGTCATCATCGGGCCGCTGATGGAAGTGAAGATGCGCGAGGCGCTCGACCTGTCGAACGGCGAGATCAGCGGCCTCGTCAACGAGGGCCTCGCCGTGTTCATCTACGTGCTCATCGTGCTGGCCCTGGTGGTGCCGATGGTGCTCGGAGCGGGTGCGCGGCACACGCGCCACCGACGACGTGGAAGGAGCCCAGCGATGACGGTCGTGATCGGCTACGTCCCCAACGCCTTCGGCGAGGCCGCGCTCGATGCCGGCATCGAGGAGGCCCGTCGGCGCGATACCGGCATCGTCGTGGTGAACACCAGCAAGGGTGACTCGCTGGTCGACCCGAAGTACGTCGGCGAGACCGGATGGACGAGTCTCCAGGACCGTCTTCGAGAGCTCGACGTCCCGCACGACCTGCGGCAGACGATCGGACCGGACGTCACCGATGAGCTGCTCGACGTCGTCCGCGAGGTCGACGCCGAGGCCATCGTGATCGGGATCCGGCACCGCTCGGCGGTCGGCAAGATGCTCATGGGCAGCGTGGCCCAGCGGGTGCTGCTCGACGCGCCGTGCCCCGTGATCGCCGTCAAGCCCGCCTGAGCGACACCGTTCCTCAGCGCTTGGGCTTGTGGCGGGGCTTGCGCTGAGGCTGCTTGGCCTTGCCACCACGTGACGGCGGGCCGCTGTCCGGGCGGATCTCGATGCGCTTGCCGGAGATGCGGGTGCTGGTGAGGGCATCCAGGACGGCGTCCGGCAGGTCGACCGGCAGCTCGACGATCGAGTGCTCCACCCCGATGGTGATCTTGCCGAAGTCGGACCGGCGCAGTCCTCCCTCGTTGGCCAGCGCGCCGACGATCGACGACGGGCCGATCTTGTGCCGCTTGCCGACCTCGATGCGGTAGGGAGCGAATCCGTCGGAGGTCGCCCGCACCGACTTGCCGGCTCGGGGTGGACGTTCGCGGCGCGGCGGCGCCGGCTGGTCCGGGCTCAGGAAGAACTGCTTGTCGGCGGCGCTCATCACCGCCAGCGCGGCGGCGACGTCGGGCATCGCGACGTCGTGGTCACGGGCATAGTCCTCGACGAGTCCCGCGGAAGGTGTGGAACTGCGTCGAGCCCATGCTGTCGGTGATCGTCTGGGCGAAGCGCACGGCGCGGCGGGCGTTGACCTCCTCGACGCTCGGGATGCTCATCTCCTCCACCGGACGGCCGGACACCTTCTCGATCGCCGAGAGCAGCCGGCGTTCGCGTGGGGTGACGAACAGGATCGCCTCGCCGGTGCGGCCGGCACGCCCGGTGCGCCCGACCCGGTGGACGTACGCCTCGGGGTCGTGCGGGATGTCGTAGTTCACGACGTGGGTGATGCGGTCGACGTCGAGTCCGCGGGCGGCGACGTCGGTGGCGACGAGCAGGTCGAGCGCTCCCGAGCGCAGGGCGCCGATGGTGCGCTCGCGCTGCGCCTGGACGAGGTCGCCGTTGATCGCCGACGCCGCGAAGCCACGCGACCTGAGCTTCTCGGCCAGTGCCTCGGTGGCCTGCTTGGTGCGGACGAAGACGATCATCCCGTCGCCGGACTCGACCTCGAGGATGCGGGTCAGGGCGTCGAGCTTGGCGTGCTGGGTCACCTGGATCCAGCGCTGACGCACCGTGGCCGTCGACGTCCTGGCCTCCGGGGTCGCGATGTCGACCGGGTCGTGGAGGTAACGCTTGGCCAGCGCGCGGATCTGCCGCGGCATGGTGGCCGAGAACAGCGCCACCTGCTTGTACTCCGGAGTGTCGACGAGGATGCGCTCGACGTCCTCGGCGAAGCCCATCGCGAGCATCTCGTCGGCCTCGTCGAGCACGAGGTACTCGAGCCCGGTCAGGTCGAGCGTGCCGCGGTCGAGGTGGTCGATGACGCGGCCGGGGGTTCCGACGACGACGTGTGCGCCGCGCTGGAGCCCGGAGAGCTGAGCGCCGTAGCCTGCCCCGCCGTAGATCGGCAGCACCCGCACGCCGGGGATCCGGGCCGCGTACGCCGTGATGGCCTCGCACACCTGCAGCGCCAGCTCACGGGTCGGGGCCAGGACGAGCGCCTGGGTCTGCTTCCGCTGCGGGTCGAGTCGCTGCAGGATCGGCAGCGCGAACGCGGCGGTCTTGCCGGTACCCGTCTCGGCGAGGCCCACGACGTCGCGGCCGTCGAGGAGCGCGGGGACGGCGCCTCTCCTGGATGGGCGTCGGGGTCTCGTAGCCGAGGTCGGCCAGCGTGTCGACGATCGCCGGGGTGAGCCCGAGGTCGGCGAAGGTCTCTGAAGTCACCCCGCCAGTGTCCCGTATGGGTCAGCCCGGCCTTGGGTCAGTAGGCTCCCGCGCGAGGCCAGCACGGCGCGCGCGGTGCGGATGATGATCTGCATGTCGCGCAGCATCGTCCAGTTCTCGACGTAGTCGAGATCGAGCCGGACCGAGTCCTCCCACGACAGGTCGGACCGACCGCTCACCTGCCACAGGCCGGTGACGCCCTGCTTGACGAGCAACCTGCGGTGCATGTGCTCGCTGTACGCGTCGACCTCGGAACGAAGCGGAGGCCGCGGCCCGACGACGCTCATGTCGCCGCGCAGCACGTTCAGGAACTGGGGCAGCTCGTCGATGCTGTAGCGGCGCAGGAGTCGACCGACGCGGGTGACACGTGGGTCGTCGCGGAGCTTGAACAAGGGGCCGGAGCCGTCGTGCTGGTGCTCGAGCTCCTCGCGCATCTGATCGGCGCCATGAACCATCGTGCGCAGCTTGAACATCTGGAACGCGACACCGTGGGTGCCGATGCGCTCCGACCGGTAGAAGATCGGCCCCCGGCCGGTGAGCCGGATCGCCAGAGCGGCCACCAGCAGCACCGGCGACGCCGCCAACAGCACCGCCGCCGCGAACGAGCGGTCGAACATGGCCCGCCGGACCGTTCGCGCCCGGGAGTAGCTGGGGCCGGACAGGTAGATGAGCGGCATGTTGCCGTGGGCCTCGAGGTGGATGCGAGGTCCGGCGACGTCGACCACGTTCGGCGCCACGAGCAGGTTGACGTCGCGCCCCTCGAGCGCCCACGCGAGCTCACGCATGCCGTCGTGACCGAGGTGCTCGGTGTCGGTGACGACCACGGTGTCAACGGCATCGACGTCGAGGGCCTGGCCGAGATCGGACTCCGTGCCCAGGACCGGCACAGCCAGGTCGTTGGCGTGGAACCGCTCGTTCGGCGCCGCGATGCGGTCGGGCACCCACACGCCGACCACGCGGAACCCGGACAACGAGTCGTCCGAGAATCGCAAGGTCATGGTCTTGGCGCTGCGGACGCCACCGATGACGAGCACCTTGGCCAGGAAGTCGCCCTTGAGACGCCTGCGGAGCACCCACCTGCGCCAGGCTCGACGCTCCAGGAAGAGCAGCGTGGTTCCGATCGCGAAGGAGATGGCGAGGAATCCTCGCGAGATCTCCCACTTGAACAGCAGAGCGGTGATCGCCATCCAGCCGAACAGCGTGAAGGTGGAGCGAGCGATCGCCTGGTACTGCCGGGAGCCGGAGTCGAACGTCTTGGGGTCGCGGGTGCGGAAGACGGCCAGGGCGATCATCCAGCCGATGAAGACCGTGATGCTGACCTGCCACATCGCTCGGTCGAGCCTGCTCGAGCACCGCGGAGGAACGGGAATGACGTTGTAGCGGAGGACGTGGGCCACGGCGACGGCGACGGCGACCACGAGCGCGTCGGTGATGAGGATCCGACGCACGATCTTGCGCTCCCAGCGCGAGCGGGACATGGATCGAGTGCGCGACTTGGTCGCTGTGGGCCGCTCGGGAGGCGGGTCGACGACGTGCAGCACCGGGGAGTCGCTCACGTCGAAACGGAGAGCCTGGAGGTCCTGAACCACGTTGACTGTCCTTTCGGCCGCCGCGGCACCCCCAGCGCGCGGCGATGGTCGTCCGTCATTCTCACGTAGAACAACTGCCCGCGGGCCAAAACGTTACGGAAAGGTCGATCCAGCAACCAATCCCGTCGTCTCATGATTGGCGAAGCGCGTGACCACGCATGGGAAGCGCGGACAGGCGGTCCACCACGACGTCGACGGCAGCGACGATCTGGTCGGCCACCTGACGATGCACGTCGGGCTCGCGCCGGTAGGGGTCGATGACGTCGACATCGGCCGGCGCCGTGCTGCGACGGCGGGACGCATCGGCCACCAGGTCCTCGAGCGACTCGGACTCGACTCCGTCGACGAGCGCCGCGAGCTCGCGCAGCGTGAAGGTCTTGCGCAAGGCCCGCGGTGACATCGCCAGCACTGCCGCCCGGTGCTCGCGAGCCGCGGTGAGAATGAGGTCTGCCTGCTCGACGTGATGGATCTCCAGGACGCGGGCGCGGTGATCGGTGGCGTCGTGGCCGAGGCGGGCGAGCTCGAGCACCACCATGCTGTCGATGGGGGCGGCGTTCCAGCCGCGTACCCCAGCCGAGGCGACCTCGAACCGCCCTCGGTCGAGGCGGTCGCGCAGCCGGATCTCCATCAGGGGTGAGCGACAGATGTTCGCGGTGCAGATGGTGAGGATCGTGAAGCGCCTCATGTCGCGCCACCCAGGACGGGTCGGACGTGGAGGCCGGCCTCGGGATCGACGACGACCTCCTGCGCCGCCGCCACGCCGTCGACCACGAGCGTCGCTGCGGGGTCGGTGTTGCGCTTGACCAAGGCCAGGGCGATCGGGCCGAGCTCGTGGTGACGCGCCGACGACCCGACGGAGCCGACGCGGGTGCCGTCCAGGGTCAGGTCGGAGCCGTGCGCCGGGAGGTGGTCGACCGAGCCGTCGAGATGCAGGAGCACGAGGCGCCGGGGCGGGCGACCGAGCGTGTGCACCCGCGCCACCGTCTCCTGGCCGCGGTAGCAGCCCTTCTCGAGGTGGACGGCGCGCCCGAGCAGCCCGGCCTCGTTGGGGATGGTGCGCTCGTCGGTGTCGACGCCGACCCGGCAGATGCCGGCGGCGATGCGCAGCGCCTCCCACGCCCAGGTGCCCACCGGCGTGCCGAGCTCGTCGGGAAGAGACGTGAGGGATGCGCGCGGTCGCAGCTGCCAGGTGAGGTCGTGCAGGCCGACGACCGCGAGCTGTGCGCTCACGTCCTGCACCTCCACGCGGGTCATGAAGCGCATGCTGTCGAGGAAGGCGACCAGCGCGGGTGCGCCTCCGGGCTCGGTGTGGGCCAGGAACGTCTCGCCGTCGTCGACACCGGCGAACCCGTGCTCGATGCGACCCTGCGGGGACAGCAGGAGCAGATCGGTGGGTTCTCCCGGGGCAAGGTGCGCGACGTGCTGGGTGGTGAGGTCGTGCAGCCAGGAGAGGCGGTCGGGACCGCTGATGCTGATGACGTCACGGTGCGAGAGGTCGACGAAGCCCTCGCCGGCGACGAGGCGTCGTTGCTCGCCGGCGATGGAGCCGTAGTGGGCGGCCACCCCGGCATCAGGGGGATCAGCCTCGACGGCTCCGTGGAGATCGAGGAGCGGGCTCCGGTAGGCGTCAGACACGCTGGAGCCTCCCCCACAGGTGCGACTGCAGCTCCTGGCCCTCGGCCGCCATGTCGAAGGCGTACATCAGGTCGCCGTCCACCAGGCCGTACATGCGCTGGCCCGCCGTGTACTCCTTGGCGGTGACGGTGCGGGCGACGACATCGGTGGTCAGCGTGATGCGGGGTCCGTCGGTCTGGCCGTACCAGATCTCGGCGTAGCCGGTCGGGTGCGCGAGCAGCAGCTCGACGGAGCCATCTGCCGACGGTCGGAGGAAGCCGGTCTCGAGGGCGCCGGGACGGATGCGCTCACCGTCGTCGTCCGTGATCCACGCGCGGCTGAAGTAGTGCAGGAACGGGCGGCCGTCGTGCGCGAACACGACCTCCTGCTCGTAGGTGAACGAGTCGATCGTGGGGTAGTCGCCACGGCCGTTGCCGTGCCACGTGCCGAGCAGCCACGCCGCCCCCGCGAGGTCGGTGTGGAGATCGGTCGGGATCTCGAACGCCATGATCTCGATTCTATCGGCCGTGGTCTGACCGGCCGCCTTTACGCTGGCCGGATGAGAGCAGTCGTGCAGCGTGTGACCCGGGCGAGCGTCAGCGCCGACGGCGAGCCCACCGGCGAGATCGGCACCGGACTGGTGGTCCTGCTCGGGATCACGCACGACGACACCGCCGAGAAGGCGCAGCGGATGGCCGCCAAGCTCCACACCCTGCGCATCCTGCGCGACGAGCAGTCGGTCGCCGACACCGGCGGGGGTGCCGGGCCACGGGCGGCGAACGACACCGGCGCCGGCATGCTCGTCGTCAGCCAGTTCACGCTCTACGGGGACGCCCGCAAGGGTCGCCGCCCGACCTGGAACGCCGCCGCGCCGGGAGACGTGGCTGAGCCGATCTACGACGTGTTCTGCGACACGCTCCGCGATCTCGGCGTCGAGGTCGCCGAGGGCGTCTTCGGGGCGCACATGGAGATCACGCTCACGAACGACGGCCCGACGACGCTCGTCGTCGATCTCTGACAGAATCTTCAGGTTCGGCCTCTAGGGTCGTGACGGCATCATGGACGAGTTGCGCCCTGCGAGCGCACCCCCTGACGAACCCCCTGAGACGTGAGAACGGAGCACGATGGCGAACCGCGACTTCGGTCGGCGCTACCGCGAGGCCGGCAAACGCCGCGCCGGTGGCCTGCCGTTCCACCGTCGCCACCGCAAGCTCATCGTCGGCGTGCTCAGCGTCGTGCTGGTCATCCTGGGCGCCGGTGCGTCGTACGCCTACCTGCTGAACTCCAAGTTCGGCGACATCGCGAAGGTGAAGACCAGCGGACTCAAGAACCGTCCCGATCCCGACAAGGGCAAGGCGCTCAACATCATGCTGCTGGGCTCCGACAAGGGCAAAGCCGTGCCCGGCGTGCCGGCCGACACCACCCTCGCCCAGGACGCCAAGGCCGCCAAGTGGCCCAGTGGCAAGTACCGCAGCGACACCTTGATGGTCGTGCACATCTCCGAGGACCGGAAGCACGTCTACCTCGTCTCGATCCCCCGCGACACCGCTGACGACGCTCCACGACGCGACGGGTGCTCCCAAGAGCCAGCAGAAGATCAACGCCGCCTTCTCCTTCTACGGGCCGAACGGCACGATCTCGACCGTCGAGAACCTCACCGACGTCCGGATGCGCCACCTGGCGATCATCGACTGGGCCGGGTTCAAGGACCTCTCCCGCGCCGTCGGCGGCGTTCCCGTCTTCATCCCGCGGCCGTTCTTCGACCCCAGCCAGAAGATCCAGTGGGAGGCCGGGCAGCAGACGCTGGAGGGCAAGAAGGCCCTCGCCTACGTGCGCACCCGCTACGGGCTCCAGAACGGCGACTTCGACCGCATCGCCCGCCAGCAGAACTTCCTCCGCGCGATGATGAAGAAGATGCTCGACAAGGGCACCATGCGGAACCCGGTCAAGCTCACCCGCACGCTGTCGGCACTCACCCAGAACCTCACGGTCGACGAGGAGTGGAACTCCGGCGACATGCGGGCGCTCGCACTCTCGCTGCGCGGCACGCAGGCCGAGGACGTCACGTTCATGACCGCCCCGGTCGCGGGCACCGAGACGGTGCCGGGGCTCGGCAGTGTCGTGCGCCTCGACGAGCTCAAGGCCAAGGAGCTCTTCACGGCGATGAAGCGCGACACGATGGAGCGTTACGTGAAGAAGTACCCCGACGAGGTGCTCGAGTCCGACAAGGAGATCAGCTGAGCTCTAGCAGGCGCTCGGCCCGGCGGAGTCCTCGTTCGGCCGGACCCCGGGCGTGGTGCGCAGCTCCGGGTCTCCGGGACTGGCCGCCGACGTCTTCATCGTCGTCAAGATGATCGAGCTCTGGCCGGGCCCCAGCTCCCTGGCCACCTTGGCCACCGGCCGACCGTAGAGCTCGGCGCCGCCGACCGGCGCGCGGTTGGCCGTCGACCGTCATCGACTCGATCTCGCCGCCCCTGGGCCCGAGGATCATCACGCCCAGCTTCATGTTGCCCGGCCTCACGAACTTGCCCGAGACCGACGATCGAGGAGGCAAGCCGGCTCGCGTTCGCCGGCGCATCGGACGTGAGCGTGGTGGTGGTGCGCAGCTCCTGACTGCCGCCGTCGAAGCACTGCTCCGATCGGACGCTGGTCCTCATGCCGAGGTAGTACTCCATCTTCGTGGAGCCGTTGTCGTTCACGTACACGCCGACCTGAGGACGCCCACTGCGGATGTCGAGTGCGCCGGCGATCCCGCTGGTCTCGATGCGCTTCTGCTCGTCGTCGTGGCGCGACCACAGCATGAGCCGTCGCTCGGTCACCCCGCGCACGAGGGCGCGGATGACGGTCACGCTGTTGCCCGATCCCGCCACCGTCGCGTTGAAGATGCGGCGCGCGGCGTTCTCGAAGACGTCGTCCTGCTTGACGGGGTCCGTGGGGTACTTCAGGTACACCCCGTTGAGCATCGCCGGGACGGCGTTGCGTGGCGTTGAGAGTCACCCCGTCGCCGACGTCGACCGGTCCGATGCCGACGAGCAGGTAGCCCAGCGTCACCGGGTCGATGGCGATCACGCCGTCGTACTTGTCCTTCCACCGCTTTCCCACGATGGCCGCGGCCAGCTCGGCGGTGCGGGGAAAGTCCGGGTGGATGGCCGTGTCGCGGATGTCGGTGGCGATCGAGGTCTGGAACACGAGCTTCTCGTCCTTGGAGAGCTTCGCGCCGGCTGGTGGCTTGGAGAGCGGAAGGACCTCCTGGATGCCACCCTGCTCGCCCATCTTGAGCTTGCCGTCCTTCGCGTTGATGACCGCGAACGAACCCGGCATGCCGGCCAGGGATCGCACCTCGGCGTTGTTCATGACCAGCAGCAGGTACTTGCGCTTCGTGCCGTCGACGCCCACCATCCCGGGCAGCAGCCTGGCCGCGTCGTCGGCCGCCGACGCGGCGACGGCGGTGCTCTCGAACCGGTCCTGCATCTGCCTCATCGGCGTACGCAACGGACCGATGAGTCCGTCGGGGTCGATCGCACCGACGTCGCGGCTGGCATCGGTGAGGACCTCGTCTGCCCTCACCATCACCGGCCCCGCCTCGGCGACCGCCGCCAGGTCGATCTTGCCGTCCTTGGGACGGTAGGTCTCGAGCCGGACCTTGTCGGCCACCTCGACGACGCCGGGAAGCACCTCGTCGACGACCTGGTCGATCTCGCGAGCCACCGTCCTCACGGCCTCGACGTTGCGGCCGAGGATCGGGACGTGCGCGCCGAGCCACCACAGGGGGCCGTTGGTGCTGTTGTGGGCGCGGGACGTCGATGCGTCGAGCTGCTCGAACGACTGCCGGGCTGCGTCGACGTCACCTTCGACGATGTTGTCCTGCAGGACGGCGGCGCGGTCGTCGGCCTCCTGGATGGAGTTGTAGGCGCGGATGGCCTCCCACGTGAAGAGCAGGCCGGCCACCACCACGACAGTGCCGATGATCGCCCACGTGCGCTGCCGCGGGTTCTGCCAGATCGCCCCGAGCCGGCCACGCCACCCCCGGGGACGGCGGCCGCGCTTGCGTGACGCCATCAACGCTCCTGCTGGGGACGGGGGGAAAAGACCGTTCCCGCGCCGGGTAGGGCGCGGGAACGGTGCGAGTTGGAGATCAGGTCAGATCAGGCGTCGCGCCGACGCGAGGCCACAACCACACCGCCACCGACCAGGACGAGCATGCCGCCGATGATCAGCCAGGCGAGACGTTCGCCGCCGGTGTTGGGCAGGAGGCCGCCGTTGTCGCCGCCACCGCCGTTGCCGTCGTCGTCGCCGTCGTCGTCGCCGTCGCCGTCGCCGTCGTCGTCGCCGTCATCGTCGTCGTCTTCAGGAAGAAGTGTCTGGGTGCCGACGTCGCCAGCAGTCTGAGTCGCCGTGACGAGGCCCGCTCCGAGCGAGCCGAGCGCCGCCGCCGCCCATGGCGACTGGGTCACTCAGGGCAGGGTCCGTGTCGTCGTAGGTGCAGATCGCGACCGCGTCCCGGTACTCGACGTCGTCGACCTCGGGGGTCTCGAACGTCGGGTGATCGAGCTGCCGGAGCCGGTCCGGGTCTCACCCAGGAAGGTCAACGACCACTGGCAGTTCGACGTCGGGGTCGACCTCGGCCGTGATGATCGATGTCGTCGCCGCCGACGACCGTGGCCTCGGAGACGATGACCGTGACGCCGGGGTAGGCCTGTGCAGGGGAAGGCGTCAGCACAGCGAAGAATGCGACGACCGCTACAGCCAGGGCCAAGCGAAGTTTCTTCATGCGTTGTCTCTCCATGCTCAGTAGTACCGGTGTGGGCGTCGCGAAGTCAGGAACGTCGCGTCCAGTGGCAAGAGCGTACAGCCTCCAGCGCTCAATACGTTTCATCAATACACTGCAACTCAACGAAGGAATCGCTCAAGCGTTACGCTCCCGAGTCGCCTTCCAGGCGCTGTTTCCGCTGATCGGACCGCTCACGGTGCAGATTGTCGCGCAGCGCTCGCCACACCAGCGGTGCCCCCACGAGGCCCACCACGGCGGCGGCCGCGACCCCCAGCGGAGGCACCTTCAACATGCTCAGACCGGTGAGGAACAGCACCAGCACGATGCCGCGGCGGATGATCGACTGCGAGACGCGGTTGGCCAGCCGCGCGCCGAGGAACGTGCCCGGCGTTCCGCCGACGACGAGCGGGATGAGAACCGACCAGTCGATGCCGGTGACGATGACGTGGCTGATGGCGGCAGCCATGACGAGCGGGACCGCCTGCACGAGGTCCGTGCCGACGAGCCGCACCCCGGCCAGCGCCGGGTACAGCACCAGCAGGACGACCATGATCACGCTGCCCGACCCGACGGAGGTGATGCCCACCAGGAGCCCACCGAAGGCCCCGACCAGAAGCGTCGGCAGCGGACGGACGGTCGGCTCGATCTCCTTGACGATCTGGCCGAAGGACCTGCGCCGCATCTCGACGTACACCCGCAGGGCGTAGGTGAAGGCGGCGATGAGCAGGGTGACACCGATGGCCGCCTTGAGGAACGCGTCCCGCTCGTCGCCCTCGCCTGCAGCCCGCACGATGAACGCGCCGGCGAAGGCCGTGGGCACCGACCCCGCGATCAGCCAGGTCGCGATGCTGCGGTGAGGTGATCCCTCCCGCCAGTGCACGGCGGCTCCCGTCGACTTGTTGACCGCCGCAGCCACCAGGTCGTTCGCCACGGCGGAGGTCGGCGGGACGCCGAGGAAGATCAGCGCCGGCGTCATGAGCGCACCGCCGCCCATGCCGGTGAGCCCGATGACGATGCCGATCCCGAAGCTCGTGACCAGGAGGGCAATGACGTCCGCGGTCATCCCAGCGTCACGTGGCGCTCATGGAGACGGCATCCCGCTCGACGGGAAGCGAACCGCGGCTGACGAGATAGGAGAGGATCTCGTCAAGGACGTCGTCGACCGTGCGATCGGTGGTGTCGAACGACAGCTCGGCGTCGAGGGGGACCTCGTACGGCGACGAGATGCCGGTGAACTCCGCGATCTCACCGCGACGCGCCTTCGCGTACAGGCCCTTGCGATCACGACGCTCGCACTCCTCGAGCGGAGTGGCGACGTGGACCAGCACGAACGCGGCGCCGATGTCCTCGGACATGGCCCGCGCCACCTTGCGGGTGTGGTCGAACGGCGCGATCGGGCTGCAGATGGCCAGGCCGCCGTGACGGGCGATCTCGGAGGCGACCCAGCCGATGCGCTCGATGTTCGTCTCCCGGTCCTCCCGCGAGAAGCTGAGCCCTCGCGACAGGTTGCGGCGGACGATGTCGCCGTCGAGCAGCGACACCGACCGGCCACCGGTCTCGATGAGGCGGTTGCTGAGCGCCTGGGCCAGCGTCGACTTGCCGCTGCCGGACAGACCCGGTGAAGAAGACGACGAGGCCCTGCTTCAGTCCGAGCGGTCGGTCGTCGGCGACGATGGCCGCGACCGTCTCGCTCGTCGGCCCTTCTCCGACCGGCCAATGGATGCTCTTGCCGGGCGCGTAGGCCGAGACGACCTGCTGCCGGAACGCTGGGTCGTGGGCCGGGCTGTCCCGCACGGCTGCCGGCACGGCGATGACGAGGGCGTCATGGAAGTGCGACGCTGCCGCGATCGTCGCCCGGACGAGTCCGGCGGCCGAGAAGCCGCGCGGAGTTCCCGCGCCGGCGAGCACGACGAAGAGGATCGGCCGGTCGCCGAACTCGCGCGTCATGGTGTCGATGTCGCTCTCCGTGAGCGGTGCGTCGACCGGCACGGTGACCGTGGACGACGGGAGCCTGGTGCGAGACGCGGAGGGCGTGACGTACCGGTTGCCGAAGGCCCGCCGGACCGAGCCGGGCAGTGCACGGACCTCGCCGATGACGCCGGTCATCTTGGTGCCGGAGACGTAGGTGTCGTCGATCGAGACGACCGCCAGCGGGACGCCCTCGAGATCGGTGATCTCCAGGCCGTCACCCTCCCGGGCCAGCTTCACGAGATCGTCGGGAACGGACAGGGTGACGTCGCCGCCGACTCCCTCGAATCCGTCCAGTGGGCTCAGCACGCCCATCCGCAGGAGCTCGACGTCGTCGAGCTCGCGTGGCGTCGGCGTGAACTGCGGGCGCGAACGATCAGATTCCGGCACGAGGGACATTGTGCCACTCGCCTCCGGAACTAGAACAGGTTCTAGAATGCTCGGCATATGACGCGGTTTCCCAGCCCGGATGAGGAGGTGGCACGCTAGTGCGCATGCAGACGCATGTCGACTACCGCCTGAGCCAGCTGGACGAGCTCGAGTCCGAGTCGATCCACATCTTCCGTGAGGTCGCGGCCGAGCTCGAGAAGCCGGTGCTGATGTTCTCGGGCGGCAAGGACTCCATCGCGATGATGCGCCTGGCCGAGAAGGCGTTCTACCCCGCGAAGCTGCCGTTCCCGGTGCTCCAGGTCGACACCGGCTACGACTTCCCCGAGGTGCTGCAGACCCGCGACGAGTGGGTCGATCGCCTGGGTGTCCGCCTCATCGTGGCCTCGGTCGAGCAGGCGATCGCCGACGGCATCGTCGTCGACGACGGCAAGACGTCCCGCAACCGGCTGCAGATCGGCACCCTGCTGCACGCGATCGAAGAGGGTGGGTTCACCGCCGCGTTCGGCGGCGGCCGACGCGACGAGGAGAAGGCCCGCGCCAAGGAGCGCGTCTACTCCCATCGCGACGAGTTCGGCCAGTGGGACCCCAAGAACCAGCGCCCCGAGCTGTGGAGCCTCTACAACGGCAAGCTGCACAGCGGCGAGCACATGCGGATCTTCCCGCTCTCGAACTGGACCGAGCTCGACATCTGGCACTACATCGGCCGCGAGGACATCGCCATCCCGTCCATCTACTTCGCGCACCAGCGCCGTGTGTTCGAGCGCGACGGCATGCTGATGACCGAGAGCGAGCACAACCCCTGCAAGCCGGGCGAGACCGCGTCCGAACGACAGGTCCGGTTCCGCACCGTGGGCGACCTGACGCTCACCGGATGCGTCGAGAGCAGCGCCTCGACCGTCGATGAGATCATCGACGAGATCTCCGTGGCCACGCTCACCGAGCGCGGTGCCACTCGCGGCGACGACCGGTTCTCCGAGGCAGCCATGGAGGACCGGAAGAAGGAAGGCTACTTCTGATGACGCCCCCGGAGCTGACCCAGTATCTGACCGGCGGACAGGCCGCAGATGGACCTGCTGCGGTTCGCCACGGCCGGGTCGGTCGACGACGGCAAGTCGACCCTGATCGGGCGTCTGCTGCTCGACTCCAAGGCGATCTTCGCCGACCAGCTCGAGTCGGTGGAGGCGACCAGCCTGGCCCGCGGCTACGACTACACCGACCTCGCGCTGCTCACCGACGGCCTGCGCTCCGAGCGCGAACAGGGCATCACCATCGACGTCGCCTACCGCTACTTCGCCACGCCGAAGCGCAAGTTCATCATCGCCGACACCCCCGGACACGTGCAGTACACGCGCAACATGGTCACGGGAGCGTCGACCGCGAACCTCGGCCTCGTCCTCGTCGACGCCCGCAACGGCCTCACCGAGCAGTCGCGCCGGCACGCCGTCCTCCTGTCGCTGCTGCGGGTGCCGCACATCGTGCTGGCGATCAACAAGATGGATCTCGTCGACTACGACCCGAAGGTCTTCGACGAGATCGAGCGCGAGTTCACCTCGTTCGCCTCCAAGCTGACGGTGCCCGACCTCGAGGTCATCCCCATCTCGGCACTGAAGGGCGACAACGTCGTCACCCGTTCCACCAACATGCCGTGGTACGAGGGCGCCTCGCTCATGCACCATCTCGAGCACGTGCACGTGGCCTCCGACCGCGAGCTGATCGACACCCGCTTCCCAGTGCAGTTCGTCGTGCGCCCCAAGTCCGACGACTTCCACGACTACCGCGGCTACGCCGGACGCGTGGCCGGTGGCGTCCTCAAGCCGGGTGACGACGTCGTCGTGCTGCCGAGCGGCATGCCCAGCCGCATCCAGGCCATCGACGCCTTCGATCAAGAGGTATCCGAGGCCTTCCCGCCGATGTCGGTCACCGTTCGCCTCGAGGACGACGTCGACGTCTCGCGCGGCGACATGATCTGCCGACCTCACAACGCCCCGACGCCGACTCAGGACATCGACGCGATGGTGTGCTGGATGGCGACGCAGCCACTTCAGCCGCGGCAGAAGCTCGCCATCAAGCACACGACGCGCACCGCCCGCGCCATGGTGAAGGACATCCAGTACCGGCTCGACGTCAACACGCTGCACCGCGACCAGGACACCCACGAGCTCGGGCTCAACGAGATCGGGCGCGTGCAGCTGCGCACCACCGCCCCGCTGCTCACCGACCCGTACTCCAAGAACCGCACCACGGGCTCGTTCATCCTCGTCGACGAGGCCAGCGGCGTCACCGTCGGCGCCGGCATGGTCATCGGCTGAGCACTACCTCTGGGGCGGAGGCTTCCATGTCGAACCACCGTCACTGCTCAGCCGGACTCCGCCCAGCCCACCGGCGATCAGCTGCTTCGTCGACCCGATGAATGCCGGGATGGTCACGGTGGGCTCGATGCACCCCTTGGACGTCCAGGTCAGGCCGCCGTCGATCGTGGACTGAATGCGAGATTGGCAAGCCGACCTCTCCGTCGAGGCGATACCCGACCAGGGCGCTCGTGAACAAGGCCGACGACACCTTCTCCAGCCGACCGGAGGCAAGCCACGACTCGCCCCCGTCGCGTGTGGAGAGGATCGTGCCGTCCGCGCAGAAGACCTTCGCCATGCTGTCAGTCACCCGGGCCAGATGGGCCACGGACTCACAGCCCGGGTCGGTGTCGCCCGGTCGGGGAGACCACGCCACCCGACTTCGGGTCGAGATACCACTCCTCGACCGTCCTGGCGCCTGCGTTCCACGTCTCGCCGCCATCAGACGTCGCGTACTCGGGAAGCTTGCACGAGCCGTCAGCAGCAGCCACGGTGATCTTGAACCGGGACGACGCCTTCGCCCACACGATGGCCCGAACGGAGGAGTCGAAGCACTGACGCCGGAACGTTCTTCCACCTGCGGCAGCCGGAGGGTTCGAAATCGAAAGGCCCCGGTCCTCGGACAGCTGGAGCTTTGGTCCACCGGGCTCTGTGCAGCTCCCGGCTCGGAGGCGAAGCGACGACTCACCCTTGCCCGCGACAAGGCTCACCCGGCCGACAGGGTCCAGCGCCGCCGACTCGAGATCCTCGCCGGAATCACGGCGGCGGGGCAGACGAACCAGGGGCGGCGGGCTCGGCGCGCATGAGAAGCATGGCGACGACACCGGCGATCACCAGCACGAACAGCACCACGACAGCCGCCTGCACGCGCTGGCTGATCACATGTCCTCCCTCGGACCCCGGTCATCGTATCGACCGAGGGGAAAGGGCACCCGAAACGAAGCAGGACCCCCGGCACCCAGGGGTGCGAGGGTCCTGCTTCGCGCAGTCCTAGGCGCCGACGGTCACCTTGGCGATGTCGATCTCGACGTCGACAACGGAACCGATCGCGGCGGCGACCGAACGGTCGACGGTCTCGGATCGAGGTGCCAACGTGCGCAGCGTCCACTCGCCGGTGCCGGCGAAGAACCGGAACTGGCCGGTGGCCGACACCGGGACCTCGGCCGTGAACTCGCCCGTGCGGTCGAGCAGACGGACGTAAGCCGTGCTCACCGGTTCGCCGTTCCGGGTCACCACACCCTGGATCACGGCCTGGTTCTCCACGTCGACACCCTCAAGGCTTGGTCCGCCTCGCGTTGCGCCGCACATCTCAGGCCTCCCCGGGCTGGTCGCCGAGCGCGACGGGAACGCCGCGCAGCGAGCCGTACTCGGTCCAGGAGCCGTCATAGTTCTTGACGTTCGGGTAGCCGAGGACCTCGTGCAGCACGAACCACGTGTGCGAGCTGCGCTCGCCGATGCGACAGTACGCGATCGAGTCCTTGCCCTCGTCGTAGCCGGCTTCGGCGTAGAGCTCGCGGAGCTCGTCGTCGTCACGGAACGTGCCGTCGTCGTTCGCGGCCTTGCTCCACGGCACGTTGCCCGCCGTGGGGATGTGGCCGGGGATCTGGGCGGCCTCCTGCGGAAGATGGGCCGGCGCCAGCAGGCGTCCGGCGTACTCGTCGGGGCTCCGGACGTCGATGAGGTTCTTGACGCCGATGGCCTCCACCACTTCATCACGGAAGGCCCGGATGTCGCTGTTGGGCTCCTTGGCGGTGTAGGTGGTCGCCTCCCGGCTGGCCACGTCGTCGGTCAGCTCGCGAGAGTCGAGCTCCCACTTCTTGCGACCGCCGTCGAGGAGCCGGAGGTTCTCGTGGCCGTTGTACTTCAGGAACCAGTAGGCGTAGGCGGCGAACCAGTTGTTGTTGCCGCCGTAGAGAACGATGGTGTCGTCGTTGCCGATGCCCTTCTCCGACAGCAGCTTCTCCAGCTGGCTCTTGCTCACGAAGTCGTGACGGACGCCGTCCTTCAGGTCCGTGTTCCAGTCGAGCTTGACGGCACCGCGGATGTGGCCCTTGTCGTAGGCCTCGGCGTCCTCATCGACCTCGACGAGGACGACGTTCGGGTCGTCGAGGTGCTCCTCGACCCAGTCTGCGTTGACGAGCGCGTTTTCCCGGCTCATGCTTCCTCCGTTTCGTCGTGGTCAGGGCCACGAGTGGTGGTGTGGATGGTGTCGTTCAGGCTCCGCATCTCCGGACGAAGCCGGTTCAGGGCCAGGTACATCTCGCATCCGAGGCACAGGCCGATGGATGCGTTGAGCAGTGCAGCGACGAGCGCGAGCCCGACGGCGACGAGTGCGGCCGTCGGTGCGCCGAGCGCGAAGCCGATGAGAGCCAGTCCGGCGAACACGAGCCCGACGGTCTGGGCGAAGCGTGGCGGCTGGGCGTCCTCGAGCTCGGCCGGCGGGCCGATCCGGGGCCGCACGAACCGCGCGAAGACGAACGAGTACGGCGAGGCCTTCAGGCTGACGAAGGCACCGATCGCGAACACGACCGTCTGAGCGACCAGCAGCACGATCGAGATCGGCTGCGGCATGACGAGCACCAGGGCGAGCACGACGGACGTGATCGCTGCGGCCACACGCATGCCGCGTGGGTCCACCTGGGTGGGACCTGCCATGGGTTTGCTCCTGCGCTGGTCCCGTCGACATGACGGGATTTCGGACGAGTGCGGACGTGGGTCAGCGCATACGACACAGCGCGGAACGCGTGCGGCAGTTGTCGACCGCCAGGCGTCGCGTCAGGTGTGTCGTCTCGAACATGCAGCCAGAGTACGGGCGCGACTGCCCTCAGACAGCGTCAGATCCCGAATGGTGAGATTCTATCCCACGATACGAGACGGGTGTGTCTTGGCTCACGCTCGCTGGTCAGGCGGCGGCCAGCGCGCCGAGCACCTGATCGCGACGCGGCACACCCGAGGCACGACGCACGATCGTGCCGCGAGAGTCGAGCACGAGCACCGTGGGGGTGCGCATGATGTCGAGCCGGCGCACGAGCTCGAGGTGCGACTCCGCGTCGATCTCGACGAGGGCCACGCCGTCGGTGCGGTCGGCGACGTCCTTCAGCAGAGTGCGGGTGGCCCGGCACGGCGCGCAGAACGCGCTGGAGAAGTGCAGGAGCGTGGCCCGCTCGCCGAGGGGCCGGCCGAGGTCGTCGGCGGTGAGGGCGTCGCTGCCGGACCGGCTGCGAAACCTGCCGTTGAGGCTCGCGAAGCCCCACGCGGCCATCGCCGACACGGCGAGTGCGGCGATCAGCACGACGAGTCCGGTCATGCGTCCAGCCTACTGAGTGGACTCAGAGACTGGCCGTGACGAGCTGTCCGCCCAGATAGACGATGGGCCCCGCCATCGCGATGGCCATCGCGCCCGGGAAGCCCCAGCCGGCCGAGGCGTGCACGCGTCCCTGCGACCACGCGCGCGCCAGCACCTGGCCGAGGATCGCGAACATCGCCGCGCCGGAGCCGATGGCGATGCCGAAGATCCAGGTGGGGAGTCCACCGATCATCTGCGCCGCCACCGCCGAGGCTCCCGCGCCGACGAGGATCGCTGCGGCCGCGCACACGAACCTGTCGATGGGGATCATCCAGACGAGCAGGGACGCGCCCAGGCCGACGGCGGCGATCGTCACGACGTCGGGACCGGAGGCGGCCCGTGCGGCACCGATCCAGGCCGATGCCAGCGAGGCGAAGAGTGCGAGCGAGATCGCCGCCGACGTCGACAGCACGAGCTCGCGACGATCGTCACGCCGCAGCATCTGGGCGACGAGAGCGACGAACACGCCCACGGCGACGCCCGGCAGGATGCCGGCGATCACCCCGGTGGAGATGAGACCGTCCTGGCCGACGGAGCTGCCGTCGGCGCCGAGCAGCAGGCTGGGGTCGAGCGCGACGATGCAGGAGACGATGCCGGCGCTCATCGTGGCGGCCGCCCGGGGAGTCGGGATCGAGCGGCCGCGGGCATCGGCCGGTGACGGCGCCGAGGCGAGGAGGGCCTGGACCACGACGATCACGGCGGCCACCAGGATCAGGGCGCCCGTCTGCACCGCCAACGCCAGGACGGCGGCGAGGACGACGGAGAGTGCTGACGCCCCCATGCGCGAGGCACTGTCGCGGGACATCTCAGCCGCCCGCGAACGGGGGGAGGAGCTCGATGGTGTCGCCGGGCGACAACGTCACCTCGGATGGTTCGCGAGCCCCCACCGGCACCGAGCCGATCAGCGTCGAGCAGATGGACAGGACGTCGGCGAACCGCTTGCTGTCACGGTGACGGTGCAGGATCTCCTGCTGCAGGTCGGCGAGGGTCTTGGCGTCGACCTGCTCCTCGGCGACACCGGCCGCAGAGCGCACCGCTGCCCAGTAGCGCACCGTGACGACGTTCGCGTCTTCGTCACTCTCTGAAGCTGCATCGGGCACATCGCGTATTCTGGTGCATGCGACGAGGCCATGGGTGAGGAGCCCTGGCCTCTTCCTGTAGGACCCGGAGGTTCCTGTGTCCCACCTGTTGCTGCTCACGAAGAGCACGCAGTCCTCGGTCGAGGTGCTGCCCGCCCTGGCCCTGCTCCCCCACCACGTCCGGATCCTCCCCGCCGAGGCGAGCGCGCTCATCGACGCGCCGCCGTCCGACGCCGTCCTGGTCGACGGCCGCCACGATCTCGCCCAGGTCCGCAGCCTCACCCGCGTCATCCGCACCACCGGCATCGAGTGCCCTCTGTTGCTCGTCCTCACGGAGGGCGGCCTGGCCGTCGCGTCCGCCGACTGGGGCATGGACGACGTCATCCTCACCACCGCCGGACCGGCCGAGCTGGAGGCTCGCCTCCGCCTCGCCATCGGCCGGATGGCCGCCGCGGCCGAGGGCGTCGGCGAGAGCCATCTCATCTCCTCCAGCGGACTCGTCGTCGACGACGCCACCTACACGGCCAAGCTCGAGAACCGCACGCTCGACCTGACGTTCAAGGAGTTCGAGCTCGTGAAGTTCCTCGCCCAGCATCCCGGGCGGGTCTTCACGCGCCAGCAGCTGCTCCAGGAGGTGTGGGGCTACGACTACTTCGGCGGCACTCGCACGGTCGACGTCCACGTGCGGCGTCTGCGCGCCAAGCTCGGCGCCGACCACGAGACCCTCATCGGCACCGTGCGCAACGTCGGCTACCGCTTCGTCGCCGTCACCGCAGAACCGGCCGAGGAGCATGACGAAGGCCGATGCCGAGGCCGACGCCTCCACCTGAGGCTCAGAGCATCACGACGGCCGCGGTCACGCCGGCGATGACCACGAGGACTCGGAACACCGTCGGCGGAGCCTTCGGCCCACGTGGGACCCGACGTAGCCGCCGACCACGGAGCCGATGGCCAGCAGCCCGATGGCGAGCCAGTCGAGGTCGGCGATGGCCACGAAGATCACGCCCGCCACGATGTTGGCCGCCATGATGGCCGTCGTCTTGAGGGCGTTCACGACTCGCAGCTCCAGGTCGAGCCCGAGCGCCAGGACGGCGACCAGCATCACTCCCTGGCCGGCACCGAAGTAGCCGCCGTACACGCCGACGACAGTGGATGCGGCGGTGACCTTGCGCGAGAAGAGCGTGCGATCTGCATCCGGGTCGAACGAAGGACGGGATCGAGCCCACCGCGAGATGAGCGGCTGGAAGCCCACCAGGAGGCAGGCGAACAGGATCAGCCACGGCACCACGGCCTCGAAGACGCCGGGTGGCAGCTGAACGAGAAGGAAAGCACCGGCGACCGCACCGATCGCGCTGGTGGCCAGCACGGCGCGCGTGACGACCGGGTGCTCGGCGAGCTCGCGCCGATAGCCGAACGAGCCACTGAGTCCGGCCGGGATCAGCCCGACGGTGTTCGACGCGTTCGCGACGACCGGCGGGAGACCGACGGCCACGAGGATGGGGAAGCTGATCAGCGACGCGACTCCGATCGACGACGACACGATGCCGGCGCCGAGTCCGGCGCCGACGACGATCAGCTGTTCGAGCGGTTCCACGTCAGTCGCGCAGCAGCGCCACGTCGCTGACCTTCTCGACGTGATCGTGCATGGCCGCGGCCGCTCCGCGAGCGTCGCCGTCGCGGATGGCGTCGGCGATGCGACGGTGCGCGACCAGGGAGTCCTCGGGGCGACCGGGCTGGCCGAGCGACTCGATGCGGGTCTCGAGGATGAGGTCGCTGATCTCGGCCATCATGCCGGCCAGCAGGGAGGAGTGCGCCGCCGCGGTGACCGCGGCGTGGAACAGCTCGTCGCCGTCGAGCCCGCGGCCGCCCTTCTCGATGTCCTGGGCCATCACCTCGAGGGCGTCGTCGATGCGCGCGAGGTCGTCGCCGGTGCGCCTGGCCGCAGCCAGCGCGGCGATCTTGGTCTCGAGGGCGTCACGGGCGTCGATGACGTCGGGGATGCGACGGGCGTGGGCGCGGATCGCGTCGAGGACCTTGGCCGAGCCGGACGCGTCGGCGAGGACGGCACCGTCTCCGTGCCGGACGGCGACGACGCCGATGACCTCGAGCGCGACGAGCGCCTGCCGGACGGTGGCCCGGCTCACGCCGAGGCTGACCGCGAGCTCGCGCTCAGGGCGCAGCTTGTCGCCGGCCTTCAGCCCGTTCTCCTGCACCCAGCCCATGATCTGCTCGGCCACCTGCTCGTACAGGCGGGAGCGCGAGAGCCGCTTGAGCTCCGAGCCGGTTCTCGGCGCCTCCTCGTTCGCGTCCATGCCGCCACCATATATTGACAAATGGCTCAGATGACTATTGGCTAGGCCACTGAACCATCTCGGGTGATGCGGGTCACATCGGTTGCCCGGCTCAACCAACGAGAGGACTCGGTCATGGGACCGGAATGGGTTGCGATCATCGCGCTGGTCGCGTTGTTCGTCGTCGGCACGGTGCTGCCGATCAACATGGGGGCGTTGGCGTATGTCGCCGCGTGGCTCGTCGGCATGTACTCGCTCAACATGGACGAGAAGGAGATCCTGGCCGGAGTGAGCGCCGACCTCGTCCTGACCTTGATCGGCGTCACCTATCTGTTCGCGATCGCGAAGAACAACGGCACGGTCGACCTCATCGTCACCACCGCCGTGAGAGCGGTCGGTGGTCGCGTCGCGCTCATTCCGTGGGTGATGTTCGCCATCACCGGCGTCCTCACCGCGATCGGTGCCGTCAGCCCGGCGGCCTGCGCCATCATCGGTCCGATCGCCCTGGGCTTCGCCGGCAAGTACAAGATCAGCCCGCTCATGATGGGCATGATGGTCGTCCACGGCGCCCAGGCCGGCGGCTTCTCCCCCATCAGCGTCTACGGCGTCATCACCAACTCGGTCATGAAGGACGAGGGTCTCGACGTCAGCGAGATGACCGTGTTCCTCTCCAGCCTCGTCATCAACTTCGTGCTCGCGGTGATCCTCTTCGTGCTCCTCGGCGGCCGGAAGCTCCTCTCCGAGCGCATCGATCCCGACGACGCCTCCGAGCCAGACGATGACGGAGCCGATGGAGCCGCTGACGGCGGCACCGCCGGTCGTCGCGACGACGACGCGGACGTGAAGACCGACACCAGGGGGGTCAGCACGCAGACCCAGCAGATCCTGACGCTCGCCGCCTTCCTCGGCGTCGCCGTCGTGGCCCTGATCTTCGACAAGAACATCGGATTCGTGGCCATCACGGCCGCCGTCCTCCTGGCGATGCTCTCGGCCAACGAGCACCGGAGCGCAGTCGAGCAGATCGCCTGGCCGACCGTGCTGCTCGTGGCCGGCGTGAGCACCTACGCCACGATCCTCACCGAGGCAGGCTCACCGGAGTTCGTCGGAGGCTGGGCTGCCGGACTCGGTGCAGCCATCATCGGCGCCCTGGTCCTCTGCTACGTCGGTGGCGTCGTCTCCGCGTTCGCCTCCTCGACGGCGCTGCTTCCGGTGATCATCCCGATCGCCATCCCGCTGATCGCCGAGGGCGGCATCAGCGCGGGTCTGTTCGTCGCCGCGCTGGTGGTGTCGTCGACGATCGTGGACGTCAGCCCGTTCTCGACGAACGGCGCGCTCATGCTCGCCAACCGTCCGGACAGCATCGACGAGCCGACGTACTACCGGCAGATCCTGACCTACAGCGCGATCATCGTCATCGTGGGTCCTGCGCTGGTCTGGGCGTTCCTCGTGCTGCCGGGAGCCTGATGTCCGGCTCCGACGGGCCGCTCGGCGACCTCCTCGTCGTCGACCTCTCCCGTGCGCTGGCCGGACCGCACGCCACGATGATGATGGGCGACCTCGGCGCCCGGATCATCAAGGTCGAGGTCCCGGGGGGCGGCGACGACACCCGCGGTTGGGGGCCACCGTTCCGGTGGCCCTCCCCCGACGGTCACGCCGGAGAGCGTGGGAAGTCCGCCGACGACGACGACGATCGCGAGTCGACCTACTTCCTGTCGGCGAACCGCAACAAGGAGTCCGTCGTGCTCGACCTCAAGTCGGACGACGACCGCGAGGTGCTGCTCGAGCTCGTCGACCGGGCCGACGTCCTGGTCGAGAACTTCCGGACCGGTGTCCTCGAGCGCCTCGGCATCGGCATCGCCGACCTCCAGGAGCGCAACCCCCGGCTCATCGTCCTGTCGATCACCGGCTTCGGCCACGACGGTCCCGAGGGTGGACGATCCGGATACGACCAGATCGCCCAGGGTGAGGCCGGGCTCATGTCCATCACCGGCTCGGCTCCTGACGACCCGCAGAAGGTCGGCACCCCCATCTCCGACATCCTCGCCGGCATGTATGGGGCGTACGGCGTCATGGCCGCACTCCACGAACGAGAGAAGACCGGCCGCGGGCAGGTGATCCGTACCTCCCTGCTGGCGGCGACCGTGGGCGTCCACGGATTCCAAGGGACCCGATGGACCGTGGCCGGGGATGTCGGCCGAGCTGCTGGCAACCACCATCCGTCCGTCTCGCCGTACGGGCTGTTCCGGTGCGCCGACGGAGCCGTGCAGATCGCCGTCGGAAGCGAGGGACTCTGGCACGACTTCTGCGAGGGCTTCGACCTCGACCCGGACATGGCCGGCATGTCCACCAACCCCGAGCGCGCCGCCGCCAAGGAGGACGTCATCGAGGTCGTGGAACGGGTGTTCGCCGACTGGCGGGCCGAGGACCTGCTGGTGCGGCTGGACGAGGTCGGCATCCCGGCCGGCAAGGTGCGCTCGCTCGACGAGGTCTACACCTGGGACCAGACCGCCAGCCAAGGCCTGATCATCGATGTCGAGCACGCCAGTCTCGGTACATTGTCACTGCCGGGACCTCCGCTCAGGTTCTTCGACGGCGAGGGGCGCGAGACCACCGGCACGCACCACACCGCACCGCCCGTCCTCGACGAGCACGGCGGCGACGTCCGAGCCTGGTTGAAGGAGAACGGTTGAGTGCCCATCCGTCCGTCCGCGAGCTGCTCGACTCCGTCCTCGACGCAGGGTCGTTCGACTCGTGGGACGAACCCATCGACATCAGCTCACTCCCGGCCGACTATCAGGCGACCCTGCGCGCCGCGGCCGAGCGGGCCGGCACCGACGAGTCGGTCATCACCGGACGCGGGACGGTCCGCGGGCGTCCGGTCGCTGTCGTCGCGAACGAGTTCGCCTTCCTGGCCGGCTCGATCGGCCGCGAGGCCTCCCGTCGCATCGTCTCGGCCATCCGGCGAGCGACGAGCGAGGGCATCCCGGTGCTGGCCAGCACGGCCTCCGGTGGCACCCGCATGCAGGAGGGCACCCCGGCCTTCGTGAAGATGATCGAGATCTCCCGGGCGATCATGGATCACCGGGCGGCCGGACTTCCCTATCTCGTGCACCTGCGCCACCCCACCACCGGTGGCGTCTTCGCGTCGTGGGGATCGCTGGGGCACATCACGGTGGCCGAACCGGGAGCGCTGATCGGGTTCCTCGGACCCAAGGTGTTCGAGCTGCTGGAGAACCGGCCGTTCCCGCCCGGCATCCAGGTCAGCGAGAACCTTGCCAACCGCGGCATCATCGACGCCGTCGTGCTCACCGACGAGCTGCCCAGCGTCGTCGACCGCGCACTGAGTCTGCTGATCGACCCGCCGTCGGAGTCGACGCGTGAGCGTCGCACCGGCGAGGTCACCCATCGCCACTCGCCGTGGGAGTCGATCGAGATCACCCGCTCCGCGGAGCGTCCGGGGGTGCGCGAGGTGCTCCGGTACGGGAGCGATGCGACCGTGCGGCTGCAGGGCACCGACGAGGGCGAGCGCGACACCGCGATGATCGTGGCGTTCGCGCGGCTGGACGGGATGCCATGCGTCGTCGTCGGCCAGGACCGCACCACACAGACCAAGGCATCACCGATGGGGCCCGGCGCCCTGCGCGAGGCACGCCGCGGCATGCGGCTGGCGAACGAGCTGGGCCTCCCACTCGTCTCCTTCATCGACACCCCGGGCGCCGACCTGTCACCCGAGGCCGAGCAGGGCGCCATTGCCGGCGAGATCGCCCGCTGCATCAGCACGATGGCCACGATGTCCGTGCCCACGGTGTCGGTGCTGCTGGGTCAGGGCTGCGGCGGGGGCGCGCTGGCGCTGCTGCCCGCCGACGTCGTCGTGGCGGCCGAGAACTCCTGGCTGTCTCCGTTGCCGCCCGAGGGTGCGAGCGCCATCGTTCACGGCGATGTCGACCACGCCGCCGAGATGGCCGAGCAGCAGGGCGTCAGCGCCCTCGAGCTGTTCGAGGGAGGCACCGTGAACCACCTGGTGCCCGAGCCCGACGACGACACCCCCGAGACGTTCGCCAACGCCATGGCCGCCGAGGTCGGGGCCAGGCTGCGGGACCTGGCATGACGCTGCTCGCCCTGGCCGCACGAGCCCGCGACGCCGACGGCGTCGATCCGCTCAACGAGGCCAGCCGGCTCGCGCTCGACGCCGGGCAGGCCGGTCGTGTCCACATGGCCGTCAAGGAGGGGACGACCGTCGTCGCCGCTGCGTTCGCCGACGGGATGGCACCCGTGGAGATCGTCGTCGACCCGGACCACCGACGCCGAGGCCACGGCTCCTCGCTCCTCACCCGCCTGCTCGCGGCCGGAGAGGGCCAGTTCTGGGCCCACGGCGACCTGCCGGCCGCACAGGCGCTGGCTGCGACGAAGCACCTCGAGCGGGTGCGCACGTTGCTGGTCCTCCGACTCGAGATGGACGCCGAGCCCGAGCCGGAACAGGTGCCCGACGGGGTCACCATCCGGGCGTTCGAGGCGGATGACGTCGACGCCATCGTGCGGGTCAACGGCGCCGCGTTCGCGTCGCACCCGGAGCAGGGAGCGATGGATCGTGCTGACTTCGAGCGGCGGGCCGGCAGCGACTGGTTCGACCCGGCCGGGCTCTTCGTGGCAGTACGCGACGGCGACGTCGTCGGCTTCCACTGGACGAAGGTCGAGGACGACGTGGGCGAGGTCTACGTCGTCGGCGTCGACCCGTCCGAGCAGGGCAGCGGCCTCGGCACCGCCCTCACCGCACGAGGGCTCCGTCACCTGCACGAGTCGGGTCTCCGGACCGTCGACCTCTACGTCGAGGGCGACAACGACCCGGCCCTCGCGGTGTACCGGCGACTCGGCTTCACCGAGCACGCCCGCGACGTGCTCTACGCCGTCTAGGAGAGGCCGCGCCGGAGCGCGGCAGCGGCGCGGCTCACGGCGTCGCGTGCCGAGCCGGCCGTGCCGGCCATGTTCACGAAGGCGTGGATGAGGCTCTCCTCGCACTGGTACTCGACATCGACCCCGGCCTCGCGCATCAGGTCGGCGTAGGCCTCGCCCTCGTCGAGCAAGGGGTCGAAACCCGCCGTCACGACGTAGGCGGGAGCGACACCGGTGGGGTCACACAGCAACGGTGAGAGGCGCGGATCGGACAGGTCCTCATGTCCGGCGAGATAGTTCGCGTCGGCCAGGTCCATCAGCACCCGGGACAGGTAGAAGCCCTCTCCGTACAGCTCGCGGCTCTTGGACGGCTGCCCGAAGACCGTGCAGGGGTAGAAGAGCAGCTGGAACGCCGGCGCCATGGCGCCTTCGCGGACTGCTCGCACCGCAGTGACGGCGGAGAGGTTGCCGCCGGCGCTGTCGCCGCCGATGGCGATGCGATCCGGATCGAGGCCGAGGCCGGCCGCGTTCTCGTTGACCCAGGTCCAGGCCGCCCAGACGTCGTCGACCGCGGCCGGGAACGGATCCTCCGGCGCTCGGCGATAGTCGACCGCGATCACCCGGACACCGGCGTCCTCGGCGAGCATGCGGCAGATCGCGTCATGGCTGTCGAGGTCGCCGTGCATGAAGGACCCGCCGTGGACGTAGACGAGGGCCGGGGCTGGTCCCGTACTGGCGGTCGGCGTGTAGAGGCGCAGCCCGATCGGACCTCCAGGGCCGTCGATCGTGCGGTCGGCGACGGCGCCGATCGGCTGCGTGCCACCGAGCAGGCGAGACGAGGCGACGATCTGTCGACGGGCCTGCTCCATCGGCTGGGCCTCGGCCGGCGGACCCTCGAGCCGCTGGAGCTTGAGCAGCACCTGCATCTCGAGGTCGAGCGTCTTGCCGTCGACGACCACCGGTGGGCCGGCGAGCCGGCGGAGTGCAGGTCGTGGCAGGGAGAAGATCGCCCGGACACCGATCTTGCGCGCGTACCTCATCACGGACATGGCGAGACGCTAACGCACGGACGCCACCTGTCCTCAGTCGCCTGTTCAGACCGTGTTCACCTTGACCTGTCAATCTCCCCGCGTGGACACTCCGGACATGGTCGCCGACCTCGAGGCGCCAGCCTCCCCGGACGAGTTCGACGTCGACCCACCCTTCGACCCGGGCGAGGGTTCGCTGCCGGACGACCGCTTCCTCGACCGCGAGCTGTCGTGGATCGCGTTCAACGCGAGGGTCCTCGAGCTCTCGCAGGATGCGAGCATCCCGCTCCTGGAACGGGTGCGTTTCATGGGCATCGTCGCGAGCAACCTCGACGAGTTCTTCATGGTGCGCGTCGCCGGGCTGAAGCGCCGCATCGCCGCCGGCGTCGCGGTGCCGTCCGCGAGTGGGCTCAACCCGCGCGACGTGCTCGCGCGCAGCCTGGCCGAGAGCCACGCGCTCATGGCGCAGCAGTCGCGGACGTTCGTCGCGGAGATGGTGCCGGCGCTGGCCGCCGAAGGCATCTCGCTGCTGCGCTGGTCGGACCTGTCGGAGGTAGAACAGAAGCGACTGAGCGAGATCTATCGCGACCGGGTCTTCCCGGTGCTGACGCCGCTCGCCGTCGACCCGGCCCATCCGTTTCCCTACATCTCCGGCCTGTCGCTCAATCTCGCGCTGGTGATGCGCAACCCCGAGACGGGCAAGGACCACTTCGCGCGGGTGAAGGTGCCGCCGATCATCGATCGGTGGATGGAAGCCGCGCCCGGCCGCTTCGTGCCGCTCGAGGACGTCATCGCCGCGCACCTCGACCTGCTCTTCCCCGGCATGGAAGTCGTCGCGCACCACGCCTTCCGCGTCACCCGCAACGAGGACCTCGAGGTCGAGGAGGACGACGCCGAGAACCTGCTCAAGGCGCTGGAGCAGGAGCTGCTGCGTCGCCGGTTCGGCCCGCCTGTCCGCCTGGAGGTCGACGAGTCGATCGACCCGGGCGTCCTCGACCTGCTGGTCTCCGAGCTGGGCATCCGCGACGACGAGGTGTTCCACCTGCAAGGACCGCTCGACCTGCGCAGCCTTTCGCAGGTGGCCGACCTCGACCGCCCGGAGCTGCACTACGAGCCGTTCCTCGCGGGCACCCACGAGCACCTTGCCGAGGTGGAGACGGCCAGCCCGGCCGATCTGTTCCGTGCTCTGCGCAAGCGCGACGTCCTCGTGCACCACCCGTACGACTCGTTCGCCACGAGCGTCCAGCGCTTCATCGAGCAGGCGGCCGCGGATCCGCACGTCCTCGCCATCAAGCAGACGCTCTACCGCACCTCCGGCGACTCGCCGATCATCGACTCACTCGTCGACGCCGCGCGAGCCGGCAAGCAGGTGCTGGTGCTGGTCGAGATCAAGGCGCGCTTCGACGAGCAGGCGAACATCCGCTGGGCCCGCAAGCTCGAGCGCGCCGGATGTCACGTCGTGTACGGCCTGGTCGGGCTCAAGACGCACTGCAAGCTCGCGCTCGTGGTGCGCGACGAACCAGACGGCCTGCGTCGCTACGCCCACATCGGCACCGGCAACTACAACCCCCGCACGGCACGTCAGTACGAGGATCTCGGCCTGCTCACCGCCGACCCCGACATCGCCTCAGACCTCACCATCCTGTTCAACAACCTGTCGGGATTCGCGCAGCAGAGGTCGTCGTACCGGCGACTCCTGGCCGCGCCGGTCGGGCTGCGTGACGGCCTGCTCGAACGCATCGAGCAGGAGATCGAGCACCACCGGCGTGGACATGGCGGCGAGATGCGCATCAAGGTCAACTCGCTCGTCGACGAGACGATCATCGACAAGCTGTACGAGGCGTCCCGGGCCGGAGTGCGGATCGATCTCGTCGTCCGCGGCATCTGCACGCTGCGGCCGGGTGTGCCCGGGCTGAGCGAGAACATCCGGGTGCGCTCCGTGCTCGGCCGGTTCCTGGAGCACAGCCGTGTCTACTGGTTCGCAGGCGGCGGCACTCCGGAGGCCTGGATCGGATCAGCCGACCTCATGCACCGCAACCTCGATCGACGCGTCGAGGTGCTCGTCCGGGTCCCGGCGGACGAACACGTCCAGGCGCTCGGCGAGCTGCTCGCGATGATGGTCGACGACGACACCACCTCGTGGCACCTCCAGCCGGACGCCACGTGGCATCGCCACGTGGGCGAGCTCGAGGTTCAGACCGAGCTGATCAAGCGCGCGCGGGGCCGACGGGCCCGCTGAGGCTCAGGCGGAGCAGGCCGCGAAGAGGACCGGTCCGGTGCCGGTCATGAAGACATCGGTGTCGGGGTCGTGGGCGAAGGCGAGGCGAACGGTGGCGGCGTCGGCACGGGCCGACTTCAGGCGCAAGGTCTCCGACGTCGGTCCGTTCCGCCCGATGAAGGGGCCGGTGCCGAGGCGGGCGCGGGTGCGAGCCTGCTCGGAGGCGACGGCTGCAGAGTCGAACGCCATCGCGAACACGACCTGCTGGGCCGCGAAGCCCGAGCCGCCCCGGTCGACGATCCCGCGTCCACTGAAGGAGTAGGGCTCCAGGCTCCCGGCGCTCTCGACCGCGGCCTGAGCCTGCTCCTCCCGTTCGCCATCCGTGACGGCGGTCGACTCGCATCCCAGGACGCCGCCCTGCATGAGCAGGCTGTCGCTTCCGGCGAGTGCCTGAGCGGTGCCGGCGGCCGCGCGGCTGGAGGCCAACGACCGGGCGCGGCCGTGGACGACGTCCAGCACCTCGGGAACCCGGGCGGCCACGTCGCTCATCACGACGAGTCGCTGCCGAGGCACCAGTGCGATGGCCTTGGTGATGTCCGGCAGGACGGTCCGCTTGGCGACGCTCCACGTCTCACCGTTCTGCGTGTAGCCGGCAGCTCGCAGCTTGTCGCGCAGCGTGTCGAAGGAGATGGATCCGTCCAGCCGAACGACGTTGGCCGCGCCGCCGGGATCCTGCCCGTACGTCTCCCACTCGATGTCGGCAGGCGACCATCCCAGGACGTCGTGCATCTCCTCGACGGCGCGGCCGATGGCCGACCGGGTGCTGAGGTCGCGGGTCGCGGACGTGCCCTGGAGCTCGTCGCGCTCGTCCGCGGTGTCGACCGTGTCGAGGCCGACGGCGCGGCGCACCTGCGACCAGTCGGTGAACCCGACGACGTTGGTGCGGACCGGCAGCACGTCGAGTGCTGATGTCAGAGGCGGTCGCGCGTCTGGACGCAGCGCTGCCGCCCACCATCCCCCGCCCAGGGCCAGGGCGATGACGAGAATCGAGACCACGTAGACCACAGCACCAGCCGGCCGAGAAGCCACGAGGCCACCTCTCCTTCACCGGCTGTACACCTGAGCCATGGACAATACGAAGCATGGCACGTGAACACCTGACGACAGCCGCCGGCGGAGTCGTCTGGCGTCATCGCGCCAGTCCGTCGTCCGAGCCCGGCGACAGCCGACGGGTGGAGCTCCTCGTCGCGCATCGTCCGCGCTACGACGACTGGACCTTCCCGAAGGGCAAGCCCGAGGGCGGCGAGGACCTCGTGGCCACCGCAGTGCGGGAGATCGCCGAGGAGACCGGCCAGCGGGTGCGGCTCGGCCATCCGCTCCCCTCCACCACCTATCTCATCTCCGAGGGCCCCAAGCGCGTCGACTACTGGTGCGCCCGCACGGTCGGGCCGGAGGTCGAGTTCGCGCCGAACCGGGAGGTCGACGAGATCCGCTGGGTGCGCACCGGCGAGGCCAGGAAGCTCCTGACCTACCAGCACGACCTTCGTCTCCTCGATGCCTTCGCCGAGCTGCGCGAGGACAAGGCCCATCGGACCCGGACGCTCATCGTGCTGCGGCACGCGAAGGCCGAGTCGAGGGACGACTGGCCCGGTGACGACCTCGAACGACCGCTCAGCAAGGTCGGCCTCGAGCGCTCCGCGGATCTCGCTCCGCTGCTCAGCGCTTACGGCGTCCGCCGGGTCGTCAGCAGCCCGGCGGTGCGCTGCACCCAGACGGTGGAGCCGTTCGCCGACGGCATCAGCACCTTCCTCGAGGTCGACGACCGGCTGTCCGAGGACGCCAAGTTCGCCGACGTCAACCGGTCCGTGAGCGCGATGCTCGACCACAAGAAGCCGGTGGTGCTGTGCGCCCACCGCCCGACTCTGCCGTGGATCTTCGACGCGATCGGTGCCGACACCGTCGACCTCAAGCCCGGCGAGGGTGTCGTCGTGCATCACCGCAAGGGCGTCGTGCTGGCCACCGAGCCGCTCGGCCGCGCCGCCGCCTGAGGCCGAGGGGTCAGGCCCCCGTCTCCGACGCGGTCGCGACGCGTGTGCGCAGCGCGAGAACGGCAGCGATCGCGCACATCGCTGCCAGCAGGAGGAAGGCGTTCTGGAATCCACCGGACACCGCGGCGAGTAGCGCCCCTCCGAACGGCGCGAGCGCCGTCGACAGCATGACGGGAGCGCCGAGAAGGCCGCTCAGCCGCCCGAAATGCTCGATCCCCCACCGGTCGGTGACCGCGGTCGCCTGGATCAGGGTCAGCAGCCCGCGGGCCACGCCGGCGATCGCCGTCCCGCACAGCGCCAGCAGGAACGTCGAGGCGGAGACCGCGAGGAAGACGGTCGACGCCGCGGCCAGCCCGAGGATGATCGCGGCCCGGCCGGCCGGTGACGACCAGCGGTCCAGTCGGGAGTAGCCGAGGCGTCCGGCCACCTGGCCCTGCGCCGCCGACGGCCAGCGCGATCGCTGCCTGCCGTGTGGTCAGGCCCTGCTCGACCAGCATCGGGACGAGGTTGATGATCGTGCCGTACACGACGAAGGCCCCGATCGTCATCGCGACGGCCAGCACGATGAACGGTGCCGTGCGGGTGATGGATCTCGCGGTGCCGACATCAGCTGCTTCTGCGATGGGCGATGCCCTGCCACGGCTGGTTCAGTCCCCACCAGTGCAGCGGAATCGTCACGACGGCGAGCACGATCGCGAGGACCAGGTAGGTCGAGCGCCACCCCATCGAGGACTCCAGCCAGGCGGCGAGCGGCGCGAACACGGTGCTGGCGAATCCCGCCACCAGGGTCAGCGCGGTCAGGGCGCCGAGCCGGCGGCGGCCGCCCCAACGCGTCAGCGCCGCGAACGCCGGCGGGTAGAGCACGGCCGACATGGCGACTCCGGCGAGCACCCACGCCACCATGAACATCGCCCGCGACGATGCCGTGGCGACGAGCACGACGGCCACGACGCCGACGACGGATCCCGCGGTCATGAGCGTGCGCGGACCGCGGGCGTCGAGGCGACGACCGACGACGATGCCGCACAGGCCGGACACGACCAGCCCGGTGGAGAAGCTGGCGGTGAGGAAGACCGGGCTCCAGTGGGTGTCGTCGGCCATCGGTTGGACCAGCACGGCGAAGGCGTAGTAGAGCACGCCCCAGCTGGTGATCTGGGTGATCGACAGGACCCACAACACGCGCCTCAGCCCGGCGCGTGTCAGTGCTCCATCGTCCGAGACCTGCCTGTCGATGCGTCGATCGTCGCACAGCGCGTCTGCCGTGGTCACGGCCCCTCTGAGCGCCCGCTGACCAGCAGCATTGGCCGGTCGTTCATCCCGCGTTCACCGCAGCAACTGAGAGCGATACACCTCTGCTCCCTAGCGTCCGTGGTGTCAGTCATGTGAATCCCCCAGAAAGAGGGAACACCGTGAATCGAAACAACCTTGCGCCGGACCGTCCCTGTGGTCGCGGCGCTCACTCTCGCCGTAGGCCTCAGTGCCTGCGGTGCCGCCAACGAGGAACCAGCCAGCAGTAACGACAGCAGCTTGTCGGGCACGCTGAACGGTGGCGGCGCGAGCTCACAGGAAGCAGCCGTTGCCTCGTGGCAGAAGGGCTTCCAGAGCGCGAACCCCGACGTGACCGTCAACTACGACCCGATCGGGTCCGGTGGCGGCCGTGAGCAGTTCCTCTCCGGCGGCATCAACTACGCCGGTTCGGATGCCTACCTCGACGACGAGGAGCTGGCCAAGGCCGAGGAGCGTTGCGGCGGACCGGTGGTCGAGGTCCCGACGTACGTGAGCCCGATCGCGGTCATCTACAACCTCGAAGGCGTCGAGGAGCTCAACCTGACGCCCGAGACGATCGGCGGCATCTTCGAGGGCAAGGTCACCCAGTGGGACGACCCGGCCATCAAGGCCGACAACCCCGACGCGAAGCTGCCGGCTTCCAAGATCACGCCGGTGCACCGCTCGGACGACTCCGGCACCACGGAGAACTTCACCGAGTACCTCGATGCCGCTTCGGGCGGCTCCTGGACCGGAGGCGTCGTCGAGACGTGGCCGGTCAAGGGCGGCGAGGCCGCCGAGGGCACGTCCGGCGTCGTCTCGGCGGTGACGAACGGCAAGGGCACCATCGGGTACGCCGACGCCAGCCAGGCCGGCGACCTCGGTACCGCCGCCGTCAAGGTGGGCGACGACTTCGTGGCGTACTCCCCGGAGGCCGCCGCAGCCGTGCTCGATGCGTCCAAGCCGGTCGAAGGTCGAGCCGAGACGGATCTCGCACTGGACATCGACCGGAAGGTCGACACGAAGGGTGTCTACCCGGTCGTCCTGGTCTCGTACCAGATCGCCTGCCAGCAGTACGACGACGCGGCCTCGGCCGAGCTCGTCAAGGCGTGGCTGGAATACGTGACCAGCGCCGATGGACAGGCCACCGCTGCGAAGGATGCCGGCTCCGCGCCGCTGTCCGAGGCAGTGGGCCAGAAGGTCCAGGCCGCCGTGGAAAGCATCAAGACGTCGTGATCCACGCACGGCCGTCCGGACGCCGCCTCGGTGAGAACCACCGGGGACGACCGGGCGGCCGTGCTCCACACGTGAGAGGAAGAACGTGACCAGCACCATCGCTCCGCAGCAGCCCAACCAGGCCACCGCGGTCCGACGCCTCGGCGACCGGGTGTTTGCCGGCCTGTCCACCGGGGCGGGCATCACGATCCTCCTCGTCCTCGCCGGCGTGGCGATCTTCCTGACGGTCGAAGGCATCCCCGGCATGCTCGCCTCGCCCGACGAGGTCAAGAGCGGCCAGCGGTTCCTGCCCTATGTCTGGCCGCTCGTCTACGGAACCCTGCTGGCCGCGTTCTTCGCCCTCGTGATGTCGGTGCCCGTCTCGGTCGGCGTCGCGCTGTACATCTCCCACTACGCTCCGCGCCGCCTGGCCGCCACGATGGGCTACCTCATCGACCTGCTCGCCGCCGTGCCCAGCGTCGTCTACGGCCTGTGGGGCATCGGATTCCTGGCCGGGAAGCTCGTGCCCGCCTACGAGTGGCTCAACGAGAACCTCGGCTTCCTCCCGTTCTTCGCCGGCCCGCCGTCGGCGACCGGCCGCACGATCTTCACCGCGGCGATCGTGCTCGCGGTGATGATCCTGCCGATCATGACCGCCATCTGCCGCGAGATCTTCCTCCAGACGCCACGGCTGCACGAGGAAGCCGCCCTGGCCCTCGGCGCCACCCGCTGGGAGATGACCCGCATGGCGGTCTTCCCGTACGCGCGCTCGGGCATCGTCTCGGCCGCCATGCTCGGCCTCGGTCGTGCGCTCGGCGAGACCATGGCCGTCGCGATGGTGCTGTCGGCATCCGGTGTCGTGACCCTCAACCTCATCAGCAGCACCAACCCGAGCACGATCGCCGCGAACATCGCCCTGTCGTTCAAGGAGGCCAGCGGCCTGAGCGTCAACGCCCTGATCGCCAGCGGCCTGGTGCTGTTCGTCATCACCTTCGTCGTCAACTTCGCGGCACGCATGATCGTGGACCGCCGCAAGGAATTCTCGGGGGCCAACTGATGACCACCACCCTGACCCCCGAACCGGTTCGCGAGACCGAGGAGCCGCGGCGCTCGCCGATGCTCCCGTCGTGGGCTCCGCTCGCCGTGGGAGCGGTCGCGCTGCTCGTTGCCACGGGACTCTTCGCGACCGGCGCCGGCGGTGTGCGCGCCGTGCTGGCCGGCTGGGTCGTCTCCTTCGCCCTGCCGTTCTGGTCGGCCGTCGTCGAAGGGCGTCGCAAGGCCGTCGACCGGCTCGTCACGGTGCTCGTCACCAGCGCGTTCGGCCTGGCGCTGATCCCTCTCGTGAGCATCCTGTGGACCGTCCTCGCCAAGGGCCTTCCCGTCCTCGGCATCGACTTCTTCACCTTCTCCATGCGCAACGTCGTCGGTGAGGGCGGTGGCGTCTACCACGCCATCATCGGCACCCTGCTGATCACGGCCGCGGCCACCGTGATCTCGGTGCCGATCGGGCTGCTCACGTCGATCTTCCTGGTCGAGTACGGCGAGGGCGGCCGGCTGGCGCGCTGGATCCGCTTCCTCGTCGACGTCATGACGGGCATCCCGTCCATCGTCGCCGGCCTGTTCGCCTACGCGTTGTTCGTGATCATCGTCGGCCCCGGCGTCCGCATGGGCATCGGTGGCGCGATCGCCCTGTCGGTGCTGATGATCCCCGTGGTCGTGCGCTCGTGCGAGGAGATGCTGAAGCTCGTGCCGAACGAGCTGCGCGAAGCCTCGTACGCGCTGGGCGTGCCCAAGTGGCGCACCGTGCTCAAGGTGGTGCTGCCGACGGCCCTGGCCGGCATCGTCACCGGCATCACCCTCGCCGTGGCCCGCGTGATCGGCGAGACGGCACCGCTGCTCGTCATCGCCGGGCTGTCCGACTCGGTGAACTTCAACCTCTTCTCCGACCGCATGGCGACCCTTCCGGTGTTCGCCTACTCCGCGGTGACCTCGCCCGGCGTCCCGCCGGAGCCGAGCATCGACCGCGCCTGGGGTTCGGCGTTGGTGCTGCTGATCATCGTCATGCTGCTCAACCTCGTCGCCCGACTCGTCTCCCACTTCTTCTCACCGAAGGGCGAACGATGAACACGACACTCACCCGACCCGTCCCCCAGACCGACCGCACGAAAGGAACCACCGTGGCCACGAGCATCGACGTCTCGGACCTGAACATCTACTACGGCGACTTCCTCGCCGTCGAGAACGTGACGATCCCCATCGGCGCGCGATCCGTGACGGCGATCATCGGTCCGTCCGGCTGCGGCAAGTCGACGTTCCTGCGATCGCTGAATCGCATGCACGAGGTGATCCCGGGGGCACGGGTCGAGGGCAAGGTGCTCGTCGAGGGCCAGGACCTGTACGGCGCGGACATGGATCCCGTCGACGTCCGTCGCATGGTCGGCATGGTCTTCCAGCGGCCGAACCCGTTCCCGACGATGTCGATCTACGACAACGTCCTCGCCGGGCAGAAGCTCAACAGCAAGCGGATGAAGAAGGGCGAGGCCGACGGCATCGTCGAGGCGTCCCTGCGCAAGGCCGGTCTGTGGACCGAGGTCAAGGACCGTCTCAACCGTCCCGGCTCGAGCCTCTCCGGCGGTCAGCAGCAGCGGTTGTGCATCGCCCGGGCGATCTCCGTCGAGCCGGAGGTGCTGCTCATGGACGAGCCGTGCTCGGCACTCGACCCGATCTCGACGAGCGTCATCGAGGACCTCATCCACGAGCTCAAGGAGCAGTTCACGATCGTCATCGTCACGCACAACATGCAGCAGGCGGCGCGGGTCTCCGACGAGACGGCGTTCTTCAACCTGTCCGGTGTCGGCGAGGCGGGCCGCCTGATCGAGGTCGGCCGGACCGAGAAGATCTTCTCCAACCCCGACGAGACCTCGACCGAGGCCTACATCCAGGGCCGGTTCGGCTGAGCCGTCAGTTGCCCGGGATCACGAGATGGATGAGCCCGTAGCTCAGTGCCGCCGCTGCGGCAGCCATCGGGAGGGTGATGATCCACGCCATCACGATGTTTCGAGCGACGCCCCATCGCACGGCGCTGAATCGCTTGGAAGCCCCGGCTCCCATGACCGACGAAGCCATCGTGTGCGTGGTCGAGACGGGTGCGCCCTGCCCGATCGCCATGAAATAGAGCACGAATGACGCGGTCAGCTCCGCCGCGAAACCGCGAGGCGGGTCGAGTGCGATGATGCGTCGCCCCATCGTGCGCATGATGCGCATGCCGCCGGAGAAGGTGCCCGCCGAGATGGCGGCCGCGGCAGAGAGAATGACCCAGAGCGGGATCTCGCGTTCTCCCTCGGCAGGTCCGTAGCCGCCGGCGATCAGGGCGAGGACGATGACGCCCATCGTCTTCTGTGCGTCCTGCAGCCCGTGGCCGAGCGAGAGCATGGCCGCCGAGACGGTCTGGCTGAGCCGGAAGCCGCGGTTCACCGCGGCCGGCCGCGCTTTGCGGAAGATCCACATGATGGCGAGCATCACGAGGAAGGCTCCGGCGAAACCCAAGGTGGGGCTGACGACCATCGGGATGGCGACCTTCTCGACGATCTTGTCCCAGTCGACCGTGACACCGGAGGCGAGGCCCGCTCCGACGAGTCCGCCGATCAGCGCGTGCGAGGACGAGGACGGGATGCCGAAGTACCACGTGATGAGATTCCAGGTGATGGCTCCGATGAGCGCACTCACGACAACGGTCAGGGCGTGGTTCGGCGAGTCGATGGAGTCGAACCCGGTGAGGATGTCCTTGATGGTCTTGGCGACCTCGACACCCAGCAGCGCCCCGACGAAGTTGAGGATGGCCGCCATCGTGAGGGCCAGCCGAGGGGTGAGGGCCCGGGTCGAGACCGAGGTGGCGATCGCGTTGGCCGCGTCGTGGAAGCCGTTCGTGTAGTCGAAGAAGAGGGCGATGGCGACAGTGACGATCACCAGCGCCAGGGTGAAGTCCACGGCTCAGGACTCCTTGACGGCGATCTGCTCCACCGTGTTGGCCACGGATTCCAGGGCGTCGATGGCATGCTCGAGGGAGTCGACGATGTCCTTCAGCTTGAGCACGTCGAGCGTCTTGTGATTGCCGCTGAACAGTTCGGCGACGATGCGCCGGTACGAGCGGTCGCCCTGGTTCTCGAGTCGGTTGATCTCGATCCAGTACTCCTCGAGGTCCTTCATGGTGCGCAGGCGTGGCATCGCGTCGGCCGTCATCTGGGTGGCTCGCTGCAGCACCTCGACCTGCGGAGCGAACTCCGCGGGCAGCGTGTCGATCTCGTAGAGGCCGAGCAGGTCAACCGCCTCTTCCATGAAGTCCATGACGTCGTCGAGACTGCTGGCGAGCCGGTAGATGTCCTCGCGATCGAACGGCGTGATGAACGTGCTGTTCACCCGTCGGACGATCTTGTGGGTCGTCTCGTCGGCATCGTGCTCGGCCTCGCGCATCTGCTCCGCGATCGCCTTCTTGTCTGTGCTCTCGTCGAGCATCTGCGCCAGGAGTGCTGCTCCGTGGACGAGGTGCGACGCCGCTTCGGAGAACAGGTCGTAGAACGAGCTTTCAAGAGGTCGGATGCGAAATCGCACGCCACGGCTCCCGTCGGTGATTGCAGGCCACGATCATGCTAGGGGGTCCCATGAACGACACGCCAACCGCGGTGGCAGGCGGGCTGCTGATCAACTGGCGAGGACGCCGAGGATCTCGTCGACCTCGTGCTGCGACAGCGGTCGGCCGAGCTCGGTGGCGGCGATCATCAGTCGGCTCGTGAGCTCGATCTCATCGAGCACGGCGTCGTCTCGCAGACGGTGGTCGAGTGGCTCTGGCATCAGTTCTCCGAGTCGGGCAGGTCGAGGTCCTGGACGTGCATGCCGAGCCTAATCCGACCGGCCGATGAACGCAGCACTTTTCCGAGATAGGTGCAACAGATCGCGTGGCCGACGACTGGCAGACTGTCACTGCGGGCCCCTAGCTCAATTGGCAGAGCAGCGGACTTTTAATCCGCGGGTTGTGGGTTCGAGTCCCACGGGGCCCACGATCTGAGCGTGTCTCGCGGCATCAACCCGCCTACGATTCTGCGATGGGGGCTTCGCCGACTGTTCGCCCGGCCCGGGCCGAGGACGCCGTGCAGATGGCGCTCGTGAACGTGCGGTGCTGGCAGGAGTCGTACCGGGGCCTCATGCCGGACGCGGTGCTCGACCATCCGGGCTTCCCGGCTGCGAGGGAAGACTTCTGGACGGCCGCGTTGACCGACGAGCGCTACCGCGACAACCGCATCGCCGTCGCCGAGCGGGACGGCGAGATGGTCGGCATCGCCATGTCGGGCCCGCCCCTGGAAGCCGACTCGCCGTGGGCGAGGCAGCTCTACGTGCTCTACCTGCTCGCGGCCCACCACGGCACGGGTGCCGGACCGGCGCTGCTGGAGGCGGTCGTCGATCCCGAGGAGTCGGTGGGACTGTGGGTCGCCGATCCGAACCCGCGGGCCCAGGCGTTCTACCGCAAGCACGGATTCGTGGCCGACGGGACCGTCCAGGTCGAGGACGGCGTGCGGGAGATCCGCATGGTCCGCGACCCGCAGCACCACACGTGACCTTGGTGGCCGTTCAGCTTCCGCGGCCGGCCGCAGGTGAGCCCGGCGTGGGGAACCAGCGCCAGATCACCCAGGACTGCCCCATGGTCCACACCGAGTTGCACACCCAGTAGGCGAGGAGCGCCACCGGAACGAATCCCGCGGCCACGATCAGGCCGAGTGCCGAGAGTGCCGGCATCATCTGCTGGGCGCTGGCCACGGCCTCGGGCAAGCCGTCGGTGATGGTGTTGGGGGCGACGAGATGTTTCTGCGTGACGTACGCGAGAACGGCTGCGACCACGGCCAGTCCTGCGACGACGGCGAGGTGCGGTCCTCCGGCACCGAGATAGCCGCGCTCGGCCAGCGGAACTCCGAGAACGGTGGCCGCGGTCAGCGACGTGACCAGCTCCAGACTCATCGCGCCGACTGGTACACCCGCGGCGACGTCTGCCAGCAGGTGGTAGAGCGCCAGCCAGATCGGCAGCTGGATCAGCAGGGGCAGACAGCCGAGTCGTGGCATCCCGTGCTCGGCGGCGATGCGGCGACGCTCTTCCATGTGCTTGCGCACGCTCTCGGGGTCCTTGCGGTTCCGGTAGCGCTTGGCGAGGTCCTGCATCTGCGGCCGCGCTCGTGCCGAGGCCTGAGCGAGACGGACGCCGTGAACCACCAGTGGGAGCAGGGCGACGCGGACCACGACGACGACGGCTGCGATGCACAGCAGCCAGGTCGTGCCGGCGGTGGGTTGGGCCCCGAGGGAGGTCAGGGCGACGTGGGCAGCCGCGATGAGGGCGGCGAGGGCATGGGACAAGGGGTCGAGAAAGGACATGGGTACTCCTGGATGAGAGATGGATGGTCGGACCGTGATTCGCCAAGGGCGAAGGTCAGGCCATCCCAGGAGCACGTGGGCGGATCGGGTGGTGAACGGGGTCGGTGACCCGTCCGGCGAGGAGCACCGGCGCGCCGCCGGCGCTGCGAAGCGACGGCGCCGACACCCGGGCCACCGAGGTCGCGACGTGACTGTTGAGGAGAGCTGCCGCGGCACACGCCATCGCCAGGGCCACCAGCACCACGGACGTCGAAGCGTCCGCTGCCGGTGCCACCAGCACGGGCAGCAGCAGGGAGACCGTGCCGCCGGCCATGATGGCGAGCGCAACCCGGAGACGTGGCGGCACAGCACCAGGCATCCGGCTCATGTGAGAGATGGTACGCCGGGCTGAACTGCTGACGGGACTTCTCTGGTTCAGATGGCGCGCACGCGGTTGTTGCGCGCGTTGTGCTCGAGCTCCACCGTGCCCAGTGCCTCGAGCAACGGAGGCACGTACATGGCGAAGCGGCCGCGCATCCCCTTCTTCTGGCCGTACCAGCCGCCGACGGGGTTGTCGGTCGAGCGCGCCCATGCTTCGACGGTGCCGGGCTTGGCGTCCTTCTGCTCATCGGCCGCCCCCAGGGGCATCCAGTCGCCATGGCGACGAAGCTCGCCCTGGAGGTCATCGATGGCACGGGCGAGGTAGGTCAACCGGGCCGAGCCGACGTGGCACACCAGCAACGGCGGCTCCGCGTCGTCGTCGAGGTAGATCGTGTACTCCGACGTCATCGGGGGCGTGCGGAGCTGCCACGGATCATCGACGGAGCCGCTCCCGGACCAGTGCTCGGACATGATTCACTCCCATGCTCAGCTGAACGAATGCGACCAGCCTGCGCCGTCGTGTCCGGTTGGTCTTGTATGAACACGACCACGTTCGGTGCGAAGTCGCTGGGACCTTCCGGTGGGTAGTAGCCGAGGTATCCACGCGGGACTCCCCCGGTGAACGCGCGGAAGTCCCTGATGAAGTGCGCTTGGTCGAAGTACCCGGCCTGCGCGGCGAGCTCGCCCAGAGTCGTCGCCGGTTCGGTCATCAGACCGTTCAGCGCGGCTTGGAATCTCAAGACACGGGCCACTGTCCGCGGCGGGAAGCCGAGCCTCTGCAGGAACAAGCGCTGCACGTGCCGGACCGACACTCCGGCCGCGTCGACCACATCGGCGAGCGAGGCCTGACCGTCGGTCTCTCGCAGGACGGCCAGGGCCTGCTCGAATGCCCTGTTCGGTCCGAAGCTGGCCAGGCGGCGGAGGAAGAAGCGATCGAGGAGGGCGGCCGCAGCGTCGAGATCACGCTCCTCGTCCAGCTCCGCTTCGAGACGCACGGCCTCCGTGCCGAAGACCGAGGTCACCGGCGCGGTCGTGCCGGACAGGTCGGCGAGATGGGCCCGGGAGAACGGCGCGACGCCGCCCAGCTGGAACCTGACTCCCAGCACGCGCACCGTGCCTCGCTGCGTGATGCGGATGGGCACCAGTCTCTGGGCATCCAGGTTCGAGTCCGCAATCTCCGCGACCGGACCGCCGATCACCTCGCGTCGGTATGGCGCGCCGAAGTTGAAGATGAGATCGGCGCGAGCGTCGACGAACACCTCGACCTCGAGGTCGACGTCCTCTCCGGCCGAGTCGATGACGAACCAGAAGTGCTCGATGAACGGCCGCAGCTGTTCATCCGGTTGGCGGAGGACATACATCACCGTCAACCTAGTCGGGGCCGAGCCGTCTCATGCGCGGCGCGGAATACTGACGTCATGAGCGTCGACGTCCAGGTGGAGATCATGATCGAGCAGCCGGTGGAGGCTGTCGCGGCCTTCGCTATGGACCCCACCAACGCACCTGCGTGGTACTCGAACATCAGCTCGGTGCGCTGGAGGACCCCGCCGCCCTTGGCGATCGGCTCCACGATGGACTTCGTTGCTCAGTTCCTCGGGAGGCGACTCGCGTACACCTACGAAGTGGTCGAGCTCGAGCACGATCGCACCTTGGTGATGCGCACCGCCGACGGCCCGTTCCCGATGGAGACCACGTACACGTGGGAGCCGGCACGGCCAGGAGCAACGCGCATGACGCTGCGCAACCGAGGCAACCCAGTGGGCTTCTCGCGACTCGCGGGTCCGATCGTGGAGCGCGCGATGAGGCGAGCCACGGCCAAGGACCTGGCACGCCTCAAGGCGATGCTCGAGACCGCCTGAGCGAGACGGGCTCACCTCACTCCAGGATGAAGGTGACTTCCAGCGCGACCTGGAACACCGCGATCTTGCCGTCGACGACTTCGACCTTCTGGTCCTTGACCCAGGCGCCCTGGACGTTGCGCAGCGTCTGGTTGGCGCGCTCGATGCCGACGACGACGGCGTCGTTGAAGCTCTTGTCCGACCGAGCGCTGATGTTGGTGATGCGTGCGACTGAACCCATGGTGTCCTCCACGTTGAGAGATCTGACGTTCCCTTCACCATGGCACCAACCGGTGCCACCGGCAGGCCAGTCAAGCCGTCTGGGCCACGGGCCCGGTCGAGCTCCGCAGGACCAGCTCGGTCGGGAGCAGGACCTGGGGCAGCCCGCCGGTGCTGCGGGTGGGCCCGACGGAGTCGAGGAGGATCTCCATCGCCGCACGTCCGACGTCCGCGTGGGCACCACCCAACGTCGTCAGGCTCGGCGTGGCGAGGTCAGCCGCGAAGATGTTGTCGAAGCCGACGACGCTGACATCTTCCGGGACGCGGATCGACCGCTGGGTCAGACGCTGGATGACACCGAGCGCGAGCAGGTCGTTGTGCGCGACGATCGCGGTGGCACCGGCGTTCAGGGCTGCGTCGGCAGCCGCACCACCCTGGGACACCCGCGGGGTGAACGGACCCATGGACTGAGCGCCCAGCCCGAGCTCCTCGGCGGCGGTCTGCAGCGCCGACCATCGGGTCGCCGCCATCCAGGAGTTCCGGGGGCCGGCCAGGTAGACGAGGTCGCGATGGCCGAGGGACGCGAGGTGATCCACGATCTGGCGGCAGCCGGCGACGTGGTCGAGGACGACGCTGGGGAGACCGGCGAGCTCCCGGTTCATGAGCACGATGGGCCGTTGCGCCGCGATCTGCTCCAGGTTCTCGTCCGGGAGCCGGCTGGCGGCGAGCAGGAACCCGTCGACCGACGACACCAGTCGCTGGATCTGGTCGTACTCGATGCGCGGCGACTCCTCGGCGTTGACGAGGACGAGGGTGTACTCCGAGGCCCGTGCCCGCATCTCGGCTCCGCGAATGAGCTCGAAGTAGTGGGGGTTCGTGATGTCCGAGACCACCATCGCCACCGTGTGGCTCCGGCCGGACAACAGGGCCCTGGCGTGGGGATTCGGCCGGTATCCCAGCTCCGCAGCGACCGCCAGCACGCGCTCCCGCGTACGGGCGCTCACCCGTGATGGCGTGGAGAAGGCGCGGGAGACGGTGGACGTGGCGACACCCGCTGCCTCGGCGACGTCGTAGATCGTGGGATCGGCCACAGAGCCAATCAACCGCGAGTGGCAACAAATGGCAACCCCTTGGCAGGATCGGCGCCACCTCCCTAGGTTCGCGGGTATGACTCCCGTCACGCTGCCGCGACCGGTCGGGGACGTCCGGTGAAATCGTTCTTCACCGACCCTCCGGCCTGGGTGTCCAGATCCGTCCGGGTCGTCACCGCCATCGAGCTGGCGATCGGCGTGGTGGCGCTGCTGCTCATCTTCTCCCTGGTGCTCGTCCAGGCGGGTCAGCGATACCTCCCGTTCGACGGCTGGTCCTGGACCGGCGAGCTGGCGCGCTTCTCCCTGGTCTGGCTCACGTTCGTCGTCGCGGGCGTCCTGGTCACCAGCGACTCCCACATCGCCATCGAGATGATCGACTCCGTCCGTAGCCCGCTGATCCGCCGCCTCGTGCGCGTGATCTCGTGCCTCGTGGTCGCCGTGATCGGCGTGGGACTCTCCGCCGAGGCCTGGGAGCTCACGATGAGCCAGGCCGTCCTGAAGTCACCCGCGATGCGGATGCCGATGTCGTGGCTCTACGGCATCTCCCTGATCGGATTCGTCAGCACCACGATCCGGGCCGTCGTCGCTGCCGTCGTGTTCGCCGTCGTCGGTGCGCCCGAACCCCGCGACATCGACGAGGAGCTGACCACCGCATGAGCCTGCTCGTCCTGACGCTGCTGATCACCCTGTTGCTCGTCATCCGGGTGCCGATCGCCTTCGCGTTCATCGGCCCTGCGCTCCTCTACATGATCACGACCGACCAGTCGCTCGGCCTGGCGCTGCGTCTCGTGGCCAGCTCCACGGCCAGCTTCCCGCTCCTCGCCGTACCGCTCTTCATCCTGCTCGGCACGCTGGCCAACCACGCCGGCATCGCCGACCGGCTGTTCGACTTCGCGCTTGCGTTGCTGGGACGGGTGCGCGGCAGCCTGGGGTACGTCAGCATCGGCGTGAGCGTGGGCTTCTCCTGGATGAGCGGCTCCGCGGTGGCCGATGCCGCGGCGCTCGGCAAGCTGCAGATCCCGGCGATGCTGCGCAACGGCTACTCCCGGAAGTTCGCCCTGGGGGTGACCGGGTCGGCTGCCCTGATCGCGCCGGTGATGCCCCCGAGCATCCCCGCCGTCATCTACGCCGGCCTGGCGGCTGTCTCGACGGGCGCGCTGTTCGCGGCGTCGGTCGTTCCGGCACTGCTGATGGCGGTGGGCCTGGCGATCGTGGTGTTCATCTGGGTCCGCCGGGATCCCAACATCGTGCGAACCGAGTTCAGCTGGGATCGGGTCTGGGAGACCGGACGACGCGTCATCGCCCCGATGGGTGCGCCGGTCCTCATCCTCGGCGGCATCCTTGGTGGGATCTTCACACCGACCGAGGCGGCCGCCGTCGGCGCTGCCTACATGGCCGTGCTGGGCTTCGCCTACCGCACCCTGTCGCTGCGGGACATGCCGAAGGTGCTCACCGAGACGGTGGTGACGACGGGCGCCATCATGCTGATCGTCGCCTCGGCGAACCTGCTCGGCTACATCTTCGCGCGCGAGCAGGTGCCGCAGGCGATCTCGGAATTCGTCCTCGGCCTCACGACCGACGCCACCGTCTTCCTGCTGTTGGTGTTTCTCCTGTCGATGATCCTCGGCACCGCCCTGGACGCGATCGCGGTGCTGACGCTCACGGTGCCGATCCTCCTGCCGATCAGCGCGGCGTACCACGTCGACCCGATCGCCCTTGGCGTGCTGATGATCGTGTCCCAGATGATCGGGCTGCTCACACCACCAGTGGGCACCGTCGTCTTCGTGCTCCAAGCCATCGCCAAGGCGCGGATGTCGGAGGTCTTCTGGGGATCCGTCCCGTTCATGATCCCGCTGGTCCTGCTGTGCTTCGGCATCATCTTCTGGCCCGACGCGATCCTCTACCTCCCGCAGAAGCTGGGCCTGTGACCACGCCCAACGGGACGTCAGACCGGCGCCGCTCGCTCCTGGCGGGCCTCTTCGGACAGGGCATCAAGCCGTCCCTGACCCCGGAGCTGCACGAGCGGGAGGCCGGTCGCCAGCAGATCCGCTACGTGTACAAGACGGTCGAGCTCGACGATCGTCAGTCCACGCCGGACCATCTGCGCCAGCTGCTCGACTTCGCCGTCGAGCTGGGCTTCGACGGGCTGAACGTCACGCACCCGGTCAAGCAGGCGATGGTCCCGCTGATGGACCGGGTCACCCCGGAGGCCGAGGCGATCGGCGCGATCAACACGGTCCTGATCGACGACGGCGTGACCACCGGCCACAACACCGACGTCACCGGTTTCGACAAGGCCTTCCGCGAGGGCCTTCCGCACGCGGCGCTCGACGACGTGGTGCTGCTGGGCGCGGGCGGAGCCGGCACCGCGGTGGCGAACGCCATGGTGCGGCTCGGCGCACGACGGCTCCATGTCGTCGACCCGGACATCGACCAACGCGAGACCTTGGTGAGGTCGGCCGGGCAGCTGTCCTCGGCAACCGACGTCCGGAGCCTGACGGCGGACGAGCTTTCAGGCGCGCTGGTGGAGGCGTCCGGTCTGATCAATGCCACACCGGTCGGCATGGCCGACCACCCGGGCAGCCCGATCCCTGTCGACATACTCCAGCCGAGCCTGTGGGTCGCCGACATCGTCTACCGGCCGCTCCTGACAGAGCTCCTGCAAGCAGCTCGCGCGGCCGGCTGCCAGACGCTCAGCGGTGCGGGGATGGCCGTCCACCAGGCCGCCGACTCGTTCGAGCTCATCACCGGACGACCCGCTCACCGAGATGCCATGTTCCGTGACTTCGACGAGCTGGTCGAGTCCGAGGTCGCCGAGACGGCCCACCAAGCCCATCCCATCACTCGAGAACCATCCAGAGAAAGGAACGAATGATGTCAGCACGAACGAACAGAAGAGGCGTCGCGCTCGTTGCCTGCGCCGTCGCTCCGCTCATGGTGCTCACCGCCTGCGGTGGGGACGAGGGAGGCGATGACGGCGGCGCGACCGAGATCTCCCTCGCCCACAGCTACACCGAGGCCCAGCCGCAGCACCGATGCGGCGCGAAGGTCATCGCAGACGAGGTCGAGAAGGCCGATGCCGGCATGACCGTCAAGATCTTCCCCGCCAGCCAGCTGGGTGCCGACGCCGACCGCATCAGCTCGGTGGTCTCCGGTGACATCGACATCGACATCCAGGGCGCCTCGGCACTCGGCGCGGTCTACGAGCCGGTCGCCACGCTGGACGCCGCGTACGCGTTCGACGACGCCGACCACCTCGCCACGTACTCCGAGAGCGAAGCGTCGAAGAAGCTGATCACGTCCTTCGCGGACGAGACCGGGATTCAGACCTTGGGCATGTGGTCCGCGGGAATGCGCCAGTTCACGGCCAACAAGGCGATCCGCGAGCCCGGCGATCTCAAGGGCCTGCGCGTGCGGTTCGCCAACTCACCGCAGTTCCTGATGAACGCGAAGGCGCTCGGCGCCAATGCCACCGAGGTCGCCTACGAGGAGCTGTTCCTGGCCCTCCAGCAGGGCACGGTCGACGCGCAGGAGAACCCGATCGTCAACATCGACGCCATCAGCCTCGACGAGGTGCAGGACTTCATCAGTCTGTCCTCGCACCAGGCCAACTCCAACCTCGTGATCATCGGCAAGGTCTGGGACGAGCTGTCGGCCGATCAGAAGAAGGTCCTTCAGGCGGCAGTCGACAAGGCCGTCGAGCAGGTTCCGGGTTGTGTGGAGGAGGACGAGCAGAAGACGCTCGCCGAGTGGAAGAAGTCCGGTTCGCTCAAGGTCGTCGATGACGTCGACGTCGAGGCCTTCCGCACCCAGGTCGACTCGTACCTGCGGAAGAACTTCAACAAGGAGCAGCTGGCGGTCTACGAGGGGATCCGGGGAACCGCCGAGTGACCGTGGTGGGGGAAGTTCAGACCTTCAGGGGCTCCGTCGCCACCGCCGACCTGGGGACGACGCTCATCCACGAGCACGTCTTCGTGGGCGACGCCGAGCTGGCCCTGAACTTCCCCCACCCCGAGTGGGACGAACCGACGCTGATGGAAGCGGCGGTCGCCGGGCTGGAACGGCTGTGGGACCTCGGGGTCCGCACGGTCGTGGACCTGACCGTCCCGGGACTGGGCCGTGACGTCGCGCTGGTCGCGGGCGTCGCCGCCCGCACCCGGGTCAACCTGCTGGCCTCCACCGGCTACTACACGACGGACGTGCTGCCTCCGTTCTTCCACGCGAACGGTCCCGGCCTCCTCGTGGACGGCCCGGATCCGCTGGTGGAGGTCTTCATCCGTGACATCGAGAAGGGCATCGCCGGCACCGGGGTCCGGGCGGCCATGCTGAAGGTGGTCACCGACCGGCCGGGCATGACGCCGGACGTCGAGCGCATCATGGCCGCGGCAGCCGTGGCGCACCAGCACACCGGCGTTCCGATCACGACCCACACCCATGCACCGTCGCATAACGGCCGGGACCAGCTGGCCTTCTTCACGCGTCGCGGCGTGGAGCCCGAGCGGTTGATCATCGGGCACTGCGGCGACAGCGAGGACCTCGACTACCTCCGCGAGCTGATGGACGCCGGGGCCACCATCGGCATGGACCGATTCGGCATGGAGCACGTGCTGCCGGACGACCGGCGCGTCAAGACCGTGCTCGAGCTGCTGCGGCTGGGCTACGCGGAGAAGATGGTGCTCTCCCAGGACGCGGCGTTCTTCAGCCGTGTGACACCACCGTCCTGGCGGGCGCAGCACGCGCCGAACTGGCACATGGAGAACATCCCGCGACGCATCGTGCCCCAGCTGCTCGCCGCGGGCGCGGCGGAGCAGGACCTCCACCAGCTGCTGGTGCTCAATCCCGCCCGGCTGCTGACGCCCGCCGGTCCCTCCGCGCTGGAGGACCGATGACCATGCGCACGTCCATCGCGACGGTCTGCCTGAGCGGGACGCTGACCGACAAGCTGCACGCCTGTGCGGAGGCGGGCTTCGACGGCGTGGAGATCTTCGAGCCGGACCTGGTCGCCTCGCCGGCCAGCCCCGACGAGATCATCGCCCTGGCCGAGCGACTCAATCTGCACCTCGACCTCTACCAGCCGTTCCGCGACGCCGAGGGGGTCGCCGACGACCTCTTCCCGGCCGTCATCCACCGGGCCCAGTCGAAGTTCCGCCTCATGCAGCGGCTCGGCATCGACACGATGCTCGTGTGCAGCAACGTCGCCACCGCCACGGTGGACGACGACGCGGTGTCGGCCGCTCAGCTGCGACGGCTCGGCGAGGAGGCCGAGAAGCACGGCGTCCGCCTGGCCTACGAGGCCCTGGCCTGGGGACGTTTCGTCGACGACTACCGGCGCGCGTGGCGCATCGTCGAGCTGGCGGACCATCCCGCGGTCGGCGTGTGCCTGGACAGCTTCCACATCCTCTCCCGCGGCCACGACCCCGCCCAGATCGAGGAGATCCCGGGCGACAAGATCTTCTTCCTCCAGCTCGCGGACGCCCGCGCCCTCACGATGGACGTGCTCTCGTGGAGCCGTCACCACCGGCTGTTCCCAGGAGAAGGGACCTTCGACCTCGCTCGATTCGTCGGGCACGCCCTCGAGGCGGGATATCAGGGACCGCTCTCCCTGGAGGTCTTCAACGACACCTTCCGGCAGACCGACGTCCTGCGCACGGCCCAGCAGGCCAAGCGATCCTTGACCTGGCTCGAGGACCAGGTGGCGCGACTGCCGCTGATGGCGTCCCGCCCCGACGGCCCGTCGCGGCTCCCGGACGTCGAGCAGCCGGCCGACTTCGACTTCGTGGAGGTGAAGGCCGAGGACGCCGGCGACGTCGACGTGATGCTCCGGCAGCTCGGCTTCACCTTCCGGGGCCACCACCGCAGCAAGCCGGTGCGCCTGTGGACGATGGGCCGCGCCCGGGTGGTGTGCAACGAGCAGCAGGCCCGGGAGTGGGTGCCGACCCTCGCCGCCGTCGGCTTCGAGGTCGCCGACCCGGCGGCGTCGGCGGACCGCGCCCGCCGGCTCGACGCACCCGCGGTGTACCGGCGCACGCTCGCGACGGAGGAAGACCTGTCCGCCTTCCGGGCACCCGACGGGACCGAGGTCTTTCTCGCCGACGTCTCCGGCGACGACGCGGGATGGGTCCCGGAGTTCGAAGGCGGAGAGGACCTCGCCGACGACGGGCTCCTCACCGGGATCGACCACGTCAACCTGGCCCATCCGTGGCAGAACTTCGACGAGGCCGTCCTGTTCTACAGCAGCGTCCTCACCCTGGAGCCGGGCAGCAGCCAGGAGGTGGCGGCGCCCACTGGGCTCGTGCGGAGCCATGTGGTCCGCAGCAACGACGGGGCCGTCCGGCTCGCCCTGAACGTCGCGCCCCTGGCGTTCGACAGCCCGCACGGGTTCCCGCAGCACGTGGCCTTCTCGAGCCCGGACGTCCTGGCCGTGGCTCGCGCCGCACGCGCCCGCGGGCTGCGACCCCTCCCGATCCCCGCGAACTACTACGACGACCTCGCCGCCAGGTACGACCTCCCGACCGAGCTCGTCGAGGAGATGCAGGACCTCGGCGTGCTCTACGACCGCGACGAACGAGGCGACTTCACGCACTTCTTCACCGAGACGCTCGGCGCCGTCTTCTTCGAGGTCGTGCAGCGGCGCGGCGGGTACGACGGATACGGCGCCACCAACGCCCCCGTCCGGCTCGCGGCCCAGCACCGGGCCGGGTCCGCGACCAACGGGTCGGCGGCCTAGCCGGGACCCGAGCCCGAGTCGACCTGCTGTGCCAGGTACTGCTGGATGCCGATGCGGCTGACGGCGTCGATCTGGCTCTCGAACCAGTCGGCGTGCTTCTCCTCGTCGCGCACCATCTCCTCGAACACCGCGGCCGTGCCGTGGTCGCCGAGGTCGCGGGTCTCCTTCGCGGAGGCGTTGAACTGGGCGACCGCTGCCAATTCACTCGCGAACGCCAGATTCAGCATCTCCTCGGCGTCCTCGCCGATCTGGATGGAGCCGAGACGCTGCACGTTGGGATGGCCGTCGAACAGCAGGATGCGGTTGATCAGGTCGTCGGCGTCCTTCATCTCGTCGATGGAGAGGTCGTAGAAGACCTTGCCGAGCTTGGGGAAGCCCCAGTTGTCGAGCATGCGCGCATGCACGAAGTAGGTGTTGGTGACGGTGAGCTCGAATGTGAGAGCGTCGTTGAGCAGTTCCACGACACGCGGATCAACTGGCTGCACGGACGGCCTCCTGGTCGGTGAGATCGGGCTTCTGCTGCTCATGCTGACACACGATCTGCTGGACCGAGAAGACGCAGGTGCCACAGTTCTGCGCGGCGCCCGTGCGGAGACATACCTCCTCCACGCTGCGAGCTCCGTTCTCCCACGCATCAGCGATGTCGTGGGACGACACCACGCCGCAGTGACAGACGATCATGCACTTAGGTTAGCCTGACCTCGGCCAAACCGGAATCAGCGGTTGGTCGGGAACCCCAGATCCACCTGTGACGAGGACGGATCGGGCCAGCGTGACGTGACGACCTTGCCCCGGGTGTAGAAGTTGATGCCCTCCGGCCCGTACATGTGGGTGTCGCCGAACAGCGACGCCTTCCAGCCGCCGAACGAGTAGTAGGCGACGGGCACCGGAACCGGCACGTTGATGCCGACCATGCCCACCTCGACCTCGAACTGGAACCGGCGGGCCGCGCCGCCGTCGCGGGTGAAGATGGCGGTGCCGTTGGCGTACGGGTTGCTGTTGATCAGCTCCAGGCCCTCGTCGAACGTGTCGACCCGGACGACGTCGAGCACCGGCCCGAAGATCTCGTCGGTGTAGACGGACATCTCTGGGGTCACGTGATCGAGCAGCGTCGCGCCGAGGAAGAACCCGCGGTCGGGCAGGTCGGACTCTCGGCCGTCGACGACGACCGTGGCTCCGGACGTCGCGCCGGCCTCCACGTAGCCGGCCACCCGGTCGCGGTGCTCCTCGGTGATGAGGGGGCCCATGTCGATGCCCGCGGTCGCGCCGTCGCCGATGACCAGCTTGGGCAGCCGGACGGCGAGCGCCTCGACGAGGCGGTCGGCCACGTCACCCACCGCGACGGTGACCGAGAGGGCCATGCAGCGCTCCCCCGCCGAGCCGTAGGCGGCGCCCACGATCGCATCGGCGGCGAGGTCGACGTCGGCATCCGGCAGGACCAGGGCGTGGTTCTTCGCGCCGCCCAGTGACTGGACCCGCTTGCCGTTCGCCGTGCCCGTCTCGTAGATGTGCCGGGCCACGGGCGTCGACCCCACGAAGCTGATGGCGGCGATGTCGGGATGGACGAGCAACGCGTCGACGGCCTCGCGGTCGCCGTGCAGCACGGTGAAGACGCCGTCGGGCAGGCCGGCCTTCTGCCACATGTCGGCCAGGAGCAGTGACGCGGACGGGTCCTTCTCGCTCGGCTTGAGGATGAAGGCGTTGCCACACGCGATCGCGTTCGCGCACATCCACAACGGCACCATGGCCGGGAAGTTGAAGGGGGTGATGCCGGCGACGACCCCGAGCGGCTGACGGATGTCGTAGACGTCGACGTCGGTGGCCGCCTGCTCGGAGAACCCGCCCTTGAGCAGCTGCGGGACGCCGGCGGCGAACTCGACGTTCTCGAGTCCGCGGGCGATCTCGCCCAGCGCGTCGGAGTGCACCTTGCCGTGCTCGGCGGTGATGACGTCCGCGAGCTCGTCGGCCCGCTCGCTCAGCTGCTGCCGGAACTCGAACAGGATGGAGGCGCGCTTCGACAACGACGTCGACCGCCAGGCGACCGCAGCCTGTTTCGCCGATGCCACGGCCTCGTCGACCTCCGCCTCGCTGGCGAGGTCGACCTCGGCGGCCACCTCGCCCACGGCGGGATTGAAGACCGGCGAGGTGCGGCCCGAGGTTCCGGGCCGAGTCCGTCCGTCGATCCAATGAGAGATGCGTTGTGCCATGTCTCCGAGGGTACTTCCGCTTCCGGTCAGCCGGCCCCGGTGAAGTTGTACGTGACGCCCGTCAGCTCCTCGGAGACCGACCACAGCCTGCGCCGGTTCTCCTCGTCCCGGCCCTCGGCCTTCACCTGGACGAGCTTCGGATGTCCCCGCCACTCGCCCAGGCCGTCCGGGCCGTAGTACTCCCCGCCCTCGACGTCTGGCGCCGTCGCGGCGTAGAGCGTCGGCAGCGCGCCCCGCTCGGCGGACTGCGCGATCAGGCGGTTCCCGATCGCCATGCCCAGCCTCATGACCCCGCCGGCGGTGGACTGCAGGTTGGTGGCGGTGTAGCCGGGATGGGCCAGCACGCTCTTGATCGACCAGCCTGCGGCGCGCACGCGTCGGTCCAGCTCGAGGGCGAAGGCGGTGTTGGCGAGCTTGGTCTGCCGGTAGGCCTTGCGTGGACCGTAGCCGTGCTCCAGCTGGAGGTCGTCGAAGTCGAAGTGGCCCGCCTTGTGCTCGTTGCTGGCGACCGTGACCACGCGAGGAGCCTCAGCCTGGTTGAGCCGGTCCAGCAGGAGGCCGGTCAGGGCGAAGTGCCCGAGATGGTTCGTCCCGAGCTGCATCTCGAAGCCGTCCTCGGTGACATGACGCTTCGGGATCGCCATGACCCCGGCGTTGTTGATCAGCAGGTCGAGCCCGTCGACGTCGAGCTTGTCGGCGAACCGGCGCACGGAGTCCAGGCTGCTCACGTCCAGCTCCAGGACCTCGGCCTGCGCGCCCGGCACGGCTTCGCGAATCTGGTCGACCGCCGCTGCACCCTTCTCGAGGTTGCGGCAGGCCAAGAGGACTGTGGCGCCGGCTCGGGCGAGCTCCAAGGCGGTCTCCAGCCCGATCCCGCTGTTGGCTCCCGTCACGATCGCCGTTCGGCCGGACTGGTCGGGAATCTGGTCGGTGGTCCAGGGGGAGGTCATGCGGCCATCCTGCCGGACGTCGTCTCGGAGTACCGTTCGAGCGCACGTCATGTCGTCTCGAAGGAGCACCATGAAGGCCGTCGTCTGCGAGAACACGAAGCTCGAGGTGGCCGACGTGCCCGACCCCGAGCCGGGCCAGGGCCACCTGCTCATCGACGTCAAGCGCGCCGGCATCTGCGGCTCCGACCTGCACGCCCGCCACAGCTGTGACGACGTCGCCGACATCGTCGACGAGATGGGCTACCCCGACTTCATGCGGTTGAACCAGAGCATCGTGATGGGCCACGAGTTCGTCGGCGAGGTCGTCGACCACGGCCCCGGCACCCGCAAGCAGGCCAAGGTCGGTGATCGTGTGGTCGCCCTGCCGCTGCTCAGGCGCGGGAATGACGTGCACACGGTCGGCTACTCCGTACACGCTCCGGGTGCGTACGCCGAGCGGATGGTCGTCGAGGAGGCTCTGGCGATGACCGTCCCCGACGGCTTGTCCACCGAGCTCGCGACGCTCACCGAGCCGATGGCGGTCGGACTGCACGCCGTCCGTCGTGGCGAGGTCAAGAAGGGTGACGTCGCCATCGTCATCGGCTGCGGCCCGGTCGGCCTGGCGGTCATCTCCATGCTCAAGGCCAGCGGGATCAAGACCGTCGTGGCGAGCGACCTCTCACCCGGACGGCGCGACCTGGCTCGCCGCTGCGGAGCCGACGTCGTCGTCGACCCGCAGCACGAGCAACCGTTCACCGCGGGCGGCGACCACGGTCACCTCGACACGGCGCCGGCGGCGTTCGGTCTCGCCATGGGCGCGATGGACCGGCTGCGGGGCGTGCCGTTCCTGCCGTGGCAGCAGGTGTGGCGGGCCGCGGAGAAGGTCGGCGCGGCCAACCCCAAGCGCCCGGTGATCTTCGAGTGCGTCGGCGTGCCGGGCATGCTCGAGCAGGTCATCAGCAGTGCGCCGCTGTTCTCGCGCGTCGTCGTGGTCGGCGTCTGCATGGACGCCGACCGGCTCCGGCCCGCCGTGGCGATCAACAAGGAGATCGACATGCGGTTCGTGCTCGGCTACACGCCGCCGGAGTTCCACGAGACGCTGCAGATGCTCACCCGTGGCACGGTCGACGCGTCGCCCATCGTCACCGGCCTGGTCGGACTGACCGGCGTCGACAACGCCTTCAGCGCGCTCGGCGACCCCGAGGTGCACGCCAAGATCATCGTCGACCCGCAGAGCGACGCGTCCGAGCCGGTGGCCGTCTCGCTCTAGACCAGTCGCGCCCCGGCGACGGGTATGCCGGCGGAGTTCGTGTCCGAGAACCATCGGGGGACGGCCCGGCGCAGCTCCGATGGGCCTTGGAGCTCGAGGGAGCCAGAGCGCAACGCGGCCAACCAGCCGACATCGCCCCGCCAGACCGCGGTCAGCGTTCGCAGGCTCGCCGTGATCGTCACCGCCACGTCGAAGCCGGGGTCGAAGTCGCACACGTCGGTCTCGGCCTCATTGACCACCAGCCACCAGTCGCGCCGGCCGCGCGGAGCCTCGGGAAAGTTGAACTTCATGACCGTCCGACCCGGCGGAACGGCTTCCAGATCGACGTTGCGGTGCATGTCCCACATCAGGAACTTCGGATCGAGGTCCTGGTCGGCGAGCTCGGCGACCCACCTGGAGCCCCAGGCACCGACGGCCTCGACCACCGGCTGCAGGTCTCGGCCGGCGTCAGTCAACGTGTAGGTGACGTCCTTGCCGGAAACGCGGCGCTCGACGAGTCCGGCGCGCTCGAGCTGCTGGAGACGACGCGACAGAAGCGTCGGCGACATCCGCGGAAGTCCACGGCGTAGCTCGTTGAAGCGTTCAGAGCCGATGAGAAGCTCGCGGATCACGAGGATCGTCCACCGCTCGTCGAGCATCTCCATGGCCTTCGAGACGGGACAGAACTGGTGGTACGGGGAGCCCATTCTCCCAGCGTAAGCCGTAGTACAGATCTCGTACTAGGTCTCGAGGAGTTCGACTTCTATGGTCGTCTCAATCGGGGAATGGAAACCAGAGGGAGTTCGAACCATGACACAACATGCCACCGACGAAGACGTCGCGCTGAAGGCGAAGCACCGGGCCATGTGGGCACTCGGCGACTACCCCGCCGTGGCGGCCGAGATCATCCCGGAGCTGGGCGACGCCATCGTGGCCGCGACCGGCGTGGGTCCCGGAGACCGGGTGCTCGACGTCGGAGCGGGCTCGGGCAATGCCGCCATCCCCGCCGCGCTGGCCGGAGCCGAGGTCATCGCGAGTGACCTCACGCCCGAGCTGTTCGACGCCGGACGCCGCGTCGCCGAGGACCGTGGCGCGATCCTCACCTGGCAGCAGGCCGACGCCGAAGCGCTTCCGTTCGAGGACGGTGAGTTCGACTGCGTGATGTCGACCGTGGGCGTGATGTTCGCGCCGCACCACCAGGAGAGCGCCGACGAGATGCTACGGGTGTGCCGCTCGGGCGGGACGATCGCCAACATCGCCTGGACGCCCACCGGGTTCATCGGGCAGATGTTCGCCACCATGAAGCCGTACGCGCCACCGCCGCCTCCGGGTGCCCAGCCCCCGCCGCTGTGGGGCGACGAGGACCACGTGCGTGCACTCTTCGGCGATCACGTCACCGACGTCACGACCGAGAAGCAGGTCGCCACCGTCGACGGCTTCCCGGGATCACCCAATTTCCTCGAGTACTTCAAGCGGACCTACGGTCCGACGATCGCGGTGTACAAGTTCATCGGCGACGACCCGTCGAAGGTCGAGGCCCTCGACGCCGCGCTCCACGAGCTCGCCGCCAGCTTCACCGACGAGAACGGCGTGATGCGTTGGGAGTACCTGCTGTTCAAGGCCACCAGGAGCTGAGCTCGAGCCTCAGCGCGCCCGGTGGATCGGTCGCCCCAGGATCCGCTTCACGATCCGTTTCGGCACCTGCTCCGCGGCCACCCGGTAGTACTGCGACCGTCCGCTCACCGGCGTGTCAGTCAGCGACGAGGGCGCAGGGGTGACGCCCAGCACCCGGGCCGCCCGGTCCGCGAGCTCGAGCTGGCCGGCAGGAGTGGGGTGAATCCGGTCGGCACTCAGCATGCGCGGACCACGCAGGTCGTCGGCCGAGAAGATCATGGCGCCGGACCCGCTCAGCACCGAGTTGGCCTGCCGGGCCCGACGCCGGAACTCGGAGGTGCTGCCGGGGAAGGCTGAGATGCTGAGTGAGATCGTCGGCAGGACCACGCGTTCCGCGCTTGTCTCTGCCGCGGCGACGATGGCCGCCACGTTGTCGGCGAAACGCTCGGCGTCCCAGTCGAACAGGATGTCGTTGGCGCCCATCGACAGGCAGGCCACCTCGTACCGCTCGCCGCTGAGCGACGGAAGCTGCCGGAGCACGTCCTGAGAGCGGGATCCGCCAACGGCGACCATCCGCAGCGGCAGATCCATCGCCCGGCTCAACCAGTAGCCCCACGACTGGTGGGAGTCGAGGAGGCTGTCACCGACCGCGACGATGCCCATGGAGGGACCCTAGCCGCGCCGTCGCCCATGGCGCGTCGACGGTGGTCTACACCCACGGTGACTTCGGTGTTCGAGCCGCCAACCGACCGAACGGTCGTGCCATGATCGGCCCATGACCTCGGCACCGCGTTCCCGCACGTTGCCGTCGGGCCAGCCGCGACCCCGGTACGACCAGGACTCGTTGCTCGCCGTGGCTGCCGAGGTGTTCACCGCACGCGGCTACGACGGCACGAGCATGGAGCACCTGTCGGCGGCGTCCGGGCTGTCGAAGTCGTCGATCTACCACCACGTCGAGGGCAAGGAGCAGCTGCTGCGACTTGCCCTGGAGCGAGCGCTCGACCCGTTGCTGGCCAGCCTCGACGCCGAGGACGTGACGACCGGCCGGGCGGTCGACCGGTTGCACCACCTCGTGCGTCGGGACGTGCAGATCCTCGCCGACCGCCTCCCCTACGTCACGCTCCTGCTGCGCGTGCACGGCAACACCGAGACCGAGCGGTGGGCGCTCGAACAGCGTCGACAGTTCGACCGGCGCGTGGCAGCGCTCGTGCAGGTGGCGATCGACGAGGGCGATGTGCGCTCCGACGTCAACGCGCGCACGACGGCGCGGCTGATGTTCGGCGTCGTGAACTCGCTCGTGGAGTGGTACCGGCCGGGTCGCGACATCTCGCCGACCGCGCTCGCCGACCAGATCGCGGCACTGGTGCTCGACGGCATCCGCACCTGATCCCTGCGTTACACTCGAACCGAACGATCATTCGGTTTGGGAGCAGCATGACTGGCGACAACACCCTGCAGCAGCACTTCGACGAGACCATCGAGCACGGTTCGCGCATCGAGCCGCGCGACTGGATGCCCGACGGCTACCGCCGCACCCTCGTGCGCCAGATCGCCCAGCACGGCCACTCCGAGATCATCGGCATGCAGCCCGAAGGAGTCTGGCTCACCAGGGCGCCGTCGCTGCGACGCAAGGCCGTGCTCACCGCCAAGGTGCAGGACGAGGCCGGTCACGGGCTGTACCTCTACTCCGCCACCGAGACGCTCGGCGCCGACCGCGGCGACCTCACCGATGCGCTCATCGGCTCGAGGCAGAAGTACTCCTCGATCTTCAACTACCCCACCCCCGGCTACGCCGACGTCGGCACCATCGGCTGGCTCGTCGACGGTGCCGCCATCTGCAACCAGGTGCCGCTCTGCCGCAGCTCCTACGGGCCGTACGCCCGCGCGATGATCCGCATCTGCAAGGAGGAGTCGTTCCACCAGCGTCAGGGCTACGAGCTGCTGATGACGATGATGAACGGCACGGACGAGCAGCGCGCGATGGTGCAGGACTCGGTGAATCGCTGGTGGTGGCCGTCGCTGATGATGTTCGGCCCGCCCGACGATCGCTCCCCCAACACCGAGCAGTCGATGGCCTGGGGCATCAAGCGGCACACCAATGACGAGCTGAGGCAGCGGTTCGTCGACATGAGCGTGCCGCAGGCCGACGCACTCGGCGTCACGCTGCCCGACCCCGAGCTCGCGTGGAACGACGAGCGCGGCTCGTACGACTTCGGCACTCCCGACTGGGACGAGCTCATGCGCGTCATCAAGGGCGACGGCCCCTGCAACGCCGAGCGGATCGCGTGCCGGAAGGCCGCCCACGAGGACGGTGCGTGGGTGCGCGAAGCCGCACTCGCCTACGCCGCCCGATCGGAAGGAGCAGCATGACCGACAACTGGCCTCTCTACGAGGTGTTCGTGCGCGGCAAGCGCGGTCTCAACCACGTGCACGTCGGCTCCATCCACGCGTCCGACGACGAGATGGCGCTGCGCAACGCGCGCGACGTCTACACGCGTCGCAACGAGGGCGTGAGCATCTGGGTCGTGAAGTCGTCCGACATCACCGCGTCCAGCCCGGACGAGAAGGATCCGTTCTTCGCGCCGAGCGGCGACAAGGTGTACCGCCACCCCACCTTCTACGACGTGCCCGAGCACGTCCCCCACATGTGAGATCGACATGACCGTCCACGACAACGCGTACGAAGGCCTCGTCGAGGCCGACGACGACGCGCGCTGGGCGTTCGGCACGAGCTTCGACGACCCGCTCGCCGGCGTCGACACCACCGTGCCGAACGGCCTCGACGGGTCCGCGCTCGCCACCTACTGCCTGATGCTCGCCGACGACTCGCTCGTGCTGGCGCAGCGCCTCGCCGAGTGGACGACGCACGCGCCAGAGATCGAGGAGGAGGTCGCTCTCGCCAACATCGGGCTCGACCTGCTCGGCCAGGCACGGCTCCTGCTCGCCCGCGCCGCAGCCGCCGACCCTGCCGTCGTCCCCACCCTGCCGAAGGGTTCGCCGGTACCTGCCGATGACCGGCTCGCGTACTTTCGCGATGCCGGCGCGTTCCGCAACGTCGGGCTCGTCGCGCAGCCGAACGGCGACTTCGCCGCGACGATGACGCGGCTGCTCGTGTTCTCCGCATGGCGCCTCGCTCTGCTCGAGCGGCTCCGCGCGTCCAGCGACCCGGTGCTCGCCGCCGTGGCCGAGAAGGGCGTCAAGGAGGTGCGATACCACCGTGAGCATGCGGCCCGCTGGTGCATCACGCTCGCGCAGGGCACGGACGTCTCCCGCGAGAGGATGATCGCCGGCCTGCGCGAGGTGTGGCCCGACGTCGCCGAGCTGGGCGAGGTGCACGACGTGGAACGACGACTTCCCGACGTGGCCGCCGATCATGCCGCAGCCTTCGACGACACCATGCGAGTCGTCGACCAGGTGCTCGAGGCAGCCGGCCTGGAACGTCCCGACGTCGCCACCGCTCCGGGAGGTGGGCGCGACGGACGGCACACCGAGTCCTTCGGCGAGCTCCTCGCCGACATGCAGGGCCTCGCGCGCGAGCACCCGATGGGCCGGTGGTGACAGTGCAGGCACGTGAGGTGGTCGCCGAGGTGGTCGACCCGGAGCTGCCGATGCTCACCCTCGAGGACCTCGGAGTCCTGCGCGACGTCACCGTCGACGACGACACGGTCGTCGTCACCCTCACCCCCACGTACAGCGGCTGCCCGGCGCTGGCCACGATGCGGGCCGACGTGCTGGTCGCATTGCGCCGCGCCGGCTACCACCGCGCGGAGGTGCGGACGACGCTCTCTCCGGCCTGGTCGTCGGACTGGATCAGCGCTCGCGGCCGCGCGTCCCTGGCCGAGCACGGCATCTCGCCGCCGCGTCCGAACGACGGGCCCACCGACCTGATCCTGATGCCGTCGCGTCCGCCCGCGTGCCAGCAATGCGGTTCGGCCGACACGAGCGAGGTGTCCCATTTCGGCACGACGGCGTGCCGGTCGCTGCACACCTGCCGGGCCTGTGGCGAGACCTTCGACCACATGAAGGAGATCTGATGGGGGTTCGAGGCGACTTCCATCCCCTGCGGGTGTCGAGCGTCGACCGGCTCTGCGACGACGCGGCCGCGGTGACGTTCGACGTCCCCGACGAGCTCGCCGAGGCGTACCGCTTCACCCCCGGGCAGTCGCTCACGCTCCGCCGGCGCATCGACGACCGCGAGGAGCGCCGCCAGTACTCCATCTGTGCGGCCGTGGGAGCCGCGCCGCGGGTCGGCGTGCGGGTCGTGCCGGACGGGATGTTCTCGCAGTGGTTGGTCGAGCAGGTCCGGGCTGGTGACGAGATCGAGGTGCAGACACCGTCGGGCACGTTCGGACCCAACCCTGACCTGGGTGGCCGGCACGTCCTGGTCGCCGCCGGCTCCGGCATCACGCCCGTGCTGTCGATCGCCTCGTCGCTGCTCGCCCATCCCGACGCCGATGTGACACTGCTCTACGGCAACCGCCGCGCGAGCACCGTCATGTTCTCCGACGAGGTCGCCGATCTGAAGGACCGGTTCCCGGCCCGCTTCGAGGTCATCCACGTGTTGTCTCGCGAGCCCCGCGACGTCGAGCTGTTCAGCGGGCGGCTCGACGCCGACCGGCTGCGCCGCATCCTCACCGCGCTCATTCCTGTAGCCGACGTCGACGGGTTCTGGCTGTGCGGACCGTTCGCCATGATCGAGTCGGCTCGCGACGTCCTGCGCGACCTCGGCGTCCCGGCCGAGAAGGTCCACCGCGAGCTGTTCTTCGTCGACGACATCCCGCCGCCACCGGTCAAGCACACCGAGGCCGGCAGCAGTGCCGATCATGGGGGCCCGTCCAGCCGGGTCACCGTGACGCTCGACGGCCGCACCACCGAGCTGAGCCTGCCCCGCGACCGCCCCGTCCTCGACTCGGCGCAGGAAGTAAGAGCAGACCTCCCCTACGCCTGCAAGGGCGGCGTGTGCGGCACGTGCCGAGCCAAGGTCGTCACCGGCGAGGTGAACATGCGCCGGAACTACGCGTTGGAGGACGACGAGCTGGCCGAAGGCTACGTGCTCACCTGCCAGAGCCTTCCGATCTCCGACGAGCTGGCCCTCGACTACGACGCCTGAGCACGTCGGTGGCACGACCCCGGCTGCAGGTGCCTCCACCCGTCCGGATCTCCGTGCCCGCACGGATGTAGCGGTCGATCGCGCCTCCTAGCGTCGGACGTACCCGACGTCAGGAGACTCCGATGAACATCCGCCCCGCGAGCGGTGGCCTCATCGCCCTCGTCATCGTGCTTCTCACCGCCTGCTCGGGAGGCGACCCCGAGCCCAAACCGAAAGCCGCGCCTGACGTATCGGCGGGCACCATCGTCTTCCGGCGATTCCTCGACGATCAGCAGCAGCAGGCTGCGCTGTTCACGATGTCGACCGACGGGAAGAACGAACGTCAGATCACCAAGCCTCCGGACTACAGCATCGACTCGTTCCCGGACTTCTCGCCCGACGGGAAGCAGATCGCCTTCCACCGTGAGTTCACCGACCGGCCCTACGAGGTGCACGTGGTGAACGTCGACGGCTCCGACGAGCACCAGGTCGATCAGGGTGGTTCACCCATCGGTCCGGCCGACCAGCTGTCCGAGGCGTCCGAGCCGGCCTGGTCTCCCGACGGCAAGACCCTGGCCTTCTCCTGGGCCTACGGGAAGCTCTCGCAGCTCCGGAGTGAGGAATGGATCGAGGTGGCCGGCGTCGCGACCATGTCCGTCGACGGATCCAAGCCGGAACAGATCACCCAGGCGAAGCGCCCCACCAAGGCCGAGGACGGCACTGCCACCTGGTCCCCCGACGGTCGTCAGATCGCCTTCACCCGCCTGAACAAGACCGACAAGCCACTTGACGCGTCCGCCGTCTTCGTCGCGAACGCCGACGGAACCGATGCTCGCCGGGTCACACCGTGGGAGCTGGCGGGTCAGGAGCCGGCCTGGTCGCCCGACGGCACGCTGATCGCCTTCCGGTCCGAGCCGACCGATGAGGAATTCATCGGGGACGTCTACTCGGTCAAGCCGGACGGTTCCGACCTCACCCAGCTCACGAAGGCCAAGGGCAAGCAGGTGTTCTCGATGTCGTTCTCGACGGACAGCGCGTGGATCGTGTTCGCCATGGAGGGCGTCGGCCATCTGCCGGACCTGTACGCCATGAAGCGGGACGGGTCGGATGTCACGCCACTCACGCGCACGCCGACGTGGGAGAGCGCTCCTGACTGGAGCCCCGCCGACTAGGGAGTGGCGGGGCTGGCGGACTTGGCGCCCAGGCAGGTGCGCAGCTCCTCGAGCTTGTAGAAGTTCTCCGTGTCCTTGTAGGGCTTGCAGTCACGGCCGACCGTGGTGGGAACCTCGTTGTGCTGGATCGAGACGATGTTCGTGTCGCCCTTGTTCCACACGATCCACTCGATGTTGGCCGACAGCGGGGACACGGTCGACACGCGGAAGTCGTTGTTCTCGTGGGTGTAGATGTCGCCCGGCTCGGCCGGCTCGTCGGCGTCCGGCAGCGCGAGCAGCGCGGCGAACGGCGTGATCTCCTCGGCGTGCGCGAAGCGATAGACCGCCGCGTGCGGATGGCTTCCCCGCTCCAGGAGGTGGTCGTCGATCGCCGAGAAGAAGTCGTCGAGGAGGATCTGGGCGGCCTGGTAGCTGCCGTCGTCCCCCACGAGGCCCGGTCCGCGGGAGTAGAAGTAGCGCGCGTCGTCGACGTAGGCGAACGTGTTGGCCGCCTCCTTCGTCACGTACTGCTTCGAGTCGACGTTGATGTCGCGGCTCATGGCCGGCGCCGAGCGGTAGACGTCGTAGACGCCGGAGGCTTCCTCGAGGGGATCCTCGATCGTGGCGACGAAGTCTGGCTTGTAGAGGCGCTCCAGGACCTCGATGGCGATCCCGTCGATGTTCGCGAGGTCGCGCGCCGCGTTGTAGTCCTTCTTCCACGGACCGTCGTCGAGGAAGTCCTCGTACTTGTTGTTCTCGTTGCTGAACTTGAGGATCTTCTCGTCGGACTCCGGCGGTTCGACGTCGAGATCCGGCTTGACCGAGCTCAGGCCCACCGAGAAGTTCTCGGCGCTCTCCTCGGCACGTCCCTTGCCGGAGTCGAAGACGTCGACCTTCGCGCCGCCGGCGATCGCCGTGTCGAACATCTTCGACAGGCGCTCGCCCTCCCGGGCGCCGATCCCTTGCATCTCCTCCTGGCCGAGGGTGCTGAGATCGCCGTAGCCCACCTGGTTCATGGCGTTGTGGAGGGCGCGTACGTCGGGGCCGAACTTCTTGCCGACGGTCGTCAGGGCGTTCGCCGCCTTCGCCTCGTCCCACAGCTCGATGGCGTCCTCGAGGGGGTCGTCACTCGTGAGCGACCGCGCGCCGTGCCTGGCGACGTTCTCGGCAAACACCGGCTCGAACCCCGCCGGAGCCTCCAGCTCGGGCTTCTTCGACGACGGGTAGGGCGTGAGTGTCGACAGGCTCTCCGGGAGGTCACTGAAGGCGATGCCCGTCGGTTCGCCGCGAGGCTTCTTGGCGCTCGGTTCGGCGTCGGACTGGCATGCGGAAAGGATGATCATCGCAGCGGCGACGATCAGGAGAGGGGAGCGACGCATGCGGATATGTTGCACCACCTCGATGAGAGAAATGTAAGGACCCCCGATTGCTGAGAATCGGTCCGCAGGTTCCTCAGCAGCGGAAAAGCATCAGAGGTTCATCGCGAACACGACCGCCGTCGTCGCGGCGAGGACGAACGTCACGACGTCGACCGCGACGCCGGCCGCTTCGGACCGGTCGTGGCGACGAGCGGCACGCACGCGGGTGATCATCGCGCCCATCAACAGGGCCGCCAGGCCGATCGCGGCGACCAGCCCGAGTGGCCGGTAGGTCAGGCCGATGAGGACGCCCGCGGCGCCCAGCCATTCCATGACCCCGATGAGCCGCCACTGAGTCTCCGGGATGTCCAGCGAGTCGCGGATCGCCAGCGACGCCGGAACTCCGAACAGCTTGACGCCGCCGGTGACGACGAACGTGGCGGCCACGACGATCGCCAGAACCGTGAGAACCATCTGCCAACGCTATCGGGTCGCACTCCTCCCGCGCGTCGCTCTTCCTGTCTTCGCAGGTGAGACCTAACGTCGGTTCCATGCATGTCATCGAGACCACGGGGACGACCAGGCCGGACGGCCGCATCCTCGACAACATCCAAGGAGCGGCGTACGGAGCCGGAGTGTCGCTGATCTTCGAGGACAGCGACGCGGAAGGTGAGGGCCCCGACCTGCACCAGCACCCGTACGCCGAGACGTTCGTCATCCGCGGCGGGAAGGCCCTCTTCACGGTGGCGGGACAGCAGCTGCTCGGCATCGCCGGGCAGGTGCTCGTGGTGCCGTCGTTCACGCCGCACAAGTTCGAGATCGTCGGCCCCGACCGCTACGTCGCCACCCACATCCACGCGAGCGACACGTTCATCACCGAGTGGCTCGAGGGGCCGCGAGCCGAGAAGTAGCCGTCAGGCGACGCGGAACCGCTCGGGTCCGGCCGGCCGGCTGACCTCGACGACAGCGCCGCGCTCGAGCTGGCGGCCGCGCCTCGTCTCGACGACGCCGTCGACCAGGACCTCGCCGTCAGTGATGAGCGACCCGGCGTCGGCCCCGGAGTCAGCGACCCCCACGAACTTGAGGAACTGCCCCAGGCGGATACCGCCGTCGCGGACGGGTACGTCGGTGATCTCCGGGCTGCTCATGAGTCCAGCGTCGCACCCACGGCCATGAATGTGCGCACCGTGGAGCCGCGCGACTGCGAAGATGGCGCCATGGACGCTGCGGTGAAAAGCCCCTGGATCATCGGCTTCGGAGGGGTGGCGGTGCTGCACCTCGTGCTCAATGCCGCCGACGCATCCCCCTGGGACAGCATCACCAAGTTCCTGCTCGCACCCCTGCTCGCTGCGTGGGTCATCCAGCTGGGCGGCCCGCGACTCCTCGTCGCTGCTCTGGTCTTCTGCTTCGGTGGCGACCTGTTCCTCGAGATGGACTCACTCTTCGTGGTCGGCATGGCCTCGTTCGCAGCGGCCCACGTCTGCTTCATCACGTTCTTCGTGCGGCGCGGCGCGCTTCCCCGGCTCCGCGCGAAGCCCTGGGCGGCGATCGTCTACGTCGCCGCCGCCGTCCCGATGGTGATCTGGGCGTGGGACGGGCTCGAGGCCGACGTGCGTCCGTTCGTCCCGTTCTACGCGCTGCTGCTCGTCGGCACTGCCGCGACGTCGCTGGCCCTCGACGGCCGCGCCGGCCTCGGCGGCCTGCTGTTCCTCGTCTCCGACGGGTTCATCGCCCTCGGCGAGGCCGGCCGCTTCGACAAGGACGCGACGTGGCACGGGCTGGTCATCATGGGGCTCTACATCCTGGCGATCTTCTTCCTGACCGCCGGCATCCTCAACCGCGAGATGCGGAGCCGTCGACTGGCGGCCGACGGCTTCGACCCCACCATCCGCACCGACTGCTGGCCGCGTCTGCCTGAACGCGCGTGACCATCTCCGGGCGCGTCGGCGACGAATTCACCACATGAGCAGCGATCGGCGGCGTCCATCGGATCGCACGTATCGCAACGTGGAGCGGATCGTCGCCGGCATCTTCCGTCTGCTCGGGCTGCGCATCACGGTGCTCGGCGCGGAGCACCTGCCGGCGTCCGGCCCCGCGGTGGTCGCGAGCAACCACACCGGCTACCTCGACTTCACCTTCATCGGCTACGCCGCCCGTGAGCGCGGACGACTCGTGCGGTTCATGAGCAAGCTGTCGGTCTTCGAGAACCGCCTGTCCGGGTGGCTGATGCGGGCGATGCGACACATACCGGTCGACCGCTGGTCGGGCGCCATCGCCTACCGGCAGGCGCGGCGCCTGCTGGACGAGGGCGAGGTCGTCGGCGTCTTCCCGGAGGCCACCATCAGCAGGTCGTGGCTGGTCAAGGGACTCAAGCCCGGCGCGGCCGGGCTCGCCATCAGCCGATCCGCTCCACTCATCCCCGCGGTGGTGTGGGGCTCGCACCGCGTCCTGACCGTCGACGGACACCGCAGCCTGCGCCGCGGCAAGGCCATCACCATCCTGCTCGGCGCGCCACTGCGCCCCGCCGACGGCGAGAGCATCGCCGGACTCACGGAACGCCTGCGCACCGCCATGACGGCGCTGCTCGACGAGGCGATCGGCACCTACCCCGACGCGCCCAGGTCCGACGCCGACCGCTGGTGGCTGCCGCACGACCGCGGCGGCTCCGCACCACCGCCGGACGTTGCCGCCGCCCTCGACCGCGCCGCCCTCGCGCGCATCAACCAGCCGGTCGACTGACCTCGCAGTCTCCAAAATAGACACATCGCGGTATCCTTTTCAGATACATGGGAGATGGGTCATGCGCAGCGACGACGAGATCGGGAGACGACTCAGAACCCTTCGCGGCGACCTCACGCAGAAGCAGGTGCTGCGGAGTCTCGCGAAGATGCGCATCAAGCTGCCGGACCTGGCCATCACGCGCATCGAGAACGGTCAGCGCTCGCTCAAGTTCTCCGAGGCGATGGGACTCGCCGTGATCTACGACGTCCCACTCGAGCGCATCGCGTCCGACGCCGGCCGCGACGTCGGTGAGCGCGCGGACGAAGCCGACGACCGCCTCCTCGACGAGCTGCGCTCTCTTGTTGCACACATCGAGCAACGGATCGACCAGGTGGAGGGACGCAAGCGTCGCAGGGCACGATGACCCCATGTCGTTCGACCAGCTGGACCCTGTCGCCGTCGGCGACCTCACGTTCGACGTCCGGACCCTCGGTCCCGACGACGGCGAGCCCGTCGTGCTGCTGCACGGGTTCCCGGAGACGTCGCTGAGCTGGTCGGCCGTCGCGCCGGTGCTGGCCGAGGCGGGGTTGCGCGTCATCGCGCCCGACCAGCGCGGATACTCCGCCACCGCGCGGCCGGGAGCGGTCGCCGACTACACGATGGACCACCTCGTCGACGACGTCCTGGGCTTGGCCGACGCGTTCGACCTCGACGCCTTCCACCTCGTCGGCCACGACTGGGGCGCGGCGGTCAGCTGGGCCGTCGCCGCCCACCACCCGGACCGGCTCCGCACGCTGACCGCGGTGTCGGTGCCGCACCTCGCCGCCTACAACGCCGCGCTGCGCGGCGACTCCGACCAGCAGGAACGGTCCTCGTACATCGGGCTGATGCGCGAGGAAGGCAAGGCCGAGGACGTCCTCGGTGAGGATGACGGCCGCCGGCTCCGCGCAATGTACGACGGAAAGATCCCGGCGACGCACGTCGACGCGTACATCGACTTCTTCCACGACCGCGAGGCCCTCACCGGCGCTCTCGCCTGGTACCGCGCCATGACGGCGGCACTCGCCGACCTGCCCTCGGTGTCGGTGCCGACCACCTATGTCTGGAGCGACGGCGACTGGGCCATCGGACGCGCGTCCGCCGAGGCGTGCGGCGAGCACCTGACGGGTGCGTTCGGTTTCGTCGAGCTCAACGGCATCAGTCACTGGATCCCCGAGGAGGCTCCGCGCGACCTCGCGGACGCGATCCTCGAGCGAGTTCGCGGCTGACATCGAGCGTGGGTGATGATGGGCCGATGACCAAGGCCTACTGGATCAACACGTTCACCGCCGTGCACGACAAGGACAAGCTGAAGGCTTATGTCGAGCTCGCCGGTCCGGCGATGCGCGAGGCCGGCGGCACGTTCTTGTCACGCGGAAACGTCGTGCACGCCTTCGAGGGTGGAACGCTCGGACGGACCACCCTGATCGAGTTCCCCAGCACCGACGCCGCCGCCGCCGCATACACGAGCCCCGGCTACCAGGCCGCGCTCGAGGCGCTGGGCGACGGAGCCGAGCGCGAGATCCGCATCATCGAGGCCCTGCCGGACGTGTAGCGGTCAGGTGTCGACTTGCGGCTAGACTCCCGACGTCCGAATCCGACCAGGAAGGGCCACCCCGCGAGCCACCCGATGAACCGGATGTTTCCCGAGATCGCTGCCGGTGGCTACAGCAGGGTCGACCAGACCGTCGACTTCTACGGACGCGTCAACGCCCTGTTGGCTCCCGATTCCGCCGTCGTCGATTTCGGAGCCGGACTCGGCGGCTTCATGGACCTGCCCGATTCGTACATCCGCAGGTTGCGGTCGTTCCAGGGTCACCAGCGGCGAGTGATCGGGGTCGACGTCGACCCCATCGTCAAGGAGAACCAGAGCGTCGACGAGGCCCAGGTGTGGGAGCCGGGCAACCCGATCGACCTTCCCGACGCGTCGGTCGACGTGGTCGGACTTCACGTTCGTGCACATCGACGACCCGACACTGGTCATCCCCGAGCTCGATCGCATCGTCAAGCCCGGCGGCTGGGTCTGCGCGCGGACCAGCAATCGCTGGAGCTACATCGCCAACGGGGCCACGACGACTCGGTGCGATGTACCTGCCTTTCATTCGCAAGGCCGAGACGCGAGCCTGACTCCCACGCCAAACCTGTCGCGCCGTCAAGGCTGGCGGGATGCGAAGAGCTCAGCTGAGCCTGCCGCCGCCGGCCGCCCGGCGACGCTCGATCTCCTCCTGCAGGTTGACCGCCCACCCGCGGGGGCTGATCCGTCTGGAGATCGCTCGGCCGATGTCGGACATCGACGCGAGCCGCTGGCTGTCGAGTGAGCTCATCCGAGCCATCGCCTGAGCCCACAGCTCGACGTTGCCGGCCTCCACGATCCACCCGTTCTGGCCGTCCTGCACCATGCCGGGTGCGGCCCCCGCGAAGTCGGTGCAGATGACCGGGAGGCCGGCCGCCGCTGCTTCATGAACGACGACGCCATAGGGCTCGGCGTGGGAGGGGAGCACCAAGCAGGACGACCGTCGCATCAGCTCAGCGATCTGCTCCGGCTGCTGGAATCCATGCATCGTGACACCGGGAAGGTCGCGGAGCAACGGTTCCAACGGCCCGATTCCGGCCACGTGAAGATCCCAGGGATCGTCGACCAGCTCGCGATACCGTCGATATGCCTGGGCCAGCAGGTCTGGGCCCTTGTGGTGGACCAGCCGCCCCACGAACAGGAACGCTCGTCGAGACGCGAGCTCTTCAGCAGAGCGCTCAGAGGCCGCGAACAGGTCGAGATCAGCAGACAGCGATCCCCGGATGACGTCGGCCGGGCTGAACCCGAGCCGCCGGGCATAGAACTCGGAACGGTCACTCGGGATCATCACTGCGTCGGCCACCGTGTCGATGTACCAGCGATGCGTCAGACGTCCAAGCCACTGTCTCGGCGTCGCCAGCCAGATGTTGTCCATCACCAGGATGCGCACGACGGGGGAAGCCACTGACTTCATGACCGCCCGGTACGCCTTCGAGAAGTTCCACGACGACATCAGGACGGCGTCCGGCTCGAACTCCAGCACCTGCGGGACCAGCTCCGACGGCGTGGGCATGACGGGCCAGGCGATGAGCTTCGCGTAGCTCTCGGCGTTGAGCTCGAACGCGGTGTCGCGCTGAGCCGGCGTGGCCACGTCCTGCCGTCCGGGCTGGACGACGAGCAGCTCGTGGCCCAGCTCGTGGAGCTGGCGGTATTGCGCATGCAGATAGCCGGTCATCCCATTGCCGAGGAAGGCGATCCGCACGGGCCGACCCTAGCAGCGAGAATCGGCTGCCTCAGGCAGTCGCCTCGACCGCCATCTGGGCGCCGCCCTCCTGGCCGCGGTTGTCGAGACCGGTGAGGTTCGGGTGCTCGCTCTCGCCGAGCTCGCAGCGCTTCGGGGAGGTGAAGCCGGCCCGGCCCAGCTCCAGCTCGAGCGTCTCGAAGTCGTAGACATAGCCCTCGTGATGGCCGAATGAACCGATCGGAATCCGCACCATGTCGATGGGATGCTCGACCGTGAGTCCCAGACTTTGGTAGAGGCGACCGGCCGGGCTCTGCGCTGGGTCGTCACCGGACAGGTACATCTCGACGTGGGTGCGGATGTCGGGCGTCACCAGCCGGATGGCTCCTCCTGGCTTCAGGCACCTCGCGGCCTCCGTCAGCATCCTCCGACCCGCTTCCAGCGTGATGTGCTCGATGACGTTGTCCGCGTAGACACATTCGACGGAGTCGTCCTCGACCGGCCAGCGGGTCGTGGCGTCGAGGTAGAGCCTGGCGACGGCATTGACGTTCGTCACGATCCAGCCGGGCCGAGGCGTGAGACCACCGAGCTCGATCTTGAGCGGGCGAGGCGCCTTGGCGAGCTCCCTGGTCAGCCGCGCCTTCGCGACGGGAGTGTTGAGGGTGCGCACACTGGTGCGCGCCACGGCGCGGAGGCGGGGATTCACAGGGGTAGGCTACCCGCCGATGAGCAAAGAAGATTCCCTTCCGTGGTGGTTGCTTGCAGGTGCCAACCAGCTGGGCCGGCGCGGCCTCGAGCTCCGCCGTCACTCCGCGACACGACGCCAGGCCATGCTCGACCAAGCATGAGGTCGACCTGGTCCTCGATGTCGGTGCGGCCGACGGTGGCTTCGGCACGTTGCTCAGAAAATTCGGCTACACCGGGCGCATCGTCTCCTTCGAACCCTTGTCCGCCACGTATGCGTCACTCTGCAAGACCATCTCGGACGACCCGGCATGGACCGCTCACCACCTCGCACTCGGCGCCGAGCCCGGCCCATCGACGATCAACATCGCCTCGAATCAAGCCAGCAGCTCGTTTCGCGCCATGCTCGACACCCACCGGGCCGCCGCTCCTTCGGTCGACTACGTCGCCGAGGAGACCGTGGTTGTGGCCCGACTCGACGACGTGGCCGACGAGCACCTGAAGTCTGCGCGGCATCCGTTCCTCAAGGCGGACACCCAGGGCTTCGAGCGTGAGGTGCTCTCTGGAGGCAAGGATACGGTGGCGAGATGTGTGGGCCTCCAGCTGGAGCTGTCGTTCGTCCCTCTCTACGACGGCGGGATGCTCGTCGACGAAGCCATCGGGTGGGCGTACTCCCAAGGATTCCGGCTTGTGGGCATCGAGCAGGGCTTTGCCTCGCCGGAAGGTGAGATCCTCCAGGTGGACGGGGTGTTCACTCGCGCGCTCCCCGACGCCTGATCGTCGTGTACTAGTCTTCGGCAAATGTCGCTGGACCATTCTTCTGACGGGCTGAGCTCCAGCTCTTCCGACGGCCTGAGCTTCAGCACGCTCGTCTTCTCTGACTACGCCCGTTTCCGCCCAGGTGCCAAGGCGAGCTGGCTGCGGATCGCCTTCCGCATTCCGATGCTCCCTGGCCTGCTGGCGTCGATCATTCTCCGGTCCCAGCAGTGTCTCTACCGCTCTGGTCACGTGCGCCTCGCGCACTCGTTGCGGACGCCGGGAAACATCCTCGTCGGAGCCGATTTCGGCGCCGGCATGTCGATCGGCACCGGCTTCATGCTGGCCCACCCGGTCGGTGTGACGATTGGCTTCGGGCTCACGATCGGCGACAACGTCACGTTCGCCGGCGGAGTGACCGCAGCGGCCCGCTACTACGACGCGGTCGAGGGCCGGGAACAGGAGTTCGCGACGATCTGCGACGGAGCCGGAATCGGGGCCAACGCCGTCCTCGTGGGCGGAGTCCGCATCGGGGAGAACGCCGCCGTCGGCGCCAACTCCGTGGTGCTCTCGGATGTGCCCGACAACGCCGTCGTCATGGGCTCCCCCGCACGCCAGGTCGGCACCCGCGAGGTGAAGGAATGACGGAGAGTTCCGTCGACTACGGGCCCTCCGAACACTACGACCGGGTCACCGCCGCGTGGCTCCTGCTCATGGGCGACGAGCTCCACTACGGCGTCTTCGACACCGGTGACGAACCACTGCCCGTGGCAACAGCGGCACTGACGGGCCGGATGATCGAGGCCGCGGGTCTGCGGCCCGACGACGACACCGATGATGACGCACGACCCGCGACGAGAGTGCTCGATGTCGGATGTGGTTCGGGGGCGCCCGCCTGCATGCTGGCCACCACGTTCGGTGTCGACGTGGTCGGCATCACCACCAGCCAGGTCGGTGTCGTGGAGGCCCGGTCTCGAGCGGCTGCGCTCGGCCTCGAAGCGGCCACCTTCGAGCAGCGGGACGGCACCGACAACGGGTTCGCCGACGCTGAGTTCGATCTCGTCTGGGTGCTGGAGTCGTCGCACCTGATGCGCGACCGGCAGGCACTCATCGCCGAGTGTGCCCGCGTGCTGCGACCAGGAGGTCGTGTGGTTCTCTGCGATCTGATGCGGATGCGCGAGATCCCCTTCTCCGAGGTGCGGGAGCGCAGGATCGACTTCGCCACCCTGCGCACCGCGTTCGGCGATGCTCACATGGAGTCGCCGGAGTTCTACGCCACCGCGGCTGAGGTACAGGGGCTGACCGTCGACCGGCTCGACGACCTGACCGCCGCGACGCTGCCCACGTTCGACCGGTGGCGGGCGAATGCCGAAGAACATCGGGCCACAGTGACTGCCCTGATCGGCGACGACGGGCTGGACGCCTTCGTGCGTTCGTGCGATGTGCTCGAGGACTTTTGGCGCGACGGCACCTTCGGCTACGGGCTCATCTCGGCAACGAAGCCCGCGTGACGTCATCTGCTGAAACGCTGCGACAATGCGGTGGTCGAGCCGTAACGTGTCCTCGGACCCCTCGCTAGGAGCCATCAGCCGCGCATGACCATCTCGCCAGCAGACGTCGAACAGACCGTCGTCACCTTCCTGACCCGGACCAACAAGATGCGTGAAGACTTCTCCGCGGACATGCCGTTGTACGCCGACGGCGTCGGTCTCGACTCGCTGGAGACGGCCGAGCTCTCCGCCGTTCTCGAGGACGAGCACGGCTCCGACCCGTTCAGCGCGAGCACGATGCCGCAGACGCTGAATGACATCCAGAACTACTACGGCACGGTCGTGGCAGAGGCCTGATCACTTGATCGAGCTACTCCGCCGAGCAGCTGCCGAGGACGCTGCCCGAGCAGCGATCGTCACCCATGAGCTGACGGTCACCCATGGGGACCTGGCCGATGCCGCCGAGCGCGTCGCCACGGCGCTGCGACGCGAGGGCGTCACCCGGTTCGCCATCGCGGACCACGACGCCGAGGTCGTGGTGGCGCTCTTCGCGGGTGCCTCTGCTGCCGGTGTCGAAGCCTGTCAGTACCCGCCCGACGAGCCCGATGTGCTCGGCGAGCTCCGGGAACGGTTCGACCACGAGATCGTGGTGACCAGCCGCGACGATCTCGGTTCCATCGGAGCACGGATCGTGAGGCCCACCGACTGGACGCGTGGTGAGCGTGGTCAGCCGGTCGAGCCCGGCTCGGCTCGGCCGCACCTCGTGCTGACGACAGGCACGACCGGGAAACCTCGCGGGGTCCGGCACGACTGGGAGCGTCTCCTCCGGAACACGGCCCGGATCAAGCCGGCTGCCGGCGAACGGTGGCTGCTGGCCTACGGGCTCCACCAGTTTGCCGGTCTCCAGATCCTGCTCCATGTCTTCGCCGCCGGCGCCACGTTGGTCGCGCCCGCTCCACGTCGCCCCCGCGAAGGCCTTGCTGCCATGCGCGAGCTCGGGGTGACGCACGCGAGCGCGACGCCGACCTATTGGCGCTTTCTGCTGGCCGAGCTGGGATCTGACGGTGGCCCCGTTCCTGAGCTCGAGCAGATCACTCTCGGCGGCGAGGCGATCCCCGGGCCACTGATCGGCCAGCTCCGCGACACCTTCCCGGACGCGAACATCTCGCAGGTCTACGCCGCGTCGGAGTTCGGTTCGACCGGCTCGATGAAGGATGGGCGAGCAGGGCTGTCGACCGACGTGCTGGAGCGCGTGAATGACGACGTCGCCATGAAGATCGTCGACGGCGAGCTGTGGATCCGCTCCCGGTCGGGCATGCTCGGCTACTACGGCGAACCGCCGATCGAGGCCGACGGCTGGCGGGCGACGGGAGATCTCGTCGAGGTCGAGGACGACCGGATCCTGTTCCGGGGCCGCACGTCGGAGATCATCAACGTCGGCGGCGTGAAGATTCACCCGCTGCCGATCGAAGAGCTGGTGAGCGCCGTGCCCGGGGTGGCGATGGCGCGTGTCTACGGACGGAAGAACCCGATGACGGGAGCCATCGTGGCCCTCGAGGTCGTCGCCGCACCCGGCGCCGACCGGGACAGCCTCGACGCGGCGATCCGCCAAGCCTGCGCCGACCTGCCGGCGGCGGCGCGACCGCGCAGCATCCGCTTCGTCGATGACGTCGCGACCAGCGGCAGCAAGATCGTCAGGAGATCAGCAGATGAGTGAGCCCGCCAGCGCGCCCAGAGTCGTCATCGTCACCGGCGGCAGTCGAGGCCTGGGCGCCGGAATCGTCCGGTCCTACCTCGAGTCGGGAGACCGGGTCGCCACCTGTGCGCGAAGCTCGACGGCGGAGGTCGAGGCCTGGCAGCAGGACCCCGACCTGGCGGACCGCTTCTTCTTCATGCCTGCAGACCTCTCCACGCGAGTGGACGCCGACGCCTTCGTCAAGGGCGTGGTGGAGCAATGGGGCCAGGTCGACGTCCTGATCAACAACGCCGGCGTCGCGCGCGACGGCATCCTCGGCCTGTTCTCGGACGACGACATCGATGCCGTCATCGACCTGAATCTCAAGGGAACGTTCTACGTCACGCGGCAGGTCAGCCGGCGGATGCTGGCCCGCAACAGCGGGACGATCGTCAACATCTCGTCCATCGTCGGACGGTCCGGCTACCGGGGCCTCGCTGTCTACAGCGCCACGAAGGCCGCGCTCGACGGCATGACCCGAGCGCTGGCGCGTGAGCTCGGCTCGCGTGGCATCACCGTCAACGGCATCGCGCCCGGATACCTGCGGACCGAGATGAGCCACGGCCTCGACGAGGAGCAGCTGCAGCAGATCGTCCGCCGTACGCCGGCAGGGCGGCTCGGCGAGCCCGACGACATCGCCCGCGCGTGCCAGTTCCTCACCGACCCCCGCAACACCTACCTGACCGGTCAGGTGATCGTGGTGGACGGCGGGCTCACCGGCTGAGCCTCGCCCCGGCGTCGTGCGCCTCGCGCTGTCACCACGCTCAGTGCCACGCAGCTGAGGAAGGCCACCGAGACCATCGCGATGCCGACCGCTGCCAGGCTGTCGGCGAGCGCCGCTGCCACCAAGGCGCCGATCAGGACGGGGGTGAGTCCCAGCTCGATCCATGAGGCCGTCCCGCCGCGTCCCTGCGCCTGGAGCACTGCGATGAGCACGGTGCGGAACGCGAAGAGGCCGTCGGCGACCACCAGCCACCGGGCGACTTCGATCGCACCCACGAACTCCTGGCCGAACCCGATGCGGATCGCCGGCGCCGCCACGAGCTCGAGGGCGATCACGACCACCGTGATGAGGATCGCCGACAGCAACAGCCATCGGCGGATCACGGCACGCTGCTCAGCCGGGTCGGCGTTGTGCACCGCGACCTGCGGTAGCACGATCACCGAGAGAGCGCTGCCGATCGTGCTGCACAGGCTCGCGACCGCCGTTGCCGCGGCATACAAGCCGAGCGGCGCGTTGCCCAGCAGACCGCCGATCAGGATTCGGTCGAGTCCGAGGCCGTCGATCGGACGCACGCTGCTGAAGTAGGTCTTCCGGGTGTCGGACCAGAGCAGCGCCTCGTCGAGCTCATCCGCCGGGCGTCGCGTCGGCCGGGCGAGGAGCACCAGGCCCACCGCGAGCCCGATGAACGAGGCCACGAAGAACATCCCGAGCACGTGGAGCGCACTCAGCTCCCAGTCCTGTACCCAGGCGACGGCAAGCGTGAGGCTGAACAGCAGCTGCGGAAGAACCCCCGCCATGGCCATCCGCCCGAGGTGCCCCACCTCGCCCTGCAGACATCCGGTCAGGATGCGGAAGGCCATGGTCTGGAACGTCATCACCGCGACTGCGACGGCGAGGGCATAGGCATCGCCGTCCAGGTCGGCACGCTGCAGGACGAGCATGAGGGCGCCTGCGGCCACACAGGGGATCAACAGCAGCGCGAACCGGCGACGCGCGATCGACCGCAGGCCGTCGCGGGCGGCGAGGCGGCGCTCGGCAAGGTTCTTCGCGATGGATATCGGGAGACTCGCCCCGAAGGTGAGCTGCGATGCCATCAGACCGATGGCGAGGACCAGGGCCATGATCCCGCGACCTTCGGCGCCGAGAAGGCGAGCAGTGATGACGCCGCTGACGATGGCCAGCGCCTGAATGCCGAAGGTGCCGGTCACGACGACGAACAGTGCGTACCGCTCGCGAACCACTCGCGGCGCAACGATGGGGTTCTCGTCCGCCGCGGTCACCACTAGAGCATACTTTCGGAGGACCCCGGAGACGCATCACTCAGGGCCACAGAGGAGTCACATGCCCACATCGTTGCCGCTTCCTGTCCGAGTCCTGGTCAAGGGACCCTCGCTCGTGAACTGGACGTTTCCGATGGGTGGGCCCCGCACGGACTTCACGTTCCCGCGAGCGATCGAGGCCGAGCTGCTCGACGACGGGCGTCCCTGCGAAGTCCGGGCCATCACGATGACGTCGGAGCTGGCGAGCGATCTCCTCAAGTCGTGGCAGGCAGAGGTACTGGGCTACTCACCGGACGTGATCATCCTCGACTACGGCGGCTACGAATCGGTTCACCTGTTCCTTCCCCGGTGGCTCGAGGTCCACGCCAACAGCCAGAAGGCTCGGCCACGGCCGCTCAGCAAGCTCTACCGCAAGGTGATCCTGCGACCGGTCTGGCTGCAGCTGGTGCGGCTCCAGGCTTGGGTGGACCACAGATACCCGACGTTCCGCAAGGGTCCCCCGCGACGACTCGTCGCCGATCTCGAGCGGTACATCACGCAGGTCCAGCGCATCGGCAGCCCGATGATCCTCCTGCTCGAGATACACCATTCCGGCGGGAGGAGCCTCAAGTGGTTCCCCGGAACTCCTGCCCGCGTCGACATGGTGAACGAAGCAGTATCCGACATGGTCGCGCGCATCGACAAGCCCCACATCCGGGTCTTCGGTGTCAACGAGCTGATCGACAAGCACTTCGACGGCAATCTCGACCTCGCCATCTCCGACGGCTTCCACTTCTCCCCGAAGATGCACCGGGTCGCCGGCGCAGCGCTGGCGCAGGAGATCGGCGAGTGGGCCGACACCCAGCCGCATCTCACTCGTCATCGCGATTGAGACCCGGCTCCCCCTGCGTATGATCCACCGCATGCCCAGCCCCGACCCAGCCGTCCCGGCTCGACCCGGCGATGAGCCCGAGCTGACTCAGCCGCGCGGCGCGAAGCAACGGGCCGCGGTGTTCCTGCCGGCACCTCTCGTGTCGCGCCTCGACCGGCTCGCCTTTGCGGCTCGGCGACTCCGGGTCCGATCGGTGCACCGCTTCTTCGGGTTTCTCGGCTTCAACGTGGTCAAGAAGGCGGACTACTACTCGACGTTGCCCGTCATCGGCGACATCGAGAAGACCCGGGCGCGATGGGACCGGCCGAGCGATCTTGCCGGACTCGACGTCGACGTCCCGGGCATGACCAAGCGGCTCGGCGAGCTCGCCCAGCAATGGGACGAGGAGTTCGCCGACACCACGGGCGACTACCTCGCCAACACCCGACGCGGCTTCGGGCCGGGGTATCCGCAGTTCGACGCCCGGACGCTCTACTACTTCCTGCGCGAGCACCAGCCCCGCACGTATCTCGAGGTCGGGTCGGGCCTTTCGACCTACTACGCCTCGCTTGCCGCACGACGCAACGGCGAGGACGGCTCGCCGATGCAGATCACCTGCATCGAGCCGTACCCGTTCGACGCCCTACGCTCGCTGCCCGACTTCGAGCTGGTCGAGGGCTTCGTCCAGGACGTGCCGCTGGACCGGTTCGAGGCGCTGGAACCGGGCGACGTGCTGTTCATCGACTCCTCGCACGCGTTCAAGATCGACAGCGACGTCGCGTTCCTGTTCCTCGAGGTGCTGCCCCGGATCAAGCCCGGGGTGTTCGTGCACATCCACGACGTGCACTTCCCGTTCAACGCGCCGTTCCCCGCCGACACCTGGTTGTTCGGGGAGCGTTGGCCGGTCTACTGGAACGAGGCGATGGTGGTACAGACCTTCCTGGCCTTCAACTCCGCGTTCGAGATCCTGCTCTCGGTGCCCATGATCCGGCACGACGACGAGACGTTCCTGGTCGATCGTTACGACGACTACGTCCCGCTGGCGGACGATCCGAATCCTCCGTCTTCGCTATGGCTCCGCCGGATCCCTTAGCGTCGAAGCCGGCGTCGGTCGAGTGCTTCGGTCAGCGGCCGGCCAGCAGGTCGATGTCGAGCACCTGGCCGGTGGGAGAGTCGATGAAGCCGTTGTCCATCGAGATCACGTGAAAGCCCGCCTCCGTCAACCTCGGCAGCAGGTCGTAGAGCGACGACCCACCCTCGTACAGCTCTTGCAGGCTCATCTCGATCTCCACGAGCGGAACGTCCTTCAATCGATCGGCGATGCCATCGAGAACGGCATGCTCGAATCCCTGGACATCGATCTTGACCATGACCGAGGCGCCGTCCGGGACGATCTCGTCCCAGACGTCATCCAGCGCGACCACGGGAACGGTCACGACGTCATGGACCTCTGCCCCGGGTAGGACCGAGAGCAGCTCGCTGCGTACGTCCAGAAAGGATGAGAGGTCTGATCCCACGGACACATTGAGCTGGGCGACCGACGTGGATGCTCCTGCTGCCGCCTGGCGACCGCTCCAGCAACGTCATGTCGGTGAGCATCCTCGAGCACGCGGAAGGCGTCCGGCAGCGGTTCGAACGAGACGATCCGACCGTCATATCCGAAGTCCCGCAGCCGGTCGACGTACTGACCGAGGTTCGCACCGATGTCGAGCACCAGGTCGACGCCCCTGGTCTGCATCGCCGCTGCACGTCGCGCGGGATGGGACAGGTCGCGCCTCTCGATGTCATATCCCAGACGCCGCACGATCCTCTTGATCTGCTCCTTGCCCACCGCTCGCATGCCATCACCCTCCCAGATCTGTCGGCGTGCTCGAATCAGGAAGCCGTCGCACGGACACCCAAAGCGGAGACCTCGGAAACGAGCCGGTCGGCGGCCGAATTCCAGTTCAGACGTTCGAGATAGTCCTGTCGAGCCGCGTGGGCCATGGCCTCATAGGCTCCGTCGTCATCGAGGGCAGCCAAGGCTGCTGCGGCGAAGCTCGCAGCCGTGCGGGTCTCGAGAACACGACCGGTCTGACCGTCCAGCACGGCTGACTCCGTTCCCCCGACCTTGCTGACGATGGCCGGGACGCCGTACGCGGCGGCCTCGCACAGCACCGCTCCGAAACACTCGGCAACCGACGGCAGCATGAAGAGGCTTGCGGCCCTGAACAGGTCGTCGAGCAGGGCACGCTGTGCCGGAACACCTCTCGACAGGAAGCCGTAGATCGAGACGAAGTCGGGGAGCCGCACGACGGGCGGTGGAACACATCCCACGACGTCCAGTCGGGCATCGACTCCGGCGTCACGCATTCTCGCGACGGCGGCGATCGCCAGGTCGACGCCCTTTCTCTCCCAGTCCACGCCGACCAGGAGCACGCGCTTGGTCGGATCGTTCATCTTGCTCCGCAGATCCGGATCCGGAACGTGTTCGCCCAGCAGGTTCGCCCCGAAGGGAATGACCGCCGTCCGCGTTGAAGGCCGCACGTCTCGGGCGCCGGCGGCCGCCCATTTCGAGGAGCCGACGAAGAGTGCTGCGCTCTCGATCGCCGAGTTCTCCGCCACCAGCGCATTCCGTAACGCGCGCTTGGAGAGATTCGAGTAGTAGAAGTCGATCATGAGCCCGACCGTGGCATCCGTCCAGATCACCACGGGAACGTCGATCTCCAAGCTGCTGACGGCGATGCTGCCTGGGGTGATCACGACGTCGATGTGGCCCGCAGATCGCAAGGCCCGCCGGATCTGGCGTGCGTAGCTCACCAGCAAGTACGGCTCTCGATCGCAGTCGTATGACGACGTGGACAGGAGGTTGTGGACGCGACCCACGGCCTTCATCGGGAGACGACCTGGCCGCCGCAGCGGGCCGACGCTGATCGTCTCGACACCGGCGTCGCGCAGTCCGCGCATCATGTGGAAGGGCGTGCCCGACCAGGACCGTAAATCGTGTGGGTCGTCGATCGAAACGAAGGCAGCACGCACGAGAACTCCAGGAGTATTCGTTGCGAGTCCTCGATACGTTGCAAGTTCTCGATCTAAGTGGCACCAAGATGTCACATATGACGAGCCGTGCCTGCGGTTTCAGCAGAAAGCGGCCAACCGTCGGGATCGTCCAGGGGACGGCCTCGCAAGACCGCGTGGCCGTTCCACTCGGCAGCACGATCGGCAAACCAGGCGCGCTGGCGGGCCATGAGCTCGGCGAGCGTGGAGGTGCCGACGTGCGGATGCCGGGCGCCGAGCTCGATCGCGACGGCGCGGGCGGCCCGAGCGTCGCAGGTGGCGTCGTGGGCGTGGTCGAGCGGGATGCCGTAGTACGACGCGACGTCGAAGAGCCGTCGCTGACCCAGCGCACCGCGCTCGATGCCCCAGTCGACGACGAAGGGATCGACCACCAGCAGCCGCGACCAGTCGGGTTGGGTGAGCCCGAGCCTGGCGGCCTCGGCTCGGAGCATGGTGAGGTCGTACGCGGCGTTGAACACGACGAGAGCCACCTGGCGATCGACCAGTGACTGCACCCAGTCGACGACCATGGCGCAGGCCTTCGGTCGACGAGGGCGCGTCGGCGAGCATGGCCCCCGTGATGCCGTGCACCTCGGCGGACGCCGCGGGGATCGGGACGCCGGGGTCGACCAGCCCGGTGATCTCGATGTCGGGCCCCTCGAGCAACGCAAAGCTGAGCACCCGGTCGTGGTGCGGGTCGATGCCGGTGGTCTCGAAGTCGAGCGACGCCAAGGGGACGCGATGCCAGCCACCGTGGTCGCCGCGATCCGGCGGGCGGGGCACGACCACAGGTCGGCGCAGGCGACGAAGCAGCCGCCGTACCCTTCTCCATCGCATGGATCGACCTCCTGCTTCAGGCTAAGGGCGCCCTCGGACAGCCTGACGAACCAACACACGTAAGTGGTACATTCGCACTACTTCCAAGGGAGGCAGTGTGAAGCGCACGAAGCTCGACGGCACGACGGCCGTCATCACCGGGGCGGGTAGCGGCATCGGTCGCTCCACCGCCCTGCTCGCGTCCGAGAAGGGTGCACGCCTCGTGCTCACCGACGTCTCGGCCGACACCCTCGACGAGACCGTGCGACTGGTCACCGAGGCCGGTGGCACGGTGGCCCACCACGAGACATTCGACATCCGCGACGTCGACGCCGTGGAGGCCTTCGCGGCCCGCACCCACGACGTCACCGGCCCGGTCGACGTCGTCATGAACGTCGCCGGGATCTCGACCTGGGGACGCATCGAGGACCTCACCACCGAGCACTGGCGCCGCACCGTCGACATCGACCTGATGGGACCCATCTACGTGCTCTCCGCATTCGTGCCGCCGATGATCGAGGCCAAGCGCGGCGGCCACGTCGTCAACGTCTCGTCAGCCGCGGGGCTGTTCGGCCTGCCGATCCACGCCCCGTACAGCGCCGCGAAGTTCGGCCTGCGCGGCGTCAGCGAGGTGCTGCGCTTCGACCTCGAGCGGCACCGCATCGGCGTGACGCTTGTCTGCCCGGGTGCCGTCAACACCCCGATGGTGGGCACCGTCGACATGGTCGGCGTCGACCGCGAGGACCCGACCGTCCAGAAGGCCGTCGCCTCGTTCGCACGCCATGCCGTGACACCCGAGGAGGCCGCCGCCGCCATCGTGCGCGGTGTCGAGAAGGGTCGGTACATGGTGTTCACGTCGCAGGACATCCGGCTCCTGCACTGGACCCAGCGCTACGTGCCGATCGTCTACACCATCATCATGCGCGTGATGAACCGCCAGGCGCTCTCCGTCCTGAAGCGGAAGGTCACGCCCGCAAGTCGGTGACCTCGAACGTCCTGGCCGACGTCGCCTGAGGCGCGCGGCAGGTGAGTACGGCCGGCTCCGATCGCCGCGACTCGACCTCCGCCACCACGTGGGCGGGCAGCACGCCGTCGCAGGCCAGCTCGACCCGCCACCGGCCGGGCGCGATCAGCTCGACGCGCTCGAAGTGGACGTCGCGCGCACCGCCGGGCCCGAATCGCTCGTGCACCGCCACCGCCGCGGCCTGAGCGACGATCGACAGCATGCTCGATCCGCGCAGACGACTCGGCGTCACCGTGCCGGCGAGGTGGCGGTCGAGGACGCCGGGCGCCTCGGAGTCGTCGAGTCCGCCGTAGTACGTGCCGTCAGGCAGCACGACGACGCTCGCGGCGAACCGGTCGCCGCCGACGTGCGTGCACTCCCACACCCGGTCGCCGTGACGCTCGGCGAGTGCAGTGGCGACGGGGCGTCCGCGAATCGCGCAGCACGTGTCGTGCCGTCCGTGCGTGCAGACGAGCACGACCGGATCGTCGGACCATCCCGTGCTGGGCTCACCGAGCGCGTCCCGGGCGGCGAGCAGGTCGGCGTCATCGCTCCACGTACCCCAGGCGATGCGGCCGTTCGCGACGTCGGCCACGGCCCACGACCGCACCGGTGGTGTGTCGGTGCGCCCATGGCGGCGGATCAGCAAGGTGCGAGCACCCGCACCACGCGTCGCGGTGAGGAGCTGCCCGAGGACCTCCCGATCGATGCCGGAGGACTCGAGGGCGTCGAACTCCCACGGCCCGGGATGCTCGATGAGGAGAAACCGCTGGACGTTCAGGGCAGTGCCATGCATGGCGTCGCCGCGCTCACGAGCGGTGTCCGCGCACAGCGGAGTGGAGGAGGCCATGGAGCCAGCGTGTCAGGTCGTCAGAACGACGCCGGCACGTAGGAGGCGCCGCACCAGGTCCAGCCCGATCGTGTCGGCCGTGACCGGGTCGCCGGCCAGGAGTGTCTCGACGCCGGTCCTGTCGGCCGTGTCGAGCTCGACCACGCCGGCACGCGTGGTGAGCCGGACGCCGTCGTCGTGCGTCTCCAGCCGGGGCTCGAGGTTGCGTCGGAGCACGAGGACGGTGTCGGCAGTGAGGGCTTGGGCGGCGCGCAGCTGGGCCAGCGGTCCGACCGGCTCCGGTCGTCCGGACGCGGCCGCCTTCGAGGCGAGCACGGCAGCCACACCGTCGGCAGACAGGTCGCTGATGGCCTTCAGCAGTCGGGCGCGGACGAGCTCCACATCCGGCGCGACCTCTGCCGGGTCGCCGACGCGCACCCCGAGCGGCAGCGACGTGCGGACATCGACGTCACCCGCCAGGTCGATGAGCGCCCGATCGAGCATCGTGCGGGCGAGAGCGTGCCGGGTCCAGGTGTGGACACCGAAGGTGAGGTGTGTGCTGACATCACCCAGGGCCGTCGCGGCGTGGAGGTAGCCACGCGGAAGGTAGAGGCAGTCGCCGGGCTCGAGCACCGCGTCGATCAGCGGAGTGGTGTCGGCGGCCTCGGCGACGGCCTCGCGGCGATCAGTCCACGGCTGGTCCCGGAGCGGCGCCGGGTGCACGGGTTCGTGGATGCGCCAGTGCTTCCGGCCGGAGATCTGGAGCACGAAGACGTCGTGCACGTCGTAGTGGTCGTCGAAGCCGCGTGACTGCGGCGGGGTGACGTACGCGTTGACCTGCACAGCATGGCCGAGCTCGGACGCGAGCTGCTGGGTGAAGTCGATGAGCGGCGGCCAGGTGCGATGCAGCGCCTGGAGCACGAGTGTGGCGCCGTCGGCGAACAGCGCGGAGAGCTTGGAGTCGTCCACCTGGTCGGCGATGCCGGCACCGACGCCACCAGGACTGGTGAAGTCGCGCGTGGGGAGCGTCGAGCCGTCCTGGGCCACGCGGATGAACGGAGTCCGCAGACCGCGGCGGGAGACGAGCTCGTCGACCGCCGCCTCGTCGAACAGGTCGGAGAACCCCCTCCCGAGGTCATCGGACGGCGTGAGCAGCGCCGAGCTGCCCCAGACGTCTCGGGCAAACCCCTCGGGGTCGGTGACCAGACGGCGCAGCGCAGGGTGCCCGGTCGCGTGACCGGGCACCCTGGTGTCGCTCGCTGACGTCACGCCGTCGGATCGTCCTCGGCTACGTCGGCGGGATCGTCGACCAGGCCGTCAGCGCCGTCGTCGGCCCCACCATCGGCTCCCCCGTCGTCGGCACCTCCGTCGGCTCCGCCGTCAGCTCCGCCGTCCTGCACGCCCGGCGTGCCCTCGGCGCCACCGTCAGCAGGTCCTTCAGCGCCGCCGTCGGCTCCGCCGTCATGCTGGCCGGGTGTGCCCTCGGCACCACCGTCGGCGGGTCCTTCAGGTGTGGTCTCAGTCATGTCTGCTCCTCCGTCTCAGGGCACGGCACCAATGAGTGCCGCCCTCAACGAATAGCACCTTGGCCCAGTGCCGCAACTCAGCCGTTGCAACTCAGCCGTCGCGACGCTCGTGCTCGCGCTCGTCCAGCTCGCGATCACGTTCGGCCTGCTCACGCTCGCTGAGCTGACCCTTGAGCTCCTTGACCTGACGGCGCCGGCGCGAGAGGCGAATGCTCGCCCCCACCAGGACCAGAGCGACGACCGCGCCGGCGATGGCGCCGATCGCGGTGGCGGCCCGAAAGCCGGGCGCGTCCACGTCGAAGATCCGCTCCCCCGCATGGGCCGCCTTGCTGTTGCCCGCGACCACGGACAGCGTGAGCCAGTTGGGCACGGCCAGCAGCACGGCCGCGGCGAGGATGATGATGCGCCACGTCCAGTTGAGGAACCCCCGCCTCATCTGGGCGATCACCAGGAGCGGCACGAACGTGAAGACGAACCCGTAGAACAGGCCCCAGAGCGTGCCGGCAGAAAGCTGGCCGTTGACCTGACCGCCCACCTGCTGGGCCCACCAGCGCGGGAAGAACGCGGCGGACACGGCGTAGGCGACGTACGCCAGAGCGACGAGGACCAGCAGCAGCACGCCGCGGTTGACCCACGTGCCCGCCTTCACGCTCTCGCGGTCGTACCGGCGCTCGTGCTTCGGATGGCCGTGCTCGTGGTCGGGCTCGCCGTGCCCTTCCTCGGGCTCGTGCTCGTGGTCGGCCTTGCCGTGACGTTCCTCGGCACCGTGGGTGTGGTCGGCCTTGCCGTGCCTGTCGTCCTCGCTCATGCCGACATCATGCCCCGGCGGACGCGTCCCTGCGCCCCGATAGCCTCGGCACGTGCGCATCGCGACCTGGAACATCAACTCCGTCCGCAGTCGCATCGACCGGCTCACCGACTGGCTGAAGCGGTCCGACATCGACGTCGTCACGCTGCAGGAGACCAAGTGCCGTGACGATCAGTTCCCGGCTCTCGAGCTCAGTGCGATGGGCTACGAGGTCGCACATTTCGGCCTCAACCAGTGGAACGGCGTCGCGGTCCTCTCCCGCGTCGGACTCGACGACATCACCACCTCGTTCGCCGACGATCAGCCGATGTTCGGCGAGCCCGAGGCGCTCGAGGCCCGGTCCATCGGCGCCACCTGTGGAGGCGTGCGGGTCTGGAGCCTGTACGTGCCCAACGGTCGCGAGCTCGGGCATCCGCACTACGACTACAAGCTCCGCTGGCTGGAGAGCCTGCGCAACGCCGGATCGCGATGGCTGGCCGACGACCCGGACGCCCAGGTCGCGCTCACCGGCGACTGGAACATCGCCCCGGAGGACGACGACGTCTGGGACATGGGGTTCTTCGCGAACAGCACGCACGTGTCCGAGCCGGAGCGGGCGGCGTTCCGGGGCGTCGTCGACGCGGGCTTCACCGACGTCGTGCGTCCGCACACACCGGGCCCGGGCGTCTACACGTACTGGGACTACAAGCAGCTCAGCTTCCCCAAGAAGCGGGGCATGCGCATCGACTTCGTACTCGCCTCCCCCGCGCTGGCCCAGCGAGTCAGCTCAGCCTGGATCGAGCGCGAGGAGCGCAAGGGCAAGAGTCCCAGCGACCATGCGCCCGTGGTCGTCGAAATTCATTGACCGATAGTCTGCCGGGATGACCGACACCTCCCGAGAGTTCGATGTCGTCGTCTTCGGCGCCACTGGCTTCGTCGGCGTCCTGACCGCCAAGTACCTCGCCGAGCACGCCCCTGACGGCACTCGCGTCGCCCTGGCCGGGCGCAGCGAGTCCAAGCTCGAGCAGACCCGCGCATCCCTGCCGGCGGTGGCCCACGACTGGCCGCTCATCGTCGCCGACGCCGATTCCCCCGCCTCGCTCGACGCGATGGCGGCCCGCACCCGGGTCGTCTGCACGACGGTCGGGCCCTACCTGAAGTACGGCGAAGCGCTCCTGGCCGCCGTCGTCAACGCCGGCACCGACTACGTCGACCTCACCGGCGAGGTGCCCTTCGTCCGCTTCTCCATCGACAAGTTCGGCGAGCAAGCCGTGGCATCCGGTGCCCGCATCGTGCACTCGTGCGGATACGACTCGATCCCGTCCGACGTCGGAGTCCACCTGCTGCACGAGCGGGTCACTGCCGACGGCGAGGGTAAGCTCACCGACACGACCCTCGTCGTGGCCAAGCTGCGCGGCGGACTCTCCGGCGGAACGTTCGACTCGATGCGGGTCGTCGCCGACCTGGCCCGTCAGCCGGAGACGCGACGGGTGCTCACCAACCCGCATGCCCTGTCGTCCGGGCCCGGCGAGACCAAGCGCGTCGATCGGAAGTCCGAGCCGAGCGACGCCACGATCGGCAGCGCGGCAAAGGTGGATCCCTCGCTCAAGGGCGCTCTGGCGCCGTTCATCATGGCCAGCTACAACACCCGCATCGTGCGCCGCACCAACTTCCTGCTCGACGGCGTCTACGGCGACCAGTTCCGCTATGCCGAGACCATGGCCGTCGGCCGCAACCCGGTGTTCTCGCGGGTGGCCGCCGGAGCGGTGGCAGCCGGCATGGGCGGCCTCTTCGGTGGGTTGGCGTTCAAGCCGACCCGCTCCGTCCTGGATCGCGTCCTGCCCAAGCCAGGCGAAGGCCCGAGCGAGAAGACGCGTGAGAACGGGCTCTTCGTGCATCGCACCTACACGACCACGACCACCGGCAAGCGCTACATGGCCACGGTCGCGGCGAAGGGCGACCCCGGCTACAAGGCAACGGCGATGCTTCTGGGCGAGAGCGCACTCACCCTGGCGCTCGACCGCGACAAGCTCCCCGACCTCCGCGGTGTCCTCACCCCGATCGCCGCGATGGGCGATGCCCTGATCGACCGCCTGCGCGCAGCCGGCGTCACCCTCGAGGTCACCCAGCTTGACTGAACCTCGCGAGCGCCAGCGAGCGAGCGTTCAGTCAGATTGAGCGTTTTACGCCGAAGGCGTCCGGTGCGAAGCCAGCTTTCGAGCGCTAGACGGTCTCCCAGACGTACGTGCCGTCGTCCTCAGTCGTCACCTTCACGTCACCCGTGGCACCGTTGTCGAGCTCCAGCGTGCAGCTGGTGTCGCCGCCGACCTTGATCGCGTCGGGGCAGTCGACGGCCCTGACCTTCGCGCCCGGATCCTGTTCCTCGTAGCCGGACCGGATCTCATCCTCGACCTGACCGCTGGCCGGCTGAGTCACCTTGTACTCGAAGTCCTCCTTGTCTCCCTTGACCGTCACCGTCACTTCGCCGGCCGACTGGTCGTCCATCGCGAAGTCGCACGTGAACGTGGTGTCCTCGTCGGCATCCGGATCCTCCGGGCAGTCGACGGTCTTGACCTTCACGTCACCCTTCATGTCCTTGTCGATCAGCGAGGTGATGCCCTTCTCCAGCTCGGCGGAGTCGATGTACGAACCGCACGCGGCGAGGAGGAGGCAGGACAGGACGGCGACGCTCAGGGTCGCCAACTTCTGGGGAGTGGCCATGCCCCGGACAGTAAAGGCGAATCGCGTCGCCCGTCTGCGATTCGGCGTGACTGCTCTGGCCCGGTCGCCGCAACAGATCCATCATGGGAGCAGAGGAGATGACCGACATGAGCGTCGTGCTGAACCACACCATCGTCCGTTGCACCGACAAGGAGGCGTCCGCGCGCTTCCTGGTCGAGATCCTCGGACTACCCGGACCGACGACTTACGGACCGTTCATGGTCGTGCAGGTCGACAACGAGGTCTCGCTCGACTACGCCGACGACCACGGCAGGGTGCACCCGCAGCACTACGCCTTCATGGTCTCCGACGCCGAGTTCGACGAGATCCACGCGCGGATCGTCGAGCGCGGGCTGCCCTACTGGGCCGACCCGTTCCACCGCATCGAGAACCAGATCAACACCAACGACGGCGGACGCGGGCTCTACTGGAACGACCCGGACGGCCACATCCTCGAGATCATCACCGTGCCGTACGGCGGGTGAGCGTGCTCAGCTCACCCAGGTGGGACGCAGCGGGAAGTGCGCATCGCCGTCCGTCCCGACCTTGACCGCCAGCACGTGGTGTAGTCCGAGCTCGTTGCGCTCGAACGCCAGCCGTGAGCCGGCCATGTAGATGCCCCAGACCTTGGCCGTGCCGAGGCTGACCTCCTCGAGGCACTCGTCCCAGTGCTTCTCGAGGTTCTCGTTCCACCCCTTGAGGGTCAAGGCATAGTGCTCACGCAGGTCCTCGACGTGACGGACCTCGAGGCCGTTGTCGTGCGCAGCCGAGACGATGCGGCCGACCGGGGCCAGCTCGCCGTCGGGGAACACGAAGCGGTCGATGAAGGCGCCGGGGCTGGGCGGCAACGAGCCGTCTCGCCGGGTGATGCAGTGGTTGAGCAGCCGCCCGCCGTCCTTGAGCCGGTCGCGCAGGAACGAGAAGTAGGCAGCGTAGTTGCGGACCCCGATGTGCTCGGTGAGCCCGATCGAGCTGACGGCGTCGAACCCGCTCTCGGCGACGTCGCGGTAGTCGCCGTGACGCACCTCGGCGAGGTGGTCGAGACCCTGGAACTTGATCTCCTCCTGTGCCCACAGTGCCTGCTGCTCGGAGAGCGTGACCCCGATGACCTGGACGCCGTAGTGCTTCGCGGCATGGCGGACCATGCCGCCCCAGCCGCAGCCGACGTCGAGCAGCCGGTCGCCCTCCTTGAGGTCGAGCTTGCGTGCGACGAGGTCGTACTTCTCGAACTGCGCCTCCTCGAGAGTGGCGTCCTTGCGCGGGAAGACGGCACACGTGTACGTCATCGACGAGCCGAGCACGTGCTCGTAGAACCGGTTGGAGACGTCGTAATGATGGTGGATCGCATCGGCGTCCCGGCCCTTGGAGTGACGCAGGCCTTCGAGGGCCCGGCGCCACTTCGGCAGGTGCTCCTCCGGCGGCGGGGGCGGAGGCTTGAGGTTGCCGATGCCCAGGCTGCGGACGATCTGGACGACCTCCGACGGCGACGGCATCTTGAGGCTCAGGCGGCTCTTCACGTGCGCGAGCACGTCATACGGGTTGCCGAGATGGACACCGTCGACCTCGAGGTCGCCGGCCACGATCGCGCGACCGAAACCCAGGTCGCCGGGCGCGGTCATGATGTAGGAGAGGCCACGCTCGTTGAGCAGGCGGAAGGTGAACCTGGCATCCGTCGGGCCGGCCACGCTGCCGTCGTAGGCCTCGAAGCGGAACGGCATGCCGTCCTTCATCAGTCGTTCGAGCGCCTCTGCAATCGTCATGCGGACGCCGACGTCGATGGTCATGAGTTCCTCACCGCTTTCTCGTACAGCGTGCTGAGCCGACCGTCCGGATCGTACCGGTCGCGCACGGCGGACAGCACGTTCCCGCCGTACATCTGGTCGAAGGCCTCCTCGTCGTAGAACGCCTCAGAGTAGAGCGACTTGTGACCGCCAAGAGCATGCACGCGCTCCTCGATGCGGCGGTTGACCATGCCGGGCGGGGAGTCGGCCGGGACCTCGACCTGCCCCCAGAACCCGACGTTCACGTACGTTTCGCCGGGACTCAGCGGGTAGGTGGGCCACGCGCGGGTGGTGCGCAGCGGGCAGAGCCACACCGGACGCATGCCGACCTCGGCGTCGAACCACGCCAGGAAGTCGGGCAGCGCCTCGACCGGCACCTCGACATCCTGGATGACCTTCTCGCGGCCCGGCACGCCCGTGATGCGGTCGCGCAGACCACTGAGATTGACCTTGGCATCGAGGCCGAGCAGGCGGTGGTAGACGTCGCTGCGCCGGTAGCGCCGCGGCCAGATGCGCCGGATCCACGTGTTCTGGGCACCGAACGCGCCGGAGCACCAGAACCAGTCGGTGTCCCAGCGCCACACGTAGTCGTACATCGTCAGGACATCGGTCTCGCGCTGCTGGATCGAGCGGTAGTAAATCTGTTGACCGGCGTAGTCGCTGGTGGGCGACTCGTCATCGGTGAAGGTGGCGAGCGTCAGGTAGATCTCGTCCGGGTCGAAGGACGTGCCGTCGATGGCGTCGACACGCGTGCGCTCGTACGAACCGGCCTCGACGATGTCGCTGATGGACTTGGCCGCGGAGGTGGCGTCGTCGAAGCGCACGTGCCGGAGCGTGACGAATCCGGGCACCCTCTCCAGCTGGATGCGCAACCGGGTGGCGTAGCCCAGGCTGCCGTAGGAGTTGGGGAACGCGTGGAACAGGTCGGCGTGCTCGCCATCGGGCGTGGCCGGCACGACCTCGCCGCCACCGGTGAGCACATCCATCTCGAGGACCGACTCGTGCGGCAGGCCGCTGCGGAACGACGTCGACTCGATGCCGAGGCCTGTGACCGCACCACCGAGCGTGATCGTGCGCAGCTGCGGAACTACCTTCGGGATGTAGCCGAGGGGCAGCAGCTCGTCGACGAGCGCCTCGTACGTGCACATGCCCTGGACGTCGGCCGTGGCGGTTCCGTCGGATGCGACGTCGACGGCGATGACGCCATCGAGCCCGCTGACGTCGAGGCCGGGCGCGCCAGTGGAGCTGCGTGGGCGGAAGAGATTGGACGTGCGCTTCGCGAGCCGCACAGGGTCTCCCGGAGCGATCGCGTCGAATGACGTGATGAGCGCGTCGACGGCCTGCGCGTGACTGGCCCAACCCTTCATCCCTCCACAGTAGGTCAGGGCAAGGACCACAGAAAGGCCCCTACAGGCCGGCCAAGTAGCGCAGGGCGGCGGCGTATCCCTCGGGACCCATGCCGGCGATGACGGCGGTGGCGATGTCGCTGAGGTAGGACGTGTGACGGAACGGCTCGCGAGCGTGGACGTTGCTCAGGTGCACCTCGATGAGCGGTCCGCCGAGCTGGCTGGCGGCGTCGCGGACGGCGACGGACGTGTGCGTCCAGGCGCCGGCGTTCAGGATGACGGACGAGCCGTCGTCGGCGGCCGCGTGCAGCCAGGCGATCATCTCGGCCTCGTCGTCGGTCTGGCGGACCTCGACCTCCAGCCCGACCTCCTTGGCGACCTCTTCGCAGCGCGCGACGAGGTCGTCATAGGTGGCGGCGCCGTAGACGTCGGGCTCGCGCACGCCGAGACGGCCCAGGTTCGGGCCGTTGAGGACGAGGACCGTCATGGAGTCACCTCTGCAGCTGCCAGATCAACGCGTCCGCGGGATCGGACGCACTCAGATCGTACGCGGCTCCGTCACTGGTCCGGGCCTGGTCGCCCGCCTCCAGCGACTCTCCGGCGAGCTGGATCGTGCCGCGGGTGATGTGCACGAGGCTGCGGGCCGCGGCGGGGACCGTGACGGTCTGGCCGGCGTCGAGGTGCAGCACGTACAGCTCGGCGGGAGCGTGCACCGGCACGGTGCGCGTCAAGACCCCGGGCTCGGGATCGACGTCGACACTCGCGTAGTCCGGCTCGTCGAGATGGTCGGAGGCCAGCATCATCTGGATGAAGCGGAGCGGTTCGGTGCGCGATGCGTTGTGCTCGGCGTGCTGGACCCCCGTGCCCGCGCTCAGCCGCTGTGCGGTGCCGGGCTCGACGATGCCGCGATGACCCGTCGTGTCCTCGTGCGCGAGTGCCCCGTCGAGCACCCAGGTGACGATCTCGACGTCGGCGTGATGGTGTGCGTCGTAGCCGGCGCCCGGCTGCACGGACTCCTCGTTGATCGCGATGATCGGCCCGAACGCGATGTTGTCGGGGTCGTAGTGCGCGCCGTAGCTGAACGAGTGCAACGTCGTGACGTCGTGGGTCTTGGTGACGAACCGGTCGGACGATCGCTGGATGTCCATCAGGCGTACCCGAGCTCGTGCAGGCGGTCGTCGTCGATGCCGAAGTGGTGGGCGATCTCGTGCACGACGGTGATGCCGACCTCCTGAACGACCTCGGCCTCGGTGTCACACATCGCCAGCGTCGGGTTGCGGAACACGACGATGCGGTCGGGCAGGGAGCCCCCGTACGACGTGTCGCGGTCGGTCAGGGCGACCCCGTCGTAGTAGCCCAGCAGGTCCGGGTCGTCGGACGGAGCGTCGTCCTCGATGAAGAGCGCGACGTTGTCGAGCAGCGCAGCCAGCTCGGGCGGCACCGCCTTGAACGCGTCCTCGACCAGCTCGGCGAACCGGTCGTCACTCAGCTCGACCATGCGCCCATCCTGCCCGATCACTGGTACGTCGGGTGATCAGGTTCAGGAAGCCCGAAGCTGGATGGCCGGACCGCCTCGACAGGCGGACGAGCGGGACGGGCCCTAGCGTGGAGAGACGCGACCAGAGGAGCACACCATGACCGAGACGCCACCGGAAAACCCGGACACCCAGGAGCCGGACATCCAGAACCCGGACGGCCCCACCGCCGACCCGAGCATCGGCGATCCCGTCACCGAGCCGGACGTCGAGGGCAACCCGGACTCCCCGCCGGCGCCCTGACTCACCCGTCGTCCCGCCCGACGAATCCGCTGCTGCGACCCTCTATGCTGGACGCGCACTGAGCGATCAGTGGGGCCCCCATCGTCTAGCGGCCTAGGACGCCGCCCTTTCACGGCGGTAGCACGGGTTCGAATCCCGTTGGGGGTGCTACGAGCCGATTCCGGAGCAGCGGCCCCGAATCTGGTCACTTCACCCTTGGTCGGATGCTCCATCCTGACGGTCGACGTCGCCCCGCCGAGCCTTTTGCCCGGTTCTCATCGTCAAGATCCGCCCAGAACGCGACGCACGCGTTCTTTCCCGCATACGCCGTGCCTGCTGGCCGAGCTCGACCGCCCATTCATCCCGAGCCAAGTCCTGCGCATGACGGCCACGCACCACGAGATCCACTCAGCGACCCACGACGCTTGCACCGGTCGACGGTGAGGACCATTCTGCGGCAACCCGTCGAACGAGCCTGAACAGCGCTGATCTGTTCTCAGCCACCGAAGCGGTCACGATGTCCCGTGGAGCATGAGGCTAGAGTCCACTATCGGCGCCTGCCCATACTCATCAGCGCCACCCGAAGGGGTCTCATGAGTTCAGATCTCCCCCGGATCCGGCGGTGGGTGTTCTCCCGCCACGCTCACCCTGTCAGCGCATGGTCCCGCTGGGCCTCGACACCGCTGATTCTGGTCCCGATCTGGACGCGCCGCTGGTCGACCCTGGCCCCCATCGGCGCCTGGCTGATCATCAACCCCATCGTCACCCCACCGCCGGCCGATGACTCCGCCTGGGCCACTCGAGCGGTACTCGGTGAAGAGCTCTGGCTGACCGACCACCCCATCGATCGCCTCGCCGCCATCAACGGTGCGAACTCCGCAGCACTCATCGCCACGATCCTCGCGGCTCGAAAGAACAACAAACCACTCACGATCTTGGGCGCGGCGACCTCGATGGCCCTCACCTTGGTGTCATGGAACCTCTACGCGGACTACTACGCCCAGCACCACATCAGCAACCAACGAAACGCAGGTGAGCGAGGTCCGGCTCCGTCGTGAAGCGAGTCGTCAGTTTTCTTGGACAGAGCGCCTCTGCGTCGCCTTCTCCCGGGCATCGCGGAGATAGGCGAGCAGGCGGTCGAACCCGGTCGTGACACCGACGCCGATGAGGGCGCAGACGGCGAGGGAGAAGGACAGGGCAAGGAGGACGACGAACATCAGGGATCCTTCGAAACGTGCAGGTCAGCAGGGGTCTGAGTGAACCATAGCCACCGCGTCCAAGGCGTGACAAGGTGGGCCCATGGACGTCATCAGGGCCGGTATCGCGGACGTCGGCGCGGCTGCGCCGCTGTTCGCCGCGTACCGGGAGTTCTACGGTGAGCCGCTCGATTTGGAGGCCTCCTTGGCGTTCCTCACCGAGCGACTCGAGCGGGACGAATCGGTGCTGCTGCTCGCCCGCGACGGCGATAGATGCGTCGGGCTCGTGCAGGTGTACCCCGCGTTCTCGTCGACGGTGCTCGCGCCGATCTGGATCCTCAACGACCTGTTCGTCGATGCCGAGTCCCGCGGGAGCGGTGTCGTGGACCTGCTGCTCGAGACCACGGCCGCGCTGGCTCGCGAGGCCGGTTGCGTGGCCGTGGAGCTCGCCACCGAGCACACCAACACCCGCGCCCAGGCCGTGTACGCCCGCCACGGCTACGTGGTGGACGAGACGTTCCGCCACTACGAGAAGCCGCTCCGCTAGGGCTTCATGAGCAGCGGACGTTTCGCCCCTTCCCCGTCGGGCGACCTCCATGTGGGCAACCTGCGCACCGCGCTGCTGGCGTGGCTGTTCGCCCGGTGGACGAACCGTGAGTTCCTGATGCGCATCGAGGACCTCGACCGGGTCCGGCCCGGCGCGGAGCCGAAGCAGCTCGACGACCTCCGGGCGATCGGACTGGACTGGGACGGCGAGGTCGTCCGGCAGAGCGAGCGTCGGAGCCTGTACGAGGACGCGATCGACCGTCTCACCAAGGCGGGTCGGGCCTACCCCTGCTTCTGCTCGCGGCGCGAGATCCGCGAGGCGCCCTCGGCGCCGCACACACCGCGCGGCACCTACCCGGGCACCTGCCGCGACCTCACGGACGCCGAGCGAGCACGTCGCTCCGCCGAGCGACCGGCGGCCCTGCGACTCCGGACCGACGTCGACGAGTGGACGATCACGGACGCCCTGCACGGCACGTACACCGGGACCGTCGACGACGTCGTGCTCCGGCGCAACGACGGCGTCACGGCGTACAACCTCGCGGTCGTCGTCGACGACGCCGAGCAGGGCATCGACCAGGTGGTGCGTGGCGACGACCTGCTCACCTCGGCGCCCCGGCAGGCCTACCTCGCGACACTGCTGGGCCAGGAGCCGCCGACGTACGCGCACGTCCCGCTGGCCCTCAACACGTCCGGTGATCGACTGGCCAAGCGCGACGGGGCCGTGACGCGCACGGAGCTGGTGGCCCATGGTGTCGACGTGCTCGCCCTGATCGCGGAGTCCCTCGGCCTCGCCGGAGCAACACCGACGGCGATGCTGTCGTCCTTCGACCCGGATCGGCTGCCGCGCGAGCCGTGGACGTTCGTCCCACCCGCGTAGCTCAGCCGGCGAGGTGCTCGCGGATCAGGCGGGTGAGGGCCTCCGGCTGCTCGATGGTGCTGGAGTGCCCGGCGTCGGCGACGATCTCGAGCTTGGCGCGGTCGATGCCCGCCGCGATCGCCTCGGCCTTGGCCGGGACGGTCGCGACGTCGTCCGCGCCCACGGCGACGAGGGTGCGCGCACGGATGTCACCGATCTCGTCGGCCACCGGCAGGCGCTCCGTGATGCCGAGGACGGCTCGACGGATGCCGGCCTTGTTGTTCGTCTTCAGCTGGCCGAGCCACTGATCGATCACCTTCTGCCCGGCCGGGTCGTCGCGGAACGTCGGACCGAACATGATCGGCACGATCTGCTTGCGGAGAGGTCGCGGTCCGGTGAGCCGGTAGATGTTGGCGAGCATGCGGTATCTCGGCCGCACCTCCGGGTCCTCGGGCCCTGCGTCGGTGTCGAGCAGGACCAGATTGAGGAGGCGCTCCGGGTAGCGGGCGGCGAACCGCATCCCGACGTAGCCGCCCATCGACAGCCCCACGTAGTGGACGGCGTCCAGCCCGAGCTCGTCCAGGAGGGCGAGGAGGTCGAGCGTGAGGGTGTCCATGTCGTGGCCGTCGGACGCCACGGGCGACTTGCCCTGGCTGCGCCAGTCGATCGTGACGCACCGGTAGTCGTCCTCGAGCGCCTCGACCTGGTGGCTGAACATCCAGCCACTGAACAGGAGCCCGTGACCGAACACGACCGTCGCCGCGTCCGGCTTGCCGGGGGGAAAGCCCGTGTCGGTGTAGTGGACATCCGCGCCGTTGACGTGAGCGATGGGCATGGCTACTCCTGTCCGTCCTGCCGCTGCAGGTACGCGACGACCGCCAGCACTCGCCGGTTGTCGTCGTCGTGGGGCGGCAGGTCGAGCTTGGCGAAGATGTTGCTGGTGTGCTTGCCGATGGCCTTGTCGGTGACGAACAGGCTGCCGGCGATCGCGGTGTTCGAGCGTCCTTCGGCCATGAGGGCGAGCACCTCGAACTCACGCTCGGTGAGGCGCTGCAGCGGGGTGTCGGCACCGCGGCGGGCCAGCAGCGTCGAGACGACCTCCGGGTCGAGCACCGTGCCACCACCCGCCACCGTGCGGACCGCGTCGACGAACGCGGACACGTCGGCGACGCGGTCCTTCAACAGGTAGCCGATCGCACCCTCGCCGCTGCTCAGGAGCTCGCGGGCGTACAGCTGCTCGACGTACTGCGACAGCACCAGCACCGGGAAGCCAGGTCGTGCTGCGCGGGTCTCGATCGCCACCCGCAGTCCCTCGTCGGTGAACGTCGGCGGCATCCGCACGTCGACGACGGCGACGTCGGCATCGGTGTCGCGGAGCGCCTTGGCCAACGCTTCGGCGTGGTCGACCGCGGCCACGACCTCGAGGTCGTTGGCCTCGAGGAGTCTCGTCAATCCGTCGCGGAGGAGGGCGTTGTCCTCGCCGATGACAACGCGCACTCGACCTCCATGGTGACGACCGTCGGGCCCCCAGCGGGGCTGACGACCTCCATCCTGCCGTCGAGGGCGTCCAGGCGTCGAGCGACCCCGGCCAGTCCGCTGCCACGGTCGGGCGACGCCCCACCGACACCGTCGTCCGTGACGATCGCCCGCAGGAGGCCGTCGTCCCACGAGAGCTCGACCGACGCCCGGTTCGCCGAGGCGTGCTTGACCACGTTGGCCAGGCACTCAGCGACCGCGAAGTAGACGGCCGACTCGATCGGCGTGGGTGGCCGCCCGGGCAGCGTGACGACGACGGAGACGGGCAGTGACAGGTCGAGGGCGAGTGCCTGGACGGCACCGGCGAGGCCACGGTCGGCGAGCACCGGTGGGTGGATGCCGCGCACGACGGAGCGGAGGTCCCCGAGCGCGGTCGTGGACGAGTCGCGAGCCTCGGCGAGCAGCCTCGCGGCACCCTCCGGATCGGACTCGAGCATCTGCTCGGCCAGTCCGAGCGTCATGCCGAGTGAGACCAGACGGGCCTGAGCCCCGTCGTGGAGGTCACGCTCGATGCGGCGCAGCTCGGCCGCCGAGTGGTCGATGCTCTCGGCACGGCTCTGGGCGACGTGCGCGACTCGCTTCTCGAGCTGGTCACGAGATGGCGCGAGGAGGTTCCGGTCGAGCTGGGCGACGAAGCGAACCAGGACCGGCTCGAACTTCCACCAGAGGCCGAACGCGACGAGGAGGAAGACCCACTCGAGGAAGCTCTCCGCCTGCGTGTCGAGCTGGTAGATCCCGTAGTTCATGTCGAAGGCACCGGCCGGTGTCACCCAGTAGATGAACGGGAAGGCGGCGTACCAGGCCACTCCGAGCGTCAGGCCGAACGCGAGCCATGCGGTGGCCCACCCGAGGGTGATACGCATCCACAGCCAGCCGTAGTCGCGCCAGCGGGCGGAGTCGCCGGCCCAGGCACGCAGCAGTCCCAAGCCGGAGGACGCGCCGGTCGGAGCGTACGGACGCTCGATCGTCACGCCGAGCACCCGGCCGGAGATGGCGCGATGCGCGTTCGCGAGCTGGGCGACCAGCGGCACGAGCAGCAGGAGAAGAACGAGGCCGACGCCGACCGCGGCCACGCCGAGCGAGACCGTCGTCAGGACCATCAGCACGAGGGCCGGGACGGCGAGGAGGACGTAGGCCAGTCCCAGCCCGCTCAGCCGCAGTCGCCAGGCGAGGGCCTCGCCGAACGACATCTGTCGTTCGTCGACGCGGCCGGGGGTGATGGCGGTGGTCGTCGTGGTGCTCATGATCGTGTCCTTCCGTGAACAGGCTCTCATCCTTCGCCGAACACGAGCCGACGTCAGTGGGGCTGGGCCCCCTTTCATCCGGGGGTCCACGACCATCGCCCGGCACGTCCTGGGTCACGAGGCTGGTTGACGTCACATCCAGACGAGAGGAAGACCCATGAAACCCACGACTGCGACGGTGAACGTCGCCAGATGGAGTGCACGACACCCATGGCGCGCCATCGCGCTCTGGGCCGTCGTCGTCATGGCCGCGATGGCCTTGACCGCGACGATCCCCACCCAGATGTCCTCGTTCTCCGACTCCCGCGTCGGCGAGTCCGGCCGCGCGGCCGCGATGATCGATGCCGCCGGGCTGTCTGCCGATCCGCAGGAGTCGGTCGTCATCACGGCCCGCTCCGGCTCGCTCGACGAGAGCGCGGCCACCGATGCGGCCGACGACGTCACCCGGGCGCTGGGTCGACTGCAACCCGTCGACAGCGTGGGGAAGGCGATCTGGTCGCCTGACCGCGACGCGCTCCTCGTGCCCGTCTCGCTGAACGGCACGCCGGACGACGCCTCCGATCATGTCGACCAGCTGCTCCACGCCACCGCGTCCGTGCAGCGAGACCACCGAGGCCTCTCGGTGCGGCAGGCCGGCGAGGCGTCGCTCGACGCCGGCATCAACGCGCAAGTGGAGTCGGACCTGGCGGCCGGTGAGACGCTCAGCCTCCCGATCACGTTCGGCATCCTCCTGGTCGCGTTCGGAGCGCTGATCGCCGCCGGCATCCCGGTGCTGCTGGCCTTCAGCTCGGTGGTGACGGCGCTCGGCATCTACGGGCCGATCTCGCACATCGTGCCCGACGAGGGCACCGTCTCGAGCGTCGTGCTCCTGATGGGCATGGCCGTCGGTGTCGACTACTCGCTCTTCTACCTCCGCCGCGAGCGAGAGGAACGCCAGAAGGGGCACTCGACGATCGACGCGATCGAGATCGCCGCACGAACGTCCGGCCATGCCGTGGTCGTCTCGGGTGCAGCGGTCGTGCTGGCGATGTCGGGGCTGTTCCTCATGCGGGAGACGACGTTCGCCGGTCTCGCCATCGGATCCATCCTGGTGGTCACGTTCGCCGTGCTCGGCTCGGTGACGGTGCTGCCGGCGCTGCTGGCCAAGCTCGGCCATCGAGTCGATCGACCACGAGTTCCGTTGCTGTGGCGCCTCAACCGGCGCATCGGTGCCGGTGGCATCAGCGGACGACTGCTGCGACCCGTTCTCGCCCATCCGCGCACGTCGGCGATCATCACGGGTGCCGTGCTGGTCGCGGTGACGCTGCCGGTCCTCACCATGAAGACGCAGGAGGGCACGCTCGACACGCTGCCGCAGCAGATTCCTGCCGTGCAGGCCTACCAGGACATCCAGCGAAGCTTCCCGAGCGAGCACCCGTCGATCGACGTCGTGCTGCGCGGGCAGGCCGGGCAGGATGGCGCCGTCGGTGCGGCTCTGGAACGGGTTGCGGACGACAGCGGACTGGCGTCCACCGGTCCCGTGCGGGTCGGCGACGACGGGCGCACTGCCGTCCTGACTCTGACGGCACCGCAGGCAGAAGGCGACGCACGCAACGACACCGCCGTCGAACGGCTTCGCGACACCGTGGTGCCGCGAGCGACGACGGAGCTCTCCGGAGTCACGTCAGCGGTCGGTGGAGGCGTGGCCGAGACGATGGACGTCAACGACCAGCCTTCTCGCCTCCCGTTGGTGGTGGCGTTCGTGCTGATCCTCACGTTGATCGTCATGGGCTGGACGTTCCGCAGCGTCGTGATCGCGGCCCTGACGACCGTGCTCAACCTGCTGTCCGTCGGCACGGCCTTCGGCGTCATGGTGCTGGTCTTCCAGCACAGCTGGGCGGATGACCTGCTCGGCTACACGTCGCAGGGGTTCCTCGTCGACTGGGTGCCGGTGTTCTGCTTCGTGGTGCTGATCGGGCTGTCGATGGACTACCACGTGTTCGTGCTGAGCCGTGTCCGTGAGTCGGTGGCGAGCGGCATGCCGTTCGCCGACGCGGTGCGGGTCGGCATCCGGGACACGGCAGGCGTCGTGACGAGCGCAGCGGCCGTCATGGTGTCGGTGTTCGCGGTCTTCGCCACGCTCAGCATGGTGGAGATGAAGCAGATGGGCATCGGCCTCTCGGTCGCCATCCTCGTCGACGCCACGCTGATCCGGCTGGTGCTGCTCCCCGCGCTGCTCCTGCTGCTCGAGCGTCCGTTGGCCAGGGCCTGGGCACCGCCGCAGCACCGGGAGGTGAAGGAGCTCCAGTACGCGTGACGTGGTGATACGCCCTTCGACGGGCTCGAGGACCGTGTCCCCGAGCCCGTCGAACGGACGTCAGGACTAGATGAGCCCCTTGTCGGTGAGCCACTGCTTGGCCAGCTCGGCCGGCGCCACCTTGTCGTCGCCCTGGTTCTTGGCGTTCAGGTCGAGCAGGTCGTCCGTGGTCAGCTGCGCCGAGATCTGGTCGAGCACATCTTCGACCTCGTCGGAGGACTTCTTGGAGTTGAACAACGGCACGACGTTCTGTGCCGCGATCATGTTCTTCGGGTCCTCCAGCGTGACGAGCTTGTTGGCGAGGATGGACGGCGTCGTGGAGTAGATGTTGGCCACGTCGACCTTGCCGTCGAGCACTGCCTTCACCGTGGCGGGGCCGCCACTGTCGCTGATCGCCGTGAACTCCACGTCGGTGATGCCGTAGACCTTCTCCAGGCCGGGCAGGCCGTACGTGCGCTCCTTGAACTCCGGGTTCGCGGCGAGCTTGAGACCGTCGATCTTCTTGAGATCGGCGATCGACGTGACGCCCTCCTTCTCGGAGAACTCGGCCGTGACGTTGAGCGAGTCCTTGTCCTCGGCGGCCGAGACGTCGAGGATGTCGAGGTTCTCGGGCAAGGCATCCTCGAGAGCCGACTCGACGTCGTCGGCAGCGGTGGCCGTGGCGTCCTTGTCGAGGTACGTCAGCAGGTTGCCGGTGTACTCGGGGATGAGGTCGATCTCGCCGTTCTTGAGGGCCGGGATGTAGGCCTCGCGAGCGCCGATGTTGAGCTTCTTCTCGACCTTGACGCCCTTGGCCTCCAGGGCCTGGACGTACATCTCGGCAATGATCTCGTTCTCGGGGAACGCGGCCGAGCCGACCGTGATCGTGCCGGTCGCGGACTTCTCGCCCTCGGTCGGGTCACTGCCGCACGCGGTGAGCGTGAGGCCGATGGCGCCGATGGCGAGGGCCGTGGTGAGTCGGGACTTCATGTCTTCTCCTTGATGGGGGGATCGGTGGTTCAGGTGGTTCACGTGCTGCTGGTTGCGGGTACTGGGGCGCGTCCTCCTACGGCGATCTTCTGGAGGCCGACGAAGACGGCATCCAGGGCGAGGGCGAGCAGGATCACGAGGATCGAGCCGGAGACCATGCGCGGGTAGTCGCTCACGGCCTGGCCGTCGATGATGTAGCGGCCGAGGCCGCCCAGACCGACGTAAGCCGCGACGGTGGCGGTGGCGACGACCTGCAGGACGGCCGAGCGGACGCCGCCGATCAGCAGCGGCAGGGCGAGCGGGATCTCGACGCGGGAGAGGATCTGCCACTCCGTCATGCCCATGGCACGGGCTGCGTCGATGGTCTGCCTGTCGACCGCCTCGAGGCCGGAGTACGCACCGGCGAGGAGAGGCGGGATCGCCAGGATGACGAGGGCGAGGATCGGCGCGGTGAGCCCGAGCGGGAGGAACAACGCGAACCAGGTGAGCAGACCCAGTGTCGGCATCGCACGCAAGGACCCGGTGACGCCGATCGCGAAACCGCGCAGGCGTCCGGTGTGCCCGATCCACAGGCCGAGCGGGATGGCGACGGCCGCAGCGATGCCGACCGTGAGAGCGGAGTAGCCGAGGTGCTCGAGCAGCCGGATCGGAACGCCGTCGTCGCCGGTCCAGTGCGACCCGTCGCTGAACCACTCGATCGTGTCCTCGACCACGCTCATTGTTCGACTCCTGCAGGCCGGGTGAGCGAAGCCCACGGCATGAGGAGGCGCCCGGCCAGCACGAGGAGGGCATCGAACACGAGCGCCAGCACCCCGATGCCGACGACGCCGACGAGGATCTCGGTCATGAAGTCGCGGCGGTAGCCGTCGGTGAAGAACGAGCCGAGGTTGCTGACCCCGATCAGTGCGCCGACGCTGACCAGGCTCACCGTGCTGACGCTGACCACACGGAGCCCGGCGAGCAGCACCGGACCGGCGAGTGGCAGCTCGACACCGACACCGCGTTGGCGGGATGAATACCCGGTGGCCGTGGCCGCGTCGAGCACGGCCGGTGAGACGGACGTGAAGGCATCGGTGGCCGAGCGCACCATGATCGCCGCGGCGTAGATCGTGAGGGCGACGACGACATTGAGCGGGCTCAGGAACCCGGTGCCGATGATCCCCGGCAGGATCACGAACAGGGGCAGGGACGGGATCGAGTAGAGGATGCTGCCGATGCCGAGCAGCGTCCCGCGCAGCCGTCGGTGTCGGCTGGCGTACCAGCCGATCGGCAGCGCGATCGCGAAGCCGAGCAGCATCGGCACGGCGCTCAGCCATGCGTGGGTGAGCGTCAGGTCGATGACCTGCTCGCGGTTCTCCCAGGCCCAGTTCATCGGGGCAGCACCGTCATCCGGCCAGCACTCCGGTGGCCTTGCCGGTGGAGTCGACCACGATCGACGTGCCGTCGCGCTCCTCGATGTGGAGGGTGCGTCCGCCCTTGTCGAGGCCGACGAAGCTGCGGACGAAGTCGTCGGCGGGGTCGGACAGGATCTCGGCCGGACTGCCCACCTGGGCGATCACGCCGCCCTGCTTGAGGATGACGACCTGGTCGCCCAGCAGGAACGCCTCGTCGATGTCGTGCGTGACGAACACGATCGTCTTGTCGAGGTCGCGCTGGAGCCGGAGCAGCTCGCGCTGCAGCTCGTCGCGCACGATGGGGTCGACCGCGCCGAACGGCTCGTCCATCAGCAGGATGTTCGGGTCGGCGGCGAGACCGCGGGCCACACCCACGCGCTGCTGCTGGCCACCTGAGAGCTGGCTGGGGTACTTGCTCGCGTGCGACGAGTCGAGCCCAACCGTCTCGAGCACCTCGTGCGCACGATCGTCGGCCTTCTTCTTGCCCACCCCGTTGAGCCGCAGCACCGTGGCGACGTTGTCGATGACCTTGCGGTGCGGCAGCAGACCGGCGTGCTGCATGACGTAGCCGATGCTGCGCCTCAGCTCGACGCGGTTGCGCGTGGCGATGTCGACGTCGTCGATGAGCACCTCGCCCTGCGTGGGATCGACCATGCGGTTGACCATGCGCAGCAGCGTCGTCTTGCCACATCCCGATGAGCCCACGAAGACCGTGGTCGTGCGGGAGGGGAGCTCGAGGCTGAAGTCCTTCACTGCCTCCGTTCCATCCGCGAAGGTCTTGGCGATGGAGCGGTACTCGATCATGCGGTCCTCAGCTCATGGGATGGGCGTCAACGGTAGGCATTGATACAGACTCAGGACAGTGTGACCTGATCGCCCAAGGCGGGCAACGGGAATGGGGGCTTGCTCCGGTGTCGATGTGGTGACGAACGTACGACGTCATCCACCGGAATGGGGCCGTCTGTGGTCGGCAGGCCCGCCCGCCGCCGTCCACTCGACGAGCTCGGCGAGCGACAGGGTGGCGTCGTTCACTCGTGTGCTCATGTCCTCATGTGCCCATCAGACCCACGAACGTCGCCGGACGGGACGGATCCCACTGTGCGGACGTGCCGCTCAGTCCACCGACACGTGCGCTATGGACGCCACGCGAGTCCCCTGCCGAGACGCCATTCGGGAGATAGCCTGACGGTGACCATTCGGTCTCACAGGCGGCCCTCGGGTCGACGAGTGGAAGGACGCAACACGTGAAGGTCCTCTTGATCGTGCTCCTCATCGCCGTCATCGTGCTGATCGGCTGGTTCGTGGTGCGCTCGCGTCCAGACACCGCCGGCGAGCTGCCCACCGACGATCGCCCGGACGCCATCGGCCCGGACACGCCCGACGACACCGTCATCGCTCCACCGCCGGCAGACATCGCCGAACCCGCTGCCATGGAGTCGTCGCCGCTGCCACCCCCTGTGCCCGAGCCGGTGGAGGAACCCGATCCGTGGGTGCAGTCCGTCCCGCCACCGCCACCGGAGCCGCTGGAGCAGCCCGCCCCGCCGCCCGAGCCGGCCGTGGTGCCCGAGACCGCGCCGCCCATGCAGCCCGACCCGATCGTCGAGCCGCTGCCGGAGCCCGATCCGATCACGGAGCCGGAGCCACCGGTGGAGCCTGAGCCGGTCATCGAGCCCGACCCCGAGCCGGTCGAGCCCGAGCCGGTCATCGAGCCCCATCCCGAGCCGGTCGAGCCCGATCCCGTCATCGAGCCGGACACCGCCGGCATGGGATCAACCTTCGATGCCCCCGCGGACACTGAGCCTGAGCCTGAGCCTGGGCCCGGGCCCGGGCCTTCGATCGAGTCCGATGCCGAGCCGGGGCATCTCCAGGAGCCGGACACGACCGCCGTCGACGCGCCCCACGGCGACCCGCTGGCAACGGAAGCCGGCACCGACCAGTCGCACGCTGCGGACGACTCGGAGAGAAGCATCGGGGAGGAGTCCGAGAAGCCGGCCGTGGACCTCGATCCCCACGCCGGATGGGAGTCCGAGGACGACACACGAGTGCACGCCGATCCGGAATCGGGGCTGTACCACACGCCCGACTCGCCGGGCTACAAGCTGGGTCCCGACGGGCAGACCTTCGAGTCCGAGGACGACGCCCGGGAGGCCGGATTCACCCGCTGGGACGAGCCCAGCTGACCCCGGCGATGGGTCGCCGGATCCGCGTCTCAGCCGTTTTGTTCGGGCGCTCGACCGTAGGGTAGAGTCGCTGTTCGCGGTTCTGCCGCAAAGGCCCCGTGGCGCAGTTGGTTAGCGCGCCGCCCTGTCACGGCGGAGGTCGCCGGTTCGAGTCCGGTCGGGGTCGCAAGAGAATCGCCAGACATCCCACGCACCGTCCATCGGTCGTGGGATGCCTGCGTTCGAGCCATCGGCCGATTCAGACCTTCCGATGGCGATTGATATGGTGATCGTCGCTCGTTCGCGGGCGTCGGCCAGGTAGCTCAGTTGGTACGAGCGTCCGCCTGAAAAGCGGAAGGTCGCCGGTTCGACCCCGGCCCTGGCCACTGAAATGCCGAGGCTCCACGCTCTTTGTGGGGCCTCGGCATTTCAGTTCTCCGGGCGGGTGGGAGAACCGGCGATCGTCGCCTGGGGGTACCCCCTGCTCGGAGCGAAGCGGAGAGCTTGGGGGAGTCGACCCCGGCCCTGGCCACCATCATCACCGCAGGTCAGCGTGTTGGACGGTTTGCCGTCTGCTAGCTCAAAGGTCGTTTGACAGCGATTTCTGACAGCAACGCGAGCCGACTTCCCCATGCCAGCCGGTCGCCCAGGAGGCGCAGGGCTTTCCGCTTCTCGTCCAGAGGTGTGCGCGTAGATCGTCATCGTGACGTCGATCCCCGTTGCTGCCATGGCGACCCACGTCGCGCTCCGTGCGTCATGACTCGGCTCGACTCGTTCGCGGGAACACTCAGCGCTGGGATTTCGTGTTCCGATCTTGCCCGGAGGAAGTCTTCGCTGCGGAACGTGCGCGCAGGACGGTGCCAGCTACCACCAGAACGGCCAGGGCGAGGAGGAATCCGCCGGCACCGACGGCTTGGGCAGTGTCGGCCAGCCCCCGCTGGAGCTCGCCTCCCGCTTCCACGACGGGGTCGGATCCGGCGCCGGCGTGGAAGACCCTGAGCTCCCATGCTCCGTACCAGGCGACGTAGGCACCCGCCACCAGCAGAAGGGCTCCGCCGAGTCTGGTCAAGGCACCGCCCAACGACCGCAGCCGCCCGATGACGCCGCTGCGCGTCAACGCGACCGCGACGGATGCAGCGCCGACGACGACACCCATGCCGACTGCGTAGGCGAAGAAGGCCCACAGTCCCTCGGCGGTCGAACCGGCCCGGAAGGCGGTGACGACCACGGCGAGAAACGGTGCGATGGTGCAGCCCAGGGACGCGACTGCGTAGGACGCACCGAAACCGGCCATCGACACGATGCTGACGGTCAAGGGCCGACGGTCCGTCCTGCGCCGTCCGAGCCTCGGCACACTGATGCCACGTCCAGTGAGCACCCAGGCCCCGGCCAGTGCGAGCGCGAACCCGAGCGCGACGGTGAACGCCGGCAGGTATTGCTGCACCGATGAAGCGACCGGCGCCACAACGAGGCCGAATACCGCGAACACCGCCACGAAACCGGCGGTCATCGCTGCGGTGGCGCGCAGCGCCCGGATCACCGCCACGGTCCGGCTCGGTTGCTCGTCGAGCACCAGCAACGAGAGGTACGCGGGCAACAGCGCGAAGCCGCAGGGATTCAGGGCGGCCACCACGCCGGCACCGAGAGCCAAGGCGAGGGCTGCGCCGTCGATCACGGTCGGCTCAGCCCGCGAGCTTCGCGACCGCTGCCGTGAGCTCTTCGTTGTCGAGGAAGCCGGTCGACACGACTCTGCCGTCGGCTGAAACCACCTCGTAGGTGCTTTGCGCGGTGACGCCGAAATGCTTCCAGACCGCGCCCTCGTCGTCGACCAGGTGGATCACGTTCGGGATCTTCTCGGCCTGCTCGCGGATCGCCGCTTCGTCGTCGAGGCCACCGACCGCGACGATCGAGACCTGGCCGGCATACTGGTCGGCCAACCTGGAGACTGTGCCTCGCTGGGCCCGGCAGGTGGAGCACCACGGCGCCCAGAACCAGAGCACCGCCGGCTTGCCCTCGAGCCGCATGCCCTCGAACGTCTTCCCGTCCAGCGTGGTGGTCGTGAAGTCGAGGTCGGCCTGTGCGCCGCTGCTGGTCGAGCCCTTGTTGGAGGAGGGGCGTTCGACGCCCGCACCCGTCGTCGTCCCGCCGCAGCCGGCTGCCGTCAGCAGCACGGTGACGAGAACGGCGATCAGGGTGCGCATGCTGCCAGTATGCGCGTGAGCACCTGAGGGCAGCTCGAAGATCCAGCCTCAGGTCGCGCAGTCGGTGATCACGACGTCGTACCAGAACGCGACGCGGTTCTTGACCTTGCCGGCCAGGGGCGACGGGTGCTTGTAGAACCACGCAGCACGCTTGTTCACCATGCCGTCGACTGTCACGTGGTAGTACGACGCGACACCCTTCCAGTAGCAGAGTGAGTGGAACCTGGACGTCGAGAAGTACTCGGACTTCAGGGACTCGGCGGGGAAGTAGCAGATGCCCTCCACGACGACGGTGTCGTCGCTCTCGGCCAGCACGACGCCGTTCCAAACCGCCTGCTTCACCATGCTTCCACTTTACGGACCCGTCGTCAGGACGCGGGGTCTTGTGATCCTCACCGTTGATCGAGACCAGCTCGTAGCCGGGGAATTGCGCGGCCAGCTCCTCGTGCGAACAGCGCACGATCGGGAGCCCGCTGCACGTGGTCGGCCCGTCTGGACCGAAGGTCGCCACCACCACCCAGTCCCCTGGCCCCGGCCCTGGCCACACTCTGGACCGGCGGATCCTCGACCCTCACAGGTACAGCTTGAAGCCCTCGTGGGACGCGACGAAGCCGAGCCGGTCGTAGAAGCGGTGGGCGTCGCTGCGGGACTTGTCGGTGGTGAGCTGCACCAGCGAGGCCCCACGGCGACGCGATTCCTCGATCGCCCACTCGAACATCGCGGCGCCCAGACCCTGATCCCGGTATTCAGCGCCCACTCGCACCGCTTCGAGCTGAGCGCGCAGCGCGCCCCGCCGCGCCAGGCCGGGCAGGAAGCTCAGCTGCATCGTGGCCACTGCCCCCGCGCCGTCATCGGCCACGACGAGAAGGTGCGCCGGATCTGCATCAAGCGCCGTGAAGGCACGGAGATAGGGCTTCAAGCCCTCCTGCCCCTCGACTCCGTCGCGGGTCCGCCCCAGCTGGTCGGCGGTCAGCAGCTCCACGATGACGGGCACGTCGTCCTCGACGGCATCGCGCAGGACCACCGTCGATCCCGGCAGCGTGATCTCGGTGAATGTGGCCATGGCCACCAGCGTGCCTCGTCGCAGGTGGCGGCAGCTGTACTCCACGCCGTAGCCGAACCTGGACACCCGTGAAATCGCAGGTCAGCGGGTTTGCGCTGGACGCCCGGGCGTCCTAGCGTGGCGCGATGACGTCTCACCTCATCGCGGTCTGCTTCGATGCGCACGACCCGCCCGCTCTCGCGCGGTTCTGGGCCGGCGTCCTGGGCTGGGAGGTCACCGCGGACCCCGACGACGTCGTCACGCTGCTGCCGAACGACGACACCGCGTTCCAGGTCGACTTCGCGCAGACCCAGGAACAGAAGTCAGGCCAGAACCAGATGCACTTCGACCTCACGAGCGCGTCCCCCGAGGAGCAGGAGCGGACGGTGGCGCGGGCGCTCGAGCTCGGCGCTCGGCACATCGACATCGGCCAGGGTCCAGAGGAAGAGCACGTGGTGCTCGCCGACCCCGAGGGCAACGAGTTCTGCGTCATCGAGGCGGGCAACAACTTCCTGGCCGACACTGCGTTCATCGGAGCGATCAACTGCGACGGCACGCAGAAGGTCGGCTACTTCTGGAGCGAGGCGCTGGGTTGGCCGCTCGTCTGGGACCAGGACGAGGAGACGGCGATCCAGTCACCGGCCGGTGGTTCGAAGATGTCGTGGGGCGGCCCGCCGGTGGACCCGAAAGTCGGGAAGAACCGGCTGCACCTCGACATCGCTCCACCAGCCGACGGTGACCAGCAGGCGGAGGTCGACCGTCTTGTCGCCCTCGGGGCGACGCGCATCGACATCGGCCAGGGTGACGTCAGCTGGGAGGTCATGGCCGATCCTGATGGCAATGAGTTCTGTGTCCTGACGCCCCGATAGCGGAGGCTGACGTCAGGAGGTCGCCTTCTTCACCAGCTGGGCGACCTTCTTCTCCACTGCAGGGCTCCACTTCTTCAACGCATACGCCGTCGGCCACAGATCGCCGTCGTCGAGGTTCGCCGGGTCCTGGAAGCCGAGGGTCGCGTACCGGTAGTCGAACTTGCCCGCGTCCTGGAAGAAGACGACGATCTTGTCGTTTGAGTTCGCATAGGCCGGCATGCCGTACCAGGTCTTGGGTGTCAGCTCGGGCGCGGCCGCGGTCACCGTCACGTGCACGCGCTCGGCGAGCGCACGGTCCTCCGGCCCCATCTCCGCGATCTTGTCCAGCAGCGTCTGCAGTCCGTCGGCCTTCTTGGCGCCCTTCTTGCCCTCGGCACGCAGCTCGGCGGCGCGCGCCTTCATCGCGGCACGTTCATCGGCACTGAAGCCGTCGGACGTGCTCTTGGCCTTCTTCGTGGGCATGTCGGGTTCCTTCCGGTGCTCGGGCTCGGGATTCGCCGGCCTCTCAGAGAGGCTAGGCCCGGACGGCGTCGTGGCGCTTCTCGATTCCTGACCGGTTGAGAGGTCCATGTCCTGCGTTCGTCACCACTTCATTGGTGCAAAACCTAGAATCCACTCATGAGCAAGCGATCGGCAGTCGTGGTCGTGGCGGTGGCCGTCATCCTGGCCGGCGTCGTGATCTTCGAGCCGTGGACGCACTGGACGAACGCCACGGTCACCGAGGCCGCGCCGACCGCAGCACCGGCGCCGGACGAGTCGTCGTCGCCCTCGGCCGGGCCGACCGAGCTCGCGAGCGGCACGTTCGTCAGCCAGGAGCACGAGACCACCGGCACGGCCACCGTCATCGAGCTGGCGGACGGCAGCAGGACCGTGCGCCTCGAAGGATTCTCGACGAGCAACGGACCCGACCTGCACGTGTGGCTCTCGGAGAAGAAGGCCGGAGGCAACTGGTTCAAGTACGGCAGCGGCCGCAAGGCCCCGCTCGGCGAGCTCAAGGCCAACCGGGGCAGCCACAACTACGCGATTCCGGCCGACGTCGAGGTCGACGGACTGCGCAGCGTCGTCATCTGGTGCAAGCGGTTCCACGTCGCGTTCGGATCGGCTCCGCTCACCTGAGCGCACTCAGAGATGCATGTGCATCCGCACCGTGGTCGACGTCTCGTGCGACCTGATCTGCACCAGGTCGCACAACTGGTTGATGAGCCAGAGTCCGCGACCATCCTGGTCTGTCATGGCGGCCGGCAGCCGTCCGGCGAGGGGGTCATGGATCCACCCATGGTCGAGCACGTCGCAGATGACGCTGGTGTCGTTTCGCCAGAGCCGCAGGACCCCGATTCCCTCGGCGTGACGGAGCGTGTTGGTGACCGCCTCGTTCACGGCCACCACGAGCTCGCCGGAACGCTTGTCGTCGAGCCCGGCTGCGTCCGCGTGGTCGGCGACGAGGTGCCGTACCCGCTTGAGAGTCACTCGGGACAGGTCGAGCTCCTCGACCGTGCCTGACGGTTCGGGAAGGCTGCCGGTGAAGGGGTCGACGTCCAGGCCCTCGTAGTGACGGCTGAGGAGTGACCGCCCGCTGTCCTCCATCACCCTGGGGTGAGTCCGACCAGCACCGGCGAGAACCTGCTGGTCCAGCGCGGAACGGTCGTAGGGACACATCAGGGTGAACCCGGGCGTCAGGTCGAAGGCGACGTTCAACAGCGCCTCGTGCCGTTGGCACTCGAGGAGCTCCGCGTCACTGCGCCCGTCCCAGATCGGTTCGCCGATCCCGCGCATCCTCTTGCCCGCCGTCCCGTTCTCCTCGACGAAACGCACCCAGGCCGAGATGATCCGCCCGGGATTGAGTCCCACCTCGGCCATGTCCTGGTACTGCACGTCCCCGTTCGTCGACGACACCCTGGAACGCAGGCTGTCGATCCGGTCACGATCCAGGACGACCAGGACCGCCTCCCCGTCTGCCACGCCCTCGTCGATGAACGGGACGGTGCGGTCGAAGAACTGCTGGTCGTCGTCGTAGAGAAACGCCTCGTGGATGAACGACCCGCGCGCTGACTGACGCATCATGTCTCCGCCCCCAGCAGGTCCGAGAGCCGCCGGAACATGACGGACTCCCCCCGCAGAGTCAGCTGGGCGCCACGCTCGCGCATGCGCCTCCCGTGCTGGGCCACCACATGGACGCCGGAGTGATCGATGAAATCGAGGCCCTCCAGGTCCAGGACGACCTCACCCTCGGCGTCGGGGATGGTCAGCTCGAGGAGGTCGCTCAGCCGGCCGGCCGACAGCGCGTCGACCTCGCCGGCGAGGGCTAGAGCATCGGGCAGGGCAAAGATCCGGAACGGCGCTATGGGCTGGAGCCGACTGTCGGCCACCGGGTGCGTGCAACCCAGTGCTGCCATGGCCTCCATCGGGAGACGCTGGCGGTCGAAGCAACACAAGGCGGCCAGCGGCCGACTCGCCATGTAGCGATCCGCGTAGCTCTCCCAGGCCACCTGGTCCTGCCACTCGCCGTTGGGGCTCGCCAGAGCCGTCACCTCGGCGATCACGCGAAGCCCGGTGAAGCCGTCGGCCACGGCCTGGTCGGTCGCCCCCGCGTACATGGACAGCTGGTCGGCATTCGCCATCCGGCGACCACCGGGATAGACGGCCTCGAACGGCGCGACCTGAAGCGTCCCCTCACGGACCAAGGTCTTCATGGGGTCCGTCTCGCGCACCATGGCCTCGGCCTCGGGCCCACCGACGAACATCAGGCGCTGCCCGAGGTCGGCTCCTTCGGACAAGAACGCCACAGCGGCCGTGGCAAGGTCACCGACCTCGTCGAAGCCCCAGCAGGCGTGCCCGTTGAGACCGAGAGCGTCCGGCGAGTCTGCCAAGCCGTGACGGCGCATGGTCGCACGTTACTCCGTGCCAAGTCCGGGCACCATGAGCCACCGAATGCGCAGATCGAAGGGTGTTTCCCGGTCAGTGGTGTCGGCTCAGCGTCCCGACATCGATGAAGTCCACCGTTGACGTCGAGGTTGGGGCGCAGCACCCTCCGTCGCCAGTGGCATCGTCGAAGTCCCCAGATCCGCCGCAGACCCCGGTCTCGGGGAGCGTCAGCTCGACGCGGGCTGCTGCCTCCTGGTCGCCGGCGATCTCGGCCACCACGGAGCGGACCTGCTCGAACCCGGTCAGCGCGAGAAACGACGTCGCCCGGCCGTAGCTCTTCATGCCGGCCAGATAGAAGCCCTGCTCCGGCTGGGCCAGCTCCTTGGCGCCGTGCGGAGCCACCGTGCCGCACGAGTGGACATTGGGGTCGATCAACGGGGCGAGCGCGAGTGGGGACTGGAGCACGGGATCGAGGTCGAGGCGGACCTCCGACAGGATCGACAAGTCGGGCCTGAAGCCGGTGAGAGCGACGACCTCGTCCACGCCGCCGACGACGGCGCCGTCGAACGAGACGAGACGCAGCCGGTCACCGTCCGCATCAACCGTTGCCGTTCGGAAACCGCTGATGGTCGTGACCGGTCCCTCGGCCACGGCAGCCTGGGCGCGCGCGCCGAGGGCGCCGCGCTCGGGGAGCTCGTCGTCCGCACCGCCGCCGAACGCCGCACCCGGGCTGCTGCGTCGTACCAACCAGCTGACACGGGTTGACGGCTCGTCGTGGGCCAGACGGGTCAGAGCAATCAGCGCGGTCTGGGCCGACGCTCCGGTTCCGGCAACGACGACGTGCTTGCCGGCGTATCGAGAGCGCATCGCCGCATCCGTGAGGTCGGGGACGCGATAGGCGATCCGTGCGGCGTGGTTGTGCTCGCCGACAGCCGGAAGACCGTCGCCACCCAGCGGATTCGCGCCGTGCCAGGTACCCGAGGCGTCGATCACGGCGCGGGCGACGATGCGATGCTCGCCCTCCGACGCGGAGACGTGGATCGTGAACGGCTCGTCCTCGCGGCCGGCGCCGACCACGAGGTCGCGGCCGCGTCGGGCCACTCCGACGACGGTGTGGTCGTACCGGACCACGTCCAGCGCATCCGCGAGCGGCTGGAGGTAGTCGCGCGCCCACTCTCCGCCCGTCGGGTAGTGATCGTTCGCCGGCTCGCTCCAGCCGTGCTCGGCGAGGACCTTGGCCGCCTGCGGGTCGATGAGCTCCGACCATGGCGAGAAGAGCCGGATGTGCGCCCACTGCCGGACCGCCGCACCGGCGGCGGGACCGGACTCGAGCACGATCGTCGGGATGTCGCGCCCGTTCAGGTGAGCGGCGGCGGCCAGCCCCACGGGGCCGGCACCGATGACGACGACGGGTAGCTCGGTCATGATGTCTCCTTGGTCAACGATGCCAGCAATGCCTCGATGCGGGACTTGATCTCGTCGCGAACGTCGCGAACGGTCTCGATGCTCTTCCCGGCCGGGTCCTCGAGCTCCCAGTCCTCGTAGCGCTTGCCAGGGTAGAACGGGCAGGCGTCACCGCAGCCCATGGTGATGACGACGTCGGAGTCCTGGACCGCTTCGTCCGTCAGCACCTTCGGCTGCTCGGACGCGATGTCGATGCCGACCTCGGCCATCGCCTCGACGGCGACGGGGTTGATCTGGTCGCCGGGCATCGACCCGGCGGAGCGGACGTCGACCGCGCCCTTGGAGAGGGCGGTCAAGAAGCCCGCGGCCATCTGCGAGCGTCCGGCGTTGTGGACGCACACGAACAGCACGGTGGGTCGGTCGGTCATGAATCCTCCTTGAGGACGAGTGCGAGACCCAGTCCGAGCATCGCACCGACGAGCTGGGCGACGACGAACCAGGGAACGTCCGATCCGGCGATGCCGGAGAACGAGTCGGTGAAGGCGCGACCGATGGTCACGGCCGGGTTGGCGAACGACGTCGACGAGGTGAACAGGTAGGCGCCGAGGATCCAGGCCGGCACGACGAGTGGCAGGATCGCCCGATCGACCAGCGTGATGACGGCGACCAGTCCGGCCGTCGCCACCAGCTCGCCCAGGAGGCGCCCCCACCCGCCACGGTCCGCGTCGGACCACGACACGGCGTCCTGCTCGAACATCAGGTGCGCGACGACAGTGCCGAGCACACCGCCGCCCACCTGGGCGGCCAGGTAGGCGGCTCCACGCCGAGGAGAGACGTTGCGCTGGACGACATCGGCCAGCGTCACCGCAGGGTTGAAGGAGCCACCGCTGATCGGAAGTGCGACCGCCACGAGAACGCCCAGCACCGCCACGGTGGCGATGGCGTTGATCACCAGCTGCAGCCCGATGTCGTCGGTCAGACCCACGGCGGCGATGCCGGAGCCGACGATGGCCATGAGGAGGGTGGCGGTGCCCACCGCCTCGGCGAGCACCGCCCTCGTGGCGCCAGGATGCGCCGTTCTCGTGTCGGAACTCAGCACGGGCAGCAGGTCTCGTCGCACTCGTCCATGGTCGCCTCCTTGAATCGATGTTGATCAATGCAAGCAATACGGTATATATTGATTGATGTCAATGCAAGGGAGACATCCATGACCCGCGAGCTCGAGCTGCTCACGCCGATCTGCTGCTCCACGAGCGCGCGTCCGCTCGATCGCGACGAGGCCGCCCGCGTGGCGTCCGGGTTCAAGGCGCTCGCCGACCCGGCCCGGGTGCAGCTGCTCCACCTGGTCTCGTCCGCCGACGCCGGTGAGGCGTGCGTGTGCGACCTCACCGCTGCGCTCGACCTCTCGCAGGGCACCGTCAGCCACCACCTCAAGACCCTCGTCGAGGCCGGTCTGCTCGAGCGCGAGCGCCGCGGCACCTGGGCCTGGTATCGAATCGTGCCCGGCGCACTCACGGCCCTCGCCGGCACCCTCACCGTCCCGGCCGAGCAGGAGCCCGCGCTCGTTCGGTCGTAGGCTGACGCCATGGATCTCGGGCTCGCCGACCACACGTACATCGTCACCGGAGGAACCCGCGGGCTGGGACGCGCGACCGCCGAGGTGCTCGTCGCCGAGGGCGCCCGCGTCGTGATCTCCTCCCGCTCCCAGGAGTCGGTCGACGCCACCGTCGACGCCCTCGGGCCATCCGCCACAGGTGTGGTTGCCGACAACGCCGATGCCGACACACCCGCTCGACTGGTCGCGGCGGCAGTCGACACGTTCGGTCGCCTCGACGGCGCGCTCATCAGTGTCGGCGGTCCGGCAGCCGGCCCGATCCTCTCGAGCACCGACGACCAGTGGCGAGCTGCATTCGAGTCAGTGGTGCTCGGTGCGTTCCGGCTGGCCACCACGGTCGCCGACGCCCTCGGCGCAGGCGGCTCGATCGCGTTCGTCCTCTCGACGTCGGTCAAGTCCCCGATCCCCAACCTGGGCATCTCCAACGGACTTCGTCCCGGCCTCGCCATGGCCGCCAAGACCCTGGCCGACGAGCTCGGACCGCGCGGCATCCGGGTCAACGGCCTCATGCCCGGCCGCGTCGACACCGAACGTGTGCAGGAGCTCGACGCGATGTCCGGCGACGCGGCCGCCAGCAAGGAAGCGCAGCTGGCCGGCATCCCACTGCGGCGGTACGGCGAGCCGGCGGAGTTCGGCCGGACTGCCGCATTCGTGCTCTCCCCCGCGTCCGGCTACCTCACCGGCGTGATGCTCCCGGTTGACGGCGGCCTGACGCGGGCCCTCTAGACGCTGAGCCACCGGGCAAAGTTCTGGCCCGCGCCTCTTCTCCGCAGAGCCCTGCCGGGTCTAGGCTCATGACTAGTCGGTGCGTATCACGAAACGAGTTGCCTCATGCGCAACAGGTCCGAGGTCAAGCAGGCCCTGATCGGCCTGCTCCAGCAGGCGCGCTACGAGGTGCTGCCCACACCCAGCACCGAGGACAAGGTGCTGGCCCACCTGCCGGTCGACCGCACCGTCACCATCACTGCGTCTCCGTCCAAGGGCCTGGACGCCACCTTCGACCTCGCCGAGCGACTGGGCAAGGCGGGATACACCGCGGTGCCGCACATCGCCGCCCGCATGGTGAGTGGCCGCGACGAGCTGGAGGAGATCTGCGCGCGACTCACCGCGTCCGGCATCACGACCGTCTTCGTCCCGGGCGGCGACGCGGAGACGGTGGGCAACTACCCCGACGCGCTGGGGCTGCTCGAGGACCTGCGTGAGCTCGGCTCGCCGTTCTCGCACGTCGGCATCACCGGCTACCCCGAGTCGCATCCCAGCATCAACGACGACCTCACGATCCAGGCGATGTGGGACAAGCGTCGTTACGCCACGCACATCGTCAGCAACCTCACGTTCGACCCCAAGGTGTTCGCGACCTGGCTGGCCCGGATGCGCACGCGCGGCATCACCCTGCCGCTGCTGGTCGGGCTGCCCGGCCCGATCGACCGCACCAAGCTGCTGGGAATGGCGACCAAGATCGGCGTTGGTGAGTCCACCAAGTTCCTGGCCAAGAACAAGCGGCTGTTCGCCGGCCTGGCCGCGCCGGGCGGCTTCACCGGCGAGCGCTTCCTCGAGCAGGTCGCCCCGTCGGTCACTCCGCCAAGCGCGCTCGTCGAAGGGCTCCACGTCTTCAGCTTCAACCAGATCGCCGAGACCGAGGACTGGCGCACGTCGATGATCGAGCGGCTCAGCCACTGACGTGGTTTCGATTCCCCCGCTCGCCAGCGCTCGCGGGAGGTGCCCCCAGCGCTGGTTCTTCGGCGCTACTCAACCACCGGTGGTCGAGTGCCCCGCGAGGAACGAGCGGGGTGTATCGAGACCATGTCCTCAGGCGATCAGGTCCTCCAGGGCGCGCTCGAGACCCTGCGTCCCGGTCTCGACGGTGGTGAGCGGAAGACCGATCCGATCGGCGGCATCCTGCGCAAGGGCCTGCAGCTCGGCGTCGGGTTGCTGAGCCAGCCAGACGACGCGCGTGTACGAGCCGAAGTAGTCGTCGCGCAGCATGGGCCAGCGGTCCAGCCCGAGCTCCTTCTCCACCGTGCGGGCGAACGAGCGGACCAGGAAGTCGGTGAGCAGGTACGTGCCCGGCTGCTTCTCGAAGAACGTCTCGATGCGGGACGGCCCGGCGAACACGTCGTAGCAGTGCAGGCCGGGGAGCCGCTCCAGCCCGAGGTCGGCGCATACCTCGTCGAGCGCGCCGTACGTGCCGCAGTCGGCGTAGCCCACGACCACGCGTCCGTAGCTGTCGCGCAGACGCTCGGCCAGAGCCCGGACCTCGCCGGCGATCTTCTGTGGCTGGTTGTGCAGCAGGGGCGGCAGGGGGTGGACGTCGACCGGCCACGCGTGCCGCTCGCTGATCTCCGCCGACGGCTGGGCGATCGCACCGCAGGCGATCAGCGCGATCCGCGCCGCCTCGGGAGGAGCGTCAGAACCCGAGCTGTTCGACGAAGGCATCCTGGAAGTCCGGACGATCGGAGAGCTCGACATAGCGCACCTCCTCCAGCAGGACGTCCGCACCCTGGCGCTCGCGCAGGGACAGCAGGGCCATTTTCGCACCTTCACCGGCCACGTTGCCGGCCGCGACGATGCGCAGCACCGGTAGCTGTGGCACCAGGCCGATCCGCACCGCGGAGGCCGGCGACAGGTAGCTGCCGAACGACCCGGCCAGCAGCACCTGCTGCACGTCGCGGTGCTCCAGGCCCAGGTCCTCGAGGAGCAGCGACCACCCGGTGGAGATGGCTGCCTTGGCGAACTGCAGCTCGCGGACGTCGCGCTGGGAGAGGTAGACGCACTCGGACGGATCCGTGTCCGGAGTCGGGCGGTGCAGCACGAAGACGCGCTCCTCCCCGATCTTCGTCAGCCGGTCGGCCAACGCGGGCGCGGACGCGGCCGCGTCCTCCTCGGGGATGAAGCGGCCGGAGGCGTCGAGCAGGCCGACCTTCACCAGCTCGGCGACCGCGTCGACGAGTCCCGAGCCGCAGATGCCCATCGGCTCGACGTCCCCGATGACGCCCAGCTCGACCGGCTGATCGGCCGCCGGGTCCAGCTTGATGACCTCGATCGCGCCGTCGGCGGCCCGCATGCCGCAGCGGATCGCGCCACCTTCGAAGGCCGGGCCGGCCGGTGCCGCCGTGGCGAGGATGGTGTCTCCGTCGCTGAGCACGATCTCGCAGTTGGTGCCGACGTCGATGAACAGGCGCGTGCGCTGGTCGCGATCCATGCCGGTGGCGAGCATGCCCGCCACGATGTCGCCGCCGACGTAGGCACCGAGCGCGGGGAACAATGCCGCTCGCGCCCGCGGGTGCAGCGACAGGCCGAGCTCCGCGGCCAGCACTGATCGCGGCTGCGAGGTCGACATCACGAACGGCGCGACGCCCAGAGGCTCGGGGTCGATGCCCAACGCGAGTGCGGTCATCGTGGCGTTGCCGGCGAGGGCCACCTCGTAGACCGTCTGGGGGTCGACGCCGCCTTCGGTGCAGACCTGGAGGGCAAGCTCCTGCAGCGTCTCCCCCGCAGCCGTCGACAGCCGGCCGAGCGCTTCGGGATCCATCATCGTGGCGCTGATGCGGGTGATGACGTCGCCGCCGTACGGCTGCTGCTTGTTCAGCATCGAGGCGACCGCGACCGGCGTGCCGGTGCCGACGTCGAGCAGCGTGGCGACGACCGTCGTGGTGCCGAGGTCGAAGGCGATCGCGTAGCGCTTGTCGGTGGTGTCGCCGGCCTCGACGTCGATGAGCACCTCGTCCACGACGACGGCCGTGACCTTGAAGTCCGGCCGCATCACGGTGGGCAGCCGGCGCAGTGCGTGGAGGTCGACGGTGAACTCGAGGTCGTCGATGGCATCTCGGAGTCGGTCGAGATCGGTGCGCTGGTCGACCAGCGTCGGCTCCTCGAGCTCGACGTAACGCTTCTGCAGCGCCGGCCGCAGGATGACCTGACGGCCGACGCCGACCGTCGCCGCCTTGGGGCGTGTCGTCAGCGGCGGGACGTCGACCTTCAGGTCGCGGGTCGCGTTGACCAGGCACGCGAGTCGCCACCCCTCGGCGATCTGCTCGGTGCTGAACGTCTTGACGTCGTGCCGCGTGATCGGCAGCGCGTCGCCCTCGATCTTCACCTTGCACTTGTGGCAGGTGCCGTGGCCTCCGCACGTGGAGTCGATCGCGATGCCGTTCCACGAAGCGGCGTCGAAGACGGTGACGCCCGGCGGCACTCTGACGCTCCGCTGGACAGAAGGGGGCTCAGTCGAGGGAGCATCGCCTTTCTGCTGAACCGTGAACGCGAGCTGGACGCGACCGGTGCCGTCGTGGGTCGCCTGGTCCGCCTCGTGGGGTTCGCGGAGACCTTCACGCGCGAGGTCCCCGGTGGGACCCTCGGCGATCTCGAAGTCCGCGTCCTCTCTCATGCGCTCGATGCGGCTGCCTCGCGTGCCTGCCGGGCCCGGTGCGCGGCGATCCAGTTGCCGCCCCACTCGTCGTGGCCCAGCAGGAGATCGGCCGCCTTGACCGCCTCGACGATCTCGGGCGTGCGCGTGTCCATGATCGCGCTGGTGAGGCCGGCCGTCATGGCCATCGGCAGGAACGCGGCGCCGATCTGGTGACGTCCGGGCATCCCGAAGGAGGTGTTGGACGCACCGCACGTCATGTTCGCGCCGAACTCGTCGCGGATCGCGCGCACCGTCGTGAAGAACGTGTTGGCCACGCTCTGGTCGGCGCCGATCGGCATCGCCAACGGATCGATGAGGATGTCGGCCGCGGCGATGCCGTACTCCGTGGTGGCGACCTCGAAGATCTTGCGGGTGAGCACCAGCCTCTTCCCCGACTCCATCGGGATCTCGTCGGAGTCGTTGGGCAGGGCGATCACCGCGGCGTCGTACTTCTTGACCAGCGGGAGGATCTGCTCCATCCGCTCGTCCTCGGCGGTGATCGAGTTGACCAGGGCACGTCCTTGGTAGACGGCCAGCCCGGCCTCGAGCGCCTCGACGACCGAGGAGTCGATGCAGATCGGCTTGTCGGTCAGCTCCTGCACCAGGGTGATCGCCCGGGCGAGCAGGTCGGCCTCGTCGGTGAGCGGCACGCCCATGTTGACGTCGAGCACGTCGGCGCCACCCTCGACCTGCGCCTTGACGTCACGCTCGATCGCCGAGAGGTCGCCGGCACGCAGCTGCTCCTGGAAGATGCGCCGGCCGGTCGGGTTGATGCGCTCGCCGATCAGGCAGAACGGCCGGTCGTGGCCGATGACGACCTCACCGCCGGCGCCGCGCAGGACGGTCTCGAGATGTTCTGCCGCCATCACGCCAGCACCTTTTCGCGCTTCTCCTGGAGCAGGGACTTGGCCTTCTTGACCGTGGCGGACGCGTCGGCCGCATAGCCGTCAGCCCCGACCGCGTCGGCGTACTCCTGCGTGACCGGCGCTCCGCCGACCATCACGATGACGTCATTGCGCATGCCCGCCTTCTCCAGCGCGTTCATGTTGGCCTTGAACATCGGCATGGTGGTGGTGAGGAACGCGGAGAAGCCGACGATGTCCGGCTCGTGCTCCTCGATCGCCGAGATGAACTTCTCCGGCGCCACCTGCACGCCGAGGTCGATCACCTCGAAGCCGGCGCCCTCGAGCATGATGTTGACGAGGTTCTTGCCGATGTCGTGCACGTCGCCCTTGACCGTGCCCATGAGGAACTTGCCGATCGTCTGCACGCCGGTCTCGGCCAGCAGCGGCCGGAGCACCTCCATGGCCCCGGCCATGGCGCGGCCGGCGATCAGCATCTCGGGGACGAAGAAGTCACCGCGCTCGAACCGCGCGCCCACCTCCTCCAGCGACGGGATCAGGGCGTCGAAGAGCAGGGTCTGTGGCTCCATCTGCAGCGCGAGCCCCTCACCGGTCAGCTCGAGCACGCGTGGCGCGTTGCCGACCAGGGTCTCGTCGTACAGTCCCTGCAGGATCTCCTCTGGCGTCATGCCGCACCTCTCTTGTGGGTTCCGCGACGAAGCAGCCCGGACAGCTGCTTCGCCCGTTCGTCGAGCTTTCGACCGATCTCGTCGATCCGGTCCTCGAGACGTGTGTTGGGGCCCGAGACGCCGAGCGCGGCGACGACCTCGCCGTCGACGCCGTGCACGGGCACAGCGACGCCGGTGAGACCGATCTCGAGCTCGTCGATCGTGCTGGCCCAGCCGTTGCGCACCACCGTGGCCAGCTCGCGCCGGAGCGCGGCGGGGTCGGTGATGGTGTTCGGCGTGATCCGCTCGAGCGGGCCGGAGCCGAGCTCGAGGGTGCCGTAGGCGGCCATCACCTTGCCGAGCGCCGAGGCGTGCACCGGCACGTCGGCCTCGGTCCAGTCCTTCGTGCCGAGCATGTACGTGGAGTCGACCTGCGCGACCTGGACGACGCGGTCGCCACGGGTCACCGACAGGTTGACGGTCTCGCGGGTGTCGTCACCGATCTGCTCCATGGTGGGGCCGGCGATGCGCACCAGCTCGTCCCACGGATCGTGACGGGTGGCGTAGAGCCAGAACAGCGGGCCGGCGACATAGGCGCCGTCCTCGTTGCGCTCCAGGAGCTCCGTGCGTTCCAGGGCGGCGAGCAACCGTGACGTCGTCGACTTCGCCAGGCCGCCCTCGGCCTGGAGCTCGGGGAAGGTCAGGGGCTCATCGGCCTTGACCACCGTCGCCACCAGGGACACGGCGCGGTCGATCGCCTGCGTTCCCGTGCTGGTCGACGTGGCCATGATGTTTTCCCTCAAAGGACGGAGTGCGTTGTACTTGGTTCCATGATGTGGAACTCTATTCTCATATCGTGAGGCTGGAAGCCGCGCAGGTCAAGTATTCGCCTGAATCGCGGTGCGCGTGTCGATTCAGGAGGACTGATGTTCACCAACCGGATGCCCCGCTACGAAGTGCTCTCCGAGGACGCGATGGCGACCCTCGACACCGGGTGGCGGAAGCTCATGACCGAGATCGGCGTGGAGTTCCTGGACGAGCGCGCCCTCGAGCTGTTCCGCCAGGCGGGGCAGAAGGTCGAGGACAACACCGTCTTCCTCGACCCCGACTTCGTGCTCGAGCAGGTGGCCAAGGCGCCCCGCGAGTTCGACGTCCAGGCGCGCAACCCGGAGAACAACGTCCACATCGGCGGCGACTCGATGGCCTTCGGCGCGGTCTACGGCCCGCCGTTCGTGCGCCAGGGAGAAGTGCGCCGCGATGCCACGATGGACGACTTCCGCAACTTCACCAAGCTCGCGCAGAGCTACTCGGTGCTCGACTCCGCCGGCGGCATCATCTGCGAGCCGAACGACACCCCGCTCGACAGCCGCCACCTCGACATGACCTACGCGCTGCAGACGCTGACCGACAAGATCTACATGGGCAACGTCGTGTCGGGCGTCAACGCCGCCGACACCATCGCGATGGGCTCGATCCTGTTCGGCGGCCGCGACAAGATCGAGGAGACGCCCGCCACGATCTCGCTGATCAACTGCAACTCGCCCCTCCGCTGGGACGACCGCATGCTCGAGGCCCAGTTCGAGTACTCCGCCGCCGGCCAGCCCGTCGTGCTCACCCCGTTCATCCTCATGGGCGCGATGTCGCCGGTCACCATCCCGGCGGCACTGGTGCAGCAGATCACCGAGGCGCTCTCGGGCATCGCGCTCTCCCAGCTCATCCGGCCCGGCACGCCGGTGATCTTCGGGTCGTTCCTGTCCAACATCGACATGCAGTCCGGCTCACCGACCTTTGGCACACCCGAGTCGGGCATCGGCCTGCTCTGCACCGGCCAGATCGCGCGGCACTTCGGCCTCCCGTTCCGCACCGGTGGCGGACTCACGTCATCGCAGGTTCCCGACGCCCAGGCGGGTTACGAGGCCCTGATGACGATGCTGCCGACGTTCCTCGCCGGCGCCAACTGGGTGATGCACTCGGCCGGCTGGCTCGAGGGTGGCCTGGTGGCCGGGTACGAGAAGTTCATCGTCGACATCGAGATCCTGCAGATGATGCAGGCCGAGTTCACGCCTCTGGAGATCAGCGAGGAGTCGATGGCCTTCGGAGCCCACGAGGAGGTCGGCCACGGAGGTCACTTCCTCGGTGCGGCGCACACGATGGAGCGATTCCGGACGTGCTTCTACCGGCCGCTGCTCTCCTCCTCCGAGAACTACGAGCGCTGGATGCGTGGCGGCGGCATCGACGCCGCTCACCGGGCCGAGAAGATCTACCAGGACACCCTCGAGGCCTACGAGGCCCCGCCGCTCGACGACGCCATCCGGCAGGAGCTCGAGGAGTACG